>NZ_JBHTDB010000009.1:0-703411 GCF_042666455.1 Chelatococcus sp. GCM10030263 | reverse complement strand
GCATCCCGATGATCTGCTCTTCCGTGAATCGTGAGGGGCGCATCGTCCGTCTCCGTGAGTGACGGACTCTACTCAAATCTGGAGGAAGATCAGGGTCTCAGGTCAGTATGCACCACTACCTTCGAATGACCCTTCAGCATTCTCTCTCCGCCTCGCCTGCGTTTTACATACGCAAAGATCCCGACACCCGCGACAGTTTTGCACGCGACTTTTGCAATGCAAGTGCCTTGACGTCCAGGGTCTGATTATCGAAGCGATCGCGAACCTCGCCACCACGAGGCAGCGCGAACAGCCCGATAGTAGGCCGCCGTCCGCCTCCATCGGCTGGTTCGGCCAGGAAGTCCCGATCTGCGAGCGCTTCGCACGGCGCCTCGTGAAGAGGCTCGATAACTGAGTGACCTCGCGCCGTTGGACCGGCAATTTTAGCCAATACGTCCCGGCTCGCCGCCATTATGCATGAGCGATCGGGTCGTGGACCTGCCGTCGTGTCAACGGCGTTGGCGGGCTGTTTTCGTTTGCCCCGCACGAGAACACATAGGAGCGTCTAGGGGTGTTCAGCGAACGACAGCAAGAATTTCGTGAAAGCGCGCGCCGCTTTGCAACACGCGAACTCGCGCCGACCGCAGCAGAACGAGACCGCGAAGCCCGCTTTCCCAGGGACATCTTCGCCGCGATGGGAAAGCTTGGCCTGATGGGGCTGATAATTCCCCCGGAATTCGGCGGGGTGGGCGCCGACCATGTCTCCTATGTGCTTGCCATCATCGAGATCGCCGCCGCGGACGGTGCCGTGTCGACCGCGCTCCAGGTCCACAATGGTTTGACTTGCACGCCGCTCCTTAAATACGGGACGCCGGAACAGAAGGATCGCTATCTCAGGCCTCTCGCCGAGGGCAAGCACCTCGGTGCCTTCTGCCTGACTGAGCCGGATGCCGGTTCTGATGCTGCTGCGATCACGACCTCAGGCGCACCGCCGAGGCGAGAGGTTCGTACTGTCCGGCGTGAAACATTTCATCACGTCAGGGAGTGGCGCCGATCTCGCCCTTGTCTTTGCTGTCACGAATCCGGGTGCCGGGAAGAAGGGGATTTCAGCCTTCATCGTTCCGACCGCGACGCCCGGTTATCGGGTCGCCGAGGTTCAACATACGATGGGACAGCGGTCAGGCGGTCACTGCCGAATCGAACTGGTGGACTGCGAGGTTTCGTCGGATCAATGCTGGGTGACGAAGGCCAGGGTTTGGAGATCGCCTTTTCCAGCCTCGATCTCGGCCGCCTCGGCATCGCCGCGCAGTCTGTCGGAATGGCGCGAGCGGCTCTCACGGAGGCACTTTCCTACGCAAAACAGCGGCGAACATTCGGGCGACCGATCATCGATTTCCAAGCAGTCTCCTTTCAGCTCGCCGATATGGCAACTTCGCTGCAGGCTGCCGAGCTTATGGTGCTGCACGCCGCGCGCACGCGCGATGCCGGCCAATAGTCGTCAATCGAGGCCGCGATGGCGAAACTCTTCGCCTCGGAAGCGGCCGAAGAGATCTGCAACAAGGCAATTCAGATCCATGGCGGTTATGGCTATCTCAGCGGCTGCCCGGTCGAGCGCATTTATCGCGATGTCCGCGTCTGCACCTCATCCCAGGTCGCGTCCTGCAGCTCGCTCTTGCGCACCATCGTCTGCAGGTAGAGACGCATGCCGAGCCGGATTGTCGGCAGCGTCGCCACCTTCTCGAGCAGCTTGAGCATGATCCTGATCTCGGTCGGCGAGAGCGACCGGTCCTTCGGCACGAAGGTCGCGATGGAAGACGGCCCCACATCGTCAGCGGGGTTGGCGACCTTCTCGCCGTGCAAGATCGCAAAGCCGTAGATCTGCTTGACGATGTCGCGGACGTGAATTGCCGTCGCCGGCGCTCCGCGCTCGACGATGGCGCCGCAATGCGCTCGAAGGTCGTCGGGCGTGATCTCGGTCAGAAGCCTGTTACGCCATTTGGGTAGCAGATCGCGCTCGAAGATCGATCGGCGCATCGCCCGCGTGCTTTCCGCCATCGGCGCCGCGGTCAGCCATTTCTCGCCGAACTCGCCAAAGCTCTTCGCTTCCAGAAGCCGGCGCTTCTCCCGCTGCTTTTCGATCGCCGGCGATCGCCCTTCGCTGATGGCTCGCTTGGCGTCGATGCATAGCTCGCGAGCGCGAGCGAGCGACAGGCCGGCCGGGCCGTACTTGCCGAACGTGACGGTCTCACGCCGCCCGTTCATCCGGTAATCCAGCCGAAAAGTGAGGGTCCCCGATGGCTTCACAAGCACATACATGCCGTCCCGGTCCGTCACCTTGTAAATTTTGTCTTTTGGCTTCAGGTGTTTAAGGGCTGCATCCGTCAGCATTTGAGCCGCCTCCACGAAAAAAGACCGTCAGGCCGTTTTCGGGCGCCATCTGAACAAAATCTCTTTTCCCTACAGCTAGTTAGATTAAAAAAAAGACCGTCAAAAGCGCTCAGACCCTGACGGTATCGGACAAAACCCGCTTTCGCAAGAGAGAGGCATACCGTCAGCGAGTACGTCAGCCGCCATCTCTGCCGGCCGATAGACCCTGAACGTCTATGGATGATATGTTTTGTTTATCAGTGTGTTACATCGTATTCTGGCGTGCCGCCGGATACTCCCGGCAGGGCCAAAATCATTCCCACTCGATCGTGCCGGGCGGCTTCGAGGTTATGTCGTAAGTCACGCGGTTGATGCCGCGCACCTCGTTGATGATGCGCGTTGCAACACGGCCCAGGAAGGTCATGTCGAAGGGGTAGAAATCTGCCGTCATGCCATCGACCGAGGTCACGGCGCGCAAGGCACAGACGTGGTCATAGGTGCGGTAGTCGCCCATCACGCCAACCGTCTTCACCGGCAGGAGCACGGCGAAGGCCTGCCAGATCTCGTCATAGAGCCCCGCCCGGCGGATCTCATCGAGATAAATGGCGTCGGCCTTGCGCAGGATGTCGAGCTTCTCGCGCGTGATCTCACCGGGCACGCGGATCGCAAGCCCCGGCCCCGGGAAGGGATGGCGGCCGACGAAGCTCTCGGGCAGGCCGAGCTCACGCCCGAGCGCCCTCACCTCGTCCTTGAACAACTCGCGTAGCGGCTCCACGAGCTTCATATTCATGCGCTCGGGCAGCCCGCCGACATTGTGGTGACTCTTGATCGTCACCGACGGGCCGCCGGTAAACGAGACGGACTCGATCACGTCCGGATAGAGCGTGCCTTGCGCCAGGAAATCCGCGCCGCCGACCTTCTTCGCCTCCGCCTCGAAGACGTCGATGAAAAGCTTGCCGATGGTCTTGCGCTTGACCTCCGGATCGCTGACGCCGGCGAGCGCCGAGAGGAAGAGCTCCTCTGCCTCCACATGCACCAGCGGGATATTGTAGTGGTCGCGGAAGAGGCCGACAACCTGCTCCGCCTCGCCGAGACGCATCAGCCCGTGGTCGACGAACACGCAGGTGAGCTGGTCGCCGATCGCCTCGTGGATCAGCACGGCCGCGACCGCCGAATCGACGCCGCCCGAGAGGCCGCAGATCACCCGCCCCTTGCCCACTTGCGCCCGAATGCGGGCGATCGCCTCGTCCCGGAAAGCGGCCATGGTCCAGTCGCCGGCGCAGCCGACGATGGTGCGGACGAAATTGCGTAGGATGGCGGCGCCCTGCGGCGTATGCACGACTTCAAGATGGAACTGGGTGGCGTAAAAGCGCCGCGCCTCGTCGGCGATGATGGCGAAGGGCGCATTCTCGGAAACGCCGAGCACGCGGAAGCCTTCGGGCAGCTTCGTGACGCGGTCGCCGTGGCTCATCCATACGGGATAGCGACCTCCCCTGTCCCAGACCCCGGCGAACAGCGGTGTGTCGGCGACCACTTCCACCTCGGCCCGGCCAAATTCACCGTTATGCCCGGCCTCGACCTCGCCGCCGAGCTGCTGCGCCATCGCCTGCTCGCCATAGCAAATGCCGAGCACCGGCACGCCGGCCGAAAAGATCGCAGGCGGCGCGAGCGGCGCGTCAGTATCGAGCACGGAAGCCGGCCCGCCCGAGAGGATGACACCTTTCGGCTTCAGCCGCGCAAAAGCCTCTTCCGCCTTGGTGAAGGGTACGATCTCGGAGTAGACGCCCTCCTCGCGCACGCGGCGCGCGATGAGCTGGGTGACCTGGCTACCGAAATCGATGATGAGAATGCTGTCGTGCATCGCCATCAGCTACGGGATAGCGCGCGAGGATGCAAGGATCTCTAGGCCTCCGGCATGGACCGATAGACATTGGGGATGATAGGAGCAAAGCGCTGCCTTGCCATCGCTCTCTGCGGCGGGCGCCGCTATCCTGGGGCCAAGGCACTGCCGCGACGGCACTTGCCGCAAGGCGCCTGCCACCGAGGCATTTGGAGCTCCCTCCTGCCATGTCTGTCGAGACCGGCACCATCTGGGATACCGACGCGGTGGCGCGACCTGCGTCCGCCGCCGCGCTGCTGTTCGAGGCGGAAGTCGTCGATGGCAAGACCCTGCTGGCGAACGCTGGCTCCGGCTATACGGCGGCCTATTATGCTGCGGCCTGGAAGAGCCTGACCGGCCGGGCGGTTGAGCCGAACCCTTTCTTCGACCCGGCCTTCGTCACGGCGGCCGCCGCAAGGATGAAGGATCCGCGGCATCTCGTCTTGGTGCTCGTCTGGCGAGGGAGCGAACGGGCTCCGGATGATCTCCTCGCGGTTGCCGCCTTCCGGATGAGGCGGGCCGCGACGCGGCTTTGGATCTCCGTCGCGGAAGCGCTTGCCCATGATTACGCTTTCCTGGCGACGCCGGCCGTCGACCGGACCGCGGTGGAGCCCCTCCTCGCCACGATGCTCGACGCTATCGCCGCCGTTCCGGGACTGCCCAACATCGTCTCCTTCCCGCTGATGGGCGACGAGGGCCCGGTCATGGCGGGTCTGCGGACCCTTGCCTACCGGCGCAACTCGCCGCTCCGCGTGGTGGGCACACATCGACGCGCCGCCCTGCGCCCACAAGCAACGGACGAAAAAGGCTCGGGTTGGGCGCTTTCGTCCTCCACGCGCAAGAAACTCCGGCAGCACCGTCGCCGATTGACCGAGCTCGGGCTGCTGACGACGACGCGGCACAAGGCGCCCGCGGAGGTTGCCGCAGCGTTGGAGGAGTTCCTGGCGCTTGAAGCCGCGAGCTGGAAGGGGCGCACCGGCACGGCCGTCGCGAGCGATCCGGGGCGGGCCGATTTCGTGCGCGCGGCCTTCCGCGGCATGGCGGAGGCAGGACATATCGACATCGCAGCGCTCAGGCTCGCCGGCAAGCCCATCGCCATGCAAATCATGCTGCACGCGGGCGGCGGCGTCTTCACCTGGAAGATCGCCTATGACGAGGCGCTCGGCGATTATTCGCCCGGCGTGTTGCTGGTCGAGGACTATACGAACGACCTCGTAGCCGATCCGGCGATCGCCCTTCTCGATTCCTGCTCCCATGACGACAGCGGCTTCATGGCCTCGCTGTGGAAGGAGCGGCAAGCGATCGTCGAGGTGCTCATATCCGCCAAACCCGGCCGGCATCTCGGCACCACCCTGCTCGGCGCCTTCGAGCGACGGTTGCAAGCCGGGCGGCAGTTCGCCAAGGCGCTCTATTACCGATTCAAGAAACGGCGTTAAGCCCGCTTCAGCACAGCGATATAAAATGCGTCCGTGCCGGTGCGAAGGGGCGTGATCTGCAGTCCGCCGGCAGTCGCGCAGGGCGCGAGTTCGGCAAAGCCTGACAGCGCAGCCACATCGGCCGGCGACACCCCTGCGAAGTTAGGGTGGCGCGTCCGGAAGGCCGCGACCGCGTCGTCGTTTTCCTCCGGCAGGATCGAACAGGTGATGTAGACGATCCGCCCGCCCGGCTTGACGAGGGTCGCCGCCCGATCGAGCACCACCACCTGGTCGCGCTGGCGCTCGGCGAGGCTACCCGGCCGAAGGCGCCATTTCGCATCCGGGTTGCGTCGCCAGGTGCCACTGCCGGTACAGGGTGCATCGACCAGGACGAGATCGACCGTTCCCGCGATATCGGCGAGCGGATCCGGCCGGCGTGGGTCGTAGCGTCCCCGCGGCGTGCGCAGCGTAATATTGGTTGCCCCGGAGCGCGCGATGCGTGCGTGGCTCGGTGCGAGCCGCCGGGCATCGACGTCGGTCGCGATGATCTCGCCGCCGTTATCCATCAGGGCTGCCAGCGCGAGCGTCTTGCCGCCGGCGCCGGCGCAGAGGTCGACCACGCGCAGGCCCGGCTCAGCGCCGGCCAGAAGGCTCGCGAGCTGCGAACCTTCGTCCTGGATCTCGAACCATCCGTCGAGGAATTCCGGTTCCGCCTGCAAAGCCGGCCCGCGCCCGTCCTCGGATACGGCGAAGCGCAGCCCGAAGGGCGACAGCGGCGTCTCCTCCGGCGCGAGATGGGCGAGCGCCTCCTTCACGACCCGGCGCGAGGCTTTGAGGCCGTTAACGCGGATGTCGAGCGGTGCGCGTCGCGCAAGCGCCTGCATTTCATCACGCAGCGCCGGGCCAAAAGCCTTGGTGAGCGACGGCTCGATCCATTCCGGGAAATCACCGGCAACCGCAGCCGGGGCATCGCCGATACCGGCGGCCGCGAGTCGCGCCGCCTCGTCGTCTGTCAGCGGCTCGGGGGCGAAGCGCTCGCCATTGCAGAGGGCGGCTATTGCCTCCGGCTCGAGCCCGCGCTGCAGGCAGAGCATGCCGAGCAGGATGGCGCGCGGCGAGTCCGCGCCCATGAGGAAGGCGCTCGACGCCTTGCGGCGCAGGGCGTCATAGACGAGGCTCGCGACGGCGGCACGATCCTTCGAGCCGGCAAAGCGCCGCGCGAGGCCCCAATCCTTGAGCGCATCTGGCGCTGGCCGCCGCCGAGCGAGGATGTCGGTGAGAACCTCAATGGCGCCGGCGAGGCGTGCTGCCGGGGTCACGGCCAAAGCTCCATGCGCGTCAGATCCCGGTAAGGATCTTGACGGCGAAGATCGCCCACATCACCGCGAGCACAATGCCGCCGATCCCGAACACCGGCCCACGGACGGCAATGTCGTTCGAGCCGGTGTGAACGAAGGCATGCGCCAGACGGGTAATCACGAAAACCCATGACAGGAGAACGAAGAGGAAATCCGCCTGACGCGTGAAAAGTGCCAACGCCACCACCACGTAGAACAGTACCGGCAGTTGCAGCTGATTGCCGTAGCAATTGGCGACCTGCCGCACCTTGTCCGGAAAGGCGTGGTCGTCGAGTCTAACGTCTTCACGGCGCACCCGACCGGATCTGAGTTCACGGGTGCGCAGAAAGCCGGCCCAGAACAGCAGCCCGAAGGTCAGCGCGACCTCGACGAAGACCGGCAGGAGAACGGTGGCAATGGACATGCCTCAGTCTCGGCTGCGGTAGTTCGGGCTTTCGCGCGTGATCGTCACGTCGTGGACATGGCTCTCGCGCAGGCCCGCACCGCTGATCCGGACGAACTCGGCCTTCTCGCGCAGTTCGGCAAGGTCACGCGCACCGATATAGCCCATGGCGGCACGCAAGCCGCCGACGAGCTGGTGCAGCACGCTCGCCACATTGCCCTTATAGGGCACCTGGCCCTCGATGCCCTCGGGCACGAGCTTCAGGGTGTCCTTGATGTCCTGCTGGAAGTAGCGGTCCGCCGAGCCGCGCGCCATGGCGCCGACCGAGCCCATGCCGCGATAGGACTTGTAGGACCGCCCCTGCCAGAGGAAAACCTCGCCGGGCGCCTCGTCCGTGCCGGCCAGCAGCGAGCCCACCATCACGCAATTCGCGCCGGCGGCCAGGGCCTTAGCCACATCGCCTGAGAATTTGATTCCGCCGTCGGCGATCACCGGCACGTTCTGGCTGGAGGCCACGGAGGCGGCGTCGAGAATGGCGGTGAGCTGCGGTACGCCCACCCCAGCGACGATACGCGTGGTGCAGATGGAGCCCGGACCGATACCGACCTTGATGGCATCGGCGCCGGCGTCGATCAGCGCCTTGGCCCCACCCGCCGTCGCGATATTGCCGGCGATGACCTGGACCGCGTTCGAAAGCTTCTTCACGCGGGTCACCGCGTCGAGCACGCGCTGGGAATGGCCATGCGCCGTATCGACGACGATAAGGTCGCAGCCGGCATCGATCAGCATCTCGGCGCGATGGAAGCCGTCCTCGCCGGTGGTGGTGGCCGCCGCCACGCGCAGACGCCCCTGCTCGTCCTTCACCGCATTGGGATAGGTGATCTGCTTTTCCATATCCTTGACGGTGATCAAGCCGATGCAGCGATATTGATCGTCGACGACGAGCAGCTTTTCGATGCGATATTGGTGCAGCAAGCGCTTCGCCTCGTCCTGGCTGACGCCTTCCCGCACGGTGATCAGCTTGTCCTTGGTCATGAGCTCGGCGACGGGCTGCTGCGGGTTCGTCGCAAAGCGCACGTCACGGTTGGTCAGGATGCCGACGAGTTTGCCGCGCTGCCCGCCGGGGCTGTCCTCCACCACCGGAATGCCCGAGATGCCGTGGCGCTTCATGAGATCGAAGGCGTCGGCGAGGGTCGCCGTGGGGCTGATCGTCACCGGGTTCACGATCATGCCCGATTCGAATTTCTTGACGAGCCGAACCTCGTCCGCCTGCGCCTCGGGTGTAAGATTACGATGAATGACGCCGATACCGCCGTTCTGGGCCATGGCAATGGCCATCCGCGCCTCGGTGACCGTGTCCATGGCCGAGGCGAGCACCGGCAGATTGAGCGTAATGGTCGAGGTCAATCGAGCGCGGACGTCGACCTCGCTCGGCATCACCTCGGAATGACCGGGCTGCAGGAGCACGTCGTCGAATGTCAGGGCTTCACGGAACGGAGTGTCGTGGATGACGGGCATCGCCAACCCTTTCTTCATGCTGCGAAGCACTCCGCCGAGGCCATCATCACCTCGCCACGCGGTAATCGCTTCCTAGAGTTGGCAGCGGCGTGTAACACGCCTGTGGCAAGTCGTCGAGTGCACTGGCCGCAGTTTGATGGCCCGTTCCATGCATAGGCGAGCGAGCTGCCCCGCGTCCCAGGCCGAACACACGGGATCGGCTTATGTTATGGAGCGCTTGCAACCGTCGCCCCCCGTAAAGGCAAGAGGCCGCAGTGGCCCGCCCGATGCTCGTCCCCTTCGTCGTCGCCTGTGCGCTCTTCATGGAGAACACGGATTCGACGGTTATCGCCACGTCGCTGCCGGCCATAGCGCGGGATCTCGGCGAAGATCCGCTCGCGCTGAAGCTCGCCCTCACCTCCTATCTGGTCAGCCTCGCCGTCTTCATCCCGATCAGCGGCTGGATGGCCGATAAGTTCGGCGCACGGACGATCTTTCGTCTGGCGATCGGCGTCTTCATGCTGGGGTCGGTCGGTTGCGCCTTCTCCCATTCGCTGGAAAGCTTCGTGTTGGCGCGCTTCTTCCAGGGCATGGGCGGCGCCATGATGGTGCCGGTCGGCCGGCTCGTGCTCTTGCGCAGCGTGCCGCGCAACCAGATGGTGCAGGCGCTCGCCTATCTATCGATCCCTGCGATGGTGGGGCCGGTGGTCGGTCCGCCGTTGGGCGGCTTCATCACCACCTATTTCCACTGGCAGTGGATCTTTTTCATCAATATTCCGATCGGCATCATCGGCATCGCCATGGCGACCGTATTCTTCGAGAACATCCGCGAAGATGACGTGCCGCCACTCGACCTCACGGGCACCATCCTGTCGGCGGTCGGCCTCTCCTTCCTCATGTTCGGGCTCACCACGGGCGGCGGGCATCTCGTCTCGATCGAGAAGTCGATCGCCGCGACGGTGATCGGCGCAATCGCCGTCGCCACCTATATCTGGCATTCCAAGCGCGTTCCCCATCCCGTGCTCGACCTCGCCCTCATGAAGATCCCGACCTTCCGCATCGGGGTCTTGGCGGGCTTCCTGTTCCGAATCGGCGTCGGCGCCATCCCCTTCCTCCTGCCGCTCATGCTGCAGGTCGGCTTCGGCTTCGATCCCCTGCATTCGGGCCTGACCACCTTTGCCGCAGCGGCGGGCGCCATGTTCATGAAGACGCTCGCCGCCCGGATCCTGCGTCGCTACGGCTTTCGCGGGGTCATGATCATCAATGCCTTCATCGGCGCTGCCTTCCTCGCCGTTCAAGGCTTTTTCACCGTCGATACGCCCTATGTGATCATGTTCGCCGTGCTGCTCGTCGGCGGCTGCTTCCGCTCGCTGCAGTTCACCGGGCTCAATGCGCTGATGTTCGCGGATGTGACGAAGCGCGACATGAGCCTCGCTACGAGCTTCTCGAGCGTCGCCCAGCAGCTCTCGCTCAGCGTCGGCGTTGCCGTTGGGGCTCTGGCGCTCGAGATCGCGGCCAGCCGGCATCCGGGCATCGATCTCGAAGCTTCCGACTTCTGGCCGGCCTTCCTGGTCGTTGCCGCTTTCTCGGCCGCATCGGCCTTCGTTTTGATGCAGTTGAAGCCCGATGCCGGCGCCGAGGTCTCGGGCCACCGCGATCCGCGCAAGGCGAGCGCCGAGAGCATCCAGGAACACCGCCAACCGGCGGAGTGATCCCCGATCCACGCACCGGCCTCGACGCCCTGCAGCGTGTTGGAGCGAGGAAGCGGCTGCCGCGGAGAGAACGCGGAACGCTAAGGTGTGGGCGGCGCGGTGTCCTGGGCGTCGGCGTCCCCGCCCCTGAATCCCTTCGCCAATACGTAGAGTTCGGCCGAATCGGCGCGGCTCGCCGCCGGCTTGACGTGACGGACCTCGCGGAAATCGCGCTTCAGGTCGGCGAGCAGGCTCGTTTCCGTCCCGCCCTGCAGGACTTTGGCGAGAAAGGCCCCGCCGGGCGCCAAGACCCGGCGCGCGAAGTCTACTGCAGTCTCTGCGAGCCCCATGATCTTGAGATGGTCGGTCTTCTTGTGGCCGGTCGCATTGGCAGCCATGTCCGACAGAACGACATCGGCCCGCCCGCCGAGCAGCGCCATCAGGCGCTCGGGAGCTTCCGGGGCGAGGAAATCAAGCTCGATGAAGTCGATGCCGGGCAGAGGCTCGATCGGCAGGAGATCGATGCCGACGACCCTACCCTCGCCTTTGCTCACCCCGATCTTGGCAGCGGCGACCTGCGACCACCCCCCCGGTGCGGCGCCGAGATCAATGACACGCTGGCCGCGCTTCAGGATCGGGTATTTCTCATCGATTTCGAGGAGTTTATAGGCTGCTCGCGACCGGTAGCCCTCGCGCTTGGCGCGGGCCACATAGGGATCGTTGAGCTGGCGTGCGAGCCATTTCTGCGACGCAACCGAGCGCTTGCCCGCCGTCTTGACGCGCACCTTCAGTGTCCGCGGCGTATCGCCCGTCCCGCGCCGCGTCACGTGCCCCATCCGCCCCGCCAGACGCCGTCCTCGCGCATCATCGTCATGAGGATGCCCTCGCGCAGACCGCGATCGGCGATCCTGAGCCGCTCGCTCGGAAAGGCACGGCGAATGGCCTCGAGAATGGCGCAGCCGGCGAGCACGAGGTCGGCACGCTCGCGCCCGATGCAGGGATTGGCGACGCGCTCGTCATAGCCGGTGTCGAGAAGATGATCGATCACCTCCGAAACCTCAGGATCCGTCATCCAGAGCCCATCCACCTGCCGCCGGTCATAGCGCGGCAGCGCGAGGTGAACGCCGGCAATGGTCGTGACCGTCCCGGAGGTCCCGAGCAGGTGAAAGCCGCGCTGAGAGGCGGCGATGCCGGCCCGCTCCGCAAAGCCGGCGACCAAGGCGCCGACATCCGCCACCATGGCTTCGAAGCCTTCACGGGTGACATGGGCGCCGCCATGCCGTTCGGCGAGCGTGACGACGCCGGTCGGCATGGATTCCCAGGCGCGCACCCGTTCGCCCGGTTCCGTGCGTCCGGAGGACTGCATGCCCTCGAGCCAGATGATCTCGGTCGATCCGCCGCCGATGTCGAAGACCACCACCGCGTCGGCCTGCGGATCGGCGAGATTGGCGCAGCCCGTTACGGCGAGATAGGCCTCGGTGCGCCGGTCGACCACCTCGAGCGCGAGACCCGTCTCCCGCTCGACCCGCTCAATGAACACGGGCCCGTTCACCGCCGCCCGGCAGGCCTCCGTCGCGATGAGGCGGGCGCGCACCACGCCGTTGCTGTCGATCTTGCTGCGGCAGACCTTGAGCGCCTCTATGGCGCGCAGGATGGCGGGCTCGCCGAGTTGATTGGCTCGCCCAAGCCCCTCCCCCAGCCGCACGATGCGGGAAAAGGCGTCGACCACCCGGAAGCCATGCGCCGTCGGCTCGGCGACGAGAAGGCGGCAGTTGTTGGTTCCAAGATCGAGCGCCGCATAAGCCGCAGCTCGCGGCCCACCGCGGCGCCAGCGCCGCCGGCGTCCGCGACGCCGCGACTTGCCGCCCCGCGGAACGCCCTCTCCGGCGGGCGGATTCTGCCGCGTCTGGGCAGGGGTCCCACCGACTCTTGCGTCATCAATGACCGTCACGGCCGTAATTCCTCGGGCGACATGCTGCCGAGGATCCGGAAGCCTCGCCACGTTTGGTTTTCCCGGCGAGAGTAGCAGCGCACCATGCGCCATGCCAAGAGCTTCATGCGGTCACCGCTTCGCGGGAGAGGACCTCCCTCGCGCCCATCAAGGAATGCTGGCCCTCGATAGCGTCGAAGCGCAAGCCGCCGATTAATCCATCCTGAACCATAGCAGCGCATTATTGCATCGCAGCCTGGCATTCGGCATCGACGGCCGCTTGCTGCGCACATTTTGCAACGCCGCAAGCATAATTGCCAATACTATTTGAGATTAGCTTCTCTCTTACTCGTTCTAAGCGGCTTATGCGGCCGCCATGCCCATATTTTTAGTGTGAGATATGAAATGCGCGCTCGATTGATTAATTCACTATTTACGATCGCTTGCACGATCGGCATTCCCGCTGCCTTCGCATCGGACCTCCCTCGCCGCCCTTCCCTGCCGCCTGCGCCCTTGCCCCCTGCCTTCACATGGACCGGCGCCTATGCCGGCCTGGACGTCGGCTACGGGCTCGGGCGTCTCAAGACCAAAGCCATTTGGGCCGGCTCGACCGACGCGGTCGCCACCGCGCTGCCGGATTCGCTGCGCGGCACCATCGGGGGCACAGGCAAGCACCGCAAAGGCTTCGGCGGCGGCCTGCACGTCGGCTATGATCACCAGTTCGGCTGGATGGTGGCCGGCCTCGAAGCGGATGTGATGTCCATCAAGCTGCAGGGCACCGGCGTAGCGGCGGCGAGCCTCGTCGATCCGGTCACCGGCGCGAGGATTGACGCGGCGGCAAGCGGCAGCCAGCGGCTCCATTGGTTCGCAACGCTGCGTCCGCGCATCGGCTTCCTCCCGTTCGAGCGTTTGTTGATCTACGGGACGGGCGGACTTGCCGTCGGCCGCGCCAGCAATCGGGTGCAAGGCACGGTCGCCGTGACGGCGCCGGGTTCGGACATGTCGGAGACCACGAGTTTCGGCGCCTACGGCAAGCCGGGCTCGGGCTACCGCTTCGGTTGGGTGGTCGGCGCCGGCGCTGAATATGCGCTCACCGATGACATCAGCATCAAGGGCGAGTTCCTTCACATCAATCTCGCCGGACGGAATTTCGTCGCGGCCGTGCCCCAGCCCGATTCGGGCGAGGCTGCGGTTCTGTTCAAGAACAAGACCGCTTTCGAGGTGATGAAGGCCGGCGTGAACTACCGCTTCTGACCATGTCGACGGCCAGCGGTCTTCGGATCACGTAATGCCCGCTCCCGTGGGAGCGGGCGTTGACGTGTCCAACGCAAGCAGCCGGAGCCTTCAAGCGGGAGCGCGGCAGACTGCCGCAACGAGGCCTGGACATATCTCCGAACGGCCGAATCGCCGGCCGCCTGCGGTGCTCGCCGCCAAGGTGCGCACGCCTAACCGATCTATCCTGAGATTGCCGAACGCAGCCGGCTTCGCCATAGTGGCGCCCAGCATCGCGCCACCACGGCAGCGCAGGAAGGAACGGAGACATCATGGCCCATCTCGACGATCACAGTGCGGCGGGAGACCCGAGCGAATCCGGCATGCCGGCTGGCGGCATCGTGCTCAGCGTCGTCATTTCACTGACCCTGATCGCCATCGTCTCGCTGCACATGTTCGCCTAGCATCGTCGACAGAGCTGGCTTTCGGAGCGGACGGCAAGAGTTCGATAGGGGCAAGCCGGCCGGCTTCAACCGGGCCAGGCACGCATGGCCCCAATGTTGAAAGGCTGAAAGCCGCTGCGGCTCGCCCCGGCGACCGGTGGAACGCCACCCCGCGCCGCGAGGCACCTACTCACGCGTGATCACCCACGTCGGACGCTGCGCGAGATTCACGCGGCGCAGGGCCCGACGCAGGTGTCCTTTGAGCCGGTCGCGACCGTTTAGAACGAAGCGATACGCGTGACTTCCCGGCTGACCGGATTGACGAAGACCATCTTCTTATCCGGCGAGACGAAATAGGCGAAGGCTCCGTAGTGCGGGATGACCACGCCCGGCGACTCGATCCCTGAAAGGATGAGAGACCGCTTTTTGTTGTCGGGCGTGAAGGTCACGCGGCCGCCGGACGAGGCAATGATGCCGGTGACATAAGTCAGCGGCACATAGCGCGGCACGATGCTGCCGGGCACGACCTTCAAGCCGCTCGCGATCGGCAGCACATGCTCCACCATCGTGTTCGGAATGGTCGGCACGAGCTTCACGGCTTTTGTCAGGGGCGTCGGTGTCACGATAAAGGTCTGCGCGCCCGCACCCGAAATTCCGGCCGTCAAACCTGCCAATGCAATACCAGTAATCAAAAGAGCCTTCATGGCAATACTCCTGTGCACAATAGGCCTCGGCAGAACAGGACACCGGCAGGTTTGTTCCGCATTTCTGAAAGCAACCGGCGCTAGCGTTAACAAACGGCTATACTGATCGGACAAATTGCACGCAAAACATCTTTGCGAGGAGCGTCAGTCAACTCATCCGGCAATGTGCAGGACTTCAGATCTCGACGAGCCCACGCTTGCGCAGGAGCGCTTCGGGGTCGGGATCGCGGCCGCGGAATGCGCGGTAGGCGGCCTCGGGAGCTTGTGAATAGCCGGCGGCATAGACGTGCTCGCGCAGGCGGCTGGCGGTTGCCGGATCGAAGATATCGCCGGCCTCCTCGAAGGCGCCGAACCCGTCGGCATCGAGCACCTCCGACCAGAGATAGCTGTAATAGGCGGCTGAATAGCCGTCGCCGGAAAAGACATGGGTGAAGTGAGGCGGACGATGGCGCATGACAATCGCGTCCGGCATGCCGATCCGGGCGAGGGTCGCCTTCTCGAAGGCGGCAACATCGATGTCGTCCGCCGCTGACAGAAGATGAAGCTCCAGATCCACGATCGCTGAGGCGGCATATTCCACGGTGGCGAAGCCCTGGCCAAAGGTGCGGCTCGCCAGGATGCGATCAAGGAGCGCCTCGGGCATGGGCTCGCCGGTCTCGCAATGCAGAGCGAAGCGGCGAAGGATTTCGGGCTGCTCCAGCCAATGTTCGAAGAGCTGCGACGGGAACTCCACGAAGTCGCGCGCCACATTGGTGCCGGCGATCAGCGGATAGGTCACGTCCGACAGAAGCCCGTGCAGGGCATGGCCGAACTCGTGGAACAGCGTGCGTGCGTCGTCGAGCGAAAGAAGCGTCGGCCCTTCGAGAGCCTTGGCGAAATTCATGACATTGACGACGATCGGCCGGATGTCGCCGGTGAGCTTTTCCTGGCCGCGGAAGGAGCTCATCCAGGCGCCACTGCGTTTCGAAGCCCGGCTGAAGTAGTCGCCGAGAAAAAGGCCGATATGCCGGCCGTCGGCATCGGTGACCTCGAAAGCCCGCACATCCGGATGGTAGAGGCCGAGATCGTGCCGCTCCTCGAAGGTGATGCGGAAGAGCTTGGAGGCCGTATGGAAAGCGGCATCGATGACATTGTCGAGCTGTAGATAGGGCTTCGTCTCGCTCTCGTCGATGTCGAACGCCGCCTTGCGCTGCTGCTCGGCGTAGTAGCGCCAATCCCAGGGCATGAGGGCGAAATTGCCTCCCTCGGCGCGAATGGCCGCCTCGATGGCGGCACCTTCGCGCTTGGCGCGAGCGACGGCCGGTTGCCAGACCGAGCGGAGCAACGCGAGCGCCGCCTCGGGCGCCTTGGCCATGGAATCGTCGAGCCGGAAATGGGCGAAGCTCGGAAAGCCGAGCAGGCGGGCGCGCTCGGCGCGTAGCGCCACCATCTCGGCGATCAACGCGCGGTTGTCGGTCTCGCCCGCTTCGCCACGTGCGACCCAGGCCTTGAACACCTTTTCCCGGAGGTCGCGGCGGGCGGAGAATTGCAGGAAGGGCTCGATGCTCGACCGCGCGAGCGTGATCACATAGCGGCCGGGCATTCCCCGCTCGGCGGCGGCCTGGGCGGCGGCATTCCGCACGAAATCGGGCAGACCTGCGAGATCGGCTTGGTCGAGCACGAGCTGGTAGGCTTTTTCGTCCGCGAGAACATTCTGGGCAAAACGAGTACCGAGAGTAGCGAGCCGCTCGACGATCGCGCCGAGGCGCTGCTTGGTTGCCGCGTCGAGGCCGGCGCCCGCCCGCAGGAACGTCCGACGGTAGCGCTCGCGCACCTGCACCTGTTCGGGGGTGAGGTCGGGCTCATCGCACAGGGCCTCTAACCGCTCGAACAGCGCAGCATTTTGGGCAATGGCGTTGCGATGCCGCGCCAAAACGGGTGCGACCTCCCGATCGACCGCCTCCAGAGCGTCGTTGGTGTCGGCGCCCGTCAGGTTGTAGAAAACCGCTGAGATCCGGCGAAGAGCACGGCCGCTCGCCTCGAGCGCGTCGACGGTATTGGCGAAGCTGGGTTCCGCCACATCGGTCGCGATTGCCGCGATCTCGCGTTCCTGGGCCGCCATTGCCGCCTCGAAAGCCGGCCGGAAATGCTCGGGCTTGATGCGCGCAAAGGGCGGCAGGCCGAAGGGGGTCGTCCAGGCAGCGAGCAGCGGATTATCACCGGCGGCCGCATCAGCACCCTCACAACCGCTGAGATCGCCTGTCATGGAAAGCCTTCCTCCTTCGTCCCGGCCTTCTGCTTACCATGTGCGCCGGGCGAGGAACATCCAATGATGTAATTCAACTGCGTGGCGCTACCACCGAAGTTGAAGAGAGCTGCCTTAAGCAATCGATGACCGGCACACATCATCTGCACGCGTAATCGGTTTTTTGTTACCGATATCTTAACCCTGAAGAGCCTCCAATGCCCGGCGCTCTAAAGATTAAATTTTGTTAATTGGGTATCCCATTAATCTGCGGTTCATGTGACTGGACCATTACTACGTGCAGCATGTTGGAGGAGAAACCATGCTTAAGAAGCTTTCTCAGTTTGTTGTTGCCGCCGGCCTGGTCCTGGGTGCGGCCGTGGCCGTCACCCCCGCTTCAGCCGCGCCGGCCGGCCCCGTCGTGTTCGTTCCGCCGCATGCGACGGTCACGAAGGTCCAGTACCGGCCGCGCCATTATGCGCCGGCCCCCCGCCGCGTCTGCCGCTGGCAGACGGTCCGGGTTCGCGGTGCCTATGGCCGGTGGGTGACGAAGCGCGTGCAGCGCTGCGTGGTTCGCCGCTAACAGCGTCGAGCAAGGCAAGGGGGCGGCTTCGCTGGAGGCCGCCTCTCGCGCCCGTGGCTCCGTCTTCCGTATGAGGTCGTCGAAGGTATGCACCCTTTGAGGATCACCCGAATGATCCCCGCGGCCACGGTGGACGACGGCTCACCGCGACGCTAGCCTTTCCCGGGATCAGGAGGCGTCATTGGCCGTCATTCGCTTGCATCAGAATATCGAGAGAGAGACGGTCACCCTGTCGGACGAGGCTCGATCCGATCTCGCGATCGAACTCGATGTTGCGCAGATCGATCGACTCCTTGAGGCCCTCGGCGACATGCGCGCCCGCATGCAGCCAAAAATCGCTCCGGACTGGCAGCCAGGCCGCAGTGTTCAGGCCGTGACCAATCCGCGATTCTCGGCGGAGGTGCCGCCGGACAAGGACTTTACCGTCCTGCACCTGCGCGATCCCCGCTTTGGCTGGCTGCACTATTCGCTCCCCTCGGAGGAGTGTGGAAAGCTCGCGCAGTTTCTCGCAAAGGCCGCACAGCGGGTTTTCCAGCCAGCCCAGCCGCCATCGGCCTGATTGCGGCAACGGCCGCTGGTCCGCGATGCTCCACGCCTGCGGCCAGTCGGTTTGAACTCCACGACGACGAATGACATGATCGCGCCCTCGCGTGCATGCAGTCGTGGAGCCGGCCGATGTTCAACTTCGAAAATCACGTCGTTGTCGTCACCGGCGCCGGCGGCCATCTCGGAAGCGCCGTTGCCAGGGGCGCGGCAGAGGCGGGCGCGGGCCTCGTTCTCCTCGACCGATCCGCGCGCAAGCTCGCCACGGCCGATCTGCCGGCCGGCGCGCGCGTCTTCGCGCGTGGCGATCTCGACCTCCTCGATCGGGGCAGCGTTGCCGAGGTGCTCGGTGAGGCACATCGGCGTGTCGGACCCATCACCGGTCTCGTCTGTACGGTCGGTGCCTTCGATGCGGGAGAGCTCGCCTTCGAGGAGGATTGGTCCGCCTTCGAGGCGATGCTTGCCGCCAATCTGCGCAGCGCCGTGACGGCGGTCCAGGCGATCGCTCCATTGCTCGCCGAAGGAAGCAGCATCGTCACCGTGGGCGCGCGCGCGGCCCGCAAAGGCATGGGTCGCATGGCGGCCTATGGCGCGGCCAAGGCGGCTTTGGTCAATTTCACCGAGAGTCTCGCCGAGGATATGGCGGCCCGCGAGATTCGGGCGAATTGCGTCCTGCCGTCCATCATCGACACGCCCGCCAATCGCGCCGCCATGCCCGATGCGCCCTTCGACCGCTGGGTGGCTGCCGCTGCGGTCGCGGACGTCGTCCTCTTCCTGCTCGCGCCGGCCTCCCGCGCGGTTTCTGGCGCCGCCATTCCGGTCTTCGGACGGAGCTGATCAGGGCGCCAGACGAACGGGAACTAAGCCATTGGCTGCCCGTTTATGAGGCAGTCGGCACGAGGTTCGCGTGCGCGCGACCTCCATCGTCCAACTTCGTCCGGGCAAGGCCACGGTGATATTGACCGTGAATGCGAGATGAACGGGACGCACAGAGTGGATTCAGGAGTGCGGCGCGATAGTGTGAGTGAGGGATGGCTCTCGGGCTGTGGGGTTGATCAGGGCCTATGACCGTCAGGAGTTGATGATGCGACTGTCCTTGAAGACTTTCCTGGTCGCCGCCGCTCTGGCTGGTGCCGCGATGGGCATCGGCCGTGCCGAGGCGGCCGGCCCCGTTCCCATCGGCATCGGCGCCGCGCCACAGAGCCTTGCGGCGGAGGGGTTGGTGACACCGGCACGCTGGGTCTGCGGCCGTTATGGGCGCTGCGTTTGGCGCGGCGGCCCGCGTCGCTGGCGCGGCGGCTATTACGGCCCGCCGCCGCGGCGCTTCTACCGCCCGCGCGTGGTCTGCAGGTGGCAGCCCTCGCCATGGGGACCGCGCCGCGTCTGCTGGCGCCGCTGACATAGGCAGGCAGGCCTCGGCCGTTTCCAGCGGCCGAGGCTCTTTGCGCGTCCCCCCTTTGCGAGCAGCAGCGGGATGACACGGCGGCCCCGCCGTGGCAAAGGTGGTGCGCTCACCTGACCTTCCCCCGTGATCATGCGCATCGCCACCTGGAACATCAATTCCGTCAAACAGCGCCTTGGCCATCTCCTCGCCTTTCTGGCCGAGGATGCGCCGGATGTCCTGTGCCTGCAGGAGATCAAATGCGTCGACGAGGCCTTTCCACGCGCCGAGGTCGAGGCCGCCGGCTACAATGTCGCGGTTTACGGCCAAAAGGCCTTCAATGGCGTCGCCATTCTCGCAAGGCGCCCGATCGAGGACGTCAAGCGGGGGCTGCCCGGCCGCGATTGGGCCGACCAGGAGGGCGAGGATCAGGCCCGCTATCTCGAGGCCAGCATCTCGACGGACACAGGCGCGGTCCGGGTCGCCTCGATCTATCTACCGAACGGCAATCCGCCCGATACGCCGAAATATGACTACAAGCTGCGCTGGATGGAGCGTCTGACCGAGCACGCGCAGAACCTGCTCACCTTGGAGGAGCCGCTGGTGCTCGCCGGCGACTACAATGTCATCCCGGATCCCCGCGATGCCGCGCGCCCGGAGATCTGGGTGAGCGATGCCCTCTTCCTGCCGCCGACGCGCGAGCGTTTCCGCGCCCTGGTCGATCTCGGCCTGACCGACGCCTTGCGCGCCTGCAGCGATGCCGGCGGGCTCTACAGCTTCTGGGATTACCAGGCCGGTGCCTGGCAGAAGAACAACGGCATCCGCATCGACCATCTGCTGCTCTCGCCGCAGGCCGCCGACCGCCTGCAGCACACGACCATTCACCGTTCCCTGCGCGCCCTCGAAAAGCCCTCCGATCACGTGCCCGTCTCCGTCGACCTGGCGGTGTGAGGCGGAGCGGGGCCGGCGAGAATCGCGGCGCGCATCAGGAGGAAGAGCACGAGCCCGTTGAGGATATGCCAGAGGAAATGGCTGCCGAGCGGGACGGCCGCGCAAATCTGAAGATCGATGGAGCGTAACGCCAGCGAGACGGCGAAGACGGCGCCGGCCGCGAGAAGCCGCCGGCTCGACGCAGGATCGCGCGCCAGGGCGAGGCTGCCAATCGCTATCATGGCGAGGAATGCCGGCAGATAGCCGACGGAACTTCCCACAGGATCGGCATCGGCCGGCACGATCGCTCGCCAGAGCCGCGGAAAGGCCATGGAAGCCGCCTCATAGGCCGCTGTCAGCAAGGCCGCGCCGGCGACCGGCAAGCCGAGGAACCGGCGCATCGACATATAAAAATAGACGAGAATGAAGACTGCGATCGGGATGACGTCGGCAAGCGACGCCCAGACGACAGCGAAGGTGTGGAAAAGAAAGCTGCCGATGCCGATGGCGACGGTCAGCCCGACCAGGAGGCCGGCTGCCCGATCCGCGTTCTTGCGGCGCGCCAGGAGAAGAGCCGCACCGAGGGCCGCGATCAGAAAGGCTGCATTGGTCAATGCGTTGATGGGCTCGGCCCAGAAGCCCGGCTCCAGACGCTCGCAATAGCCGTCGACGGGGGCGAACCAAGAGATCGCGCTCAAGGCCATGCGGAGCTCGCTTTCAGCGGCCGCCCCAGGAGGCGCGGATCATACCGCAACGGCAGACCGTTACTGGTTTCTCTTGAGATAGCCTTCGAGAAAGGTGAGCGCAGCCTGGCGGTCGCTCTCGCTGGCAGCGGCGAAATCCTTCTCGTGCAGCTCGATGATCCACTCGTCCTTGTCCGGATCGGCCGCCTCACGGGCCATCGTCAGCCACATGAGACCACGAGCTCTTTGACGTGGCACACCCTCTCCCGTGACGAGCAGATGGCCAAGGAGAGCCTGTGCCTGGTGGTGGCCTTTCTCGGCCGCGAGATTGAGCCAGCGCGCCGCCTGCCGCGGATCTTTCGGCAAGCCCTGCCCGTCCAGATAGAGCCGGCCGAGATCGTATTGCGCGTTGGGATCGCCGTAAAAGGACGCCGAATAGCGGAAGAGGTCTACAGCCCGCTGCACATCCGGCTTCACATAGGTATTCGGGATGCCTTCGAGGAAATAGCCGCCAAGCGCCGTAAAGGCACTCGCCACGAAGCGTGCATCCGGCGAATAAGGGCTTTCGTCCGCATATTCGTCGGCAACCTTGGAGAAATACTCGAAGGCCTTCAAATCGTCATGGACGACACCGTCGCCATCGGCATACATGCGCCCGAGCTTCCATAGCGCCGGCGTATGCCCTTTCGTGGCCGCATATTCGAGCGCTTGAACGGCACCGCGCTTGTCACCGGCATTATAGTTGCGGATGCCGCTGCGAAAGGCATCCTTGACGGACTTGAAAGAAATGGCGGGAGGAACCGGTAATGGAGCTGCGGCTTCAGGGGGGCGCGGTCCATCAAACGCGAGAGCGGGTGCGACACAGCCCATGGCCATCACGGCCGCGGCGCCCCACATGGATAAACTGCTGATCCGCATCGCTCTTAATTTCACCCCAAGAGCTTGCGCGTGCAGGCTGTCCCTTACCGACAGCAACACGACACTCATTTACGCCCCCGCGCCCCGTCGACGATCCCCGCACCGTAGGCAAGCTCCGTGATGGTACGACAGCACCATTCACGAGGCTGCACTGCGATCAGCAGGCCATCACATGCATGCATGTTGCTAAAAGTGCAAACGGCTCACATCCTTCCCTGGCCTGCCACGCCACGTGTGGAAAACTCTCCACGCGCCGGTAAATGACAGGTGTTTCAAGAAGTTGCCAGGTAGCTATTGAGCGACTGGTTTATGGCGGCATCGCGGCGATGATTCGCCGTCTTGAAGGAGCTGCGCGGAATGGCGGAAACTGTTGCGCTACCGCAACAAGTGCAAGTCCCCGCTGAAAGTCTCCGCCGACCTAGCCAGCGGCGCGCCGCAGGCGCTCGGCGGCATCGTGGATCTTGGCGAGGCGGGCAACAGCCTCTTCCCGCCGCTCGCGCTGCTCCTCCACCACGTCTTCCGGCGCGCGCGCGATGAAATCCGGATTGCCGAGCTTAGCGTCGATCTTGGCGATATCGGCGCTCAGCTTGGCCGCGTCCTTGTCCAGGCGCACCTGCTCGGCGGCAAGGTCGACAAGCCCCGCCAGCGGCAGGGCAGCCACTTCCCCGCGCACCACGATCTGCACGGAACCAGCCGGCACCGCCGCGGCGGTCGTCACCTCGGAGAGGCGGGCAAGACGCCTCAGCGCCTCGTCCCAGCGGCCGGCCCGCGCCACCACCTCGGGACCGGGGTTCACGAGCACGAGGGCGATCTGCGCGCCGGCCGGCACATTCGTTTCGGCACGCGCCGAGCGAATCTCCGAGACGAGGTCGACCAGCCAGCCGATTTCGGCTTCGGCATCCGCATCGTCGACGGCGCTCGTCATCGGCCAGCGGGCAAGCGCCAGCACGGAGGTCCGCGCCGGTCCCTCGGCACCCTTGATGGTCCAGAGCTCCTCCGTGAGGAAGGGCATGAAGGGATGCAGGAGCTTGCAGATCTCGTCGAGCAGGTGCGCGACGGTGGCGCGCGTTTCCTCCTTGGCCGGACTGTCCTCGCCCTGCAGCACGGGCTTGGCGAGCTCCAGATACCAGTCACAGAACACGTTCCACACGAAGCGATAGGCCGCGCCCGCCGCCTCGTTGAACTTGAAGGCCTCGATCGCCTCGGTGACGGCGCTCACCGCGCGGGAACATTCGCCAAGCGCCCAGCGATTGAGCGTCTCGCGGGCGGCTGCAGGCGCATAGCCGGCGACCCGCCGACACTCGTTTATCTCGGCAAAGCGCGCCGCGTTCCACAGCTTCGTTGCGAAATTGCGATAGCCTTCAACACGTTGGGCGGAAAGCTTGATATCCCGCCCCTGGGCCGCCATGGCCGCCAGGGTGAAGCGCAGGGCATCCGCGCCATAGCGGTCGATGAGATCGAGCGGATCGATGACGTTGCCCTTCGACTTCGACATCTTCGCGCCCTTCTCGTCGCGGACGAGGGCGTGGATGTAGACGGTGCGGAAAGGCACCTCCTCCATGAAATGGAGGCCGGTCATCATCATCCGGGCGACCCAGAAAAAGATGATATCGAAGCCGGTGACGAGGACGCTCGTTGGATAGTAGCGGGCGAGTTCCGGCGTCTCGTCGGGCCAGCCGAGCGTCGAGAACGGCCAGAGCGCGGACGAAAACCAGGTGTCGAGCACGTCCTCGTCGCGGGTCAGGAAGGCCGCGCGCTTATCCGGGTCGGTCCCGAGCGCGGCAGCATCCGCGTCGTCGAGATTGCCGGCCGCGACGTTCTGCCCGATGGCGGCAGCAAAGGCCTCGTCTTCGTTCTCGGCGACGAAGACATTGCCGTAAGGGTCGTACCAGGCCGGGATCTGGTGTCCCCACCAGAGCTGACGCGAGACGCACCAGGGCTCGATATTCTCGAGCCAGTCGAAATAGGTCTTTTCCCAGTTCTTCGGCACGAAGGACGTGTTGCCACGCCTCACGGCCGCCAATGCCTTCTCGGCAAGCGGCTTGACGTCGACGTACCACTGGTCCGTGAGCCACGGCTCGACGACGACGCCCGACCGGTCGCCATGCGGGACCATATGCACGTGAGGCTCGATCGTCTCCAGAAAGCCGCGCTCCTCGAGCAGTTCCACGATTCGCTTGCGCGCAACGAAGCGATCCTGTCCGTCGAGCGCGAGCACCGCTTCGAGATCGGGGTCCGCAGCGCCGTCGAGGAAATCCTGGTTGCCGACGAGGCTGAGCTCGGCTTCGGGGCCGAGCACGTTGATCAGCGCGAGCCCGTGCCGCTTGCCGACATCGAAGTCGTTGAAGTCGTGCGCCGGGGTGATCTTGACGGCGCCGGTGCCCTTCTCGGGGTCGGAGTAGCTGTCAGCGACGATCGGGATCAGGCGGCCGACCAGCGGCAAGCGGACCTTGCGGCCGTGCAGATGCCGGTAACGCTCGTCGTCGGGATGCACGGCAACGGCGGTGTCGCCGAGCATGGTTTCGGGCCGCGTCGTCGCGACGATCACCACCTCGTCCGTCGGCGCGCCGGCATCGTCCACCACCGGATAGCGCAAATGCCAGAGATGGCCCTTCACCTCGGTCTGCTGCACTTCGAGATCGGAGATGGCCGTCTGAAACTTCGGATCCCAATTGACGAGGCGCTTATCCTTGTAGATCAGGCCCTGGCGATAAAGGTCGACAAAGACCTTGCGCACGGCGCGTGACAGGCCCTCGTCCATGGTGAAGCGCTCGCGTGACCAGTCGCAGGATGCGCCGAGGCGGCGCAGCTGCCGGCCGATGGCGCCGCCCGATTCGTCCTTCCAGGTCCAGACGCGTTTCAGAAAGGCTTCCCGGCCCATCTCGCGGCGACCCGGCTCCTGGCGCTCCATGAGCTGACGCTCGACAACCATCTGGGTGGCGATACCGGCATGATCCATGCCCGGCTGCCACAGAACATCCTTGCCGCGCATTCTTTCGAAGCGACACAGCACGTCCTGCAGCGTATTGTTGAGCGCATGCCCCATGTGGAGCGAGCCGGTGACATTCGGCGGAGGAATGACGATGCAATAGGGTTCCGCGTCGGCCCGCTCGGGCCGTCCGGCCCGGAATGCCTCCGCCTCGTCCCACGCAGCCGAGATGCGCGCCTCGACCTGGGCGGGCTCGAATGTCTTATCCATGATGCAAACCGCTATCGCGCCGAATGAACTCGACGGAGGTAAACGACGAAGCCGCCCCTCAAGTCAATCGGCTGGCAGCCTCAATGGCGCCTCGACAGCGGGCTTTTCGCACCGGACGGCTCTGCGCGGTCCGGTGGGCGAGATGGCCGTTGCCGTCACGGGCGGCCTGCCGTCAGCGCGAACCCCGAGCGACGCGTTCGATTTCCTGACGCACCAGCCGCTCCACCAGGCTGGGCAGATTGTCGTCGAGCCAGGACTTGAGCATCGGTCGCAGCATGTCGCGGACGAGGTCCTCGAGCGAACGACCGTTCGGCGTCGGCGTTGTCGACGACGCCAGCGTGTCGAAAGCCGAAGCCACGGTCGCATCGCTCTTGGGGGACAGCAGGCGCTCCGCCGCGTCCGAGAATACGTCACGGGCGGGCGGGCGCTCGGCGGGCGCGGATTGGGGTTCGGACGCCGCCGGACGCGGGGGCGGAGCAGCCGGCCCCTGCCGCTCGCGCGGCGGGGGCATGTGCCGCTCGACTGGAGGCTGTTGCTCGACCGCGGGCTGGGGAGCGCGCGCCAAATCACGAGGAACCGTCGCCGGGCGCGGCGGGGCCTCACGCATGACGGGCCGCGGCGCAGGAGGTATTTCCGCGGCGTCGGCAAAGGTCCGGACGGGCCGCGCCGACCGCTCGGCACCGTAGGGCGGCTCGTCCTGAACCTCCGCCGGCGGGTACGGGGACCTGACGTCCCGGCCACCCTCGTCGACGTCACCGCTCTCGAAAGCTGCCGCCTGAGGGGGTCCACGGCGACCGGACACCTGTCCGAGTGCCTGATCATCGGCAATGATTCGACGAATGGATGCCAGAATCTCATCCATCGACGGCTCGGCGCCTCTCACATCTTGGGACGCATCATGGAGTTTGGGACTCGCTGGGCTCATGCCGCTCCACCGCGCTTTGCGCCAGGCGGGAATCACCTGACCGATGCCGCCACCATATGTCTCCACCGCCGATTTGGCAGTAACGCAAAAACCAGTGCGCACATCAAAAGCTCTCCGTTCACAGAAAGCTCCAAATCGGGTGCCATATCAATAGCAAGCCTGAGCCTCACCGTTTCCAGGATCACCATTGCCTATCGCTGCAGCGTCCGGCCGGAGTCCTGGACCGTCCGAAGCGTCAGCGACCGTCGGGCGTCTGCAGCCCCCACCACTTGTCCCTGACCTGCTCGTAATGGCGCTTCGCGTTGTATTGCGCGACCTTGATGCCGAGCGTTCCGACCGAGAGAAGACCGATGGAACCAAGCACCTGATAGGACGCCACGATCCGGTCGCGCTGCGCCCGGACCAACTGAACGCGAGAGCTGAGCAGCGTCTGCTGGGCATTGAGCACGTCGAGTGTCGTGCGCTGCCCAACCTTCGCCTCCTCGCGCACACCGGCCAAGGCGATCTCGTTGGCCTGCACGGCGGCTTGCGACGCTGCAATCTGCTGCCGGGCCGCATCGAGCTGAGCCCAGGAGGCGATCACCTGTTGGCGGACCTGGTCGCGCGTTACGTCGACCTGCATGCGCGCCTGGCCGACCTGCTCCTTGGCCTGGCGGACCTGAGAATAGACCGCGCCGCCTTCATAGATCGGCACGGTGAGCTGGGCCGCGATGGAGGCCGAGGTGGTCGTGTCGCGCCGCGTCTGCGAATCATAGTCGCGCGACAGACCGGCGGTCACGCCGAGCTGCGGCCGGAGTTGCGATTCCAAGGTCTTGACCTGGAACTCCTGAGCATCGACCGCATGCAGACCCGCCAATATGGCAGGATGCTTGCCGAGCGCGACCCTGACGGCCGAATCGACGTTCTTCGGGAGGAACTTCTCGACCGGCTGACCGGGCGCGAGCTGGCGCGGATCATCGCCGATGACCTGGCGATAGGTGGCGATGCTGCTCCGCAAGGTCGCGGCGGCCGCGCTTTCCTGGGCGTGGCCGGTCGCCAGAGCGGCCTCGGACTGTGCGACGTCGGTGCGCGTCACCTCGCCGACATTGAAGCGATCGCGCGTTTGCCGGAGCTGCTCTTCCAGAACTTCAACGTTGTTCTGCTGAAGGCTCAGAACCGCCGTATCGGCGAGAACATTCATATAGGCCTGGGAGGCATCGAAGAGTGTCGATTGCTCCTGAAACCTGAGCTGCTCCCGCGCGGTCTGCACGGTGGATTCGGCTTGTCGGACCGTGTTGAGGGTTCGTCCGCCGGTAAAGATGTTTTGCGTGACCTGAATACTCAGGCTTCGCGGATAAAGAGGGCGGAACTGCCCCCCGGTCTGGATGTCGCCCACTCCCGGCACATGCCGGTTGACGGTTTGAGCGCCGGCGCTCGCCGTGCCCGTGATCGTGGGACGATAGCCTGCAAGCGCCTGGGGCACACCTTCATCGGTGGCGCGCAAAGTCGCGCGCTGCGCATTCAAGGTCGGGTTGCCGGTATAAGCCTTGGCGAGCGCACCAAACAGCGTCTCAGCCTGGGCACCCGACAACGGAGTAACGTAAGCGAGGCCCACGAGAAGGGCCTTGCGCAGAATCGTTATGCCGGTTGCTCGGACTTTTTCTGCCACGATCGCCTTCCTATTGCGGAGAAACCTCGCACGTGTTTCCCGCACAAACACACTAATGATCCGTGCCCCGACGCCCGCAAGGATAGTCTGAGGCGCGCGCAGCGGAAATAGGCTTGATAAGTGACGCTAATATTATGCCAAGCCGTGCCGCATAAATGCGACACTTGACAAGCTACATCAGAAGCTGAACGCGGGGGTTGCCGAGAAACCAGCCAAGGTCGGCGCCGACGCATTGAACAGGGACCGGTGGCTGAAAGCCGAGCCGCTGCGCCGACACAGGATAGCCCTTCCGGTGCCACCCGAATTGTCGATGCCGGTTAGCGCGCCCCCATCGGCGAGCTGATTCGTCAGGGTGTCCGGGAGAACCTCGAAGCCACCGTTGAGGACGATGGCATCGTAATCCTTACCAGTTTGATAATCGCCCGCGAGCGGCCCCGCGACAACCTCGATTCGTGAGCCACCGCAAGCCTCTATGCGCCGGCGTGCCTCCTCCGCGAGGGCTTCTCCGCCGACGCGTGAGACGACATCGGCACCGAGTCGCGACAGCACCATCGCGGTATAGCCGAGGCCTCCGCCCAAATCGAGCACCCGCTGTCCCGATTGCACGTCGAGCGCCTGCAGAAGGCGTGCGAGAGCCATCGGGGCGAGCATGCAGTAGTGCCCCCCCTCCCCGTCGCCGAAGACGAGATTCTGGTCGCTATAGGCCAGATCTTCTTGCCCTTCAGGCAGAAAACGCTCCCGCGGAATATCGTCGAACGCGGCGAGCAGGGCGCGATTCGTCACGTCATAAGTGCGGATCTGGCTATCCACCATGATCCGGCGCGCCCGCGCGAAATCGATCATGCGATACTCCACTCGAGAGAGCGAACCCCGGTATTGTGCTGGCTTTGGAGGCCTCGCCCGGAATCGAACCGGGGTGCAAGGATTTGCAGTCCTCTGCGTAACCACTCCGCCACGAGGCCTCTGCGGGGTTCATAGCAAAGCTCTATAGCTGACGGCAACACCGCATCGTGTGGCAATTCAGCATGGCGTGATCGCCGGAGCCCTGCAAAAGAGCTTGCGATCGAGGGGCCGTTGCGATAGCCATGCGTCGCTGGTCCCCGATAGCTCAGTTGGTAGAGCAAGCGGCTGTTAACCGCTCGGTCGTAGGTTCGAGTCCTACTCGGGGAGCCATTTCGGCGCACAGCAGCAATTTCTCCCCCCCAGCCTTCATACGATCCTTGTCCCGCAAGCCGCCAAGGCCTGTTGGCTGGCCGACGGTTCACAAGCCGACCGCGGCGCGACAGCGATACCCCTTGGCGACGGGATCACCGATCGGATCGGCCAGAATCGATCGCTTGAGCGCCAAGAGGCTTCCGCCTTTGTCCTGGTGAGCTCGGCACGCGCATCCTGGGCAGCCCCCCTCCTCCGGACTCGTGAACGGCGTCCGGAACTGCCGGGCGCGCCGAACGCTTCTTATGGAGCTGTCCCATCAGCCGCGAATCGGACGGGGTCGGACATTGGCTCCGAACGCGCGTTCCACGGGAATCGAACGATGAAAGCTCTATCTGCGGCACTCGTCGCCGCCGTGCTCCTTCTTCCGCTGAGCGTCGAGGCACGCCCGCTCACGCCATCGATGTCGTGCAATGCTGCTGCCGGCATCGTCACCCAGCAAGGCGCCGTGGTGCTCGACACCGGCCCGCACACCTACGACCGCTTCGTCCGCAATCGCTCGTTCTGCGAGATTACCGAATATGTCGAGCCGGCGTGGGTCAGGACGGCCGATAATCCCCAGTGCTTCATCGGCTATACCTGCACCGAACAGAACCCGTTCTTTCGCTGACGCCAGAAAGGCCACGAGGGGCCACCGGGACCGGATCGGCATCCCGATCTTCTGGTCGCGAGCCGACGTCCGCGTGAGTCGCCCGCCTAAACCTTGCCGGCAAAGGGGCTGAGTTCCCGACGTGCCTGGCTGACGGCGTGCCTGATGGCATTGAGCGCCCGGCGCGCCTCGATCTGGAGCGGATACCACGCCTCAGTGCCTTCCTGGACGGCGGCGAAGCGGCGCAGCGGGTCGAGCGCGGGCCATTTCGTCTGTGGCAATGCCGGGTCATGGGCAAAGCGCTGGCCGCTCGTGTAATCGATCGGCACCAGCGCGCGCCCGACGCGCATGAGCATGCGGTCCGCCTCCCCCGCGCTGCCGCGACATGGAATGGGTGATGGCCTTCAGCTCGCGGCCGTCGGCCACCACACGCGCCTTGCCAGGAAGGCTGATATAGGCGGGATGATGGAGGATGCGCGTCGCGTAGCCGTAGGAGGCTATCTGCCGCTCTACATAGCGCAGGCTCTCGGCCTCCTCGGCGGTGCCGCTCAGCTTCGTCCAGCGGGCGAGTTCCGCCAAATGCCGCATCATCGCCTCGGCATCGACCTGTGGCGCGGCGTCCAGGAAGCCGGCATCCGCGTGGCGATCACTGGTCTGCGCCATCACGTTATCCCTCATGTCGTCCTGCTCGAAAGCGCGCGTGGAGCGGCAGCACGTGGTCGCGCGTGAGCGGGGCGAGCTCGATCTCGCCGGCGCGGCTCGGGTCCAGCCAGATGACCTCGTCGATCTCCGCCGCAGGGCGAACCTCCTCGTGCAGGCCGACGCTGAACAAGTCGGCATGCACGACGAAGCCGGGCTCGTGTGCCGCCGGCGCCTCGAACCGGCCGAGGTAGATCGCTTCCGAGGGGTCGATGCGCAGTCCGAGTTCCTCGTCGAGTTCACGCACGAGCGCGACGAGCGGCTCCTCCGACGGACCGAGCTTGCCGCCTGCCTGCATGAAGGCGCGCGTGCCGCGCTTGCGCACCAGCAGAAGCCGGCCATCGGCGTCCGCCAAGAGCGCGGCCGCGATCCGGATAGTGGCGGGTGGATTCGGCATGGTGGCCCACTATAGGATTTGGCAGTGATCCGGTCACCTGCCGGCGCGATGCCATCCCCAAGAGCCATCCCCAAGAGCCATTCGCCAAGAGGCATAAGGCCGCACAGCGATGCTGCTCACTTCCAGCTAGCACCGCCTTTATTAGACGATTTCTAAGGTGAACAGACATCGAATAGCCTGATCATCGGAGGACTCTTGGTGAATCGATCGGCAGCTTAAACTTAGATAAGTTCAAAAGAGAATTGTGATAGCGACAAAGGACAATTGTCGCTTGCATCGAAGGACGATCTTCTTTTAGGGTCCGCGCCGTCAACGAGCCGAATTGCGGCGAGACGGACGAGGCCGACAGGCACCACCCGGCGAGCTTCTTTTCATTCAGGGCGCGGCACTTCGTCATTTCAAGCCAGATCGCAATGCTTGCTCCATTTCTGATCATGTTGCGCGAGGGGATCGAGGCGGCCCTCATCACGGGGATTATCGCCACCTATCTCCGCCAGACGGGCCGCGCCGGCTGGATGCCGGCCGTCTGGGTCGGCGTATTCCTGGCTGTCGCCGCCTCGCTGTTCGTGGGCGCGGCTCTTCAGCTCGTCAGCGCCGAATTCCCGCAGAAGGCTCAGGAGCTGTTCGAGGCGGTGGTCGGCGGGCTCGCCGTGATCGTGCTGGTCTCCATGGTTTTCTGGATGCGCCGCGCCGCGCGCTCCATCAAGGGCGAGCTGCAGCATTCCATCGATGCCGCGCTAGCTGCCCCGGCCCATCAGGATTGGGCGCTGACGGCGGTGGTATTCCTCGCGGTCGCGCGCGAGGGACTGGAATCAGTCTTCTTCCTGCTCGCTATCTTTCAACAGAGCGCCGGCCCTGCAGCGCCGCTCGGGGCGCTCGGAGGCATTCTCGTCGCTGCCGCTCTCGGCTATGGCATCTATGCCGGCGGGGTGCGCCTCGATCTGCGCCGCTTCTTCCGTTGGACGGGCGTTTTCATCCTGTTCGTCGCGGCGGGAATCCTCGCGACCGCGCTACGCAATCTGCATGAGGCAGGTCTGTGGAACGGGCTGCAGACGCATGCCTATGATCTGAGCGACGTGCTGCCGGCATCGAGCCCGCTCGGCACGGTGCTCTCCGGGCTGTTCGGCTATCTCGACGCCCCGACCATTGGCGAGGCCGTCGCCTATGTCGCCTTCCTCACGGTGACGCTCGTCCTCTTCCTGCGGCCCTCGCCTGCCGGGGCCGCTGCCGCGCGGACTGCGGCCCCGGGAGATGCCAATGTCCGTGCCTGAACGGCCGGCGGCCGGCCCCTCCCGTGGCATGCGCCTTGCCGTCGCCGCTTCCGCCGTCCTCGCCATCGCCGGCGCAGGCGCCTTCTATTATGCGACGCAGATGCGCGGCACCGCCAAGGCCCCCGACGCCTATCAGGTGACGGTCTCGGCCAAGGCCTGCGAACCGAACGAGATCACCGTTCCGGCCGGCCGACGCAGCTTCGAGATCGTCAACGCCTCCGACCGGCCGGTCGAATGGGAGATCCTCGACGGCGTCATCGTCGTGGAAGAGCGCGAGAATATCGCGCCCGGCTTCCGGCAAACCCTGACGGCTCGGCTTGCGCCCGGCGACTATGTGATCACCTGCGGGCTCCTTTCCAACCCGCGCGGCACCTTGCATGTCACGCCAGGCGAGACGGCGGGTGCGCGGCCCGAAGCCCCCACCCTCAGAGCTTTCATCGGCCCCCTCTCCGAATACAAGGTCTTCGTCGCTCAGCAGGGCGCGCAAATGCTCGACGCGGCCGAGAGGCTCACGGAGGCGGTGAAGGCCGGCAATCTGGAGGAAGCGCGCGCGCTCTACGAACCCGCGCGCCTGCCCTACAAGCGCATCGAGGCCGTCGCCTATCGGCTCGCCGACCTCAAGAATGCGATCGACCCCCTCCCCGATTATCTCGACAAGCGCGAGCAGGATCCGGCTTTCACCGGCTTTCACCGCATTGAATACGGGCTCTTTTCGCAGAACGACCTCACAGCGCTCGGCCCGACGGCCGACAAGCTGCTTGTCGACCTCGCTGCCCTGAAGGACCGCCTGCGCGCCCTCAAGGTCGGGCCGCCGGACTTGGCCGACGGTGCGGCCCAGGTGGCCGAACATCTCGCCCAGGACCGTGTGACCGGCGGCGAGAACCGCTATGCCGGCACCGATCTCATGGATATTGAAGCCAATCTCGCCGGCATCGCCAAGGTCGTCGCCCTCCTCAAGCCGATGGTCGCGCCCATCGCACCGGACATCGCCAATGACGCCGAAGCCAAGCTGGCGGCGGCGGAGGCCGTCATCGACGGCCTGAAAAAGGGCGAGGCGTTCCCTGCCTATGGCACGCTGGACGAGGCGACCCGCAAAGATATCGCACAGGCTTTCCGCAATCTCGCGGATGCCCTCAACCGGATCAATCCGGCGCTTGGATTGAGCTGAGCCATGACGAATAATTCGGAGCGTTCACCCGGCCCGCCGGCCACCGACCGCCGCCGCTTTCTGCTGGCCTTGGGCGCTGCCGCCACCGGCCTGCCGGCCAGCGCCGAGGCGCGACAAGCGGACCAGCCGCCGCGCGACCATGTGACCGATGCCCCGGACGGCACCTCGGCGCTCGACCGGCGGCAGCCCTTCTATGGGGTCCACCAGGCAGGGATCGTCACGCCGCGGCCGGCCAATGGCATGGTGGCGGCCTTCGACGTCGTCGCCCAGACCCCGGCTGATCTCGAAGAGCTCTTCCGCCAGCTCACGCAGCGTATCGTCTTTCTCATGCACGGTGGCCACCCACCGGCGCTCGATCCGAAGTTGCCGCCCGCCGATTCCGGCATTCTCGGCCCTGTGGTCGAGCCCGACGACCTGACGATCACGGCTGCGCTCGGATCCTCGCTCTTCGACAACCGGCCGTGGCTTCAGCCGCTGAAGCCCAAGCAGCTCGTGCGCATGGCGCAGTTCCCGAATGACGCGCTGGAAGCGGCCCAATGCCATGGGGATCTCTGCCTGCAGATCTGCGCCAATGCCCAGCACACGAGCCTTCATGCGCTGCGCGACATCCTGAAGAACCTGTCGGAATTTCTGGTGCTGCGCTGGAAGCAGGAGGGCAGCGTGCCGGAGGTTCCGCGCAAGGCCGACGGCACGACAGAGAGCGCCCGCAATCTGCTCGGCTTTCGCGACGGATCGGCCAATCCGGATTCCACCAACGACGCGCTGATGCAGCAGATCGTCTGGGTGGATCAGTCGCGCGAGCCGGCCTGGGCGGCGGGCGGCACCTATCAGGTGGTGCGCATCATCCGCAATTTCGTGGAGCGCTGGGACCGCACGCCGCTCGGCGAGCAGGAGGCGATCATCGGCCGCCGCAAGATGAGCGGCGCGCCCTTCGACGGCCACACGGAACATGACGTGCCGGCCTATGACAAGGACCAGCAGGGGCACGTCACGCCGCTCGATGCCCATATCCGGCTCGCCAATCCGCGCACGCCCGGCTCCGACAAGCATCTGATGCTGCGCCGGCCGTTCAACTATTCGAACGGCGTCACGAAATCCGGCCAGCTCGATCAGGGGCTCCTGTTCATCGCCTATCAGGCGGACCTCGAGAACGGCTTCGTGGCCGTACAGAACAAGCTCAACGGCGAGCCGCTCGAGGAATACATCAAGCCGGTCGGCGGAGGCTATTTCTACGTCCTGCCCGGCGTGGAACAGGCCGGGGATTATCTCGGCCGGCCATTGATCGAGGCTGTCGACCCGGCCTCACGCACCTGACAGGAGAGGAGCCTGCCATGAAGCTTACCCCATTTCTCGCGGCGACGGCGCTGGCGCTCGCCAGCAGCACCGCATGGCAAGCGCCGGCCAGAGCGGACGCCACGCTTGAACTCGTGGAGCCGATCACCGACTACAAGCTCTTCGTCGCCGAGAAGACGCAGCAGCTGGTGAAGGAAACCAGCGACTTCGTGGCGGCCATCAAGGCGGGCGACGTGGCGAAGGCCAAGGCTCTCTATGCGCCGACGCGCATGAGCTACGAGGCGATCGAGCCGGTCGCCGAGCTCTTCAGCGATCTCGATGCGGCGATCGACGCGCGCGCCGACGACTTCGAGAAGGGCGAGAAGGATCCGACCTTCACCGGCTTCCACCGGCTCGAATACGGCCTGTGGGTCGGCAACAGCACCGAGGGTCTCGCGTCCTACGCCGACAAGCTTCTTGCCGACGTCAAGGAACTCGACCAGCGCATCAATGCGCTGACCTTCCCGCCCGAGAAGGTGGTCGGCGGCGCGGCTGTCTTGATGGAAGAGGTCGCCGCCACCAAGATCTCCGGCGAGGAAGACCGCTACAGCCATACCGACCTTTGGGACTTCAAGGCCAATTTCGACGGCTCGCAGAAGATCTTCGAGCTGGTCCGCCCGATCATCACCAAGGACGATCCGGAATTCGTCAAGAAAGTCGCCGCCAATTTCGAGACGATCGATAAGACGCTGGAGAAATACAAGTCCGGCAACGGCTATGTCACCTATGACAAGCTGACGGACAGCGACCGGACGGTGATGGCGGCGGCAGTCAATACGCTGGCGGAAGACCTTTCCCAGCTGCGCGGCAAGCTCGGCCTGAACTGAGCGCGATTTTCCCGCGTTGAAGGGACAGGATACGAACTCCCCCTCACCCGGCCGCTTCGCGCCCGACCTCTCCCCGCAGGCGGGGAGAGGTGAACCTGCATCTCCACCACAGATGAAAGCCGTCCCGGCGCGGGCAAAGCGGCGCCGGACCTACCTGTCATCCTAAGCGATACGCCCGGACTGCAATCACGCAGACGTTCGCATCTTCCGCTTCCGGGGCATCTCGTCGTCTGCGTCGACGGGGTTGTCCCAGCCATTCGCCGCTATCAGCCCGCCGAGCTCTTTGAGATAGGATTGCCGCGCCGCCGCGATATGGGCGCGCATGGCGTCTTCGGCCGCATCCGCATCGCCCGACCGCACGGCGGCGAGAATCACCCGGTGCTCGGTGATGATGGCCGGCGCGCGCGCCATGTCGTGAGCAAGGAGGTAGCGGTAGCGTTCCAGCGAGAGGCGTAGCCGCTCCAGCATGCGCACCAGATGCGGCGCGGCTGCCGCCGTCTCCAACTCGGCGTGAAAAGCCCGGCCGAGCTGGAGGATGGCGGCTGCCGATCCGCCGCCGCGCACGAGCGCCTCCATGTGGTCGAGAATCTCCGCGGCGGGGCTCATGGAGAGCCGCTCGTCCCGTACCCGGTCGCAGGCGAGCCGCGCGACGAGACCGTCGAGCCGCTCACGCACCATCGTGAGCTGCTTGGCCTCTTCCACCGACATGGGCGCCACGCGCCAGGTGCGGTTGCGCTGCCGCACCACCATGCCCGTCTCACGCAGCCGGCGCAGCGCCTCCCGGAGCGGTGTGCGACTCACGGACAGCAACTCGCATAACCCATCCTCGGTGATACGCGCGCCGGGTGCGAGCTCCTGGGTCACCAAGCGCCGCCACAACTGGCGAAAGATCCAATCGGTGATGAGGCCGCTCTCTTCGTCCGCCGGCTGGATCGGCCAGGTGGCCATGGGGTCGCTTGTTCGTTCAAGATCCATCAGGTGTCGTCTCATGAAAGCGGTTGCCGCGTCAGCGCCTCGTCGCCGCGGTGCCGCCGCGCTTGAACGGCGCGTGCGACCCAGGGGTAGAAGACGAGGAGCGCGGCCGCAATAAAGAAGGCGAGCGCGATCGGGCGTTCGAAGAAGACGACCGGGTTTCCGCCCGATGCGATCAGCGTACGACGGATGCCGAGTTCGAGCAGCGGCCCGAGCACGAGCCCGAGCACCATGGGCACCGCGGCATAGCCGAGCTTCGCCATGATGTAGCCGAGCACGCCGAAGACGAGGCAGACCCAGAGATCGGCCATGCTGTAGCCGATGCTGTAGACGCCATAGACCACGATGGCGCTGACGAGCGCATAGAGAAGACCGCGCGAGAGAAAGATCACCGAGGCGAGCAAGGGCGTCATCAGGATGGTGATGAAGACGAGCGCGATATTGCCGATCCAGAAGGTGCCGATTAGGGTCCAGACGAATTCCGGATTGTCGGTGAAAAGCCGCGGGCCCGGCTGGAGGCCGAACATCAGGAGGCCGCCCATCATAATCGCCGTGGTGGCCGATCCGGGAATGCCGAGCGTCAGCAGCGGCACCATCGCGGCATAGGAGGCGGCGTTGTTGGCTGCTTCCGGCGCGGCCACGCCTTCGAGCGCCCCCTTGCCGAAGCGCTCCGGCGTCTTCGACGCGCGCTTCGCCCAGGCATAGGAGAGAATGGTGGCGGCCGTTGCGCCAACGCCGGGCAGAATGCCGACGATGAAGCCGACCACCGAGCCGCGCAGGAGATCCGCCCGGCATTGCCGCAGGTCGCGCAGGTCAGGCATCAGCGAGCGAAGCGCGAAGCGCGGCGTCGCCGATTGCGAGACGACCGATTCGTCGAGCGCCGCGAACATCTGCCCGAGACCGAAGAGCCCAACGGCGATCACCGAGAATTCGAAGCCGTCGAGCAGTTCCATGCTGCCCAAGGTGAAGCGCGGCGCGCCGGTGATGCTGTCGAGCCCGACCATTCCGACCATGAGGCCGAGGGCGAGCGCGACGAAACTCTTGACCCGGTCGGCGCCCCCGAGAACGCTGACCAGGCAGAGCGCCATGACCATCAGCCCGGTCATCTCGGCCGGGCCGAAGGCGAGCGCCGCCCGGGCGATCTGCCGCGCCACGAAGACGAGCACGATGAGGCCGATGAGGCCGCCGATGAAGGAGGCATAGATCGCCATTCCGAGCGCGCGCCCGGCGTGACCCTGCCGGGCCAACGGGTAGCCATCGGCGACCGTCATGACAGAGGGAGCGTCGCCGGGGATGCCCAGCAGGATCGACGTGACCGCACCGCCATACATCGCCCCGTAGTAGACGCCGGCCAAGGCGGCCATGCCCGCGGTGCCGTCGAGGCTGACGACAACGGGCAGGAGGATGGCGACGCCCGCCGCCGGCCCGAGGCCGGGCAGCGCGCCGATAACGAGGCCGACGACGACACCGAAGAGCATGCCGAGCAGGATCGTCGGGTGGGTCGCAGCGACAAGCCCCGTCCAGAGCAGCTCGAGCGTTTCCATCGGGGCCTCCTCTGCGCCCAGCCGGGGTGGCAGGGTCTTTTTCTCAGAAGCCGAAGAAGCCGGTCGGCAACGGCGCCCCGAGAACGGTGCCGAACAGCACGTGACAGCCGGCCACCACGAGAACCGTGGTGGCCAGGAGTTTTGCGGCGAAAGCCAGTCCGCGCTGATCGCGCGATATCCAGCCCACGGCGAGCGTCATCAGCAGGGCGGCCGGCGTGAAGCCGAGCACAGGCACGGCGAAGAGAAAGACGATGAAGGCAACGACGAGGCCGGCATTGATCAAGACCTCGTTGCGCCCGATCCGCCCCTCGAGGGCTGCCCGGCCGCGGAGGCTCCTCGCCAGCGTCGCGCCGGATCCGCCGGTGATCACCAGGCCGGCAAAGAACGGGAAGAAGCCGGTTCCGGGCGTGCCCTCGCTCATCAGGCCGTAGTTCCAGGACATGACGAGCACGACGAGGCCGACCACGAGAAGCAGCGCGGCGAAGATTTCATCGGCGAGCTTCAGCGGCATGGGTCGTCTCCCGAGAGTGATCCGCCGTCCCTTGAGAAGGGCAACCACACGTGCGGCTGTCGTTCCCTCTCCCCGCCTGCGGGGAGAGGGCCAGGGTGAGGGGTGCGGACGATCAAGACAAAAATCCCCCTCACCCGGCCGCTTCGCGTCCGACCTCCCCCCGCACGCGGGGAGAGGTAACCCATGCCCCTAAATCAGCACCTTGCCGTCGCGCACGACGTCCTCGCCGTCGAACGTCAGAGTCGGCGAGCTCATCATCACGTCGTAATGCACCGGCGCGCGGGACGAGCCGCCGAGGTTCTCGCTGGTGCCGATGCCGATGTGACAGGAGCCGTAGACGCCGTGTTCGTTGGAGAACCAGCCGTTGAAGCCGGTGCATTCCGGATTGAGCCCGACGGCGAGTTGAGCGATGTCATAGGCCCCCTCGTCGCCGATCTTCTCCAGAATCGTGCGCAGCCTGTGGCCTTGCGAGCCGCCGCGGATCGAGACCACGCGGCCCCGTTCCACCTTCATCTCGATCGGCTGGCTGATGGGACCGATGTCGAAATTCGAGATCGACCCATCGACGATGAGCGTCCCCTCGGTCGTGCCTTCGATCGGCGCGACATTCGCCTCGATATTGATGAGCGCGGTGAATTTCCCAGGCTCGCGCGCAATGCAGGGGTGCGAATTACCGGGCCGTCCCGCGAGGTCGAAGCTGAGATCGGTACCCGCCGGCGTCGTCAGGCGCGCGGTGCGTGCAGCGCCGAAGCGCCGGGCCATCTCGTCGCACTGCGGCTTCTGCGCGTCGAAATCGGCATGGATGCCACCGCGATAGAGCTGCTCCTCCTCGAATTTCGGCAGCGACAGCACGCGCACGCCCTCGTCGAGCGCCTCGTGCACGGCGCGCGAATGGCTGATGGACCGCGTGACCGGCATGAACATTACATCGATCTTGCCGGAGAGCATGAGGTCGCGGGCAAGCGGGTGCGGCTCCTGGCCGTCATATTCGTTCGGCTTCTGCACGACGACGAGCGGCTCCGGCCCGACGTCGCGCACGGCGGCGGCGAGCGCCGAGGCGACGCGGTAGCGCTCGGGATCGGTGACGATCAATACGCGCTCGTCGGGCTTCAGCCCCGCGCAAACGCGCACGATCTTATGCGCTCCCGCCATCATGAGAGCTTCCTTGCCGATCATGGTCTTCTCCTTGTGATGAGGAACGGTCCGGCGCTCGGAGGGCCACCGCAACGCAGCACGCACGGCGCCTCCCGCCCGCCTCCGGCTCAGTTTTTGATGAGTCCTTGCTCGCGCATGAGTGCCTCGTAGCGCCCGCTGATGCCGGCCATGGCGTCACCGAATTCGCGGCTACCCATGAACAGCGGCTGGACGTTGAAGCGATCGAGGTAATTCGTCTTCCAGGCCTTGCTGTCGGCGACGGCCCGCAGAGCATCCTCCCAGAAGGCGATCGTTCCCTCGGAAACGCCCTTGGGCGCCACGACACCGCGCAGCTGCACAAGCTCGATGTCGTAGCCCAGCTCCTTGAAGGTCGGCACGTCCGGCAGCGCGGCTAGCCTTGTCCCGGAGCTCACGGCGAGCGCCCGGAGATCGCCGCTTTTCACCTGCGCCAGGATCTCGGAGGGATTGCCGAACTGCAGATGTACATGGCCGCCGAGGATCGCGCTCAGGACCTCGCCGTCACCCTCATAGGGCACGATCTTGAAGGAGGCGCCGATCGCCTTCTCCAGCATCTTGGCGAGGATCGTCGGGTCGGCGACGATGCCGGTCGTGGCGGCAACGAGCCCCTGCTTGCCCTTGAGGTCGTTCACCGACTTGATGTCGGAGGTAGCCTTCACGACCAGGATGTAAGGGTCCTGGGCGATGGCGGCGAGCGGCGTGAAATCCTTGTAGCTCACCGGTGACTGGCCAAGGAGCGGCGTCGTGAAGAAGCTCACGCTGACGGTTGCGATGGTGTTGGGGTCGCCCTTGTGTGAGGCGAGCAGGCTATAGCCCACAGCGCCGCTCCCGCCGGGGCGGTTCTCCACCACGATGCCCTTCGGCAATTTGCCGGATTCGTTGAGCGCCGCCGCGATCTGGCGAGCGAGCACATCGCTGCCGCCACCCGCGGAAAACGGCACGATCATTGTGACGGCGCGGGTCGGGCCTTCGCTCGCGGCGAAGGCCGAACCGGCCGGCAAGACAGCCGCCAGTAGAGCGGCCATGCCACCCGCCAGCGTGCCCATGACGGAACGCCTGAATGAGGCCCTGTCAAACAATCTCACAGCCATTGTCGTCCTCCCTGTCGATCGACGTCGCCGGAGGCGCGTCGTTTTTGTATTTTTGTATCCAAAATTTAGACCTGATTGTTCTCCTCGCACAAGGTGGTCTTTAGACGAATGCGAGGGCGAGGCAGGCGCCCCGCCCTTCGCTCATTTCAGGCGCGGCCGGCCGACTTCTCGGCCTCGTAGCGCGATTTCGTCTCGGCATTCATGGGATAAAGGCCGGGGAGCTTCTCGCCGCGCCCGACCTCGTCCATGATCCAGGCTTCCATGCGCTCCTGCTCCGGTGCCTCGGCGAGCAACGCATCGAGCTGAGCGGCCGGAACAAGGACTGCGCCATCCTGGTCGCAGATAACGACATCGTCGGGGAAGACCGCGACGCCGCCGCAGCCGATCGGCTGCTGCCACCCAACGAAGGTGAGCCCGGCGACCGAGGGCGGCGCCGCCACGCCGTTGCACCAGACGTCGAGCCCGGTGCCGAGCACGCCGGCCAGGTCGCGCACCACGCCGTCCGTGACGAGAGCGGCTACCTTGCGCTTGGCCATGCGCGCGCAGAGGATGTCGCCGAAAATTCCGGCATCGGTAATGCCCATGGAATCGACCACGGCCACGCAGCCTTCGGGCATGTCCTCGATCGCCGCACGGGTCGAGATCGGCGAGGCCCATGAGGCCGGCGTCGCCAAATCCTCGCGCGCCGGCACGAAGCGCATCGTGAAGGCCGGCCCGACGATGCGCGGCTGGCCTGGCTTCAAGGGTTTCGTGCCGCGCATCCAGATGTTGCGCAGCCCCTTCTTCAACAAGACCGTGGTGACGGTCGCCGTGGAGATGTTCTTGAGCGTCTCGATCGCCGCTTTGTCGAGTGCCATCGTCGTCCTCGAAAGATGGACCGCCCGTCGACGACGGGCGGGGATGGAAAAAAACAAGCGGCGGATCCTAGGACCAAACGATTCCTTTTGTAACGCGCCCAGGCGACAATTCCCGAGCTATCGTCGCTCGACCGCGACGATGAAGAACATCGGCCGCTCGCGCTCTTCCGCAAGCTCCGGCTGCACAGCGATCTGCGCCTGCGACGGGCCCCATTCTTCGAGATGCGACACTGTGAAGCCGGCGCTGACCAAGAGGTTGAGATAGGCGCCGATGGTGCGGTGCTGCTTCACGACGCCTTCGGCAAACCAATTCGTCCGGCGCGGCCCCTCGGCGAGATAGTGATCGACCGGCCATGATTTGTGACCGTCGGAATCGACTGTCCAGCCCGGGCGGCGCGGCGCGGTATAGATCGGATGCTCCGCCGAGAAGACCAGCCGGCCGCCGGGGACGAGCGCCCGCGCTATGGTCGCGAGAAGGCCGGACAGGTTCTCAACGTAGTGAAAGGCCAGCGAGCTATAGGCGAGATCGAAGGATGCCACCGGCAGCTCAAGCGCTTCGAGATCGGCACGCCGATAGGTGATCGCCGGATCGCTCGCCATTTCGCGGGCGCGCGCCAGCATGTTTTCTGAGAGATCGAGGCCGAGCACCTCGCCCGCGCCCGCCTCGCGGGCGAAACGACAGAACCAGCCGAAGCCGCAGCCGAGATCGACGACCCGACGGCCGGTCAGATCGGGGAGAAGCGCCTTCAGCGCCGGCCACTCCGGCGCGCCGGCGAGCCCTTCGACCGAGCGGCGAAGCCCGCTGTAGCCGACGAAGAATTGCGGATCGTCGTAGATGTTCTGCGCCATGGCGGTGCTCTGCGGGACGGGTCAGGGATTATCCGCCGCAAAAGCCTATAGCGGGCACCATGTCAATGGTGGGGGTGACGCGATCGCCCCTGTAGTTATTCCGGGACGATCCGAAGGATCGGGCCCGGAATCCAGAACCGATGGCGCTTCAATGCTCGCTGCACCGTTACGGTCTGCTTGTTGATCCCACATCGTTTCTGGATCAGGAGCCTCGCCGAGTGCGGCTGCACGGCCCCGGGTTGACGGCTCACGCTCTTGCCTTGGCGTTGTTGTACATCGCGATCCAGCCCGCGAAGGCCTGCATGAAGGACTGCAGGAATTTGCGCGTGCTCTCGTTGACGAGTTTGCCGCTCTCGTCGAAGAGCTTGTCCGCGCCGCCCACATAAGCCTCCGGCTGCGGCATGGTCGGAACGTTGAGATAGGTCAGCATCTGCCGCAGGTGATGGTTGGCGCCGAAGCCGCCGATCGCCCCCGGCGAGGCGCTAATGACCGCGCCTGGCTTCTCGTTCCAGGCGCTCTGGCCGTAGGGCCGCGAGCCGACGTCGAGGGCGTTCTTTAGGCCGCCGGGGACAGAGCGGTTATATTCCGGGGTCACGAAGAGGACGGCATCGGCGGCCTTTACCCGCTCGCGAAGCGCTCTCCAGGCTTCCGGCGGGTTCTCGTCCAGGTCCTGATCGTAGAGCGGCAGCTGGCCGATCTCGATGATGGAGTGCTTGAGCTCGGGCGGCGCGAGCTCGGCCAGGGCATGCGCGAGCTTGCGGTTGAGGGAGGCCTTGCGGAGGCTTCCGACGAAGACGGCAACGTCACGCTCACTCATGTCCTGCTATCCTTTTCTCGCAGCTGCGGGCGGCTTGCGCCGGCACGGGCGCAAAGCCGCAGTTGTTCAGGGAACGGCAGGCAGCGGGGAAAGGTTTCACGCCGGCGCCACCAGCACGCTCTTCACATTGGTGAATTCGCGGATGCCGAAATGCGAGCATTCGCGGCCATAACCGGATTCCTTGACGCCGCCGAAGGGCATGCGCGGATCGGAGCGCACATTGGCATTGACGAAGCTCATGCCTGCTTCCAGCTCCTCGGCCGCGATGCGCTCGCCGCGCGCGAGATCGCGCGTCAGCACGCCGGAGCCGAGCCCGAAGCGTGACGCATTGGCGATGCGGATCGCCTCTCCTTCGTCGGCCGCCTCGATGATCGCCGCGACCGGCCCAAAAACCTCCTCGTCATAGGCCGGCATGCCCGGGCGGACGTCTGTCAGCACCGTCGGCGGATACCAGGCGCCAACCCGGTCCGGAACCTCGCCGCCAGTCAAGCAGCGCGCGCCGTTGGCGATGCTCTCCTCGACCTGCTTGTGGATTTCATCGCGCGCCGCGACCGCCTGCAGGGGCCCAAGCTTCGTCCCCTCCTCCCGCGGATCGCCCATCTCATAAGCGCGCATCGCCTCCGTGAAGGCCCGCTCGAAGGCCTCGCGCACCGGCTTGACGACGATGAAGCGCTTGCCGGCGATGCAGCTCTGGCCGGCATTGACCATACGAGCTGCCGCACAGATCTTGGCGGCCTTCTCGATATCGGCGTCTTCGAGCACGACATAGGCGTCCGAGCCGCCGAGCTCGAGCACGGTCTTCTTGAGCACGGAGCCGGCGGCGGTCGCCACCTGCCGACCGGCCTCGACGCTGCCGGTCAGGGTCGCGGCGGCGATCGCCGGATCCTCGATGAGCCCGCGCACCTCCCGGCCGGGGATCAGGACAGCGCGGAAGAGATTCTCGGGAAAGCCCGCTTCTCGAAATACGCTTTCGATGGCGAGCGCGCAGCCCGGCACGTTGCTCGCGTGTTTCAGCACGGCAGCATTTCCGGCCATGAGGCCTGGTGCGGCGAAGCGGAAGACCTGCCAGAAAGGAAAATTCCAGGGCATGACGGCCAGCACCACGCCGAGCGGATTATAAGTGACAAACGCTTTCTGGCCGCCGAGGTCGACCGGCTCGCGCGCCAGATAGCGTTCGGCATTGTCAGCGAAATGCTCGCAGTTGAAGGCGCATTTCTCGACCTCGTCGCGGCCGTCCTTCAGCGTCTTGCCCATTTCCTCGGTCATCAGCGCGGCGAATTCGTCGCGCCGGCGCCGCAACACCTCGGCGGCGCGCCGCATCAGCGCCGCGCGCTCGGCGAAGGAGGTTCTGCGCCAGCTTTCGAAGGCGCGCTGCGCCGCACCGGCGATGGCACGCGCCTCCTCGGCCGTGTGTCCGTCGTAGCTCTTGCCGGGCCGGCCTGTCGTCGGATCGGTCGTCGTGATGCGCGGCTTCTCCTGCGGCGCCTTCTCCGGCTCGCGAGCATGGGACTGGTCGCGCTCGGGAGCTTCTGCCTTCTGCTGCATGATCGCGTTCCTTTGTTGATCCTTGCGGCTGAGCCACGCCGTGTGGGACGGGAAGTGCCACGCCGTCCGATGGCGACGCGTCTAACGACGCCGTCTTGCTCGCGGACGCGTGTTGGGCCCGCGAAAGTCAACGTGCTAGTTTCCCGTTGGTTCGGGTCCGGACCGCTGTGGCCTTCTGCAGCGGCCCCGATCCCGAAGACCACAGCCTTGGGCGTTTGGAGCGACTGATGACAGCAGGAACAGCTTTGGTGGCGGGAGCCGGCGGCATCATCGGCCATGCGGTCGCGCAGGAACTGAAGGCGCAGGGCTGGACGGCGCGCGGCATCGCCCGCCGGCCGGTGGCGGGCCTTGCTTCGCTGCAAGCGGATCTGTCCGACCGTGAGGCGACCGCAGCGGCCCTGCGCGGGGCCGCCGATACCACGCATCTCTTCTACGCGGCGCTCGCGCCCGATCCCGATCTCGCCACCGAGGCCGAGCGCAACGCGGCGATGCTGAGCCATCTGCTCGACGGGCTGGAGGAAGCCGGCGCGCCCCTGCAGCGCGTCGTGATCTACCAGGGCTTCAAGATCTACGGCATCCATCTCGGGGCAAAGGTCGTGACGCCGGCGCGCGAGAACGACCCGCCGCATATGCCACCCAATCTCTACATGGCGCAGGAAGCGGCGCTGCGCGCACGAGCGGCAAAGAGCCGCTGGGACTACGTCGCACTGAGGCCCGATGTCGTGGTCGGCGACATCTGGGGCAATCCCATGAATATCGCGCTCGTCGTCGGCGCCTTCGCCGAAATCTCCCGCGCGCTCGGCATTCCCCTGCGCTTTCCGGGCACGGACAAGGCCTATGGCCAGCTCGTGCAGTTCACCGACTCGCGGCTTCTTGCCCGGGCGAGCCTGTGGGCCGCGACCAGCGAGCGGGCAGCGGGCGAAGCTTTCAACGTCACCAATGGCGACATCTTCCGCTGGGAGCGGATGTGGGGCGATGTCGCGCGCCATCTCGGGCTCGAGACGGCAGCTCCGGTGCCGCTGACGCTCGCCCGCCACATGGCCGACAAGGGGCCGCTCTGGCGCGGCCTCGCCGAGGCGCATGGGCTCGCGGAGCCCGATCTCGGCAAGCTCGTGGGCTGGGGCTTCGGGGATTTCATCTTCCACACCGAAACGGACGTGATTTCGGACGTGAACAAGATCTATGCCCACGGCTTCTCCGAGCGGATGGATTCCACCGCATCGCTCATCGAGGCGATCGACAGCCTGAAGCGCCAACGGGTCATTCCGTAATCCGGCCTGGTGCAACCGACAGCGCCCGATCCCCTGCGCCGCGTGGCCAAACCGGAACGCAGCGCGCTAATCTTGGGCGTGATCACCGACGGCCCCTGCAGCGGGCCACCCTCGAACTCTCCCCCAGAGGATCAACGATGCCAGACGTCGCCCCATTTTCCGCCGCGGATCTCCTGGACGAAATTCGCAGCTGGGTGGAGATCGAAAGCCCGACCACCGATGCGACCGCCGTCAACCGCATGGCCGACAAAGTCGCGGCCGAAGCGGCGGCCGCCGGCATGTCGATCCGCCGCATTCCGGGGCGCGACGGCTATGGCGATCACCTCCTCGCCGAGATCCCCGGCAGACGCAATGTGCCGGGCATCCTCGTGCTGAGCCACCTCGATACCGTCCACCCGATCGGCACGCTCGCAAAAGACCTGCCCTTCCGGGTGGAAGGGGACGAGGCCTACGGCCCCGGCATCTACGACATGAAGGGCGGCGCGCTCATCGCCTTCGCGGCCATGCGCAAGATCGCCCAGTCGGGCCGCACGGACATGCTTCCCGTCCGCCAGCTCTTCGTCTCCGACGAGGAGGTGGGCAGTCCCTCCTCGCGCGCCATCATCGAAGAGGAGGCGCGGCGTGCCCGCTACGTGCTCGTCACCGAGCCCGCACGCGAGGGCGGCCGCATCGTCACAGCCCGCAAGGGCGTGGCGCGCTTCAACCTCAAGATCACCGGCCGCGCAGCCCATTCTGGCTCGCGCCATCAGGATGGGCGCAGTGCGCTGCGCGAGCTCGCCCGGCAGATCCTCGATCTCGAAGCGATGACCGATTCCGCGACCGGCGTCACCGTCAATGTCGGGGTCGCAGGCGGCGGCACCCGGCCCAATGTAGTCCCGCAGGAAGCCTTCGCCGAGATCGACATGCGCGTGCCGAATCCGGAGATCGGCGACGCCGCGGTGGCGCGCGTGCTCGCCATCAAGCCCTATGATCCGGATTGCACGCTCACCATCGCCGGCGGTCTCAACAGGCCGGGCTATGAAAAATCACCCGGCATCGAGGCGCTCTTCCAGCACGCGAAGACGCTCGCGGCGGAGATCGGCTTCGACCTCGAGGGCATGAGCACCGGCGGCGGCTCGGACGGCAATTTCACGGCGGCGACCGTGCCGACCCTCGACGGCCTTGGAGTGGACGGCAGCGGGGCGCATACGCATGAGGAGCGAATCTTCATCTCCTCGCTCGTGCCGCGGGCCACCCTGCTGCTCAGGCTGATGGAGACTTTGCGCTAGGGAAGCCACGACGCAGTGCGCGAGCTTGTGCATCGCGGTCTGTGGGGCCTATTACAGGTATCGAGGCGACGAGCAAAAGTAATCGCGCCCGGCGGAGACGCCGTCTTTTCCCGGGCTTGCCAGCCCATGTCCTGCGAGGAGCTACCCACATGCATCTTTCCATCGGAACGGGCGTGAGGATCGCCTTTGCCCTCGTCGGCATCAGCCTGCTCTCCGCGTCTTCGGCACGCGCCGACGCCGCTGGAGCGGCCGCCTGCGCGGGCAAGCTCGACAAGCCGTCACGTCTCATCTACGACGCCACTGCGCAGACGGCCGTGAGCAGCGGCGATCTGCGGGATCTGGTCGCCAGCAAGACGCGTAGTCTGGTAATGTCTGGCCAGTTGCCGCGCGCCGGCGCGCGCGAGGCGGCCGAAGCCGCAGGACGCTGCCTCGTTCTGCTGCGCCAGTAACACCAGCTCGCCGCCAGCTCACGGTTTCAACCATGCGCCGGCGGCTGTGCCTGCGGCAGGCTGTAGGGCTTGTCCATGATGACGGTCCGCCGCTCGAACAGCCATTCGCCGCCGATCCTCACCAGATCGCAGTCGTAAATCCCCGGCGACAGGAGCTTGGTGTGGCCGTCGATGATCAGGAAATCGAGCAGATAACAGCCCGCTTTCGCATGATCACCATTCACATCCATGGTGAAATTGGAGATGACATGTCGGAAACGCCCGCCCAAATCTTTGACGGCGAGGTTTGGTTTCATCCATTCGCGAATAGAGCTCTTGCCGCGAAACTCCCCGTGATTGGGCGTGACGAGGGCGCAGTCCTCCACGAAGCAACTCTCGATGCCGGCAATATCGAAGTCGTCGAGACTGGTCGTATAGCGAATGAAAAGGTCCTCGATCGCGATGCGATCTTCGATCGACGGCTTCGCCACGCGTCTCTCCCCTGGCCTATCCAAGATCTGCGTGGCCCACGTTAGCCGGACGCCGGCCCAATGTCCCCGGCCTGATCAACGGCCGCCTTAATTCGCAGCGACCGGAAAGGTTCCCCCCTGTGAAAAGCGGGGATGTTCATGGTCTGTCGGCCCTGTGTTCATGGGTTTCACACGGGCAAACTGCGAATGTTCTCGAAAGGTAGCCGGTTGAGTTCCAGCCACAGCTTTGCCCATCTTTCACGGACCGTTCTTGCTTGCCTGCGACACCCACGCTGCTGGTGGCCGCGGAACCTTCGTCGCGGCAGCTCCGTTATCCTTGCAGCAGCAGGAGAATCACATGGACAAGCAGCATATCAAGGGCGCCGCCGACAAAGCCAAAGGCAGCGTGAAAGAGGCCGCCGGCAAAGTAACCGGAAACGAGCGGCTTGAAGCGGAAGGCAAGATGGACAAGGCCAAGGGCAGCGCGCGCAACGCCGCCGGCAATGTCAAGGACGCCGCGCGCGACCTGACGAAATAACGACTCGCATGATCGATGTGCGGCGCTCGTCCTCTCCGGAGGGCGGGCGTCTTATTTTGCGCCCTCTTGCAGGACGCCTCAGGCGCTCGCAGGACCTGCCTTCATGCTCCTGAAGGTAACGGAATAGCGCAGACTTTCCATGGGCGGGATGCTGTGCTCCCAAACCGCTCTAGCCTCGCCGCGCAGGAGATAGGCCGAGCGGGGCTCGATTGCCAGCGTCACGCGCTCCCAGCCGGCGCTGGCCTTGCGCCGCAGGCGGAAACGGCAGGGTGAGACGAGCGAAATGCCGATCACATCGGCGAAGACCGAGCGATCCTTGTGCCAGCCGATGCCGGCGCCGGGCGCATATTCGGTCACGAGCGCTTGGGCGAGGTCCGATGCCGCGATACCGGCAAAGCCGGCGGCGCGCTCCCGCAACGGCCGCAGGAAGCCGGGAATAGCCTCCGCCTGCCGCAGCTTGCCGTCATTGAAATCATATCGCAGCCCGTAGGACACGACCCGGCGTTTGCCGCGATAGCCCTGGAATTCGAATTCCTGAAACGGCAAGTCGCGGAAAGCGACGAGAAGCTCCTGCTCCTCCGCGGGCGAGATCAGATCCGGCTGATAGGCGAAGCCTTCGGGACCCGGCTTCTCCGGCTGCAACAGGCTGAGCTGGGTTGGACTCATGATGTCTTTCGCCGGACATGTGTTTTCGTAGCTTTGGCAAGAATGCCGGAGTGGCCGGGCCCGTTCCACCGGCAGTCCGCCCGGAACACTTGACGAGGGAAGCGGTTGAGCGTGGGACCTCCTCGTCTGGACAATCACAATGACCAATGCGCGCCTCGACTGCCTCGTGGTGGGTGGCGGCCCCGCCGGGCTCACCGCCGCCACTTATCTCGCGCGCTTCCGGCGGCGTTTCGCCCTCATCGATTCCGGCGCGAGCCGCGCCGCCCTCATTCCGGTCTCGCATAATTGTCCGGGCTTTCCGGACGGCATTCCCGGCCCGGATTTGCTCGCTCGGCTCGCCGCTCAGGCCGGGCGCTATGGTGCCGCGGTGCAGCGCGGAACGGTGACGCGCCTGACGCGGACGGAGGACGGCTTTCTGGCCGATGTCGACGGGCAGGAGATTGCCGCCGCGACCGTGCTCATCGCGACCGGCATCGTCGACAAGGAGCCGGACCTGCCGGGTCTCGGCCGGCTCATCCGCGAAGGCCACGTCCGGCTCTGCCCGGTCTGCGACGGCTACGAGGTGATCGACAAAACGGTCGCCGTTCTCGGCCCGACCGCGCAGGCCGTGAAGAAGGCGCTCTTCCTGCGCACCTTCACCGCCAATCTCACCATCCTGCCGCTCGGCCCGGAATTCACGCTGGCGGAGCCCGAGCGCGGACGGCTGCAGGAGGCCGGAATTTCCTGCCCGCAGGAGCCGGTCGTCGAACTCCACGTGGAGGGGGACGACATCGCCGCCGTGATGGCGAGCGGCCGGCGCGAGCGCGTAGAGGTGCTCTATCCCGCGCTCGGCGCGGATGTGCGGTCGGATCTCGCCATCGCACTCGGCGCGCACTGCAACGACCTCGGCTGCATCATCACCGATCCGCACCAGGAGACGTCCGTGGCCGGGCTCTATGCAGCCGGCGACGTGGTGAACGAGCTCAACCAGATTTCGGTCGCCTTCGGCCATGCGGCGATCGCCGCAACAGCCATTCACAACGAGCTCACCCGCCGCGGGCCATGAAGCCCGTTGGCGGCGGCCCCGACCGTGATGCCCTAGAAAATCTCATATCTAACGCGAGATAACATCGTTTGTTGGCGGCGCCCCGCCTGGCTATCCAGAAAGCTGGAACGGAGACCGCCATGCTATCGAGACGACATCTGATGATTGTGGCCGGCAGCGCCGCCCTGACGCTCACGCACCGCGCTCATGCTGCGGAAGATAAGCCATTCGGTGGGTCTGAACTGCCGAAGTCCATTGCGGCGATCGAAGCGAAGAGCCGTGGTCGCCTCGGTGTCGCGGTGCTCGACACGGGCTCCGGCCAGCGCTTCGCACATCGCGGCGACGAGCGCTTCCCGATGTGCAGCACCTTCAAATTTCTATTGGCGGCAGCGGTACTCGCCCGCGTCGACAAGGGACGCGAGCGTCTGGATCGCGCCCTGCCGATCAGGCCGGAGGACGTTCAGAGCTACGGCCCCGTCACCAAGGCGCTCGTCGGGCGCGAGGCGACCATCGCGCAACTCTGCGACGCGGCCGTGACCGTCAGCGACAACGGCGCTGCCAATCTGCTGCTCAACACCCTCGGCGGCCCCGAGGGACTGACCCGCTTCGCACGCGAGATCGGCGACGACATCACGCGGCTCGACCGGATGGAGCCCGAGCTCAACGAGGCGAAGGTCGGCGATCCGCGAGACACGACGACCCCGAACGCCATGCTCGCCGATCTCGACCGCATCGTGCTCGGGTCCGTGCTCGCGGCCCCATCGCGCGAGCGTCTCACCGGCTGGCTCGTTGCGGCGCGCACAGGTGACGCCCGCATCAGGGCGGGCCTGCCGCAAGGCTGGCGCGCCGGCGACAAGACGGGAACGGGGGAGAACGGTACGGCCAACGACATCGCGGTGCTCTGGCCGCCGAAGGGTGCGCCGCTGCTCGTGACGAGCTATCTCACCACGAGCCCGCTCAAACCGGCCGGCCGCGATGCCATCCATGCGGCGGTCGCCCGCGCCATCGTGGCGGCGATGAAGGTCTGACTGTAATGCGCCGCACCCGTGCCACACCCAGTTAGGAGGCAACGACTTGGCTGTCATCTCGAAAACGGTGGGGGCACTCGCCCTGGCCACCGCCCTCACCTGCCTGCTTCCGGTCGCGAGCCAAGCCGCAGATGATGCCGCCGATAATGCCGGAAGGATCGCCGCTGCGGTCGACCGGGCCTTCCGGCCGCTCATGAAGGAATACGACGTGCCGGGGATCGCCGTGGCCGTGACCGTCAATGGTCGCGAGCATTTCTTCAACTACGGCGTCGCCTCGAAGGAGGGCTGCCGGCCGGTGACGCAGGACACGTTGTTCGAGCTCGGCTCAGTGAGCAAGACGTTCACCGGGACGCTTGCCGCCTATGCGCAGATCAGTGGCAAGCTCGCGCTGGACGAACACCCCAGCAAATACATGCCGGAGCTGCGCGGCACCCCGATCGACACGGCGAGCGTGCTCAACCTCGGCACCTATACGGCGGGCGGCCTGCCGCTACAATTTCCTGACGCCGTCGACAATGATGCCGCGATGATCACCTATTTTAAGCGATGGAAGCCGGGGGCGGCGCCAGGCGAACAGCGGCGATATTCCAATCCGAGCATCGGGCTGTTCGGGCATGTCACAGGGCTTGCCATGAACGGTGATTTCGCCGCCCTCGTCGAGACCGAGCTGTTTGCCAAGCTTGGTCTCAGCCACAGCTACATCCATGTCCCTGATGGGGCGATGGGCCATTACGCTTGGGGCTACAACAAGGCCGGCAAGCCGGTGCGCGTCACTCCGGGCGTGTTCGATGCGGAAGCCTATGGCGTCAAATCGACCGCCGCCGACATGATCCGCTTCGTCGAAGCCAATATCCAGCCTGAGGGCTTGGAGCCGCCGATGCGGGGCGCGATCGAGGACACGCATATCGGCTATTTCAAGGTCGGCGAGATGGTGCAGGGGCTCGGGTGGGAACAGTATCCTTATCCCGTCACCCTCGACCGCCTTTTGGCCGGCAACTCCACAGACATGGCCCGCAAGCCGCACTCCACAACGCCGCTCACCCCGCCGCTGGCTTCAGGAGCGAGGCTTTTCAACAAAACCGGCTCCACCAACGGGTTCGGCTCCTATGTCGCCTTCGTGCCGGAGAAGAAGATCGGCATCGTGATGCTGGCGAACAAAGCCTTCCCGATTCCGGCACGCGTCACGGCGGCTTATGCCGTGCTCCAGGCGCTCGTCGCGGACGGGCAGTAACCTGCGCAGCCGGCCAGGATCATTCTTCCGGTGAGGAGCCGCCGCTCCTCACCGCGCCTTTTGGCGCCCCGCTCCTGAGGCCGTCCATGAGCAGCGAGACGAGCCTGCGTGACCGGTCCTGCCAATCCGGCGTGTCGGGCGCGCTGTAGATCCCTGACAGCGCCTGCATCACATCCGTCGAATCGACATCGCCGCGAATGGTGCCGTCAGCGGCCGCCGCCTCGATCAGCCCCTTGAGCGCCTGCGACAGCCTGCCCGCCACATCGGCGAAACGCTCGGAATGTGCGGTCATGAGAATGCGCAGGCTGTCGGCCATGCCGCGCTTGGTGGCGATATAGCCGACCAGGCGCTGCATCCATTCGGCGAGCGCCTCGTCCGTCCGGAGCGTACGGGCGAGTTCCACGGCCGCCGTGCAAAGCCCGTCCAATTCCCGCCGGTAGACCACCTCCACCAGATGCTCGCGCGTCGGGAAATGCCGGTAGAGCGTACCGATCCCCACGCCGGCGCGCCGGGCGATATCCTCCAATGAGGTCTGGACGCCTCCCCGAGCGAAGGCGGCCGCGGCGGTCTCGATGAGCTTTTCACGATTTCGGCGGGCGTCCGCACGCATGCGCGGCGATGGCGGACGAGGGATGGCCGCCTCTGCGGCCGGCGGCTTTGCAGCCAAGGATCAAGTCTCCATGCCGATGGGGCTTGAACCGCCCGCGGCAAGCTCCTAAGTTCTAAGCGGAGGCGCCTCCGGTTACGGCGTCTCGCCTCTTTATTTCACCTCGCACCGGGCCTGTCACCCGTCGAATTTACAAGGAGGGGTCGTCGCCTGGATTGCTTGGACGGACTGGCCGCGCCGCCCGCACGGAAGCAAACGCGAGACACCCTCCCCTGTTCCCAATCGCCATGTCCCGACCGCAACGGAGCCGGACATTCATGACGCAGCGAACCACAATCCAACTCGACGTCAATGGTGAGGCGGTGAGCCTCACGCTCGACCCACGCGTCACGCTTCTCGACGCGTTACGCGACCATCTCGACCTTACCGGCTCCAAGAAGGGCTGCGACCAGGGCCAGTGCGGCGCCTGCACCGTCCATGTCGACGGCGAGCGCGTGCTCTCCTGCCTGATGCTGGCGGCGCAAGCCGATGGCCGGATGGTCACCACCATCGAAGGGCTCGCCGGCCCGAACGGCAGCCTGCACCCGGTCCAGGCCGCTTTCCTGGAGGAGGATGCCTTCCAGTGCGGCTATTGCACGCCCGGCCAGATCATGTCCGCGGTCGCCTGCATCCGCGAGGGCCATGCCGGCTCCGACGAGGAGATCCGCGAGTTCATGGCGGGCAATCTCTGCCGCTGCGGGGCCTATCCGCATATCGTCGAGGCCGTGCGCAAGGCCGCGGAGGCAACCCCATGAGAGACTTCGCCTATCATCGCGCCGGCTCGCTGGACGAGGCCCGGCGGCTCGCCGCCCTTCCCGCCGCTGCGCTGCTCGCCGGCGGCACCACCCTCATCGACCTCGCCAAATGCGGCGTTGCCGAACCCGAGACGGTCGTCGACATCACCCGCCTCCCCGGGCTCGATACCATCACGGTCAGCGAGGCCGGCGCCTCGATCGGCGCGCTCGCCCGGATGAGCCGCGTCGCCGAACATCCCGGCATCAAGGCGCAGTTTCCCGCGGTCTCGGAAGCGCTCCTGAAAGGCGCCTCGGCGCAACTGCGCAACATGGCGACCATCGGCGGCAATCTTCTGCAGCGCACGCGCTGTGCCTATTTTCGCGATCCTGCGGCCTTCCCCGCCTGCAACAAGCGGGAGCCTGGCTCCGGCTGTTCTGCCATCGGCGGCGTGACGCGCAATCACGCGATCCTCGGCACGAGCGAAGCCTGCATCGCCACCTATCCCGGCGATCTCGCGGCCGCGCTCGTCGCCTTCGATGCCGTCGTCCATATCGGCGAGCGGCAAGTTCCGATCGACGATTTCTTCCTGCTTCCCGGCACGACGCCGGACCGCGAGCACCCGCTCGCGCCGGGCGAAGTGATCACCGCGGTCTCTCTGCCGGCGTCGGAAGCCGCCCGGCGCTCCACCTATTTGAAGGTGCGCGACCGGCAGTCCTATGAATTCGCAGCGGCGAGCGCGGCCGTCGGCATCGCCTTCGAGGCGGACGGGCGGACGATCCGCGATATCCGTGTTGCACTCGGGGGCGTGGCGACGAAGCCCTGGCGCGCCCGCGCGGTGGAAGATGCCCTCAAGGGACGCCCGCTGGAAGCGGAGGCCGTCAGGCAGGCGAGCCGCCTCGCCGTCGAAGGCGCCGTCGCCCACGGGGACAATGCCTACAAGATCGATCTGGCGCCGCGCGTCGTCGCGCGCGCCATCCTGAGCTTGAGTGAGACCGTGGGAAAGAACTCGGGAGAAACGGCATGACCCTTCTCGACAGCCCCCGCAAACGCGGTGATGCCTCCGACGGCGTCATCGGCGGTCGCCTGTCCCGCGTCGACGGCCGTCTCAAGATCACCGGCGCCGCGACCTATGCCCTGGAGCACAGGATCGAGAATCTCGTCCATGCGGTGCTTGTGCCGAGCACGGTCGCGGCCGGCCGGGTTCTCGCAGTGGACACCACGGCCGCGAAGGCTGCACCGGGCACACTCCTCGTGCTCACGCCCGACGACGACCTCGCCGTCCAGATCGCCTCCGACTGGTACGGCAATCGCACCGAAGGCGCCTATCGTCCGCTCGTCCCGGATATCGCCTTCAACGGCCAGCCTGTCGCCGCCGTCGTGGCCGAGACATTCGAACAGGCGACCGCGGCGGCCGCCCTCGTCAAGATCACCTACGAGGAAGCGCCGGCGATCGCCGGGCTCGACGATCCCAAAGCCGGCGCGGGCAATCTCGTCGATCAGCTGACGGTGAACTGGGGCGATGCCGACGCGGCGCTCGCGGCCGCCCCCGTGCGTGTCGAGGCCGAATACCGCACGCCGCGCGAATATCATGTGCCGATCGAGCCGCATGGGCTCATCGCCGCCTGGGAAGGCGACCGCCTCACCATCTTCGAGCCGAGCCAGTGGACCCACGGCATGGCGCGCTCCTATGCGGAAATGTTCGGGCTGCCTTACGAGAATGTCCGGCTGGTTTCGCCCTTCGTCGGCGGCGGCTTCGGGTCTAAGGCCGTCGCCTCCCATTACGGGGCAATCGCGGCAGCGACTGCCCGCAAGCTCGGCCGGCCTGTCAGGCTCGCGGTGACGCGCCCACAGACCTTCACGGCTTATGGCGGGCGCGCGGCGACATACCAGAAGATCGCGCTCGGCGCGACCAAGGAGGGGATACTGCAGGCGGTCGTCCACCAGGGCGCGAACGAAACCTCGATGGTCGGCACCTGGGTGGAACATGCGGGCGCCGCAACGCCGCTGATGTATGCGGTGCCCAATTTCAGCTCGGAGCACCGGCTCGTTCCGGTCAATACCGTGACCCCGGGGGCACTACGCGCGCCCGGCAAGAACCCGAGCGCCTTCGGCATCGAATGCGCCATGGACGAGCTCGCCTATGCGGTCGGAATCGATCCGGTAGAACTGAGACTCCGGAACAATGCCGAAAAGGACCCGCAGTCCGGCAAGCCCTGGTCGACGCGGCAACTCCGCGAGGCGCTCGCCGCGGGCGCCGAGGCCTTCGGCTGGGCCCGGCGCGACCCCGAGCCGAGGTCCATGCGCGACGGGCGTGAGCTCATCGGCTGGGGCGTGGCGACCGGCACCTTCCCGGTCATCCGCGCCTATGGCGAGGCGATCGTGCGCATCCGCAAGGACGGCATCGTCGAGGTCGTGACCGGCGCGATCGACATGGGCCAAGGCACCTATACGGTGCTCGCCCAGACGGCTGCGGAGGCGTTGGGCGTGCCTGTCGAACAGGTCGACGTCCAGCTCGGCGATTCCTCCATGCCGGGCTCGACCGTCGCCGGCGGCTCAATGCTCGCCGGCGCGATCACCGGACCCGTTCACCAGGCGGCCACGGCGGCGCGCGAGGAGCTGATCGCGCTTGCGCTCAGCGACCCGAACTCGCCTTTCCATGACAGCGGCGCCAATACGCTGTCGGTGGCGGGCGGCCGGATCGCGGCGCCGCGCGGCGACGGGCTCGCGGTCCCCATTGCCGAGCTGATGGCGCGGACGGGCCGCGACCAGATCGAGGCCAAGCGCGACACCCTCCCCGAGGCGCTGCAGAACGAGGAAGGCCGGCGACGCGCCTGGACGACCATGACCACCATGCGCCCGCCGACCGACGGCGACCATTCCCTGCACAGCTGGTGCGCGCATTTCATCGAGGTTCGCGTCGACGAGGATTTCGGAACCGTGCGCGTCTCGCGGGTGGTGTCGGCTTTCGACTGCGGCCGGCTCTATAATCCGAAGCTTGTCGAGAGCCAGTGGAAGGGCGGCATCATCATGGGCATCGGCCAGGCGCTGCTCGAAGAAGGCCTCGTCGACAACCGCTTCGGCCGGGTGATCAACAATAACCTCGCCGATTATCTCGTCGCCACTAATGCCGATATTCCGGACATTGAGGTGATCTCGGTCGGCATTCCCGACCCGCTTGCTTCGCCGCTTGGTGGCAAGGGCGTGGGCGAGGTCGGCATCGTCGGGGTCGCCCCTGCGATCGCCAATGCGGTCTTCCACGCCACCGGCAAGCGGGTGCGGGACCTGCCGATCACGCTGGAGAAGCTGATTTAGACGGGAGCGGTCGCACTCTCCCCCTTGAGGGGGAGGGTCGGCGAGCGATAACCGAGCCGGGATGGCGTGGGAGATCTGGGGCTTTTCTCATCCCCCCTCCCGCCGCGGCTTGCGCCACGTCGACCTCCCCCCTCCAAGGAGGGCGATTGTATAATCGGCGAGACGCTCGTTTCACCTCTCCCCGGTGGGGAGAGGTCGGCCGCGAAGCGGCCGGGTGAGGGGAAAATCCCTCTAATCTCGAATATTAATCCCCCTCACCCTGTCCCTCTCCCCGCCGGGGAGAGGGGACGAAGCTTTCATATGCAATTGCCTACCCCCTCCAGGGGAGGTGGCGGCGCCGACAAAGCCCCCTCGATCCCCGCATCGGAGAACAGCAACGTGGTCACGCTGATCAATGTCTTTACTGTTGATCCGAGCAACCAGGAGCGGCTGATGGACCTCCTGACGCGTGCCACGGATGAGTTCGTGAGCCGTGCGCCGGGCTTTCTGTCGTCCACGCTGCATCGCAGCCTCGACGGCACGAAGGTCACGATGTATGCGCAATGGCGCAGCATCGAGGATTACCAGGCGATGCGCGGGGATCCCGGCCCGCGGCCTTTCCTCGAGGAAGCGCTCACCTTCGCGCAGTTCGATCCCGGAATATACACCGTCGTGCGAAGCTTCGCGCCAGCCGGCGCATAGGCTCACTGCGCGCCGATATCCCCAATTGCCAGAAGCGCATCGACCGTTTCCTTGAGACCGCGATAGAGCGGCTTGTCCTGGCGGATCACGACCGCGAGCCGCCGGTGCAGCTGCGGCGAGAGCGACCTCACCTGGAAGATTTCGCGATCAGGTGCGTTGCGCACGGCCATGCTCGGCAGCACGGCACAGCCGAGGCCGGCGCCCACCAGCTCCTTGATCGCCTCCACGCTGCCGAGCGACATGACAGGCTTCAGCCCCGCACCGCCCCGCGCGAACCAGTCATCGACGATCCGCCGCGTATTGCCGCCCGGCTCATAGAGCAGCACCGGTAGAGCGGCGACGGTCTGCGGGGTCAGCCGCTCCGGCAGCGCCATCGCCGGCGGCGCGATGGCCACGAATTCGTCGTCGAGCACCGGCGTGATGGCCAGCGCGCGGCCGGAGGCCGGCAGGGTGACGAGCGCAAGATCGATGACATTGTCCTCGACCGCCTTGACGACCTCCGCCGTATTGCCGGCGCTGACCGTAAGCTCGAGAGACGGAAAGCGCCGGCGCAAATCGCGCAGGATGGGCGGCAGCAGGAAAATGCAGGCGGTCGCGCCGGTGCCGAGCCGCACGCGGCCGACCGCGCCCGTCGCGTGACGCGCCATCGCGTCGAGTGCAGCCGAGACGGCGGCATCGATCCGACCGGCGTGGGCCATGAGTTCGGCGCCGGCCGAGGTTGGCCGCGCCTTGCGTCCGACCCGCTCGATCAAGCTGACGCCGAGCCGGCGTTCGAGCTGGCGAACCTGCAGGCTGACGGCCGGCTGCGTCAGGTTTCTCCGCTCCGCCGCCGCCGAGAAGCTGCCAAGGGCAACCACGTCCAGGAAGGCGCGTAACTGGTCGAGATTGAGGCTATCCATCTCGAAGAATCTATCATGCTTCGTATAAGAGCCAAAAGCTTCCTTTATAGAATTGCAACGGCACAATGGGCCGTCGCTCAGCTCACCCATTGTCAACCACCAGCTCTCATGGCTGCCGCTCTCCCGTCGATCACCGCTATCCTGTTGGAGGTCGGCCGCTATCTCGCGGGATCACCGCAGTCGCGGTTGCGTCAGCGGGAGGCGCTACGCGATCTCGATCGCCGGCTCCTGGCCGACATCGGCGTGACACGTGGCAAGGCACAAGTCGGGCGACGCTTGGATCTCGGCGACGCTTGGATCTCGGCGACGCTTGGATCTCGGCGACGCTTGGATCTCGGCGGCGGGCATGGCATTCGGTCAGGGAGAATGGAAGGAAAGATGCACAGGATGGAGAGACGGCCGGCGGACGAGCGGCAGATCACCGTTCGCGACGCGCATACCGAGGATATGGCCACAATCCAGGCCATCTATGCGCATCACGTGCTGCATGGACTTGCCACCTTCGAGGAGGTGCCGCCCTCCGTCGAAGAGATGGTGGCGCGCCGCACCGCCGTTCTGGAGCGCGGCCTGCCCTATCTTGCGGCCGAAGTCGACGGGGCGGTCGTGGGCTACAGCTATGCCACCGCCTACCGGCCGCGGCCGGCCTATCGCCACACGATCGAAGATTCCGTCTATGTCGCGGAGGGGCTCGGTGGGCGCGGCATCGGCCGCGCGTTGCTCTCTGCCCTGATCGACCGCTGCGAGACGGGCCCCTGGCGGCAGATGCTCGCGGTCATCGGCAACAGCGGCAATGAGGGATCGATCGCACTCCACCGCCGTCTGGGTTTCCAGCCGGTCGGCACCCTGACCTCAGTCGGCTTCAAGCTCGGACAGTGGGTGGACACGGTGCTGATGCAGCGGCCGCTCGGGCGCGGTGACGCAACGCCGCCGATCGACGCCGCCCGTGGAAAACCCCGGTGATCCTCCGCCGGACGGTCCTGTGCCTCGGCCTCGCGCAACTCATCGCCTGGGGCATCTCCTATTATCTCATCGGTGGCTTCGGCGAGATGATCGCCGCCGACCTCGGCTGGTCGCGCGACCTCGTCTATGGCGGCTTCGCCCTCGCGCTCCTCGTCATGGGGCTGACCTCGCCGCTCGCCGGTCGCCTCATCGACCGTCATGGCGGGCGCAATGTGATGATCGCCGGCGCGCTCCTCAATGCCGCAGGCTGCATTACGCTCGCGCTCTGCCATAGCCTGCCGGTCTATTACGCCGCCTGGATCTGCCTCGGCGTCGCCATGCGCCTCACGCTTTACGACGCTGCCTTCGCCGCGCTCGCGCGGATCGGCGGGCCGGAGGCGCGGCGCCCCATCGCGCAGATCACACTGCTCGGCGGGCTGGCCTCAACCACCTTCTGGCCGGTCGGCCACTTCCTCGCGGACCATTTCGGCTGGCGCGGCGCGCTCCTCGCCTATGCCGGCTTTGCGCTTCTCACAGTCCCGCTTCATCTCGCGATCCCCAATGGCCGCTATGAGGATCTGGCGCCGCGGGAGGCCGTCCAGAAGCACCGGCCGCTCGCCGCAAGCGGACGCGACCTCGTCCTGGCGGGTGGTCTCTATGCGGTCATCACCACGCTCACCAATTTCCTCAATGCCGGCATGTCGGCGCATATGATCGCCATTCTGACCGGGCTCGGGGTCGCTGCCTCGACCGCCGTCTGGATCGCCACGTTGAGGGGCGTAGGCCAGTCGTCGGCACGCCTGTGCGAGGTTCTGTTCGGCCGGCGCCTCCACCCGCTGACGCTCAATCTCTTGGCGTCCATGCTGCTGCCCTTTGCCTTCATCGCCGGGCTATATGGCGGCGAGTTCGGCGCCGCGGCGATCGCCTTCGCCTTCCTCTACGGCGCGAGCAACGGCATCGTGACGATCACGCGCGGGACGCTGCCGCTCGTCCTCTTCGACCATCGCACCTACGGCGCCTTCGTCGGCCGACTGCTCGCCCCGAGTTTCGTGCTCTCGGCGACGGCGCCGCTGATCTATGCGGTGGTGATCGACCGGTTCGGCCAGGCCGGCGCGCTCTATCTGTCGATAGCCGTTGCGGCCGTCACGCTGACGGCCGCCGTCCTGCTGAAAAGCCTGTTCACCCGCCCGTGAGCGGAAGCGGCCCGCCGGCCGCGACGATGCCGACCGGCGGTCCATCCTTGCAAGCAATCAGTCGAACAGTTCCTGGAGAAAGGACTTCTTCCGCTTCGGATAGCCTTGACCGTAATGAGGCTGCTCGCCTTGCGGATGATGGCCTTGGGGATATTGGGGCTGCACATGCTGGGGCTGCGAAAAGCCGGGGTTGTGAGCGGGCGCGGCAGCCCGGGGTGGCGGCGCTTCCGTCACATTGCGTTCGATGATCTTGTCGAGCTCTCCCCGATCGAGCCACACGCCGCGGCATTGCGGGCAATAGTCGATCTCGACGCCCTGCCGCTCGCTCATCACGAGGGGGACGCGGCATACGGGACAAGGCATACCGACTGCGGGATTGGTCATCGCTTGGGCTCCTGAGACAAGTTGCGACAAGCTCGGAGTGCCGATCGGCCTTGGCAGTACCAGCACCGAGCATGCTCGATGCGGTCCGACATCACAGCCACGCGCGTGACTGCCAGAGGGGCCCGGCCCGCGAGGTTCAGCTAAGCCGAGGGCAAGCCGATTTCAAGATCCGGCAGGTTCAATCCCGGAAGACCACGGTCTTCGAACCGTTGAGGAGCACGCGGCCGTCGAGATGCCAGGCGATGGCTCGCGCCAGGACCCGACGCTCGATATCACGCCCCTTGCGCACGAGGTCCTCCGGCCGGTCGTCGTGGCTGATGCGTTCCACGTCCTGCTCGATGATGGGGCCTTCGTCCAGGTCCGCCGTGACGTAATGGGCGGTGGCGCCGATCAGCTTCACGCCGCGCTGATGGGCCTGGTGATAGGGCCGCGCGCCCTTGAAGCCGGGCAGGAAGGAATGGTGGATATTGATGCAACGCCCGGTGAGCTTGGCGGCGAGCCCATCGGACAGCACCTGCATGTAGCGGGCGAGCACGACGAGATCGGCCCTGGCGGACTGGATGACGCCCCAAAGCGCAGCTTCCTGCTCGAGCTTCGTCTCCCGGGTCACGGGCAGATGGTGGAAGGGCACCCCGTCGAAATCGAGATGGGTATAGCTGTCCCGCGCATGGTTGGAGACGATGCCGACGAGATCCATCGGCAATTCGCCGATCCGCCAGCGATAGAGGAGATCGGCCAGGCAATGGTCGAATTTGGAGGCGAGCAGCAGCACCCGCTGCCGCTCCGTGCGGCTGCGCAGGGACCATTGCATGGCATAGGCGGCGGCGATCCTCTCGAAGCCGCCGCGGACGGCCTGCATCTCGCCCCGCTCGACGAAGTTGAAGACGACCCGCATGAAGAAACGCCCGGTTTCGGTGTCGTCGAACTGATTGGCGCCCAGGATGTTGCAACCGCTCTCGAAGAGATGGGTCGAGACCGCCGCCACGATTCCGGGGCGGTTCGGGCAGGAGAGCGTCAGGACGAAATGATCGGACGACATGCACCATCTGCCGGAAAGAGAGCCGTTGGCCGGGACGCCAGCGCCCTCATAGGCGGCCGGCCTCGCGCAATCAATCCGGGAACTGCGCTTCAGGCCTTCACGCTGTCAATCACGCTCTCGACGCGTCGCGGAATTCGCCTCCACGACCGCGGTGACGGAACGCGCCAGGTCCTCCTGCGAGAAGGGCTTTGCCAAGCGCGGAAGCGCTGGGCCGGGCAATGGCGGCATCTCGGCGTAGCCGGTGGCGACTATGACGGGGAGATCCGGCCTGACCGAGCGCATCGCCTCGATGAGCTGAAGCCCGGTCATATGCGGCATGGCTTGATCAGTAATCACGAGGTCGATGTCGGGATGGCGCTCGAACTCTTCCAGAGCCTGCCGACCCGACGTCGCCTGGAGCACCACATGGCCGAGGTCCTCCAGCATGGCTGCCGTATTCATGAGGACGAGGCCGTCGTCGTCGACCACCAGGATCTCCAGCGGTTGCACGTCTGGGCCCGGCGCGACAGCTGGTTCGCTGCTCGGCCCGGCCGCGACCTGGTCAGCCGGCGCAATCGGCAGCCAAAGTTCGATCGTCGTACCCTCGCCCTTGCGGCTGTGGATATCGAGGCGCCCGCCGGACTGCGCGGCCAGGCCATGGACCATCGGCAGCCCCAGCCCCGTGCCCTTGCCGACCCCCTTGGTGGTGAAGAAGGGCTCGGTCGCGCGCTGCAGGGTCTCCTTATCCATGCCCTCGCCGGTGTCGGCAACCTGCAAACAGACATACTCTCCTTCGCGCAAGGGCAGGCTTGTCGAGCCGATCGTCTCGTGGCGCGCGGAGATCCTGATCGTGCCACCCTCCGGCATAGCGTCGCGGGCGTTCACCACGAGGTTCAGCAGCGCCGTCTCAAGTTGGTTGGGATCCGTATGGGCACGCGGCAGGGACGCCGAAAAGCGCGCCTCGATCTCGATGGTCGGGCCGATCGTCCGTTGCAGGAAAGCCATCATGCCGCGCACGAGCGAAGCGAGATCGACGGCCTCCAGCTTGAGCTCCTGGCGGCGGGCGAAGGCGAGCATCCGCTGGGTCAGCGTCGCTCCGCGCTGGGCGCCCTGCATGGCGTTGTCCAGCAGCGGCGTGATGCGGGGGTCATAGGGCAGGCGCTTGCGCACGAGTTCCAGGCTGCCGAGGACCGCCATGAGCAGATTGTTGAAATCATGCGCGATGCCGCCGGTGAGTTGGCCGATGGCGTCCATCTTCTGCGACTGGAACAGGGCCTCGCGTGCTGCATCCAGAGCCCGCTGCGCCTGCATGCGTTCGGTGATGTCGCGGGTAACCTTGGCGAAGCCGATGACTTCGCCGCTATCGTCGCGGATGGCATCGATGATGACATGAGCCCAGAAGCGGCTGCCGTCCTTGCGGACCCGCCAGCCCTCCTTTTCCCAGCGCCCCTCGCGCGCCGCGGTCTCCAGCCCCGTGAAGGGAATGCCCGCCTCGCGGTCTTCATCGGTGTAGAACTTGGAGAAATGCTCGCCGATGACCTCGTCCGGGAGATAGCCCTTGATGCGCTGGGCGCCGGCATTCCAGTTGGAGATGCGGCCCTCGCGATCGAGCATGTAGATGGCATAGTCGGTGACGCCCTGCACGAGCAGCCTGAACTGCCGCTCGCTCTGGCGCAACGCTTCCTCGGCCGCCCGGCGCTCCGTCAGGTCGCGGGTGATCTTGGCATAGCCGACGAGCTTGCCGGAGGGCTGACGGATGGGATCGATGACCACATGCGCCCAGAAGCGGGTGCCGTCCTTGCGGACGCGCCAGCCCTCGCGCTCGAACCGACCTTCCTCGGCCGCGACCTTCAGCGCAAGCTGAGGAATACCGGCCGCCTTCTCCTCCTCGGTGTAGAACCTGGAGAAATGCTCGCCGATGATTTCATAGGCTTCGTAGCCCTTGAACCGTTGAGCACCAGAATTCCAGCTGGTGATCAGCCCGGTCGGGTCGAGCATGTAGATCGCATAATCGGTGATTGCGTCCACGAGCAGGCGATAGCGGCCTTCGTCACTCTGCGACGCTTCAAACCGGTCCACGTTCTCCATCGCACCCCCAACGGGCCCCGCCCAACAGCCCGTTATTAGCTGTCAATAACATATGACAAAAGGCAAAGTTCCCAAGGGCATTAATTTTCGGGGGCGAGGCATTGCCGCGCTCTTCAGTGGTGGCGTTAAGCGGCGTTTTCCTCGCACCACGGCTTCGCGAGGGCGAGATCCCGGACGAAACGGGCGAACTCCGCCTCGGCAAGGTCGGCGTCCGGCAACCTGAGCAGATAGGAGGGATGGACGGTCACGAGCACGGAAAGGCCGTCCGCCTCGATGATGCGGCCACGCTCCTTGGTCACGGCGACCGCCCGGCCGGTGAGGCCCTGCATGGCGGTCGCCCCCAGCGCCACCACGAGCTTCGGCCTGAGAGCCGCCAATTCACGCGTGAGCCAAAATCGACAGGTACGGATTTCCGACGTGCCGGGCTTCTGGTGGATGCGCCGCTTGCCGCGCGGCAGGAATTTGAAATGCTTGACCGCATTGGTGACATAGACGCGGCTGCGGTCGATGCCGGCCTGCGCCAAAGCGCGGTCGAACACCTGCCCGGCCGGACCGACGAAGGGCCTGCCTTCGAGATCCTCCTGATCCCCCGGCTGCTCGCCGATGAAGACGATGCCGGCATCCGCCGGCCCCTCCCCGAATACGGTCTGAGTGGCCGGGCCGTGCAGCGGACATAGCGTGCAACCCTCCGCCTCCCGGCGGAGCGCATCGAGCGGCGTGGCCGGGGCCGCCTGCGCGACGGGGGGCCGCTGCGCGAGCGCCGCAGCAAAGCGCGGCGGCTTGTCCGGCGCACGCTGCTCCATCTCATCGACGACGCGCCCGGCGCTCTGCACCAGTCCGGGAACGAACGCCGTTTCCGGCATGGTCGGCCAATGGCGTTTCGGCATCTGCGCGCGCATCGCCTTCACCCTGAGGCGGGCCGGGTTGAAGGTGGCGCGGTAATAGGCCGTCCAGAGCTCGTCGAGGACGGCGTCGCTCCCCTCGGCGGGGCGGGTGGCGGGCGGGCCGAAGGTGAGCACGCCGCCGTTCCAGGCCGCCGTGCCCTTCGGGGTCGCGATCAGCCAGTCCATGTTGCGGAAGCGGTCGACGAAGAAGGGCACGGCACGCCGCAGCACGTGATGCAGCGGCTCGAACCAGGCGACGAAGATCGGCTTCCCGTCGACGAGGCGCTCGGTGAAGCGCAGGAAAGCGTGCATGCGGTAGGTGTCGCGCGTCACGGCTTTTGCGTAGCGCGTCACCTGTTCCACCGCGGGGTCGGTCGGCCGCTCCATCAGGTCGCGCTCACCGGCTTGGATGCGCCAGAGCAGCCCGTAGAGCAGCGCGAAGCGATCCCCCGCACTGTGGCAGAGGACGTCGGGCACAAGCTTGGCGAAGGAGCGCGGCACCGGGACGGGCGGCGCATCGGCCGGCGTGACGGCCTCGAATAAAGCACCGGCCTCCTCCGTGACAAAGACGAGTTCGTCGGGCGCGAGACGCTCCGCCAGGCAATAGCGGGCCGCGGCGCGGAAGGCGGCTTCGTCGCAGTCCTCAGGCAGGGCAACGGTGCGCATCAGCCGAGCTCCAGCATCAGCTGCTGCGGCTTCGGCGCGAGCCGTTGCTGCAGACCGGCGTCGTCGAGCAGCGCGCGCGGCCGCCAGTCGGGCGCCGCGATGAAGGGGCGCACGCGGCCGAGCGAGGCGGTGAGCCGGCCGATGTCGGCCAATCTCAAGGCCCCGTGCCGGCGCGCGGCGATGATCCGGTCGACCGCCCGGACGCCAAGGCCGGGCACGCGCAACAGCTGCTCGCGGCTCGCGCGGTTGACGTCGACGGGGAAGAAGTCGCGATGGGCGAGCGCCCAGGCGAGCTTCGGGTCGATGGCGAGATCGAGCATGCCGTCGGGCAAGGCGCTTTCGAGCTCGGGCAGCTCAAAGCCGTAGAAGCGCATCAGCCAGTCGGCCTGATAGAGCCGATGCTCGCGCATCAGCGGCGCCGCCTTGCCCGGCAGGCGCGCGGAGGCATGTCCGGTCGGGCTGAAGGCGGAGTAATAGACCCGCTGTAAGCCATAGGAGGCATAAAGCTGTGCGCTGGAGCGCAGGATGTCGCGATCGGACGACGGATCGGCGCCAACCACCATCTGCGTGCTCTGCCCGGCCGGCGCATAGCGCGGCGGACGTGCCCTGCCTCGCGTGCGCTCGGCGGAGGCCTCAATATGCACCCGGGTGCGGGCCAGCCCGCGCTTGATCTCGGTCGCGGACTTCTCCGGCGCGAGATCGGCGAGCGCCGCCTCGGCCGGCAGCTCGACATTCATAGACAGGCGGTCGGCATAAAGCCCCGCCTCGGCGAGAAGCTCGGCGCTCGCACCGGGAATGGTCTTCAGGTGAATGTAGCCCTGGAAGCCGTGCTCCTGGCGAAGCGCCTTGGCGACGCGCACGAGGTCGGCCATCGTCTCGTCGGCGGAGCGGGCGATGCCGGAGGACAGAAACAGTCCCTCGATGCAGTTGCGGCGATAAAGGTCGAGCGTGAGCTTGACCACCTCCTCGACGGCGAAGCGCGCCCGCGGCACGTCGCTCGACCGGCGGCTGACGCAATAAATGCAGTCGTAGCGGCAGAAATTGGTGAGCAGGATTTTCAAAAGCGAGACGCAGCGCCCGTCCGGGGTGAAGGCGTGGCAAATGCCCTGCCCTGTTACCGAGCCGATACCGCTCCCGGCCTTCCGCTTCTCGCCGCCCGAGGATACGCAGGAAGCATCATATTTCGCGGCATCCGCGAGAATATCGAGCTTTTGAAGGAGGCTGAGCGCCAAGGGGGGACTCCATTCCTGGGGGAGCTCTTCTGTTCTCTATTTGTTCTAGAGCGCGCCATGCTGCCGAGCAAGCGAGGGCTTGTCCTTGGATGCCGGCCTGCGCTTCCGCGCCGCAGCCCGGCCGGGTGGACGGAATAACGACCGGTTCGCCGCCTTCCTCGCGCGAGCCTCTGGGCGTGCCGCGACCTTCACCTATTTCAGTAGCTGGGAGGCGCCCCGTCGGCGCCTCGCCGCCAGCGAGGAACACCGTTGACTATCGAAAGACGCAACAATGTCATTACTCGCGGTGCGGGTGAGCGGACCATGATGTTTGCCCACGGCTTCGGCTGTGACCAGAATATGTGGCGCTTCCTGGTCCCCGCCTTCGAGGACCGTTTTCGTATCGTTCTGTTCGACCATGTCGGAGCCGGCGGCTCCGATCTTTCCGCCTATTCGCGCGAGAAATACGGCTGCCTCAGCGGCTATGCGACGGATGTGATCGAGATTGGCCGCGTGGTCGACATGCGCGGCGGCATCTTCGTCGGGCATTCCGTCAGCGCGATGATCGGCGTGCTCGCCGCCATCCAGGCGCCCGAGCTGTTCGATGCGCTCGTGCTCATCGGCCCCTCGCCCTGCTACGTCAATGACGGCGATTATGTCGGCGGTTTCAGCCGCGCCGAGCTCGACGAGCTGCTCGAATTCCTTGACAGCAACCATATGGGCTGGTCGGCGGCCATGGCGCCGGTGATCATGGGCAATCCCGACCGGCCGGAGCTCGGCGATGAGTTGACCAACAGCTTCTGCATGACCGATCCCGAGATCGCCAAGCATTTCGCCCGTACCACCTTCCTCTCGGACAATCGCGCCGATCTCGCCAGGCTCAGGACCCCTGCCCTTATCTTGCAATGTGCGGAAGACGTGATCGCGCCGCAGGCGGTGGGGGAATATGTCCATCGAGCCCTTCCGAACAGCGCCTTCGTGCAGATGCGCGCCACGGGCCATTGCCCGAACCTCAGCGCGCCCGAGGAGACGATCGCGGCGATCGAGCGGTTTCTCGTGGAGCAGCATCTGTCGTGACGGACCGGCCGTCTCCACCCGCGCCGGACACGGTGCAACGCGCTGAGGACTATGAGGACCTCTATGAGAATGCGCCCTGCGGCTATCTCTCGGCGCAGCCGGATGGGCGCATCTGCAAGGTCAACCGCACCTTGGCGCACTGGCTCGGACATGAGCCCGAGGCGTTGATCGGCCGGCGTTTCCAGGACCTCCTGAACATCGCCGGCAAGATCTATTACGACACGCATTTCGCGCCGCTCCTGCGCATGCAGGGCTTCTTCAACGAGGTGGCGCTCGATCTCGTCGCTGCCGACGGACAACGCGTCCCGGTTCTGGTCAATGCCCAGGAGCGTCGAGACGAGAACGGCGGCCTCCTCTTCATCCGCATCACCGTGTTCAATGCCACGGACCGGCGCCGCTACGAGCGCGAACTGCTCGCCGCCCGCCAGGCGGCGCTCGCCGCCAATGAAGAGCTCGCCGCGCTCAACGCGCATCTCGAGGAGCGTGTCGCCGCCGAGGTGGACCAGCGCATCAAGGCCGAGGATGCGCTGCGCCAGGCGCAGAAGATGGAGGCGATCGGGCAGCTCACCGGTGGCGTGGCGCACGACTTCAACAATCTGCTGACGGTCGTGATGGGCGGGCTCGACACCATCGGCCGGCAGCTCGCCAAAGCCACCGACGGCCCGGACCTCGCGCGCATCGGGCGCGCTCGCGAGCTCGCGATGCAGGGCGCCCAGCGTGCGGCCACCCTCACCGCCCGGCTGCTCGCCTTTTCACGCAGGCAGCCGCTCGATCCGAAGCCCATCGACGCCAACCGGCTGGTGGCGGATCTTGCCGCGATCCTCAAGCGCACCCTGGGCGAGCCGGTCGCGCTCGAAGTGGTGGAGGCGGCCGGCCTCTGGCGCACGCAAGCCGACCCGAACGAGCTCGAGAATGCGCTGCTCAATCTGGCGGTCAATGCACGCGATGCCATGCCGAACGGTGGCAGGCTCACCATCGAAACGGCCAATGCCTTCCTCGACGAAGCCTATGTCGAGGGCATTCCCGAGCCCGTGCCGCCCGGGCAATATGTGCTGATTGCCGTCTCCGACAGTGGCACCGGCATGGATCCGGAGACGATGACGCGCGTCTTCGAGCCCTTCTTCACGACGAAGCCGGCCGGCAAGGGGACGGGGCTCGGCCTCAGCCAGGTCTACGGCTTCGTGCGCCAGTCCGGCGGTCATGTCCGGATCTACAGCGAGCTGGGCCAGGGCACGACGGTGAAGATTTATCTGCCGCGGCTTCATGGCGTCGCGGACAGGGCCGAGGCCACCGCCGCAGCGCCCGTGCCGGCCCATCGCGGGGCGAACGAGACCATCCTCCTCGTCGAGGACGACGACCACGTGCGCGCCTTTGCAACCGAGGCCCTGCGCGAGCTGGGCTATCGCGTCATCGAGGCGACAACCGGACCGCAGGCGCTCGCCGCGCTCGACGCCGAGCCCGTCGACCTCCTCTTCACCGATGTGGTGCTGCCGGAGGGCATGAACGGCCGCGAGCTCGCCGATGCCGCACGAACGCGGCGTCCCGAGCTCAAGGTGCTCTTCACGACCGGCTATGCGCGCAACGCCATCGTGCATCACGGCCGGCTCGACCCCGACGTCGAGCTCCTGGCCAAGCCTTTCACATACGAGGCGCTCGCCGCCAAGATTCGCAAGCTGCTCGAGGCCGACTGACCTCCCCCGCCGCGACCAAACCGCCCAGCGGCTTGGATCGGAGCGCCGGCTGCGTCTATGGTGGGCCGCATTTGCAACAAGGGTCCTCGGCATGTCGGACGACACGGGTAGTACGCGCAACGGCGGCATGCGCAAAGGCCTCGCCGGCTACGGCGATGCGGGCTTTTCGCTCTTCCTGCGCAAGGCCTTCATCAAGGCGATGGGCTATTCGGACGATGCGCTCGACCGCACTATCGTCGGCATCACCAATACCTTCTCCGGCTACAATGCCTGCCACAAGAACGTGCCGGACATGATCGAGGCCATCAAGCGTGGCGTCATGCTGGCGGGCGGCCTGCCGATCGAGTTTCCCATCGTCTCCGTGGCCGAATCCTTCTCGCATCCGACCTCCATGTTCCTGCGCAATCTCATGGCCATGGATGCGGAGGAGATGATCCGCGCCCAGCCGATGGATGCGGTGGTGCTCATCGGCGGCTGCGACAAGACGGTGCCGGCGCTTCTGATGGGCGCGGCGAGCGCCGACGTCCCGGCGATCCTGACCGTCACCGGGCCGATGATCACCGGCCACTACGAGGGCGAGCGGCTCGGTGCCTGCACCGATTGCCGCCGGCTCTGGGGGCAGCATCGCGCCGGCGCCATCAGCGAGAGCGAGATCGAGGCTATCAGCGGGCGCCTCGCGCCAGGGCCCGGCACCTGCATGGTGATGGGCACGGCGAGCACCATGGCGCTCGTCGCCGAGGCCATGGGCATGATGCTGCCGGGCGGCGCGGCCATTCCGGCCGTCTCCGCCGACCGGCTGCGCCATGCCGAGACGACCGGCGCGCGCGCTGTCGCGCTCGCCCGCGAGAACCTGCGGCCGAGCCAGATCATCACCGAGCGCTCGCTCGCCAATGCCCTACGGGTCTTGCAGGCGGTCGGGGGCTCCACGAACGGCCTCGTGCATCTCGCGGCCATCGCGGGACGTGTCGGCGTGACGCTCGATTTCGACGCCTTCGACCGCATGGGCCGGGAGATCCCCGTGCTGGTCGACCTCAAGCCCTCCGGCCAGCACTATATGGAGGATTTGGAGAAGGCGGGCGGGCTCGCCCCGATCCTGCGTGAGATCGAGGATTTCCTCGATACCGACTGCCTCACGGTCACCGGCAAGACCCTCGCCGAGACTATCGCTGCCGCCCCGGCCCCCTGGCCGCAGGACGTAGTGCGGCCGGTCTCGAACCCGATCCACAAGGGCGGGGGCCTGCGGATGCTGAAGGGCAATCTCGCGCCGGCCGGGGCTGTCATCAAGCAGTCGGCGGCGACCCCTGCCCTCCTGCAGCACACCGGCCGGGCGGTCGTGTTCACGTCGTTGCAAGATCTTGCCGAGCGTGTCGACGATCCCGATCTCGACGTCACGCCGGACGACATTCTCGTGCTGCAGAACGCCGGACCGAAGGGCGCCCCCGGCATGCCGGAAGCCGGCTATCTGCCCATCCCCAGAAAGCTCGCCGCGCAGGGGATCAAGGACATGGTGCGGATCTCGGATGCGCGCATGAGCGGCACAGCCTTCGGCACCATCGTGCTGCATGCGAGCCCGGAGGCCGCCGTCGGCGGGCCGATCGGCCTGGTGCGCACGGGCGATCGGATCAGTCTCGACGTGGCGGAGGGCCGGCTCGATCTGCTCGTCGACGAGGCCGAGCTCGCGCGGCGCAAGGCGGAATGGAAGCCCGCGACGCATCCCGGCTCCGACCGCGGTTACCTCAAGCTCTATCTGGAGCAGGTGACGCAGGCCGAGGACGGCTGCGACTTCGCCTTCCTACAGAAAAGCACGACCGGGCCTGTTTTGAAGGATTGAGCGCCCAGGCGCCTCATCCGGCGAAGGCTGGTTCGGGCAGTCCCGCCACACCGACATCGACCGCCAGCAAGCTGCCGGCCAGCGGTTGCTGCTGCAGCGCATAGGCATCGAGCCTCTGCGTTGCCGTGGTGACGAAGAGCGTCGCAAGTCCCGGTCCGCCGAAGGCGCAGGATGTCGGCTGCGTGACCGGCAGCTGCACGATGCGGTCGAGGCGACCATCCGGCGCGAAACGGGCGAGGCAGCCGCCGCCATAGCGGGCATTCCAGAGGAAGCCCTCGGCATCCACCGTCGCGCCATCCGGCCGACCGGGGGCTGCATCGGCTGGAGCAAAGACACGCCAGGGCCCGATCTCGCCGGTGGCCGGATCGAAATCAGTCCGCTCGATCGCGCCGCGCCGCGTATCGGCGAAATAGAGCGTCCGGCCGTCAGGCGAGAAGGCGATGGCATTCGGCACCGTCACGCCGTCCCGCATGCGCGTCACCCGCCGCTCCGCATCGATGCGGTAGAGACTGCCGGTGGTTTCCAGGCCGTAGTCCCACATGCTGCCGCACCAGAGGCGGCCGGCGGCATCGCATTTGGCGTCGTTGAGACGGTTCTCCGGCTGCCCCTCCTCCACCGTCGCGAGGAATGTCAGGGCCCCGTTCTCCGGATCGAAGGCGTGGAGGCCGGTCTTCAACGCCAAGACCACGCCGCCGCTGCGCCGCGGAACCACCGCCGCCGCCACCTCGGGCATGGGCCAAGTCTCGACCCGGCCGGAAGGATCGAGGCGGCGAAGGGCGGGACGGCGCAGGTCGACCCAGTAGAGATGCTCGGTGGAGCCAACCCACGTCGGAGACTCGCCGAGGACGTCACCGATCCGGGCGACGACGCGAAGGTCGGCATCGCGTTGCAGGAAATGCATGGATCACTCCCTCAGGATATCGGGTTTCGGATCAGCGGCGATCCGCGCGAGCAAGTCGTGCTTCGCCTTCTCGATATGCGCGGCCATCAGCACCGTGGCCGAAGTCGCGTCCCGACGCTCGATGGCGCGGATGATCTGGCGGTGGTCGTCCACGACGACGTGGAAGCGCTCGGTGTCGTAGCCGTAGCGCCGCCAGAGCGCCGCGACGATGAGCCAGTGGCGATCGGCCAGCGATAACGCGCCGGGATTGCCGGCCGCATCGTTGATCACGCCGTGGAAGTCGTGGTTGGCGGCAGGCACCGAGAAAAAATCCCCCGTCGCCACCAAGGCTTCGAGCTCCGCCTCCACCTCTTCCAGCCTTTTGATGTGCCCTTCGGTGCGGCGTTCGCAGGCCCGCCGCGCCAGCATCGTCTCCATGGCGCCCCGGATATCGAAGAGGTCCTCGACGAAACCAATGTGGACTGGCCGCACGCGCGCGCCCCGGTTCGGCTCGATGATGACGAGGCCCTCCCCGTGCAACTCGCGCAAGGCCTCGCGCACGGGCATGTGGCTGACGCCGTAACGCGTTGCGAGCTCGTCTATACGCAGGCGAGAACCAAACGGGAGCTCGCCTGAAACGATGTCGCCGCGCAGTCGCTGTTGGATATCCGGAAATCGCCCCATGGCGCTCGCAATTGGAGATTTGAGCAAATTCGCCGCAGAATGGAATAGCAATAACCTAACCTTCGACCTCGCGCTTGCATTTTTGATCAAATCTGCATACCCCTCCTCGCATGTCGAGCCCTTGGCGAAAGGCCGCCGAAGCCAGATGATAAGCGTGAACGCGACGTTGGGCGCCGACCGTTCCGATACGATGATTTCCGGCTATCGCCGCACTGGCGCGGTCATCGGCATCCGCAATCACGTCCTCGTGCTGGGCATCAACGGGCTCGCCCTGCGCGTCACCGAACGGATCGCCAAGGCGGTCCCTGGCACCATCTGCGTTGCCACGCCGAGCGGGCGCGGCTTGGTCGAACCCGACCTCGGGCTTCATCTCAACCAGCTCGTCGGGCTTGGTCGGAACGGCAATGTCGCCGCCGTCCTTGTCGTCGGGGTTGACGCCGAGACGACTGCCTTGGTTGCCGATCGCATCGCGGAAGCCGGCAAACCGGTGGAGAGCGTCTCCTTCGCGGAGGGGGGCGAGGATATGCTCGCCGTGCTCGATCAGGGCATTCGCCGCCTGGCTCATCTCGTGCGCCAGGCCTCGCGATGTCGCCGAGAACCCATACCCTTCCGCGATCTCACCATCGGCGTCGAATGCGGCCATTCGGATGCAACGTCGGGCATCGCCAGCAATCCGGTGGTGGGGGCGGCTGTGGACCGCCTCGTCCATTGCGGCGCGACCGTCATCGTCGGCGAAACGGTGGAATGGCTCGGCGCCGAGCATCTCCTCGCGCGGCGGGCGCGCGACCCCGGCCTCGGCGCGAAGATCGCCCAGGCGGTCGAGGCGCGCGAGGCGATGGCGGCGGCCTCGGGGCAAAGTCTCACCGGGAACAATCCGGGCGAGGAGAATATCCGCGGCGGTCTGAGCACCATCGAGGAAAAATCGCTCGGCGCCATCGCCAAGACCGGCTCACGGCCGATCGAGGGCCTGCTGGTGACCGCCGAAAGGCCATCGGCGCGCGGTCTCTATCTGATGGACGGACCGTCCTTCTCGCCGGAATCCATGACGGGCTTTGCGGCCGCCGGCGCGCAGATGATGATGTTCACGACAGGGCCGGGCAACAGCTTCGCCAGCCAGCTCGCGCCCACCGTCAAAGTCACGGCTCAGGCAGAGACGGCGCAGCGGCTGCGCGAGCAGATCGATTTCGATGCGAGCTCGGTGCTGACGGGCGAGGAGAGCGCTGCCGAGGCCGCCCAGCGACTCGTTGTTCATCTCCTCGACGTCGCCGAGGGCACGCTTACCTGGGGCGAGGTTCTCGCCGAGGGGCTTGAAGTTCCCACGCGGATCAGGGGCTCGTTGTGATGCGCGTCAAGATCGCAGACAGTCATGCTGCCCAGGGGGCTGGTGCTGCATGAAAGCACAAGCGGCTACGGGAATTGCGGCGATCGTGCTGCATGAAAGGGATGATGTCGCCGTGCTGATCAGGCCGATCGGGGCCGGCGAACTGGTTACCGTGGCGGGAGCGCGCGGCAGGCTTACGCTGAGAGCAAAGGCCTCGCTTGCCCTCGGTCACAAGCTCGCCCTGCGCGCCATGCCGGCGGGCTCCGATATTCGCAAATACGGCGAGGTCATCGGCCGGTTGACCGCCGATGTCGCTGCCGGCGACCACATCCATGTCCACAATCTCGCGAGCCTGCGGGCGCACTGATCATCAACGCCGGCCAGGTGGCCTCACCGGCGCCAGCCTGGTTTGACCACGGCGTAACGGCCGAAGGGGCTTCCGAGCCGCGCTCAGCGCCCGCGTCCGCCGCCGCCGCGTCCGCCCCAGTTGCGACCGCCGCCCTGGCGACCCTGCCATCGCTGGCCGTAATTGCGACCGCTGTAATTGCGCCCGCCATAGGCGCCGCGCGACCGGTAGTAACCGCGCGACCCATAGTAGCCCCGTGAGCCGTAATAGCCGCGCGACCTATAATAGCCGCGCGACCCGTAGTAATACCGGCCAGCATAGACCGGGGGCGGCACGTAGACGCTGTCGCTATAGTCATAACCATAGCCCGCACCGTAATAACCCGGGCCCGAGGAGACGCAGCCGCCCAGGGCGAGAAGCCCGATGCTGCCGACTCCCAAGATGATCCAACGACGCAACGAGACCATCGCCACCTCCGACCGCAACTATGCCGTATCGAGGTAACAATTCAAGGCGAGGCTTGTTCCTGGCGATCGCTGGGTCTGCCGCGGTCGTTGCTATTGCAGCAGATCGGGCGGCAGCACCAGACGGTGGAGCTTCCAATCGCCCTCCCAGCGGAACAGAAGCTTGAGGCTGTCGCCGCCGCTACTGTCCCTCGTATTCACGTCGACCAGAAAGGACGTCGGGCCGCCGGAGAAAAAGGCCCAATTCACGCGGCCCCAATCGACGGTGCCGAACCTGCCACCCGTGGGCTCCCCTTGGCCGAGGCCGCGCTCGCCGCGCAAGAGCTCGACGACACGCTGCGGCGTGACCATCGAGTCGATGATGCTGTCGATGAGCCGCGGGCCGAGAACGACGCCAGGGTTGTCCCCCCGGCGGATCGCCATCGCGGACAGGTCCTCGCGGACGCCCGCCTTGACAGCCGGCCAGTCCACCCGCTGTTCGAGTCGGGCAACATCGCCGTCGCGCACGGCTGTCACAAGATCGTTCACGGCGTAATAAGGCCATGCGACCCAGGCGATCACCGCAAGCACGATGACGCCGATCCAAATTCTCAAGATTGCCTCCTGGACCGAATGCTCACGAACTCTCCCGGCAGCTCGGCCTCGCCGAACGGCAGACTGCCGCGGCCGCGATGGCGCCTCGGCTGGATTGAGAGGTGAGCTCGTTGATGCCGGTCATATGGGGTGCGCGGCGAGTGGAGCCAACCCGTCGTGCGCTGACAAATACCATGCCGGACGGCCGGGGCCGGAACGCCGCCCCCGGAGCCCGACATACGCCGCTTACGCCTCGGCCGGCTCCGGCGTCCGGCCGCTGACACGGTGCGGCGCCTTGCGAACCCGCCGTGGCGTGAGCGGCGTGCTGCCGTCGAGCTCGACGGCGAAGTCGGTCCCCTCCCAGCGCCCGGGCTCCGTCCAGAACAGCGTGAAGCGGATCGATTTGCCACGCGCCGCTTTCTTCGTGGGAAGATCGATGAAGTGGATATCGAAGCTGTTCTTGCTCGTCGGGCTGTCGTGGCTGGTCGCCCAGTCGTCCATGGTCCAGTGAACGACGGCCGGCGCCGACAACTCGATGCGCAAGGTCTTCCCCGCCGGGAGGCTGCGCAGCTTCTGGTTGAAGCTCCACACCCGGAGCGCTGACGTCACGCCATCACGCTGGTAGCGCTGGACGGTTTGCGGCGGCATGTCGAAGATTTCGCCGTCACGCAGCGAGCGCAGGAGCTTGATATGTTCGGAATGAGCCCAGACGAGCGGCATGGCGCTGCCCGTGGGGCGCCCGCGAAAGAGCTCACGCTGCGGCATGTCCGGACCGTCCCAGACCTGCTCGGGAAGGAGGCCACCTTTCCCGGCCGAAGCTTCGACGGTGGCGAGCAGCTGCTCGGCCACGTCCCGCCGCCCCAGCGCCAGTTCGTAATGGGCACGTTCGCCCGTCAATAGCGGCCAGGGCCGGCCGACGCCGGTGCCGTCGAAGGGCCGGCCGTCGTCGTGCTCGCCATAGCCGTCGCCGTTATAGCGGTACCAGACCGGACCTTGCGGCAGATCGGCTTTCAACAAGGCGTCGATCGCCTTGACGGTATCGACGATCCGCGGATCGTCGGGCGCCCTCAGGCCGAAGCGCACGAGCGCCAGCGCGTCCGGGCTGACGAGCAATGCAGCCTGCTGGTTCATGTCGCTCGGCGGCCGGTTCTTGATCGGCACGAAGCCGTCGGTGGGCGACGCGGCATCAGCCGTTTCAGGCGGGGCGATGCGGACGTAATAGCCGGAGATGCCGAGGCGCTCGGCGAGCTCGGTGCCGGTGGCGAAGGTCCAGTGCTCGATCTCGTCGTTCCAGCTGTCCGCCTTCTCGCGCAGATATTGGGCGGCGGCGGGCTTGCCCGCTTCCTCGAGGATATCGGCAGCCGCCAGCAAGCCGGCGATCTCCACCGCCAGCGTGAAGGGCGAATAGCCGGCGTCCTCCTCCCAGCGGTCCTGGCAGGTTACCGGCCCGTTGCGCACGACATAGCCCGCGGCACGCTCGATCATGGGCACGAAGCGCTCGAATTCGGCGCCACCGCAGTGGCCGCCACGGCGCAGCATGTCCGCGAGCAGAATGGGGAACGCGCATTCGTCCATCTGTACGCCGCCCCAGTAGGGCGCACCGTCGAGCCAGACGTTCTGCGACCAGTGGCCGTCCTCTTCCTGGATGGCCATGAGATAGCTCAGGATGGCCTTCGTCTCTTCGACAGCCCCGGCAGCGAGGAAACCGCCGGCGGTTTCCACCAGATCGCGCGGCCAGACGAGATGGTAGCCACCGAGATCCTCGTCGCCCTTGTTGTACCCCCACGGAATTGACAGGCTCGCGATGACGGCGCCCGGGAAGGACAGCGGCTGATGCGTCGCGAGCACCGCCGTGCTGATACGATAGCTGTTGAGATTGGTGTTCGAGGCCGGCCGGTCGAGCGGCAAAAGTCCGCTCTGCCACGCCCGCCAGCCGCTGACATAGCCGCGACGGGCGCGCTCAAAGCCGTCCTGCAGGCTGGCGAGCGCCCGGTATCCCGCTTCCTCGGGCCTCGCGCCGAAGCCGAGCGCCAGGAGGAATGCGCCGCCGCCGGCGGCCAGATCGATCTCGCCGGTCATGGCCACATTGCCGTTCTCGGCGCGGCGGTAGCGCGGGTCGATGGTCTTGGTCCGCGACAGCTGCTGCCAGCCGTCGGACGCTCCGACATAGCCGACCGAGCGGGCGCGCCATGGCACCGACGATGCGACAGCCAAGGACAGGCCCTGCCGGCCGCTCGCAAAGAGCATCGGCGTGCCCTTGTAATCCCCCACCCAGGCGGTGTTGTCGGCGCCCGCGTTGACGAGATGCGGCGCAAGCAGCGCATAGAGCCGGTAATCAGAGAGATTACCTTCGAGCGCCTGGAAGGTGATCTTCTGCAGGAGCGCCTCGCGGCGAGAATCGGCGAGGATCTCCTTCTCGATGCGATAGCGGCCGTCGCGGGCTGTATTGACGAGTCGAAAGGCCGGCACGCCCTCCTCGATCATGCTGATCTCATGATCGGCCTCGCGCTTCTCCTCCGAGAAATAGCCCTTGCCGTCGGTGACGATAAGGCCGAAATCGCGCGTGCAGGCCGTGTCGACGCGCGGATAGTAGATCTCGTTGAGAATGCCGTGGCTCAAGGTGAACCAGACGCGGCTTGCGGCCGTCAGCGCCGTGCCGACGCCGCTCTTGGCGCTCGAGGTCCAACGCGCCTGCCAGCCCGGCGCGCCCGGAGGTGTGATCGCATCCGTGTCGGTCATTGCATCCTCAACTTCACCTGTGCGGCTTCTGCCGGCTTTGGCGCGACCGGCCGCGAAGGCGGCCGGCATTCGGTGGTCAGTTCATTTGCCCTGCCAGTGGCGGCCATCGAGGCTCACGCCGAAGCGCTCCTGGTGGCGCGCGAAGGCGGCAAGCCCGACGAAGGCTGGTGTCGCATGGCTGATGATGGCGGTCCCGATGTCCTGAAGCAGCGCGCGGTGCGGCTCCTTCGCCTCGAAAGCCGTCCGGAAGCTGCCGGCCTTGAGAAAGGGCGCGATATGGGGAGAGATGCCGCCCGCGAGATAAACGCCGCCGCGCGCCAGGAAGGTCATGGCGAGGTCGCCGGCGAGCCGCCCGAGATAGGTGGCGAAAAGCTCAACGGCTTCCACCGCCGTCGGATCGGAACCGGCCAGGGCAGCCCCCGTAATGGCGGCCGGCGTGTCCAACGCACGGCTCTTGCCGTCCGCCGCCACGATCGCTCCGTAGAGATTGAGAAGGCCTTGGCCGCTCATCACCGTCTCGGCCGAGATGCGGTCGCCGTGCAGGCGCTCCAGATGCGGCCAGATGGCGAGATCGCGCTGGGTCACCGGGCCGAAATCGATATGCCCGGCCTCGCTGGCCACGGGGATCCAGGTGCCGCGCGCATGGAGTAACGCCCCGACGCCCAGACCGGTGCCGGGACCGAGCGCAAGGCGGGTGCCGAATTCAGAGCGCTCGCCTCCCCCGACCGGGTCGAGGTCCGCCTCCGTGAACTCCGGCAGGGCGAGAGACAGTGCCTCGAAGTCATTGAGGACGATGAAGTCCTCGAAGCCGAAGCGGGCGATGAGCTGGCGCGGCTCGACAACCCATTTGGCGTTGGTGAAGGCGATCCGCTCGGTGCGGATCGCCCCGGCGATGGCGATGACGGCGGAGCGCGGTGGATGCGCCGTCCTGGCGAAAACCGCCTCGGCGATCGCCTCGTCCATCGTCGGGAAGCTCGCGGTGTGGACGATCGGCAGTTCCTCGATCGGGGCATCCGCGTCCGGAACGATGGCGAAGCGCGCGTTCGTTCCACCGAGATCCCCGATCAGCACGGGGAACGGCACCTGATGATGGCCTCTCATCGCGGAGCCCGCGGCTGGACCGGGTAGCTCAGGAGTTCGATCATGTTTCCCCCCTGGATTGTTCTTGCGATTATTTTCTGAGATCCGTCTCGGAATCACTCTTGTCCCTTGAAAATGCGGATGAGGGTATCGAGCAGCTTCAGGGCCTCGTCATGGGGACGCCGGAAGCTGTTGCGGCCGATGATGCAGCCGTTGCCGCCACCATCGCGGACGGCGCGGGCATCGGCGAGCACCGCATCGGTGCCTTTGGCCGCCCCGCCCGAGAAGACCACGATGCGCCGGCCGTTGAAGCAGGAGCGCACGACCTCGGCGACGCGCTCGGGCTGGGTCGCGATCGGGATGCGATTGGCCTCGAATTCGGCCTTCGCCTCCTTCTGCTCGATGAACTCGGTCGGCAGCTTTACCTTGATGATGTGCGCGCCGAGTTGGCAGGCGAGATGCGCGGCATAGGCGACGACATCGATCGCCGTCTCGCCGTCCTTGGAGATGTTGCCGCCGCGCGGGTAGGACCAGAGCACGGTGGGCAGGCCAACCGCCCTCGCCTCCCGGATCAGCTCGCCGATCTCCTCCATCTGTTCGAGACCCCTGTCCGAGCCGGGATAGATGGTGAAGCCGATAGCCGTGGCGCCAAGACGCAGCGCATCGTCGACCGAAGCGAAGATCGCCTGGTCGGCATCCTCCTTCAGCCGCGACAGGCTGTTGGAGTGATTAAGCTTCAAAATCGTCGGAACTTGTCCGTAGAGCTCGCCCATGGTGACCGACAGCTGGCCGAGCGGCGCGGCATAAGCGCTGAGACCGGCCTCGATCGCGAGACGGTGATGATAGAAGGGATCGTAGCCGTCGGGATTGATGGCGAAACTGCGTGCCGGCCCGTGCTCGATGCCCTGGTCGACGGGCAGGATGACGAGCTTGCCCGTGCCGCCCAGTTTGCCGTGCGACAAAATCTCCGCGAGCCGCGCTTTCACGCCCGGCGGTTCGCTGGCGTAATTGGCAAGGATTCCGCGAACTTGCTCCGTGGTCTGCATCGGCCTTCCCCTTCGACTGCACCAGGGGCCGCAGCACCGCCGCGCGCCCGAATTTTTTCTGTAAACCTTGTCGACCCTAAAGTGAACGCCGGCAAGTTCAAGCTTGGCTTTGGCTTAACAATACCACACTATCCCCAAACTTAGTCGATTGCTGCTTTGGCTCAACCGTCCTAGGCTGTGTCGTTATCGATGCCGGGTCCGCCAAAAGTGTTAACAAGGAGGGACTGGTTTGCCGAACGATCCATCAAGGCCGGGACAGACTGCAGGACAGCTCGCCGAGGGCGGGCATCTGCGCGGCACGGGCTCCGCCCAGACCCCTTCGGCCATCGACAGCCTCGCGATCAACACCATCCGCACGCTCGCCATCGATGCTGTGCAGCAGGCGAATTCGGGCCATCCAGGCACGCCCATGGCCATGGCGCCGGTGGCCTACACCCTCTGGCAGCAGGTCCTGCGCTTCGATCCGCAGGACCCGATCTGGCCGAACCGCGACCGCTTCGTGCTGTCGGCGGGGCATGCCTCCATGCTGCTCTACGCGCTCCTCCACTTGACGGGCGTCAAGGCGGTGAACGCCGATTACGAGCGGCTGGGCGAGCCCTCCGTCACGCTCGACGACATCAAGCATTTCCGCCAGCTCGGCAGCAAATGCCCCGGCCATCCGGAATATCACCTGACCTCCGGCGTGGAGACTACGACGGGGCCGCTCGGCCAGGGCGTCGCGACGTCGGTCGGCATGGCGATCGCAGAGCGCTGGCTCGCCGCGCACTACAACCGCCCGGGCTTTCCCATCTTCGACTACCGCGTCTATGCGCTCTGCGGCGACGGCGACATGATGGAGGGCATCTCCGGCGAGGCGGCCTCGCTCGCCGGCCATCTCAAGCTCTCGAATCTCTGCTGGATTTACGATTCCAACCGCATCACCATCGAGGGCAACACCTCGCTCGCCTTCTCCGAAGATGTCGCCAGCCGTTTCCTCGCCTACGGGTGGAACGTGCAGCGCGTCGGCAACGCCAATGACTGCGAGCGCATCGCCGCAGCGCTCGAGGCCGCGCGCGGGGTCACGGACCGGCCGACGCTGATCGTCGTCGAGAGCCATATCGGCTATGGCGCGCCGAACAAGCAGGACACCAGCGCCGCCCACGGCGAGCCGCTCGGCGAGGACGAGGTGCGCCTCGCCAAGAAGAGCTACGGCTGGCCGGAGGATGCCAAATTCCTCGTGCCGGACGGCGTGCGCGAACATTTCGCGGCCGTCATGGGCAAGCGCGGCAAGGAGCTACGGCAGGAATGGGAGGCAATGTTCGCCCGCTATGCCGGTGAGCATCCCGCGCTCGCAGACGAGATCACGCGCATGCAGGGGCGGCGCCTGCCGGAGGGCTGGGACGCCGACATTCCGACCTTCCCGGCCGACGCCAAGGGGCTCGCCGGCCGCGACGCCTCGGCCAAGGTCTTGAACGCCATCGCACCGAAGCTGCCTTGGCTTCTCGGCGGCGCAGCCGACCTTGCGCCGTCCACCAAGACGCGGCTCACCTTCGAGGGCGCGGGTGATTTCGAGGCAGGCTCCTACGGTGGGCGCAACTTCCATTTCGGCATTCGCGAACATGCCATGGGCGCGATCTGCAATGGCATGTCGCTCTCCAAGCTGCGCTCCTTCGGTTCGGGCTTCCTGATCTTTTCCGACTATATGAAGCCGGCTATCCGCCTGTCGTCGCTGATGGATCTGCCGGTCATCTATGTCTTCACGCATGACTCGATCGGCGTCGGCGAGGACGGCCCGACGCATCAGCCGGTGGAACAGCTCATCGGCCTCAGGAGCATTCCCGGCCTTCTCGTCATCCGGCCCGCCGATGCCAATGAGGTGGCGGAGGCCTGGCGGTTGATGCTGGGTCTCAAGCACGAGCCGGCCTGCCTCGTGCTGTCGCGGCAGGCGCTGCCGACCTTCGACCGCTCGGTCTATGCGCCGGCTTCGGGACTAGCGCGCGGCGCCTATGTGCTCGCCGATTCTGCCGAGGGCACGCCGGAGGTCGTCCTCATGGCGACGGGCAGCGAGGTGCAGCTCTGCGTCGGCGCCCATGAGGCGCTCTCCAAGGAGGGCATCCGCTCGCGCGTCGTGTCGATGCCCTCTTGGGAAATCTTCGAGAAACAGGACCAGGCCTATCGCGATTCCGTGCTGCCACCGGAGATTACCGCTCGGGTGGCGGTGGAGCAGGCCTCCACGCTCGGCTGGGACCGCTATGTCGGCCTCGGCGGCGTCAAGATCGGTATGCATACCTTCGGCGCATCGGCGCCGCTCAAGGCAGTGCAGGAAAAATTCGGCTTCACTCCGGATCACGTGCTCGCCGCAGCGCGGCAGCAGGCCGGTCGATAGAGTTAAAGGGAGAGATTGATGACCGCAGAGGTCTCAACGGCAGGTCATTCGGCAGCGGGCACAGGCAATCCGCTGAAGAGGCTTGGCGATCTCGGCCAGTCGGTGTGGCTGGATTACGTGCGTCGCAGCCTGATCACGAGCGGCGGGCTGAAGCGCCTCGTCGACGAGGACGGCTTGAAGGGCGTGACCTCCAACCCGTCCATCTTCGAAAAGGCAATCGGCGGCAGCAACGACTACGACGAAGCCTTCACGGCGCTGCTCGGCAAGAACGACGTCGACGTCTTCGACATCTTCGATGCGCTGGCGATCGAGGACATCAAGGCCGCCGCCGATGTGCTGCGGCCTGTCTATGACGCGGCAGGCGGGCGCGACGGCTTCATCAGCCTGGAGGTCTCGCCCTATCTCGCCGACAAGACCGAGGAAACCATTGCCGAGGCGCGGCGCCTGTGGGCAGCGGTCGACAAGCCCAACCTGATGGTCAAGGTGCCGGGCACGCCGGCCGGCGTACCGGCCATTCGCACGCTCATCGGCGACGGCATCAATATCAATGTGACGCTTCTCTTCTCACGTGATGCCTATGCGACGGTGGCGCAAGCCTATCTCGACGGGCTCGAAGCCTTTGCTGCCAAGGGCGGCGACCCCGGGCGCGTGGCCAGCGTCGCGAGCTTCTTCGTGAGCCGCATCGATTCGGCCGCCGACAAGATCATCGACCAGCGCATCGCCGCCGGCGACCGCGAGGCCGAAGCCTTGTCCGGGCTGAAGGGCAAGATCGCCATCGCCAATGCCAAGCTCGCCTATCAGCATTATCTCTCCTTGATCGAAAGCGATCGCTTTAAGGCTCTCGCCGCCAAGGGCGCGCGGCCGCAGCGCCTGCTGTGGGCGAGCACCGGCACCAAGAACCCGGCCTATAGCGACGTGCTCTATGTGGAGGAACTGATCGGGCCGGACACGGTCAATACCATGCCGGTTCCGACCATGGACGCCTTCCGCGATCACGGCAGGCCGCGCACGAGCATCACCGAGAATGTCGAGGAGGCACGCGCGCAGCTCGACACCGCCCAGCGGCTCGGGGTCGATCTCGATCAGATCACCGGCGCGCTCTTGAAGGACGGCGTGAAGCTGTTCTCGGATTCCTTCGACGATCTCCTGTCGACTGTCGCGCGCCGCCGCACCGATTTCCTCAAATCACGCCTCAACGGCGCGACGGTGAGCCTGCCGGCCGACTTCGACAAGACGGTCAAGGAGCGGCTCGACGAAGGGCGCAAGACGGGCCGGATTCGCCGCCTCTGGGCGCGCGATGCGAGCCTGTGGACCAATACGGACGAGGCGAAATGGCTCGCCTGGCTCAACGTGATCGGCGACGACGCGGCCGAGCTGCAGCACCTCCTCGACCTCCAGACCGAGGTGAAGGCCGAGGGCTTCACCCATGCGCTGCTGCTCGGCATGGGCGGATCGAGCCTCGGGCCGGAGGTGCTGGCAAAAACCTTCGGCAAGCAGGCGGGCTTCCCCGAGCTCCACGTGCTCGATTCGACCGATCCCGCGCAACTCGCCGCCTTCGAGGCGAAGATCGACGTCGCGCGCACCCTCTTCATCGTGTCGAGCAAGTCGGGCTCGACGCTCGAACCTAATATCCTGAAGGCCTATTTCTTCGCCCGCGCCGAGGAGGCGCTCGGCCAGGGCAAGGCGGGCAGCCATTTCGTGGCGGTCACGGATCCCGGTTCGCAGATGCAGAAGGTCGCGGAGCAGGACGGCTTCCGCCATATCTTCTTCGGTGATCCCGGCATCGGCGGGCGCTATTCGGTGCTGTCGAACTTCGGCCTCGTGCCCGCCGCCGTCATGGGGCTCGACCTCAACGCCTTCATCGAGGCGACCGCTGTGATGGTCAGGAGCTGCGGCGCCGCGGCGCCGCCGGCCGATAATCCCGGCGCGGTGCTCGGCACGATCCTCGGCGTCGGACAGACGGTCGGGCGCGACAAGGTTACGATCGTCGCCTCCCCCGGCATCGCCGATGTCGGCGCCTGGCTCGAACAGCTCCTCGCCGAATCCACCGGCAAGCAGGGCAAGGGGATCGTGCCTGTCGATTCCGAGCCGCTCGGCGGACCGGAGGTCTACGGCCAAGACCGGATCTTCGCCTATCTGCGGCTGGAGACGGCGCCCGACACCGCCCAGGATGCCGCCGTCGCGGCGCTGGAGAAGGCCGGACAGCCGGTCGTGCGCATCACGGTCAGCGACCCCCGGCAGATCGGGCAGGAGTTCTTCCGCTGGGAAGTGGCGACCGCCGTCGCCGGCGCCATCATCGGCATCAATGCCTTCGACCAGCCCGACGTCGAGGCGAGCAAGATCAAGACGCGCGAACTGACCGACGCCTACGAAAAATCCGGCGCCCTGCCGGCGGAGGAGCCGTTCTTCAGCGCCGAGGGCATGTCGCTCTATGCCGATTCACGCAATGCGGAGGCGATCGCCTCCGCGGCGCGCGAAAAGACCTTCGACGCCTATATCGCGGCGCATCTCGCACGTCTCGGCACCGGCGATTATGCTGCCCTCCTCGCCTATATCGAGCGCAACGGCGCCCATACGGCCGCGCTCACGGCCTTGCGCAAGCTCATCCGCGACCGGCGAAAGGTCGCGACCTGCGTCGGCTTCGGCCCACGCTTCCTCCATTCGACGGGCCAGGCCTACAAGGGCGGACCGAATTCCGGCGTCTTCCTGCAGATCACGGCCGACGACGCCCGGGATCTCGCCGTGCCGGGACACCGCTTCGGTTTCAGCGTGGTGAAGCAGGCGCAGGCGCGCGGTGACTTCGAAGTGCTCGCCGAACGCGGGCGCCGGGCGTTGCGCATCCACCTCGGCAAAGACGTGCAGGCGGGCCTGACGCGGCTGGCGCAGGCGGTCGAACGGGCGCTCGCCTGACACTCATGATCCGGGAGAGATGAGATGCAGCTAGGGATGATCGGCCTCGGCCGGATGGGCGCCAATATGGTGCGGCGCCTCGTGCGGCAAGGGCACGAATGCGTCGTCTTCGACGTGAGCCCCGAGGCCATTGGCAATCTCGCGCGCGAGGGGGCGGTGGCGAGTTCATCGATCCCGGATCTCGCCGCCAAGATGGCAAAGCCCCGGGCGGTGTGGATCATGGTGCCGGCGGCGATCGTCGACGACACCATCGACAAGCTCATCGAGGTACTCGAGCCCGGCGATATCATCATCGACGGCGGCAATTCCTATTACCGCGACGACATCGAGCGGGCGAAGCGCCTGAAACCCAAGGGGCTCCACTATGTGGATGTGGGCACCTCGGGTGGCGTCTGGGGCGTGGAGCGCGGCTACTGCATGATGATCGGCGGCGAGAAGGATGTCGTCCAGCATCTCGACCCGATCTTCCTCGCACTCGCGCCCGGCATGGACGCCGCGCCGCGCACGCCCGGGCGCGAGGAGGTCGGCGGCACGGCTGAACAGGGCTATCTGCATTGCGGGCCGAACGGCGCCGGCCATTTCGTGAAGATGGTGCATAATGGCATCGAATATGGCCTCATGGCCGCCTATGCCGAGGGCATGAATGTGCTGCGCGCCGCCAATGCCGGCACGAAGGAGCAGAAGGCGGACGCCGAGACGACGCCGCTGCGCAATCCCGAATATTACCAATACGACTTCAACCTGACCGACATTGCCGAGGTCTGGCGGCGCGGCAGCGTCGTCGCCTCCTGGCTGCTCGACCTCATGGCCGATGCCCTTGTGAAGGACCCGCAGCTCTCGAACTTCGGCGGCCGGGTCTCCGATTCCGGCGAGGGCCGCTGGACGGTGATGGCCGCCATCGACGAGGGCGTGCCGGCGCATGTGCTGTCGGCGGCGCTCTACGAGCGCTTCAGCTCGCGCGGCAATGCCGATTTCGCCGACAAGATCCTGTCGGCCATGCGCTTCGAGTTCGGTGGTCACGTCGAAAAACCGAAGGCCGGCTGATCCCATGGTGGAGACGACCCTCGGCCAGCCCAGGCTTCCGGCGGATGTGCCGGCCGCTCCGCCCTCCACCTTCTTCATCTTCGGCGGCTCGGGCGATCTGACCAAGCGCCTGTTGATGCCGGCGCTCTATAACCTCGCCCAGGAAGGCGCGCTCGATCCCGACTTCGCCATCGTCGGCATCGACCGCGTGGAGCGCAGCGAGGAAGACTTCCGCAACTTTCTAACGGAAGCGGTTCACGAACTCATCGCCGCGAGCACGACCGGTACCGCCTCCATCGACGAAGCGGTCTGGACGGATTTCGTCGCACGCATAGGCTATATCGCCGGCGATTTCGCCGATCCGCATACCTATGACCTGATCGGCGAGCGGCTCGCCGCGCGCGCCAAGGTGACAGGCGACGCGAGCGCCGTCTTCTATCTTGCGGTAGCGCCACGGTTTTTCGGCCCCATTGCCGAGCGTCTCGGTGCCGCCGGGCTCTTCCGGGAAGAGGGCAGGAATTTCCGCCGGCTCGTGGTCGAAAAGCCCTTCGGCAGCGATCTCGCCTCCGCCAAGGCGCTCAACGCGGAGCTCCTCAAGGCTGCCAACGAGCAGCAGATCTACCGGATCGACCATTTCCTCGGCAAGGAAACGGTCCAGAACGTCATGGCCTTTCGCTTCGGCAACGGCCTATTCGAGCCCATCTGGCGGCGCGAATTCATCGACCATGTGCAGATCACGGCGGCCGAGACTGTCGGCGTCGAGAGCCGTGGGCGCTTCTATGACGCGACCGGCGCGCTGCGTGACATGGTGCCGAACCACATGTTCCAGCTGCTCGCCGTCGCCGCCATGGAGCCGCCGAATTCCTTCGCGGCCGATGCGGTGCGCAGCGAAAAGGCGAAGGTCATCGAGGCGATCCGCTACGCCTCGCAGGAGGAAGCGGTCGCCTGCGCTGTGCGCGGCCAGTACAGCGCCGGCACGGTGCGCGGAAAGCCTGTTTCGAGCTATCGCCACGAGCCGGACGTCGCGCCGGACAGCCGCACCGAGACCTATGTCGCGCTGAAGTGCCGGATCGACAATTGGCGTTGGGAGGGCGTGCCCTTCTATATCCGCACCGGCAAGTCGCTCGCAGTGCGACGCACCGAGATCGCCATCCGGTTCAAGCGCGCACCGGGCGTTCTCTTCCGCGAGACGGGTGCGGGAGAAATGCAGCCGAACATGCTCGTCATCCATGTCCAGCCGGACGAGGGCATTTCGTTGCGCTTCGCCGCGAAGGTGCCGGGCCGGCGGGTGCGGCTTTCCGACGTCAACATGGACTTCCGCTACACGGATTATTTCAAGGCCGCGCCGTCGACCGGCTATGAAACCTTGATCTATGATTGCCTCATCGGCGATGCGACGCTCTTCCAGCGTGCCGACAATATCGAGGCCGGCTGGGCGGCCGTCGAGCCGCTGCTTCAGGGCTGGGCTGGCGGGCTCGGCGAACTCGACGCCTATGCGGCGGGGACGAGCGGGCCGGCCTCGGCCGACGCCCTCCTGGCGCGTGACGGTTTTCAATGGCTGCCGCTCGACGGCGGCGTTTCGTGATGGAGACGGGTGTGAACGCGAAACTACATGCGCCGGCGGAGCGCATCTCCCTCGTCGTTTCCGATGTCGACGGCACGCTCGTCACCCACGACAAGGAGCTGAAGCCCGCCACGATCGCCGCGGCCAAGCGCCTGCGCGAGGCCGGCATCGGCTTTGCCGCCGTATCCAGCCGCCCGCCGCGCGGCATGCGCATGCTGGTCGAGCCGCTCGCGCTCGACATTTTCGGCGGCTTCAACGGGTCAGCCATCATGCGCTCCGATTTCAGCGTGGTGGAGCAGCATTTCGTGCCGCTCGAGGCGGCACGCATCGGCGTCGAGGCGATGCAGCGCGCTGGCGCCGACATCTGGGTCTTCGCCGACAATCAGTGGATCATCACCAACCCGGACGGCGCCTATGTGCCGCGCGAGCGGATCACGGTGCAGTTCGAGCCGACCGTTGTCGATGACCTCGGCCCCTACCTCGACCGCGCCGGCAAGATCGTCGGCTCCTCGCGCGACTTCGATCTGCTAGCGCGCTGCGAGGCCGAGCTGCAGGCGCTGCTCGGCACCACCGCCTCGGCGCGCCGCTCGCAGAACTACTATCTCGACCTCACCCATCCGACGGCCGACAAGGGCTATGCCCTCAAGGCTTTCGCCGCCCATTGGGGCGTGCCTATCGAGGAAGTGGCGGCCATCGGCGACATGGTCAACGACCTGCCGATGCTTACGCAAGCGGGGCTTGCCATCGCCATGGGCAACGCCGCGCCGGAGGTGAAGGAGCGCACGCATTTCGTCACGACCTCCAATGAGGAGGACGGCGTGGCGCTTGCGATCGAGACCTTCATCCTGCCGCGCGCGGCCGCGCCGCAGGCCGCTGCTGCCGGTATTCCCACAGTCTGATCGAAGGCGCCCGGCGACACGCGGCGGGCTTTTCTGCGAGGACGGCCTTTGCGCCGGAACCCTCGCTGCCGGCCTGCGTTCGTTGGTCATCGGATCGAGTCCAGCTCTCCGAGAAGGCGCGGCTTCGACGGCGCGGCCGCGCCTGACGACGGGTGCGAGCGCCGCCTTGTGGCAACCGGCAGGAGCCTGTCATGCAGATCACCAATTTCCGCGACATGTATGTTTCCGAACTGCAGGAACTGCGCAGCGTGGAGGTGCAGCTCGCCAGGGCGTTGGAGCAGATGGCCGAAATGGCGTCGAATCCGACGCTGAAGAACGGCTTCATGCGTCACCGGGAAGAAACGCTGGTCCATCAGCAGCGCCTCGAAGATATCCTTCAGCGTCATGGCGTGAGCGCCAACGCCCATGAGGACCAGTCGATGCAGGCGCTGGTGCACGAGACCGAAAAGATGATGTCCATGGTCCAGGGCAACGAACTGCGCGACGCGGCCCTCATCGCCTCCGCTCAGAAGGTGGAGCATTACGAAATCGCCGCCTATGGCACGGCCGCGGCGCTCGCCGGCCAGCTCGAACTTCGCGACGACCAGAAGATCCTGCATCAGACGCTCGAAGAGGAGCGGCGCACGGACGAGCTTCTCACCAAGGTCGCCAAGCAGGAGGTGAACCCGGAGGCCGTCGCCCTGCAGTGACTTGCAATGTGCCATGCGCGAAGCGCTGGAACGATGTCCCGGTCCGCACGTTCGTCCGGCAGGTGCAGGAGGGATCCATGGCGGCAAAGGCAGGCGAAACGGCACGCGAGACGGGTGATTTCCGCTGCGAGCGCTGCCACCAGCAGGTGCATGTGACGAAGGGTCATAAGATCCCGAAGTGCCCGCATTGCGGGTCCGACAGCTTCGACACCCGCTATCACGAACCCGGCCGCAAGAGCTGAGCCGGGCGAAGACTATGGCAGACAGGAAAAAGCTCGCCGGTTTCGCCGCCCAACGAAGCGGCACGGGGCTGGTGATCCACATCATCGACGATGCCGGCGAGGTGTTCGAGATCGAAGCGACCCGCGAGAATGTGGAGTTGATCGTCCAGAACCTCGAAGTCGCCCTCGCGGGAGGATCGGCCGAGGACGCTCATTCCAAAGGCTGACCCTTCCACGGACGCGCCCAAAGCGCGCCCCGGCCATTCATCGCCCAAATCCTTGCCTCGCGGGGACGACATGCGCGGAGGAACCCTATGGCTTTTCGGCTGACGAGCCCGACCATCGAGAACGGCAAACCGATCCCAGACCGACACGCGCGCCGCGGTGACAATCTTTCGCCGCAGCTCGACTGGAGCGATCCGCCGGAGGGCACGCAGAGCTTCCTTCTCATCATGGAAGATCCGGACGCGCCATCGGCCACCTTCCGGCATTGGGCGGTCTACGACATTCCGGCAACCCGGCAGCATCTCGCGCCGGGTCGCAGCTCGGCCGCGCATACCGAGGACCTGCCGCACGGCTTCAACGATTTCGGCAACAACCGCTATGACGGGCCACAGCCGCCGGAGGGCGACCCGCCTCACACTTATCGCTTCCGGCTTGCGGCTCTCGGCATACCGAAGCTGCCGGTCGATGAGCGCCCCTATGCCGGCGACATCTGGGACGCGGCGCGCGATCACGTCCTGGCCGAGACGGAGCTGACGGGCACCTATAGGGCCTGAGCCCATCCGGCCGGCAAACCGAGGAGGAATGCCAATGGGCGACGTCGAGATCTCCCAACGCTTCCGCACAGCGGATGCCGACGAAGCCGCGCGCGCCATTCGCCATGCCTCGAAGCATCTGCCAGCCCCTGAGCGCGCAGAAGACTTCGGCGCCTTGTTCGATCACTTCGGCGAGGCCCGCGTCGTGCTGCTCGGCGAGGCGAGCCATGGGACATCGGAATTCTACAGCGCACGCGCGGCGATCACGCGGCGGCTGATCGAGCGGCATGGCTTCACTATCGTCGCTGTCGAGGCCGACTGGCCCGATGCGGCCCGGATCGACCGGCATGTACGGCACCGCGGCGCCGGCCAGTATGACGAAGAGGCCTTCGCGCGCTTCCCGACGTGGATGTGGCGCAATCTCGAGGTCGAGGCCTTCGTCGATTGGCTGCGGCAGCACAACGAGGGTCTCAGCGCTGCGCAGCGCGTCGAGTTCCGCGGCCTCGACGTCTACTCGCTGCGCAGCTCCATCGCCGCCGTGCTCGCCTATCTCGACCGGGTCGATCCCGAGGGCGCGAAGACCGCGCGGCAGCGCTACGGCTGCCTCACACCCTGGCAGGGCGAGCCGTCCTGGTACGGTCGGGCCGTGATGCGCGGCGATCGCGACACCTGCGAGGAAGCTGTGGTGGCGCAGCTCCGGGAAATCCTCGAGAAGCGTCTGGACTATCTCGCCAAGGATGGCGATGGCTATTTCGATGCCGCCCAGAATGCCCGGGTGGTGCGGGCCGCCGAGCACTACTACCGCATCATGTATCGCGGCTCGACGGAGTCGTGGAACCTGCGCGACCGGCACATGTACGACACGCTCCAGCACGTGCTGGAGGCGCGTGGCCCCGGCGCCAAGGCCGTCGTGTGGGCGCATAATTCACATATCGGCAATGCCGCGGCCACCGCCATGGGCTGGCAGGGCGAATTCAATATCGGCGAGCTCTGCAAGACGGCCTATGGCGAGGAGGCGGTGCTCATCGGCTTCGGCACGGACCGGGGCACGGTGGCGGCCGCCGACGATTGGGATGCGGAGATGCGCATCAAGACGGTCGTGCCGTCGCGGCCGGATTCCTATGAGCGCGTCTTCCGCCAGACCGGCATCGCCCGCTCGCTGACGGACCTGCGCGATCCGCGCCATCGCGACGTCGTCGACGTTCTGGCTAAGCCGCGGCTCGAGCGGGCCATCGGCGTCATCTATCGGCCGGAGAACGAATACTACAGCCACTATTTCGAGGCCGTGCTGCCGGAGCAGTTCGATGCCTATGTCTGGTTCGAGGAAACCCGCGCCGTCACGCCGCTGCCGAGCGCCCGGCCGAAGGGCGTGCCGGAAACCTATCCGTTCGGTGTGTGACGCCGGCAGGCTGAGGAGACCCTATGCAACAGTCCAACAGCGATCCCAACGATCCGCATCCGAGCCCGGGGCAGCCCAATCCGGCGCCGGCACGGCCGCCCTCCCCCTCCGAGGTGCCGGATCGCGACGTGCCGACGGGGGTGCCGCCGACGCCACCCGACCAGATACCTCCCGGAAACGAACCGGTCGGTGTGCCGCCGACGACGCCTCCGGAGATTCCCACGACGCCGACGACACCTCAGCCTAGAGGCTGAGGCGAGGGCACTCGCCTCTCGTCGCGGCCGCGAGCACGCCAAGGAGGCTCAAAATGATTGGGGAGAGCGAAAGCCTCAGGAACCGGCGCGACGCCGGGATGAAGCTCGCCCATGCCCTGCGGCGCTTCGCGACGGCCGATCCCATCGTGCTCGCCCTGCCGCGCGGCGGCGTTCCCGTCGGCTTCGAGGTGGCGAAGGTGCTGGGCGCCCCGCTCGAAGTGCTCATCGTGCGCAAGATCGGCGCACCCGGCCACGAGGAATTCGGGCTCGGTGCGGTCGTCGACGGCACCGAGCCGCAGATCGTCCTGAATGACGAGGCCATCGCCGCCGTCCTGGCACCCCGGAGCTATATCGAAGCCGAGATCGCGCGCCAGCTCGTGGAGATAGAACGACGCCGGCGCGTCTATCTCGGCGACCGCGCACCACTGCCGACGCACGGCCGGACCGTCATTCTCGTCGACGACGGCATCGCGACCGGCGGGACGGTCACGACGGCGCTGAAGGCGCTGCGTCAGACCCGTCCGGAATATGTCATCCTGGCGGTGCCGGTCGCCGCACCCCAATCGATCGCCGACCTCACGGGCGAGGCCGATGAGATCGTCTGCCTCGCCACCCCCGAGCCCTTCTGGGCGGTGGGCCAATATTACCGCGACTTCGCGCAGACGACGGACGAGGAGGTCGTTGCCCTGCTCGCCGAAAACCGCGCGCAGGTCGAGGCAGGCTCTTAGCGCCCGCCGAAAAAACGGATGCGCCGCACGCACCTTTCCTCGCGTCGCGCGTTTACTTCAGTCCAACCCGCACCGCGGCTCCACGGCGGAGGTCTCCTGATGATCCAGCTCACGGTCAATGGTGAAAGCCGCAGCGTCGAAGTCCCGCCGGACATGCCGTTGCTCTGGGTCCTGCGCGACGTCATCGGCCTGACCGGCACCAAATTCGGCTGCGGCATCGCCCAGTGTGGCGCCTGCACCGTCCATGTGGACGGCAAGCCGACGCGCTCCTGCATTCTGCCGGTAGGCTCCATCGGAACGCGGCAGGTGACGACGGTCGAAGCTATCGGCCGCACGCCGGCCGGGCAGAAGGTCCAGAAGGCCTGGCTCGACCTCGAAGTGGTGCAGTGCGGCTATTGCCAGTCCGGCCAGATCATGTCGGCGGCTGCCCTGCTTGCGGCCAAGCCCGCCCCAACGGACAGGGACATCGATTCCGCCATGTCCGGCAATATCTGCCGCTGCGGCACCTATCCGCGCATCCGCGCGGCGATCAAGGAGGCGGCGAAGGCATGACCCGAGATCGCGACCAGACGCCACTGAAAAGCGGCCCCTCCTACGCCCGCATCGATGCCGAGATGCTGACGCTGACCTCCCGTCGCCGCTTGCTGCAGGGGGGTGGCTTGCTCCTCGCCTTCGCGGCCTTCGGCCGGACGAAGGCGCATGCGGCCGGCGAGCAGCCCGGCCTCCTCTCCATCCAGAATACGACGGGTGGCGGCGACACGGGCGATGCCTTTCAGGGCTTCGCGCCGGGCGGCTTCATCCGTATAGGGCCCGACGGGAGCATCGACCTGATCGCGCCGAATGTCGAAATGGGCCAGGGCATCTATACCGCCGAGGCCATGCTGATCGCCGAGGAGCTCGAGGTCGGCTTGGACCAGGTGCGCGTCCTGGCGGCACCGGCCAACGAGGATCTCTACAAGCAGCCGCTGCTGAAATCGCAATCGACCGGCGGCTCGACTTCCGTGCGGGGCGCCTTCGTGCCGCTCCGGCAAGCGGGTGCCGCCGCCCGCGTCATGCTCATCAATGCCGCAGCCCACCAATGGAACGTGCCGCCCGGTGAATGCACGGCGGAGCGCGCCGCCGTCACCCACGGGCCGACCGGACGTCGGCTCTCCTATGGCGAGCTCGTCGAGGCGGCCGTGCAGCAGCCTGTGCCCCAGGACGTGCCGCTCAAGGACCCCAACGCCTGGAAGCTGATCGGCAAGACGCAGCGCCGGGTCGACACGCCGGCGAAGGTCGACGGCACTGCCATCTTCGGCATCGACATCCGCCTACCCGACATGAAGGTCGCGGCCGTCTCGGCCTGCCCGGTCTTCGGCGGCAAGCTGAAGGCCGTCGACGACAAAGCAGCCCGCGCCATTCCCGGCGTACGCGACGTGCTCAAGATCGACAATGCAGTGGCCGTCGTCGGCGACCATTACTGGGCCGCCAAGCAAGGGCTCGACGCCCTCGACATCACCTGGGACGAGGGTCCGAACGCGCGCATGTCGAGCGCCGACCTGGTGCGTGATCTGCGCAATGCCTATGGGCGCATCAAGCCGGTACCGGCACGCCATGACGGCGATGTGGACGGCGCCATCAGCCGCGCGGCCAAGCGGGTGGAGGCTGCCTATGAGCTGCCCTTCCTGGCTCATGCCGCCATGGAGCCGATCAACACCACCGTGCATGTGCAGCCCGACCGCTGCGACATCTGGGTGGGCACGCAGGTGCCGACGGTCGCGCAGCGGCTCGCCGCCGAGGCGACCGGCCTGCCCGTCGAGAAGGTCTTCGTGCACAACCAGTATCTCGGCGGTGGCTTCGGCCGGCGGCTCGTGGCGGAATCGGTCGAGCAGGCGGCCCAGTTCTCGCGCCAGGTCCCTTATCCCCTGAAGGTCGTCTGGAGCCGCGAGGAAGACATCCAGCACGATTTCTATCGTCCCGCCTACTACGACCGGATCTCCGCCGGCCTCGGGCCGGACGGGCTGCCGATCGCCTGGGTCGATCACGTCACCGGCGGCTCGGTGATGGGACACTACATCCCCGGCGGGCTGCCGGAAGGCAAGCTCGACGAGGACGCGGTCGAGGGCGCCAAGGAAACGCCTTATGGCTTCCCGGCCGTGCATGTCGACTGGGTGCGCGCCGACCCGCCCGTGCCGATTACCTGGTGGCGCGGGGTGGGGCCGACCCACAATGTCTTCGTCGTCGAGAGTTTCCTCGACGAATGCGCCCATGCCGCCGGCCGCGATCCGGTCGAGTATCGCCGCGCGCTGCTCGACGACAATCCGCGCTCGCGCGCCGCGCTCGACCTGGCGGCGGAAAAAGCCGGCTGGGGGCAGGCCCTGCCGGCCGGCAGCGGGCGCGGCGTCTGCCTCCATAATGCCTTCGGCAGCCATCTCGCGGTCATCGCCGAAGTGAGGGTTTCACCCGTGGGTGAGATCAGGCTCACGCGCGTCGTGGCGGCGATCGATTGTGGCTTCACGGTCAATCCCGACACGGTGACGGCGCAGATCGAAGGCGGCCTTATCTTCGGTTTCTCGGCGGCGTTCTACAACGACATCACCTTCAAGAACGGGCGTGTCGAGCAGAGCAACTTCCACGACTACCGCATGATGCGGATGAACGAGACACCGATGATCGAGGTCTATCACATCCGCAACAGCGAAAATCCCGGCGGCATCGGCGAGACCGGCACAGTCTCCGCCGCGCCGGCGCTCGGCAATGCGATCTTTGCCGCGACCGGCAAGCGCCTGCGCCGCTATCCCTTCGACCGGCGCCAGCTGATGTCGCCGGATGTCGGCGCCCGATCGGCCTCTGCCGCTCCGCAACAAGGAGCGTCCTTCGCCGCGCTGACGCGCGAGGCTCCCCCGGCCAACTGAACATAACCAACTGAACGCAAAGGCTCCCGATGCGTCGCTGGATCTCAATCCTCCTCGCCCTCATCGTCGTCGTCGCCCTGGGGGCGGCCGCCTTCTTCTTCTGGCCCGCCGGCCTCGAGGACGTGAGCGAGGCGCGCGCGCGGACGCCGGCCGGCCAGGCTTCGATCACCCGCGGCGAATATCTGGCCAAGGCGGCCGATTGCGCCGCCTGCCATACGCTGGCGGGCGGCAAGCCCTATGCGGGCGGCCTCCCCTTCAAGCTGCCCTTCGGCACGATCTACGCAACGAACATCACGCCGGACAAGGAGACCGGCATCGGCAATTGGAGCGACGCCGAGTTCGTGCGCGCGCTGCATCACGGCGTCGGCCGCGACGGCGAAGATCTCTACCCGGCCTTCCCCTATGCCTCCTATGCGCTGATGAGCACAGAGGATGCGCTCGCCATCAAAGACTATCTCTTCAGCCTGGAGCCGGTGCGCGCCGAGACGCCGGCCAACGACCTCGCCTTTCCCTATAACCAGCGTTATGTGATGCGGGCCTGGAAGCTCCTGTTCGTGCCGGGCGAGCCCTTCGCCCCGGACGCGCAACGCCCGCCCGAATGGAACCGCGGCTTCTATCTGGTCGAAGCGCTCGGCCACTGCGGCGAATGTCACACTCCGCGCAACCTGCTCTATGGGCTCGACAACGGCAAAAAATTCGCCGGCGCCGTCACCGCCGGCTGGAAGGCCTACAACATCAGTTCGGATAAAGAGGTGGGCATCGGCGGCTGGTCGGACGATGCGGTCGCGAGCTATCTCTCCCAGGGCTTCGCCCATGGACATGGCGCCGCCTCGGGCAGCATGGCGGAGGCGGTGGAATACAGCCTGCGCCATCTCAGCCCGGACGATATCCGCGCGATGGTGACCTATCTGCGCAGCGTCGCGCCTCAGAACACGGGCGATGAACCGCCCATCAATCCCGAGCCGCCGGCGGTCAAAGCCTCGACCGCTTTCACGCCTCCCCCGGACGAGACGAATGCCAATGCGGTGGGGCTCGGCATCTTCCAGAGCGCCTGCGCGAGCTGCCACGGCTGGAACGGCGAAGGCCTGCAGCACCCGCATGCGGCGCTCGTCGGCTCGCAAAGCGTGAACGATCCCGCAGGCACCAACCTCCTGCAGGTGCTCATCCACGGCACGCATATGAAGACCAACGAAGGCGACGTCTTCATGCCGCCCTTCGGCGCGGCCTATACGGATGTGGAGCTCGCGGCCGTCGCGAATTACGTGATCGGCCATTTCGGCGGCAAACAGTCGATCCTCACGCCAGCGGACGTAGCGGCGGCCCGCCAGCTGGATTGAAGCAACATCGGCCGTGCGGCTGGGGTCAGACGCCTGTCGAGACCAGCAGCACCGAGCGGTCGGCCGTCTCGATCACGAGCTGTGCCGTCTCGCCGAAGGAGAGCACGTCGCCGGTACGCCGGTTGACCCCCATCACGATGAGGGTGTGCCGGCCCCGGCGGGCCTGCCGCAGAATGGCAATCTCGGGGTTGCGGCTCGTCTGCACGTTGCAGCGCAGCGGAATGCTATGGTGCTGTGCCACTCTGTCGAGGTCGCGCAAAAGGGCGCGAACCCGTCTCCGCTGTTCCGAGACGGGATTCCAGGTGCGGTTGCCGCGCGGCGGCGCGACATAGAGCGCCATGACGGATCCGCCGCTCGCCTGCGCGAGCGCGAAGGCGATTTCGGCGGCAGCACCAGTCGCCGCTGTCCCTGTGACCGGCAAGAGGATGTCGAGCGGACCGCCGAGCGGATCGTCGCTGTGGATGCCCTGGGCAGAGGCGATGATGAGGGGGCCGGCGAAGCCGCGCGCCGCCCGCGCCACCTTGCGGCTGAAGCCGCCCTTGGTCCCAACCGTCGGATCGAGCCCGATCATCAGGAGGTCGTAGCCCTTCTTCGCCTCGCTCGCGACGGTCTCCTCGTCGAGGTCCACCGCCTTGACCGCGGTGACGTCGACCTCGGGGACCATCGAAAAGGCGTCGCCGACAGTGGCCTGGCGGCTGCGCGCTGCGCCTTCCGCCACGATGACCTGCGGCTCCGCATCGGCGGAAGCGCCGTTGTTCGTCGGAATGCTCAGGGCTGTCACCGGCTTGCCGCCGGGGCCGGCGAGAAGCCCCGCGATGCGCGAGGCGAAGAGACCCTTGGGGCTGTCGTCCACGGCGAGCAGGAAGCGCTCGAGCCGGCCCAGGAAGGCGGTCGCCTTGAATTCCTCCTGCGCCAGCCGCTTCTCCTCGTCGGGCGTGAGCGGCAGGCGCCGCAGCGCCCAGCGCAGTGTCGGCGGCATGATCATCGTCGTGATGATCGCCATGGCGACGATCATGGTGAAGAGGTCATGGGTCAAGGCGCCCATCGACAGGCCGATGGTGGCGACGATCACCTCCGTCGAGCCGCGCGCGTTCATGCCCAGGCCGAGCGCCAGCGCCTCGTGCCGGTTGAGCCGGCCGAGCGCCGCCCCGAGGAAGGCACCGCCGAACTTGCCGACGCTGGCGATCAACACGATCCCGCCCGTCAGCGCGAGCAATGTCGGATTGGCAAGGATGGTGAGATCCGCGCCGAGCCCCGACAAGCCGAAGAAGATCGGCATGAAGAGCCCCGTCGTGATGCCGCGCAACTGGTCGTCGATCTGGCGCACCATGATCGGCGACTGGCCGACCAGAATGCCGGCGACGAAGGCGCCGAGTACATCGTGCACGCCGATGAAATCGGTGATCAGGGCCATGCTCATCATGATGAGGAGGACGGCGGAAATCACCGGTACCTCGCTGACGAAATGGTCGTTCACGAACTGAATGATGCGAAAGACGATGCGCCGCCCGATGGTGAGGCTGAGGGCGAGGAAGAGGAGCGTGCCGAAGACGGTGCCGCCGAGGGAGGCGAGATTGAGCGTCTGCGCGCCCGCCAATCCGAAGGTGACGGCGATGATGACCCAGCCGATCGTGTCGTCGATGACCGCCGAAGCCAGGATGATCTGGCCGAGATTGCGGCGCACGAAGCCCATCTCGCGCACCACCATGGCGACGATCTTCACGGACGAGATGGACAGCGCCGTGCCGAGAAAGAGCGAGGTGATAATCCGCTGATTGGGGTCCGGCAGCATCGAGGCCGGCAAGAACTCACCCAGCGCGAAACCGCAGGCGAAGGGCACGATGATGCCGGTGGCCGAGACGCTGAGCGCGGCGCGCCCGACCCGGCGGATGAGCCCGATGTCCGTCTCCATGCCCGCGAGAAAGAGCAGGAGCAGAATGCCGATCTGCGAGACGGCCGTCAGCATGGCCTTCTGCTCGACGGCCGCCGGAAAGAGCTGCTGCTGCAGTTCCGGCCATAGCGCGCCGAAAACGGACGGGCCGAGGATGAGGCCGCCGATCAACGGGCCCATGACATTCGGTTGCCCGAACCGTTGCAGCCCCTCCCCGATCAGCCGGCCGACCAGCATGAGGACGATGATCTGGAGGAGGAAGACGGCAATCGAGGCTTGGGTGCCGTTCCCCGCCTCCGCTGCGGATGCGCTCTGAGCCCAAAAGGACAGGGCGACGGCCCCCGCCGCCCACCAGGGCCAAGTCAGTTTTCTCAAGGAAATCAGGACCATCCACTCCCATCGACGCGGCAGGCGAGCGCGCATATGCCGCCTGCCGGCCCATGGAAACGCAGAAGTGCCCATTCTGTGCCGCCGGGCTGGGAGGCGAGCCATGATTTTACATCATGGAACTCGCCCCGCACGGCGCCGGCGCCGTGTTGTCCGGCGATTAACGCTGCGGCTGGGAGGGCGGCGCCAGACGATTGCCGCCGGTATTCTCCTGGGAGGCGCCGGGCTGGCTGGGATTGGGCTGCGTCCGTCCGGCATAGGCGAAGGCGGGCGCCTTATCGATGTCGGCCTTGGAGAGCGGCAGCGTCGGGCGTCGCGGGATCCCGCCGGTGGTGATGAAAGCATCGGCATTCCCCCGTGCCGTGCTGCCGGCCGGGCTCGCCGGCGGGGCGCGGTTGGCGTCCATATTGGTCGAGGCGTCGCTCGATCCCACCGCGCTGGTATTCCACTGGATCTTGTCAAAGGGCACGCCGATCAGGCGCCCGCCAATGCCGGCGACGCCGCCGATCTCGATGACGACGGTCCCGATCCGCCCGCTGTCGTCGACAAGAGCATCTTCGATTTCACCGACCTCTTCGCCGTTGGAATCATAGACATCGAGGCCATCGAGCTCGGTGACGCGCCATTCATTCTGTTTCTGGCTGGTGACGAAGCCGACCTGCGGCAGCGGGCCCGGTGCGGGCTGCGCGCTCGTGGGTGCGGGCCTCTGGGCCTGGGCGAGGAGGACGTGAGGAGCCTTGGCGATCGGCCCGTGTTGCCCCGTGACGGGCGGGGAGACGGAATTGTCGAGCGCCCAAGCCGGTGCGGCGATAAAAGGGGTGAGCGCAAGCGCCAGGCCGGCGGCGATGCGTGGGTCGAATGACATGGTGATCCTCCTTCGGGACTGTTCTATGCAAACGGCCACGGCTCGCCTTTGTTCGCGAGGCATCACGCCTCATCTCGAAGACGCGGCAGCCGAATGGTAGAGACGGGCCGCGCCCGCGCTACGGCTCTTGAATTCGTGAGGCCGTTCCGCCATTTCGTTGGCCGGATAACGACGAGGAGGCTTCCATCGCTCCCATGACGACTGCCGACGTGAAATCCACTGAGAACCGCGCCTTCGAAGCGGATGTCGCCAAGCTCCTGCACCTCATGGTGCATTCCGTCTATTCCGACAGGGATGTCTTTCTGCGCGAGCTGATCTCGAACGCGGCCGATGCCTGCGAGCGGCTGCGCTACGAGGCTATCGCCGCACCCGCACTTCTGGGCGACGACGCGAAGCTGCGCATCACCCTCACCGTCGATGCCGATCAGCGCCGCCTCATCGTGGAGGACAACGGCATCGGCATGAGCCGCGACGACATGGTCGAGGCGCTCGGCACCATCGCCCGTTCGGGCACCAAGGCCTTCATTGAACGCGTCGAGGCTGAACAGGGCAAGGAGGGCGCCCAGCTCATCGGCCAGTTCGGCGTCGGCTTCTATTCGGCCTTCATGGTCGCCGACCGCGTCGAGGTCCTCTCGCGGCGCGCCGGGACGGAAGAGGCGACGCTCTGGTCGTCGGACGGCAAGGGGAGCTATGCGGTGGCGCCCGCAGCCCTGGCGGAGGCGCCGTCCCGCGGCACGCGCATCATTCTCCACCTCCTGGAGGACGCCAAGTCCTATACCGAGCGCTACACGCTGGAGCGGATCGTCAAGGCGCAGTCCGGCCACGTACCGGTGCCGATCTCGATCCTGGATAAGCCGGATGCCGAGCCCGCGCAGATTGCCGACGGCGCGGCGCTATGGGCCAAGCCCAAAGCCGAGATCTCGGCGAGCGACTACACGGAGTTCTATCGCAGCGTCGCCGGCCAGTTCGACGAGCCGGCCATGACGGTGCATTACCGCGCCGAGGGCCGGCACGAATATACGGTGCTCGCCTTCGTGCCGAGCGCCCGCCCCTTCGACCTCTTCGACGCCGAGCGCAAGGGCCGCATGAAGCTCTACGTCAAGCGGGTCTTCATCACCGACGAGGCGGAGCTTCTGCCGCGCTATCTGCGTTTCGTGCGCGGCCTCGTCGACAGCGCCGATCTGCCGCTCAACATCTCGCGCGAGATGATCCAGGAAAGCCCGATCCTTGCGGCGATCCGCAAGGGGGTCACGGGCCGCCTGCTCTCCGATTTCGAGAAGCTCGCCCAATCCGATGCCGAGGCCTATGCCAAGATCTGGGACGCCTTCGGCGGTGTGCTCAAGGAAGGCCTCTACGAGGATTTCGAACGCCGCGAGCAGCTGCTCGGGCTCGCGCGCTTCCGCACGACGGCCTCGGGCGAGGGCTGGCGCTCGCTCAAGGACTATGTCGAGGCGCTCAAGGAGAACCAGACCGCGATCTACTACATCACCGGCGACGATCTCGACCAGCTCAAGGCCTCGCCGCATCTCGAAGGGTTCCGCGCCCGCGGCATCGAGGTTCTGCTTCTGAGCGATCCGGTGGATAACTTCTGGGTGACGACCTCACAGGGTTATGAGGGCAAGCCATTCAAGTCGGTCACGCAAGGCGCAGCCGACCTGGCCGCGATCCCGCGGCTCGATGCGGGCGACAAGCCCTCGGCGGAGACGTCGCAGGCGGTGGCCGATTTCATCGCCTTCGCCAAGGCGACGCTCGGCGAGGCCGTTGCGGATGTGCGCGCATCCGACCGCCTGACGGAAAGCGCGGTCTGCCTCGTCGCGGCCGACCACGGCCCGGACCGGCAGCTCGAGCGTATTCTGCAAGGCGCCGGCCGCCTCGGCTCGGCTGCCAAGCCGATCCTCGAGATCAACCCGACGCATGGGCTGGTGATGGCGCTTGCCGAGCGCAGCGAGGAGGACAAGGGTTTTCGCGAGGACGCGGTGGCGCTGCTTCTCGACGAAGCGCGCATTCTCGACGGCGATCGTCCCGAAGACCCGAAAAGCTTCGCCGACCGCCTCGGGCGCGTGCTCAGCCGGGCGTTAGGGTAGCAACTGCCGCCCAAGCAGCGCGCTCGTACGCTCACCATCGCCACGAAGCGAGCCGCCGTAGAGCGTTGTTACCCCGACCCCTTACCCCTCCCCACGAGGGGGAGGGGCGATATAGATGCCGAGCCCAACAACCCGGCGATTAATAGCTCTATTGAGCAGAGGGGCACCGTTCGACCCTCCCCTCGATGGAGAGGGTCCGGCGAGCGTGAGCGAGCCGGGGTGGGGTGGAAGGAGACCGGGGTCAAAATCAGTCGCCCCCCTGCCCTGCGCCGGCCGCATCTCGGCTCTGCCAGTACTCCGATTGCCAACAATCGACACGCCGCGGTATCAGATCGCCTGCGGTGCGCCGGCGGGCGCCCGTCGTCCGACGAGGCTCCCATGACCGACAATGACGAGGCCGAGCGCCCGAATGCCCCGCCCGGGCTTCTCGCGCTCTTCATCGCCTTCGCCCAGATCAGCATGACGAGCTTCGGCGGGGGCGTCAGCGCCATCGTTCATGGCGAGTTCGTCCGCACTCGGCGGTGGATCACCGAGACGGAATTCATCGCCGGGCTGTCGCTCTCGCAGGCCCTGCCCGGGGTCAACATCACCAATCTCGCGATCTGGATCGGCTATCGCCTGCGAGGCTCGCTCGGGGCGCTGGTGGCGCTGCTCGGCGTGGTCGTGCCGTCGGCGATCATCATCATCCTGGTCGGCGCCATCATCGCCGAGCTCACGCGCTATCCGCTGATCGGCCTTGCGCTCGCGGGCGTTGCGGCCGCCGCCACCGGCCTCTCGCTCAACATGGGGCTCATCGTGGCGCGCCGCGCCTTTCCCGATATCGCATCGGTCATCATATTGGCCGCCACGATCGTCGCCGGCCTCTGCCACGTGTCGATCCTCCTGATCTTCGCCGTGGCCGCGCCGATCAGCATCGGCCTCGCCTATCTCAAGCTGCGCCATGAATAAGGACAGCTCGCTCCTCGCCATCGCGCTCCTCTTCGCGCCGCTGTCGCTGATGGCGGTCGGCGGCGGCATCAGCATTCTGGGTGACGTCCAGCGTGAGGTCGTGCTCAACCACGGCTGGCTCACGCAGAAAGAGTTTCTCGACACCTTCGCGGTGTCGCGCGTCGCGCCGGGCCCGGGCACGCTGATCGTGACGCTGATCGGCTGGCATGTGGCGGGTTTCGGCGGGGCGCTCGTCGCCAGCCTGGCGATCTTCCTGCCGTCGTCCGTGCTGACCTATGGGGTGGCCCATCTCTGGCATATGGGCAAGCCGGCGCTCTGGCAGCGGGCGGTGATCCGCGGGCTCATCCCGATCGCCGGCGGGCTGACGCTGTCGAGCGCCCTTCTGCTCCTGAGCCGCGCCGAGGGCGGCCTCGTCGCCGTCATCGCCTCGGCAGTCGTCGTCCTTCTCTCATGGCGGACGACCCTGCGCCCCTACTGGGCACTCGGCATCGGCACGATCATCTATCTGCTTCTCATCCGCCTGCCGCTGCCCTTTTGAGGCGGTCAAGCGGCCAGGTCCGTCACTTTCGCCCGGAGCGCGGCGACATAGTCGTCGACGGCGAGCGGCTTACCGGTCGCTGCGCGAAGAATATCGGCCGGGGTCAGCGAGCGGCCGTGGCGATGCACATGCGTGCCGAGCCAGGCGGTGAGCGGCGCGTAGTCGCCGCGGTCGAGCCCACCAGCCACTGCGGCATCGGCGCAAGCCGCGCGATAAAGCTGCGCGCCCATGATGTTACCGATCGTATAGGTCGGGAAAGAGCCCATCATGCCCGACGACCAGTGCACGTCCTGCAGGACGCCCAGCGTGTCGCTCGGCACGTCCAGGCCGAGATAGCCCTTCATCTTCTCGGCCCAGATCGCCGGCAGGTCGGCGACGCGGATTTCACCGGCGATGAGCCCCGCCTCGATCTCCGAGCGCAGGATGATATGGGCGTCATAGGTGAGCTCGTCGGCTTCGACGCGGACGAGGCTCGGGCGCGGTGCATTCACCGCCCGCCAGAATTCATGCGCCGAGACATCGCCGAGCTGGTCCGGAAAGACCGCGCGCAGTTCGCCGAAATGGAGCTCCCAGAAGCGCCGCGAGCGCCCGACGCGATTCTCCAACAGCCGCGACTGGGATTCGTGCAGGCCGAAGCTCGCGCCGCCGACGGCATAGAGATTGATGAGATCCATGGCGAAGATCGAGCGCGTGAAACGCGGATCGACGCCCTGCTCGTAGATGCCGTGGCCGGCCTCGTGCCAAACCGAAAACAACCCGACCGGCAGCCATGTCTCGCGGAAGCGGCCGGTGATGCGCACATCCGCCCGCGTGAAAGAGATTTCGAAGGGATGCACGGTGTCGTCGAGACGGCCGCGATCGAAGTCGTAGCCCATGCGCCGCGCCATGGTCACGGCGAAGGCGCGCTGCTTGTCGACCGGAAAAGCGCGCTCCAGGAAGTCCATCCGGATCGGCGGAAGGCTGCGGGCAGCTTCGTTCAGCGGGAGGAGCGCGGCTTTGAGGGCGTCGTAGAGCGGCCGGAGCCGTGCCCAGGTCATATCCGGCTCGTAGCTCGACACGAGCGCGTCATAGGGATGCTCGGTATAGCCGATGGCCGCGGCCGTCTCGCGCTGCAGATCGAGCGTGCGTTCGAGCCAGGGCGCGAAGCCGGCAAAGTCGTTCTCGGCACGCGCCTCGACCCAGGCGGCCTGAGCATTGGTCTTCAGTTCCGTGGCCTCGGCGACGAGCTTCGCCGGAATGCGCGCGAGAATGCCGATCTGGCGCGCTGCCTCCGCCACCGCCTTCGCACGCAGCCCATCCGGGTCGGGCTCATCGCTCCGGCGCGCGTCTTCGATCGCCCTCAGCATCGCCTCGCCCGTCGCGAGATCGCGGGCGAGGCCGGTGAGGGTCGCGATCTGCTTGGCGCGCGCCTCGACGCCGCACGGCGGCATCATGGTGCGTGAATCCCAGGTGAGCAGGTTCACGGCGCAGAGGATGTCGTTGACTTTCGCGATCTCCGCCTCGAAGGCGCTGAAGGTCATCTGTTCACTCCCTGCTGACCGCGATGGATTCAGCTAGAACGCCGGGGCTCGAAATGACAGGCTTCGGGAGCGCGTCGAGATGGCAGGCCGCGCGGTGTCCGGCGCCCCGCGGCGTGAGAAGCGGGTTCTCGACGCGGCAGCGGTCGAAGACATACGGGCAGCGGCTCGCGAAGGGACAGCCGGGCGGCAGATGCAGCGGGCTCGGCAATTCGCCGCGCGCCGCCGCTTTGCGGCTGCGGCGGGTCGGGTCGAGCTCCGGCGCGGCATCGAGCAGTGCCCGCGTGTAGGGATGCTGCGGGGCGGTGAACAGCGCCTCGACCGGCGCGATCTCGACCACCTGGCCGAGATACATGACGGCGACACGGTGCGAGATATGGCGCACGAGGCGCAGGTCATGGGCGACGAAAATCACCGTAAGACTGAGCCGCTCCTGCAGGTCAAGCAGGAGGTTGATCACCTGCGCCTGCACCGAGACGTCGAGGGCCGAGACGAGTTCGTCGGCGACGATGACCTCGGGCTCGACGGAGAGCGCCCGCGCGATGCCGATGCGCTGGCGCTGGCCACCGGAAAACTCATGCGGATAGCGCCCGGCCGCGTCAGCCGGGAGGCGCACAAGGTCGAGCAGCTCCATCACCCGCGCGGGGATCTCGGCCTTGGGCCGCATGGCATGGACGGAAAGCGCCTCCGTCAGCGTCTGCCGCACCGTCATGCGCGGATTGAGCGAGCCGCGTGGATCCTGGAAGATCATCTGCACGCGCCTGTTGAAGGCGCGGCGCTCGGCCTGGCGGAAGGTCGCGATATCCTTACCCTCGAAGCGCACGACGCCCTGGTCGGGGTCGAGCAGCCGCACCAGGCAGCGGGCGAGGGTCGACTTGCCGCAGCCGGATTCACCGACGATGCCGAGGGTCTCGCCGCGGTGCACGTCGAGATTGACGCCGTTCAGTGCATGCACGGCGAGTGGCGGCTCGCCCATGATGCGGCTCGTCAGAGAACGCGGCACGGCGAAGCGCTTGGCGAGCTTCTCGACCGAGAGGATGGGGACCGCCGTGCTCATAGGATCGGCTCCGCTTCGGCGAGCGCATCCTGCCGGTAGCAGGCCGCCTGCCCGGTCCCCGATGTCGCTGTGAGCGCCGGCCGCTCCTGTCGGCAGCGCTCGATCGCGAAACTGCAGCGCGGATGAAAGGCGCAGCCCGCCGGCATGTCGGTCAAGCTCGGCGGCGTGCCTTCGATGGAGCGCAGCAGCGTGCGTTCCGCGCCGCCCCGCGGCACCGATCCGAGGAGCCCGCGCGTATAGGGGTGCCGAGGTCCGGCAAAGACCTCGGCGACCGGACCGGTCTCGACGACCCGCCCCGCATACATCACCGCCATGCGGTCGCAGGTGGCGGCGACGACGCCGAGATCGTGGGTGACGAGCACGACGCTCATCGCCATGCGGTCGCGCAGCTCCAGCAGGAGCTTCAGGATCTGATCCTGGATGGTCACGTCGAGCGCTGTGGTCGGCTCGTCGGCGAGCAGCAGCTTCGGCGAACTCGCGAGCGCAATGGCGATCATGGCGCGCTGGCGCATGCCGCCCGAGAACTGGTGCGGATAATCGTCGAGCCGCCGTTCCGCGGCCGGAATACCCACGAGATTCATCAGCTCGACCGCCCGTGCACGCCGCTCGCGGCCGTTGAGCGCCGTATGTGCGACGAGGTTTTCCTCGATCTGCAGCCGTACCGGCAGCACGGGATTGAGCGCCGTCATCGGCTCCTGAAAGATCATGGCGATCTCGCCGCCGCGAACGCGGCGCAGCTCTTCGGGCGGCATGGCGATGAGATCCCGCCCCTGCCACTCGACCTGGCCGGTGACGCGGCCGGGCGGATGCACGAGGCGCATGATGGAGCGGAGCGTGACGCTCTTGCCGGAGCCGGATTCGCCGACGATGCCGAGCATCTCGCCGGGGGCGACGTCCAGATCGACGTCGGCCACCGCGACAGCCCTGCCGCGCGACGTCTCGAAGGTGGTCGTCAGCCCCCTCACCCGCAATCCGGCGGACATGTCCCTCGCCGCTCTCATCGTTTCGTTCTCAGAAGCTCGGCCAGGCCGTCGCCGGCGAGGCTGAAGCCGAGGCCGGTGATCACGATGGCGATGCCGGGGAAGACCGCGATCCACCAGGCGGTCGTCATGAAATTCTTGCCGTCGGCGATCTGCACGCCCCATTCGGCGATGGGAGGCTGCGCGCCAAGGCCGAGATAGCCGAGGCTCGAGCCTAGCAGGATGGCGAGCGCCATGTCCGTCATCCAGTAGACGATGGCCGGGGTGATGGCATTGGGCAGGAGGTGGCGGAAGACGATGCGCGCCGGCGTATAGCCCATGACACGCCCGGCATCGGCATAGTCCAGGCGCTTCTCGACCTTCACCTCCGCCGCGACGAGCCGCGCATAGAACACCCAGCCGACGACGCCGACGGCGATATACATATTGACCAAGCCCGGCCCGAGCACCGAGACGATGGCGATGACGAGGACCAGGAAGGGAAAGGTGATGACCGCGTCGACGATCCGGCCGAAGATCGCCTCCGCCACGCCGCCGACATAGCCGATGAGCGCCCCGACGATCGTCCCGAAAATGAAGGGGCCGACGGTGGCGAAGATGGCGATCTGCATATCCACCGTATAGGCGTGGATGACGCGCGAGAGCACGTCGCGGCCGAAGCTGTCCGTGCCGAAGGGGTGGGCGAGACTCGGCCCTTGCAGGATCGCGTTGTAGTCGAAGGCAATGGGGTCGTAGGGCGCGAAGGCGGAGGGGAAGACGGCAACCAGCAGGCTGAGGCCCAAGATGACGAGGCCGGCGATCAGGGTACGCGGCAGGACAAGCGTGCTTCGTCGCTCGATCGGTTTGTCTTCGGCGAGCACGCTCATCGCGCGATCCTCGGGTCGAGCCAGGCCTGGACGATGTCCGTGACGAGGAATGTCAGCGACACGAGCACAGCGAGCGCGATGGTGAGGCCCTGCACCACCGGATAATCGCGGCCGTAGATGCTGTCGATCATCAGCCGGCCGGCGCCAGGAACGGCGAAGACGCTCTCGGTGATGACGGCCCCCCCGAGCAGCGTGCCGATCGACAGGCCGAAGAGCGTGACCGTCGAAATGAGGGCGTTGCGCAGCACGTGCCGGATCATGATGATGCGCGACCGCAGCCCCTTGGCGCGGGCGAAGTCCACATATTCGGCATCGACGACGCCGATGATCGCAGCCCGCAGATTGCGCATCAGCACGGCCGCGAGGCTCAGCGCGAGCGTCACGGCGGGCAAGAAGAGGTGATAGAGGCGGTCGCCCCAGGTATCGCCATAGCCGCCCACCGGAAACCATTTGAGCTGCGCGGCAAAGACCGTGAGGAGAAGGATGCCGAGATAGAACACCGGCATCGACAGGCCCACCTGGAAGGCGCCGCGGATGACGGTGTCGGCGGCGCGCTCCCGCTGCACGGCCGCCAGGAAGGCGAGCGGCACGGACAGGACGAGCGCGATCACCGCCGCCATGGCGGTCAGCATCAGCGTCACGGGCAGGCGCTCGGCAATGAGCTGCACCACCGGCACGCGCAAGCCAATGGATGTGCCGAGATCACCCCTGAAGACGCGCTCGACGAAATAAACGAACTGCACCGGCAGCGGCTTGTCGAGCCCGAGGCTCGCATTGATGCGCGCCACATCGGCGTCGCGCGCCCGGTCGCCGAGCATGGCGCTGGCCGGATCGCCGGGCAGCAACCTCACCAGAACGAAGGTGACGACGAGGATGAACGCCACCGTGGGCAGCATTTGGAGAATGCGGCGAAGAATGAAAGTAAAAAGCGACAAGCCAAGCCCCGATCTCGTCCAGGAATATGGACTTCAACCCTTTGCCAGCGACCCCATAGGCCCCGTGCCAGCAGCATAACGACCGCAAGCCTCGGCCGCGGGCGCAGGATCAGCTCCGGCCAATCAACCTCGACCATCCGCTGACGTGCGCCTCACCCTCCCCTTGAGGGGGAGGTGTCCTCTGCATCATGCTCTAAACCGAGATCACGTCCGTTCCTATCGAGCATCACGTCGCAGTGCGGCGGGCGCGAGCTGCTCACGTCCGCCGCACGCCGGCCTATTTGTCCAGCCAGGCCCCGACGAAGATGTTGTTGCCGAGCGGGATCTGCAGGAAGCCGTGCACCTTCTTGTTGAGCGCGACCGGATAGGGCGTCTCGTAGAGCGGAACGGACGGCCCGTCGCCGTTGAAGATCTCCTGCATGCGCGCATATTGCTCGGCGCGCTTCTTCGGATCCATCTCGCGCTGGGAGGCTTCGAAGAGCTTGTCGGCTTCTTCGCTCTTCCAGCCGCTGTGCAGCGCGTCGATCGTCGGCGAATAGACGAAATAGGACGTGATCTCGTTCGGATCGGCGATGTCGTCGGTCCAGGGCGATACGCGCATGGTGAAGGTGCCGTCGCGATACTGCTGGGTGCGCGTCGGGTTATCGACCTGCTGCAGGGTGAGCTTGATGCCGATCTGCGACCACATCTGCTGCAGCGCCGTCGCGATGCCGATCTCGTCCTGATTGCCGGCGAGCACCAGGATGCTCGTCTCGAAGCCCTTTTCGAAGCCAGCCTCCTTCATCAGGCTTTTCGCCTTCTCCAGATTGTAGGGGTAGAGCGGCGTGTCGCCCGTGTGCAGCGGCGTCGCCGACGACATGTAGGAGGTCAGCGGCTTGCCAACGCCATGGGTCACGATCTGGATGATGGCATCCTTGTTGACCGCATATTTCATGGCCTCCCGCACCTTGGGGTTGGACTGCGGGTTCGGCTTGCCGTTGAGCTCGGGGCGCACGTTCATGGTGACGTTCGTCACGCGCGTCGATGGGAAGAGCTCCATATTGATGTTGGCCGCGGCCTTGAGCTCGGCGACACGCGAATAGGGAATGAACTCCGCCCCGTCGAGCTCGCCCGACTGCAGCTTCAGGATGCGGGTCGCGTCGTCCGGGATCACTTCGAAATTGACGCCGTCGAGATAGGGCAGCGGCTTGCCGTCCTCGCCCTTGGCCCAATAGTGCTCGTTGCGCACGAGCTTCATGTTCGAGCCGCGATCCCACGACTGGAGCACGAAGGGACCGGAGCCGATCGGATGCTGGGAGAAGTTCCTGGCCTTCTCCTCGTCGGTCGCGCCGGGCGCGGCCTCGAAGGCCTTCTTCGGCAGGATCGCGGTGTTGAACACCGTCAGCGCCGGAAGGATCGCGGGATCGGAATGCTTCAGCTTGACGACGATGGTCTTGTCGCCCTCGGCGACCACATCGTCGATCGATGCGACGAGAAAGGTCCAGATGCCGTTCTTCGGATTGGCCGCACGTTTCAGCGACCAGATGACGTCTTCCGCCGTGATCGGCGATCCGTCTGAAAACTTGATGCCGTCGCGCATGGTCAGCGTGACGGTCTTGCCGTCCTCGGACACCTTCCAGGCGGTCGCCAGGCCCGGCACAACGCCCTTGCCGTCCGGCGTCGGCTGGAGCAACGTGTCGTAAAGGTTGGTCAGGATCCAGATATCGACATTGGCGTCGTTGAGCACCGGATCGAGGAAAAGGCTGTCGGCGTAGCGGCCGTAGGTCATAACCCCTCCCCGCTCGACGGCAAGGACCGGGAGGCTCGTACTGAGCAGAAGCGCGGCGGCGGCGACCGCTTTCATCATCGTCTTCATGCGAGTTCCCTTTCTCCAGAAGGCCAACTGTTCTTATTGAATAGAACGTTTCCACAGTGAAGGGAACGGTGTCAACGCCTTTATGGGAGCGGCCGCCAATGTCCACATGGCCGGCTCTCTCAAGGCTTGTGTGCGTCCGATCGGAGGTATAATCGTTCTATTGGCATAGAACAGACGCCACGATCGGGTCGCATGGAATTCTTCGTCGACCGGCAGCTGCCGGTCCCCCTCCGCACGCAGCTCCAGGGGCTCATCGAATACGGCATCGCCTGTGGCGAGCTCGTGCCCGGAGAGCTCTTGCCGTCCGTCCGTGACCTTGCGGAAAAGGTCGGCGTGGCGCCGATGACGGTGAGCCAGGTCTATGCGGACCTGAAAGCGGCGGGTCTCATCGAGACGCGGCCGGGTGCCGGGACCTATGTCACCAACAGCCTGCAGGCGCGGCTCGCTAACCGCCCCGAGACCGCCCTCCTCCACCGCCGCATCGACCAGCTGATCGACGAATCCCAAGCGCTCGGCATCCGCTCCGCCGAGCTCGTGTCCCTCGTCAGCTCACGCGTCTTCTATCGCGACAGCATCGGCCGGCGCATGCATATCGTCATGATCGGCGTGTTCCCCGACGCCACCGCGAGCTATGCGAAGTTCATCGCCGGCCGGCTGGGCAACAGCGTCACCGTCGAGCCTCTCACGGTCTCCGATATCGAGCGGACCCCTCAGGCGCGGGCACGTGCCAATTCCGCCGATCTCGTGATCACTCTGGTCAACCGCTACCGCGAGGTCTCGGCGCTCGTGCCGAATACCAAGGTGGTGGCCATCAGTTTCATTCCGTCGGAAGAAACGCGCATGGCGCTGGCCGCGCTCGATCCCCTCTCGCGGGTCGCGATCATCTCGCGCTTTCCCGATTTCCTGCCGATCATGATGGCCGGCGTCCAGCGGTTCGCCTCGCATGTGCAGGAGACGGCCGGAGCGACCTTGGACACTCCCGAAGTTGCGAAGATCGTCGCCAAAGCCAATGTCGTCGTCTACGCCACAGGAGCGGAATCCATCGTCGGGCGGCTGCCGGGCGGCGTCCAGGCCATCGAATATCGCCACACGCCGAATACCGCAGACATCGACCGCATCATCGTGCCCATCATCCGGTCGGCCGGCGAATTGCCCATGGGCGCCCCGGTCGTCGCGGCGGAGGAAGAAAGGGAAGCAACGTGAAGATCGCAGAGGCCAATTGGCAGCAGATCGAGGCCTATCTGAAGAAAGACGACCGCGCCATCCTGCCGCTCGGCAGCACCGAGCAGCATGCGGGACTTTCTCTTTCGGTGGATTCGATCCTGTCGGAACGCGTGTCGGTAGAGGCCGCCGAGCCGCTCGGCATTCCCGTCTTCCCGGTCGTTGCCTATGGGCTGACCCCCTATTTCAAGGCCTATCCCGGGACCGTCAGCCTGCGGATCGAGACCTATATCCGGCTCGTGGGCGACATTCTCGACAGCCTCAAGCTTCAGGGCTTCCGCCGCATCCTCATCGTCAACGGCCATGGCGGCAACCAGGCGGCCGGCAGCTTCGCCATCGAATGGATGGCCGACAATCCGGACGTCGCCGTCAAGTTCCACAACTGGTGGAACGCACCGAAGACCTTCGCCAAGGTGCAGGAGATCGACACCGTCGCCTCGCATGCCTCCTGGATGGAGAACTTCCCCTGGACGCGGCTTGCCGGCGTGAAACAGCCCACACAGCAGAAGCCGATGATCGACCTCGCGCGCATGCGCGTGATGGCGCCCGAGGCCGTCAGGGCCTATCTCGGGGACGGCAATTTCGGCGGCTATTACGAGCGGCCCGACGCCGACATGCTGGCGATCTGGCAGCTCGCCGTCGAAGAGACACGTGAGCTTTTGGAGGGCCCCTGGGCATGAGCGGACCCATTCTCGTTTGGGGCGCAGGCGCCATCGGCGGCTCGCTCGGCGCCGCCTTCATCCGGGCCGGCCATGAGGTCGTCTTCGTCGACGTGGCCGCGGATCACGTGGCGGCGATCAATGCCCATGGCCTCAGGATCGCCGGTCCCATCTTCGAAGACACCGTGACGGCGAAAGCCTTCACGCCCGATGAGCTGCAAGGCCGTTTCGAGCGGGTCTTCCTTTGCGTGAAGGGGCATCACACCGCGGCCGCAAGCCGGGCGCTCGCGCCGCATGTGGCGGACCACGGCTACGTGGTCTCCGCCCAGAACGGTCTGAACGAGCCGGTCATCGCCGAGGCTGTCGGCGCCGAGCGGGTGGTCGGCTGTTTCGTAAATTTCGGCGCCGATTATCTCGAGCCGGGTGTCGTCCATTACAGCGGCCGCGGCGCGGTGGTCGTAGGAGAGCTCGACGGCACGACGACCGAGCGCATCACGGCAATCCACGCGCTGATGCGCGAGTTCGAGCCGCGCGCCGTCCTCACCGACAACATCTGGGGCTATCTCTGGGGCAAGCTGATTTATGGCACGCTGCTCTTCGCGACGGCGCTGACCGACGACAGCATCGCCGACGTGCTCGCCAATGCCCGCTACCGGCCGATGCTGACGGAACTCGCGCTTGAGGTCGGCGCCGTGGCGAATGCCGCCGGCATCAAGCCGGAGGCCTTCGACGGCTTCGATCCCGCAGCCTTTGCGCCGGGTGCGCCGGCGGCCGAGACCACCCGCTCCTTCGACGAAATGGTCGCCCACAACCGCCGCTCGACGAAATCGCATTCCGGCATCTGGCGGGATATCGCGGTGCGCAAGCGCAAGACCGAGGTCGATGCGCAAATCGTGCCCATCGTCGAGAAAGCACGGTCGCTCGGCGTGCCGACGCCGCTTACCGCCCGTCTTGTGGAACTCATCCACGATATCGAGGACGGCCGGCGTTCGCTCGATCTCGCCAATCTCGACGATCTCGCGGGAAGCGCCCGCGCAGCTGCAGGGGCTGAAGCATGAATATCGATTTCTCCGGCAAGGTGGCCATCATCACCGGCGCGGCCCACGGCTTCGGCCGGATGATCGCGCTCGGCTTCGCCCAGCGGGGCGCGACGGTCCATATCTGCGACGTCAATGACACGGGCCTTGCCGAAACGGCGGAGCTCTGCGGACCGGCGGCGACAGCTCATCACCTCGACGTCAGCGACCGCGCGGCGGTGCAGACGACCGTCGCCAAGATCATCGCCGACCATGGCACCGTCGACATTCTCGTCAACAATGCCGGCGGCGTGCGCGGCCAGGTCGGCCGGCCGATCGAGGAGATCACGGAAGCCGAATGGCAGACGATCTTCGACGTCAATCTCTCCGGCGCCTTCTTCATGACGCAGGCCGTGGCGCCTGCCATGAAGACAGCCAAATACGGACGCGTGATCAATATTTCGAGCGGTGCCGGGCTCGGCATCAGCCTCACCGGCATCCAGGCCTATGCCGCGGCGAAGGCCGGGCAGATCGGGCTGACGCGCCAGCTCGCCCATGAGCTCGGCGCCTGGAACATTACCGTCAACAATGTCGCGCCCGGCTTCGTGCGTTCCAATCCGACAACCGAGCGGCAGTGGGAGGCCATGGGCGCGGACGGCCAGGCGAAACTTATCCAGAACATCGCCCTGAAGCGCCTCGGGACGCCCGAGGACATCGCCCATATGGTCCTATTCTTTGCTTCCGATTACGCTGGCTGGATCAGCGGCCAGATCATCAGCGTGGACGGTGGCAAATGAGCGCCGTCGAGGACTATCTCCTCGCCCATATCGAGGAAGGCATCGAGGATCTCAAAGCCTTCTGCCGAATCCCGAGCGTCAGCACGGATCCCGCCTTTCACGGCGGCATTCGTGAGGCGGCCGCGTTTCTGGCGGATCGCCTGCGGCGCGCCGGCTTTCCCACGGTCGAGGTCCTGGAAACGGCCGGCCATCCGGCGGTTTTCGCCGAGCTGATCCGTGATCCCGCCGCGCCGACGGTGCTCGTCTACGGCCACTACGACGTGCAGCCGCCGGATCCGCTCGACAAATGGCTGACACCGGCCTTCGAGCCGACCATCCGCGACGACCGCATCTACGGTCGCGGCGTCTCCGACGACAAGGGACCGCTTCTCATCCCCGTGCTCGTCGCCGAGGCCTATCTGAAAACGGAAGGCCGCCTGCCGCTCAACATCAAGTTCCTGGTCGAGGGCGAGGAGGAATCGGGCAGCCCAAATTTCGAGCCGCTGCTCGCCACCCATCGCGACCGGCTCGCCTGCGATCTCGTCTTGTCGGCCGACGGCGCAATGTGGCGGCCGGATCTGCCCTCCGTCACCGTCGCGAGCCGCGGCCAGGTGGCGCTCGAAGTCACCGTGACGGGCCCCAGCAAGGACCTCCATTCCGGTCGGCACGGCGGCAGCGCGCAGAACCCGATCCGCGCGCTCGTGCAGATGCTCGGCGCCATGCACGACGCCGAGGGTCGTGTGATCGTCGCGGGTTTCAAGGACGGCGCGAAGCCGCCGGATCCGCGCATCATCGCGGCCATCGAGGCGGCTCAATTCGATGCGGAGACCTATTACCGCTCGATCGGCTCGCCGAAACCCGACCCGATCACCGACGGCCGCGAGCTCCTGACCCGCCAATGGCTCGAGCCGACGCTCGAATTCAACGGCATCTCCGGCGGCTATCAGGGCGCCGGCGGAAAGACGGTCATTCCGTCGACGGCGAGCGCCAAGATCTCCTGCCGGCTGGTGGCGGGGCAGACGCCGGCCGAGGTCACTGCGGCCATTGCCAGTCATCTCGAAGCGCGACTACCGAAGGGTTTCGCCGTTTCCGTGATGCAGCGCGGACCGGGCAGCCAGGCCTTCTTCATCGATCCCGATCTGCCGGCGCTCGCGCAAGCCGAAGCCGTGCTCGGCGAGCTTCTCGGGCAGAAGCCGCTGCGCGTTGCAATGGGCGCGACCATTCCGATCGGCGCTGCCTTCCGCAAGCATCTCGAGGTCGAGGCGATCTTCTTCTCCTTCTCCACGGCGGACGAGGACTACCACGCGCCGAACGAGTTCTTCCGCCTGTCGAGCTTCCGCACGGGCCTGGTCGCCTGGGCGCGGCTGCTCGACCGCTTGGCCAAACCGGCTCACTGACGAGGAGGTGCCGGTGGAGGACACGGCTTTCGCGGGCATCCAGCAGCTCGCGGCGCGCTATCGCGATGGCTCGCTCGATCCCGTCGCGGTGGTCGAGGCGGCGCTTGCGCGGATCCAGCGGCTGGACCCCAAGCTCAACGCTTTCGCCGATCCGATGGCCGAGTTTGCGCTTGCTGAAGCCCGGCAGCGCGCGGCCGAGCTTGCAGCGGGTCAAGATCGCGGGCCGCTGCACGGCATTCCAGTCGCCATCAAGGACCTGATCGAGGTTGCCGGCACGCCGACTGGCTATGGGAGCCGAGTCTGCACGCCCGTCACGGCATCGACCGATGCGCCGCTGGTCGCCCGGCTGCGTGCCGCCGGCGCCGTCATCCTCGGCAAGACCAATCTGCTCGAATATGCCTATGGCATCGCCCATCCCGAGGTCGGGCAGACGAATAATCCGCACGACCTGGGGCGCACATCCGGCGGATCGAGCGGTGGCTCGGCAGCGGCCGTCGCGGCTGGCATCGTGCCGATCGCCATCGGCACCGATACCGGCGGTTCCATTCGCATTCCCGCCTCCTATTGCGGCATCGTCGGCTTGAAGCCGAGCTATGGGCTCGTGCCGACCGAGGGCGTCTTCCCCCTCTCCTGGACACTCGACCATGCCGGCCCGCTCGCCCGCACCGTCGAGGACGCCGCACTCGCGCTCGCGGCCCTGACCGACGCTCCGGTGCCGCTTGCGCCCGTCGGTCTCGCCGGCGTGCGGATCGGCCTCATTCGCCATCACTTCGATCATCCGGCGGTAACGGCGGACGTGGGAGCTTCCGTCGAGGCGGCGGTCGCACAGCTGACGGCCAAAGGGGCTGCGGTCACTGCCGTCACGATCCCCGACCTCGCGCCTGTTAATCGTGAGCTCCTGCATATCCTCCTGCCGGAGGCGGCGCTCATCCACGCCGATCTCCACGCCCGGAACGCCGCCGGCTATGCGCCTGCCACCCGGGCACAGATCGAAGCGGGCTTTGCCGCGAAGGCGACGGACTATGTGCGGGCGCAGCGCTATCGGGCCGCGCTGCGTGATGCGGTCGAAGCGGCGTTCGCGGAGGTCGACGTGCTCCTGAGCCCGTCCGTGCCCTTCGTCGCGCCGGTCGAAGACCCGGAATTCGTGGAAGGTGACTACGACGGCGAGATGCTGGCGAGCGGCTTCGTCAATATGACCGGCCATCCCGCGCTCAGCCTGCCCTGCGGTTTCGCCGGTCATTTGCCTGTCGGCTTACAGCTCACCGGCCGTCTCGGCGACGACGCGCGCCTCCTCTCGATTGCCGGGGCAGTGGAAGCGGCGCTCGATGGCTATCGCCCGCCTGCCTTGACGTAAAGCTCGACCGGACCTGGGGACAAGCACCATGCAACATCACCTTCCCGCCTCTCCCGACACCTGCGCCTGGGGCTATTTCGACCCGAAGCGCGGGCCGGTGCTCACCGTCGACAGCGGCGACACGGTCGTCGTCGAGACGGTTTCGGGCGGGCCGGAGGTGCTGCCGCCCGAGTCCTTCCATGTGCCGCCGGAACTGCGCGAGATCCATGCGCGCTTGAAGCAGGAGATGCCCGGCCATATTCTCACCGGCCCGGTCGCCGTGCGCGGCGCCAAGCCCGGCCAGGTGCTGGAGGTGCGGATCGACGCGGTCGAGCTGCGGCAGGACTGGGGCTACAATTCCATCCGCCCGCTCGCCGGTACCCTTCCTTATGACTTCGAGGCAGCGCGCCTTCTCAACATCCCGCTCGACGCGCAGGCCGGGGTCGCCCGCCTGCCCTGGGGGCTCGACCTGCCGCTTCACCCCTTCTTCGGCGTCATGGGCGTGGCCCCGCCGCCGAACTGGGGGCGGATTTCTTCCATCATGCCGCGCGCCCATGCGGGCAATATCGACAACAAGGAGCTCGTCGCCGGCACGACCCTTTATCTGCCGATCTTCAACGAGGGCGCGCTGTTCTCCTGCGGCGACGGCCATGGCGCGCAGGGCGACGGCGAGGTCTGCATCACGGCGATCGAAACGGCGCTCCGCGGCACCTTCCGCCTCATCCTGCGCGAGGACCTGTCCCTCACCTATCCACGCGCGGAAACGCCGACCCACTACATCACCATGGGCATGGACCCGGATCTCGACCAATGTGCGGTGATGGCCCTGCGCGACATGATCGTGCTTCTCAGCGAGAAGGCCGGACTGTCGCGCGAGGACGCCTATACGCTGTGCAGCCTCGCCGGCGACCTCCGCATCACGCAGACGGTCAATGGCTGCAAGGGCGTGCATATGATGATGGCGAAGAGCCTGGTGGATTAGGCGGCGGCTTTTATCCGCCCCCACCCCTCCTGACGAGGGCGGGGCTATCGCATATGCCGATCGGTGCGGCTCTGATCCTCCCCTGGAGGGGGAGGTGGCGCCACGCAAGTGGCGCCGGAGGGGGACACAGCCGCGAATTTGACCCCACCCGTCTTCGAGCTTCGCTCGAATCCACCCTCCCTGTGCAACTCGGATTCATCCGAGTTGCACTCTCATCGATGCGCAAATCGGGAGCACCCAATTTGCGCGGGGAGGGATCGGCGCCGGTTCGCCGGCTCCGCGAGACGCGACGGCAACCGTGATTGTGGCGGCACGCTCACCGTGCCCCTCCCCCGGCCACTCGGATCGATCCGAGTGGCCCTTTCGACATGCGGAAATCGAGTAAACCCGATTTCCGTGGGGAGGGGTAAGGGGTGGGGGTCGTCTCGCCCAAAGGCGGAGAACCTAGCCCTTCGTCACGCCTTTCAGGCTGATGAGCCCCGTCGGCAACGGCGTGAAGCCTTTTACGGATTTCGACAGCACGAAAGGCCAGGGCTGGTAGTAGAGGTAGATGAGCGGCAGGTCGTCCTGCAGAATGGCCTGCGCATCATCATAGAGCTTCTTGCGCGCGGTAACGTCGGGCGTCACCTTGGCCTTGTTGAGCAGATCGTCGACCGGCTTGTTGCAGTATTTCGCATAATTCAGCCCGGCACCGCAGGTCACGAACTGGTGGATGTTGCCGTCCGGATCGTAGCGGCCGGACCAGCCGAGCAGCACCGTATCGAAATCGCCGGACTGGATCTGTTGCAGCATGGTGGTGAACTCCACGGCGCGCAGCTTCACGTCGAAGCCGGCGTCGGCGACCATCGCCTGGATGAGCTCGGCGATCTGCTGGCTCGTCGTGGAATTCGTGAAGAGCAGCTTGAAGGGCACGCGCTTGTAGCCCGCCTCGGCGAGCAGCGCCTTGGCTTTTTCGACGTCGCGCGTCGTCACCGGCAAGGATTTGTCGAAATAGGGATTGGTGTCGCTGATCGGCTGCTGGGCCGGCTTGAAGGTGCCGGAACCGACCACCTCGTTGATGGCGTTGCGGTCGATGGCGAGCTGCAGCGCCTGGCGCACGCGCTTGTCCTTGGCGAGTGGCGAATCCCCCCGCGGCTTGCCGACATTGATAGTGATGCCCTGGTAGCCGACGCTGGTCACGAGGGCGAGCTGCAGATTGGCATCGTCGCGCACGACGGGAATGTCCGATGGCGCGAGCCGCTCGAGCATGTCGAGATCGCCTGCGCGCAGATTGGCGAGCCGCACCGTGGTGTCGGGAATAGGATAGAAAGTGATCTTGTCGAAGCTATAATCTTTGGCGTCGCGATAATCGGCGAATTTTTCCAAGGTGATGCGATAATTCTGCTGGCGGTCTACGAATTTATACGGACCGGAACAGACGGGCTTGGTGCCGGCCGTGTCGAAACTTGCGGGCGACAGCATCATGCCGGCACGATTGGAGAGCTGCGGCAGCAGCGTCGGGTCGGGCTGCTTCAGCTTGATCACGAAGGTCGCGGGATCGACCACCTCGACCGACGCAATGGACTGCAGCTCGCTCTTGCGCATGCTGTCCTGCAGCGTCATCGCCCGCTCGATATTGGCCTTCACGGCCGTAGCGTCGATCGGGGTGCCGTCGTGGAACTTGAGGCCGGCCTTCAGCTTCATCGTTAGCACGGTGTGATCGTCGTTCCATGTCCAGCTCTCGGCGAGCTCAGGCTTGGCCTGCAAGTCCGGGCCGACCGCGACGAGGCTGTCGCAGAGGGATTCGAACACCACCTCGCCGACGAAGGTGCGCGATCGGGCTGGATCAAGAACGTCAACGTCGTCCTGCAGGCCGATCTTGAACTCGCTCGCCGAGGCGCTCATCCCCGACAGGGCAAGTGCGGCGACCGACAGCACCAGAAGTTTTCTCATGCGCATGTTCCCCCAAGGCGCGCCATTGAGGCGCTCAGTTGCGAATGGCTCTCCCGTTGCGCCATCTCCCCGATCCATTTTTTAGCGCGGGCCGGCGCGGCCGCACCGCTTTCAGTTCTCGCGCGGGTCGAGCGCGTCGCGCAGGCCGTCGCCGAGCAGATTGAAGCCGAGGACGAGCAGGAAGATCGCGGCCCCCGGGAAGAGCGACATCCAGGGCGCCTGGCTCATGAAATTCTTGGCCGTGTTGAGCATGGAACCCCAGGACGGATCCGGCGGCTGCTGCCCGAGGCCGAGGAACGACAGGCTCGCCTCGGCGATGATGGCGGTCGCGACCGTCAGCGTCGCCTGCACGATCAGCGGCGGCATGATATTGGGAAAGATATAGCGGATGATGATCCAGCGGTTGGGCAAGCCGATGGCGCGGGCGCCCTCGACATAGTCTTCCGCGGTGATCATCAGGGTCTGGCCGCGGGCAAGCCGCGCGAAGATCGGCGTCGCCGAGAGGCCGATGGCGATCATCGCATTGGTGAGGCTCGGCCCGAGGAAGGAGGCGAGCGCAATCGCCAGGATGAGGAAGGGAATGGCCAGTTTCGCATCGATGACGCGGGAGATGACCATATCCGTCCAGCCGCCGAAGAAGCCCGCCAGCAGGCCGAAGGGCACGCCGACGCAGACAGCGATGGCGACGGAAATGACGCCGGCCATCAAAGAGGTGCGCGCGCCATAGGCCATGCGGCTGAAGATGTCGCGGCCGAGCTCGTCGGTGCCGAACCAGTGGAGCGCCGAGGGCGCCTTGCGGATGGCCGTGAAGCTCGTCGCCAACGGATCATAGGGCGAGACGAGCGGCGCGAAAATCGCGACCAGCACGAAGAGCGCTACGACGCAGCCGCCGAAGATCGCGGCGCGGTTCGCCAGGAATTTAGCGAGCGCACGTCCGCCGCGCTGCGGCGGCACCTCGTCCAGCGGCTCGACCCCGACCATGGTGGCAGCGGTCGTCGCCGTGGCGCGGCTTTCCTCTTTTCGATCCGCGTCGCTGACTGCCAAGGAATTCATCAGCTCCCCCTCAATCGCGGATTGATCAGGATGTAGAGGACGTCGGCGAGAAGGTTCATGGCGATGAAGCCTATCGCCGTGCACAGCACGATGCCCTGGACGACGGCGTAATCGCGAGTGAAGACGGCATCGACGATAAGCTTACCGAAGCCCGGAATCGTGAAGATCTGCTCGGTCAGCACGGCCCCGCCCAGAAGCTCGCCGAAGAGCAGCGTCATCAAGGTCACGATCGGCGCGAGTGCGTTGCGCAACGCATGCTTGTAGACGACCTTCCCCTGGCGCAACCCCTTGGCGCGGGCCGTGCGGATATAGTCCGAGCGCAGGATGCCGATCATGGCCGAGCGGGTGTGGCGCATGAGGCTTGCCGCGAGCGCCGTGCCGAGCACGAAGGCCGGCATCAGCATCGTCTTGATAGACAGCCAGAAGTCCTGTCCCGGCGGCACATAGCCCGAGGCCGGCAGCCAGCCAAGCCGAACCGAGACCAGGAAGATAAGGAGAATGCCGAGCCAGAAGTTCGGGATTGATAAGCCCGACAGCGCCACGACATTGGCGACATAGTCGGTCGCCGTACCCTTGCGCACGGCCGACAGGATGCCGGTCGGCACGCCGATCACGACGGCGATGATCATAGCCATGATGGCGAGCTGGATGGTGACCGGCAGCTTCTGAGCGATCAGCGTCGTCACAGGCACGTCGGTGCGCAGGGAAATGCCGAAATCGCCCTGCAGCACCCGCCCGACCCAGGCACCGTATTGCACCGGGATCGGGTCGTTCAGGTGGTATTTCTCGCGCAGGAATTCGATGACCTTGGGGTCCCGTTCCTCGCCGGCCATGGCGAGCACGGGATCGCCCGGCAGAAGCTTCTGCAGGCCGAAGACGAGCATCGACACGATGATGATGGTCGGGATGGCGACGAGGAAACGGCGCAGGATCATTTGTGTCATGGACCATCCTTCACGCGCATCGGGAGCCGAGCGCAATCCGTGGCCAGGTTTCGTCCCCTCTCCCCGTCTGCGGGGAGAGGGACAGGGTGAGGGGCATGGGCGCTGATCGACAAATCCCCCCTCACCCGGCCGCTTCGCAGCCGACCTCTCCCCGCCCGCGGGGAGAGGTAACCCAGCGGCCCGCTGGCCGCATGCACCGCTGAGGGAGAGCAATCCCGCCGAGCCCTCCGTATGTTCTGGGCCAGAATCGTCATATGCTACCCGCCGACCTTCATGCCCTTCAAACGGATCATGCCGTCGGGATAGGGCTGAAAGCCCGTCACGTCCTTCGCAAGGACGAAGGGCCAGGGCTGGTAGTAGATATAAATGGTCGGCAAGTCGTCGAGCAGGATGGCCTGCGCCTTATCATAGATCTCCTTGCGGGCGCCCTCATCGGTGACTTGCCGGGCCTCATTAAGATATTTGTCGACCTCGGCATTGCAGTATCTGGAATCGTTCAGATTGCCCTTGCAGGTCGCGAACTGGTGGATGTTACCGTCAGGATCGACGCGGCCGGACCAGCCGATGATGGACACATCGAAATTGCCCTGCTCCATCTCCTGCTGCATGGCGGCGAATTCTGTCGGCCGCAGCGTGATCTTGAAACCGACCTCACCGGCCATGGCCTGGATGAGCTCGGCGATCTGCTGGGTGGTGCTGCTGTTGCCAAAGACCATCTCGAAGGACGGATTGGGCACGCCCGCCGCGGCCAGAAGTGCTTTCGCCTTTTCCGCGTCGCGCTCCACCAAGGGGAACTTGTCGCTGTGGAAGGGGCTCGCCGGCGGGAAGGGCTGCTGGGCAGGCGGGAGGATGCCGGCGCCGACGACCTCGTTGATGATATTGCGGCCGATCGCCAGCTGCAGGGCCTGGCGGATGCGCTTGTCCTGGCCGAGCGGATTCTTGGCGCGCGGGCCGTTGGCCACATTGATGCGCATGGACACGTAGCCGAGCCCGGTGACTGGCACGAAATTGAGCTTCGGGTCGCTCTTGACCGTCGGCACATCAGACGGCGCGAGCCGTTCCAGCATATCGAGATCGCCTGCCCTCAAATTGGCGAGACGCACGGTCGTATCGGGAATGGAGATGAAGGTAACGTTCTTGATCGGATAGCTCGCGGCGTCCCAATAGGCGTCGTATTTCGTGAGCTCGATCCGGTCGTTCTGCACGCGGCGAACGAATTTATAGGGGCCCGAGCAGACCGGATTCTGGGAGAAGTCGCCGCTTTTGCCGAAGGCCGCGGGCGACAGCATCATGCCGGCGCGATCCGACAGGGTCGCGAGCAGCGTGGCGTCCGGCTGCTTCAGCTTGATCACAACGGTCGAGGGATCGACCACCTCGGCCGCTGCGACGGAGGTGAGCTCGCTCTTGCGGTTGGAATCCGACAGCGTCAGCGCGCGTTCGATATTGGCCTTCACCGCCGCCGCATCGAAGGGCGTGCCGTCATGGAAGGTGACGCCCTGGCGCAGCTTGAAGGTGAGCGCCTTCTGGTCGGCACTCCACGACCAGGAGGTCGCGAGCTGCGGAACGAACTGCAGATCCGGCGAGATGTCGACGAGCTTGTCGCAGAGCGAGGTGAAGACGATCCGCCCGACATAGGTGCGGGCGCGATGCGGGTCGAGCACGTCGGGATCTTCGTTGAGCCCGACCCTGAGCGTCTGGGCGAAGGCCGCCGAGCTGGCCAGTAGTCCGGCGGCAAGCGCCACCATCTTGATCGCTCTCATCATGTCTCCCCTCTTCCGATGATCACGGCATGTCCGGCTGCAGCGAATTCGAGCCGGCCGCTCCCTCCCCCACCAGGCCGACGGCGGTGCCGGCCTGGCGGGCACGATACAAGGCAAGCCGCGCGGAAAGCGCCGGGCTGTCGGCGACCGCAAGGCGCGGGCTTGCCCCCGCCGCCTGGATCTCCTGCCAGAAATGGCAAGCCACTTGCCGGCCACTGCCGCCGACGCCGGTGAGCACCGGGCGCTCCTCGGCGCAGACGGGCCGTGCATGCGGGCAGCGCGTGTGGAAGCGGCAACCGGACGGCGGATTGGTCGGGCTCGGAATGTCGCCCTGCAGCGGCATGCGCACCCGACGCCCGCGCGGGTTCGGGATGGGGATCGCCTCGAGAAGGGCCTGCGAATAGGGATGGAGCGGCGCCTCGAAGAGCTCCTCCGTCTCGGCAAGCTCCACCACCTCTCCGAGATACATGACCGCGACATGGTCGCTCATATGGCGGATGACGGCGAGGTCATGGGCGATGACGACGAGGGTGAGCTTCAGCCGCTCCTTCAGCTCCTCGAGCAAATTGATAATCTGCGCCTGGATCGACACGTCGAGCGCCGAGACCGGCTCATCGCCGAGGATGAGCTGCGGCTGGCCGGCAAGCGCCCGCGCTATGCCGATGCGCTGGCGCTGGCCGCCGGAGAATTCGTGCGGATAGCGCTCGGCCATGTCGGGCCGCAGGCCGACCAGATCGAAGATCTCGAGCACTCGATCCCGTCGTTCGCCGCCGGCGGCAAGCCCGTGCAGCCAGATCGGCTCGCCGACGATCTGGGCGGCCGTCATGCGCGGATTGAGCGAAGCGAAGGGATCCTGGAAAATGATCTGCAACTCGCGCCGAAGCTTGCGCATCTGTTCCGCCGAAAGACCCGCGAGATTGCGGCCGCGGTAGACGACGTCGCCGGAGGTCGGATCGAGCAGGCGGATCATGAGCCGGCCGAGGGTCGATTTTCCACAGCCGGATTCGCCGACGACGGCGAAGGTCTCACCGTCCATGACCTTGATGGAAACACCGTTGACGGCCTGCACGACGGGCGCGCGGGTGAAGAGCTGGCGCCCTCCGCCGAACTGCTTGACGAGGGAGACGGTCTCGAGAATGGGCGTGGGCGCTGCCATCAACCGGCCTCCGCGAAAGTGGTTTCGAGCGGCGCATACCAGCAGGCGGCCCGATGGCGATCGTTCGCCGGCCCGATGGGCGCGAGCGGCGGCGGTGCGACGCATCGCGCCTGCGCGAAGGGACAGCGCGGCCTGAAACGGCAGCCCTGCGGCATGCGCTCGATCGACGGCACCGTGCCGGTGATGGTCGCGAGCTTGCCGGAGCGGCGCCCGAGCGACGGCATCGCCCCGACGAGGCCGATGGTATAGGGATGCTGCGGATCGTCGAAGACCGCGTCAACGGGGCCGGCCTCGACGACATTCCCCGCATACATCACCACCACGTGATCGGCCGTTTCGGCGACCACGCCGAGGTCATGCGTGATGAGGACGACGGCCGTGCCGGTCTCGCGCTGCAGGGTCTTGATCAGGGCCAGAATCTGCGCCTGGATCGTCACGTCGAGCGCCGTCGTCGGCTCGTCGGCGATCAGAAGCTTGGGGGAATTGGCCAGCGCCATGGCGATCATGACGCGTTGGCGCATGCCGCCGGACAGCTGGTGGGGATAGTTCTTCAGCCGCCTCTCGGGCGCGGGAATGCGCACCTTCTGCAGCATGTCCAGGGCCGCCGCGCGGGCCTCGGCCCGCGATACGCGCCGATGCCGCTCAACGGTCTCCATGAGTTGGTCGCCGATCGTGAAGGCCGGATTGAGCGACGTCATCGGCTCCTGAAAGATCATCGACATGCGGTTGCCGCGCAGATCCGACATCTCGCGGTCCGACAGGCTGAAGAGATCGCGGCCCTCGAAGATCGCCCGCCCCGAGACGATTTCAGCGGGCGGTGTCGGCAAAAGCCCCATCAGCGCCAGCGAGGTGACGCTCTTGCCGCATCCGGATTCGCCCACGATGCAAAGGGTTTCCCCCTCCCGCACCTCGAAACCCACCCCGTCGACGAGGTTCTTTCCCGGCCCGAAGCGGAGGGAAAAATCGCTGAGGCGGAGGACGGGATCCGTTTCGGTCATCGCTGCAAGCCTTCCACCCCTCTGGAAATCGGTGTCATGCCGGTCGGCCTTGCAAGATCCTTGCCCCGACCGGAACCTGGACTGCGCTGCGCTGACGCAGCCCTTCCACCGCGCCAGATGCCGGCCTTAGGCCGGCATCTGCATCGGGCGCATGTCTTGCGCATTGTGAGCAATGTCCGGACAATCCGGAGCGTCCCCCGCCGATCGGCAATTCAGATCTTCGCCGTTTTGCAACCGTTCTAGCAACTTATAACGGGCGATGCGGGACCACCTGTCAAGACCGCTCACCGGCAGCTGTGGGGAAAGAGCTTCCACGGTCCTGCCCATCGTTTCAGCAGAAAATATCAAGGCTGCGCCGGAGATTTTCATCGGCTGCGCAGATTCTAGGCGCTTCCTCGCGTTGAGGAGCTTCGTTACTCCGTGTTAGAACAGCCTATTCTTTATCCAGACATTCATCGGTCCGGGCAGGCTGAGCGGCCGAAACCATGGGCCAACGGAGGGAAAGACCACATGTCTCCATCGAAGAAGCGTGTTGCGCGCTGGTCCGCATTGCTCGCCTTCGCTCTCGTGGCGGGCCCGGTATCTGCAGCCGGTCTGCGCATCGGGATGCGAGCCGATCCGGATATTCTGGATCCGGCACAGGGCACCTCCGTCTATGGGCGCGTCATCTTCGCGGCGCTCTGCGACAAGCTGATCGACACGAGCGCCGAGGGCGGCTTTCGACCGCAGCTCGCGACGCAATGGACATGGTCGACGGACAACAAGTCGCTCACCCTGAAGCTCCGCGAGGGGGTCGTTTTCCACGACGGCACGCCTATGGACGCCGAGGCGGTGAAGGCCAATCTCGAGCGCTACCGATCCGACCCGATCTCACGCCGCAAGAGCGAGCTCGCGCCGGTCGAGAGCGTCGACGTCGTCGATCCGCAGACGGTCAAGATCAATCTCAAGGAGCCCTATGCGCCGCTAATCAGCGTGCTGTCCGACCGCGCGGGCATGATGATGTCGCCGACTGCGATCAGCAAGGCGGGTGCGGAGATCGGCCGGCATCCCGTCTGCGCCGGCCCCTTCGAATTCGTGGAGCGCGTGCCCCAGGACCGCATCGCCCTCAAGCGCTTCGATAAATATTGGAACAAGGACCAGGTCTTTCTCGACAGCGTCACCTATGTGCCGATCCCGGACGACAGCGTGCGGCTGCTGAACCTGCGCTCTGGCGACCTCGACATGATCGAACGCCTCGCGCCGACCGACATCGCGACCGTCAAGGGCGCAGCCGATCTCACCCTCGTGGAGAGCCCGTCGATCGCCTACGACATCATCTCGATCAATGTCGCCCATGGCGACAAGGCCGACAATCCGCTCGGCAAGGAAGCGAAGGTCCGGCAGGCGCTCGAGCTCACGCTCGATCGCGACGCCATCAACCAGGTCGCCTATGAGGGCGCCTTCGCGCCCAGCAACCAACATGAGCTGCCGGGCTCGCGTTTCTACGACAGCGCCCATCCGGTGCCCAAACGCGATGTGGAAAAGGCGAAGGCACTGCTCGCCGAAGCAGGCGTGACCAGTCCGAGCTTCACGCTCTACACGGCCAATAACCCCGTGCAGCAGCAGGTAGCCCAGCTCATTCAGAGCATGGCCGGCGAGGCCGGATTCAAGGTCGACATCCAGGCGGTGGAATCGGCGACGCTCGCGGCGAAATCCAATAGCGGAGATTATCAGGCCTCACTGGCCATCTGGAGCGGCCGTCCGGACCCCGACGCCAATGTCTCGCCCTGGGCGTCGTGCAACGGATTCCTGAACTGGGGGCGCTACTGCAATCCCGAGCTGGACAAGGTCCTGGTGGCCGCCCGGCAGACGACCGACGATGCGGCGCGCGCCAAACTCTACAATCAGGCCGTGGACATCTATCTCACCGACCTGCCGCATATCGTGCTCTACCACTACAAGTCGCTGTGGGCAGTGCGGAAGCCGGTCACCGGCTTCGTGCCCTATCCTGACGGCCTCATCCGCCTGCAGGGCGTGAAGAACGGCGGGTGAGCACGGTACCGGGCGCCGATCTCAGCTCCTCCTTATGACGAAGCCGGCGGTCCGAGACCGCCGGCTTTTTTGATCGGGCAATCGTGAGACCGGGCGGCCGACAGGCGCTCAGCCCTCGGGCGGGCGACGCGGTTCGTCGTCGCTCGGATCGGCATCGGCCGCGCCGTTATCGGGATCGTCGTCGTGCGCCGGAATGGCGTAGCGGCCGGACAGCCAGCGGTTGAGATCGACATCCGCACAGCGCTTGGAGCAGAACGGCTGCCAATGCGCCTCCGAGGGCTTGCCGCAGATGGGGCAAGGCTTTGCGCGTGCGCTGTTGTCGTTGACGGCGACCGGACCCATGAGATGCCTCATGCCGCATTGAGCCAGGTGAGGCGCACCGGATAGCCCTCCCCGGCTAGAAGATTGACGGCTTCGTACAACGGCAAACCAACCACCGAGGTGTAGGATCCCACCAGCTTGACGGCGAAAGCGCCGGCCAATCCCTGGATGGCATAGCCGCCCGCCTTGCCGCGCCATTCGCCGGAGGCGAGATAGCTCTCGATCTCGTCCTGCGAAAGATTCTTGAAGCGCAGGCGCGTCTCGACGCCCCGCTGGCGGTGCTTGCCGCGCGGAGTGATGACATGCACGGCCGAATAAACGCGATGTCCGCGGCCGGAGAGGAGCCTGAGGCATTGCGCCGCCTCTTCGACGGTCTCCGCCTTGGGCAGCACACGCCGGCCGACGGCGACCACCGTGTCGGCGGCAAGAACGAAGGCGCTCGCGAGCTCCTCACGCCGCTCGATCATCTTGTGAACGGCTTCCGCCTTGTCGCGCGCCAGGCGGCGGGCGAGGTCGCGCGGCTTCTCGCCTCTCAGCGGCGTCTCGTCGACGTCGGCAGGCACCAACGCGTCGGGCTCGATGCCGACCTGCTGCAGAAGCGCAAGCCTGCGCGGCGAGGCCGAGGCCAGGACCAGTTTGGGGCGCCAACTCGCCGACAGAGATGCGTCGAGAATGGAAACCAAGGGGCGGCTCTCCCGTCGGGCGGCGCAGCGGTATCAGATCAATTACTTGAAACGATAGGTGATCCGGCCTTTGCTCAGATCATACGGCGTCATCTCGACGAGAACGCGGTCGCCGGTCAGCACGCGGATGCGGTTCTTGCGCATCTTGCCGGCCGTATGGGCGACGATCTCATGGTCGTTCTCGAGCTTGACGCGAAACATCGCGTTGGGCAGCAGTTCCGTTACGACTCCCGGGAACTCGAGGAGTTCTTCTTTCGACATGCCATTCCTTGCAGTCACTATGGTCACGAGGGAACGCGCGGACCCTACTCGAAACCCGTCACATTGTGAACATAAGATAGGATGTGTGCCCCGCACCAAATATCGCGCGAATCATCCCATTCGCGCGAGGCACCTTTCCATAGATGGCCCTACCAGCGGGTGAATGCAACGGGCCGCGCAACCGGGACAACCGTCGTCGCCCCGTCATGCACAGCCCTGACGCGGACGTCCTTCACGGGCGCGCGGCTCCTTCGCCGTCGCGCTGCGCTGCCTCGGCATCGGTGCCGAGCATCGCGGCCTTCTGCGCCTCGTCCGCCCGCTCCATCGCCCTGTAGCGCATCAACCCAACCGGCAGGAGGCCGAGATAGATCAGCGTGCAGACTGCCAGAACCTCGAAGGTGAAGCTCACGAAAAGCGCCGCGAACAGCACCACCAGGACGAACAGCGGCAGCACCCATTCCCGCGGCACGCGGCTGCCGAAGGCCTTGCCCGAGAATGTCGGGATGCGGCTCACCATCAGGAAGGCGATGGCAATGACATAGATCGCGACGAAAGGCGCCGCGAAACCGCCGATCGGCACGCCCAGGAAATTGAGGTAAAGCGGCAGCATCACCGTGACGGCGCCCGCCGGTGCCGCCATGCCCACGAAGAAGTTCTTCTGCCATTCCGGCCGGCTGGGATCGTCGAGCATCACATTGAAGCGCGCCAGCCTGAGCGCGGCGGCGATGGCGAAGACGAGCGCCGCGATCCAGCCCAGCGAACGCAGCTCGCGCAGGTTGAAGATATAGAGGACGAGCGGCGGCGCGACGCCGAAATTCACGAAATCCGACAGAGAGTCGAGCTCGGCGCCAAAACGTGACGTGCCCTTGAGCATGCGCGCGATGCGCCCATCGAGGCCATCGAGCACGGCCGCGACCGCGATGGCGAAGATGGCGAGGTGGAAGCGCCCCTCGATGGCGAGCCGGATCGCGGTCAGCCCAAGGCAGAGCGCGAGCAGCGTGATGACATTCGGGGCGAGCAGGCGCAACGGCACCGGCTTGAACAGCCGGCGCTTGGGCTCGTCCGGGTCCGGCTGGAAAGGTGGAAAGAGATCGCTCATCGCCGTTCCCGGATTGCCGACGGGCCGTATCGCATCAGTTCTGCCGGTAAAGGCGCGCTTCGCCCTTCACGGAGAGATCGGCCATCACCGTTTCGCCCGCAACGGTGCGCTGGCCGACACCGACGAGCGGCGTGACGCTCGCCGGAAGATAGACATCGACCCGCGAGCCGAAGCGGATCAGGCCGAAGCGCTCGCCGGCCAGGAGGCTGTCACCCTCGCGCACGAAGGAGACGATGCGGCGCGCGACCAGCCCCGCGATCTGCACGACGCCGACGCGCAGGTCCCCGTGCAGGATCACGAGCCCGTTGCGCTCGTTGTCCTCGCTCGCCTTGTCGAGGTCGGCGTTGATGAAGATGCCAGGCGTATAGACGATGCGCTCGATGATGCCACCGACCGGGCTGCGGTTCACATGGCAGTCGAAGACATTCATGAAGACCGAGATGCGCGTCATCGGCACGTCGGACAGGCCGAGCTCGGCGGGCGGCAGGACGGTCGCGATGCCGCTGACGCGCCCGTCGGCAGGCGCGATCACGAGGTCCTCGCCGATCGGCGTCACGCGCTCCGGATCGCGGAAGAAGAAGCACATCCAGACGGTGATGATGGCCCCGAGCCAGCCGAAGGGCGTCCAGAGATGGCCGAGCACCAGCGAGGCGACGACGGCAATCGCAATGAAGGGATAGCCTTCCTTGTGGATGGGCGTGAGGCTGCTGCGGATCGAATCGTAGACGGACAAGGCGTTCCTCCAGCTCAGGCGCAGCGACGGGACAAGCCGCATCGACCCGGCAGACCCATCCGGATGCCAGCAAGGCCCGCCAGCGTCAACCCGCAGCGCTCACTCGGCCGCATCGAGCTCTCCGCTCGTCGGTTCGGCTTCGGCCCGCCGCAGCCGCTCGCGCGCCTCTTCGGCTTCGCGCTGCTGGTTCCAAAGCGCGGCATAAAGGCCGCCCTTGGCGATCAGCGCCGCATGGCGGCCGCGCTCGACGATGCGGCCCTGGTCGAGCACGAGAATCTCATCGGCCCCGACGATCGTCGACAGGCGGTGGGCGATGACGAGGGTGGCCCGCCCGCGGCTCACGCGTTCGAGCGCCGTCTGGATCTCCCGCTCCGTAAAGCTGTCGAGCGCCGAGGTCGCTTCGTCGAGGACGAGGATCGGAGGGCCCTTCAGGATGGTGCGGGCGATCGCGACGCGCTGCTTCTCGCCGCCGGAGAGCTTCAGGCCGCGCTCGCCGACGGGCGTGTCGTAGCCTTCGGGAAGGCTGCGGATGAAGCCGTCGATCTGGGCTAGGCGCGCGGCCTCGAAGACCTCCTCGTTGGTGGCGTTCCAGCGCCCATAGCGGATGTTGTAGCCGATGGTGTCGTTGAAGAGCACGGTGTCCTGCGGGACCATGCCGATAGCGGCCCGTATGGAGGTCTGCTGCACCTCGGCGATGTCCTGGCCGTCGATGAGGATGCGCCCCTTGCTCGGCTCGTAGAAGCGAAAGAGCAGCCGCGACAAGGTCGACTTGCCCGCCCCCGACGGCCCGACGATGGCAACCGTCTTGCCGGCCGGTACGGTGAAGCTCACGCCTTTGAGGATCGGCCGCTGCGGATCATAGGCGAAATGCACGTCCTCGAAGGTGACGGCGCCTTCCTTGACGACGAGCGGCGATGCGCCCGGCCGGTCGCGGATCTCCGGGTCGCGGCCGAGGATCGAGAAGATCTCGCTGATGTCGATCAGCGCCTGTTTGATCTCCCGGTAGAGCATGCCCATGAAGTTCAAGGGCATGTAGAGCTGGATCAGCATGGCGTTGACCATGACGAAATCGCCGATCGTGCCCTTGCCCTGGCGGATATCGCCAACTGCCAGCGCCATGACCGCCGTGAGCCCCAGCGTGAAGATCACCGCCTGGCCGGCGTTGAGCACGGCGAGCGACGTATAGGTCTGGGTGCTCGCCCGCTCGTAGCGTTCCATGGAGACGTCGTAGCGCGCGGCCTCACGCTGCTCGGCGCCGAAATATTTCACCGTCTCGTAATTGAGAAGCGAGTCGATCGCCTTGGTATTGGCGTCGGAATCGGAGTCGTTCATGCGCCGGCGGATATCGATCCGCCACTTCGTCGCCTGGTAGGTATAGCCGAGATAAAACACGATCATCACGACGACGACCGCGGCGAAGCGCCAGTCGAACTGCCACCAGAGAATCCCGACCACGAGCACGAATTCGAGGATCGTCGGCAGAAGCTGCAACACCGTGAGGCGCACGAGCTCCTCGATGCCGTTGCGGCCGCGTTCGAGCACGCGCGTCAGGCCGCCGGTCTTGCGCTCCAGATGGAAGCGCAGCGACAGCCGGTGCATGTGGTCGAAGGTCTGCAGCGCCAAGCGCCGCACCGCATTCATCGCCACCGAGGCGAAGAGCCCGTCGCGCGCCTGGGTGAAGAGCGCCATGGCGATGCGCATGGCTCCGTAGAGCATCGTCAGCCCGATCGCCCCCGCCCAGAGCGGGCCGGTCGCCTGCCCGGCGCGCGCCGGATCGATCTCCATGGTCAGCGCATCGACAGCCCATTTATAGCTGTAGGGCATGAGAATAGTGATGGCCTTGGCCACCAGGAGCAGCCCGAAGGCCATGTAGATGCGCATCCGCAGATCGGCGCGGTCATGCGGCCACAGATAAGGCCAGAGACGTTCCAGGGTGGCGGCGAAAGCCGAGGCCGGCTTGTCCGAGCGAGGTTCTTGGCTTTCCCCCTCGGACGACAGCACTGACATGTTTGACAATCCAGATCGTTGAGACCGACCCTATATAGGGCCGGTCCCCCCTGCGTGCAGCCCCTTGGCACGCAATCCAGACCCGTCACTGCGCGCGTGCGCCCGTCCTCTGCTCGTTCGGCAGCACGAAAACCTGACCGGGGTAGATCAGATCGGCATCGCGGATCTGATCCTGGTTGGCATCGTAGATGACCGTGTAGCGCGCGCCGCGCCCATAGGTACGACGGCTGATGCGCCACAGGCTGTCGCCGCGCGTGACTGTCGCGGTCTGCACCTCCGGGATGACGACGGCGGAGGCCGACCCGCCCGTCTCGACGCCCGGCGGCGGAGCCGGCATGCCCGGCACGGCGGGCGGTGCTTGCGGCCCCAGAGCGGCCGGCGCCGATCCGGCATTGGTCGCGATCTGCGGAACAGGTGACGGCGATGGGGAAGCGCTCGCCGGCCGGTCGGCGGCGACCAGCGGTGCGGCAGAGGCAACGGCTCCGACCGGCATGGTGAAAGCCACCTCGGCCCGCGACAGCACCTTGCCGGTCTGCGGTTCGACGTCGTCGAGGCGCACCCTGTAATCTCCGGGGGCGAGCCCCTTGGCGATGGTGAAGGACAGCCGCCCGTCGGCGGCGGCGCGTGCCGAGGCGAGATAAGTGTCGTTCAGATAGAGCCGGATCGTCGCCGCGGCGGCAGCGCGGCCGGAGACGAACATCCGGCCGGCATCCGCCTCGACGGTCTCGATGACGATGGAGGGGCGAAGCGCCGCCGGCACCGGCGCGATCGCCGGCCCGTTCTGGCTTTGCGCAATCGCGCTCTGCCCGGCCGCCTGGCCAGTAGCGGGCGGGGCGCCTGTCGCGGCGGCTGCGCCTTCCGGCTTCGACAGCACGACCGTCGGCTTATCGGGTGCGGTCAGGGCGACGATCGGGGCCGTCTTGCGATCGTCGGCGACGACGACCGTGACCTCTTCTCCCGATTTTGCCTCGCGGCCGTTGGAGGAGACGCGCAGCGACAGTTCATGCGTGCCGGGCGGCAGCGCCGGTGGCGTCATGGCGAAGGCGCCGGAGGGATCGGCCGTCGCCTCGCCGACAGGCTGGCCGTTGCGCAAGAGCTCCACCTTCGCCCCGGGTGGCGCCCTTCCGGCCACCACCGAGGAGCCATCGGGCTCCACACGCACGACATCGAAAGCGGGCGGCTGTTTGGCGGGATCGGCGGGCGGAGCGCCCTGCGCCGGCGGCGACGCTGGCGGTGTAGACGGCGTGGTGGCCTGCTGGCTCGTCGGCGCGTTGGGCGCATTTGGTGCATTTGGCACCGGACCCGGCGCAGGCGCTGCCGCATTGGGCGCAGGCGTCTCGGATGGTGCCGCGGCAACCGGCGCTTGCGGCGTCTCGGGCTCATGCCGCTGCGGCACGCCCCACACATAGATTCCAATCGCCAGGATCACCACCCCGACGACCGCGATTGCAGCCTGGATCCCCCGCGTGCCCATGTTCCCCAACAATCCAAGGCCTTTCTGATGAGCCCGTCAGCACGACGCTACTCATTTCCGTGGGCTGCGGCCAGAGCGCTTGCGCAGAAGAATGCGACATTGCGGTGACATACGCGGGCTTTTGAACGGAAAACCCAGCGCAACCCGAATTCAGCCTACCGCGCCTAGCCCGGGCTTGACGGCCGCGCGGCTGCGAGCCACATCCATTTTCATGACCTTCATCCGATCTGTCTGTGTCTATTGCGGTTCAGCTCCCGGCATCGACCCGATCTTCGCAGAAGAGGCTTCTGCGCTCGGGCGCTCGATGGCCGATGCCGGGATCAGGCTCATTTATGGCGGCGGCAATATCGGGCTGATGGGCACGGTGGCGCGTGCCGTGCTCGATGCCGGCGGCGAAGTCACGGGCGTCATCCCGTCCTTCCTGAAGGACCGCGAGGTTCTCCTGGAAGACGCCCAGGAGACGATCGTCGTGCCGGACATGCATACGCGCAAGCAGATCATGTACGAACGGGCGGACGCCTTCATCGCGCTGCCCGGCGGCATCGGCACGCTGGAAGAGCTCGTGGAGCAGCTGACCTGGGCGCAGCTCGGCCGGCATACCAAGCCGATCCTGCTCCTCAATACGCTGAACTTCTGGCGGCCGCTGCTTGACCTCTTCGACCACATGGGTCGGTCGGGCTTCATCCGGCCGGGCCTCGAAGTGCGCTATCTCGTGGCGGACCAGGCGGCGGATGCCGTCCCGCAACTCGTCGCGGCGATGGAAATCATCGGCCGTCCGCGCGAGGAAACCGCCATCGTCACGCAGTTCTGAGCGGAGCAGTCATACCGGGCTCCGGCTCCGTCGCCCGGGATGACCGGTGCGCTTACGCCCCGCTCGTCACCAGCTTGTAGATGATTGAATCGCTCAGGGCCTGAAAGGAGGCGTCGATGATGTTCGGCGAGACGCCGACCGTCGACCAGCGCGCACCGGTCTCGTCGCCGGATTCGATCAAGACGCGCGTTACCGCATCCGTGCCGCCCTGGAAGACGCGCACCTTGAAGTCGATAAGGTGGATGCCTTCGATAAAGCGCTGGTATTTGCCAAGATCCTTGCGCAAGGCAAGATCGAGCGCATTGACCGGACCGTTGCCCTCCGCCGCCGAGATCATCGTCTCGCCGTCGACCTCCACCTTGACGATGGCTTCGGCCACGGTCACGAGCTCGCCGATGGCGTTGTAGCGCCGTTCGACGTTGACGCTGAAACGCTCGACCGTGAAGAAGGTCGGCACTTCTCCGAGCACGCCCTTGGCGAGCACGAAGAAAGAGGCATCGGCGGCCTCGTAGGCATGGCCTTGCGCCTCGCGCTCCTTCACCACCGCCAAAAGCCGCGACAGGCGCGGATCGTCCTTGTCGACGGCGAGCCCGACCCGCGCCAGGCCGGCGATGAGATTGGACTTGCCCGCCTGATCAGAGACGAGAAGCTGGCGCTGGTTGCCGACCGCCTCCGGTTCCACATGTTCGTATGTGCGAGGATCCTTCAGCACGGCCGAGGCATGGATGCCGGCCTTCGTCGTGAAGGCGCTCGCCCCGACATAGGGCGCATGGCGGTTGGGCGCCCGGTTCAGGATCTCGTCGAGGGCATGCGACACTTGCGTGAGACGGCTGAGGCCATCGGTGTCCACACCGATCTCCAGGCGTTCCGCATAGGGTGCCTTCAAGGCGAGCGTCGGGATGAGGCTGACGAGATTGGCATTGCCGCAGCGCTCGCCGAGGCCGTTCAGCGTGCCCTGGATCTGCCGCGCGCCGGCCCGCACTGCCGCCAGCGAGTTGGCGACGGCACAGCCCGTGTCGTCATGGGCGTGGATCCCGAGGTGATCACCGGGAACGCGGCGCGCAACCTCGGCGACGATGGTTTCGACCTCGTCGGGCAAGGTGCCGCCATTGGTATCGCAGAGCACGATCCAGCGGGCGCCGGCCTCATAGGCCGCCGTGACGCAGGCGAGCGCGTAATCGGGATTGGCCTTGTAGCCGTCGAAGAAATGCTCGCAATCCAGCATCACCTCGCGGCCGGCGGAACGCACCGCCTCGAGACTCTCGCGGATGCCGGCGAGATTGTCCTCGAGCGTCGCCTCCAGCGCCACCTTCACCTGATAATCCCAGGACTTGGCGACGAAGCAGATGGCGTCGGCCTTCGCCTCGAGGAGCCCGACAAGGCCGGGGTCATTGGCGGCGGAGCGCCCGGCACGTTTGGTCATGCCGAAGGCGGCAAAACGCGCGCGCTTGGTCGCCTTCTCGGCGAAGAAGGTGGTGTCGAGCGGGTTGGCGCCGGGATAGCCGCCCTCGACATAGTCGATGCCGAGTTCGTCAAGAAGCCGGGCGATCAGCTGCTTATCGGCGAGGGAGAAATCGACATCGGTCGTCTGCGCGCCGTCGCGCAGGGTCGTGTCGTAGAGATAGAGGCGTTCGCGGGCGCTCACGGTTTCGGCTCTTCGGAAAAGGGCAGCACTTTCGCCATGGTGGTATTGCCGAGCCATTCGTCGCCGACGGTCACCGTGTTGCGGCTCTCGGCCTCAAAGCCTCGCCCCTCGAAGAACGGGCGCGCCGTGTCGCTCGCGTCGACCGTCAGGCGCCTTGCGCCGCGCGCGGCAGCAAGCTTTTCGAGGGCGTCGCACAGCATGGTGGCTATGCCCTGCCGGGCGAAGCTCGGGTGAACATAGAGCATGTCGATATGGTCCTTGCCCTTGAGCGAGGCGAAGCCGACCGCCGAGCCGCCGATGGTCGCGACCAGCGTGAGCGCATTGGCGAGCCGCGCACCGAAATCCGGCTCGTCGGCCCTTGCCGCCCAGGCGGCGCGCTGGGCCTCGCCATAGTCCTCCTCGGTCAGTTCCTCGATGCTGTCCTGGAAGATCGCAACGAGGATATCGAGATCGGACGGCAGATAGGGCCGCAGCGCGGGTTGGGGCATGGTCTGGGCCATCAGCGCTTCATCTCCCAGGTGGTCACGGGCTGGCCGGAGGCGTTCTTGCCGTCCTTCAACTGAATGCCCATGGCGGCGAGTTCGTCGCGGATGCGGTCGGACTCGGCCCAGTTTTTCGCCGTGCGGGCAGCGGCGCGGTTCACCAGCAACCGCCGAGCAGCCGCGTCGAGATCGCCGGCCTCGACAAGCACATCGCCGGAGCCCGTCACGGCTCCGCGCGCACCTGCCCCAAGGGCTGCCTCGGCGATCTCGTCGAAGCCGATGAAGGCGAGCGCGGCGCGCAGATCGGCAAAGCGCTTCGTCCGCTTCATCTGGTGTAGCGCGGCGATGGCTTCCGACAGGTTCAGGTCATCGTCGAGCGCCTCGATGAGTTCGGCGGGAGGCGTGATGGCCGGCGCGGCATCGCGGCAGGCCTCCCACCAGTCGCGCAAAACCGTCTCGCTCTCTTCGAGCGCAGCCGCCGTCCAGTCGATCGGTTGGCGGTAGTGGGTCTTGAGCATGGCGAGGCGCAGCACTGCGCCCGGCCAGGAGCGGCCGCCGAAGGTGTCGGTTTCCAACAGCTCGTTGATGGTGACGAAATTGCCGAGCGACTTCGACATCTTCTCGCCTTCCACCATGAGGAAGCCATTGTGCATCCAGACCTGCGCCATGACCGGCGTGCCGAGCGCGCAGCAGGACTGGGCGATCTCGTTCTCGTGGTGGGGAAAGACCAGATCGATGCCGCCGCCATGGATGTCGAAGGTGTTCTTGACAGGGTCATCGCAGGCAAGCCCACCGCCAAAGGGCGCAAGGAGCTTGGCCATGGACATGGCGGAGCATTCGATATGCCAGCCAGGGCGGCCCGGCGTCGCGATGCCGGCGGGGCTCTCCCAGGCCGGCTCGCCGGGCTTGGAGGGCTTCCACAAGACAAAATCCATGGGATCGCGCTTGTAGGGCGCGACATCGACGCGGGCGCCGGCCAGCATCTCGTCCAGCGAGCGACGGGCGAGCCCGCCGTAGCGTGGCTGGCCGGGCTGACGCCCCATGCCGTCGACCGAAAAGAGCACGTGCTCCTCGGCGACATAGGCGACGCCGCGGGCGATGAGCCGCTCGATAAGCGCCCGCATTTCCGGGATATGCGCCGTGGCGCGGGGCTCCTCCGTCGGGGGCAGCACGCCGAGCGCTGCAACGTCGCGGTGGAACTGCTCCTCCGTCGCGGCCGTGACCCGGGCTATGGCCTCGTTCAGGGGCAGGTCCGGATAGTCCCGGGCGGCGCGTGCGTTGATCTTGTCGTCCACGTCCGTGATGTTGCGGACATAAGTGACGCAATCTGCGCCGTAATGGTGGCGTAGCACGCGGAACAAGAGGTCGAAGACGATGACCGGCCGGGCATTGCCGATATGGGCATAGTCGTAGACGGTCGGCCCGCAGACATACATGCGCACATGGCGGGGATCGATGGGGCGAAAAGCCTCCTTCGATCGCGTCAGCGTGTTGTAGAGCCTGAGGCCCCTATCGGGGCCTCTGTCCAAGGCGTCTTGCATGTCCTACCCCTCAGCATCCCCGCGCCGCCCTCGCCTTTCGGCCAATGAGGCGGCGTGCCTGCGCAGAGTCCCGGCCCCTGGCTATCGGCTCGCTCTGATCAATCTCGAAGGGAAAGACAAGACGGCGTCAGCCAGCGATCGAGCTAGCTGCAAATAATCCTGATCCGAATAGCGCGGACGGTTGCCATCATGGGGCGGATCATTGCCTTCTCCGCACGAATCCGTCAAGAGCATGCGCCCGGTGCCATCCTGTGTGCAGGCACACTGCGGAACTCCCTGTTTCGCAATTTATTTACGGGAACAGTCGAGATTGCGTTGGGCAGTCTCCCGAACTCGAACAGTGTTGCAGGCCATGCGTCGCGTTTCCGTTCTCTCGTGTTCAGCCATCCTCCTCAGCGCCTTCGCTCTCGTCTCTCCCAGCCTTAGCGCCAAAGCCGCGGAATCGACCTTCGTCATTCCGGCGAGCGACGGCTATGGCGTCGCCGATTGTCTGGCGACCGGCGGCGACTGCGCCAATGGCGTCGCCAATGCCTGGTGCGTCGCCCAGGGCTATCGCCAGGCCAGCGGCTTCCACCCCGCCTCCGACGTGACGAGCTCGACGGGCGCCCTGCCCCGGCGCGCGCGCAACGCCGTCGTCATTACCTGCGACAACTGAAGCAGCGATCTACTGCTTCACCCAATCGGCGCATTTCGGCACCTCCGCATTGGCGCCCCAGGGCATGATCGGCACGCTCGAGGTTGAATTCTTGGGCGAGCCCTCGATCAGCTTATCGGAATAGACGAGATAGACCAGCACGTTGCGCCGGACGTCACAGCCGCGCACGATCTGCACGCGCTTGAACACGAGCGAGCGGCGTTCGCTGAAGACGACGTCGCCCTGGGCGAATTTCTCCTTGAAATGGATCGGCCCGATCTGGCGGCAGGCGAGCGAGGCATCCGACACCTCCTCGGCGACGCCGAACATGCCCTTGATCCCGCCCCGTTCCGGCAAGGTGTAATGGCAGGCGACACCCTCGGCGACCGGATCATCGATGCCGTAGACGGCGAGCGTGTCATCGGGCGTCAGCATCTTCCACACGGTGGATTTGCGGAAAATCAGATCGGGGCCTTCGGCATGCACTATCCCGGCCGGCGCCAGCATGCCGAGCGCGCCGATGACGGCCGCGATGAAAACTCTGGATACCGTGCGACCTATCATCGCTCTCTCCCATCCTCTGCGCGTGGAGGTGACCTGCGGGACATATAGGTGGACAGGAGCGGAAATCCGCCCCCGGGGTCGCCCTTGAGCGGCGATTACCTTGGAATCACGCGGCCCACGGGCGTCCACACTATGCTTCATCTGCGACACATTCGGCGTTCCGCGCCACTGCCGAACCGCGCGCATGGCTTAAGCTGGACGATATGCAAGGCAGCTCAGAACATCTCTAAACTACTGTTTTCGTTGCGTTTTTATCGGCAATAGTGGTATCGGCATTGATGCCGTGCGACCGGCATGAAGATTCGGGATCAACGAGAGCCGGCTGGCCGTTTCGTGCGGTCAGTTTGCGACGACAGGTGGATGACCGTATGCGCCTCCTTCATTTCGACCGGCCCATGCGCCAGGTTACGCGTACCGAACTCATCCTGTGCTTGGGCGTGAGCCTCTTCGCCCTTCTCGGGATAACGCAGGCTCCGGGGACCCCACGGCCCCTTAAGGCTGTCAGCGCCCTCGCAGCCCCATAATCGCTGCGAACACCGGCCACGCGGAAAGCGCTGCCTGCCTCGTCGACGGGCCCGGCGCCTATAGGGCGCCGACCATCCACGCTGGACGAGATCCGCTCTGGACCTGGCGAAGCGCAGTTGTGATAGATAGCGACGCCGAGACCGCCGAGGTCCAAGGCTTCGCCGCGTCGCATTCCATGGTACCGATCTCTCATGTCACCTCCTTCAAACCGCGCAGGTCCATCGCCCACTGAAGCTGCCCCCGCCGTTTCCTCTGCCGAGGACATGGGCGAGATGAAGCTCATCCTGGGACGCTTTCTGCCCTACCGGCTGAATGTGCTCGCCCAGGTCGTTGCGGAAGGTCTCGGCCGGATCTACGCGAAACGCTTCGGCTTCGGCATTCCCGAATGGCGGATCATTGCGCTTCTCGGGGAGTCCGAAGAGATGACCGCCCGCGACGTCGGCGTCCACACCCGCATGCATAAGACGAAGGTCTCGCGAGCGACGGCGGCACTTGAGCAGCGCGGCCTCATCGAGCGCCGCGCGAATGAGCGGGACCGGCGGGAAGCTTTCCTGTCGCTCACGGTCGATGGCCGCGCCGTCTATGCGCAGGTGGTGCCGATCGCTCTCACCTATGCCGGACAGCTGACCGACGGGATTCCCGCCGAAGAGCTCGCCACTTTCGAGCGCGTCATCGAAATTTTGATGCAGCGTTCGGGCATTTCCGTCGACACGCCGCCGGAAATGGATATGTGAGACGGGTGGGCGGTGTCCCCTGGGGGCCGAGCCGCGTGACTGAGTCCCGAGCTTTTGTTCGGCGATTTTAACTTCTCCCTTCCGGGGAATCGCGACACAGTTTAGTCACGGTGAGGCGTATAGATCCGCCATCGAGCGGGCCGACGGAAACGACGGGAACGAGCATGATCAGCCGGCCGGCGGGCTACGGCATCGCTGCAATTGTCTTATGCACGGTTTTGGCGTGCGGGAATGCTGAGGCGCAGGAAGTCGCGGCGCCAGCCGCCTGCCAGCAGTATCGCGCCGAACTCTCGGCCCTGCAGCGGGGCAGCCCCAATTCGCAGCGCTATGCAGCCGCCGCGCGGCGTCAGCGCAGCGAACTCGACCGGACACGCGGCTACTACCAGCAGCTCGGCTGCGACCGCGGCGGCTTTTTCGGCGGCGGTCGTCCCGCCGAATGCGGTGGCCTCCAGTCGCGCATGCAGCAAATGCAGGCCAATCTCGACATGCTGCGGGCACGGGCGAGCGGATCCGACCCGCAGCTGGAAGGCCGCAGGCGGGAACTCGCCGCCGCCATGGCATCGGCCTGTGCGCCGCGCACGGCTGCCCGTCAGCGCGGCTTTTTCGAGCTGCTTTTCGGCGGCGGCCGACCGGAGGAACCACCGCCCGGAGCCGATCTCGACGGGCAGGTGCCGCCTTCGCGCCAGCCGGATGGCGAACGGCAGCGCTTTGGTGGCTCCCGTGCGGTCTGCGTGCGTCTGGCCGACGGCTATTTCTTCCCGCTCGGCGGGCCGGCGTCGGGACGCGGCGGCGCCCAGGAGCTGTGCCAGGCGCAGTGCCCAGGCTCACCCACGGAACTCTATTTCATGTCGCCGGCCGGCAATATCGAACAGGCGGTGAGCGCGACCGGCCGCCCCTATATCGACTTGCCGAACGCGGCCCAATACGAGCGCACCCTGAACCGGGAGGTCTCCTGCCGGCCGCCTGGCCAGTCATGGGCCCAGGCGCTGCAAGGCGCCGAACTGCTGCTCGATGGGCGCAAGAGCGATATCATCGTGACCGCAGAAAAGGCCGAGGAGCTCTCCCGCCCGAAAGCGACAGCCGCGACGAAGGGCAAGGCCAGTGCGGCCACCAAGCCGGACGAGGCCGAGCCGGATTCGGAAGCGCCGAGCGATCCCTCCGCGGTGCCGACCGCGAGCGGCGACTCCTCGGGTATCGGCCCGCAGTCGATCGCCGGAGAGGCGACGATGGACCGCGGTCAGGGCACGACGCGGGAAGAAGTCGGCCCGGACGGCCAGCGGCGAAAGGTTCGGATCGTCGCGCCCTATCTCGTCGCCGGCCCGCAGAACGCCACCTTGATCGATCCCCGCCGGGGCAGTGCCAGCAACTAGAGCTTTACACCCGACAGCGCCGCTCAAGTCATTTGGCTGTTCACAGCTTGATTCCGAGAAATCGGCTAAGCCATTGTGGAAAAATAGCTCTCCGCGACCCGGCCGACATGTCAGGCGCGCTCGCCGCGCAGCCGTGCCGTTGCCTTCACACCGCCGATGAGCGGCAGCAGGGCGGCCAGTTCGGGCCCGTGGTCATGGGCTGTCAGCGCTAATCTCAGCGGCATATAAAGCGCGCGCCCGCTTTTGCCGGTCGCTGCCTTCAAGGCGTCGGTCCATGCCTTCCACGTCATGGCGGTCCACGGCTCGGGCGGCAGTAGATCGGCTGCCGTGGCCGTGAAGGCATGATCCTCGATGACCGGATCGATCGGCCCCTCCACCACGCGCCACCATTCGACGACATCGGCGAAGCGCTCCAGATTGCCGCGCACGGCGAGCCAGAAAGCCTCCCCGCCCTCGATGCCGAGCGCGCGGAGCCTCGGCTGCACCGCTCCGAAGGAAAAGCCGTGCAGGAGCTTGGCATTGAGCCCTTCGAGCTCGGCCTCGTCGAATTTGGCGGCACCATGCGACAGCCGCGCGAGATCGACGAGCTTGGCGAGTTCCTCCATGGAGGCGACAGGGCGCACCGCCTCCGCGGAACCGACGAGCACGGCGAGTGAGGCGACCGCCATCGCTTCGATCCCCTGCTTCTTGAGACCGCGCAGCGACAAATGGCCGAGGCGCTTGGAAAGCCCCTCGCCGCTCGCGGTCGTCAGGAGATTGGTATGGCCAAAGGCCGGGATAGCGCCCCCTAGCGCTTCGATCAGCAGGATCTGCACCCCGGTATTGGTGATGTGGTCCTCGCCGCGGATGACATGGGTGATGCCGAGGTCGAGATCGTCCACCACCGAGGTGAAGGTATAGAGATAGGTGCCGTCGCCCCGGCGCATCACCGGATCGGAGAGCGAGGCCGTATCGACCTCGATCTCGCCGCGGGCGAGATCCGTCCATCGGACGCTGCGATGGTCGAGCAGGAAACGCCAATGCGGTTTGCGGCCCTCGGCCTCGAAAGCCGCCTTCTCGGCGTCCGTCAGCTTGAGGGCAGACCTGTCGTAGATCGGTGGCTTGCCGCGGGCGAGCTGGCGCTTGCGCCGGCGCTCCAGCTCGTCGGGCGTCTCATAGCAGGGATAGAGGAGACCAGCCGCCTTGAGCTTGTCCGCAGCAGCATCATAGAGCGCCAGCCGATCCGACTGTCGGACGATGAGATCCGGCTCGATGCCGAGCCAGGCGAGATCGGCAACGACGGCCTCGGCGAATTCCTCGGTGGAGCGGGCCCGATCGGTATCGTCGAGACGGAGCACGAAACGCCCGCCATAGCGCAGCGCAAACAGCCAGTTGAGGAGCGCCGGCCGCGCATTGCCGATATGCAGATAGCCCGTCGGCGATGGTGCGAAACGGACGACGGGCTGGGAATTCGCTGCCATTGGGCTCGCCATGAATCTGCTGCGCGACGTCAGACGTCGATGTTCTGGGCAGTGCCGGCTTTCGGCGCAATCGCAGCATCGGTTTTGTGGGCGGTGGCGCCGTTGTCGCGGAAGCGGTTGGTGATCGGATAACGGCGGTCGCGGCCGAAACTCTTGACCGTGACCTTCACGCCGGGGGCAGCCTGCCGCCGCTTGTATTCGGCGATATAGAGCAACCGCTCGACCTTGCGGACGGTCTCGAGATCGTGGCCACGCGCGACGATATCGGAGACACGCAGCTCGTGCTCGATGAGCCCTTCGAGGATGTCATCGAGCACGTCGTAGGGCGGCAGCGAATCCTGGTCCGTCTGGTTCTCGCGCAGCTCGGCGGTCGGCGCCTTGGTGATGATGGTGGGCGGCACGACAATGCCATCCGGCCCCAGAGCGCCCACGGGCTTCCAGCGGTTGCGCAACGCGGCCAGACGATAGACCTCCGTCTTGTAGAGGTCCTTCACCGGATTAAAGCCGCCGTTCATGTCGCCATAGAGGGTGGCGTAGCCGACCGACATCTCCGACTTGTTGCCGGTCGTCACCACCATCGGGCCGAATTTATTGGAGATCGACATGAGAATGGTGCCGCGCACGCGGCTCTGGATATTCTCCTCGGTGGTGTCGCGCGGGCGGCCGGCGAAGAGCGGCGCAAGCGCTACCTCCATCCCCTCGACGGCCGTGGCGATCGGCAGGATGTCGTAGCGCAGGCCGAGCGCCTCGGCGCATCGGGCGGCGTCTCCCAGGCTCTCCTCAGAGGTGAAGCGATAGGGCAGCATCACCCCATGCACTCGTTCCGAGCCGAGCGCGTCGACGGCCATGGCGGCGCAGAGCGCGGAGTCGATGCCGCCGGACAGGCCCAGCACCACGCCGGGAAAGCGGTTCTTCTCCACATAGTCGCGCAGGCCGAGCATGCAGGCCGCATAGTCGGCCTCGTCGCCCTCCTCGATGACCGCACGGCTGTCGGAGCCGATGACGATGCCGGCGTCCCCACGCGTCAGGGTGACGAGTTCGATGGCCTCGCGGAAGGCGGGGAGCTGGGCGGCGAGCGAACCGTCGCCGTTCAGCGCGAAGGAGGCGCCCTCGAAGACGAGCTCGTCCTGTCCGCCGACCTGGTTGAGATAGACGAGCGGCAGGCCGGTTTCGGCGACCCGCGCCACCGCCACATTGAGCCGCTCGTTGACGACACCCCGGCGGTAGGGCGAGCCGTTCGGTACGAGGAGCACCTCGCCGCCCGTCTCGAAAATGCATTCGGCGGGATCGGGCCCCCAGATATCCTCGCAGATCGGAATGCCGACACGGAAGCCGCGCACGACCACCGGGCCGGGCATGGAGCCGGGCACGAAAACGCGCTTTTCGTCGAAGACGCCGTAGTTCGGCAGGTCCACCTTGAACCGGACGGAGGCGATGCGCCCTTCATCCAACAGCGCATAAGCATTGTAGAGCTTGCCGTCCTCGGCCCAGGGCAGGCCGATCAGAACGGCCGGACCGCCGTCGCCGGTCTCGCGGGCGAGCGCCTCGCAAGCCTGGCGGCAGGCGTCCTGGAAAGCCGGCTTCAGCACGAGGTCGTCCGGCGGATAGGCCGACAGGAAGAGCTCGGAAAACATCACGACATCGGCGCCGAGCATCTGCGCTTGGGCACGGGCCTCGCGCGCCCTGGCGAGATTATAGGCGACATCGCCAACCGTCGGGTTGAGCTGGGCAAGGGCGAGGCGGAGACGATCGGACTGGCTCATGTCCACGATTTAGCGTGCGCTTGCCCGGGTGGCAATGTGGGCTGAAGGATGCATCTCGCTTGAGCCCGAGGAACACTCCCGACACGATCTGGTTTGCTCGTTCGCTACACGCGCGCCCAGCGTGGTTTTGCGAGCCCCGCCCCATCGATGCATCAACTCAGATCGTTAGCGTCTACCAATCAACATTCTCCAATGTCATATAAGCATCACCGCTAAAATATTAGCAATAGTTTTTGCAGATCTCCCGCCAATTCACTAACGTGCACAACGTATCAAACGTTCAATGTGATGTATAACATGCGGACACTCAACGAGAGCGAGAACACTGTCGTGAGCGGAGGGAAATTTATGGTTCCTGTATTTTTCAAGGACGATGCCGGGACAAAAATATATAAAGACTATCGAGACAATCTGTCCGATCCAACCTACAAGCTAGGCACCAATATCGATAAAAGCGTACCAATTACAAAGGATCAGGCTGAAACGATCAGAAGCACGACTCGCACCTATGGCTCGATCTGCGCCGCAGCGGCACAGATCGGCGTGGCGTGTTGAGCCTCCCCTATCAGTGTTCCGCGTTTGAAGCTCGCGTCGCAGTTCTCGGCAAATGCAGCCGCCCCTTCCGGAACACAAGAGCCGGAATCGGTGAGAGCCGGCTTCGGCTAAAACGAGGCCCGCTGTGTGCCTAACATTCATCCGTCGAAGCAATGACAAACCCGGGCCTGAGGTAATCGCGGCCGAGGGCGGCTTACCAGCAACGGGGACTTTACTCCGCGGCGTCGGCACTGATGAACCTGTCGCGAACATACTTGAATACGAAGTATATTCAAAATATTCTCGGTATTAGCACCACTTACGTTATCACATACGGGCCATGCGATCCTTTATTACATGGACCATGATATATGTATGCTATCCTTATTCAGGTAACTGTAGCCTATACAGGCTATTTCACGTGCGGAGGACTTCGGAATGAAACCACTCGATGGAAGTGAGACGGCTTGGGTCGGTGGCGGCAAGATCGGTGTCGTGACGGAATTTTACGATGACACGGCAAGAGTCTATCATAACTTGCTCACCAGGAGCCACTCCTGTGGAACAATTTACAAGACGAGCTCCCATATCTCCGATGAACAGAAGTCTACCCTGAAGGCAGCTCACGCTCGCGGGGACAAGATCAGACCTACAGCGGAACTATTCAAAATACCATGCGGAGCATGAAGTAAAAATAAAGCCGCCCGGAAGCCTCCGGGCGGCTCGCTTCGATGGGAATTGGTACCGGAACTTTTTCGCTATCGGGTATTAGCGGGCAGTGATGATTCACGGCGCAACGTCACGCGAATTGCGCCAACGGCCTTACTCCGCCGCGTCGGCGTGGTGCTCGCGCAGCTTGCCCGCCCGTTCCTGCTTCAGCATCTCGGCCACCACGAAGGCGAGCTCGATCGCCTGCTCCGCATTGAGACGGGGATCGCAGTGGGTGTGATAGCGGTCGTGCAGGTCGGCATCGGTGATGGCGCGCGCGCCACCGGTGCATTCGGTGACGTTCTTGCCGGTCATCTCGAGATGCACGCCACCGGCATAGGTGCCTTCGGCCTGGTGGACGGCAAAAAACTGCTTCACCTCGGAGAGGATCTTCTCGAAGGGTCGCGTCTTGTAACCCGAACCCGCCTTCACCGTATTGCCGTGCATCGGATCGCAGGACCAGACGACCGTCTGGCCCTCGGCCTTCACGGCACGAACCAAACCGGGCAGATGATCGGCGACTTTCTCCGAGCCGAAACGGCAGATAAGCGTGAGCCGCCCCGGCTCGTTTTCCGGATTGAGCACGGAGATGAGCTTCACAAGCTCCTCCGGCTTCAATGAAGGCCCGCATTTCAGCCCGATGGGGTTCTTGATGCCGCGGAAATATTCCACATGGGCATGGTCGAGCTGGCGCGTGCGATCGCCGACCCAGATCATATGGCCGGAGGTCGCGTACCAGTCGCCGGATGTGGAGTCGACCCGCGTCAGCGCCTGCTCATAGCCGAGCAGCAGTGCTTCGTGGCTCGTGTAGAAATCGGTCGTGCGCATCTCCGGATGCGATTCCGGATCGATCCCACAGGCGCGCATGAAATCCAGCGCCTCGGTGATGCGATCGGCCAATTCCTGGTAGCGCCCGGACTGGGGGCTATCCTTGACGAAGCCAAGCATCCAACGATGGGCATTGTCGAGATTGGCATAGCCGCCCGAAGCGAAGGCGCGCAGCAGGTTGAGCGTCGCCGCCGATTGGCGGTAGGCCATCAGCTGGCGGCGCGGATCGGGCTCGCGGCTCTCCGGCGTGAAGTCGATGCCGTTGATGATGTCGCCGCGATAGCTCGGCAGTTCCAGGCCATCGATCGTCTCGTTCGGCGCCGAACGCGGCTTGGCGAACTGGCCGGCGACACGCCCGACCTTCACCACGGGCGAGGCGCCCGCGAAGGTGAGCACAACGGCCATCTGCAGGAACAGCCGGAAGAAATCGCGAATATTGTCGGCCGAATGTTCAGCGAAGCTTTCGGCGCAGTCACCGCCCTGCAACAGGAAGGCCTCGCCGGCCGCGACCTTGCCCAACGTCCGTTTGAGCTTGCGCGCCTCGCCTGCAAAAACCAGCGGCGGAAAGGTGGCGAGCTGCTCCTCGACGCTCGCCAGCGCGGCGGCATCGTTAAAGAGCGGCACCTGCTGGATCGGCTTCGACCTCCAGCTCGACGGTGTCCAACGCTCGCTCATCGCAGTCACTCCTGACGACCCTACCGGCAGCCCAAGTGGCCACCAGCTCCTCCTTGCGGGAAGTTTGCGGCTTATACACGAACACTCCTATCAAAAGCGAGCGTCAACCGCTTTTGGGATGCCGGCAACGGCAGCCATGCACCTAATAGGCATCTGCCCTGCATTTTTGGCCGCAGATCACGCCGAAAATCACGCGATGGGCGATTGCAGCCGTAACTTCGCCGTGATCGGATGAGATCGAAGTCGCGCCTTCCCCTCGCTCGTGTTGATGTCCGTGTCAGCCTCCATTGCCGCAGTCGCGCCGGTCCTCGTCACCGTCTTCATCCTCATCATCGGCAACGGGCTGGTCACCACCTTGGTGCCGCTGCGCGGCGTGATCGAGGGATTCTCGCCCGCCACGATCGGCATCATCGGTTCGGCCTATTTCGTCGGCATGCTCGGCGGCACCTGGCTCGCACCGGGGATCGTCCGCTATGCCGGGCATATCCGGGCCTTTGCCGCGCTCGCGGCGGTGGCCGCCAGCGCCATCCTCGGCTTTGCGCTCGCGGTCGAGCCCATCCTGTGGGTCGCGCTGCGCTGCATCATGGGTTTCTGCCTGGGCGTGCTCTATGCCGTGATCGAAGGATGGGTCAATGCCAAGGCGAGCGACCGCAACCGCGGCAGCATGCTCGGCCTCTACAATGTCATGAATTTTGCCGGCTCCGCGACCGGCCAGCAATTCCTGAACATCGCCTCGCCGCGCTCCTTCACGCTGTTTTCGACCGCGGCCATGTTCGTGGTGCTGGCCCTCGTACCGATGGCGCTGACGCGGGCCGAACCGCCGCCCCTGCCGGCAAAGGGGCGCCTCGACATCATCGGCCTCGCCCGCCGCAGCCCCATCGCCGTGGTGGGGGCCGTTTTCGTCGGCCTCGCCAACGGCAGCCTGTGGAGCCTCGTGCCGGCCTTCGTGGAGCGCACCGGCCTCGGCACGACAGTGGTCGCCACCTTCATGACCGTTCTTATCATCGGCTCGGCCGGCAGCCCCTTTCCGCTCGGACGACTCTCGGACAGGGTCGACCGGCGGTGGATGATCGCGGTCATCTGCGGCTGCGCCGTCCTCGTCGAGCTCGCCCTGCTGGCGGTCTCCACAAATCCCGCCGCCTGGCTTCTCTATCCGCTCGCCTTCGGCATGGGCTTCTTCGTTCCCGTGCTTTATCCGCTGATCGCTGCGCATGCCAACGACCGTCGCAACGAAGCAGGCGCCGTGCATCTATCGAGCACGCTGCTCTTTCTCTACTGCCTCGGCGCCATCACCGGCCCGACGCTGGCCTCGTTCCTGATGGCGCGATTGGGCGATGGCGCGCTCTTCCTGCACAATGCCATCGCGCATCTGCTGCTTGGCCTCTATGTGATCTGGCGCATCAAACGCAAGGCGCCGCCGCCTCTCGACCAGGAGGTGCAGCCGCTCGGCCAACCGCTTGGGCAGGTCGAGCCGCAGACCACGTGAAGCGGTGCAGAGGGTTGCGAAATCGATTCCGGAGACGGTGACAAGCCGCTGAGTGCGCAACGCTTTTCACGGAGCGCTCCGAATTGATGCGCCGTCGGCTTACGGCTCAAGCCACCGGCGTGCGCAGCGTGACGAGTTCCTCGGCCGCCGTTGGATGCACAGCCATCGTGCGATCGAAGTCGGCCTTCGTGGCGCCCATGGTCACGGCGATGCCGACCACCTGGATCATCTCGCCGGCCCCCTCCCCGAGGATGTGGACGCCGATGACCTTGTCCGTCGCGGGATCAACCAGGATCTTCATCATCATCGGCTCGTTGCGGCCAGACAGCGTCGACTTCATGGCGCGGAAGCGCGTGCGGTAGACGACGAGGTCGGGGTAGAGCGCCCTCGCCGCGGCCTCGCTCGGCCCGATGGTGCCGAGTTCGGGCGTGGAGAAAACGGCGGTCGGGATGGTGGCGTGGTCGACAGTCGTCGGCTTGTCGCCGAAGATCGTGTCGGCGAAGGCATGGCCCTCGCGGATCGCGACCGGGGTCAGATTGACCCGGTCCGTGACGTCGCCGACGGCAAAGATCGAGGCCACATTGGTCGCGCCATAATCGTTGACCACGACCGCGCCCTTGGCGTTGAGGGCAACTCCCGCCGCCTCGAGTCCGAGCCCGCGCGTGTGAGGCCAACGGCCCGTGGCCACCAGCACATGCGAGAAGCTGCGGCGGGTCCCGTCGGACAAGGTGGCCAGGACACCCTCGCCGTTACGGTCGAGGCGCTCGATGGTGCGCTCGAGCAAGAGCTCTATGCCGCGTTCGCGATAGGCTTCTTCCAGGCCGACGCGAAGATCCTCGTCGAAACCGCGCAGGAGATGCGGGCCGCGGTGCAGCAGGGTCGTCTCGACGCCGAGGCCGGAGAAGATGCCGGCGAATTCGACAGCGATATAGCCACCGCCGATGACGAGCAGCCGCTCCGGCAGCGCGGCAAGGTCGAAGATCTGGTCGGAGATGAGGCCGAGCTCGCCACCCGGGATGGCGGGCTCCAAAATGGGTCGCGCACCGGTCGCTATCAGAATGACGCGGGCGGTGATGCGCGCTCCGGTCGCCAGAATGCGCACCGTATGCGGATCCTCGACGACGGCACGGCTATCGATGATCTCGACGCCGGAATTGGCGAGGTTGCGCCGATAAATGCCTTCGAGCCGGGTGATCTCGGCTTCCTTGTTGGCGACGAGCGTCGGCCAGTGGAAGGTCGCCTTGGGCACGTTCCAGCCGAAGCCCGCGGCATCGGCGAAATGGTCGGGGAAGCGGCTCGCATAGACATAGAGCTTCTTCGGCACGCAACCGCGAATGACGCAGGTGCCGCCGACACGTGATTCCTCGGCAATCGCCACCCGCGCGCCATAGCCGGCGGCGATCCGCCCGGCCCGCACGCCGCCGGAGCCGGCGCCGATGACGAAGAGATCCACATCGAAATCGCCCATGGCCATGGCCTCACCCTTCTCCTCACCGCCGGCCGCCCCTTTTGGCCGACGCGCGCCACGCGTGCAACCGCCAAGCGCGAGCCGAACAGAATCCTCCCGCCGGGCCTTGCAGGACATGCGGCGGCGCACGCGCCTAGACAATAAGGCTGATAGGTGACGACTTGCTCGCAAAATGTCCCGGCTTTACCGTTATTTCGTCGGCGGCAGGCAGCCGCGAGCAAGGACGAGGGAGGACTTCCGTGGTCGAATCAGGCCGATTTCTGCGCGCTGGCGCGCCAAGACGCGCCATTCTGGGCCTTGCCGCGGCGGCATTCGCCTTCGGGCTGACCGGTGCCGCTTCGGCGCAGACCGAGCTCAAGATTATCGCGCCGGCTGCCCCGGGCGGCGGCTGGGACCAGACGGCGCGATCGCTTCAGGCGTCCCTAACGGAGGAGGGCCTCGTCAAGGGTGCGCAGGTCGTCAATGTGCCGGGCGCCGGCGGCATCGTGGGACTTGCGCAATTCGCCAACAGCGCCAAGGGCGACCCCTCGCAGCTCATGGTCAATGGCCTAGTGATGGTCGGCGCCATCCTGACGAACAAGTCGCCGGTCACCCTCGACCAGACGACGCCGATTGCGCGGCTGACGGCGGAGAACGAGGCCATCGTCGTGCCGGCCTCCTCGCCGATCAAGAACGCGCAGGACCTCGTGGCGGCGCTCAAGGCCGATCCAGCCAAAGTGACCTGGGCAGGCGGCTCGGCCGGCGGCACGGACCACCTCCTCGTCGGACTCCTCGCCAAGACGGTCGGCGTGGATCCGACCAAGATCAACTACATCCCCTTCTCCGGCGGCGGCGAGGCGCTGGCGGCGATCCTCGGCGCGAAAGTGACGGCCGGCGTCTCCGGCTACAGCGAGTTCGAAGGCCAGATCAAGGCGGGGAAACTGCGCCTCATCGCCATCGCCGCCCCCGAACGCGTCGCCTATATCGACGGGCCGACGCTCAAGGAACAGGGTATCGATCTCGAGCTCATCAACTGGCGCTCGGTCGTCGCACCGCCCGGCTTGACCAAAGAGCAGACGGCGGAACTCGTGTCGCTCATGGACAAGCTCGCGAAATCGAAGGCCTGGCAGGAACAGCTGAAGGCCAAGGGCTGGGACGATGCCTATCTCTCGGGTGACGCCTTCGCCAATTTCCTCAAGAACGAGCAGACCCGCGTCACCGACGTGCTGAAGTCGATCGGCCTCGTCCAGTGACCATGGCGATCTGATCGCCGCAGAACAGGCCGGCAGGGCAGCGCCCGCCGGCCGCAGTTTTAGGATCCATGCATGAATGACAGGCAACGGCGGCGCTTCGATATCAGCGGCCTGATCATCGCCGTCGGCCTGGCGGTGCTGGCGCTCGTCCTCCGCATCGACGCGAGCCGCATGCAGGCCGCGCCTGCCTATGCGCGCATCGGGCCGGAGGCGGCGCCGAATGTCGTGGCGCTCGGGCTGCTCGTGCTCGCCGCGGCAACCGCCTTCGCAGCCTGGCGCGGACTGACGGCGAAGGCCGAGCCGGCCGACTGGCCGCCGGTGCTGATCATTCTCGGCGGTCTCATCGGGCTTATCCTCATCATCGCTTTCGGCGGCGGCTTCATCCTGGCGAGCGCCGTCTTGTTTGCCGCCACGTCGCGCGCCTTCGGCCGGCAGGCGCTCGCGGTCGATTTCGCCATCGGCTTCATCCTCGCGCTCGTCACCTATCTCGCCTTCGCGAAGCTCCTCGCGCTCTCCCTGCCGAGCGGGCCGCTCGAAAATCTCCTCTGAAAAAAGCCGCTGATGGAATCCTTTCCCGCCCTCCTGCACGGGCTCAGCGTCGCGATCCAGCCGCTGAACCTCCTCTTCGCGCTCGTCGGCGTCTTTCTCGGCACCGCCGTCGGCGTGCTGCCGGGCATCGGCCCGGCGCTCACGGTCGCACTGCTCCTGCCCGTTACTTACAAGCTCGATCCCGCGGGCTCGCTGATCATGTTCGCCGGCATCTATTATGGCGGCATGTATGGCGGCTCGACGACCGCCATCCTAATCAACACACCCGGCGAAAGCGCCTCGCTCGCCACCGCCATCGAGGGCAGCAAGATGGCCAAAGCCGGCCGCGGCGGGCCGGCTCTCGCCACCGCCGCCATCGGCTCCTTCGTCGCGGGCACGATCGCTACGCTCGGCATCGCCTTTCTCGCGCCCTGGCTCGTGCAGATCGCCATCGAATTCGGGCCGGCCGACTATTTCGCGCTGATGGTGCTCGCCTTCGTCACGGTGTCGGCGACCTTCGGCGCCTCGCCCTTACGCGGTCTCACCAGCCTCTTCATCGGGCTCGCGCTCGGGCTCGTCGGCATCGACGAATTGTCGGGCCAGGCGCGGCTCCATTTCGGCGTGCCAGACCTCCTCGACGGCATCGAGGTGACGACGCTCGCCGTCGGGCTCTTCGCAGTAGGCGAAGCGCTCTACGTCGCCTCGCGCCACAAGCATGCGCCCGAGACGCTGGAGCCGGTGCGCGGCTCCCTGTGGATGACCAAGAGCGATTGGAAGCGCTCCTGGGGGCCGTGGCTGCGCGGCACGCTCTTCGGCTTCCCGATCGGCGCCCTCCCCGCGGGCGGCGCGGAAATCCCCACCTTCCTGTCCTACGCAACCGAGAAGAAGCTGACGAAATACCCGGAAGAATTCGGCAAGGGCGCCATCGAGGGCGTCGCGGGGCCCGAGGCCGCCAACAACGCCTCCGCTGCCGGCACGCTGGTGCCGCTCCTCACGCTGGGGCTGCCGACCTCGGCGACCGCCGCCATGATGCTGGCGGGCTTCCAGCAATATAATCTCAATCCCGGTCCGCTTCTCTTCGCCGAGCATCCGGAACTCGTTTGGGGCCTGATCGCCAGCCTCTTCATCGCCAATGCGATGCTACTGGTGCTCAACCTGCCGCTCGTCGGGCTTTGGGTCAGGCTGCTGGCCATTCCCCAGCACTGGCTCTATGCGGGCATTCTGGTCTTCGCCACGATGGGCACCATCGCCGCCAAGCCGTCGGTCGTCGAGCTCATGATGCTGCTCGTCTTCGGCGTCCTGGGCTTTTTCATGCGGCGCTTCGACTATCCCATCGCGCCTGTGGTCATCGGCCTCATTCTCGGACCGATGGCGGAACAACAGTTGAGACGCGCGCTGTCGATCAGCCTCGGCGATCCCATCGCCCTGGTCGAGAGCCCGCTCGCCGCCGTGCTGCTCGGGCTTGCCCTCGTCGCCCTCACCGCGCCGTTCGTGGTGAAGGGCTTAGACCGCTTCCGCGCCGACGAGGATTAGCGCCGGTCGAAAGGTTGTTAGGTTACGAGCCGATCAAAAACGGCTCCAGGTCGAAATCCGCCGGCGACAGATCGAGAATTCCGGTCAGCCTGATTGTGGTGCGTTCGGCATTATCAGCGCCGATATAGGTGTCGCCGAGATGCCAGAACCGGAAAACTTGGCCGTCCTCCACTCCGTCGACGCCTAAGACTGCGCGGCGCGCCTCGCCGAGGGTTGCTGTTGGGCCCAAGGCCGCGACCACCCGATCGATTTCGTTTTGGACCTCGGGAGAGACCAGGGCGAGGGTCGACGAAAAATTTAGTTCGATCACGTCCTGCCCAGGCGTGAAATTGCGAATGGTCGTGAGGCAAGCTTCGGAGCCCCCTTCGTAGCGTGACTTCTCCGCCGCATAGAACGCGATCTTATCGGGCCCGCTGTTCGCATGAACGACGTTTTTGCCGGCGCCTGGCGTGACACCGCCGCCGCCAGGTCCGAGATAAATTTCATCGTCGCCGTGAAAGGTCACGATCGCATAAGGCGCGTTGTCCCTCACGTCGATGAGGTTATCTCCGTAGGCGCTTCCTATGACCAGGGGCCTCTCCCGAGTATCGTCCTGCCGCTCATCTGATAAGGCCACGATCGTAAGCGCAAAGCGCTTTTCCACCGCCCGCGCGTCGATGACGGCGTCCGTGGGCGGAGAGCCCTTTATGAAGACGCTGACCTTTTGTCCCAATATCCAAAGCGGCTTGTCGAGGGAGCTGCCTTCCATTTCGGCCGACGCTTTTCTGAGCACCAGTCTTTCGTTGTATGACTTAGGTAGAGACGCCATCAGCCAAACTCCAATGTCGACGGAACAACTACTCTCAGTGGTGCGGCCGACAGGATCTCACCGTTTCCACCGCGATCTCATGCAGGGACACGCAGAGGCTCGCCAGGATCAATGCTCGACCCAGTTGATCGCACTCTCGGCGAGCTCGATTTGTCCGAGCAGCCGGACCAGCGCTTCTCCGCATCCCACATAGGTGTCGCCGTCCTTGTGGAACCAGAATGCCGCGCTGTCGCTGGCCCCGAGCGCATCACGATGCACCTCCTCGAGGCTGCGCGCGCTCCCCTCTTCGATCAGATGCTTATGCGGTGCCTTCATGTCCCTGTCCGGCCGCGCGAAGGCAAAGACGATGGCGTCGTCGTCGTCCATGCTAAAGTCGGTGACCGTCGTAATGCCGCGGTGAGGCGAGGCGACACTGTCGCCTTGATCGGCAATAATCACTCGATCGGCTCCCCTGCCGAGCGTGATCCAGTTGAAGCCTCCGCCAGCCTCGACACGATCGTCCCCGGCTCCCACGCCTATCAGGTCGTCACCGTCACCGGTCCGCACGACGTCGTCATCATTTCCGGTCGCGACCAATCTCATCCCGGTGCCGGGGACGACGATGTTATTCTTGCTGCCTCCGCCGAAAACGGCGAAGTCGTGAGATGCCGTGAACAGGAGCTCGAAATCCCCAGCGACCCAGTGTGCATCGATTTCATGCAACTGGACCGATGGGTGCTGCACCACCACGCGCGCGCTCTCGCCCTCGATCTTCAAGATCTCGACATCCGGCGCATCGAGCTCGATGGTGCTGCCGCGGAAAGTACGCAAGCGCAGATGCTCGATATCCGGCAGCTGGAGGCGGGCCTTACCGGTGACGAAGATGTCGGCTCGGTCTTCCGGCCCCGCTGCTTGCGTGAAGGCTATCGTCGTTGTCCGCGCCAGGCATTTCAGGCTGATTGTCGTGCCGAGCGGCATGTGATCAAGGACGATATCCGTCTCGGCCGCGAGGACGGACACCATCATCAGGCCATGGCTCTGAGACGCGTCGTAGATGGCAGTGGGCAAGGGAGACCCGGCATCGTGAGTCCGCGGTACTCCATAGGCTTTCGCTGTCACGCGGAGATATTCGATATCCGTCAGATGAGGCGTGGCGCGTCCCGGACCCATCCAGGCGCGCAGCACGGTCGGCTCGGGACGGCCTTGCAGAATCAGCCCTTCGAGCGGAAGGCCCTCCGGCTCGGAGAGGACGCAAGAGGCGCCTGACCGCGCGGTGCTGTCCCCCTCGTCCACGCCATCGTCGGCAGCCTCGACCTCGATGCGCAGCTTCTTGCTTGGTCCACGCTGATGGGCAGCACTCTCCTGAGGCCTTGTCCTATGGCCATGGGTCATGATCTCGCGTCCCGGCTTGGTGGGGGATCCGCGATATGCGCCACATTTGGGAGCGCCGATGTTCCCTGCTCTATCGCGGTTAGATTGCCCTCACGCAAAGCCGCCGCTCCTTCTGTCCGCGAACCCAAGCCAAGGGCGGGAAGACTCTCGGCCCCGGTCCGCAATTGCCGTGTATTGGCGTGTATGTGCCATGAATACACAGAAGCCATGTGCCGTAAGCGATCAAGCAGCTTGATATGCTACTTTGCGCAGCCGATATGCTGGCATGTGCACAGTATTGATTGCAATAAAAGTGCCTGAGATCGGCAAAATCGCACGGGAATAAGCCGTAAACTTGAAAAATTATGAGGCGCGGCAGCACTGCAATGCAGGAGTAAACTATCGAGTTCTCTTCTGTATCATCGCGGCGTGGTATCCGAGGTCACTCACCCCAGACGAAATTCTCGGCGGAGAGGGGGACGGTGCTCTGCAGGTGGACCAGCGGATCGCTGGGATGGTCGACGAAGACATAAGTCGAGCCGTGCCATACGAACCAACCGGCATCCCCCCCGGCGGTCAATTCCCGTGCGGCATGAAGGGCGTCGCGCAGGCCGGCAGACGCATTGAGCGCGGCGATCCTCGTCTCGATGGCGGCCAGCGCGTCCTCATCGGCCAAGCGCCCGTCGGATGCGAATTTGAACCAGAGTTTGTCGCCACCCTCGCCGTCGAAATCCGTGACGGTGGTCAGGCCAGCGCCTTCAGCGAGGGACGAGTTGCCGGCAGCGCCGATGACGATGGTGTCGCGGCCCGGGCCCGTCGTAATCACATTGAGACCACCGCCAGCATCCACTTTATCGTCACCCGCGCCGAGATCGATGAAGTCATTCCCGGATCCCGTGGCGACATCGTCGACCTCAGCGCCTGTGGCAACGCGGTTGTCCCGGCCACCGGAAAGCTTGATCATATCCGGGCCGCTGCCACCGGTGAGATCGAGCGGCTCGGCCTCGGCGGCGGTGAAATGGATACGGCCCTGGCTTGCCGATGCATCGACCCGTTCCAGAGGAGCCAGGGTGCCCGAAAGATCGATCGTGAGCGGGCGGCGAGCGTCGATAGTGAGGGTGCGTAGAGTATCCGCGTCCAGGACAATGCGCCCGCTTGCGTTCGCCTCGATCCTCACATGTTCGATCTGAGCGAGGCTGAGGCGGCCGCATTTGCCGAGAACTTCCACCGTCGCCCGGTCGTCCGCGCCTTCCGCCCCGTCGAAGCGGACCGTGGTGCTCTGTGCGGCATTGTTCAGGTGGAGACGGGCGCCGAGCGGGACATGATCGAAGGTTACCGCCTCCGGCAAATCCCGGATGAGCACCGTGCGCGTGCCCACGGCCCCGGACAGGTCGATGATGCGCCCCATGTCCTCGGAGCTCGGCACGGACGCATTCCTTATCGTCTCACCCATGCCGGATTGTCTGTCGCGCTCTTCCATTCGCCCCCCTCGGTCCGGCAACCGCCAGCCGGATGACCACCGAATGCGAGAGACCGCCCCATCGAGGTGATTGATCGCGCGGCCTGACGCGCCTCAGCATCGAGGCAGGTGAAAATGCCGCCGCGGCCGCAGCCTCGGCCGTGCCGTTCAGCGTGGAGGCGTCGATGTCCCAAGTTGCGACGATCGGATGAGGCCGGATCCATAGGGATCGGCGCGCTCTCGCATAAGGACACTTATGGGGGCAGAGCACCCGCGCCAATTGAAACGCTCTGGTTCGCTCCGCAGGAAAGGTCGCGATCCGTGCTGCGCTCACATCGAGCAGCCCCCACGGATTGCGGGCGCCGGAGCAGACGCTCTGACGCCCTTTATGATCGACAGAAGATGGCAGGTCTTTTGGGCTCTGCGCGGCCGGTCACCGGGGCCCCCGAGCAGGGTCTCCCGAGACGGCCAGCCCTCGTCAGAGGTCGTTGTGACCCTTCTTCTTCATTTCCTCGCGGACGCGTGCCAGCGCGAAATCCGCCGTCTGGCTCGTCCACTGGCGCATCTCGTTGAAGATGTCGTCGAGCACGAGCGGCTGAGCCGCCACATAGCGCTGCCCGGCCTGCGACTTGAAGAAGGCGTCTATCTGGGTGAGATCGGCCTCGTTCAGGTGGGTGGCCACGGTCCGAGCGGCAGCCGTGATGAGCTCGTCTTTCCGCTTTTCGATCTCCGGCCTGATCTGCTCGAGCACCGTATCGAGATCCTTCTGGATCTCGGGACGGGTAACATAGAGCTGCCGTATCTGATCGGCAAAAGTTGGTACGAGCGCCTCGAAGGACCGGCCCATGCCCGAGCCCAGCACGACCGAGCGGGCAAGATCCACCTGCTTTGGCGTCAGATTGGATGCGGAGGGCCCGACCTCGGGGCTCTGCGCCGCCTGCTGCGCGAATGCAGCGGTGCCGAAAGTGAGTGCAAAAGCCAGGGCGGTTGCCGCAAAGAGGTGTGCGGGGCGTTTCATAACGTTGAACTCCTCGGCGACATACGCGCCCGTGTGAGATCACCATAGATGCTGAGGCCGTCCGGCGAGGCGATGATCGCGCCGGTTGCAAGGCCGATGAACAGGCCGTGCTCGACGACGCCGGGGATCGCCAGAAGCTCCTCGCCGAGGCTCTGCGGGTCGGCGATCGCATCGAAGGCGGCGTCGAGGATCAGATGCCCGCCGTCCGTGACGAAGGGCTCGCCGCCGGCCGCTCGGCGCACCCGGATATCGCCGCGGCAGCCGGCGCGCGCGCCGGCCTCGCTTACGGCGCGCTGGGTTGCACCGAGGCCGAAAGGCACGACCTCGATCGGTAGGGGAAAGCGTCCGAGCACGGCCACGCGCTTGCTGTCATCGGCGATGACCACCATGCGGCGGCTCGCCGCCGCCACGATTTTCTCGCGCAGCAGCGCTCCGCCCCCCCCCTTTATGAGCCGCAACTCCCCGTCCATTTCGTCGGCGCCGTCGACGGTGAGGTCGAGCTCAGGATGGGTGTCGAGATCGGTCAGCGGAATGCCTTCGGCCTCCGCCTGGATGCGGGTGCGCTCGGAGGTCGGCACCCCGACCACGCTGAGACCGGCCCTGACACGCTCGCCGAGCAGCGCCACGAAATGCTGCGCGGTCGAGCCGGAGCCGAGGCCAAGGCGCATGCCGTCTTCCACGAGTTCGACCGCTCGCGCCGCCGCCGCCCGCTTTTCTTGATCGAGGCTCATGGATTCAGTCCGGAAGGAAGCATGACTTGGGGCTCGGCCAGCGGCCGCGCCTTGCCGGCCCAAGCGCCGCCGACGAGACAGGGCTCGACGGACAGACTTGAAGCGCTGAGCTGCATCATTCGGCCTCGTGGATCAATCGGGAAGGTGCCCGTCTCTATCACGCGAAGAGGCGAGCGGAAAGTCCAGCATCAGCCGTCCTGAAGCTTGGACATGACATCGGCCGCTCGGCCGCACGGCAACGGCTCCGGTGGGAACCAACGCGAGCCCGGCGGGTTATCGCCCCGGAACAAGAAGAACAGGATCTCCGAAAATGGGCGGTTTTGCCTTGACCTCACAGTTTGCATGTGACGCCTGCGACTGTTCTGCCATCATGCTTCCCGACGATTTAACCGATCATAGCCTCGTCAGATGCTCCGGATGCGGCACGAGCCTTGGCACCTGGGGCGATTTCAAGCAGCAAACGCGACGCATCATCCTGGAGGAGGTTGCGCGTGGCACCGTCGATCCGCGCGGCGCCGGTGTCGATCTCGCCTTGAAATTCTAAGTCCGCCCGGCCTCTTGCGCCGGATGCTCTCCCCAAAGCACCAGGCTCTCGCCTCCCCGGCGAGGGCCTTCATTTTTGGTCGGATGCCGCCGCCAGAGGCAACGCCCGGTCGGCTTGGGTCCGCGCGGCTAGTGCGGGCTCTGGCCCTCGGTCGGGCCCGACAGCGGGGCTGTCGGCTGCGCCGCACTGGTCGTTGCCTGTGGCGTGCAGACGACCTGCTCGTTGAAGACGTAGCAGACGCTCATCTCCCCTGTGCGGTAGTTCACGCGGAAGACGCCGCCTTCCCGCTCGTGGTGAGAAGCGACGAGGCCGTATTCACCGGGCGTCTGCTTGCTAGCCCCCTCACCCGCCGGGTAGCAGAAGGTCACGCCGATCGTGCCTTCCTTCAGGCCGTACTGGCACGCGCTCACCTCGCCCGTGACACGATCGATGCGATAGATGCGGTTGAGATCGGTTTGCGGCGCGGGTACGAATTCGAAGGGAGCGGCGCCGGCGAGCACGACACCGGCGAAAATCCCGAGGCCGATGCGCCTTGCGAGCAAGGACGGTGATGTGATCATAGATGGTTCCTGACGCGTCCAAGGTGCGGTTCGGGCACTCGTCCCGAATCATGGCCGGATATTATCATCGCATATCGCCCAAAGGCTTCATTCCCGCACGATGCTTGCCTCTCCACCCCGATTTCGGTAGCCCATAACCATGAACAAGCATCGCCCTCCCGTTCTCGTCTTCGATCTCGACGGAACCCTCGCCGATACGGCCCCCGATCTCATCGGGACCCTCAATGTCGTCCTGACGCATGAGGGGTTGCCGCCGCTGCCCCTGGAACAGGCGCGCGATCTCATCGGCGCAGGCGCCAAGGCGCTTCTGGAAAGGGGGCTGGCGCTCAGCGGGCGGGCCTCCGGCGCGGACGAGACTGAGCGGCTCTACGCGCATTTCATGCGCCATTATCACGATCACATCGCGGATCTGAGCCGGCTTTTCCCGGGTGTCGAAGACGCCCTGCGGCATTTTGCCGATGCCGGTTGGCTGCTTGCAGTCTGCACCAACAAGATCGAGCGGCACGCCGTTCGCCTGCTCGAACTGCTGGGCGCGGCCGACCGCTTCGCTGCCATCTGCGGCCGCGACAGCTTCGATTATTACAAGCCGGACCCGCGCCATTTGACGCTGACGATCGAGAAGGCCGGCGGCGATCCGGCGCGCGCGATCATGGTCGGCGATTCGCTGACCGACATCAAAACCGCTAAGGCCGCCGGGATCCCGGTGATTGCGGTGCCCTTCGGTTATACGGAAATACCGGTCGACCAACTCGACCCGGATCGGATCATCACCCATTTCGACGAGCTGTGGGATGCGGTGGCCGGGCTTGATGGCTTCGCGCCCTCCCCCGCTCAGAGCCAATCGACAGCATGAGGCTTGCCATCGGCCGGCGCCTATGCTTTTGAATGCACCATTGATGGGTGCGTAGCTCAGCGGGAGAGCACTGCCTTCACACGGCAGGGGTCACAGGTTCAATCCCTGTCGCACCCACCATCATAATCAACAACTTAGAGACCTCTAGGACATTTTCCCCAGGTGCAACTGCACCCATGAGGTTATTCTTTTTGTTGATAATTGCAACCTATAGCGGCACCCTATACAGCAGGAACCGCCATCGGTTGTGTTGGGGGAACCCGCGCACAGAAATGCGAACTCGTCGAACAGACATCGATAGTCCCAAACAGGCGATCGGTCATTAGGACCTGTCCAGAAGCCCCCGGCTTTGCGTAAATCGGAGAGCTTGTGGCTCGTGCACAGCCCTCAATCAATCCTCAAAGAGGATGAGGACGGCGTACTCGGGCTTGAGGGCGAGGTCGGGATTGCTGACCAGATCGGCACCGATGCGCTGCCTGCCTTGGCGTAGTTGGTCCTACCGGTGATCTGGACAAAGCCCGTGCCGTGGTAGCGAGCGCCGTCGCCTCGCTGCGTGTTCCCGAGATCCGCTCGGCCCTCATAACCTTAGTGAAATAAGAGGTACTGCCGTATTCAGTGATCGGCTGCATCTCCTTGGCAGTCTCGTAGTAGGGGGCCGCCAGAACGTAGGCGAGCCATCGAATATCCGTGAGCTTTCTCTTGTCCCATTCGTCGATAATGGTGTTGATGCTGTCGACTTGGTCTTGATTGAGATGGTTTCTGAACAGGTTTTTACGTATCTGATTGAAGAATAGTGTCCGGTCTACTGCCATGTTTATGACGTTGTTGCATTACGATCTGGTGGGTGTATAAATTGCCGCCTTTAAGGTGCTTTTGCCTCATCATGGGGAAATGATGGACATGCTTGCCACCGTGCATGCGAATTTGCTTAGGGAACTTCAAGACCGGCAAGGCCAAGGCAACATTGAGGGGGAGAGCCTGCGGTGAATGCTACGAGTGAAATGGCGCGCCGAGGGTCGGATAGTCTGCCATCCCCCCTGCCAAGGAAGCTTAACCTGGGCTGCGGATACGACGTGCGTGAGGGCTACCTCAACGTGGATTTCGCACCCCACCACTCGCCGGACCTTGTGGCCGACGTTACGCACCTCCCCATGCTCCCCGCAGACTATTTCGAGGAGATTGTGGCTCAGGACGTACTGGAGCACTTCGAGCGGGGAAAGACCCAGGCAGCTCTCCAGGAGTGGGCCCGGCTGCTATCCCCCACCGGCATCTTGTTCATCCGCGTCCCCTCGCTGCTTCACATGGCAGACCTCCTGGTTAAAGCCGAAGGGGCCGGCGCCGAGGAAGCGGAGAAGATCATTCACCTATTCTACGGCACCCAAGCCTACACGGGGGACTACCACTTGGCCGGCTTCACGGCCTCGAGCTTAGCCCGGCACCTTAGCAGCTCTGGGCTTCACGTGGATAGCGTGGGGTTGAGGGACGGGTGGCTTTTCGAGGTCTTCGCGACCAAGCAGGCCCGTCGCCCAGCCAAATGGCCAGTATCAGAGACAGAGAGGCCTAACAGGGTGTTGGATGAAGTGTATCACTCAACGTCCTGGAGGATCACTGCGCCGCTTAGGAAACTGCGGCAGTTGACTAGATTTCGTTAATGATCCCCCAGCTATTCAACTGGCAGTTGGTGTTGCCACCACCGTCAAAGGCGGAAGCATTGCCGCCACCTGCCACCTGGATGTTGACACAGAACACGACATCGCTGCTATTCGAGACCGTGGCCGAGGAGCGGCTGGCCTGACCACCTCCACCAGAGTTACCCTCAACGAGCGTTTGTGACGCGGACAGCCGTGCGGAAGTCCGGGTTGTCTGACCCGCCGCCTCATGCGCTGCGTCATACCGCCGCAGTATGGATGACTGAGTCCGGGGTCTCGATGGAGGAGATAGCCCAATACCTGGGTCATTCGGACCCGCGAATTACCTACCGGATCTACGCCTGGTTCTCTCCTGGGTTCTTGCGCAAAGCTGCCTCGGCTCTAGAACTATAGACAGTGCTCCTGTGCGACAAACATGGAGAAATCAATTGTTTGGCAGGGGGCAGCCGCCTTCACACGGCAGGGGTCACAGGTTCAATCCCTGTCGCACCCACCATTATTGCGAGGCATTTCCGACCACGACCTATTAGGCCCTGTTGGGTTGCCCCGGGCGGCGATTATGCGTTTCAGGCGAAGTCCCGCTCTGCTCTGGCTTGGTGCGTTGGCAGCGGCAGCGTTGCACGCGCGCTTGTTCGTTCCCGGCTACCTTCTCACCGCTGACGACATCCAGTCTCACTATCAGATGCTGACGAACAGCTTCAGCGGCGTCGTGGAGCTGGCTCGTGCTGCGGCGCAAGGTCAGGGGCGCATCGGCCACTTCTTCGTCACGCCCATCAATCTCGTGGCGAGCTATCTCGCGCCAGATATATGGTTCAGAGTTGTGGCGGTCGGCGCGTGGTATGGGCTTCTGCTACTGGCCGGCCTTTGGGTCGGGCGTCTGTGCCGATCGAGATCGGCTGCGCTGCTCACTTTCCTTGTCCTGGCAACTTGCCAGCGGCTTGGCTTCGAGCATATGCCGCCGAACAGTTACCCTCTTCAGAACACCATCCCCTTCGTGTTGATCTTTGCCGCTAGGCTCCTCCGGAGGGAGGGCCAATCGCCGCTCGTCCGGCTCTCGCTTGCCGCCGTCTTCTTTCTCGGCCTCATCATCAACGAGTTCGCGTTCGTGCTCGGCTTAGGGCTCGTGAGTTGTGAATATCTCGCCGGCTTCAGCGCGGGGAGAGCCGAAGGGATCGCGCGGCTGAAGTCCAGCGGACTCGTGGCCGATGCAGCTGTCCTTACGGCCGCCTTGGCGCTCTACCTGGGCTTTCGGCATCTCCATCCGTCCGGCTACACCGGCAACGTGCCGGACGGGTGGCGAAGCATCGATGCCGTGCTCCGGACTGCGTTCTTCCACGTGCTGAATGGAACGGCGCTACTCAATGTCAGGCCGACCGACTTCACCAAGGCCTCGCCTGAGGCGCTTGTGATATCGGCTGGCCTTCTCATTGTGACAGCCGCGGTTGCATGGCGAGCGCTCGAGCACATGGAAATGGACCGGCCTTGGCTGTTGATCGCCGTGGTCGCCTTGCTGTTCAGCTTCTACGTAACGGCTCCGGTCGCGATTGTGACGAAATATCAGGAGTGGTGCGGGGACAGCTTAAAGCGATGCGCCTATATCGACACCCGAACGGCGTTCCTCGGCTTGGGCGCTGCCACGGCTGCACTCTGCGGCTGGCTGTTGCGTTTCGGCCGAGCCATGCGGGCGGTTCTCGCCGTTTCCCTAGGGGTCGCATCGGGAACGACATATCTCTACAATCTCCGCCCGCTGGACGAGATGCGATTGACGAATGAGGTGTGGACGCGCGCCGATGAGCTTGCCTGTGCCTCGTCAGGCGCCGTGCCGGACGGCCAAGCGCTTCTCAGGGCGGTTGACCCTGAGAGCCGCGTCAGCACGCATCCGGATTTCGACGCGGTCGCCTATTGGCGCGTCTATATCGATCACCGGCGATCCCGTTGCGATTGACGACCGGTCAGTCCTGCCGCGAGCCGACGCTGATCAGGGGCGAGGCTCCGATGATCCGGATCTGCCCACCAGCAACGCGGCTGTAGCGCTGACGCCTCACCACGAGTTCGGGGCGGAACATCTCGCTCCCCAGGCGGTTCGACTGATGACGGCGCCTCGCCCCTTTTATCTGGCGAGGCATGACCGTCGGCGAACGGCGAGCTGGAAACGACATGTTCAATTCACCTGAAATTCTGTGGGGTGTCGGGACCGTCCTGCTCCTCATCGCGCTGATCTGGGGCGTGCGGCAGTCGCGGACGCGCAATCGCGCCAATGACGCGATCACCGAAGAGGCGACGCACGAAGCTTACAACGATCCCGCCCATTATCCGCAGAAAAAGCGCGAGCTCGAAAAGCAGACACGCCCCTCGTAAGGCACCGGGATTGGCGACGGAATCGGCCGATGCGGGTCTGTGCGCCGGTCAACGCCACCAGCGCCGATGTTGTGCTGCGCTGCGGTAAGCTGCGGTAGCATCAACTGTTGCGCCGCCGCCACGCGTCTCGACGATCACGCCGATGTGCACCAAAGCCCAAGGTTTGGCGGTTGCGGGTTACGCATTCTTTAGACAAGTTATTGCCAGATAAACGCCTAAATTAACGGGCGGAGCCGCCGTTTTGGTCTTCCGCCGAACTTCGAGGCAAATATGAGTGCGAAGCTTCTTGCTATCGCGGGTGCTTTCTGCGCTGCCGTTATCGCCACCCCCGCAAGTGCCTATCAGATCGACCCTCTGACCCGCCAACCTCTCGACGTCCAGCCCGACAGCTTCAGACCGCAAGCCTCCGGCATTCCGCGCGAGGTCGTGCACTACGACGGGCCCTATAAGCCGGGCACCATCGTGATATCGACGCGCGAGCGGCGGCTTTATCTGGTTCAACCCGGCGGTATCGCCATCCGTTACGGCATCGGCGTGGGACGCCCCGGATTCGCTTGGGGTGGCGCCAAGACGATCACCCAGAAGCGCGAGTGGCCCGGCTGGACGCCTCCGCCGCAGATGTTGAAGCGCAGACCCGATCTGCCGCGCCATATGGTCGGCGGCCCCGATAACCCGCTTGGCGCCCGCGCGCTCTATCTCGGGTCCTCGCTCTACCGGATTCACGGCTCCAACGAGCCCGACACCATCGGCCAGGCCGTCTCCTCCGGCTGCATTCGCATGATGAATGCGGACGTGATCGATCTCTATGACCGGGTCAATGTGGGCACCCGAGTCGTCGTGCAGCGCTGATAAAAGGCTGCGGATCCACGCGGCGCCATTCAGGCCGGGTCTTGCCCGGCCTTTTTGCTGTGCAGGGTCGAGATCAACCTCGCGACAGCCCCTTATCCTTCAGCTCGGTTAGATAGGCAGCCCAGGTCTCGGCCTCGGTCGCGCCGAGCTCGTGCAGGTAGTCCCAGGTGAAGAGTCCGGTGTCGTGCCCATCGCTGAATACGAGCCGCACCGCGTAGCGGCCGACGGGCTCGACGGCTGCGATGGTCACATCCTTCTTGCCGGCCACGGTCTTGCGCTCGCTGGGAGAGTGCCCGCGCACCTCCGCCGAGGGGCTCATCACCCGCAGATATTCGGCGCGCAGGGAGAAGAGTTCGCCGCTCTCGAAAGACACAGTGAACACCCGTTTATCGGCGGAGAGCCGCAATTCGCTCGGCCAATGCACAGTCGCCATGGGGGATCTCCGGGCGCGCTCAGAAGGTCGTGGCAGGCTTAGCCCAGCTTCGCCGCCCCGGCAAACCGAGGCTTCCGGCCTGAGCTGTCGCCGATATATCCGGTGGGATTGATCGCCACGGAATAACGCTTAAATTAGCGCTGGTGCCCGCGACGGCAAAAGCCCATCGTGCGGATACCGCCGGAAGACGCAAGGCGTGAGGTCCATATCCGTGCCGACAGAGCAAATCGAGCAAAGCGCGGCAGTGCCGTTCATCGATCCCTTCGGCCGGGCCATCACCTATCTGCGGGTGTCGGTGACAGACCGCTGCGACTTGCGCTGCGTCTATTGCATGTCGGAAGACATGCATTTCCTGCCCAAGCGCGACCTGCTGTCACTCGAGGAGCTCGATCGCATGTGCAGCGCCTTCATCCGGCGCGGCGTGCGCAAACTGCGCATCACCGGCGGCGAGCCCTTGGTGCGCCGCGACATCCTGCAACTGTTCCGGGGGCTCTCGCGCCATCTCGACAGCGGCGCCCTCGATGAGCTCACGTTAACGACGAACGGTACGCAGCTCGCACGCCACGCGGCCGATCTCGCCCAATGCGGGGTCAAGCGCATCAACGTTTCCCTCGACACGCTCGATCCCGAGAAATTCCGCACGATCACCCGCTGGGGCGATCTCCGCCGTGTGATGGAAGGCCTCGACGCTGCGCAGGCGGCGGGCATTGCCGTCAAGATCAACACGGTCGCGCTGAAAGGCGTGAACGAGGAGGAGATCCCGCAGCTCATCGATTGGGCGCATGGCCGCGGCATGGACCTCACCCTCATCGAGGTGATGCCGCTCGGCGAGATCGAGCCGGGGCGCATCGACCAGTTCCTGCCGCTGTCGCTCGTGCGCGCACAGCTGAAGCAGCGCTATACGCTCGACGAGATCGACGATCGCACGGGCGGGCCGGCGCGTTATGTGCGGCTACACGAAACGGGGGGGCGACTCGGCTTCATCACGCCGATGACTCATAATTTCTGCGAGAGCTGCAACCGCGTGCGCGTCACCTGCACGGGCACGCTCTATATGTGCCTTGGCCAGGAGGACGCAGCCGATCTCAGAACCCCGCTGCGGGCGAGCGAAAGCGATGCGCTGCTCGAACAGACCATCGCCGAGGCGATCACCCGCAAGCCGCGCGGCCATGACTTCGTGATCGATCGGCGCCGGTCGCGCCCCGCGGTCGGGCGTCACATGAGCGTGACCGGCGGCTGATGCCTCGCGCCCCGCAGCGTCCTACAACCAAAGTCTAGAAGCTCGACCGTCGCGAATGCGCTATTCGCCTGGGACGGAAGATGGGGCGCTCCTTGTAGGGTCGGCAGCGATGGGTTAGGACCCGCGGCATAGCTCGCCTTTGGATCCGATCAGCTTTCGCCTCGTGATTTCCTGAGAATCTTCTTCGACCAGACTTCCTTAAAGAGAAGTCCTTCCAGAGGGAGGTGGACATGTCCGCGCTTCTTGCAATCAGCCGTGCCATCGACGCCGTGAACAGCCGCCTCGGCCGGTGGTGTGCCTGGCTCATCCTCGCGGCGGTCGTCGTGTCCGCCCTCAATGCAATCGTGCGCAAGCTCTTCGATATCTCGTCGAACAGCTGGCTCGAGCTGCAATGGGTGCTGTTCGGCGTCGTCTTCCTCATGTGCTCGCCGTGGACCCTGCTCTCGAACGAGCATATCCGCATCGACATCATCAACGGACAGCTGTCGAAGCGTGTTCGCGACTGGATCGACATCATCGGCCATGTCGTCTTTCTGCTGCCGTTCACGATCGTGATGATCGTGACCTCCGCGCCCTTCGCGGAACGCTCCTATGCGATCAACGAGCAGTCATCGAGCGCCGGCGGACTACCGCAATGGCCGGCCAAGTTCCTGATCCTTGTCGGTTTCGTTTTCCTCTTCCTGCAGGCCGTCTCCGAGCTCATCAAACGCATCGCCATTCTGCGGGGCGACATGGAGGACCCGCATACCGGCAGCGGCCATATGGCGGAGGCGGAGGTCGAACAGCTGCTTGACCACCCCGAAACACCGGCTCATCGCGCCTGACCGCTCCGGAGACAGCCCGATGACCGCGTTCATTATTCACAATATGGCGCCGCTGATGTTCGCGGCGCTCATCGTTCTCCTCTTGCTCGGCTATCCGGTCGCCTTCGCGCTCGCAGCCAACGGCCTGATCTTCGGCTGGATCGGGATCGAGCTGGGCCTTTTCAATCCCAATTTCCTGCAGGCGCTGCCGGAACGCGTCTACGGCACCATGAACAACGAGGTGCTGCTCGCGGTCCCGTTCTTCACCTTCATGGGGCTCATTCTCGAACGATCGGGAATGGCGGAGGACCTGCTCGACACCATCGGCCAGCTGTTCGGGCCGGTGCGGGGCGGTCTGGCTTTCGCCGTCGTCTTCGTCGGGGCGCTGCTTGCGGCGACGACCGGCGTGGTGGCCGCCTCCGTCATTTCGATGGGCCTCATCTCGCTGCCCATCATGCTGCGCTACGGCTACGACCGCCGGGTCGCGACCGGCGTCATCGCCGCGTCCGGAACGCTTGCCCAGATCATTCCGCCGTCGCTCGTCCTCATCGTCATGGCCGACCAGCTCGGCCGCTCCGTGGGCGACATGTACGAGGGCGCCTTCATTCCCGGGCTCATCCTGAGCGGCCTCTATGCCGGCTATATCGCGCTGGTGGCGATCTTCAGCCCGAAAAGCGCGCCCGGCCTCCCGCCGGAGGCGATCGGCTTCCAGGAGCCCAACGGCAGCCGCGGGGCCTGGCACCTGCTCGTGCTCGTCGTCTTCTCGGCGCTTACGGGCTATTATGTGATGAGCCAGACCGAGGTGCGCTCCGGCGCGGACTTCGTCGTGCTCACCATGTCGGTGTCAGTCATCGTCGCCTTCCTGTCGGCGGCTTTCAACCGGCTGCTCGGGGCAAAGCGGCTCGTTCTGACCATCGTCATCGCGGCCGCCCTCGTCGCCGGCTATGTCACCCTGCAGAACGGCGGCCACGCCGATCTCGCCCTGCTCAGCGAAGCGCTGATCGCCGGAACGCTCTATGCGCTCGTCGCCGGCCTTCTCGAGCGGTTCACCGGCCGGCGTCTCATCTCGCGGCTGGCCGAGCAGGTCACCTTCGTCATGGTGCCGCCGCTCGGCCTCATCTTCCTGGTGCTCGGCACGATCTTCATCGGCTTGGCCACGCCGACCGAAGGCGGCGCCATGGGCGCGGCCGGCGCCGTGATCCTGGCGCTCGCCCGCAAGCGCCTGAGCTTCAGCCTGCTGCGGCAGGCGACGGAATCGACAGCGAAGCTCTCGGCTTTCGTCATCTTCATCCTGATCGGCGCGCGGGTTTTCTCGCTCACCTTCTATGGGGTCGACGGACATAAATGGGTCGAGGAACTGCTGCTCGCCCTGCCCGGCGGCGAGGTGGGCTTCCTCGTCTTCGTCAATATCCTGATCTTCTTTCTTGCTTTCTTCCTCGACTATTTCGAGCTCGCCTTTATCATCATCCCGCTGCTCGCACCTGTGGCAGACCGGCTCGGGATCGATCTCATCTGGTTCGGTGTGATGCTCGCGGTGAATATGCAGACGAGCTTCATGCATCCGCCCTTCGGCTTCGCACTGTTCTTCCTGCGCTCGGTCGCGCCGAGGAAAAGTTATATCGACCGCATCACCGGTAAGCGCACAGCCCCCATTACCACCGGGCAGATCTACTGGGGCGCGGTGCCCTTCGTGATCATCCAGCTCGTCATGGTCGCGCTCATCGTCCTCTTCCCGCAGATGGTGACCCATTACAAACATGGCGCGGTACAGATGAACCAGCAGCAGATCGAAGAGCAGCTGAGGGAACTTGCCCCCGCGCCCGACACCAATATGCAGCCGCCGCCTCTCAACTTCCAATAGGCGGCCAAGCCAGCCCTCAGACCAACAAAAAAGCCCCGGAGATGTTCTCCGGGGCTTCTGTTCAGGCGTAGCGCTTCTTACCCGCGCGAGCGGGAACGGATCATAAAGTTGTCGAAGGTGTATTCGGCCACCTGCCACCAGAGATATTCCTCGCCGCGATAGGCGACCATCGCGTCGATGACTTTCTTGAAGTCGGGATTCTTCGCGCTGATCTCGGCATAGAGCTCGTTGGTGGCCGTGAGGCAGGCCTCCATCACCTCCTGCGGATAGGGCTTGAGCTGCGTGCCCGCGCCGACGAGACGCTTGATGGCCGGCGGGTTCACCTTGTCGTAGCGCGCCAGCATAATGGTGTTGGCGTAGGTCGAGCCCGCGATGAGCGCGGCCTGGTAGTGCTTCGGCAGCTCATTCCAGCGATCGAGATTCACGAAAGAGTGAATGGTCGGGCCGCCCTCCCACCAGCCGGGATAGTAGTAGTAGGGCGCCACCTTGGCGAAGCCGAGCTTCTCGTCGTCATAGGGGCCGACCCATTCGGCCGCATCGATGGTGCCCTTCTCCAAGGCCGGATAGATGTCGCCGCCGGCGATCTGCTGCGGCACGACGCCGACCTTCTGCAGCACCTGGCCGGCGATGCCGGCGATGCGCATCTTGAGGCCCGACATGTCGGCAACCGTCTTGATCTCCTTGCGGAACCAGCCGCCCATCTGCGTACCGGTATTGCCGCATGGCATGCCGAAAACGTTGTATTTCTTGAAGAACTCGTTGAAGAGGTCGTTGCCGCCGGCCTCGAAAAGCCAGGAGTTCTGCATCCGGGCATTGAGGCCGAAGGGCGCGGCGGTCGCGATGGCGAAGGTCGGATCCTTGCCCACATAGTAATAGGCGCAGGTGTGGCACATCTCGACGGTATTGTTCTGCGTGGCGTCGAGCGCCTGCAGACCGGGCACAATCTCGCCCGCCGCGAAGACCTGAATCTGGAACTTGTTGTCCGTGAGCTCGGCGACCATCTTGGCCATGACCTCGCCGCCGGCATAGATCGTGTCCAGCGACTTCGGAAAGCTCGAGGCGAGCCGCCACTTGATCTCCGGTGCCGACTGCGCGATCGCAGGCGCGGCGATGGCCCCAGCTCCCGCCACGGCCAAGCCTGACGTCTGCAAAAACTGACGACGTTTCATTTTTACCTTCCCTCCCGTCGAACGGTGCTGCCTGCGCGGTGAAAATCCGCGCGAATGAGGTGACAGAGACATATTCCACAGCCAACCGCAACCATGACGCGCAGCTGCAGAATCGTCCATTGGTCGAATAGCGTTAGGGTTAGCGTTCACCCCTTCGCAACCCGCATGCCGCCTCCCGGACGGGCATCTGCCGCACCGACTACTCGACGACGATGCGCGGCGGCTGGCGTTCCGCGGGCGCATTGCCGAGGGCCGCCATCAGCTGGGCGGCGATATCGAGAAAAGTTGCCGTCTCGGCGCCGCTGGGATCGCTCACGACGATCGGCCGTCCGCCATCCGAGGATTCCCGCAACGCCATGGTGAGCGGCACCTCGCCGAGGAAGGGCACGCCGAGGGCGCCCGCCTCGTGGCGCGCGCCGCCGTGGCCGAAGATGTCCGATCGCCCGCCGCAGTGCGGGCAGATGAAGGTCGACATATTCTCGACGATCCCGAGGATCGGCACCTCGACCCGGCGGAACATGGCAACCCCCCGGCGCGCATCGATCAGCGCAAGGTCCTGAGGTGTCGAGACGATGACCGCGCCCGCAAGTGCTGCGTTCTGCGCCATGGTGAGCTGGGCATCGCCCGTGCCGGGCGGCATGTCGACCACCAGAATGTCGAGTTCGCCCCATTCCACTTCGCGCAGCATCTGCTGAATGGCGGACATGACCATCGGCCCACGCCAGATCATCGCCGCCTGCTCGTCGACGAGGAAGCCGATCGACATGACCTTCACGCCGTGGGCGACGAGCGGCCGAAGAATGCGCCGGCCGGGGATCACCTCCGGCTTCTCGGTGAGGGCGAGGAGTTTCGGCACGGACGGGCCGTAGATATCAGCGTCGAGCAGCCCGACCTTCAGCCCTTGCCGGGCGAGCGCCAGCGCGAGATTGCAGGCGACCGTCGACTTGCCGACGCCGCCCTTGCCGCTCGCCACCGCGACGATGTGCCGGACGCCGGGCACGCCCGCGGGCGTGCGTGCCGCAGCCGCCCGCGGACCGACCGGCCGCTCCGGCGCGGTCTGCGGTCGCGCTGTCCCCGAGGCCCCCGCAGGCGCCTCGGCCGTCAGCGTCACGATGACGCTCTCCACGCCGGGCAGATCCCTCACGAGACCTTCGGCGCGCACACGCAATTCCTCGAATTCGGCAGACCGGGAGGGATCGATGGCAATGGAGAAATAAACCTTGCTGCCGCTCACGATCACCTCGGACAGCGCTGCCGATTGCGCGAGCGGCCGCCCATCAGGGCCGGTCAGCTCCGACAGCCGCGCCAGAACGTCGTCTCTCGTGATCATGGCGGTCTCTCTCGGTCCTCGCACCTCCGTAGAGGTCAGCGCCTATTCAGCGGTATGTGGCGTTGCGCCGCAATGGTCAACCTCGGTGCAGGGGGACACGGCTTCACGAGGCAGCGATGCGGTTGCGGGGGCGCCCCAATCATGAAAACATTCGGGCGGCAGTGCGGCCGTTGACCGAGCGCGCCGCGACTGGCAATTGCCAGCAGAATGTCACCAGGGGGTCATCATGCGTCTTTCACTCACCCTTGCCGCCGTCTCGCTCGCCGCGTCGATTGCCCTACCCCTCGGCGGCGCCTCCGCCAAGGAATGGAAGGAGGTCCGCATTGCGTCCGAAGGCGCGTATCCGCCCTTCAATTTCGTCGATTCCAGCAACACCCTTCAGGGCTTCGAAATCGACCTCGCCCATGCCCTCTGCGAGAAAATAAAGGTGACCTGCACCATCGTGGCGCAGGACTGGGACGGCATGATTCCGGCCCTCCTCGCCAATAAATACGACGTGATCATGGCTTCCATGTCGATCACGGATGAGCGCAAGAAGACGGTCGATTTCACCGATAAGTATTATCAGACGCCCGCCTCGATCGCTGTGCCCAAGGACAGCAAGCTGACGAATGTCGACCCCGCCTCCTACAAAGGCCTGACGGTCGGCGCGCAGTCGTCCACCATCCATTCCAATTATGCCGAAGAGGTGCTCGCCAAGCAGGGCGCCTCGATCAAGCTCTATCCGACCCAGGACGAGGCCAATCTCGACCTGTCGTCCGGCCGGCTCGACGCGATCGTTGCCGACAAGGTCGTGCTCGTCGAATGGTTGAAGAAGGACGGGAAGGACTGTTGCAAGCTCGTCGGCGACATCGACGTGGTGAAGTACAAGAACTTTTTCGGCGAGGGCGTCGGCGGGGCCGTGCGCAAGGAAGACGCCGACCTCAAGGCGATGTTCAACAAGGCCATTGCCGAAGTGCGCAAGGACGGCACCTACGAGAAGATCGAGAAGAAGTATTTCGACTTCACGGTCTATTGAGCACAGCCTGTCGACGACGCGCGATGATTGCGATCATCTCGGTCGCCCGAGGCGGCCAGCGCAAGTCGCCGGGCGCCTTTGCGGCGCAGGGTTCGCCGGGCCCTGAGGAAAGCGGCCGCGCATGAGCGAAACCCTCGCGCTCTTTTCCTTCGGCGAGGGCGGCTGGGGAGCGGCGCTCGCCGCGGGCGCCCTCGTCACCATCAGCCTGGCGCTCGCCACGGTGCCTGTCGGGCTCTCGCTGGGGCTCGGCGTCGCGCTCGCCGCCCGGTCGGAGAGCGTCTGGGCCCGGCGTTTCGCCACCCTGTTCACCACCGTGTTCCGCGGCCTGCCGGAGCTGCTCACGCTGTTCATCGTCTATTACGGCGGCGCGATCCTGCTGCGGAAGGTGCTTGCCCCGCTGGGCTACGGCGACCTGCAGATCAATGCCTTCCTCGCCGGCGTCATCGCGCTCGGGCTCGTGCTTGCCGCCTTCTCGAGCGAAGTCTGGATTGGGGCGCTCAATGCGATCACCGCCGGCCAGCGCGAAGCTGCATCCGCGCTGGGGTTGACGCGCGCGCAGGCCTTCCTGCTCGTCGTGTTTCCGCAGCTCATGCGAGTGGCCCTGCCCGGCCTTTCCAACAACTGGCTGGCGCTGCTCAAGGACACCTCGCTCGTCTCGACCATCGCGCTCGTCGATCTCATGCGCCAGACCAATCTCGCCGTCGGCGCGACGAAAGAGCCCCTGCCCTTCTATCTCCTGGCCTGCCTGATCTATCTCGTGTTCTCGATGATATCGGGCGGCGTTTTCAGCGCCCTCGAGCGGCGCGCCAACCGCGGCTCCGCCCGTATGCCGGGACTGGGTGGCCATTGATGGATTTGACCCGCCTTCTCGGCCTCGTCATCGATGTCGACCTTCTCGATCGCTACGGCTGGCGCTTCGTCGATGGCGTCGTCGTCACGCTCGAGCTGGTCGCCTTCTCCTTCATTATCGGCGGAGCGCTCGGCCTCGCCATCGGCTTGATGCGTCTGTCGCGCAGCTACGTCGGGCGCGGCTTCGCCTATGCCTATGTTTATTTCTTTCGCGGCACGCCGCTGCTCGCCCAGTTGTTCCTCATCTATTACGGCGGCGGCGCCTTGCGCCCGCAGATCGAAGCCATCGGCCTATGGTGGTTCTTCCGCGACGCCTGGAACTGCGCGCTCTTCACCTTCACGCTCAATACGGCGGCCTATCAGGCGGAGATCTTCCGCGGCGGTATCCAGGCCGTGCCGCGTGGCCAGCGGGAAGCCGCACAGGCGCTCGGGCTGCACCGGGGCGTCATCTTCCTGAAGATCATCCTGCCGCAGGCCCTGATCACGGGCCTCAGGCCGCTCGGCAACGAGTTCATCCTCATGATCAAGGCGAGCGCCGTCGCCGCGCTAATCACCGTCTACGACCTCATGGGGGTGACGCGGCTCGTCTTCGCCCGCTCCTACAACTTCGAGGTCTATCTCTGGGCGGCCGTGCTCTATCTCGCAATGGTCGAGATCGTCCGCCGCCTGTGGGATCGCGCGGAGCGCAGGCTGACCCGCCATTTGCGCATGGGATGAACGGCAATAAAAAAGCGGCGCCGCATGGGCGCCGCTGAGAAGTCGGGGTCTCGGAGGAAAATCCGTAGGCTTTCTATATAGGCCGGCTTTCGTGGCGCTCGCGTGCGCCACAGCACATGCGAATCACGCATAGGCTTCAGCGTGGATGGCGACGGCGCCAGTCGGCCGGCCGTTCGAAGGTGCCGGCCCAGACGCCGCGCCGCCCGGCGCGGGCCTCGTCTTCCTCGGCATCATAGCCGTCGTAGGCGACGGCCAGTCCTTCGCGCACAAGGGTTGCGTTGATATCGACCTCGCCTGATTTGCAGGTGGCGAGGCCCCGGCCATAGCGGTCGTTCTCGCCGATGTGGCAGGTCAGGGAACCGCGTGCGACGAAGTCGGCTAGGGCCTCCTGCGCCACTCGGCCGCAGGCATAGCTGCGGCCGTCGCGCTCGCAGGTCTGATGTAGCTCCGGAGCGTCTATGCCGAGAAGGCGCAGCTCGCGCCCGGCAAGGCGCAAGGAATCCCCGTCGATGGCATGGGCCGTGCCCGTCACGGTTTCTCCCACGCGCTGCCAGAGTGCGACGGCGCCAAGCCCCAGCAGGGCCAAGAAGACCACCAGCTTCGCCGGGTCCGAGGGCATCTGCCGCGGACGAAATGGCCTGCCATGGATGCGGCGCACGCCTCAGCTCGTCGGGCCGCGGGCGACCTTGGCCTGCTCGAAGGTCGCCATGCCGGTGTGAACGGCAACCGCAGCCTTCACCACCCCGGCTGCGAGTGCAGCCCCCGTCCCTTCCCCCAGCCGCATGCCGAGATCGAGCACAGGCTCCAGGCCGAGCCGCTCCAGCACCTCGCCATGCGCGCCTTCGGCCGAGCGGTGACCGGCGAGACAGTGGTCGAGCGCGCGCGGATCGAGCGCCTTGAGCACGGCGGCAGCCGCCGTCACCACATAGCCGTCGAGGATCACGGGGATGCGCTGCAGCCGTGCGGCGAGGATGGCGCCGGCGACAGCCGCTGCCTCGCGCCCGCCGAGCCGGCGCAGCACTTCGAGCGGGTCGTCGAGATGCCCGGCATGGGTGGCGAGCGCCTGCTCGACAATCGTGCGCTTGCGGGCGAGCCCGGTGTCGTCGAGCCCCGTGCCGCGACCGACCCAGCGCGCTACCGGCCCGCCGTAGAGCGCGGCATAGATGGCGGCGGCCGAGGTCGTATTGCCGATGCCCATCTCACCGAGGCAGAGGAGGTCCGTGCCGCCGGCGACCGACTCCATGCCGAAGGCCATGGTGGCGACGCAAGCCTTCTCGTCCAGCGCCGGCTCTTGCGTGATATCGCCGGTCGGCAGGTCGAGCGCGAGATCGAAGACCTTGAAGCCGAGATCGTAGGCCGCGCAGATCTGGTTGATGGCAGCGCCGCCGGCGGCGAAATTCTCCAGCATCTCGCGCGTCACGCTCTGCGGATAGGGGGAGACGCCGTGCTTCACCACACCGTGGTTGCCGGCGAAGACGCAGACCACCGGCCGCCGCACCTCCGGCGGCGCCTTGCCTTGCCAGGCGGCGAGCCATTCCACCATATCTTCCAGGCGCCCGAGCGAGCCTGCCGGCTTGGTGAGATCGGCGTCGCGCGTCTTCACCGCGGCGACCGCCTCCTCGTCCGGCCCCGGCATGAGATCGAAAAGCCGACGCACGTCGTCGAACGGCAGGCCGGAGGCCGACATGTCCATCAAAGGCTCCATCATGAACGCGCGATCGGGTTTGTCCTGAACGCGGACAATGCCTAAGTGCAGATATAGGATCTGGCGAGGAGCTATATCGGTGACGGAGCCGGGCGTGAAGACCATGGAGCACGAGGACGGCACAAGCGGGGGAAAGGGCGCAAGCGGGGCAAAGGCCGCCCGCCCGCTCGCGCGCTTGATGGCGGATACCGCCGCCTGCCTCGGCTTCTACTCGCGCCTGCCGCTGCCGCGCGGGATGGCGGATGGGGCGGCGCCACGCTTTGCGACCAGCGTTCGGGCGCTGCCGATTGCCGGCGCGATCATCGGCGCCGTCGGCGCGCTGGTCATGGCAGCGGCGCTGGAGCTCGGGCTCGGCACGCTGCCGGCAGCGATCCTGGCGGTGGCGGCGCTTCTCGCCGCGACAGGGGCGCTGCACGAAGACGGGCTCGCCGACACCGCCGACGGCCTTTTTGGCGGGACGACGCCGGAACGGCGCCTCGCCATCATGCGCGACAGCCGTATCGGTGCCTTCGGCGCGGCGGCGCTCTGTCTCGGTCTTTTCCTGCGCGTAGCGCTGATCGCCGAGATTGCCGGCCGTGGCGGCATGGCGGGCGTCGCCATGGCGATCGTCGCAGCGGCGGCCGCGTCGCGCACGGCCGGCCTCCTGCCGCTCGTGCGGCTTACGCCCGCGCGATCGGACGGGGCGGCCATGAGCGTCGGCCGGCCGGAACCTGCGGCCCTGCGGTTCGCGACGCTTCTGGCGCTCCTCATCGCCGCGGTCGCCGGCATCATCGGCGATCTTGCGCTGACGGCGATCGTCACCGGCTGTCTCGCGGCCGTCGTCGGCGCCTGGGGCATCACGGTCATCGCTCGACGCAAAATCGGCGGTCATACCGGCGACATTGCCGGGGCCGCGCAGCAAATCGCCGAGATCGCCTTCCTGCTGGGTCTTCTCGCCGCAAGCGCACAGGTGTCGCCGTGACAGCCATGCCGCCCCGCCCCCAAGTCACCCCGCAGCCCGTCTGCGCGTCCGAACGGCAAGCCATCTGATGCGCCTCGCCATTCCCCTCGCCATCATCGGCGGCGCACTGGCCCTGCTGCTCCTCTTCCCCGGCGAAGAGCGGATCCTGGGCATGGCGCCGGAGCAGCTCGCGCAATTCGCGGGCTTGGCGGCCTTCGCCATCGTCATCTTCGGCTCGATGCTGGGGATGTTTCGCGGACAGTGGACGCGCGCCGTCCAGGCGCTCGCCTTCTGGATGGCGGCGCTCGTCATGCTCGTCGGCCTCTACAGCTACCGCGATGAGATCACGGTCTTCGGCAACCGCATTCTCGGCGAATTGAGCCCGGGCACCGTCGTGCCCGGCCCGAGCGGCGAGGTCTCGGTGGTACGCTCGGGCGGCGGCAGCTTCGTGGTGGATGCGGAGGTCAACGGCCGTGGCGCCCGCTTCATTCTCGACACGGGGGCGAGTGTCGTTGTGCTCACCAGCGAAACCGCCGCTCGCATCGGCATCGATGTCGAACGCCTCTCCTTCTCGCGGCCCGTACGTACGGCGAACGGCTCGACGACAGCCGCGGCCGTGACGCTCGACACGCTCGCCGTCGGGCCGATTGTGGAACGGCGCGTGCCGGCACTCGTGGCGCGGCCGGGAAGCCTCTTTCAGAACCTGCTGGGGATGTCCTTCCTGGAGCGCCTCGCCGCTTATGAGATCCGCGGTGACCGGCTGATCATGCGCCCGCGCAGCTGACGGGCCTCAGGCGGCCTCCCTGGCGCGGGTACTCGCCCGCGTGACCTCGGCGACAGCGGCTCGCAGCACGTCGACGCCGGCGCCCGGCTTCACCGCCTCCGTCGCGAGATGGCGGCGGTAGAGGCGCGCGCCGGGACGGCCTGGAAAGAGCCCGAGGAGATGGCGCGTCATCTGGTTGAGGCGAAGGCCTTCCGCGAGCCGCGCCTCGACATAGGGAATGAAGGCCTCGATCGCCTCCTCGGCTGAGGCAACGGGGGCCGGCTCGCCGTAGAGCACGGGGTCCACCGCGAGCAGCACCTCCGGGTTCTGATAGGCGGCCCGGCCGAGCATCATGCCGTCGAGCCGCCCCTCCGGATGCTCGATTGCGGCGAGGCCGGCGGCGATATCGGCAAGCCCGCCGTTGAGCATCACCGGGAGATGGGGATAGGCGGCCTTCAGCCGGCGCACGCGGCCGTAGTCGAGCGGCGGAACGTCGCGGTTCTCCTTCGGCGACAGCCCCTGCAGCCAGGCCTTGCGGGCGTGGACGGTGAGGCCGTCGACGCCAGCCTGCACCACAACCCGCGCCATCGAATCGAGCGCTTCCTCCGGGTCCTGGTCGTCGACGCCGATGCGGCATTTCACCGTGACGGGGACGGCCACGGCGGCCTTCATGGCGGCCACGCATTCGCCGACGAGCACCGGCTCGCGCATGAGACAGGCGCCGAAGCGGCCGTTCTGCACGCGATCGGAGGGGCAGCCGACGTTGAGATTGATTTCGTCATAGCCGAGATCGGCGCAGATGCGCGCCGCGGTGGCGAGATCCCCAGGATCGCTGCCGCCGAGCTGCACCGCGACCGGATGCTCCTCCGGGCTGAAGCCGAGAAGCCGCTCGCGGTCGCCGTGAATGACGGCGCCGGTCGTCACCATCTCCGTATAGAGCAGCGCATGCCGCGTGAGGATGCGATGGAACGCCCGGCAATGGCGGTCCGTCCAGTCCATCATCGGGGCAATGGAAAACGTCGGCGGCTGGTAGCTCATTCTCTCGCACATCGGTGGTGTCGCACATCCCGCGCCATCAACAGCGCCGAGACGTTTGCGCTTATAGAGGATTGGGACGCGGACATGAAGGAGATCGGCACCGGACGCGGCGAACGCAAGCGATGCGGCCCAAGGCTATTGCACGAGCCGCTGTCCCTGCCGCCGACGCCTGGGGCAAAGTGGCACGGCCTGTGCTTGGCACGAGAGGCCGGCACGGCTCGCGCTGTCATATCCCTTTCATATCCAGCGCCTACGCCACCCGGAGACATGACCTTACGGAGGCTCCGCGTTGATTGCTGCCTATATTCTGGCCAAATGGTCGCGATGGAGAAGCTACCGCCGCCATCTTCGTCAGCTTCAGGCGTTGACCGATCATGAACTCCATGATCTCGGGCTGCGTCGTCGGCAGCTGCGCGACTTCGTGCGGGACCGTATGACTGAAACCCAGACCACCGGCTAGCTGCGGCTTTTTTCTCGTCACGGTTCTTGCGCTGATCGGCATCATGGTGTTCCTGCCTGACGAGCCCGGCGGCGCCTGCCGCAGGCTCATTCTGGGCATATATCTGCGCGAGAGTACCGATGCGTGAGACATGGCGCTGGTTTGGGCCGAAGGATCTGGCCAGCATCGACGACATCCTGCAGGCGGGTGCGCAAGGGATCGTCACCGCCCTGCACCATGTGCCGAACGGCATCGTGTGGTCGCCGGAAGACATCGCCGCCCGCCAGAAGCAGGTGGCGCAGCGGCAGGACGGCTCGCCCTCCGGCATCGCCTGGGACGTGGTGGAAAGCCTGCCCGTCTCCGAGGACATCAAGAAGCAGGTCGGGGACTGGCGCGCGCATATCGCCAATTACAAAACGAGCCTCGAAAACCTCGCGGCAGCCGGCATCGAGGTCATCTGCTACAATTTCATGCCGGTGCTCGACTGGACGCGCACCGATCTGAGCTGGCGCTTGCCCCACGGCGGCACCTGCATGCGTTTCGACATCAACGATTTCGCGGCCTTTGACATCCACATCCTGGCTCGGCCGGGGGCGGCGGCCGATTATGCGCCGGAGGTGGTCGAGGAGGCTGCGCGGCGCCATGCGGGCCTCAGTGACGATGCCAAGAAGAGGCTCGCCCGCAACGTCACCATGGGCCTGCCGGGATCGACCGAGAGCCTGACCATCGAGGACGTGCGCGACCATCTAGCCGCCTATGCGGGTATCTCGCGGGAGAAGCTGCGCCGGCATTTCATCGACTTCCTCTCGGAAGTCGTGCCTGTGGCGGATAAGCTCGGCCTGCGGCTGTGCTGCCATCCGGACGATCCGCCGTTCGATCTTCTCGGCCTGCCGCGCATCATGTCCACGGAAGACGACTACCGGCAGATCCTCGCAGCGGTGGACAGCCCGGCCAATGGCGTGACGCTCTGCTCCGGCTCGCTCGGCGCGCGGCCGGACAATGATCTGCCCGGCATGATGCGCCGGCTCGGTCCGCGCGTGCATTTCCTGCATCTGCGCAATGTGAAGCGCGACGGCACCAGTGTGGCGGGCTCATTCTACGAGGCCGAGCATCTCGGGGGCGACACCGATATGGTCGCGCTCATCGCCGAGATCGTGCGGGAAGAGAACCGCCGCAAGGCGGAGGGCCGCCGCGACCGGCAGATCCCCATGCGCCCGGACCACGGCCAGGACATCCTCGACGATCTCAAGCGGCAGGCGCAACCCGGCTATCCGACGATCGGGCGCCTGAAGGGCCTGGCGGAGCTGCGTGGCGTCAGCCGGGCCATCGAACATGCGACATACGGCATTGCCGGCACGGCAACGCCGGCGGCCTGAGGCTCAGTTCGCGGAGATCGGCCGCGCGCTATAGCTCTCGCTCAGCTTGCCATCCTTCCAGGCATAGGTCGCCCAGCAGGCCTGCTTGAAATCGGCCGATTTGCAATTGAGCCGGTCCACCCACAGGTCGAGCTCCGTGCCGCTCGGGCGCTGCGCCAGCGTCGGCTCGCCGCCGAGGGCGGTCACCGGCTTCGTGTATTCGTTGCTCGACAGCGCGATGCTGATCTGGCAGCCGCCGTTGCCGCAGAAGGCGGTGGCGGCGGCACTGCATCGAAGATTGATCGGATTGAGGACATAGTCCGGCTTGCCGTCCCGGTCGATGTCGCCCGACAGCATGAGGGGCTGGTTCGAGCCGGTCATCGTGCCGCCGAGCTTGCGGCACTGGTCGCCGTAGTCGGCGACCCGCGCCTCGATGCCGGCCGGAAGCAGGGAGCCCGGTCCGACGGATCCGCTCTGCCGACGCACATCGTTCATGGCCCGCGTGATGCCGTCCTCGAGCTGGCTGATGCGGGCCTGATAAACCCGTTTGAGACAGGCGACCTCGTTGCCGCAGGCGGAACGCTGACGGAGAAAGGCGTCGGCCTCGTCCTGGCGGGCGCCGTTGGCGCCCATGAGGAAGGGAAACTTGCTGTAGGCGAACCAGAGCGCCGCCATTTTGGTATCGAGCTCCGACAGTTCCGGCAGCTTGCAGACGGCAATCTCGTCCGCCGCCTTCGCCTTTGCGCAGTCGAAACTGGCGGCCTGGGCGGAACTTCCCGCGCCGCTCGCGGTAAAGCCGAGAATCGCCGAGACGAGAAAGAGCCAACGCGTCATTCGTTGAGGTCCTTTGCTAAGGCCTTGTCCCTGCCCGGGTCCGGCTCAATTCAACGTCAACTGCCGCGCTGCCGTTTATGCTCGGTTCACGCCTGCCCTTCCATTGGACAACAACAAGCCCCGCGCGACAAGGTGAACGCTGCTCGACGAGCGGCGGGAGGCGCTCTGCGCTACGGTGGGACGAGCCTTGCAAATGCCGCTCTTTTCCGTGCCGATCAACGGCCTATGTTCGGTCGGCACCGACCTGAAGCTGAGCCGCCGCAACGGTTTCAGCTGCAACGGCTTTTCCGGCGCGAACCGCGCATGACGAGGAGTGGACGATGGAATACAGGCGTCTCGGCAACTCCGGATTCAAAGTTCCCGTCTTGAGTTTGGGCACCGGCACCTTCGGCGGCCGCGGAGAGTTTTTCGCCGCCTGGGGGGCAACAGATGTGAAGGAGGCAAGCCGCCTCATCGACATCTGCCTCGATGCGGGGCTCACGATGTTCGACAGCGCCGATGCCTATTCCGGCGGCGGTGCCGAAGAGGTTCTCGGCGAGGCCATCAAGGGCCGCCGCAACCAGGTGCTGATTTCGACCAAGGCGACCTTTCGCACCGGCGAAGGTCCCAATGATGTCGGCTCCTCGCGCTTTCACCTGACGGAAGCGATCAACGGCTCGCTGAAGCGCCTGCAGACCGATCACATCGATCTTTTCCAGCTGCACGGCTTCGATGCCTACACGCCGGTCGAGGAGGTTCTATCGACGCTCGACGACTTCGTCCGGGCCGGGAAGATTCGTTATGTCGGCTGCTCGAACTTTTCCGGCTGGCATCTCATGAAATCGCTCGCCGTCGCCGACCGCTACAATCTGCCGCGCTATGTGGCGCATCAGGCCTATTACTCGCTCGTCGGCCGCGACTACGAATGGGAGCTGATGCCGCTCGGGGTCGACCAAGGCGTAGGCGCGGTCGTCTGGAGCCCGCTGGGTTGGGCGCGCCTTACCGGCAAGATCCGCCGCGGCCAGCCGTTGCCGGCCGACAGCCGCCTGCCGAAGACCGCCGATCGCGGCCCGCAGGTCGAGGAGGAATACCTCTACAAGGTGGTCGACGCGCTCGACGCAGTTGCCGCCGAAACCGGCAAGACGGTGCCGCAGGTTGCGCTCAACTGGCTCCTGCAGCGCCCGACCGTCTCGTCGGTCATCATCGGCGCGCGCAACGAGGAGCAGCTGCGGCAGAATCTCGGCGCGGTCGGCTGGAACCTGACACCCGAGCAGGTCGCCAAGCTCGATGCGGCGAGCTGGCGCGAGCCGGCCTATCCCTATTGGCATCAGCGCGGCTTCCCCGAGCGCAACCCGTTCCCGGTCGGGTGACGGGTAGCGTTTTGCATCCCCTCTCCTCGCTGGGAGAGGGGACGACGCGCTCATCAGGCGCCGTGTATCGTCTGCAGAAAGCGCTGGGCCCGTTCGGTCTTGGGCCGGGCCAGCAGCTCTCGCGGTGGCCCCTCCTCGACGATCTTGCCCTGGTCCATGAACACCATGCGCGTGCCGACGTCGGCGGCGAAGCGCATCTCGTGCGTGACGACGAGCATCGTACGGCCCTCCTGGGCGAGGTCGCGCATCACCGCCAGGACCTCGCCGACAGTCTCCGGATCGAGCGCCGAGGTCGGCTCATCGAACATCAGCATCTGCGGATTGGTGGCGAGCGCACGGGCGATCGCCACGCGCTGCTGCTCGCCGCCGGACAACCGGGAGGGATAGGCATCGATGCGGTGCGACAGCCGCACGCGCGCGAGCAGCTGGCGCGCGCGCTCCTCGACGCGCTTGCGCGGCTCGCGATGGACCACGATCGGGGCCAGCATAACATTCTGCAGAGCCGTCAGATGCGGGTACAGGTTGAACTGCTGGAAGATCATGCCGACGCGCTTGCGTGTGGTGATGATGTCCTTGGCGCGCGCGCGAACCAGCCGATCCTCGAAGCGGATCTCGCCGCCCTCGATGTCCTCGAGCCCGTTGACGCAACGTAAAAGCGTCGATTTGCCGGTACCGCTCGGGCCGACGAGGCAGACGATCTCTTGGGGGAGGACATCCATCGAGATGCCGTCGATGATGGTGCGGGTGCCAAACCGCTTGACCAGGCTCTTGATCGTGAGGATGGGCGCGGCGGTCATGTGAGGCCGTCCATTTGCAAGCCGGTTCCGGAGACTTTCATCCTGCGCTCGAGCAGACCGCCGGCGAGCGAAATCGCGTAGCAGACGATGAAATAGAGAAGCGCGACGATGCCGAGGATAGCGAATCCGCCGCCATGCGCTTCGCGGATCAACAGGCCGGTCGCGGTGAGCTCGACATAGCCGATGATCGAGGCGATCGACGATTCCTTGAGGATCATGATGTAGATATTCACCGAGGGTGGGAGGATGACCTGCATCGCCTGCGGGCCGACCACATGACGCATCACTTGGGCATTGGTCAGGCCGCTCGAATGAGCTGCTTCCCACTGGCCGCGGCCCACGCTTTCGATGCCGGCGCGAATGACTTCCGACATCAGCGCACTGGCATGGGCGGAGAGCGCCGCAGTCGCCGCCGCGAAGGCCGACAGATTGATGTCGAAGGCGAGCGGCGCCCCGTAGAAGAAGAAGAACAGCACGATTAGGATGGGGACCGAGCGGAAGAACTCCGTATACAACAGCGCGATCAGGCGCAGTACGCGGACATTCGAGGTTCTCATCAAGGCTAAGAGCAGCCCGCCGAAAGCGCCGATGATGAGCGATAGCCAGCTCAACCAGATCGTCAATCCGAGCGCCCGAAAAACGGAAGGCATATAGTCCATCAGACTGTACATGCGGTCACCGATTGTCCGGAAACAGGGCGCGACCAGCATAGATGCGCGCGATATTGATGGTCTGGCACAACACCGCATAGACGATCGCCGCCACCAGGAAGGTCTCGAAATAGCGGAAGGTGTCGGAACCGGCGGTCTGCATCCAGGACGCGATCTCGTTCACCGCAATGGCCGAGGTCAGGGACGAGCCGAGGATGACATTGATCAGCTGGTTGCCGAGCGGCGCATAGATCGTGCGAAAGACCTGCGGCAGCACCACGTGACGCAGGATCTGCATATTGGTCATGGCCTGCGAATGACCGGCCTCATATTGGCCATGGGGCACGGCGATCAGCCCGGCGCGCAGGATCTCGGTCATATAGGCGCCGAAATGCAGCGACATCCCGACGAGGCCCGACTGGAAGGGCGACATCCGCAGCCCGACCACCGGCATCATGAAATAGGCGAAGTAAAGAACCACCAGCAACGGCGTATTGCGGAAGAACTCGACATAGCTCGTCGCCAGAAAGCGCAGCGGACGAGACCGGCTCTGCCGCAGAATTGCGAAGAAGAGACCGAGCACGAGGCTGACGACGATCGTCGCGAGCGACATGGTGATGGTGCCGACCACCGCGATCTTCAGGTCGCCCAAATAGGGCACGATGGCCCTGAGGCTGAAGTTATACGAGTTCATGGATGCCGATCTGGGATGACTGCGCAGGCGCGGCCGCAGAGATCGGCGGACAGCGGCGTCGCGATGCCAGCTGTCCGCCGTGCGTTCAGAAGTCGGCGTTGATCTTCGGAGGATCGAAGCCGAACCACTTCTTGAACAGTTCCTTGTTCTCACCGGTGGCGTTCAGTTGTTCCAACCATAAATTGACGACGCGGAGCCAGTCCGGATCGCCGGCCGGCACGCCGATCGCATCTTCTTGGCGGGAATAGCTGCCATCCAACATGCGCAGCTGACCCGGATGCTTCGCGATCTGCTCGGCATGGTAGAAGGCATCCTGAGCCATGGCGTCGACCTGGCCGGACATGAGCGCATTGAGGCCGTCGGCATTAGTATTGAAACGCATGCGCTGCACGTTCGGGAACTTCGCCGCGATGATCGGTTCCGAGTTCCCGCCGCGGTTGAGCGACAGCTTGTATTTGGGATCGTTGACATCCTCGACCTTCTGCAGCGGGCTTTCGGTTTTTACGAGAATGCGGCCGGGCACGATGAGATAAGGATCGGAGAAGGCGATCGTCAGCGAGCGCTGTACGTTGCGGGCAAAACCGGAAATCGTCACGTCCGCCTTGCCGGTCTGCAGGGCTGCGACGCGGCCGGCGCTATCCACGACAACGAATTCCGGTGTCACCTTCAGGGCCTCGGCGAATTTCCTGGCAAGATCAATGTCATAGCCCTCCATCTCGCCGTCGGGTTTCATGTTGGTGTAGGGCGGCAGGCTGCCCATCACCGCGACGCGGAGCTTTCCGCTCGAAATCACCCGGTTGAGCACCTCACCGGCCTGTACCCCGGCAGCCATGCAGACCGACAGCAACAGCGCCGCCGCCACGGCGGATATGGTTCTGAGAAACATTCGATTTTCCTCCCTCGATCGGCCGCTTTGAACGGGCCGTTATTCTGAAGTCGACTGCCACACGGCAGGTCTTGGGCGCATTCCGGTGATCACGCCGGGCGCAGCGAAGCTCGTTTCTGGCTTATGCAACAGTATTGAGCCGGCGGATCGACGGAATGTCAATAGATACTATGATATTGATATTGGCGCTGTGGATGCAGCAATGCCGATAGCCGCGACCTGGAGGTTGCGCGGCTCGGGCCGGTTGCCGTTGGCGAAGATGGTGGGGCGGCGTGCGCTATCTGGCGCACCGTCGCGACAAGCGATCGGTGGCCGTCGCAGGCCGGGTGATGACATGCCCCGTCCTTCCCCGCGGAGGGGAAGGAGCTCAGCGAAGCATGTCAGCCCTGAAGCAGCACCCTGCCTTCAGTCCTGCGAATAGCGCTCTTCGGTCCAGGGGTCGCCGCGATCATGATAGCCGCGCTCTTCCCAGAAGCCGCGCTGGTCGGCGGGCCTGAAGTCGATACGCTTCAGCCATTTGGCGCTCTTCCAGAAATAGAGATGCGGCACGACGAGCCGCATCGGCCCGCCGTGCTCTCGCGGCAGGGGCGCGCCGTTCCAGCTATGGGCGAGGATCGCATCCTCGGCGGCGAAATCTTCCAGCGGCAGGTTGGTCGTGTAGCCGTCGAAGCTGTGCAGCATGACGAAGTGGACGTCGGCCTTCGGCTCGACCAGGGCGAGCAGATCGCGCGTGAGTACGCCCTCCCAGCCGTTGTCGTAGCGCGACCAGGTGGTGACGCAGTGGATGTCGGTCACCTCCCGCGTCTGCGGCTGGTCCATGAAGGCCTTCCAGTCCCAGCTGACGGGATTGTCGATCGCGCCGGTCACGTCGAGGCGCCAGGTCTCGCGCGCGACCGTCGGCTGGATGCCGAGGTCGAGCACCGGCCAGTCCTTCACGAGATGCTGGCCGGGCGGCAGGCGCTCGGATTCCGGCCGTGTGACGCGGCCGGTCAGGAACTTGCCCTCGCGTGCCCAGCGCTGCTTGGTGGTGGTCAGTTTCGTTTCGGGCAGGATCCGATCGCTCTCGTCATTCATGCCGTCGTTCCCGCCGCTGCCGCGCCCGGCCCCCTGCCGCCCGCTTGCGCCGTTGTTTGCAACTGCTTGGTGACATCCGCAAGGATCTCGTAGGACCTGAGCCGCGCCTGGTGGTCGTAGATCATCGCCGAGACCATGACCTCATCGGCCTGCGTTTCCGCGAGGAAGCGCTCGAGGCCCTGGCGGATCGTCTCCGGCGAGCCGACGAAGGAACAGGCGAGCATGCGCGAGGCCTGCACCTTTTCCGCCGGCGTCCAATAGGTCTCGATATCGTCGATGGGTGGCGGCAGGAGCCCGCGGGTGCCGCGGAACATATCGGTGAAACGCTGCTGGGCAGAGGTGAAGAGCCGCCGCGCCTCGGCATCGGTCTCGGCGGCGAAGACATTGGCGCCGACCATGGCATAGGGCTTGTCGAGCTGCGCCGAGGGCTCGAACCGCTCGCGATAGACGGCGAGCGCGTCCATCAGCGCCTCAGGGGCGAAATGCGAGGCGAAGCCGTAGGGAAGCCCGAGCATCGCGGCGAGCTGCGCGCCGAAGAGGCTGGAGCCCAAAATCCACAAGGGCACATCGAGCCCGGTGCCGGGCACCGCCCGCACCACCTGGCCCGGCTGCAGCGGCCCGAGCAACGCCTGCAGCTCCAGCACGTCCTGCGGAAAGGTGTCGGCTGCCGCGGGATCGCGCCGCAGCGCCCGCACGGTGCGCTGGTCCGTGCCCGGCGCGCGCCCGAGGCCGAGATCGATGCGGCCGGGATAAAGCGATTCGAGCGTGCCGAACTGCTCGGCGATCACCAAGGGCGAGTGGTTCGGCAGCATGATGCCGCCGGAGCCGATGCGGATCGTCTTGGTGCCGCCGGCGATATAACCGATGACCACCGCCGTCGCCGCGCTCGCGATGCCGATCATATTGTGATGTTCGGCCACCCAGAACCGCCGATAGCCCCAGCGTTCGGCATGCTGAGCGAGGTCGAGCGAATTGTGCAGTGCATCGGCAGGTGTCGCGCCCTCGGAAACGGGGGCGAGATCGAGGACGGAAAAATTCGGCATATCGGTCTCCTGGGCGCGGACGGAGATCGGCTGGAGCCGATCTCGATCTAGGCAGATGGGACGGCGCCCCTCATCGCGCAACTGCGCAGGGCGCCTCCCCTCCATGCCTGCGGTGCAAGCCGCGCTCTGCGACCGTCAGTGGCCGGTGCTGTCAGCGCCCCTGCTCGCCTCGAAGAGGAACCAGACGCGCTTTTCGGTCGCATCGATGATGTTCTCAAGGAGGCTCTCGGTAGCGACGTCGTCATGCTCGTCGGCAACGTCATGGGCGGCGCGCAACGACGTGACCATCGCCTTATTGTCGGCGATGAGCTCGCGCAGCATGTCGGCCGCCGAGACGAAGGGCGCGTCGTTGTCGGCAATATGCTGCAGCTTGCCGATATGGCCGATGGAGCGCAGCGTCGTGCCGCCGATCTTGCGCACGCGCTCGGCAACTTCGTCGGTCACGCCGATGATCTCGGCCGCCTGCTCTTCGAACATGAGATGATAATCGCGGAAATGCGGGCCGCTGACGTGCCAGTGGAAGTTCTTGGTCTTGAGATAAAGCGCGAAGGCATCGGCCAAGACGCCGTTCAGGGCCTCCGATACTGCGGCGATTGCGCCTTGCGACAGATCGGTCGGCGTGTCGAGCGCGCCCGCCGTTCCCCGGCTCGGCTTGGCTGCGGCAGGCGCAGCCGCCTTCTCGGGTGACTTGGTTGGGGTCTTTGCGGCTGGCTTGGCGACGGATTTGGCGGATGCCCTGGCCATGGATCAACTCCTCACGATGTTGTCTGGCGGAACGGTCTACAGGTCCGACGATGAGCGCAAGGCCCCCGCCTCCTGCGAATACTTAGCACAGGCCTCGCCCGCGACCAGCCCGGCAACGTCAACTGAGATCGTCGGAGGGGCGCGTGGCCGTCGCCACGGCGAGGCCATGTTCCAGGAGCGTCGCCCAGGCTTCCTCCGCGTCGTCGGCAAAGCCGAAGAGCTCACGGTCCTGCGGGGAAATCGTTCCCGCTGCCTGCATGGCATCGAAATTGATGACCGATTCCCAATAGCCTCTGTCGAAGAGCACGGTCGGCACCAGCGGCGCCTTTTGGGTCTGCCGCAGGGTCAGGATCTCGAAGAGCTCGTCGAGCGTGCCGAAGCCGCCGGGAAAGACGACGAGCGCATTAGCGCGCATGGCGAGATGCATCTTGCGCATCGCGAAATAATGGAAGCGGAAGGTGAGATCCGGCGTGGAATAGGCATTGGGCTCCTGCTCGTGCGGCAGGGTGATGTTGAAGCCGATGGAGGGCGCACCGGCCTCCGCCGCGCCGCGATTGGCGGCCTCCATGATCCCTGGCCCGCCGCCAGTCGCGATGACATTGTCGCGGATATTGCCGTGCGGCTTCAGCGCTCCGCCGCGCTCGGAGGCGAGCCGGGCGAAGGCCCTCGCCTGCTCATACCAATAGGCGTGCCGGCCGGGGCCGTTTTCGTGCACCCGCGCGCTGCCGAAGACGACGATCGTGGAATTCACGCTCCAGGCGCGCAGCGCCTGTTCGGCCTTGGCATATTCCAGCAGGAAGCGCACGCCGCGCATGGAATCGCCGAGCAGAAAGTCCTGGTCGAGCGCGGCAATGCGATAGGAGGGTGATTTGATTTGCGCGTCGTTAGGCGGTGGCGTGTCGGTCATGTTCTTCGGGCGTGGTTGTGAGGTCGAACAAGTTTATCCTTATCGACCTAACGGATCATGCCCGCATTCGATCATTCCAGAGCGGCAAAGCGTCCCGATTGTCTTGTTTGTGTTGGTTGTCTTGGCTCATCCGACACTCATCAGGCTGGCATTGCCACCGGCAGCAGCGGTGTTGGTGCTGATCGCGAGTTCCTCGATGAGCCAATCGAGGCAATAGTCCTCGCTGCCCGAGGCGAGCCCGGCGGTGGAAGCCCCCTGTAGCGCGACAACCGGGCCCGGCAGGGTCGCGAGCTTGCGGTTGATCTCGCGCAGGGCGTCGCTATCGCCCTCGAAGAGCACAGCAGCGAGCGGGCCGGCGGCCCAATCCTCGACCGTCTCGATATGCCTGGCAACCGTTTCGGGCAGGCCCTTGAAAGCGGCCGTTTGCGCGCCCTTCGGCAGGATCGCCGAATTGCCGGTGGCGAGGATCGCGCCGACTTGGATGAGGAGCCCGGCTTCGGTTTGCGCGAGTGCGGCGACGCGGCCGCGTGGCCTCACCGTATAGACATTGCGTTCGCCGACGGGGCCGGTGAGTTCGGTCGTGCCGCCCACGGTCGACTGTGCCAGATAGGCCGAGACCCGCTCCGCCTCGGCCGCGCGGCCATGGCTCGCGAGCCAATCGCGAAAGGCACGGGCGGGCGCGATCGCCTGCTCGGAGGGTTTGGCCTCGAGAGGCCGGGCCTCCGGCCGCACCGCGAGCAGCCGTGTCAGGTAAAGCGGCCCGCCCGCCTTCGGCCCGGTGCCGGAGAGGCCGCGGCCGCCAAAAGGCTGCACGCCGACGACGGCGCCGATGACGTTGCGATTGACGTAAATATTGCCCACCTCGATGCGGCTCGTCACACGTGCGATCGTCTCGTCGATGCGCGTGTGCAGTCCGAAGGTGAGGCCGTAGTCGGTCGCGTTGATGTCGGCGATCAACCGGTCGAGCTTGGCGCGGCGGTAGCGCAGCACATGCAGCACCGGGCCGAAGACTTCCCTCTCGACATCGGAAACCTCTGCGATCTCGATGATGGTTGGCGGAACGAAGGTGCCGTGCTTTGTCTCCTCCGGCAGTGGCGCCTCCTCGACGCGATGGCCGCGGGCGCGCATCACCTCGATATGGGCGCGAAGATTGTCGCGTGCCTCCGCCGTGATCACCGGGCCGACATCCGTCGAGAGCCTGTCAGGATTGCCGATGGCGAGCTCGCGCAGGGCCCCCTTGAGCATGGTGAGCGTGCGCTCGGCGACGTCCTCCTGCAGGCAGAGGATGCGTAGCGCCGAGCAGCGCTGGCCGGCGCTGTCGAAGGCCGATTGCAGCACGTCGAGCACGACCTGCTCGGCGAGGGCGGAGGAATCGACGATCATCGCGTTCTGGCCGCCGGTCTCGGCGATGAGCGGGATCGGCCGCCCGTCCGGCAGGAGCCGCTCGGCGAGCACGCGCTGGATGAGCCGCGCAACCTCGGTCGAGCCCGTGAACATGACGCCGCGGATATGGGCATCGCCGACGAGGGCGGCGCCGACCTTGCCGTCGCCGGGCAGGAGCTGCAATGCCGCATGCGGCACACCGGCGGCGCGCAGGATCCTGACCGCCTCGGCGGCGATCAGCGGCGTCTCCTCGGCGGGTTTGGCGAGCACCGGATTGCCGGCGGCGAGCGCCGCCGCCACCTGGCCGGTGAAGATCGCCAGCGGGAAATTCCACGGGCTGATGCAGGCAACCGGCCCGAGAGGGCGGTGGCGGTCATCGAGCAGGCGCCGCGCCTCGCTGCCGTAATAGCGCAGGAAATCGACCGCCTCGCGCACCTCGGCGATGGCATTGGTGAAGGACTTGCCGGCCTCGCGAACCATCACGCCAATGAGCACGGGCATGCGGCTCTCCATGAGGTCGGCGGCGCGTTCGAGCGCCGCGGCGCGCTCTTCGGCGCGCGTCGCCTCCCAGATGGGTGCAGCAGAGGCGGCTGCCGCACAGGCGTGCGCTACGGTTTCGGGGTCGGCCTCGATCACCGTGCCGACGCGGTCCCGATGATCGGCGGGATTGAGCACGGCCCGGGAGGTCCCCTCCCCCTCGCCTTCAGTGAGCATCGGCCGGGCGGTCCACTCCGTCTCGGCACTCGCCAAGAGCGCGGCCGACAGCGAGGCGAGCCGCTGCTCGTTGGAGAGATCGAGGCCGGCCGAATTCGGCCGATTGCCGTAGAGCTCGCGCGGCAGGGCGATCTTGGGATGCGGGGCGCCCAAGGGCTCGATGGCGCTCGCCACCTCGACGGGATCGGCGATCAGCTCCTCGACCGGAACGGCGGGGTCGGCAATGCGATGGACGAAGGACGTATTGGCGCCGTTCTCGAGGAGCCGGCGGACAAGATAGGCGAGCAGCGTCTCGTGCGTGCCGACCGGGGCGTAGATGCGGCAAGGTCGATTGAGCTTTTGCGGCCCGACCACCTCCTCGTACAGCGGCTCGCCCATGCCGTGCAGGCACTGGAATTCGTATTGCCCAGCGTAATAGTTCTCGCCGGCCATGGCCATGATCGCGGCGACGGTCTGGGCATTGTGGGTCGCAAATTGCGGGAAAACCGCCTCCGGCGCGGCCAGAAGCTTGCGGGCGCAGGCGAGATAGGAGACGTCCGTGTGCACCTTGCGGGTGAAGACGGGGAAGCCTTCGAGCCCATTGACCTGCGCCGCCTTGATCTCCGAATCCCAATAGGCGCCCTTGACGAGGCGAACCATCAGGCGGCGGCGGCTGCGGCGGGCGAGATCGACAAGATAGTCGATCACGAAGGGGCAGCGCTTCTGATAGGCCTGGACGACGAAGCCGATGCCGTTCCAGCCGGCGAGATCGGGGTCGAAGCAGAGCGCTTCGAGGAGATCGAGCGAGAGCTCGAGCCGGTCGGCTTCCTCGGCGTCGATATTGAGGCCGATATCGTGCTCGCGTGCCAGCACCGCGAGCGCCTTCAGGCGCGGCAGGAGCTCGCTCATGACGCGCTCGGCCTGGGCGCGGCCGTAGCGCGGATGAAGCGCCGAGAGCTTGATGGAGATGCCCGGTCCCTCATAGATGCCGCGGCGGTTCGCGGCCTTACCGATGGCCCGGATGGCCTGCTCGTAATCGGCATAATAGCGGGCGGCATCGGCGGCCGTTGTCGCCGCCTCGCCGAGCATGTCGTAGGAATAGCGGAAGCCTTTGGCTTCCATCGCGCGGCTGTTGGCGAGCGCCTCGGCGATCGTCTGGCCGGTGACGAATTGCTCGCCCATCATCCGCATGGCGATGTCGACGCCGGCGCGGACCAGGGGCTCGCCGCCGCGGCCGATGAGGCGCGTCAGCGCGTTCGACAGGCCGCTCTCGCTCGTCGTCGCCGTCAGCTTACCGGTGACGACGAGGCCCCAGGTCGCCGCATTAACGAAGAGCGACGGGCTATGGCCGACATGGGTCTGCCAGTCGCCCGCCGCGATCTTGTCGCGGATCAGCGCATCGCGCGTCGGCCGGTCGGGAATACGCAGCAGCGCCTCGGCGAGGCACATGAGGGCGACGCCCTCCTGGCTCGACAGGGAATATTCGTTGATCAGCGCCTTGACGCCGCCGCCGCCGTTCTTGGCGCGCAGGGCCAGGACCAGATCCCGCGCCCGGGCGCGGACCTTCTCCTTCGCGGACGCCGGCAGGCTCGCGCCGGCGATGAGCGCCGGCAGGCATTCCTGTTCCGGCCGGCGATAGGCCGCGGTGATGGCGGCGCGCAGCACGCTCTGCGGCTGCACCGATTGCGCGAAGGCGATGAAGGGCCGAGGCTCGGGTTCGTCGGCATTCTCGACCACATCGACCGCCAGCGGCCCGTCCGGCACAAGGTCGCGCGTCTCGCCGCGCTCGATGCGCTCGATTGCGGCGACGAGCGACTGCTTGACGAGCCAATGGGGCGAGCGCCCGATCGCCTCGGCAGCTGCTTTGAGCCGTGCCTTGAGCTCGTCGTTCACTTTCACGCCGATGGTCGTCGCGCTCATGCCAGCTGCCCCGCCGGTTGCACCTAAGATTCGGGTCGGTGATACCTTTTCATGATATGGGGCGCAACCAGGTTTGCGCCAGCTTCAGCAAGACCGCAGCGAAATATTTTGAGCTTAAAACGTTCTTGCGAGCCACTGCTGGCCCGCTTACTATCCGGCACCCTGCGACGGCTCAGACGATGAAAGTGCCATGGCCGCTCTGCGCGCGCTTGTGACCGGCGGCAGCCGGGGAATAGGCCGGGCCATTGCGGCTACGCTGACCCATGCCGGGCATGGGGTGACCATCCTCGGCCGCGATCCGGGGCCCCTGGGCGAGGCGCTGCGGGACGGAGTCGCCGTCGAAGCCGAAGCCATCGACGTCACCGACGCGAACGCCCTGTCGGCCTTTATTGGCGCACGCCCATTCGATATCCTCGTCAATAATGCCGGTGGTGCGGCCACCGCGGCCTTTCTCAAGAGCGACCGCGATCTGCTGCGGCGCATGCTGGCGCTCAATGTGGAGAGTGCGGCGGAGGCCATGCGCTCGGCCCTGCCCGGCATGATCGAGCGCGGCTTCGGGCGCGTGATCAATGTCGCCTCCACCGCGGGGCTCAAGGGCTATGCCTATGCTTCGGCCTATGCGGCCGCCAAACATGCCCTCGTCGGGCTGACGCGCTCGGTCGCGCTCGAAGTGGCAAAAAGCGGGGTGACGGTGAACGCCGTCTGCCCGGGCTATACCGACACCGATCTCGTCGCCGAGAGCGTGCGCGGCATCGTCGCCAAGACGGGACGCTCGGAGGTGGAGGCGCGCGCCCATTTCGAGCGGTCGAACCCGCTCGGCCGGCTGATCAGGCCGCAGGAGGTGGCGGACGCCGTGCTCTGGCTCACCGGCGAGGGTGCGGCGGCGGTCACAGGCCAGGCCATCGTCGTCGCGGGAGGAGAATTGTGAGCATGGCGGACGCCGAAGCGTGGATCGACGCCGAAACCAAGGTCGCCGAGGCGCCCGCCGACCACCGGGCGGAACTGCGATTGTGGCTCCGGCTCCTCACCTGCTCGAACTTGATCGAAACGGAGATCCGCAGCCGCCTGCGTGAGCGCTTCGATTTCACGCTGCCGCGCTTCGACCTGCTCGCCCAGCTCGACAAGGCCGAGGATGGGCTGGTGCTCGGCGAAGTCTCCAAGCGACTGATGGTCTCGGCCGGCAATGTGACGGCGATCGTCGAGCGGTTGCTCGACAGCGGCCATATCACCCGCACCGCCGCTCCGCAGGACCGGCGCACACAGATCGTGCGCATGACGCCGGCCGGGCGCGCCGCCTTCAAGGAGATGGCGGAGGAACACGGCGAGTGGATCGGCCTGATGTTCGAGGGGCTGACCCCCGCCGATATAGACGGCCTGATGAGGCTTCTCGCCAAGCTCAAGGCATCCGTGAGGGACGGGATCGAACGGGGAGACAAGCAATGACCGTCACAGGCCCCCTCGCCGCCTATGCGGCACGGCATCTGCTGTTCGATGTGGCGGACAGCGTCGCCCATCTCACCCTGAACCGGCCAGAGCGCAAAAACCCGCTGACCTTCGAATCCTATGCGGAGCTGACCGGCATCTTCCGCGCGGCGCGTACGGACGAGAGCGTGAAGGCCTTCGTCGTCAGCGGCGCCGGCGGCAATTTCTCGTCCGGCGGCGATGTGCACGAGATCATCGGGCCGCTCGTCGGCATGTCGACGGTCGAGCTGCTGCGCTTCACAGAAATGACCGGCGATCTCGTGAAGGCCATGCGGGCCTGCCCGCAGCCGATCATCGCCGCTGTCGACGGCGTCTGCGCCGGCGCCGGCGCCATCATCGCCATGGCCTCGGACCTGCGCCTCGCCTCGCCCGAGGCCAAGGTCGCCTTTCTCTTCAACCGCGTCGGGCTCGCCGGTTGCGACATGGGCGCTTGCGCCATCCTGCCGCGCATCATCGGCCAGGGTCGGGCGAGCGAACTTCTCTTCACCGGGCGGGCGATGACGGCGGAGGAAGGCGAGCGCTGGGGCTTCTTCAGCCGCATCGTCGCCCGGGACGGCCTGCTCGCGGACGCCGCGGGGCTCGCAGCCCAGCTCGCCGCCGGCCCCACCTTCGCCAATGCCATGACGAAGCGCATGCTTCATATGGAATGGGCGATGAGTGTGGACGACGCCATCGAGGCCGAGGCGGTCGCCCAAGCGCTCTGCATGAAGACGGAGGATTTCGCCCGGGCCTATCGCGCCTTCGCGGCGAAGGAAAAGCCGATATTCCAGGGCAATTGAGATGGCCGACACGCGCTTTCTCGACTGGCCGTTCTTTACCCCCGACCATCGCGCGCTGCATGCGGAGGTCGCCGCCTTCGCCGCGGAGGCCTTGGCCGGGCTCATCGACCACCGCGACGTCGACGGCGCCTGTCGGCGCCTGGTGGCTGCCCTCGGCGATGCCGGCATCCTGCGCCATGCGGTGATCGCCCCGCATGGCGGCAATGCCGCGCGGCTCGACCTGCGCGCGCTCTGCCTCATTCGGGAGACGCTCGCCTACCACGCCGGCCTCGCCGATTTCGCCTTCGCCATGCAGGGGCTCGGCACCGGGCCGATCACCCTGTTCGGGACGGAGGATCAGAAGCGGCGGTATCTGCCGCCGGTGGCGGCAGGCAAGGCGCTCGCGGCTTTCGCCCTAACGGAGCCGGAGGCCGGCTCGGATGTCGCGGCGCTCGTCACATCGGCCGAGCCCGACGGACCGGACCATGTGCGGCTCACCGGCGAAAAGACCTGGATCTCCAACGGCGGCATCGCCGACCATTACGTCGTCTTTTGCCGCACGGGCGAGGCTCCGGGCACCAAGGGCATCTCCGCCTTCGTGGTCGACGCCGGCGCGCCCGGCTTCACCATCGCAGAGCGGCTCGAGACCATCGCGCCGCATCCCCTTGCCCGCCTCGCCTTCGATGCTTGCCGCGTGCCGGTCGCCAATCGCATCGGCGGCCCCGGCGAGGGTTTCAAGATCGCCATGGCGACGCTCGACGTCTTCCGCTCGACCGTCGGGGCGGCGGCACTCGGCTTTGCCCGCCGGGCACTCGATGAGACGCTGGGACGTGTCACCCGCCGGCAGCTCTTCGGCGGGCCGATGGCCGACCTGCAGATGGTGCAGGGAACGATCGCCGATATGGTGGCCGATGTGGAGGCCGCCGCGCTCATGGTCTACCGCGCCGCTTGGACAAAGGACGCCGGTGCCGCGCGCATCACCCGTGAAGCAGCGCTCGCCAAGCTCGTCGCGACCGAGGCCGCCCAGCGGGTCGTCGACGCGGCCGTGCAGCTCCACGGCGGCGACGGCGTGCGCACGGGATCGAAGGTCGAGGAGCTCTACCGCGACGTGCGGGCGCTGCGCATCTACGAGGGCGCGAGCGAGGTGCAAAAAGTCATCATCGCCCGGCAGACGCTGGCGGAAGGCTGACAGGGGGCTGACAGTTATAAAGGTCGACCACCTATCTCTCCCCTGTGGGGAGAGGTCGCGCTGAAGGCGCGGGTGAGGGTGAGAGCCGCCGCGGCCCCCTCACCCTAACCCTCTCCCCGCCGGGGAGAGGGGATTGCGCCGTGCCTGCCCTACTCCGCCGCCATCCTACTCCGCTGCCAGCTTGCCCGCCGCCAGATGCGGTGCGTGGCGGGCAGGCCGTGCCTTCACCTGCAGCGCCATCTGCTTCTCGCGCATCTTCTCCATCTCGCGATGGGCCTGGTTGCGCCCGGCGAGATAGGGATCGGGCCAGCCCTGGTTGCGCGCGCCGTACCAGGCTTCCGCCTGATGCGCGAAATAGGGGTTCCACAGATGCGGCCGGGCGAGCGCCACGAGGTCGGCGCGGCGCGTGTGCAGGATGGTATTGACCTGGCCCGGCTCGGTAATGGCGCCGACCGCCATCGTCGCCATCTGCGGCACGTTGCGGATGGCCTCCGCGAAGCCGACCTGGAACATGCGGCCATAGACCGGCGCCTGGTCCGGCACGGTCTGGCCGGCGGAGACGCTGATGAGGTCACAGCCCGCCTCGCGAGACCCCTCGGCGATGGCGAAGGTCTCGGCCTCGGAGATGCCGCCCTCCTTCCAGTCGCAAGCGGAGATCCTCACCGACATCGGCCGCTCCGCCGGCCAGACCGCCCGCATCGCGGAAAAGACTTCGAGCGGATAACGCAGGCGGTTCTCGATGGAGCCGCCATAGGCGTCGCTGCGCTGGTTGGTGAGCGGCGAGAGGAAGGAGGCGAGCAGATAGCCGTGCGCGCAATGGAGCTCGAGCATGTCGAAGCCGGCCCGCGCGGCGCGCTGGGTGGCCTGGACGAAATCCGCCTTGACCCTGTCCATCATGGCGCGGTCGACTTCGGCCGGCACCTGGCTGACGCCATCGAGCCAGGGCAGCGCCGAGGCGGAGACGAGCGGCCAATTGTCCTCCTCCAGCGGGTGCTCGGCCTTCTCCCAGCCGCGCTGGGTCGAGCCCTTGCGCCCGGCATGGCCGAGCTGCATGGCGATCTTCGCCTTGGAATGGCTGTGGACGAATTCGACGATACGCGCCCACCCCGCCTCGTGCTCATCCGTCCAGAGCCCGGGGCAACCCGGCGTGATGCGCGCGTCCGCCGACGGGCAGGTCATCTCGACGAAAATGAGCCCCATCCCGCCCAGGGCGTGGGAGCAGTAGTGGACCAAATGCCAATCCGTCAGATTGCCGTTCGGGTCGGCCATATATTGCGCCATCGGCGCCATGACGACCCGGTTGGCGAGCTCCATGCCGCGCAGCCGGAATCGCGTGAACATCGGCGTCGGCCGGGTCCGGCGGTAGTCATCGCCGGTCTCGCGATAGAGCCGCTCGTAGAACTCCGTATCGGCGCGCTCGACGAAGCGCGCATCGCGGACGAGAAGGTTGTCGTAGGTGATCGACTTCGCCCGGCACATCACCGTCATGGCGAATTGCATGGGCTCCATGTCGAAGGAGCGGTTCATGTGCTCGAACCAGGCGAGCGATACATCGGCATTGTGCTGAACGATCTGGCAGGGAGTGCGCCGTGCCTGATCATAGGCCTCGAAGGCCGCTTCTACGCTCGTCTCCGCATGGGCGAGGAGAGCATCGGCCAGCCCGATGGCGCATTCCATGGCGAGCTTGGTGCCGGAGCCGATGGAGAAATGCGCCGAGGCCTTGGCGTCGCCGAGCATCACGATCTTGCCGTGCCACCAGCGCTCACAGAAGATCCGCGGAAAGCGGCGCCAATGCGAGCGGTTGAGGAGGAGTGGATGGCCATCGAGCTCCTCGGCATAGATCGCTTCGAGCTTGGCCTTTGAGCCTTCCTCGTCGAATTCCGAAAAGCCGTGGCCCTGCCAGCAGGCCTCGTCCATTTCGAAGACCCAGGTCGAGCGGCCGGGCGCGTATTGGTAGGTATGCGCGCAGATGACGCCATGCGGCGTCTCGCGGAAGAAATAGTTGAACTCGTCCATCGGCCGGGTCGAGCCCATCCAGCAGAAGCGGTTTGACTTCAGCGACTGAGCTGGGCGAAAAGCCTCGCGGAAATGCTCGCGGATGGGCGAATTGATGCCGTCGGCCGCAACGATGACATCGGACGAGGCAAAGCGCGTGGCGAGCTCGGCCGGATCGATGCGGGCCGAGAAGGTGAGCGCCACCCCCGCCTCGCGGCACCGCCCCTGCAGAACGGCCAACAGCTCCTTGCGGGCGATGCCGCAGAAGCCGTTGCCGGCGCAGCGGATCTCCTCGCCTTTGTAGTGGATGGCGACGTCGTCCCAGTAGGCGAAATGATCGCGGATGCGAGCATAGGACTGGGGATCGCGTGCCAGGAATTCCTCCAGCGTGTCATCGGAGAAGACGACGCCGAAGCCGAAGGTGTCGTCGGCGCGGTTCTGCTCGAAGACCTCGACCGTCCAGTCCGGCCGCGCCTTCTTGGCGAGGAGCGCGCAATAGAGGCCGCCCGGTCCGCCGCCCACCACGGTGATCTTCATCGCCCGCCTCCGATCGACGGTAATTATTTTAGATTTGAAGTATCTCGATGGCAATGGGCGGTGGGCATAGCTCCCGCGGATGAACCATTCTCCGAAACCGGGGGTTCCCGCCGCTATTTCGCGAGTCCTACCGATGACTTGCGGCCCGGTGCTGCCATCCTGATTCAGCGTGGCAGCACCGATGCCGGGGTGTTCACCGCTCCACGAAAGACTGCAGCCGTGCCAAGGCATCGTCCCATTGCGCCGAGACCTCGTCGAGATAGGACCTGACGGCGAGGATCGGCTCGGGGCGGAAGGCGAAATGGCTCTCGCGGCCGACGCGGCTCATCGTCACGAGCCCTGCGTCTTCGAGCACCCGGAGATGCTTGGTGACGGCCTGGCGCGTGAGGCTCGTGTCGGCCGACAGCGCCGTAATCGAACGGCGCCGGCCATCGCTGAGCTTGCGGAGCAGCGACAGACGCGTCCGGTCCCCCAGCGCGGCAAAGACAGGCGCCGGATCGGCGGCGCGGGCTTCAGCGCTCAACATGGGCCTGGATATTCTTCACCTGCCCCTCCCAACCCATGGTGTTCATGCGCAGGGCATCCGGCCGACGATGCGGCGGCAGCGCGTCGAAGCCGGATTCGGTAACCGTCAGGCGCGTGCCGGCCGGCGTCGGCTCGAGCCGGAACTCGACGAGCGTCGGCGTCTCGCCGGAATAGTCGACATCAGGATCGACGGCATAGGGATGCCAGGTGAAGGCGAAATAGCGTGGCGCATCCATAGCCTTCACCCGGGCGTTCCATTTGACGTGCTCGTAGCCGGTAATGGTGATCCTTCCGGTCGAGACCTCGCCCGGCACGAAGGGACCCTCGAGTTTCACCCGGAACCAGGTGCCGAACTCCTCATGGTCGGTCAGTGCCTTCCAGACACGTTCGATCGGCGCCTTCAGGTCGATGGTCTTTTCGATACGATCGGTCATTTTCGCAACCTCCTGGTTGCGCATACCATCGCGCAATCCCGCCTCACGCGCAACCGAAAAGTTGCACGTTATTGCCAATCAGCCTGGACAAGCCCGGCCATGACGGGCGTCACTGGAAAGCGCTCTTTCTGAACCGCCGAGCTGCTCACAGGCTGACGAACGCGGGCACATTTCGGAATCGCGCCAGCCCCTTGGCGGCCGATCTTGCGGTTCTGATTCAAATTCAAGAAGGCCCGCGATCCGCGCGGCGTCACGCCTTCCAGAACGGCTTGGTCGCGGCAAAGCGCTCGTAGGCGGCCAGGGCTTTCGTGAGGTGGGTCTCGTCGCCGCGCGTCTTGCGGCCGGCAACGAAACCCGCCGCAAAGCTGTGGGGTCCGCTGGCGTCGCCGATCAGGGCATCCACCTCGCGATAGGCCACAACGGTGTCGTTGAGCCTGCCGAGATGATCCTGGACATTGCGTAGCGCCGTCACCAACGCCCGATAACGGCTGCGGGCCTCACGGCCCGGAAAGAGCTCCGCGAAAAGCTCGGCGGCGTAGCGCAGCTTCTTCGCCGCGATGCGCAGGCGATGGCGCGTGTCTCCGTCCATGCCGGCGAGATGGCGGCCGTTGCGGCGGATGCGTCGCCGCCAGCGCCTGAGCACACGGGCGGCGAAGGCCTCGACCGGCTCGGCGCGCAGATCGGCCCGCTCAGGATCGAAGGTCCAGGCGCCGCCCAAGAGCCAGGCGCGGCATTCGGCGAGCGCTTCAGTCAGCGCCCCGCCACGCAGTCCGTCGAGGGCGGCATCATAGGCCTGCTGCCGGCGTGCACGGACGCTCTCCTCCAAACCGGCGAGGCCGGGTAGATCGTCATAGGCGTCCTGAACGGGCGCGAGCGTCTCGGCGAGATAAACATCGCAATTGCGCGCCACGCCCAAGATCCGCGCCTGTTCGCCCAGCCTGCGCCGCACCGCATCGGCGTCCTCGCCGCCCACCAGCTCCTTGAACAGGGAGAGAATGGCCCGCACACGCCGCAGCGCGACGCGCGTGCGATGCAGCGCGTCCGGCTGTTCGGTCGCCACGAAGGCCTCGGCCTCCGTCTCGACGGCGGCAAGACAGCGCCCCGCCAGGAGCCGGAAGGCATCCTCGCTCGGTAAGCCACACGCCAGCGTCGGGCTTTGATCCAGCATCGCTCGTTCCCTGCCCCCGGCCGGCATCGGGCGGTAATCTGGCCGAAGCAGTTGTCACAATCCACCCGCCTAGATCACGTTACGGCTCAGGAGAACAACCTGCGGTTGGCGCGCACCTCTCCCGCGATGAAATCGGCGACCGCCGTGACCCGCCTCAGCTTCTGGCCCTCGGCATGCATGACGAGCCAATAGCTGCGGGTGAAGGTGACGTCGGGCAGCACCACCTGAAGGTCGGGATAGGACCGGGCGGCATAGTCATGCAGAATGCCGATGCCGACCCCTGCCCTCACCGCCTCGACCTGGCCCGTGACGCCGGCGCATTCGAAGCGGCGCGGCATCAGGGCTGCAAGCTCCGCGCCATAGTCGAGTGCGCGGCTGAACATGAGGTCGTCGACATAGGTGACGAGGGTATGGCGCGGCAGATCCTCCTTGCTCGCGAGCGGCGGCGCGCTCGCAAGATAGTCGCGCGAGGCATAGAGGCTGAGCCGATAGTCGGTTAGGCTGCGGGAGACGAGGCGGCCCTTCTCCGGCCGCTCCAGCGTGACGGCGATGTCGGCCTCATGCCGCGAGAGCGAAAAGGTGCGCGGCAGCGGCACGAGCTGGATCGTGAGATCGGGATGGCGCGCAATGAAGGCGCCGAAGCGCGGCGCGAGGAAATAGCTGCCGAAGCCGTCGGGTGCGCCGACCCGGACCGCACCCGCGAGCGCAAGATCGGCATTGCCGAGGGAGGTCTGCACCTGCAGCATCTCGTGCTCGATGCGCTCGGCGGCGGCGAGGAAATGCTCTCCCGCCGGCGTCAGCACGCAGCCGGCCGTGCTGCGCTCCACGAGCTTCGCCTTGAGGGAGGCCTCGAGCGTCGCGAGCCGCCGGCTGACGGTTGCATGATCGAGCCCGAGCTTGCGCGCGGCCGCGAGCATCTGCCCGGAGCGGGCGACGGCGAGAAAGACGCGGGCGTGGTCCCAGTCCATGCAGGTCAACTCCTCCCGCCGTCATCCCGGGGCGGCCTAGGGGTCCAGCAGCAATCGATTTGACGTTTCGTCGGCGTTTTCAAAGGCTTACCCTCCCCTTGAGGGGGAGGGTCGGCGAGCGCTCAGCGAGCCGGGGTGGGGTGCGGTGGTGTTGGCTGACTTCCTCATCACCCCCTCCCGACGCGGCAAAGCCGCGTCGACCTCCCCCCTCGAGGGGGAGGTGGGCCGATGCTCAGCCTCGGAGGTTAAAGCTTACGCCAAAATCTGCAATCCGATTGCGAATTCCTGCTCGTTGATGTGCAGCCATAAATGGAGTTCAGTCCATAAAGCAAGATCCGGGAGGACCACCATGCGCGACATCGGCCATTTCATCGGCGGCAACACCGTCCCAGGCACCTCCGGCCGCAGCGGCGAGGTTTACGAGCCCATGACGGGCGAGGTGCGCGCCCGGGTCGCCCTCGCCTCCAAGGCCGACCTGCGGGCCGCCGTCGAGAATGCCAAGGCGGCGCAGCCGGCCTGGGCCGCAACCAATCCGCAGCGCCGGGCGCGCGTGCTGATGAAGTTCCTCGACCTCGTCCACCAGGAATACGACTCCCTGGCCGAGCTGCTCGCCCGCGAGCACGGCAAGACGATCCCCGACGCCAAGGGTGATATCCAGCGCGGCCTGGAAGTCGTGGAATTCGCCTGCGGCGTGCCGCATCTCATGAAGGGTGAATTCACCGAAGGCGCCGGGCCCGGCATCGACATGTATTCCATCCGCCAGCCGCTCGGGGTGGTCGCCGGCATCACGCCCTTCAACTTCCCGGCCATGATCCCCTTGTGGAAGGCGGGCCCGGCGATCGCCTGCGGCAATGCCTTTATTCTCAAGCCGTCGGAGCGCGACCCGTCCGTGCCGATGCGGCTCGCCGAACTCTTCCTGGAGGCCGGCCTGCCGCCTGGCATCTTCAATGTGGTCAACGGCGACAAGGAAGCGGTCGACGCCATTCTCGACGATCCCGACATCCAGGCGGTCGGCTTCGTCGGCTCCTCGGCGATCGCCGAATATATCTACGGGCGTGCGGCGGCGAACGGCAAACGCGTGCAATGCTTCGGCGGCGCCAAGAACCACATGATCATCATGCCCGACGCGGACATGGACCAGGCGGTCGATGCGCTGATCGGCGCAGGCTACGGCTCGGCCGGCGAGCGCTGCATGGCCGTGTCGGTCGCGGTCCCCGTCGGCCAGGCCACCGCCGACCGGCTCATCGAAAAGCTCGTGCCACGGGTCGAGAGCCTGAAGATCGGCCCCTCGACCGATCCAACCGCCGATTACGGCCCGCTGGTCACCCGCGCCCATCTCGACAAGGTCAAAGCCTATGTCGACCTCGGCGTGGAGGAAGGCGCCAAGCTCCTCGTCGACGGCCGCGGCTTCAAGCTGCAGGGCTACGAGAACGGCTTTTACCTCGGCGGCTGCCTCTTCGACGAGGTGACACCGGACATGCGCATCTACAAGGATGAGATCTTCGGTCCGGTGCTCTCGGTGGTGCGCGCCAAGGATTACGCCGAGGCGCTGCGGTTGCCGAGCGAGAACGAATACGGCAACGGCGTCGCCATCTTCACGCGCGACGGCGATGCGGCGCGCGACTTCGCTTCGAAGGTCGAGGTCGGCATGATCGGCATCAACGTGCCGATCCCGGTGCCACTCGCCTACTACACCTTCGGCGGCTGGAAGCGCTCCGGCTTCGGCGACTTGAACCAGCACGGGCCGGACTCGTTCCGCTTCTATACGAAGACGAAGACGGTGACCTCGCGCTGGCCCTCCGGCGTCAAGGAGGGCGCGGAGTTCTCCATCCCAACGATGCGGTGAGGCTAAGTCATCCCGGGCGCCTCGCTTCGCTCGGCCCTGGGGTGACATCGCCCATTTCCGCCCGGCACGGAATCGCGCTTAACTGACGCGCCCTGGGCGGGAGCGGTTTTCATGGTCTCCACCACCGATAGCGTGCCGGCGATGGCGACCGGCGAGCCGCGCATGCCGCGGCTCATCGGACTCGGGCTCGCCGCCGCCGCGTTCTTCTCGGTCACCTTCGTCCTCAACCGGGCCATGAGCCTGGATGGAGGCCATTGGGTGTGGAGCGCCTCGCTGCGCTATCTCGACATGGCGATCCTGCTCGGCGGCTTTCTGCTCGTGCGGCGCGGGCCGGGCTATCTCGCCGAGGTGCTTCGGCTTTTCTGGCGGCGGCTCAAGTTCTGGCTGGTGGCGGGCGGCATCGGCTTCGGCGTCTTCTACGCCGCCTGCTGCTTCGCCGCCGACCACGCGCCGGGCTGGATCATCGCCGCCACCTGGCAGTGCACGATCCTCGCCACGCCTTTCGTGCTGCGCGCCTTCGGCGAGCGCGTGCCGCTGCGCGGCATCATCTTTCTCGTCGTGATCTTCGCCGGCATCGTCATCATCAATCTCAACCAGATCGCCCGTGGCGCCGAACCGCACCAGATTATCGCGGGCGTCCTGCCGATGCTGGTCGCGGCCGTCGCCTATCCCGTCGGCAACCAGCTTCTGAACCGCGCCAAGCACGCCGGCGGCGCCGATGGCGCCCTCCTCGCCGATCCGGTGGCGGCCGTGCTGCTGCTGACGCTCGGCTCGCTCCCCTTCTTCGCGGTGCTCGTCGGAGTGACCCTGCCACCGCCGCCGAGCACGGGCCAGATCGCCAGCACGGCGGTCATCGCGCTCGTCGCCGGCGGGCTCGCGACGACGCTCTTCCTCTATGCGCGCAATCTCTCGCGCGATCCCTACCGGATCGCCGCCGTCGATGCGACGCAGTCGGGCGAAGTGGGCTTTGCGCTCTTGGGTGAGATGCTCTGGCTCGGCGCGCCGGCGCCCAACCTCCTCGGCTGGCTTGGCCTTGCCGCCGTCATGGGCGGGCTCGTCGGCTTCACGCTGAAGAGCCGGGGGTGAAACGCTCACGCCGTCATCCCGGAGCCGAGCGGAGTGAGGCGTCCGGGATCCAGAAACGATGTCGCTCGTCGCTGGCTCAGTCGCTCGGAAACGCGTTCAATCGTTGATCCGCATCGGTTCTGGATCCCGGACACGGCCTTCGGCCGTTCCGGGATGACCACAGAACGATCCGGCGCTCGATGGATCCCCCCCGCCCCTATTCCGCCGCCTGCTGGTATTCCTCCATCGGCGGGCAGGAGCACATGAGGTTGCGGTCGCCATAGGCATTGTCGACGCGGTTGACCGGCGACCAGTATTTGTCCTGCCGCTGGGCACCGCGCGGGAAGGCGCCTTCGGCGCGGCTGTAGGGCCGGTTCCAATTGTCGTCCGCAAGGTCGTGCACCGTGTGCGGCGCATGCCGCAGCGGGCTCTGCTCCACCGGCCAGCGCCCCTCCTCCACCGCGCGGATTTCGGCGCGGATGGCGATCATGGCGTCGATGAAGCGGTCGAGCTCGGCCTTCGATTCCGATTCCGTCGGCTCGATCATGAGCGTGCCCGGCACGGGGAAGCTCATGGTCGGCGCATGGAAGCCGAAGTCGATGAGGCGCTTGGCGACGTCGTCCACCGTGACGCCCGAGGTCTCCTTGAGCGGCCGGAGGTCGAGGATGCATTCATGCGCCACCCGGCCGTTCCGGCCGGCATAGAGCACGGGATAATAGGGGCCGAGCCGGGCGGCGATGTAATTGGCATTGAGGATCGCGACCTTGGTCGCGAGTTCGAGCCCGTCCGCCCCCATCATCAGCATATAGGCGTAGGAAATCGGCAGGATCGACGCCGACCCGAAGGGGGCCGCCGAAACCGGTCCGACGACGGAGCCCAGTTCTGGCCGCTCGGGATGGCCCGGCAGGAAGGGGGCGAGATGGGCCTTCACGCCGATCGGCCCGACGCCCGGACCACCGCCGCCATGCGGAATGCAGAAGGTCTTGTGCAGGTTGAGATGGCTGACATCGGCGCCGTATTTGCCCGGCCGCGCGATGCCGACCTGGGCGTTGAGATTGGCGCCGTCGAGATAGACCTGGCCACCGTTGGCATGCACGATGTCGCAGATGTCGCGGATCTCCTCCTCGAAGACGCCATGCGTCGAGGGATAGGTGATCATGATCGCCGCGAGATCGCCCGCATGGGCTTCCGCCTTGGCGCGCAAATCGGCGAGATCCACATTGCCGGACTGGTCGCAGGCAACGACCACCACCTCCATGCCCACCATCTGCGCCGAGGCGGGATTGGTGCCATGCGCCGAGGATGGGATGAGGCAGACGCGGCGGTGGCCCTCCCCGCGGCTGAGGTGATAGGCGCGGATGGCGAGAAGCCCCGCATATTCGCCCTGGGCACCGGAATTCGGCTGCAGCGACACGGCGTCATAGCCGGTGATGACCGCGAGCTTGTCTTCCAGATCCTTGATCAGCGCCGCATAGCCGTTGGCCTGTTCGGCCGGCGCGAAGGGATGGAGCGACGAGAAGCCGGGCCAGGTGATCGGCATCATCTCGGCGGTCGCATTGAGCTTCATGGTGCAGGAGCCGAGCGGGATCATGGCGCGGTCGAGCGCGAGATCGCGGTCGGCGAGCCGGCGCATATAGCGCAGGATCTCCGTTTCCGAGCGATAGCGGTGGAAGACGGGATGCGTCATGAAGGTGGAGCGGCGGCGCAGGTTCTCCGGCAGCGCGCTCTCGGCCGTGACTTCGCCGTAGCGCAGCGCGCCGCCGAAGGCCGCCCAGACAGCCTCGACATTCGCCTCGGTCGTTGTCTCGTCGAGCGAGATGCCGAGCCGGCCGCCCTCGCCAGGCAGGACGCGGAGATTGATGCGGCTTGCCGCGGCGCGCGCAACGATCTCGTCGCGCCGGGCGCCCGTCGAAACCGTGAGCGTATCAAAAAAAGTCTTCTGCTCGGCGGGGAAGCCGAGCTTGGCGAGGCCGGCCGCAAGCCGTGCCGTCTTGGCATGCACATCGCCGGCGATGGCGGTCAGGCCCTCAGGGCCGTGATAGACGCCATACATGGAGGCGATGACGGCGAGCAGAACCTGCGCCGTGCAGATGTTGGAGGTCGCCTTCTCGCGCCGGATATGCTGCTCGCGAGTCTGCAGGGCGAGCCGGTAGGCGGGCGCCCCGCGCACATCGACCGAGACACCGACGAGGCGGCCGGGGAGCGAGCGCTTATGGGCGTCGCGCGTCGCCATGAAAGCGGCATGCGGGCCGCCGAAGCCCATCGGCACGCCGAAGCGCTGGCTCGATCCGACGGCGATATCCGCGCCGAGCTCACCCGGCGAGGCGAGAAGCGTCAAGGCGAGGAGATCGGCGGCAACGCAGGCGATGCCGCCGGCGGCCTTCACGGCGGCGATCGGCTTGGCGAGGTCACGGATATGGCCCTCGCTGCCTGGATATTGAAAGAGCGCGCCGAAGACGGCGCTGGCGTCGAGATCACGCTCGGGATCGCCCACCACGACCGTCCAGCCGAGCGGCTCGGCGCGGGTGCGCACCACGGCAATCGTCTGGGGATGGCAGCCGGCATCAACGAAGAAGGCCGTCGCCTTGGATTTGGCGACACGTTTGGCCATGGTCATCGCCTCGGCGGCGGCGGTGCCTTCGTCGAGAAGCGAGGCATTGGCGACGTCGAGGCCGGTCAAATCGGCGACCATGGTCTGGAAATTGACGAGCGCCTCGAGCCGGCCCTGGCTGATCTCGGGCTGGTAGGGCGTATAGGCCGTGTACCAGGCTGGATTTTCCAGGATGTTGCGCTGGATGACGGGCGGCGTGACCGTCCCGTAATAGCCCTGGCCGATGAGCGAGGTGAAGACCTCGTTTTGCCCGGCGATCCGGCCGAGTTCGGCGAGCGCCTCGCTCTCGGTGAGGCCGCGGCCGAAGGGCAGCGGCTCCGCCTGGCGGATGGCGCGCGGCACCGTCTCGGCGATCAGGCCGTCGAGATCGGGCGTGCCGACCGCCTGCAGCATGGCGACGACGTCCGTCGCCGACGGGCCGATATGGCGCCGCGCGAAACCGGACCCGGTCCGGCCGAGAAGGGAGTTCAGATCAGTCATCGGAGGCACCATCTGGCAGCAGGGGTACGCGCGACGCCGGAGACCGGCTCGGAACGGAGATCCGCATGTCCGCCGGAAGCAAGCCACGCGCCACCACCCGCCGCAGACATGGTTGTCGGCGGGCGAGCCGGACGTCACGTCCGGGCATGGCAACGGGCACGCTTCCTTCGGCCATCGCGGCCTCCGTTATGCGCCCCATCTGTCTGTTTGCCTGAGAGTGTTATCCCGTCGGCGGGCGCCGGAGCTCTCGAGCTCGCGCCTCTCTCCAGATGTCATTCTCCACAGCGGTCCTTCTGCCTGAGAGTTTCCGGGGCGGTTGCTCCTTCGGCGCCCGGGACGTTAAGCCCCGAGTCTCTCCCGCTGTGGCAGGCCGGCAAGCTACTTGAAACGGTCGAGAAGTCAAAGCACTCCTTCGCGAGCGGCCGGAAATCCACTGCTATCCGGCATCTCCGGTATCACGGCGGCAGTGGCTTCGCGCTCACGCCGCCAACCCTCACGCCCGAGCCGGGCGAGCAGCATCACCGGCAGGAAGCCGACGGCGACGATGAGGAGCGCCGCGATGGCGCCGTCCTCGTAGGTGCCGCGCGAGGCTTCCGCGTAAAGCTGGGTGGCGAGCGTCTCGAAATCAAGCGGCCGCAGAAGAAGCGTCGCCGAGAGCTCCTTGACGCAGTCCACGAAGACGAGCGCGGCCGCCGAGAGAAGAGCGGGCCAGAGCAGCGGCAGATGGATTCGCGCGACGAGCCCGCCGGAGGAAGCGCCGAGCGTCAGCGCGGCGTCGTCGAGCGTTTTCGGCAGCTTGGCATAGCCCGCCTCCAGGCCGCCGGCGGCGAGCGGCAGGAAGCGCACGACATAGGCATAGACGAGAGCACCGCCCGTGCCGGAAAGAAGCAGCCCGGTCGAGAAACCGAATGTCGCCCGCATGAAGCTATCGACGGCATTGTCGACGGTGGCAAGCGGCATCATCAGGCCGATGGCGAGCACGGTGCCGGGCACCGCATAGCCGAGGCTCGCGGTGCGCGCGAGGGCGGCGGCGAGGCGGCCGCCGACAAGCCGCAGGGTCGCCGCGATACAGAGACCGAGCAGCAGGGTAACCAGCGTCGCAACCGCCGCGAGCGAGGCGGTGTTGCCGATGGCCTCGACGAGGCTCGGTGACAGCCCGGCGAATTGCAGGCGCTTGCGCGCCTCGTTGACGAGGTGGAGCGCAGGTGCCGCGAAGCCGATGATGATCGGCAGCGCGCAGATGGTGGCGGCGAGCACGCCGGCCATGCCGTGGAGGCGCTTCGGCACCAGCCGGCCGGGCTCGGCGTCCGCATAGCGGCGGTTGCGGCGCAGCCCGCGTTCGAGAAACATGAGGATGATGACGAAGGCGAGCATGAAGAGCGCAATCTGCGCCGCGCCGGCAAGGCTCGACCGGTTCACCCAGGTGGCGTAGATCGACACTGTCAGCGTGCGCACGCCCAGGAATTCCGATGCACCGATGTCGTTGAGCGCCTCCAGCAGGGCGAGGCTCACGCCGGCCGCAACGGCTGGGCGGGCGAGCGGCGCGGCGATACGGACGAAGGTAGCGAAGCGCCCTGCCCCCAGCGAATGGGCGGCCTCGATCACGCCGCGCGCCTGAAGCAGGAATGCCGCCCGTGCCGTTCCATAGACATAAGGATAGAGCACGAAGCTGAGCAGCAGGATGCAGCCCGGCATGGAGCGGATGTCCGGAAAATTGAGGTCACGCGGGCTCGACAGGCCGAGCACGGCACGCAGCAGGCTCTGAACCGGCCCAATCGGATGGAGAAGGTCGAGATAGGCGAAGGCCACGATATAGGTCGGCATGGCGAGCGGCAGCAGCAGCGCCCATTCCATGAAGCGACGGCCGGGGAAATCATAGGCGACCACGAGCCATGCGAGGCCCGTGCCGATGACCGTGACGAGAATGCCGACACCGAGAAGGAGGATGACCGTCTGGCGGGCAGCCTCCGGCAGCACATAAGCCAGAAGATGCGGCCACAGGCCGTCCGAACTGCCGCTCGCCACCAGCAGGACGGCCAGAAGCGGCGCCACCGCGAGAAGCGCAATGACCGCGGAGGCCGCGAGCCAACCGGCGGCAGCCTGCCGCGGCCGGCGCGGGCCGACCGAACGGAACGTCGCGGACTTAGTCACGGCGAAGCGCTGGCGTCCGCTCTCCCCGGCGCAATTCGGGGGCTCCGAATTGCGCCTTTTTCCGTCAGGAAGTCGGATATATCCGATTTCCCTGCGAGGAGAGGAACAGGGTGAGGTGTGTGATTCTTAAATGGCAAGATATCCCCCTCACCCGGCCGCTTTGCGGCCAACCTCTCCCGGCAAGCGGGGAGAGGTGAAAAGGCCGAGCTCCTCAGTCGTCGAAGGCGACTTTGTCGGCGAGCTCGCTCGCGACCTTGCGATAGCGGCCGATGGCCGTGAGCTCGGAGGGATCGACCGTGAGCGTGCCGAGGCTCGCGATGATCGGGTCGGCGGGAACGCCCGCCTTCACCGGATATTCGAAATTGACCTTGGCATAGAGCTCCTGAGCCTCGTCGGAGACGAGGAAATCGAGAAGCTTCACGGCATTGTCCGCATTGGGCGCATTCTTCGCGACCGCGGCGCCCGAGATGTTCACATGCGTGCCGCCGCCGGCGAAGGTGGGCAGAACCACATTGATCGCCTCGCCCCATTTCACCTGGTCGGGGCCGCCTTTGCCGGAGCGCATCAGCCCGACATAATAGGAATTGCCGATGCCGATATCGCAGATATCGCCGAGGATGTCGCGAGCCACCTCGCGGTCGCCGCCGCCGGCCTTGCGCGCCAGATTGGCCTTGACGCCCTTGAGCCATTCTTCCGTCTTCGCCTCGCCGTGCTTGGCGATGTAATTGGCGATGAGGGCGGTGTTGTAGGGATGCTGGCCGGAGCGAATGCAGACCTTGCCCTTCCACTTGGGATCGGCAAGCTCCTCATAGGTAAAGCTGGTGAGCTTCGTTCGCTCCTTCGACGCGTAGAGAACGCGCGCGCGCAGGGACAGCGCGAACCAGCGCCCTTCCGCATCGCGGAGATTGGCGGGGACTGCGGCCTCGAGCGCCGGCGACTTCACGGGCTGAACGACGCCCTTGTCGACGAGGTCGATGAGATTGCCGAAGTCGACCGTCATCAGCACGTCGGCCGGTGAATTGGCACCCTCGGCCGCCACGCGTTCGGCGAGCCCGTCCTTGACGAACAGCGTGCGGACGTTGACGCCCGATTTTTCCGTGAAAGCGTCCAGCAGCGGCTTGATCAGGCCCGGCTCGCGGGTGGTGTACAGCGTCACCTCTTCGGCCGCCGAGGCGAGGGTCGGGAAGCCGGCCATGCCGATGAGACAGGCCATGCGCAAAAGTCGAGCGATGGTCATGAGCACCTCCTTGCCGCCGCAGGAAACGACCGCGGCCGATTTCTCTTGGTCATATTTTGCAGAAGAAGGCAATGCAGGCGCGAAACAATAGAATAGTTCCAGTTTTTGTTTATTCTAAACTAAAACTACAGACGTGCGGTCCGGCAGATGCAGACCTCGCCGAAGCGGTATGCAGCCCCAATTGCGGATGGGCGATCCCGGCATCGCCGGTCGACGGGGAGCGCTCAATTTTGAGTGATTGCACCTGTCGCCGCACTCTTGCTCCCGGAAAATGCCGCGCCAGTAGCCTTACTGCTCGATCGGCGAGCAGAAGGGCCGGCCCTTCGCGAGCGTGCCGTCATTTTAGGCAGACCCGGTGCCCGAAACTTGGTCAGTGTGAACTGCCTCTGCCGGAGCCTCGTCGGTCGAGTCCCGAAAAACCGGCAAAACCCGGCGGCTGCCGGGGCTGAACCTCCGTCCCCACCTCCAGCTTCGCCCTGGCACAAGCCTTGCGAGGCCTTGCAGGCCAACATTTGCAGAGGATGGGAGACGCCAAACATGACAATGGGTTTGAGATGCGCCTGCACAGCGCTGGCCCTCGCGGCCGGGCTTACCGTCTCGGGAGGCGCCGCCCGGGCCGCGGACGACACCATCAAGATCGGCATCCTGCATTCCTTGTCCGGCACCATGGCGATCAGCGAGACGACGCTGAAGGACGCGATGCTGATGCTCATCGACGAGCAGAACAAGAAAGGCGGCGTGCTCGGCAAGAAGCTCGAAGCGGTCGTGGTCGATCCGGCATCCGATTGGCCGCTGTTTGCAGAAAAGGCGCGCGAGCTTCTCACCAAGGACAAGGTCGCGGCCGTCTTCGGCTGCTGGACCTCCGTTTCCCGCAAATCCGTCCTGCCCGTCTTCGAGGAATTGAACGGCCTCCTGTTCTATCCCGTACAGTATGAGGGCGAGGAATCCTCGCGCAACATCTTCTATACGGGTGCGGCTCCAAACCAGCAGGCGATCCCTGCCGTCGATTACCTGATGGAGAACGAGGGGGTCGAGCGCTGGGTGCTCGCCGGCACGGATTATGTCTATCCGCGCACGACCAACAAGATCCTCGAGGCCTATCTCAAGCAGAAAGGCGTCAAGCAAGACGACATCATGATCAACTACACGCCTTTCGGACAATCCGATTGGCAGACGATCGTCGCCGACATCAAGAAATTCGGTTCCACGGGCAAGAAGACCGCGGTGATCTCGACGATCAACGGCGACGCCAATGTGCCCTTCTACAAGGAGCTCGCCAACCAGGGCATCAAGGCGACGGACATTCCCGTCATCGCCTTCTCGGTGGGCGAGGAGGAACTCGCTGGCATCGACACCAAGCCGCTCGTCGGGCATCTGGCGGCCTGGAACTATTTCGAATCCGTCGACACGCCCGAGAACAAGGACTTCATCGCCAAGTGGCACGCCTTCACCAAGAACGACAAGCGCGTGACCAACGACCCGATGGAGGCCCATTACATCGGCTTCAACATGTGGGTGAAGGCGGTTGAGAAAGCCGGCACGACGGACCCGGACAAGGTGATTGACGCGCTCGTCGGCGTCTCCGTGCCCAATCTCTCCGGCGGCTATTCGACGATGATGCCGAACCACCACATCACGAAGCCCGTGCTGATCGGCGAGATCGAGGACAACGGCCAGTTCAACATCGTGTCGCAGACGCCCGGCCTCGTGATGGGCGATGAATGGTCCGATTATCTCGAAGGCTCGAAGGATCTGATCTCCGATTGGCGGGCGCCGCTCTCCTGCGGGAACTTCAACGTCAAGACCGGCAAATGCGGCGGCCAGGGCCAGCAAGCCGCAGCCAAGTAAACGGGTGCGACGCCTGCGCCCCTCCCCTCGAAGGGGAGAGGTACCGCTTGTGACCAGCGGACGGCCCGCTCACCTCTCCCCCCTGGGGAGAGGTCGGCCGCGGAGCGGCCGGGTGAGGGGGAAGGTCCTTTCCTATAGACATCCTCCCCCTCACCCTGTCCCTCTCCCCAATGGGGAGAGGGGACCCGAACTCACCAGGCGATTGCCCCTCCCTCAAGGGGAGGGTGAAAAGGCCCCGTTTTCATGCTCGCATTCATCAGGCTTTTGTCGCTCCTCGGCCTCGTGCTCGCTGCTCTCGCTCAACCGGCGGCGGCGCAGGATGATGCCTTCGCCCAACTCGCGACCGACAATTACGCGGCGATCGAGAAGGGCGTGGCGGCCGTCGCCGAAAGCGGCGCGCCGACGGCCGAAGCGGTGATTGCAGCGCTCGGCGACAACCGCCTCGCCTATCGTCCATCCGACAAGGCCCTGTTCTACAAGGATGCGGCGGGCGTCTTCCATGATGCGCGGACCGGCGCTGCGGTCGAGCCCGCGCCGACGGGACTGAAGCCCGTGCGCCTCAACAACCGCGTCCGGCGCGCCGTCGAGGCGGCCATGGGCACGCTGACGCTGATGTCGCCGGATCCTGCCAAGCGCCTCGCAGCTGCCGACGCCGTCTTCAAGGCGCGCGACGCGGCCGCCCTGCCGGTACTCTCCAAGGCAATCGCCGCCGAGGGCGATCCGCAGGTCAAGACGGTGCTGGCGCAAGCGCAAGCCGCCATCCAGCTGACGAGCGACGGGGCGGCCGATTCCGACCGGATCTCGGCTGTCGCCGTGGTCGCAGAGCGCGCCGACCCGGATGCGCTCGCTATCCTGCGGCAGGCGGCCGAGCGCGGCTCGCCCGTTGTGAAGCTCGCGGCGGAGACGGCGATCAAGGGCATCGAGCGGCGGCTCGAAATCGCCGCCATGCTGCAGAACGTCTGGTACGGCCTGTCGCTCGGCTCGGTGCTGCTGCTCGCCGCCATCGGCCTCGCCATCACCTTCGGCGTCATGGGCATCATCAACATGGCCCACGGCGAGATGGTGATGATCGGGGCCTACACGACCTTCGTCGTGCAAGAGCTTTGCCGGACACGCTTTCCCGCGCTGTTCGACTGGTCGCTGCCGGTCGCCATTCCGCTGGCCTTTCTCGTGGCGGGCGGCATCGGCGCGCTGATCGAGCGGCTCGTCATCCGCCATCTCTACGGCCGGCCGCTGGAGACGCTGCTCGCGACCTGGGGCATCAGCCTCATCCTGCAACAGGCCGTGCGCTCCATCTTCGGCCCGTCGAACCGCGAGGTCGGTGCCCCCTCCTATATGGCGGGCGCCTTCGATCTCGGCGGCATGACGATCACCTATGGCCGGATGTGGATCATCGTCTTCAGCCTCTCGGTCTTCCTCGGCCTGCTCGCCGTGCTCAAGCTCACGCCCTTTGGCCTTCGGATGCGCGCCGTGACGCAAAACCGGCGCATGGCGTCCGCCATGGGCATCCGCACGCCGCGCATCGACATGCTGGCCTTCGCCCTCGGCTCCGGCATCGCCGGCATCGCCGGGGTGGCGCTGTCGCAGATCGACAATGTCTCGCCCAATCTCGGCCAGAGCTACATCATCGACTCGTTCATGGTCGTGGTCTTCGGCGGGGTCGGCAATCTCTGGGGCACCTTCGTCAGCGCGCTGACGCTCGGCGTCGCCAACAAGTTCCTGGAGCCCTACGCCGGGGCGGTGCTCGGCAAGATCCTCATCCTCGTGCTCCTCATCCTGTTCATCCAGAAACGGCCGCGCGGGCTTTTCGCCCTCAAGGGCCGGTCGGTGGAGGCATGACGATGGAAATGGCCTCGGCGATCTGCCGGACCTCCGGCGTCTCTTTGCCTTCCGAGCGCAGCGCTATCGCGTCTGCTTGCTCGGTCTTCCCCTCTCCCCGACGGGGAGAGGGACAGGGTGAGGGGGATGACCGTTGCACTCTGACCGAAAAATTCCCCTCACCCGGCTGCTCCGCAGCCGACCTCTCCCCGCCGGGGAGAGGTGAAAAGGCGTCCCGCCCGGTGGATGCGACAAACTTCCCGTTGAGGAGAAGGATCGCGCGGCCGCCCTGCACCACCGGAGCGGACCGATGAGCCGCCGACCTATCCTCCTCTCGCTCCTCGACGGCAAGGGTCGCATCTTCCTTGCCGTGCTGGCTGTTGCGACTGCGGCCATCGTCCTCAGCAATCTCGCCCTGCCCGAGACCTCGGCGCTCCATGTGCCGACCTATGCCGTGTCGCTGATGGGCAAGTATCTCTGCTATGGTCTGCTCGCCTTGGCCCTCGATCTCGTCTGGGGCTATTGCGGCATCCTCTCGCTCGGGCACGGCGCCTTCTTCGCGCTCGGCGGCTATGCCATGGGCATGTATCTCATGCGCCAGATCGGCGCGCGCGGCGTCTATGCCAATCCCGTCCTGCCGGATTTCATGGTCTTCCTGAACTGGCAGGAGCTGCCCTGGTACTGGTGGGGCTTCTCCTCCTTTCCCTTCGCGCTTCTGATGGTCGTCGTCGTGCCGGGGCTTCTCGCCTTCCTCTTCGGCTGGCTCGCCTTCCGATCGCGCGTCACGGGCGTCTATCTCTCGATCATCACCCAGGCCATGACCTTTGCCCTGATGCTCGCCTTCTTCCGCAACGACATGGGTTTCGGCGGCAACAACGGCCTCACCGATTTCAAGGATCTCCTCGGCTTCAACGTGCAGGCGCAGGGTATGCGCGTGACGCTCTTCGCGCTGAGTGCGGCCGCTCTTGCGGTGGGCTATCTCGTGGCGCGCGTCATGGTCACCTCCACCTATGGCAAGGTGCTCGTCGCCATCCGCGACGCGGAATCGCGGGCGCGGTTCCTTGGCTATCGCGTCGAGCGCTACAAGCTCGTCGCCTTCACCGTCTCGGCGATGATGGCCGGCATCGCCGGCGCGCTCTACGTCCCGCAGGTCGGCATCATCAATCCATCGGAATTCGCGCCCGCGAATTCCATCGAAGCGGTGATCTGGGTGGCGGTCGGCGGCCGTGGCACGCTCGTGGGCGCAGCGCTCGGTGCGGTCGTCGTCAGCTTTGCCAAGACCTGGCTGACAGGCGCCTTACCGGAGATCTGGCTGTTCGCGCTCGGCGCGCTCTTCGTGGTTGTCACGCTCTATCTGCCGAAGGGCATCGTCGGCACGCTGGAGGGGCGGCTCATGCGCCGCAAGCCGGCACCGACACAGCCGCAAGCCGACGGCGCCCTCCCCCAGACGGCGGCGGAGTGACGCCATGACCCAAGCGGCCCTGACGAGCGCCCTGCTTTATCTCGACGGCGTCAATGTCACCTTCGATGGCTTCCGCGCCCTCAACAACCTCTCGCTCGCCATCGCGCCGAACGAGATGCGCGCCATCATCGGCCCGAACGGCGCGGGCAAGACGACCATGATGGACGTCATCACCGGCAAGACCCGGCCGGATGAAGGCGACGTCATGTTCGACGGGACGGTCGATCTTACCGCGCTCGACGAAGCGGCCATCGCCGAGCTTGGCATCGGCCGCAAGTTCCAGAAGCCGACGGTCTTCGAAAACCATACCGTCGCCGACAATGTCCGACTCGCGCTGAAGGACGAGCGTGGCCCCTGGTCGGCATTATTCGGCGCGCGCAACCGCATCGCGCGCGAGCGGATTGACGCGGTGCTGGAGACGGTGCGCCTCACCGACCACCGCGACCGCCCCGCGGCAGATCTCAGCCACGGCCAGAAGCAATGGCTCGAGATCGCCATGCTGCTCGCCCAGGACCCCAAGCTCCTGCTGGTCGACGAGCCGGTCGCCGGCATGACCGACGCCGAGACCGAGGAAACCGCCCGCCTCCTGCGCGCCATCGCCGAGGATCACACGGTCGTTGTGGTCGAGCACGACATGGCCTTCGTGCGCGACCTCGGCTGCAAGGTCACGGTGCTGCACGAGGGCTCCGTGCTCGCCGAAGGCTCCATCGACGCGGTCTCCGCCAACGAGCGGGTGATCGAAGTGTATCTGGGGCGGTGAGATGATGTCCTGCCTCCAGCCGAAACGCGCCGGCGCCCCTCCTCCTTGTCGGGAGGGGTCAGGGGTGGGGGTCCGCGGACCAAAAGCGTTTGCTGACGTGCTCATGCGCGGTCGCGGCACTATTCGCTTCCTGCCTTCGGCCCCTACTTTTTCATCCACCCCCTACCCATCCCCACAAGGGGGAGGGGCGGAGTCCCCTCATGCTCACCGTTGACGCCATCGATCTCCACTATGGCGCGGCGCAGGCACTGCGCGGCGTCTCGCTCACCGCCGAGCCCGGCAAGGTGACCTGCGTGCTCGGCCGCAACGGGGTCGGCAAGACCTCGCTCTTGCGCGCCATCGTCGGGCAGCAGCCGATCTCGCGCGGCGCCATCAGCTTCGACGGCAAGGACCTCAAGCGCCTGCCGCCCTACGACCGGGCGCGGCGCGGCATCGCCTTCGTGCCGCAAGGCCGGGAAATCTTTCCTCTGCTCAGCGTGAGGGAAAACCTCGAAACGGGCTTTGCGCCGCTGAAGCGCCGGGACCAGACGATCTCGGAAGAGGTCTTCAATCTCTTTCCGGTGCTGAAGGACATGCTGCACCGGCGCGGCGGCGACCTTTCCGGCGGCCAGCAGCAGCAGCTCGCCATCGGCCGGGCGCTCGTCACGCGACCGCGGCTCCTCGTGCTCGATGAGCCGACCGAGGGCATCCAGCCCTCCGTCATCAAGGATATCGGCCGCGCCATCGATTATCTCCGGCGCAAGGGCGACATGGCCATCCTGCTCGTTGAACAGTACTTCGAATTTGCACGCGATCTGTGCGATAACTTCGCCGTCATGGAACGCGGGCAAATCGTGCTGGCCGGCACGCGGGAGGCGATGGTCGACAGTGAAGTTAGGCGCCATCTCTCCGTGTGATCTCGCGACGGCCCCAGCGTCACTCCCCGCCTTTATCCGGGCGGCGGGGGGCGTGCGCCTTGACTTCGCCCCTGTCGGCCGCCGGACGCAGGCGATGCGAATCGCCGAAAGCGGCGGCTACCGCGCGCGCTTTCCGCGCAGCGAGGAATGCGAGGCCGTGCTCATCAATACGGGCGGCGGCATGGCCGGCGGCGACCGGCTTGCAATCGACATTTCGCTGGCGGCAGGCGCCGAGGCGGTCGTCACGACGCAGGCGGCAGAAAAGATCTATCGCGCGCAAGACCTGCCTACGACGATCTCAGTCTCACTCGATATCGGCCCGGAAAGCCGGCTCGCCTGGCTGCCGCAGGAGACGATCCTTTTCGACGGTGCGGCGGTTGAGCGGCAACTGTCGGTCGATATGGCGGGCCGCGCCTCGCTGACGCTCGCCGAAACGGTCTTTTTCGGCCGCAGCGCCATGGGCGAGAGCTTGGCCTCCGGCACCTTCCGCGATCGCTGGTCGATCCGCCGCGACGGCCGGCTCATCTGGGAGGAGCGCGTCAGCCTCGCACGGGACATTGCGGCGACGCTCGCCCGGCCGGCTGTCGGGCAAGGCGCGCGGGCGGTCGCCACCGTGCTGCACATCACGCCGGATGCCGAGGCGCGGCTGGAGGATGCACGCGCGCTCTTGGAGACGGCCGGCAGCGAATGCGGGGCCAGCGCCTGGGACGGGCTTCTCGTCCTGCGCTTCCTCGCGCAGGATGCGGCGGTGCTGCGCCGGGATCTCGTCCGCTTTCTCGAAGGCTTCCGTATGCGGCCTATGCCGCGCAGTTGGTAACAGGGAGAGGAACTCGATGAATTTGAGCCCGCGCGAGAAGGACAAGCTGCTCGTCGCCATGGCCGCCATGGTCGCCCGCCGTCGCCTCGAACGTGGCGTGAAGCTGAACTACCCCGAAGCGGTGGCGCTCATCACGGATTTCGTCGTGGAAGGCGCGCGCGACGGCCGCTCCGTGGCCGAGCTCATGGAAGCGGGTGCGCATGTGCTCACCCCCGACCAGGTGATGGACGGGATTGCCGAGATGATCCCGGACGTGCAGGTGGAGGCGACCTTTCCCGACGGCACGAAGCTCGTGACGGTGCATCATCCGATCCGCGGTGCAACAGGCAGCCTCACGCCAGGCGCGGTGGAAACGAAGCCCGGCGAGATCGTGATGAACGAAGGCCGCGAGACCGTGACGCTCACGGTCTCGAATACCGGCGATCGGCCGATCCAGGTAGGTTCGCATTACCATTTTTACGAAGCCAATGCGGCGCTTTCCTTCGAGCGCGACAAGGCGCGCGGCATGCGCCTCGACATTCCCGCCGGCACGGCCGTGCGTTTCGAGCCTGGCCAGACCCGCGATGTGACGCTGGTCGCGTTGACCGGTGAGCGCGTGGTCTACGGCTTCCAGCAGAAGGTGATGGGGCGGCTGTGATTGCTCCTTTCGGCCGCCAAGAGTAGCATGATCGTCAGATGTAAGGAGGCACCAACATGCCTTACGACATAGAAACGACGATCACCTCGAAGGGGCAGGTGACCGTACCCGCGGAAATTCGGGAGCGGCTCGATCTGCGGCCCGGCGACAAGCTGCGGTTCAAGCTCAGCGACTCGGGCAAGCTCAGCGTGGAGCCACGCCCGAGGCGCAGCATCTTCGACCAACTCGACAGCCTGAAGCTACCCTCGCTGGGCCGCCCCCTTGCCCAAGGCGACATCGACGACGCTGTCGGTCAAGCCATGGATGAGCAAGTGAAACGGCTCGAGAAAGCCACCTCGACCGGCCGGCGGGGTCGACGGTGATCGGCCTGGACACCAATGTGCTACTGCGCATTTTTTCCAGCGATGACGATGCAGCGCAGGTCTCCGCAGCGCAAAAGCTCCTCCGTGATCAGTCGCCCGTGTTTATCGGTCCGGTCGTCCTGGCGGAATTCGCCTGGACCTTGAAACAGACGTACAAGCTCGACCGCGCCGCGATTCACCGGCGTTTGCAAGGAGTGGTTCAGGCCCCGGAGTTCGTCGTGCCATTTCCGGAGGCTACGGAACGTGCCGTCGAGTTGTACGGGATCGGACCGGCCGACTTCGCCGACTATCTCATCGCTGAGATGAATCTCGCCGCTGGCTGCACGACAACAGTGACGTTCGACCGCGATGCCGCCAAGTGTCCCTCCTTCACCAGCCTCGATTGAAGGATCAGCCCATGCCCGCCCGCCTTCCCCGTTCCGCCTATGCCGACATGTTCGGCCCGACCACCGGCGACAAGGTGCGCCTCGCCGATACCGAGCTCGTGATCGAGGTGGAGAAGGACTTCACCATCTATGGCGAGGAGGTGAAATTCGGTGGCGGCAAGGTGATCCGCGACGGCATGGGCCAGTCGCAACTGACGCGCGTCGAGGGCGCGATGGACACCGTCATCACCAATGCGCTGATCCTCGACCACTGGGGGATCGTGAAGGCCGATATCGGGCTGAAGGACGGGCGCATCGCGGCCATCGGCAAGGCGGGCAATCCGGCCATCCAGCCGGGCGTCACGATCATCATCGGGCCGGGCACGGAGGTCATCGGCGGCGAAGGCCGGATTCTCACGGCCGGCGGCTTCGATTCCCACATCCACTTCATCTGCCCGCAGCAGGTGGACGACGCGCTGATGTCGGGCGTCACGACCCTGCTCGGCGGCGGCACCGGCCCGGCCGAAGGCACCAAGGCCACCACTTGCACCCCCGGCCCCTGGCATATGGAGATGATGCTTCGCGCTGTTGACGGGCTGCCGATCAATATCGGGCTCGCGGGCAAGGGCAATGCGTCGCTTCCCGGCGCACTGGTGGAACAGGTCGAGGCGGGCGCCTGCGCCTTGAAGCTGCACGAGGACTGGGGCTCGACGCCCGCGGCGATCGACAATTGCCTGTCCGTCGCCGACGAGCACGACATTCAGGTGATGATCCACTCGGACACGTTGAACGAATCCGGCTTCGTCGAGGATACCGTCGCCGCCTTCAAGGGCCGCACCATCCACGCCTTCCACACGGAGGGCGCCGGCGGCGGCCATGCGCCCGATATCGTCAAGGTGGCGGGGCTCCCCAACGTGCTCCCCTCCTCCACCAATCCGACCCGACCCTTCACGGTGAACACCATTGACGAGCATCTCGACATGCTCATGGTCTGCCATCATCTCGACCCCTCGATTCCGGAAGACCTCGCCTTCGCCGAGAGCCGCATCCGCAAGGAAACGATCGCGGCGGAGGACATCCTGCACGACATCGGCGCGCTTTCGATGATGTCGTCGGACAGCCAGGCCATGGGGCGGCTCGGCGAGGTCATCACCCGCACCTGGCAGACCGCGCACAAGATGAAGGTGCAGCGCGGCGCCCTTCCCGGAGAAGGCAGCAACGACAATCTGCGCGCCAAGCGCTATGTGGCGAAATACACGATCAATCCGGCGATCGCCCATGGCGTTTCACGGCATATCGGCTCGGTCGAGGTGGGCAAGCTCGCCGATCTCGTGCTGTGGTCGCCGGCCTTTTTCGGCGTGAAGCCCGACATCGTTCTCAAGGGCGGCATGATCGTGGCGGCTGCCATGGGTGACCCGAACGGCTCCATCCCGACGCCGCAACCGGTGCATTACCGGCCCATGTTCGGCGCTTTCGGCAAGGCGCTCACCGCGACCTCCGTGACCTTCGTCTCAAAGGCCGCCGTCGAGAACGGCCTCAAGGACCGGCTCGGCTGCGCCAAGGACTTCGTGGCGGTGGAGAACACCCGCGGCGGCATCTCCAAGGCGTCGATGGTCCATAACGGCGCGACGCCGGAGATCACCGTCGACCCTGAGACCTATGCGGTGACCGCCGACGGCGAGCTCCTGGTCTGCGAGCCGGCCAGCGTGCTACCTATGGCGCAACGCTATTTTCTGTTTTGACATCTAACCCGGTGCATCATGGCGAATGAAACGAGGCGTTACGACGGGCAGTGCCATTGCGGCGCCGTGCGCTTTTCTGCGGAAGCCGACCTCGCGCAGGTAATCTCCTGCAACTGCTCCATCTGCTCCAAGCACGGCCTTCTGCTCACCTTCGTGCCTGCTGAGCGCTTTACGCTCGCGGCGGGTGAAGACGCGCTGAAGGACTACCGCTTCAACACCATGCGCATCCGCCACCGCTTCTGCGGCAGCTGCGGCGTCGAGACGTTCGGCGAGGGTTCCATGCCGGACGGCACGCCCGTGCGCGCCGTCAATGTGCGCTGCCTCGACGGAGTGGACGTCGCGAGCCTCAGCCCGGCGCCCTTCGACGGCCGTAGCAGCTGAGGTGGACAGGGGTTAGTAGCACAAATGCCGGTTTCTGCTACTAACCTGGTCGTTTCGGCCATCACCCGATCGTTTGGAGAAAGCCCATGCCGCGCGCCATAGCCGTTGTCCGCAAGGCCGCCGTCAAGCCCGAGCGCGTCGTCGACACGCTCACTCTCGACCATGAAGGCCGCCAGCGCCGCCGGGTGGCGCTGACGGCCGACGGCGGTCTCGAGGTGCTGATCGATCTCGAGAAGGCGACCGTCCTCAACGACGGCGACGCCCTGAAGCTCGAAGACGGCGGGCTCATCGCCATCAAGGCGGCCGAGGAAAAGCTCCTGGAGGTCCGCGCCGAGAATCCGCTCCGGCTGCTCAAGATCGCCTGGCACCTCGGCAACCGCCATACGCCGGCCGAGATCACCGCCGAGGCGATCTATATCGAAGACGACCACGTGATCGCCGAGATGGTGCGCGGCCAGGGCTGCAGCCTTGCCGCCGTGACCCGCGCCTTCCGGCCCGAGCGCGGCGCCTATGATCACGACTGCGGCCATGATCATCACCACGGCCATCACCACGATCATGGTGATCATCATCACGGGCATGACCATGGACACGATCACGGCCATGGACACCATCACGAACATGATCATCACGGCCATGAACACCCTGCGCATGGACATGAGCATGCGCATCGCCAGGCCTGCGGCCATGACCATAATCACGACGGGCATGACCACGATCACCACCATGGCCACAAGCACGGCTGAGGTGGCATGCCGGCCAGCGCCGGAACGCGGCGAACGCTGCCCGGGATCGCGGCAAGCCGACCTCGGACATCGCCTCCGGATCCCAGCTTCGATCCTGCGGGCCGTCTCGGCATGACGCCGTCTATGCCTCTTCCGCTGCTGGTTTGGCTGTCGCCGGCCTTTCCGGTCGGGGCCTTCGCCTATAGCCATGGTTTGGAATGGGCGGCCGAAGCCGGCGACCTGACCGGTGCCGAGACGCTGAGCGGCTGGCTCACTGCACTCCTCGATCTCGGCGCACCGCGCAATGACGCCATCCTGATGGCGGAAGCCCATCGCGCGGCCGCCGAGGGCGACGGCAGCCGACTTGCCGCCGTCGCGGAACTGGCACTCGCGCTCGCCGGCAGCCGCGAGCGGCGGCTCGAAGCCGTCACGCAGGGCAATGCCTTCCTGGCGACGCTCGAAAAGGTCTCGCCTTGCGAGGCCTTCAAGACGGTGCGCGCCACATGGGATGGCGACATCGCCTATCCGGTCGCGGTGGGCGCCGCCACGGGCGGCCACGGCTTGCCGCTGGAACCGGCGTTGGACGCCTTCGTGCTCGCCGTCGTCGGCAATCTCGTCTCGGCTGCGGTGAGACTTTCAATCGTCGGCCAGACCGACGGGCAGCGGGTCATCGCCGGGCTTTTGCCCGAGGTCACCAAGGTCGCAAAGGCTGCCGCGGCTGCTACGCTCGACGATATCCGCGGCGCGGCCTTTCGCTCGGATCTCGCCTCCCTTCGCCATGAAACCCAGTATACGAGGCTCTTTCGCTCATGACGCGCGCATCCTCCCCCCATGGCCCGCTTCGGGTCGGCATCGGCGGCCCCGTCGGCTCCGGCAAGACCGCGCTGATGGAGGCGCTGAGCAAGGCGCTTGCCGGCAGCTACAATCTCTGCGCCATCACCAACGACATCTACACCAAAGAAGATGCGGAGATCCTGACGCGCACCGGCGCGCTACCGCCCGAGCGCATCATGGGGGTTGAGACCGGCGGCTGCCCGCATACGGCGATCCGCGAGGACTGTTCGCTCAATCTGGCCGCAGTCGAGACGATGAACCAGCGCTTTCCGGGCCTTGACCTGGTGCTCATCGAGTCGGGCGGCGACAATCTCGCGGCGACCTTCTCGCCGGAACTCGCCGACATCACGATCCATGTCATCGATGTGGCGGGCGGGGAGAAGATCCCGCGCAAGGGCGGGCCGGGCATCACGCGCTCGGACCTGCTGGTCATCAACAAGATCGATCTTGCCCCGCATGTGGGGGCCGACCTCGCCGTCATGGAGCGCGACACGCAGCGAATGCGCGGCGAGCGGCCTTATGTCTTCACCAATCTGCGCGCCGGTCAGGGCGTGGCCGAGATCGCCGGCTTCATCGAGCGCAAAGGCGGGCTGAAAAGCGCGGCGTAATACGCCCCGCAACCCTCCCCGCGAGAGGGAGGGCCGGCGAGCGATAAGCGAGGCGGTGTTGGGGGACAGGGCTCTGCGCCCCACCCCACCCGGCCCCGCGGGCCACCCTCCCCCTTGAGGGAAGGGTAAAGGCCTCAAGGCATCAGCTGGCCGCCGTTGACCTCGATCACCTGGCCGGTGACATAGCCGCTCATGGCGGGCGACGCGAGGAAGAGGAAGGCGCCGACGCATTCCTCGGGCGCGGCGAGCCGGCCCATGGGCACGGTCTGGCGCATGGCTTCCAACTGCTCCGCGGTCGAGAAGCGCTCGTGGAAAGGCGTAAGGATCACACCGGGAGCCACCGCATTGACGCGGATGTTCTCGCGCGCGAATTCCTTGGCCATGTTGCGCGTGATGTTCGAGACCGCAGCCTTGGCGGCGCCGTAAAGGACGGAGCCCGGGCCGCCGCCATGGCGCGCGGCGATCGAGCTCGTATGGATGACGGAGCCGCCACCGGCCTGCCGCAGATGCGGGATGGCCGCCTGGGTCGCCATCACGACCGAGCGGACATTGAGGTCCATGACGGCGTCGAAGAGTTCATCCTCGACCTCAGCCAGGGGCGACCGGCGGATGAGCGCCCCAGCATTGTTGACGAGCACGTCCAGCCCACCGAGCGCCGCGACCGCCTCCTGGACCACACGGTGCGCCTCGCTCGTGCGGCTGACGTCGCCGAATACGAGATGCGCCTCGCCGCCGGTCTTGCGGATATCGGCGGCGACAGCCTCGGCTGCCTCGCGGCTGGCGTTGCCGTGCACGACGACCCGCGCGCCGACCTCGGCGAAGCCCTTGGCCGCTGCCGCACCGATGCCGGTGCTCGAACCGGTGATGAGAACACGTTTGCCTGCAAGATCCTTCATCATTGTGCCGCCTGTCCTTGTTCGGTTGTCCGAGATCGCGACGACAATCACATCGCCACGCGGGAAGTGGTGGGTGGGGCGTTCAGTCCGGAAGCGTTCCATCCTTGAGAAAAGCCTCGACCGCGGCGCGGCGCGGAAGGGGCGCCACGGCACCTTTGCCGAGGGTGGACAATGCGGCCGCCGCATTGGCGTAGACGGCGGCCGCGAAGGGATCGCCGCATCTCAGCCATTCCGCCAGAAAGGCGCCCCCGAAGGCATCGCCCGCGCCGGTTGCATCGACCGCCTGAACGGGCTTCGCCGGCACGATGCGGCGCTCGCCGGGCACGGCGATCATTGTGCCTTCCTTGCCGAGTGTGAGCGCGACGATGCGGCAACCGAGGCCGAGATAGAAGTCGCAGATGTCGTCGGGCTTTTCGAGACCGGTGAGCTTCTGGGCATCGTCGAGACCGGGGCGGGCGATGTCGGACATGGCGACCGCCGCGTGGATGGTGGCCCGCGCCCGGTCGAGCGGCCAAAGGCTCAGCCTCAGATTGGTGTCGTAGCTCACCGTGACGCCATTTTGCCTGGCATGGCGGATGGCCGCGAAGACGGCATCGGTCGCGGAGGACGAAATCGCTTGGCTGATACCGGAGACGTGCAGCACTTTGGCAGAGGCCACAAGATCGAGCGGCAGGTCGGCCGGCTTCACGAGGCTCGCCGCGGAGCCCGCGCGGAAATAGCTGAAAATATGACCTTCCGGGCCATAGCTGATGAAATAGATGCCGGTGCGCGTCTCGGGTCGCATAGTAACATGGGACCGATCGACGCCCTCAGCATCCCATAGCTTCAGGAAATTCGTCCCGAAAGCATCGTCGCCCAGCGCGGTGAAGAACCCTACCTTGGCGCCCTGGCGTGCGGCGGAGATCGCAACATTGGACGTGTCGCCGCCGAAGCCCGGCAGATAGAGCGGCTCGCCGGCGCGTTCGGTTTCCGCAAATTCCATCAGCGGCTCACCGAAAGCGAGAATATCCAGCGATCCACTCGTCGAGGCTGTCATCGTGATCCCTCCGGCGGAGGCTCTTAAGGCATGCGGCCGGTCATTGCCAACAGTCGAAGCGCCTAGATCGTCAGAAACCGGTATTCGGTAATCTGACGGTAGACCGCATCTGGCATCAAGATCGTCGATGGGAAATGCGGCCGGTTCGGACTGTCGGGAAAGTGCTGGGTCTCCAGGCAGAGGCCAGCACTCGCCTTGTAGAAGGTGCCGTCTAGCCCGGGCACGGGCACGTCGAGCTTCTGCCCGTCATAGAGCTGGACCGCCGGCTCCGTCGTCCAGACGTCGAGCGCGAGCTTGTTGCGCTGGGAAGAGAGCTTCGCCGCGTGGGCGAGATCGAGACCGGGCACGCCCGACGCCTCCAGACGCTGACGGCGGAGCACGAAATTGATGTCGTAGTGGTAGGCCGCGCCGGTCTCGGCGTCGGGGAAGCGCACACTGCGGTTGGTGCGGAAATCGTAAGGCGTGCCCTCGACGGAGCGGATCTCCCCGGTGGGGATGAGGTCCGCATCGACAGGCGTGTAGAAATCCGCCGAAACCGTCAGCCGGTGATCGAGGATCGAGGCCGAGCCGTCCAGGTTGAAATAGGAATGCTGGGCGAGATTGACCGGCGTCGGGGTATCCGTCGTCGCGGTGAGTTCCACGCGAAGCGTCGCCGGCTCGGTGAGGCGGTAGGTGCAGGCAATAAGCAGATTGCCGGGAAAGCCGCTGTCGCCATCAGGCGAGAGATAGGTCAGCGTGACGCTGGAGGCGTCGTGATGGGCAAGCTGCCAGAGATTCTTGCCCGTGCTATTGCCCGCATGCAGCGTGTGCTTGTCACGAAAGTTGCGCGTGAGCTCATAGGTTCGGCCACCCAGGGTGAAGCGGCCCTGGCCGATGCGGTTGGCGACGCGGCCGGCAATGGCGCCGAAATGAGCGGAGTGCCGGACGTAGTCCTCTATGCTGTTCAGGCCGAGGACGACGCGCTGGGCTTCGCCCGTATGGATGGGCAGGGTCAGATCGCGGACCACCGCTCCCCAGTTCAGGATCTTCGCTTCCGCGCCGGCCGAGGAATGAATCGTGACTTCCCACACCGGCACGCCGTCAATCTCGCCGAATTGTCTGACGGACATCAGCCCCCCTCTACGCACATGTTTTCATTGCACGTCCAGCCCGCGGCCGGACGCCCGACAGTTCACCAGCTACCCGTGTTCGGCATCGAGATCCACGGTTCCCGCGGCTGCAGAGCCTCGCCTTCCTGGAGAATTTCGATGGAAATGCCGTCCGGCGAGCGCACGAAGGCCATATTGCCGTCGCGCGGCGGCCTGTTGATGGTCACACCGGCCTTCATCAGCCGATCGCAGAACGCGTAGATGTCCTCCACGCGGTAGGCGAGATGCCCGAAATTGCGACCGCCGGTATAGGTCTCCGGGTCCCAATTATATGTCAGCTCGAGCTCCGGCGCGCGCTTCTCACGCACCGCCTCGACGTCCTCCGGCGCGGCCAGGAAGACCAGCGTATATCGTCCTTTTTCGTTCTCCGTTCGGCGGGTTTCCACCAGCCCGAACTTGGTGCAATAGAAGTCGAGGGCCTCGTCGAGGTTCGTGACCCGAACCATTGTATGGACATACCGCATCGTGCCGTCCTCCGCCTGATTGTGCGCACAGGATCAGTTTCGAGGGCTTTCTGTCAAACTCCTCACGGGTATAGGTGCCATGAACGCGGCGACTGGGAACTCCCCACGGACCGAACGTCGGCTGGACGGCGACCCGCTGCGCGCCGGCGAAAGGCGCAAGGAACGCGTTGCCTTCGTCTCCATTCTCGTCTCGGCGCTTCTGACCATCGCGAAGGGCGGTGCGGGGCTCGCCACGGGGTCGCTGTCGCTCCTCTCGGATGCGGCCAACAGCCTGCTCGACGTCGCGGCGACGACGATGACCTGGCTTGCCATTCGCACCGCACATAAGCCCGCCGATGCCGAGCATCACTACGGCCACGGCAAATTCGAATCCCTGTCGGCGCTCATCGAAACGGCCTTTCTCTTCCTTCTGTCCGGGGCGGTCGCCTTTGAAGGCGTGCGTCGGCTGTCCACAGGCCAGTCGGCCATCACCTTCTCCTGGTTGGCGATCGCCATCCTCATCGGCTCGATCCTCGTCGACGGCTGGCGCTGGTGGACTTTGAAGAAAGTGGCGCGAGAGACCGGCAGCGAGGCCTTGGCGGCCGATGCGCTCCACTTCTCCTCGGACCTCGTCAATTCGATTTTCGTGCTGATCGCGCTGGGCGCGGCCTATATGGGCTATCCGCAAGCCGATCCGCTCATTGCAATCGGCGTTTCGGTCTTCATCGCCATCGCCGCCTTCCGGCTGGCGCGCAAGACGATCAACACCCTGCTCGACACCGCGCCGCAGGGCGTCGGCGAGACCATCGCCACGAATGTCGCCGCCCTGCCCGGCGTCGTCTCGGTGGACCGGGTGCGCGTGCGCCCGGCCGGCGCTCATGTCATCGGGGAAGTCGGCGTGCGTGTCTCCCGCACCTTGCCGCTCGAAGGCGTGCAGGCGCTGAAGGATCGGATCCAGGACACGCTGCGGGAAGACCACCCCGGATCGGAATTCACGATCACGACGAGCCCGGTGCAGCTCGACGACGAGACGATCCTCGAGCGCGTCATGCTGATCGCCGCGCGGCTGCACGTGCAGCTCCACCATGTCACCGTGCAAAGTCTGTCGCATCGCCTGTCGGTCAGCTTCGACCTGGAGGTCGACGCGGGCCTGACGCTGGGGGCGGCGCATGCCATCGCGAGCCGGGTGGAGAGCGCCATTCGTAACGAGCTCGGGCCGCAGGTCGAGGTGGAAAGCCATATCGAGCCGCTCGTACCACCTCTGGACGGGCGGGAGGCGGGTGCGGAGACGGTCGCACGCATCGCGCTGGCGCTCGCTGCCAAGGCCACGGCGACCAGCGCCATTCGCGGCGTGCACAGCGTGCGCGTCCGCGAGACGCCGGCCGGCCTCGTCGTCAACTATCATTGCCGCGCCGATCCCTCGCTCAATGTGGCCGACGTGCACGACCAGGTGGATCTGCTGGACCGTCTGGTGCGGGAGGATCATCCGGAGATCTGCCGGATGGTCGGCCATGCCGAGCCCTTGCTGCCCGACCTATTGCCGGCGGGACGGCCGATGCCGACATGAATAAGCTCAGCGACCGCCCGACCGTCAGCCCCTCGAAAGAGACCTCGCGATCATGATGCGCACAGAGAATGCCCCCGTCATCCGGCTCGAGGACTATCGTCCGACCGACTTCCTGATCGACAAGGTCTCGCTCGACGTCGTTCTCGAGCCGACGGCGACCCGCGTCACCGCGGTGCTTGCGGTCCGCGGCAATCCGGCCGGGCGACCGGGAAGCCCCCTGGTGCTGCAGGGCGATGAGCTCAAGCTCCTGGCGATATCGCTCGACGGCGAGCGGCTGGCGCCAAATCGCTACAAGGCCGACCCGCAGGGGCTTGCTATCGAAGCGCCGTTGCCGGAGGCCTTCACGCTCACCATCGAAACCGAGATCAACCCCTCGGCCAATACCAAGCTGATGGGGCTCTACAGATCCAGCGGCATATACTGCACGCAATGCGAGGCGGAGGGCTTCCGCCGCATCACCTATTTCCTCGACCGGCCGGACGTGCTCTCCGTCTATACGACACGGATCGAAGCCGCCCGGGACGATGCGCCGCTTCTTCTCGCCAACGGAAATCTCATCGAGCGGGGCGAAATCGCCGGCACCAACCGGCATTTCGCCGTCTGGCACGATCCCTTCCCCAAGCCCTCCTATCTGTTCGCGCTCGTCGGCGGGCGGCTCGATACGCTCGCCGAGACCTTCATCACGGCGAGCGGCCGCGAGGTCGAGGTGGCGATCCATGTCGAGGCGGGCAAGCGCGACCGGGCGGCTTATGCGCTCGATGCCCTGAAGCGCTCCATGCGCTGGGACGAGCGCGTCTTCGGCCGCGAATACGACCTCGACGTGTTCAATGTCGTCGCCGTCTCGGATTTCAACATGGGGGCGATGGAGAACAAGGGTCTCAACGTCTTCAACGACAAATATGTTCTCGCCAGCTCCGATACCGCGACCGACGCCGATTATGCCGGCATCGAAACGGTGATCGCCCACGAATATTTCCACAATTGGACAGGCAACAGAATCACTTGCCGCGACTGGTTCCAGTTGTGCCTGAAGGAAGGCCTGACCGTCTTCCGCGACCAGGAGTTCTCGTCCGACGAGCGTTCGCGCCCGGTCAAGCGCATCGCCGATGTGCGGGGCCTGCGTCGGCAGCAGTTCGCGGAGGATTCAGGCCCCCTCGCCCACCCCGTCCGCCCGCGCAGCTACCGCGAGATCAACAATTTCTATACGGCGACCGTCTATGAGAAGGGCGCGGAGATCGTGCGCATGCTGCGCGTGCTGATCGGCGCCGACGCCTTCCGCCGCGGCATGGACCTCTATTTCGCGCACTTCGACGGCACGGCGGCAACGATCGAGGATTTCCTCGGTTGCTTCGCCGAGGCGAGCGGCCGCGACCTCACGCATTTCGCACAGTGGTACGAGCAGGCGGGCACGCCGGTGGTGACTGCCGCCGGCCACTATGACCCCGCCGCCCGAAGCTTTCGCCTGGACCTCACGCAGAAGACGCCCCCGACGCCCGGCCAGGCGGAGAAGCAGCCCATGGTCATCCCGATCGCCCTCGGCCTCATCGGCGAGAGCGGACGGGAGCTTACTCTCACCACCGCCGAGGGCAACTTGATCGAAAACGGCCTCTTCGTTCTGGACGGTGCCTCGGCAAGCATCACCTTCACCGGCGTCGACGAGCGGCCGGTCCCCTCGCTGCTGCGCGGCTTTTCCGCGCCGGTGAAGCTCGAGACCGACCTCGCCGAGGCCGATCTCTTCGTGCTCTTCCGCCACGACAGCGACGGCTTCAACCAGTGGCAGGCTTCGCAGACGCTGGCGACGCGCTTCATTTTGGAGGCCGTGCGCGGCGCACGTGACGATGTGGACGCGCGTTTCACCGAGGCGCTCGTCCATTTCCTCGACCAGCGGGCCGAGAGCGACCCGGCCTTTGCAGCGCAGGTGCTCGCGCTGCCGAGCGAAGCGGACATCGCGCGCGAGATCGGCCGCGATATCGACCCGGCTGCCATTTTCGACGCCCATATGATGGTCAAGAGCCGCATCGGCGCGGCACTCGGGGAACGCCTCGAAGCGCTCTATGCCAAGTTGCATTCGTCTGCGCCCTACAGCCCCGATGCGGCAAGTGCAGGCCGACGGGCCCTGCGCAATGCAGCGCTCTCCTTGATCGCCGCCGGCGATCCAGCCGCGGGCGAAAAGCTCGCGGGGACGCAATTCAAAGATGCCGACAACATGACCGAGCGCTTCGGCGCGCTGGCGGTGCTCGCGCTCATCCCGGGCTCGGGCCGCGAGGAAGCGCTCGCCGCCTTCGCCGCCCGCTACAGGGACGATCCGCTCGTCCTCGACAAGTGGTTCGCCCTGCAGGCTTCGATCCCCGAGGCGGAGACACTGGAGCGGATCAAGGACCTGATGCGCCATCCGGCCTTTTCCATGGGCAATCCGAACCGCGTGCGTGCCCTCCTCGGCAGCTTCGCCATGACTAATGCCACGCAGTTCAACCGCCCCGACGGCAAGGGCTACGACCTGATCGCCGAGACCGTGATCACCCTCGACCGCCGCAATCCGCAGATCGCGGCCCGTCTGCTCACGGCTTTCCGCACCTGGCGCATGCTGGAAGCTGGCCGGCGCGAAAAAGCCGAGGCGGCGCTGCGGCAGGTCGCGGCCAGCCCGAGTCTGTCCCCGGACGTCGCGGACATCGCCGGACGATCGCTGCAATAGCGACCTTGATTCAGAATGGCACAGCAGCCCGGGGCTCCACCCCGGGCTTTTTTTATTTCGCGTAAACCCTTCATCAAGACTCTGGACAAATCCTTCAGAGAGGATTCAGATGGTCCTGATTCGGAGAGATGCGGCACGTCGAACCGAAGCGACGTTTGGATTCCGGAGGGGCAAGGCATGGCGCGCGTCGACGCGACGTGCGTGCCCGCGCGCGCGGGCACGATATTGGGGATAGCGCGATCAATCGCCAATCCCGCCTACCGGCACCTTGCAACGATGGAGCCTTGGCTTCGTCTAGCGGTGCCAGCGCTTCTCGCCGTCTTTCTCACTTCGCTGATTACCGGGGCCGTCCTGCAGGCCCTCGACAGCCGCCAAGACACCGTCACCGAGGCGATCCGCACCGTCGACACGGTGGCGGCGCTCGCCGAGAGCGAGCTCGCACGGCATGCCGCCGGCGCGTCCGACCTCTCAGCCACCGCCCGGACCGTGCTCGCGGCCATCCCGGAACATGTGATCGCGGCCCAGAAAATCGTTCTCGTCGCCGATATGGACGGGCGGATCGTTGCATCCCTGCCCGAAGGGGCGGGCCAAGGGACCTCGCTCGTCGATCTCATCGGCCCAGGCCAGCCGCTCACCACTTTTGCCGACCGCGCCGGCGTCATGCGCGTCACCTTGCCCAGCGGCCATGACGTTCTCGCGACCGTGCGCAACGTGCCCTCCGTCGGGCAGATCGCCATCATCCAGCCGATGTCCGGTGTGCTCGCGAACTGGAAGACGCGGCTCTACGGCCAGGCGACGCTGCTCGCCGCGGCCGCCTTCGTGCTCATTTCGATCGCGCTCGCCTATTTCATGCAGGCCGAGCGGGCGCGCGCCGCCGACGATGTCTGTGAGCGCGTCAAGGACCGGGTGGACGCGGCCCTCAACCGCGGCCGCTGCGGGCTGTGGGACTGGGACATCGCCCGGGGGCGGATCTACTGGTCGGATTCGATGTATTCCATCCTCGGCTACGAACGGCGCAACGAGTTTCTATCGTTCGGCGAGGTCAACCGGCTCGTCCATCCCGAAGACACCAACCTCTACGGCCTCGCCGACATGCTCGCGTCCTCGCGCGCCACGGCGATCGACCATGACTTCCGCATCTGCAACGCCGCCGGGGATTGGGTCTGGATCAAGGCTCGCGCCGAACTGGTCGAGGGCGAGCAGGGCGAAGGCCCGCATCTCGTCGGCATTGCCGTCGACATCACCGAGCAGCGGCGCCTCGCCGAGCGCACCGCCACCGCCGACATGCGCCTGCGCGACGCCATCGAGACGATCTCGGAAGCCTTCGTCCTGTGGGATGCGGACAACCGGCTCGTGATGTGCAACTCGAAGTTCCAGAGGCTGCGCGGACTGCCGGCTGAGGCGACCGTCATCGGCATGGCCTATGAAGAGCTCATGGCGGCGAGCAATCCGCCGCCGATGCAGGCCCATCTTCTGGCCGAGGCGCCGGGCGAGATCGGCGCGCGTTCCTTCGAGGCCCAGCTCGCCGACGGACGCTGGCTGCAGATCAACGAGCGCCGCACCAAGGACGGTGGCTACGTCTCCGTCGGCACGGACATCACCGACCTGAAGCGCCATGAAGAGCGGCTCATGGATTCCGAGCGCCGGCTGCTGCAGACCGTCTCGGATCTGCGCCGCTCGCGCCACAAGCTCGAAGCCCAGGCGAAGGAACTCGCCGACCTCGCCGAGCGCTATCTCGAGCAGAAGGCGGCCGCCGAAAGCGCCAACCGCGCCAAATCCGAGTTCCTGGCCAATATGAGCCACGAGCTGAGAACGCCGCTCAATGCCATCATCGGCTTCTCCGAGATCATGGAGAGCGGGATCTTCGGAGCGCTCGGCAGCGAGAAATATACCGAATACTGCCAGGACATCCGCACGAGCGGGCAGTATCTGCTCAACGTCATCACCGATGTTCTCGACATGGCGCGGATCGAAGCCGGACGGCTGCGCCTGGAGAAGGAAGATCTCAGCATCGAAGATATGGTCACCGATGCCGCGCAGGCCGTCCTGCAGGATGCGGAAGCCAAGGGTATCGTGGTGGAGATGGAGCCCCTGCCCGGCATCGCGCTCCATGCCGACCGCCGCGCCATGCACCAGATGCTGATCCATCTGTTGCGCAATGCGGTGAAGTTCACGCCGGATGGCGGGCGCGTCGCGGTCCGCGCCCGGCTCGCCGCCGATGCGGTCAATATCTATGTCGAGGACAACGGCATCGGCATCCCGGGCGAGGCGATCAAGAAGCTCGGCCGACCCTTCGAACAGGTCGAGACGGAGCTTTCGAAGAGCTACAAGGGCTCGGGCCTCGGACTCGCCATTGCGCGGTCGCTCGCCGAGCTGCACGGCGGTTCGCTGCGCATCCGCTCGAATGTCGGGGCCGGCACGATCGTGCTCGTCCACCTGCCGCTGCAGGAAATGCGCCGCGCCGCTTGAGGTTGTCTCCGCAGCCCACCTGCCTCCCTTCTTCCAGTTGCTGAGGAAGAGGTAAGCCGAAGTCGCCTCAGGCCTTCGCCTTGGCCTTGTGCACGGGGCCGAGCAGCTTCCCGAAGACCGCGCGCACGCGCGCCCGGGTTTCCTTGAGATCGCTCGCCAGCACCTTCGCATCGGGCATGCCGAGGGCGGTCGCGATGCGGTTGACCACGGCGGGCGCAACGGTCGCGGGATCGAAGGGGCCCTCGACCGTCAGACGCTGCCAGTGGAAGACGTCCGACAGGAGCGCGCAGGCCGCGCGTAGCGCCGCCCCCTCCTCTTTCGCGAGAAGTCCCTTGGTGGCCGCATAGGCCAGAACACGCCGGGTGCCGATCCCATCCACGATATCCGGATGGGCGGCGGCATGGGCGAGCACCAGATACTGCGCGATGAATTCGAGATCGACGAGGCCGCCCGGCGCCATCTTGAGATCCCAGGGCCCGGCATCGCCCTTCTCCTCGGCGATCAGGCTGCGCATGGCAACGACATCGGCCGCGACCTCTCGCGCGGCGCGCGGGCGCTGCAGGATGCCGGCGATCGCCGCCTCCACCTCTTGGGCAAATTCGGCATGGCCGGCAACGACCCGCGCGCGGGTCAGGGCCATGCGCTCCCAGGTCTCAGCATCACCGTCGTGATAGGCCAGAAAGCTGCGGAACTGGGTCGCGACAGGGCCCTTGCTGCCGGACGGCCGCAGCCGCATGTCCACGTCGTAGAGGCGCCCGCGCCGGGTCGGTACGGTCAGCGCGCTCACCAGCCGCTGCGTGAGGCGCGTGTAGTAGACGACCGCTTCGAGCGAGCGCGGTCCGTCGCTCATGGCGTTCTCCTCGAAATCGTAGAGAACGATGAGATCGAGATCGGAGGTGGCCGTCATCTCGCGGGCGCCGAGCCGGCCGAGCCCCAGCACGACCGCCCGGCCACCGGGCACGCGGCCGTGTTGGGCTGAGAACTCCGACTCGACCGCATCGAGGCTGAGGCCGATAACCGCTTGCGCCACGGCCGCATAGGCCTCGCCGACCTCCTCGGGCGAGAGAATGCCGGTGAGGAATTGCGCGCCGACGAGAAAGTTTTCCTGGCGGGCAGCCCCCCGGATGCGGTCGAGGAAATCCTCGAAGGACGCCGGCTCGCCGACGAGCGCCGCGAGCCGGGCCGCGACCGCCGCCTCGTCGCGGCTCGGCGTGAGGAAGGCGGGATCGATGACGGCGTCGAGGACATGGGGGCTCGACGCCACCACATCGGCAAGCCGTGGCGCGCTACCGAGGAGATCGGCGAAGAGCGTCAGCAGCCGCTCGCTCGACTTCAGCATGGAGAGGAGTTCGACCGCCGCGAGCATATGGCCGAAGGCCTGGTCGAGGGCTGCGAGCGCGCTATCGGGATCGGCCGTGCGGCCGAGCGCAGTCAAAAGAGCGGGGGTTAGTTCGGTGAGGACTTCGCGGGCGCGGGCGGAGCGCACAGCCGGCCGCCGCCCGAAATGCCAGCCGCGGATCGTCTCGGCCGTGCGCGCCGGATCATGAAAGCCGAGCCGCTGCAGCGTTTCCAGCGTCTCGGGATCGTCGCTCGTGCCGGTGAAGACGAGGCTGCCGATGTCGGTCGCCAGTTCCGGCCCTTCCTCGAACAGCAGCGCATAGTGCTTCTGCACCGCCTCGGCCTCGCGTGTCAGAGCCTCGGCAAAGGCCTCGGTGCTCGCAAAGCCCGCGAAGGCGGCGATATGGGCGAGATCCTCGGCTTCGCGCGGCAGGCGCTGCGTCTGCTCGTCGGCCACCATCTGCAGGCGATGCTCGATCATGCGCAGGAAGCGATAGGCCTTGCCGAGATCGTCCCGCGCGCCGGCGGTGATCCAGCCTTCGTCGACGAGGGCGTCGAGCATGTCGAGCGTGCGCCGGCCGCGCAGCGCAGGCCTGCGGCCGCCGAAGACGAGTTGCTGGGTCTGGACGAAGAATTCGATCTCACGAATGCCGCCGCGGCCGAGCTTGATGTCGTGGCCAGCCACGGCAATCGTCTCATGGCCGCGCACCGCGTGGATCTGGCGCTTCATCGCATGGACGTCGGCGATGGCGGCAAAGTCGAAATATTTGCGCCAGACGAAGGGGGTGAGCTCTTCGAGGAAGCGCGTGCCGAGGGCAAGATCGCCGGCCACCGGCCGCGCCTTGATGAAGGCGGCGCGCTCCCAGTTCTGTCCGACCGTCTCGTAATAGGTGAAGGCGGACGGCAGCGAGACGGCCACCGCCGTCGAGCCCGGGTCCGGGCGCAGGCGCAGATCGACGCGGAAGACATAGCCGTCGCCGGTCCGTTCCTGCAGGATCTTCACGAGGTTCTGCGTGAGCCGGACGGCAAGCGCCGGCGGCTCGGCCCGCCCCGCAACCGGCATCCTCTCGGGGTCGTAGAAAACAACGAGATCGATATCGCTGGAATAATTGAGCTCGCCGGCACCGTGCTTGCCGAGCGCGAGCACGACGAAGCCGGACCCCTTTTCGGGGTCGTCGGGCTCAGCGAGCGTGAGCCGGCCGGCTTCGCCCGCTTCCTTCAAGAGGAACCGCACCGTCGCCCCGACGGCCGCATCGGCGAAAGCCGTTAGCGCAGAGGTGGTCTCTTCGAGCGTCCAGACGCCGCCGCAGTCGGCGAGTGCGACAAGCAGAGCATACTCGCCCCGCAACTGCCGGAGCCCTTGCATCAACTCGGCCTGATCCGCCGCCTCACGCCAGCCGTCGCGAGCCGCCACTTCCAGGCGGGCGCGGCTCGCCTGCGGATCCGCATCGAGAAGGGCGTGGAGCCGCGCCGGGTCGGCGGCGGCGAGCCCCCAGAGGAAGGAGGAGTGATCGGCAAATGCCAGCAGGAGGTCGCGGACGGCCGGCCGGGCTTCGAGATAGGAGGCGAGCGGCGCCGCCGCATTATCCTCGGCCAGGAGGTCCTTGAGCCGCCCGGCGGCTTGACGCTGCTTGAGCGGCAGGGCGCCCGGCGCGATGCGTGCGCCGAGCGCAACCCGTGCCGTTGCGCCGGCTTTTCCTTTGCCCATGAAGCCTGTCCTTGCCGCTCCTCACCCCGTCTTGACGGGCAGAGCTAGCACGGCTTTCAGTCCGGGAGAATTGTCCTCGAGGCGCAATTCGCCTCCGTGGAGGCGCGCGACGGCCGCGACGAGGCTCAACCCCAGGCCAAAGCCCGGGCGCGAGCGCGCGCTTTCCAGGCGCGTAAAACGTTCGAGCACATGGCCGCGTTCGTGTTCGGGAATGCCGGGACCACGATCTGCCACCGAGATCTCCACACCATTGCCCGCCCGCTTGGCGGCCATGACGATGGACGGCTCGACTTCGGCCTCCCCGTTGGCGGTTCCGTATTTGAGGGCATTGTCCACGAGATTGGCGAGCGCCTGGCCGATCAGCTCGCGGTTGCCGGTGATGGTCAGATCGGGCTCGACCGCCACCTCCAGCGGAATCGAGGCCTCGTCCGCCACCGCGTCATAGAGTTCAGCGACGCTCGCGGCGACCTCCCCCACGTCGAAATCGGACATCGTCGCGGATGCATTGCCCGCCTCCAGCCGCGCGATCATCAGAAGGGCATTGAAGATGCGGATGAGACCGTCCGATTCGTCGATGACGGCATCCAGCGCGCGGGCATAATCGTCGGGCGATTTCGCAGTCCGCAGGGCGTCCTCGGCGCGGTTGCGCAGCCGTGTCAGAGGCGTCTTCAGATCATGGGCGATGTTGTCCGAGACCTCCTTCATCCCGGACATGAGCTCGCCGATGCGGTCGAGCATGGCGTTGAGATTGACTGCGAGCCGATCGAGTTCGTCGCCGTTGCCGGCGACCGCGAGCCGACCGTCAAGATGACCGGCCATGATGGTGCGGGTCGTTTCCGTCATGGCATCGACGCGCTTCAGGACACGGCGAGTGACGAACCAGCCGCCGAGGCAGGCGAGAATCGTGACGAGAGCGAGCGACAGCCCGAGCGCTCGGCGGATGACCTCGCTCAGCCTCTCCCGTTCCTCGACATCGCGCCCGACGAGCAGGCGGAAACCGCCGGGGAGCACGAAGACGCGCACGAGCGCCCGGCGTGTGGCCGCATCGGGCTCGTTCTGGCGATAATCGGTTTCGCGCACGCCGGGATCGTCGAGCACACCCGTGGGCAGCGCGCCGACATTGCCTGCCAGGCGTTCGCCGTTAAAGGTGGTGACGAGATAGAGGGAGGCGCTCGGCTCGCGCGTGCGCCGCTCGATGACGCCGACCAGGCGCCTGATCCCCCCGATCCGGTACTGCTCGTTCAGGCCGGTGATTTCGGCCTCAATGGTGCCCTGGATCTGGTCGTCGAGCACCTGGCGGGCATTCCAGGCGACATAGCCCAGAATGAAACCTGCGAAGAGCGCGAAGACGAGGAGATAAGCGACCGAAAGGCGGAAGGCAGTCGCCTGGAAAAGCTTAGTGAGCGCCGTCACGAACCATGTATCCCGCGCCGCGGATCGTCTGGATCAGCGGCCGCTCATGCCCCTTATCGATCTTCGAGCGCAGACGCGAGACATGGACATCGATGACATTGGTCTGGGGGTCGAAGTGGTAGTCCCAGACATTTTCGAGCAGCATGGTGCGCGTCACCACCTGCCCGGCATGACGCATGAGATATTCCAGCAGCCGGAATTCCCGCGGCTGCAGCACGATCTCCTGGCCGCCGCGCGTTACGCGGTGCGACAGGCGATCGAGCTCGAGGTCGGCGATACGATAGCTCGTCGGCTCGCCGGCCGGCACCGCCCGGCGGCGTGAGAGCACTTCGATGCGCGCCAGGAGCTCCGAAAAGGCATAGGGCTTGGGCAGATAGTCGTCGCCGCCGGCACGCAGCCCCTTCACCCGGTCGTCCACCTGCCCAAGCGCCGACAGGATCAGCGCGGGCGTGTCGATCTCCTGCTCCCGCAGGGAACGGATGACGGACAGCCCGTCGAGCTTCGGCAGCATGCGATCCACGACCAAGACGTCGTAGTTCCCCTCCCGTGCCAAGGCATAGCCTTCGAGCCCATCGGGGGCGTGGTCGGCCATATGGCCGGCCTCACGCAGGGCCTTCACGAGATAGGCCGCCGCTTCCTGATCGTCTTCGACAACGAGAATCCGCATGTCCATGACTTTAGAACCAAAGTTTTTCCGGTCAACGAGGCAGCCAAGATCAAGTTCAGCACCGCTCGCGACCTCACCGACAAAAAAAGAACGGCAGGCTGGATGATGGGCTCCAGCCTGCCGCCTCCCCCGACCGCCGGCTACGCGGGGCAATAGATCGCCGACGGTCAAACCATTACGCGAGGGGAAGCGCGACGAAGCGCGTGCCGTCCTGCGTCTTGAGGCGGAAGAGCACCGCCTTGCGCCCGTTCTTCCGGACTTCCGAGATGGCCTTGACCACGTCGGACGGGCTCTCGACCTTCTGGCCCGCGGCCTCGACGATGACATCGCCCGACTTCAGCCCACGCTCGTCGGCGGGGCTGCCCGGCTGGACGCCGACGACCACCACGCCATCCTTGCCCGCACCATCGATGCTCGATGCAGGCGCGAGCTGCAGGCCAAGCCTGGCTTCCTTGCTCGGCGCGGCGTCGTCATCGGCCGAGGCGGTCTTGTCGCCGGGCATGTTCGCGAGCTTGACGGTCATCGTCTCAGTCTTGCCATCGCGCCAGACCGTCAGCGACAGATTGGAGCCAGGCGCATGCGCCGCCACTTCGCGTGACAGGGAGCGGGCATCGGACACGGGCTTGCCCTCGATCGCGATGATCGCATCGCCCGTCTTGATACCGGCATCACCCGCCGGACCATCGCCCTCAACCCGCGCGACGATCGCGCCTTCCGACTTCTCCAGGCCGAGGCTCGCCGCGATGTCGGGGGTAACGGGCTGGATCTGGACGCCCAGATAGCCGCGCCGCACCGAACCATGCTCCTTGAGCTGCGCAACCACCGTTTGCACTGTTTCCGACGGGATCGCGAAGGCGATGCCGACATTGCCGCCCGACGGCGAAGCGATGGCGGTGTTCACGCCGACCACCTGACCGGCGAGATTGAAGGTCGGGCCGCCCGAGTTGCCCTTGTTGATCGGCGCGTCGATCTGGATGAAATCGTCATAGGGACCGGCGCCGATATCACGGCCGCGGGCCGAGACGATGCCGGCGGTCACCGTTCCGCCGAGGCCGAAGGGGTTGCCGACGGCCATCACCCAGTCGCCGACGCGGGGCATGGCGCTGGCCAGCGGCACGTAAGGGAAGGAGTCACCCTCGACCTTGAGGAGCGCGAGATCGGTCTTGGGGTCCGTACCGATGACCTTGGCATCCAGCGTGCGGCCATCGTCGGTCTTGACCTGAACCTTCGTGCCCTTCTCGACCACGTGGTTATTGGTGACGATGTAGCCGTCCTGGCTGATGAAGAAGCCCGAACCCTGCGCCTCTCCGAAGCGACGGGGCTGCTGCTGCCCGCGATTCTGGTCACCGAAGCGGCGGAAGAACTGCTCGAAGGGGCTGCCCGGCTCGATCCCGAACTGCTCCATATCGGGCATCCTGCTGCTGGCGTTGTCCACGGCGATCTTTACCTGAACGGAGACGACCGCGGGCTTCACCCGGGTGACCAGGTCGGCGAAGGACGGCAGCGCGGCGACATTGGCGTTCGGCGCCGGCGTGATCTGCTGCGCGAAGGCCTCCTTATAGGGTGGAATGGCGACACCCTCGAGAACGCCGACGGAGGTGACGGCTGCAAGGGCGACGGCACCGAGCAGCAGCGACTTGCGCCGGGCAAAGCGGCTCAGGCGGTCACCGGAAGCATTCTGCGCCGTCTTCTTGTCGGAAGGCGGAAGGATATCGAACATGACCATCTCCATTCACGCGGCGCAACATGCGCCCTTTCGTTGGAATGGAAGATGGTGGATGTCGCCTTACGGCGCTCTCACGACCGCATGAAATCTTCGTAATTTTCGACGGTGACGGCGGCTCAGTCGCCGTCCAGCGACGCTGCCAATCGCGCCTTTTCCTCGTCCGTCAACGGCTTGGGCGCGTCGAGCCTGCGGCGGCGAAGCACCCCTGCGACAATCGCGCCGCCCCCAGCCAGGAGGATGAGGAAGGGCCCCCACCACAGCAGGACAGTGGTGATCGTAAAGGGCGGCTTGAGAAGAACGAATTCGCCATAGCGGGCGACGATGAAGTCGCGGACTGCCTCGTCGCTGTCGCCCGCCTTCAAACGTTCACGGACCAGAATGCGCAGGTCGCGCGCGAGGGGCGCATTGGAATCGTCGATCGACTGATTCTGGCAGACGAGGCAGCGCAAACCTTCGGAAATGACCCGCGCACGCGATTCGAGCGCCTTGTCGGGGAGAACTTCGTCCGGCTCGACGGCATGGCCAAGGCTGGGCGCAAGCGCCATGGCAAGCGCGAGCAAGGCAGCGCCGAGCGGCATCCGCCACCTGGAGCGGGACGGCCTGCCAGCCGATGCAGGTCCGAGCCTATCCGGCATGCCCCTTACTCCGCCGGCACAGGCACGGCCGGCATGCGCTGACGCGGCGCACCGACGCGAATGCGGCGATCCGTGAGTGACAAGCCGCCCCCCGCCGCCATGACGAGAGCGCCGAGCCAGATGAGCGTGACATAGGGCTTCCAATAAGCCCTCAAACCAACCGAGCCGTCGCTGTGGCTCTCGCCAAGGCTCACATAGAGCTGGCCGAGCCCGATCGTCTTGATGCCGGCTTCCGTCGTCGCCGTCTCCCGCGTCGTATAGAGCCGTTTGGAGGGCTCGACGACGCCGATGGGAGTGCCGAATCGCGAGATGGACATCCGAGCCACGTCTTCGCGGTAGTTGTTATTGGCCCGTGGAAAAATCCCGTCGAGCTTGAGGCTGTATGGCCCCACCGTTGTGCTCTCTCCAGGCTTCAGAACGACGAGGCGTTCCGCGCTCCAGGCCGAGGCTGCGACGCCGATGACGAGAACGCCGATGCCGGCATGCGCCATGGCGGTTCCCCAGGCCGAGCGCGGCAGTCCCGCGGCACGCCGCAAAGCCACCGACCACGTGGTTCCCTTTGGCCGGCACCGGCCGATGATATCGACGAGAGCGCCGAGAAGGACGAAGAACCCGAGCCCGATACCGAGCGCGGCGAGCACCGGTCCGCCTTCGGTGACGGCGATGATCGCGACCGTGGCGACGATCGCCAGCGCGAAGGCGCTCATCAGCCGTTGCGCGGCGCCCAGGAGATCACCGCGCTTCCAGGCCAGCGACTGGCCGAACGGCACGAGCGCAATCAGCGGCAGCACGAGCGGCAGGAAGGTCGCCTCGAAATAGGGCGCGCCGACGGAAATCTTCTCGCCGGTCACGGCCTCGAGAGCGAGCGGGTAGAGCGTGCCGATCAAGACCGTCGCGCAGGCCGTCGCCAGGAAGAGATTGTTCAGAATGAGCGCGCCTTCGCGCGAGATCGGCGCGAACAACCCGCCGGGGCGCAGCAGCGGTGCCCGCCAGGCGAAGAGCGCAAAGCCCCCGCCGATGAAGAAAACGAGGATCGCCAGGATGAAGATGCCGCGCGTCGGATCGGTCGCGAAAGTATGCACCGACGTCAGCACGCCCGAGCGGACCAGGAAGGTGCCGAGCAGCGAGAGCGAGAAGGCAAGGACCGCCAGCATGATGGTCCAGACCTTCAACGCGTCCCGCTTTTCCATGACGATCGTCGAGTGGAGAAGCGCAGTGGCCGCGAGCCACGGCATCAGTGACGCGTTCTCGACCGGATCCCAGAACCACCAGCCGCCCCAGCCGAGTTCGTAATAGGCCCAGTAGGAGCCCATCGCGATGCCGAGTGTAAGAAAAATCCAGGCCGTCAGCGTCCAAGGACGCACAGCCCGAGCCCAGAGCGCATCGATGCGGCCCTCGATGAGAGCGGCGGCAGCGAAGGAGAAGGAGATCGAGATGCCGACATAGCCGAGGTAGAGCAGCGGCGGGTGAATGGCGAGACCGATGTCCTGAAGAATCGGGTTGAGATCCTGGCCCTCGAAGGGCGGCGGATCCACGCGCACGAAAGGATTGGAGGCGATCAGGATGAAGAGAAGGAAGGCGCTGGAGATCAGGGCCTGAACGCTCAAGGTCAGCGCCTGCAGACGCAGCGGCACCGAGCGCCGGGCAAGCGCGACCAAAGCCGCAAACAGCGCCAGGATGAAGATCCACAAGAGCATCGAGCCCTCGTGGTTCCCCCAAACACCGGTGACCTTGTAGAGCATCGGCTTCAGCGAGTGCGAATTCTCCACCACGTTGAGCACGGAGAAATCGGAGGTCACATAGGCATAGACGAGCGCCAGGAAGGCGAAGGCGATCGCCACGAAGGTCGCAAGAGCCGCGGGCGCCGCAACGCTCATCAGGGCCGTATCGCCGGCGCGCGCACCCCAGGCCGGCAGGATGCATTGCACGAGCGACAATGCCAGCGCGAGAGTGAGCGCATAATGGCCGAGCTCGATGATCATTGCGTCGGCCCCTCTTTGGACGCGGCGCCGTCCTCCTGCCAAAGACCCTGCTTCTTCAAGGCGTCGGCGACCTCGCGCGGCATGTAGCGCTCGTCGTGCTTGGCAAGCACGCTATCGGCGGCGAAGCTGCCCGCTCCCTCGAGCACCCCTTCCGCGATCACGCCCTGCCCTTCCCGGAACAGGTCCGGCAGCAGGCCCGTGTAGTGAACGGTGATGGCGTGATGGGCGTCCCTCACAACAAAAACGACCTTCTGTCCGGGTTCGCGCACCACCGAACCCTCCGCGACCAGCCCGCCGAGCCTCAGCCGCGTGCCCGGCTTGATGTCCATCGCAACCACATCGCTCGGCGCACGGAAGAAGACGATGGTGTCGCGCATCGCGAAGAGCACGAGGCCGAGCGCGACCGCCAGGACGGCAAGTCCAACGAGGATCAAGGTGAGGCGGCGCTGCTTGCGTGTCATCGGCTGGGCTGCTTCATGGGGTCGTTGCCGGGGGCGTCGCAGCCCCTTTCAGATCCTCGGCGAGACCGTCGAGACGGGCCAAGGCTGTCTGGTCACCGGCGAAATTCGTCCGTGCCTTTGCAAGTGCCGCCTCGGCCTCCTGTCTCGATCCCAGCACGATATAGGAGCGGATGAGCCGCAACCAGCCATCGAGATCATGGCCATTGGTCTCCAGCCGCGCTGCAAGACCGGCGACCATGCCACGGATGGCCTCGTTGCGCTGATCCGCCGGCATATTGGCGATCGCACCCGCCTGGTCGGTGCCTTCGAGTCCTGCGATCCGCGCATCGACCATCGCCGCCCAGGGCGCGTCGCTAGGCGCGGATGCGCGCAGCTTCTTGTAGAGGTCGAGCGCTTCCGCGCGCCGTCCGTCCTGCTCTGCGGCAAGGGCCAGGTAAAACTGCGGCTTCGGCAGGTTGGGATCGGCCTCCGCGGCACGGCGAAAACTCGCGAGCGCTTCCGAGGTCACGAGGCCGTTCGCCGCGGCGACCAGCGCCTCGGCGTAGTCGGCCCGCCGCGCAGGCGCTTCCCCGAGCAGGCGGAGCGTCGCGGCATAGGCACGCACGGCATCATCGGCCCGGCCGAGACGCATATAGATCGGCGCGATGACTTCCCAGCCGCGCCCGTCCTCCGGCGTCTTGGCGAGATGCCCCTCGATCTGCGCGATGGCTTGCGCGATATCCATGCGCGAGGAGTTCGCCATGCGCTCCGCAAAAGGCGTCGCCGGCAGATGGGGCGAGCCGCGCGCACCGTAGATGGCCAGGGCAATGAGCGGAATCATCGAGAGTGCGACGGTGGCGGCCGCCCGTCGGCGCCGCAACGCCGGTTCGCCTTGCGAGGGTGCCCCGGCAGGCGCATGGCCGACCGCCCTGAGGAACCGTCGGGCGATCTCCGCCAGCGCGGCGTCTTTTTCCGCAGGGGAGAGAAGGCCGCGCGACACATCGCGCTCGATCTCGGCCATCTGATCCTTGATGAAGGCGCGATCGTCCGCCGCCGGCGTGACCGCCAGCGCTGGCCGCGACAGCGGCCACAGCACGGCAAAGACTGCCGCGCCCGTCATCAAGGCAAAGAAAACCCAAAGCGCCATGTGTCCATCTCTACCGCAGAAGAAGAGCCTACTTCATGGCGGCGGCGGGCGACATACTGTCGCGGAAAATTTTTTCCTTGTTCTCAGTGATTTAGCAAAGCTCGAAATGCGCTGCACGGGGCTGTGCGGCGGGGCCGCGGCGGCCGCTCGTACCGCCTTTGCAGGTCTTATCGAGATCTTATTCTGTACACATCGTCGCATTCACCTCCCTGATCGGCAGCGAGCGACGACAAACCGTGCCGGAGGGCGCCTTTAATCATGGAAAGTTGAGCTCGGCCGCCATTCGGCAAGTCTTTCATCGGAGCGGTCCAGGTACGCAGCCGAACCGCATCGGCTTGTCCTCCGCCTCATTGGGGCGCGGCAGCGAGAGCGGGGAGACGCAGCACCGCTCGCAACCCGCCGAGCGGCGACGCATCGAGTTGGAGCGATCCATCGTAGAGCCCGACGAGCTCCACCACGATAGCGAGTCCGAGGCCCGAGCCGGGTTTCGATTCGTCGAGCCGGCGGCCGCGGCGCAACACCTCCGAGCGCGCCTCCGGCACGAGCCCGGGGCCATCGTCGTCGATGGTCAGGACGAGCACGGACCGGTCGCCGATCGGCTCGACGTCGCCGCGCAGCACGACGGTTGACTCGGCCCATTTGCAGGCGTTGTCGAGGAGATTGCCGACCATCGCCTCGAAGTCCTGCTTCTCGCCACGGAACCGCACGCCCGCCGGCAGGGAGGTGGTGATGGTTATGGCGCGCTGGCGGTAGATGCGCTCCAGCGCCCGCTGCAACCCGTCGACGACGCCGACGGCATCGGTCAGGGAACCCAAGGCACCGGCGACGGCCGCGGCACGCGCGCGGTCGAGATAGTAGTTGATCTGGTCGCGCATGACGGTCGCCTGATCGCGTACCTTCTCGGCCAGAGGCCCGCCTGTCGAATCGGCTTCGTTGAGGATGACGCTGAGCGGCGTCTTCAAGGCATGGGCGAGATTGCCGACGTGGGTGCGCGCCCGTTCGAGAATTTCGCGGTTGGCTTCGATGAGGAGATTGAGCTCGTCGGCGAGCGGGGCGATATCGCGGGGGAACGTCCCCTCGATGCGGGCGGCATCCCCCCTCCAGACGTCGGCAACGGCGCTGCGCAAGCGGGCCAGCGGCCGCAGACCATACCGCACCTGCGCCAAGGTGACGAGCGCAAGCGCCAGGCCGAGCGAGACGAAGGTCACGGCAAGCGTGATGCTGAAGCGGCGGGTTTCGGCATCGATTTCATCGGCCGGCGCTGCAACGGTGACCCGATAACGCCCTTCCTCGCCCACATCGATCACACGCTCGATCATCCTGAGCTCGCGATCGTCGGGACCGACCATGTAGGATTTGCGGATCGCGCCGGGATTGTCGCCCTTACCCGGTGGAAGCTCAGCCAGCTGTCCGCCAAACAGCGAACGGGAGGTTCTGATCTCGCCCTCGGCACCGAGACGCACGACCTGCCAATACCAGCCCGACAGCGGCAGATCGAACCGCGGCTCCGCCTGTACGCTCAAGTCCTTGCGCTCGAGCGGTCCCGCCACGGCGAGATCGGAGACGAGATCGGTGAGATAGACGTTCAAGCGCTCATCGAAGCCGCCCTCCGTCGTTCGACGGTAGAGGGCGGACAGAACAAGTCCGGCGAGGAGCAGAATAATGATGCTCAGCAGCCCGCCCGATACGAGCAGACGCGTCGCGATGGACCGCGGCGCGAGCTGCCGAAAGGCGGCGAAACGCGTCACCATCGCCGGTCGCCCCGCCCCGCCTGCAACATGCTCGAATCGCCGCTCATCGAAGCTCACCCAGCTTCCGGCGCATCGATCCTGTAGCCGAGGCCTCTGACCGTATGGATGACATCGACCCCGAGCTTGCGCCGCAGCCGGCCGATGAACACCTCGATCGTATTCGAATCACGGTCGAAATCCTGATCGTAGAGATGCTCCACGAGTTCGCCCCGCGAGATCACGCGACCGGTGTGGTGCATCAGATAAGACAGGAGACGATACTCGTGCGAGGTCAGCTTCACGGCAGCGCCGTCCACCACCACCCGGCCCGAACGCGTGTCCAGCCGCACAGGGCCGCAAATCAGCTCGCTGGTTGCGTGGCCGGCAGCCCTGCGCAGCAGCGCCCTAAGCCGCGCGAGCACCTCCTCCATGTGGAAGGGCTTTGCGACATAATCATCCGCGCCGGCATCGAAACCCTGCACCTTGTCGCTCCAGCGATCGCGAGCGGTGAGTATGAGAACGGGCATGGTGCGGCCTGCCGTTCGCCAGGACTGGAGCACGGCAATGCCGTCCATGGTCGGCAGCCCCATGTCGAGAACGACCGCGTCATAGGGTTCGGTATCGCCGAGAAACTGCCCTTCGGCACCATCGAAGGCCCTGTCGACGGCATAGCCGGCCTGCGTCAAGGCATTGGCAAGCTGGCGGTTGATGTCCTTGTCGTCTTCAACGATCAGAATGCGCACGTTTTCCTATCCCAGGCAGCCGCAGCTCAGGCTCAGAAATGTCCTCTCCGGACCTGCCCGGCAGCTCCTTGCCTCTCGGACTGCCCGGGCATGGCCCGGTCTATTCGCCTCGGCCCAGCGCCTTCTTGCCGCCGCTGGACCTTTCCCGTGACGGCATCGAGCGTGAGGCGCACGACCTTGCCATCCGGTCGCAAGATGGCGAAGTGATAAACTAAACCACCCTCACCGTGACAGAGCCGCGCCTGCAGGGCCTGACCGCCTCCCGCCGTCGCGCGGGCCGCGCGCAGAGCGGCCGCGGGCTGCATTACGAGTTTCCGGGCCACCGTCTCGCGCGTTTCCCTGGGCGAGAGACAGGCGGCCGGCTGCGCGGCGGCAGCCGGCGGCCCTCCGAAAAGGGCGATAAGCACGATGAGCAGGGCCGGCGACAAGCGGCTCGACAAGATTGGCATGGGCTCCAACATCGCGGGACCGCAGTGAACACCGCCTGAATGCCCTTTCATCTCACGCCTCGATGCCGCCGTGCAATCGCTGCGTCAGGATGTGCGCTGGCGCAAATGGAGAACGCTCGAGACGATGAAGCTCGCGCCCGCCACGACCTGCAGGATCGAATCGGACAAGCCGGCGGTATCGAGCCCGCTCGTGTCGATGCCGAACAGGGAGAGCCCGATCGAAGCGAGCCCTACCAGATTGGCCCAGATCGGGCGGTTCAGGAGAATCTTCTTGAGGTCGATCATGAAGGTTCCGCTCCTTTGCGGCATTGGGGATGGTGAGCCCGCAGATGCGGGCCCGGATGCGGCGAGAGTGAGCGCTTCGCGTTCGACGGTTTCGACGCGTTTGCGCCAGCCCTTGCCAAATCTCGGGAAGGTCGGGAGCCTTGCGAGGAAGGCGAGACGCAGCTCGTCGTAGCGGGCAATCGTCTCCACGACCCGGCGAGCCGCAGCGGCCGCCTCCAGGGTAATCGGGCCGATGATGCCGTCCTGTTTCACGCCGAGTGCCTGCTGCAGCAGGAGAGCGGCGCGCTTGGCGCCGGAGTTCACGGCACAGTCGAAGACGGCGAGATCGAGCCCGGCGGGCAGGTCATCGGCGCTGACCGCATTCCAATAGTTCCGGCGATAGATGGTCTTGGCTTCACCGATACGCAGGGCGCGCACCTCGTCCTTGGTGACGGCGCGTCCCCGGTAGGCAGAGAGGGTGGCGCGCGTGATACCGAGATTGGTCGCCCCACCCAGATCCTGCGGATCGTCGACATAGCCGCCCTCATTCGCGAGAATGAGGTCTACGCAGCGGCTGAAGTTGATTGCCACCATGATCGGGGCCCCCTAAATAGGCTCGCCCTTTCGGCGCTCCCCGAGTCGGTCTGCGCTGGATCGGTACGCGCGGATGCGCCGCACCACCGTGAAGGTTCGAGAATGCTGAAAATCGTCCTGGCGCTCGGCGCCGCTGTCGCCTCCTGGGCCGTCGCCGCCTGCGCCAACCCGCAGGCCGATGCGTTGCGCCGAGAACAACGGGCTGGGGAAGTGCCGGAATATGTCCAGGTGCAGACGCGCCAGCGCGCGTCCGACAGCTTCGGCCAGCCGCGCTACTGATCGAAGCGTGGCTGTCAGGAGGTTGACGCGGCGAAGGTCGCGTAGTGGATCGCGATCCTCACCTTGCCGCCTGTGAAATCCCCGCCGATAGCTGCCACGACGATCGGCGTGTCCTGATAGAAAGCAGTCGGACCGATCACGCCTATATTGACGGAACCGACCGAGAGCCCGAGCTGGTTGCCGAATTTCGTCGCCTCTCCGGCAATTCCGACGGAGAAGGACGAGGCTCCCGTTACGGTGGCCGTCACCCTTTCCGTCACTGCGAAGACGATCGCCCGGTCCGGAATGGCGATCGTGGACTGAACGCTCGCGCCGGACAGCGTGAGTTCTTCTTCCACGACGCCCAAACCGATATTGGCACCGTGCGGAGCGGTCGGCAGGCTGCTGCCTCCCCCACCCCCGCCGGCCTCCTCCCAGGTGCTGCCTGTCCAGATCACATCGCTGCCGTCGCCGAGCACGCGGGCCTTCCAGCCCGGACGTGGCTCGTAGAACATCCAGGCGCCATCCTGGAAGGCGGCGATTTCACCGGCATGGTTCGCCCAGGCGCCCGACGGAGAGCCGCCGACGATCCAGCACTGACCGTCGCTGGGCGATGCCGGCGGGTTCGCCAGATTGCGATCAATCACGACGAGCTGGATCAGGACGTCGAGCCTGAGCAGCGCCTCGTTGTGGGTGACGTGCTTCTGCGCCTGCGCGGCCGCCAGCAGCGGCAGCGCCAGATTGGGTGTTTCGCTCATAGGAACCTCGCTCAGAGGATGGGAACGGTGACCCGGGTCGTGAAGCCGCGGCCGACCACCGGGCTCACCTGGGCGACGGCCAGCGAAAGCGTTGCCTGGGCAACTCCGAAGTCGGCGAGTTCGTCGGCGTCCGGATAGAGTGCTGAAGGCGTATTGCTGGCCAGGGTGCGACGAAGCTCCGCGCCGTCGAGGATGTCGACCTGATAGGCTTCGCTGTCCTCACCCAGCGGGATCTCAAGGAGATCCCAGGCGTCGCCGCCGACACGGCTGCGACGAATGAAGCTGATCGCAATGCCGTCCGGTCCGCGGCGCGCCTTCACATGCACCGGCGCCAGCGGCAACAGGGCGACGGGCTGGACGGTGGCGGTCAGTTCGATCGCGGCGGGATCGCCATGGTCGCGGCCCACCGGACCGATGCGATAGCGCCACGCCCGCCCCATATCGCCGACGGCGTCGGTCAGCGGCAGGACCGCCCTGTTCAGCACGACGATGGTCGCCCCGGCGGGTGCCGACCGGCGCGCTGCGTCCTCCGACCCGGCAAGGCCGCGAATGAGCCGCCGCAGGCGGAAGACGCCGCTGTCCACCAGCTCGACATTCGCCGCCGTCAGGATTTCCCATTGTCCGTCGGCGCCGCATAGCGCTAGGGCATTGGCGCCGCCGAGCGCCTGCAGGTCGTCGACGCTTGTGAGCAAGCCTCCATTCAGCCGCACCGTCACGCTGTTGCCGAGGTCCCATCGCCAGAGCGGCCCAGCCGGCAAGGGCTCCAAAGTCTCGCCCATGGTGGCGGCCATGTCAGCGGTCGCCTCGAGGGCAAACGATGCCCCGTCGGCCGATCGCCACACGGCCTCGCCGCCTGGCCAGGGATCGGCGAAGACGGCCATATGCTGCAGTACGGGCGGCGTCGCGGTTACCATCGGCAGGTCGAGAACGACCGCCGCGGGCGGCCCGGCGATCGCCGGAGAGGGCTTGCCCTGCCGGGGCAAGGCGGGCGCCGGCACGTCGTGCAGGGTCGGCTCGATGGAGCGCAGGCTGAGCTGCCGCTGCGGGCCGTCCGCGATACGCGTCACCTGATAGATGCGCGTCCCACTGCCGAGATGAAGCGACAGGAGATCGCCGACCTCGACCGGGACCCGCCGCGGGCTCAAGGAAAGCTCGGCGGTCTCGCGGGCCACCCAGCTGTCCTGCAAGGTCAGATCGGCGAGGCGTTGCGCCTCCGCCTCGCGCGTCACGAGGGCGAGGTCCAGGCCGTTCTCGCGTCGGCTGCCGGCGCTGAGGCGCCGCGACGCGGCCGCGCTGCGGCGATAGTCGCGCTCGCCGTCGGTGAATCCGATGCGGAACTCCCGCGGCAGGTCGGTCTCCTGCAGGCGCCGCAGCGCAATGCCCGTGCCGTCCTCGTTCGGCACGAGCTCGTCGGCGGCGATGGCAATTGGCGTGGAGCGGCCGGAGCTGCGAAAGCGCACAGCGCTGCCGCTCGCCACCGCATCGAATCCGAAGACTTGCGCGAGCGGCTCGATGACCGCCCGCAGGCTCATCGGCTGGTCCGCCACATAGCCGTCGACAAAGCCGTCGACGGTGATTTCGGATGCCGGCGCCACGCCGAAGTCGTCGAGCACCCTGGCGATGAGCCCGTCGAGCGGCACACCTTCGAGCCGGCCCGTCAGCCAGTGACCGGTTTCCCAATTGGCACCGTCCGCCCAGATGTCGTCCTGGTCGGGAAAGGCAGGGAATGGCCGCGCGTCCCAGGCCCAGATGAAGATCGTCGTCGGATCGATCATCGCGCCGCCATAGACCGGTGACATCGGGTTGGCTTCCACCCCGCCCGCCGTGAAGTGGCGGAGGATCGCCTCCAGCCCGCGCCGCTGGATGAGATCGTCGCGCATGCCGCGCGAAAAGGGCGGATAGGCCGATTCCGCCGACTTCGGATCGGGGAAGACATTCGGCCCGTTGGTGCCCTTGTCGACTGCGGGAATGCCGATCTCCGTCAGCCAGATCGGCTTGGAGCCGGGAATCCACGCGGTCGCAGCGGTTTCCACACCTCCGACCCGCTCGACATGCGCGTTCGACCACCAGCCCACGAGGTCCTTGGGGCGGTAGGTCCATGGCTTGCCATAGGCGCCGTCGGTGATCGGTGTCCGGTTCTGGGCCGTGCGATCGGCGTCACTCGCATAATACCAGTCGAAGGCCTCGCCAGCCGTCACGCGTCTTTCGAGATAGGCCGGGTCATAAATCGCATAGGCCTCGGCGGCATCGAGATGGCTCGTACCGTCGCGCCAATCGGTGAAGGGCGGATAGTAGTCGATGCCGACCGCATCGATGGCGGGCGAAGCCCACAGCCGATCGAGCGGAAAGCGCAGTTCATCGCCGATGACGTGGCTGCCGTATTCGGTCCAATCGGCGGCATAGAGGATCTTGGTGCCAGCCCCGAGCACGCTGCGTATGTCGGACGCAAGCGCCACGAATTGCTCGACGGCGGGATAGAGGCCAGCGCCGCGACGCACGCGCGTCAGGCCGACGAATTCCGAGCCGATGATGAAGCCGTCGACGCCGCCGGCCGCCACCGCAAGATTGGCATAGTGGAGAATCTGGCGACGGAAGGTCCATTCCGGCAGCCCGCTATAGACGACGGTCTCGCCCAGGCGGCTGAACTGACCGGGCGCGGCGCTGCCGAAGAAACGAGCGACCTGCTCCGCCGCCGCCTCGGTTCCATCCGGCGACCCGGCCCGGCCCGGCGCGGGGTCGCAGGTAATGCGACCGCGCCAGGGATAGGGCGGCTGGCCGGCGTCCCCGGTCAGGGGATTGGGCAAGCCGTTGCCGGCGGGCACGTCCATCATCACGAAGGGATAGAGCACCACCTGGATGCCACGCGCCTTGATCTCCCTGATCAGGTGGACCACGGCGGCATCGGCCGGCGTGCCGCCATAGGCCGGCCGGCCGTTGACCTGGCTCACCTCCCGGGCGATCGCTCGGGTCAGGCCGGCGACCGACCAGGGAAGATACTGCGTCGGGAGATGCTGCGTCCTCTTCGTTCGGTTCTCGACCCGGGGCGCGACGGTGCATTCGCCGGCCCTGAGGTCGTCACCGAACCAGCTGACGACGAGCGCGATGCGCGCGAGATTGGGGCAGAGCGCCTGCAGCACGTCGAGGGAGGCGATGACGTCGTTCGCCCGAAAGAGCTGGTGCCTGTTTTCCGGGCGCGTCACGCCGGGGGCGAGCATCTGCGTGACGGGCGAGGGTTCGTAGATGAATTCGCTTGCGCCGGGGATGAGGTCCACGGCGCGCACCGCCTCGCCCAGCCCGGCGACCGGCCGCACCACCTCGAAGGAGAATTGCGGAATGCGGTTTCCGAAATCGGCGAGCGGCAGGTGCTCGAAGACCACATAGGCGAGGCCGCGATAGGCGGGCGCATTCTCCGCGCCCTCCTTGGCGACGATCAGCGGATCCGGCTCCTGGTCCTCCCCGCCGCTGTGCACGCGCATGACGAAATTGTTCTGGTCGAGCTCGCGGCCATCGGCCCAGATGCGGCGCACGAAGGCGATCGGCCCTTCACAGAGGCCGACAGCCAGATTGGCGGAATAGCTGTAATTCGTCGTGACGGTACCACCGCCGCCACCGAGCTTGCCGCCACCGGAACTCGACTTGCTGACATTGACGAGCTCCTCGAGCCGCGTCGCCCAGATGAGCTGACCGCCCACCCGCGCCCGGCCATACACGCGCGGCACGCCCGCCCCTTCCGTCGAGGCGAGCCCCTGCATGTCGGAAAGGCGCGGCCCCTCGACATGGCGGCTCCCGCTCATCGAGGACAGGACGGCGTTATCGACAACGGAACCGGCAAGGCCGCCGATGGCCCCACCAATGATGGCGCCGATCGGCCCGCCGATGATCCCACCCAAGGTGGCGCCGGCAACCTGGAGCACGAGTGTGGCCATTAGTCGGATATCCCCGGAAAGGAAAAGGCAAAAGCGAGATGGCGAGACCACCAACGGCCGATCGCGACTTCCGCGACGGCAGCCCCCGCGTGGGCGTGGACCATCCGCCCCGCGCCGGTGGCAATGCCGAGATGACCTGCCGGCAGATGCGCCCGCCAGCGGAAGAGCAGCACGTCGCCGGCGCCGAAAGCCGCCGGGTCGATCGCCCCGAAGTGCCGGCCGAGCCCCTCGGCCAACATCTCGCGCCGGCCAGCCTCGGCCCAGTCGGGCGCATAGGGCGGCGGCGCCTCCGGCTCGCAACCGAAGAGATCGCGGCACAGGCCGCGCACCAGGCCGAGGCAATCCGTGCCGATGCCGCGTCGCGAGGCCTGATGGCGATAGGGCGTGCCGCACCAGGCGCGGGCGGCCGCAACCACCTCGCGTCGTGCCAGTATTGCCAAGGTCATCGGAAGAAGCTGCCGCCGTCGAAGCCGGGCTCACCCGAGAGCGGATAGCGCACGACGAAATCGTTGCCGGGCATATGCGGGAAACCGCGGAAATTCGCGCCATTGGCAAATTTCGCCCGGCATGTGTCGAAACGCTTGTTGCAGCCGGCCGTGATGCGAAAGCTGTCGCCAACCGCAATGGCGCGCGACAGCGGCTGCCACAACATGATCTCGCCGCGGCCTGGAACGGCGCGATGCGCCTTCACATCGACGGCCGAGCCGGTATTGGTGCCTGAGAGCCATGTCACCTGCCCCGCCGTGAACCAGTCGTCGGCGAAGGACGCGATGCCCTCGGCGCCGAAGCCGAGATGGCCGTCGCTTACCGTCACCGTTACGGTCGCGGAGAAGTCCGGATCCGCGAGATTGACCCGGCATTTGGCATCGCCGAGATCGGCCGAGCAGGTCGTGCGGTAGATCCTGCCGTTTTCCTCGTTGTAGCGATGCATGAGGCCGCGCACCTCGGCCGTGAAGGCATGTTCGCTGCGCTTGACTTCGCCTGTGGAGCCGACCTCGAGCAGGAGGCGCTGATCGGCATCGGCCCAATTGACCAGCCAAACCTCCACATTGGCATCGTCATAGAGGCCGGCGGCGAGGTCGTCTTCCGTGAGGCTGGCGGCCGTCAGCGCGCCCGAGACCTCCCCGCCGCCGATGGCGAAGCCGAGCTCGGAGGCGACTTCGGCCGCCTCGAGGCCGGTGCCGGCCTGAAAGACGACGCCGGCGAAGCCGAGGTCACGGTCGTGGTCGGTGAAGCCCATCACCACGCCGTCGCGGCGAAGGAGCTTCCAGCAATGGCAAAGGGTCGTGACGCCTTCGCCGAGATGGGTGGCAAGGCCGGGATCGAGTGTGCGCATGGAGGGCCTCGTCAGTCGATGAGCTCGACGAGCGGAATTTTCGGGATGATCCCGGCGGTGAAGGCGGCGAGGTCTATGTCGAGCTGGTCGACATCGAAGCGCACGGGCACGTCGAATCCGAATCCCGCCGTAACTGTCACGCCGAAGCTCGGTGCCGTTGCGAATGTCACCCACCCCGTGGTCGGATCGCAGGTGTAATGGGTGCCGGCCACCTGCTCGACGCCGGCGAGTGCGATGCGAACCGTGCCATCCACGGGTTTGGCGATCGCGCGCCGGTAAGGCGCGTGGGCCGCGCCATAGGTCTTGACGAGCTGGAAGTCGCGCCTCGCTCCATCACCGGTTCCGATCGCCTGGTCGCCTGGTCCTGGGGCGGCGGAGGGGGCGCAGGACTTGCCGTCGAGCCGGTCGTGCCAGCGGAAGCCGTAAAGGCGGCCACGCCGCTCTTCGAAGAAGGCGACGACGGCGGCGAGCGCATCGAGCGACTTCACGCCATAGCCGGCGTCATAGCGCCGGCGGGAGCGCTCCCACCGGGCATTGCGGTGCTCGCGGCCCGAGCCGAGCACGACGATGTCGGTGCGCCACTCCGGACCACCGCTCGCTTCCAGCGCGACATCGAGCGGAAAGCGGATCTCGTGAAAGTCGGTGGGCATGGTGTTTGCTCACAATGCGCGTTGGCCGCGCGCCACGGCACGCGCCAGCGCAGCCGAAACCTGGGCCTCCGAGCGTCGGAAACTCTCCGCGTCATTGGCGGCGATATTGACGGTGACATTGACCGGCCGGGCATTGCCGCCGGCCTGAACGCCGAGCCGACCATCGGGCCCACGCGCAAGCGGCATAATAGCCTCCGGTCCCGCCTCCCCCATCAGTCCGAGACCGCTCGTCATCGGAAAGAAGGTTGGCGCCGCGACCACCCCGCCATTGGCAAAGGGGCGTATGCGCCCCGCCGAGAAGACATTGCCGTTGGCGCTCTTGAAGAGCCCCCCGAAGCCGCCGCCAAGGCCAGACAGCCCCGAGCTCGATCCCGCGCCCGAAAAGAGCCCGGAGAGCAGCGTGTCCAGTCCACCGGTGATCGTCTTCTCCAGAGGCTTTAAGGCGAGGTTCGTCGCAAAACCGATCAGGCTCTTGCCGACGCTCTGCAGCACGCCGTCGAAGCTCTTGCCGCTCGTCGTGCCTTTGACGAAAGCATCCGACAAGGACTGGCCGAATTTGCGCGCCAGATCGGTGATGCTTTTCAGCTTTTCTTCCTGGGCATCGAGATTGGTCCCGGATATCGGCTCAAAGTCTGCGGCCATAGCACGATCTCCTGAAATTGTTCTTTGTTTGTTCCATAAACATCATTGACGAGCCATTGAGCGGCCTTCGGCCGTCGTGGATCACGACGGCATGCTTGCGCCGGGAACTTGGACAAGTTGATGAGAATGACCGAAGCGGCGACGGCGGTTAGTGGCCCGACAGCACCACTTTCGAAGTCTCGTTATTCATCACCGTCACGCGGTCATAGATGAATCCACCGCCTGGCAACAAGCTGTCCGGATCTGGCCAGGTTACGGAGCCAACGACGAAATAGTCCCCGGGCGCCACATGGTCGAAGGCGAAATTGCCCTTGATATCGGCTTTCGTCTTGCGCTTATATGTCTCGTAGACTGGGTCCGGCGGCGTGGTTCGTCCAACAAGAAGAACCGGACGATACTTGTCGCGCCCATAGATGAGAGCCATTCGCTCCTCGGCATAGGCCGTCACGGGGACGAGTTCGACCTCCTCCCCAGCGCCGCGCACGATGCGGCCGCGATAACTCCGCAAGAAAAGGCTGCCCTCGACGCGGCCCGTCCCCTGCTTGAGGATCCGGCTCGCCGCGGTCGCATCGAAAGTTGTCGTCGGCGTGGCCGTCTGACACGCGGCAAGGCCAGAAAAGACCACCGTGAGAATGAAAAGGCGAAGCATGAAAGGTCCAGCATAAGAATAAATATCAATGCTTCACCATATTCGTGAGCTCGGCTACTGGCAATCGCCGCTCTGGTCGGGGAAGGCGTGCATGAGTGCCGCGAGATCCGCGCGGGTCATCGGCGCCACACGCGCGCGCCTTCCCGATGCGCCGTCGATCGCGGCCGCGAGCTCGCGGGTCGTCATCCCCCAGAACTCGCGCGGGTTGAGCCGCAGGACGCCAAGCCCGAAGGCCATCACCTCCGCCCAAGGAAAAGGCGGCGGCTCGAAGCGTCCTGCGGCGGTCAAGGGTTTGCTTCGCTCTCGGATGCTCCGCTCTCCCCGAAGGTGGCGGCGAGCAGCGCCCGCACGGCCTCCGCATAGGTGGCGAAATCGGCCAGCGGGAACTGCGCGACCTCCTCGTCGCTCACGGCCGTGCCGCCACCGCGCAGGCCAGCGGCGAGGATGCTGATCACGTCGCGTGCCGAAAGTCCTGCGCCGAGCCGCGCCCCGAGCCCAGCGAGGCCGTCCGCGCCCAGGGCGGTTTCGAGCTCGGCGAGGGCGCCGAGCGTGAGGCAGAGGGTATAGCGGCGGTCGGCGAAGACGGCTTCCACCTCGCCGCGATGACGATTGGCCATGACGGGCCTCACAGCGCGGCGAAGGTGAGCGCGCCGGCCGACTCGAGCGTCAGCTGGAAGGTCACCTCGGCAGCATGTTCGCCAACATATTCGAGCGCGGTGATCTGGAACGGCCCCTCGATCGTGCCAAAGCTCGGGATCACGATCTGCCAGGCGATGATATCGCCGGCGAAAAAGATCTGACGCGTCTGGGCATCCGAGGCCTCGTCCTTGAACACACCGGAGCCGGTGACCGAGGCGCGGCGCACGCCCGCTCCGGCGAGCAGTTCCCGCCAGCGCCCGGCGGATTCCGCGTGGGTGATATCGACGGTCTCGGCATTGAAACTGATTTGCTGGCTGCGCAGCCCTGCAACCGTCACGAAGCCGGTGCCGTCATTGACCTTCAGGATCAGGTCCTTGCCCTTTTGAGCGCTCATTGCATCATCCTGTTGCAGGCCTATGCGGCCGGAAGAACTTCGGTGACGGCGCTGAGGCGCAGCGTCACGCGGTCGAGGTCGGAGCGCGCGTCGCGGCGGGCTTCCGTCGCCGTCACGCGCAGGTTCACGAGGCGGTGGCCGACAAGCGCGAGATCGGCATCGTGCAGCAGCGCGGCGATGCGGGCCGCCGCAGCCAGCGCCGGTTTGGCACCGCCGGTCTTCGACCAGACGACGAGGGCCGCCTCCTGTTGATGGCCCTGGTCGCTCGCGGTCGACCAGTCGCGGCAGTTGAGATCGCCGAAGGCCACATAGACCCCGGAGGCCGCACGCGGCACGGGGTCGTAGATGCGCGGCCCGCCGAGGATCCCGACGAGCTCGGCGTCGGCCGCAAGGCGGGCGATGATGGCGCGGCGCAGCGCAAGCACCGGGCTCGCCGCTTCCGCCGCGGTGATGTCGCTCATGGCGTTACCTCCTCGACCGTGCAGACGAGCCGGCGCCGGCGTCCATCGGGATCGGCAGCGCTGCGGATTGCAAAAACGCGCTCGCCCTCGCGCAGGCGGTGGTTGCCGGTGATGTCGCCGCGCCAGCGCATGGTCACGCGGTAGCTCGTGGCGAGTTCGCGCCTGTCGGCGTGGTCGCGCTCGGCACTGCCGTCGCCGGGCCGCTCGAGCGCTGCCCAGACAGGGCCGAGATCGGCCCAGCTGCGCGTGATCCCGCCGACGTCGTCGGGTGTATCGACCGCGACCTCCAGCCGGAGAGCGCGGCGCATCTGTCCGATCGTCGCCATGTCAGAGCCTCGCGCGGCGATAGGGCGCGACGAGCGCCGCGATCTCGGCCGGCAGCGTCGCTGCGCTCGCTTCATCGCCGCGGCGCTCGTAGAAGCCGGCGGCGAGTTGGCGCACGGCCTGGCGCAGGGGCATCGGCACCGCCTCCGGCGCGCTGCCGTAGCCGACGACGATATCGAGCTCGATGCCGGCTGTGGCGGCAGTGGGGCTCGGCACCAGGGGGCCGGCGGCGATGCGCCCGGGCTCCGACAGGCTGTCGACGACAAAATAGCCGGGCGGGATGTCGGCCTTCCCACCGCTCGCATCGGCGACCCGCGCCGCGGCGAGCCCTGCGAAGGGCGCGAGCGGCACGCGCAGAATGCGGCGTTCCGGCCAGGCGTCGAGCACGAGCCGCCAGGTCTGGCGGATCAGCAGCCGCCCGGTCGCCGTCTCGACGGCCGCGCGGGCCGCCTGAATGAGCGACGCGATGAGGTCGTCATCGCTATCGTCGACGACGCGCAGATAGTTTTTCACCTCGGCGAGCGATACGGGCTCGCTCGCCGGCCCCTCGATCATCACCGAGGCTATGGCTCTGTCTCTCATCTCGGCTCTTTCCTTGCGCCGCGCCGGCGCTTATGCGTGAAAGCCCCTGGAGGGCATGGAATGCAGGCTCGTTTAGTGCGCGGGCGGATCGCCCCGGCGTTGGTGGCAATAGCGCTGGCAGGCTTGCCGCAGGCAGCGCGTGCCGTGGTCGGCGGCAGGCAGGGCGGTGCGCTCGAAGCGGTGAGCCTGATGGTGCTCGGCTCCCGCGGCAGCGTCTGTTCCGGCGTCGTGCTCGCGCCCGACGTGGTGCTGACCGCCGCCCATTGCGTGACGGGCGCGGATGCTTTCCGCGTGCATTTTCGCGATCCGTCGGGTCAGCCGGTGCTACTGGAGCCGGCGGGGATCGCCGTTCATCCGGGCTATCGGGCCGACGCGGTGAAGACCCGCCAGCGCTCGATCGATCTCGCGCTCGTGCGGGTTGCAACGCCGCTTCCGCGCCGCTTTGCGCCAGCCGTGCTCGCCCCGGCCGAAGCCTCGCCGCCGGCCGGCACGACGCTGGTGCTCGGCGGCTGGGGCGTTACGGCCGAGGGCGACGGCCGCTCCAGCGGCACCTTCCGCACGGCCTCGCTCGTCGCGGTCGAGCCTTATGGCCAGAGCCACATTCTCGTCTGGGCGGCCGACCCGCGCGGCCTCGGCAAGAAGCCGGGCGCCGGCGCCTGCGAAGGCGATTCAGGCGGGCCGATCGCGCTGTCCTCGGGCGCCGTCATCGCCGTCAGCACCTGGTCGAAGGGCCAGGGCCGCAAGGCCTGCGGGCTCGTGAGCCAAGGCGTTCTGCTCGGCCCGCAACGCGCCTTCATCGATGGAACGCTCGCCCGCTGGGGCCGCCAGGCGCAATGGGCAGGGGATTAGCCCAACCGCCATTGATCGCGATCAGCGTCGCAAAGGGGTCTTCTTACCCTCCCCTCGAGAGGGTCGGCGAGCGATAAGCGAGCCGGGGTGGGGTGAGGATGTGTCGGAGTTCCCAGAGCGGTCGGCGAAGACGGCCGTACCATCGGACGCGAGTGTGAAGCGCCGTCCCCTCCGCCGCCGACGTCGGTCCATTGCCCGCCGTCGGGATTGCCGGCCGGCACGCGGGCAGGTGGGGCTGTATTTGCGGCGGAAGTCATCGAAGGCGAGCGCCGTATTGAAGGCGGTGAGCCGCCATTCGAGTGCAACTCAGCACGGGTGAGTATGAATACATGTGATAGCTAGACACCATCACCTTAACTGTGATTCGATGGCCTGACTCGCGATTTGGGGGATTGGTTATGGGGCTTCTATATGAGAATCTTGATTCAGAAACTCGCAAATACATGCTTGACGAGATAAGCATTGATATTGCCAGCGAGAAACTTTACATCAGCTCTTGGCTTAGCAATAGAGGAAAAGATGACTGGACAGATCTCTTACGGGAGGCTGCGGCTACTCAAACTGACGACTGGCTTGCGAGTGAGTTGAGAAGGTACGGGCGTCTAAACACTGAAGCCCAGCGGCGCAAACCATCCGGCGGCATGACAACGTATCGAATCCCCTCGACCGCGCCCGAAACGATAGCGGAGGGAGAGTTCAACCGATTCTATGTGCGGGGTCTGTGCCGCAGAGCCCAAGTAGCTGGCAAAGAAATTGAGATCTATCGAGGCAAGACAGTCGTCAATCCACGACCAGACTCCGAAAGCAAGATCGGACAGAGGTATAACCCTGAAGCCGTACTTCGGGACCTCAGAGAGGCAATCGGAATGGAGCCCGCTCTTGGTCTGCCGCCTGGCCCTAATTCTGGCTTAACCGCAAGACTGAGTCTTTAGCCGAAGGTAACGTTACTTTCGCGATCCATCTTGTACTGAAGCGGTATATCCTCCTCTTCCATAACGAAGAGGGTAGGAGCGCCTGATATCCCAATCCGATATTTGTGCGATAAATCGGTTAGCTCTCGCAGAAACGAACCAGCCCGCTGAAGCGCATCCGGATCCGGATGCTCGGATTGATCGCCCAACCGTTCAAAAGGCATAGCAATTCTCCTTCTAAAACATAACGACCAATGCTGAGCTACGTTCCACAGGCGCAGTGCAGCGAGCGAGTACGCGGCCGGCGAAGCCGACCGCTTCACGCGCGTCGCTGCTCAGCTCGCCGCGAATTTCAGGAGCTTGATGGCGGCGAAATCCTGCACGCCGCCGCCGACGCGCTTCGTCGTGTAGAACAGTACATAGGGCTTGGAGGAATAGGGGTCGCGCAACACGCGCAGGCCGGCGCGGTCGACCACGAGATAACCGCGGCGGAAGTCGCCGAAGGCGAGCGAGAGGCTGCCGGCGGCGATGTCGGGCATGTCCTCGGCCTCGACCAGGGGGAAGGACATCAGCGTCGCCGCCTGGCCGGCGCTCGCGGGCGGCTGCCAGAGATAATGCCCCTGGGCGTCCTTGAACTTGCGGATGAGGCTCTGCGTCTTGCGGTTCATCACGAAGGTGGCGTTCTGGCGATAGCCGGCCTTCAGCGCATAAACGAGATCGACCAGCACGTCGGAAGGGTTTTCGGCGGCGAAGGCACCGTCCGCGCCGGTCGCGACCGTGCCGATATTGCCCCAGCTCCAAGTGGCATCGGCGACCGTCGGATAAGTGAGGAAGCCCTTCGGCTTGTTGTTGCCGTCGCCGTTGACGAAGGCCGCGCCCTCCTGTTCGGCGAAGACCGTCTCCACCTCGTCCGCCAGCCACTGCTCGATGTCGACGACGGCGTCGTCCAGCAGCGTCTGGGTGGCAGCCGGCATGGCATAGAGCTCCATGGCCGGGAAAGCGAGCTCGGCGAGCGCCGGCGCCGTGGTCTCGGACCGCGCGGCGGTTTCGGCTACCCAGCCGGAGGCGGGCCCGGTGGTCGAAAAGGCGCGCTTGTAGAGGCCGCCGGAAATCACGCGCTGCGAGGCGATGGCGCGGATCGGTGAGATCGTCGCGAGCCGGCGCAGCACCTCGCGCTCGATGGTGGTCGGCACGAGATAGCCGCCGTCGGGGCCGGAGCCCGCCGACAGCGCCTTTTCCTCGAGCTGCTTCAGGCCGGCGGCCTCGCCGCTCTTCATATAGCCGAGGAAGGCCGTCTTGTGCTCGCGCGCCGCCGGTTCCTCCCCGTCCCGGCCTGCAGGGGCGCCGAGCGCCGGGCGGCTGCGGTCGAGCACCAGGCGATCGAGCTTGCGCTTGGTCTCGTCGAGGGCGTCATTGAGGCGCGCGACCTTCTCCTCGGTCACGACATCGGCGGAGAGGCGGGTCTCGATTTCGGCGATGCGGCCGTCATTGGCCTCGCGGAAGGCCTCGAAGGTCGAGGCGAATTCGGTGAAGGCATTGGCGACGTCGGTGCCGACGGCCTTCGTCTCGGGCGTGACAGGGTCCATGCTCATAAAGCTATTCCTCGTTGGTAGGGATCAGAAGGTCGCGGCGAGGCGGGCCGTAGCGGCGCGCACGGCGTCGGCGAGTTGAGATACGGGATCGGGCGCCGGCACCGCCGTGCGCTTCACGGCGCCGACGCGGGCCCCCGGCAGCATCGGGAAGGTGACGACCGAGATCTCCCACAGGTCGATCTTGGCGAGGCGGCGCAGACCGCTTTTGACATCGGTGCGGGCGCGCTCGGTACGGAAGCCGATGGAGAGCCCGTCGATGGCGCCTTCGCGCATGAGCGCGTGGATCTCGCGGGCGCGGCCGACCGCCAGGTTGAGCTGGCCGCGGACTTTCAGGCCGCGGGCGTCCTCGGCGAGCGAGAGCCAGCGGCCAATCGGCTCACCCGGATCATGCTGCCACAAGAGCTTGATGCCCCGCATGCCGCGCCGGGCGAGGCTCTCGCGGAAAGCGCCGGGCTCGACCACGTCGCGGCCGAGATCCGCCACGCCGAAGAGGCTGGCATAGCCCTCGAAGAGGCCGGGCTCAGCCGCGGCATCGATGAGCCGGGCGCCCGCTGCAGGCTGCGGCAGGCTCACGACGTCGCCCCCCGCGGCGGGCCGGAGCGTGCCGTCACCTGGCCCACGCTGGCCTCCAGCCGCTCCAGCACGCGCACGAAGGTGGCGATCGCCTCGTCGGATTGCGGGCTTCGTCTACGCCCTCGTTTCGACCGGGCCGGCGGAGGCGCGGCCCCGGATGATCGGCTCATGTCATTCATCTCCTTCATCATCCATGTGGCGGAGGTTGAAGCGCGCGAGCTCCCGCACGAAGGCATCGAAGCGGCGGTTGGCGGCGGCGAGCTCACGCACGAGGCCGAGCGCCAGCGCCGAGGCGGCGCTCGCCCAGAGAAAAAGCGCGAGATGGGCGAGGTCGCCACGCGTGATGAAGATCTCGGTGACGCTCCCCATCTCCGTCTCCTTCAGGAGCCGCTCGGCGCGGGGCCCGCGGCGGGGCCATAGCCGGCGGCGGCGCGCTTCTCGTCGCGGTCGAGGAAGTCGGCGGCGGCAACGCGCCGCCACAGCGCCTCCCGCTCGCTCGCCAGCGCCTCGATATTGTCGAGGTCCGGCACCAAGGTGAGATCCGCCTCATAGGCGGCGCCGAGCCACTGGGCCATGCTCTGGGCCGTGCGCTTGACGAGCGGGATCACCGCCTGGCGCCAGAAGGCACGGTTGGCTTCCGCGAAATTGGCGAAGGTGTTGTCGCCGGGCAGCCCCAGCATCAGCGGCGGCACGCCGAAGGCGAGCGCGATCTCGCGTGCCGCCGCGGCCTTCGCCTCGATGAAATCCATGTCCTTGGGGGAGAGCGAGAGCTGTTTCCAGTCGAGCCCGCCATCAAGCAGAAGCGGCCGCCCGGCATTGCCGGCGCCTTGGAACTGCTCGTCGAGCTCTTCCCTCAACCGCTCGAACTGCGCATCGGTCAGATTAGTGCCCTGCGGCCCGGCATAGACGAGTGCGCCGGACGGCCGCGCCGAATTGTCGAGCAGCGCCTTGTTCCAGGCACCCGCCGCATTGTGGATGTCGAGCGCCACCGCTGCGGCGTCCATGGGCGAGAGGCCGTAGTGGTCGTCGAGCGGGTTGAAGAGCGCGAGATGCAGGATAGGCGGAACGCCCTCCACGGTCTGGCGGAAGCGCACCGTCGCGCCGCCGACCGTATAATCATAGGCCTCCGGCCAGCCGCTCGGCCCGGGCACGACGCGCATGCGGTCCGGCCGCAGCGCATAAAGCTCGCGCGGCTCGCCATCGACGCTGACCGCTTCCACATAGGCATTGCCGGCCACCATGAGATGGCCGTAGACCGCCTCGAGGAAGGCGGTGCCGGCCTCGCGGAGGTTCGGCCGGGCGAGCAGTTGCAGCAGCGGGTGCTCGTCGAGCTCGCGCCCGCCCTCCTGGAGAATCCACGGCACCGAGGCGGCGGATTCAGCGATCAGCCTGATGCAGCGATGCACTACCGCATTGCGCTGAAAGCCCTCACGGGCGAGCGCGTGATAGTCGCGCGGGGTCCAGACCGGCCGCCCGACCTGGTAGAGGGCGAGCAGCGGCCCGACGCGCGAGGCTTTTTCTTCCAAGGTCTGGGCGTCGGACGCGGCGCGCGCGGGGGCGCTCACCGCACGCCCGATCAGGCGGCTGAGGAAATTGGGCATGTTATGCTCTCTGGAGGTCGGGACGTCGGCCAATCCAGCAGCGTCATCCCCGGGCTTGTCCCGGGGATCCCGATTGGAAAGGCACGGCGCCCTACCGATCGGGATGGCCGGCACAAGGCCGGCCATGACGGGGAAGGTGCAATCGAACGATCAAAACGAAGGCTACAACCGCCGCACCCGCGGCTCGCCGCGGCCGGTGAGCGCGAGCGCCGTCACCGCCCAGACGAGCGCATCGAGCCGGTCGGGCGAGCGGCCGGACGACAAACCGCCCGGGCCAAAATCGGCCATCTCGTCCTCGAGCGCCGGAAAGCTGCCGACATGGTGGATGCGCCCCTGTTCGTAGAGCGCCGCTACCGGCTCGGCGCGCAGATATTTGCCGCGGGTGGCGCGCACGCTCGTCACCGGCACGGTCGCATCGACCTCGCGGATGACCGCGGTTGCCATTTCACCGCCCTGGTTGACTTCGACCACCAGCGCATCGGCCTGGTGGCGCCGGTAAAGCGCCACTGCCCGCGCTGCCCATTCGGCAGGCCGGGCCCGCTCCAACGTCGCGTCCTCCAGGACAAAGACCCGGCCCTCGGCATCGATGCCCGCGGCGACCAAACCGCAGGCGTCGGCCCGCTGGCCCGACGAGGCCGGCGGATCGACCGCCACGACGATACGGGCCAAGGGCGGTGCCTGCTCCGCCCGGGCGGCCTCGATCATGCCGCGGTTCCACAAGGCGTCGGCCCTCTCCTCCACGATCTCGCCGTCTAGCTCCTGTCGGCCAAGCCGGGTGCCGGCATAGCGGCCGACGATCGCGTCGAGAAAGGCCGGCGCCAGATGATAGGCATTGGCGCGCGTCGCCGCCCGCGACACGACGGTGCGCGGATCGCCCATCAGCTTCTTCAGAAGGGGGATTGGGCGGGGCGTGGTCGTCACCACCTGGCGGGGGCGCGCGCCGAGGCGCAAACCGAACTGCAGCATGTCCCAGGTCTCCTCGGCGTGGCGCCATTTGCACAATTCGTCCGCCCAGGCCGCCTCGAATTGCGGCCCGCGCAGCTGCTCCGGGTCTTCGGCGGAAAAGGCTTGGGCCACCGCGCCGTTCGGCCATTCGAGCCGCCGGCGGGAGGCCGTCCAGGTGGGGCGCTCGGCTTTCGGGTGAATGGCGAGAAGGCCGGAGACCCCCTCGATCATGACATCGCGCACATCCGCCGCCGTCTCGCCGACGAGCGCGATGCGCCCTGCCGGTGCGGCGGCGAAGGGCTGATGACCGAGGGCGAGCCCCCTCACCCATTCGGCGCCGGTGCGCGTCTTGCCGGCACCGCGCCCGCCGAGCACCAGCCAGACCGTCCAGTCGCTCCGGCCGCCGCTGACCTCCGGCGGCAGCTGGTCCGGCCGCGCATAGAGCGGCCAATGGTGCATGAGCCAGGTCAGCTGCGGTTCGTTACAGGTCGCCAGCAGCGCCGTCAGCGTCCCTTGCCTGGCGGAGGCGATCAATGCGTTCCGCAAGCTCGCGTCGGAAATCGTCGAGGTCGCGGACATCGCTCTCCTCCTCGCTGGGCGCCGCTCCGGCCTGTCGCTCGGCTTCGAGCGCGATCAACTCGCGCAAGGTCTTGACGAGCACGGCGAGCGTGCGCGCGTCCTTCTCGCGTTCGGACGGCTCAGCCACGCCGTCCTTCAGATGCCGGGCCACTTCGCGCAGCTGCGCCTCGGCCGTGTGCCACAGGCGCGAAACGAGCGCGCCGCGGTCGCCGGACGGGGTCGGGCTCTCGGCCAGGTTCATAGCCGGCTTCCTGGTCGGGCTTTTCACCGCGGCCGCCTTAGACGGCCCCTGGCGGGCGGCAGCCTTGAGAGCCGTCGCCTTTCGCGTGGTCTTAGGCGCGGCCGGCGTCCGCGCGGCCGGATTGCGCGCGGTGGCGCCGCGCTTCTTGATAGCAGTGGAGAGCGCCGGCGCCCCGGCGCCCTCCTCCGCAGCCGCGAGCATGGCGGCGACGGCGCGCCGCCCAAGCCCGGTCTCGGCCATGATGCGGGCGATGGAGGCCCCTTCGGCACGGCGACGGCGCACGGCCGCCGCCTCGTCCGGCGTCGGTGAGGTCATCGTGTCATCCTGATCATGAAAAGCAAAACGGCCCCGATACGGGGCCGTGGTCAGCGAATGGATGAGGCCGAACCGGCACCGCCGGAGCGCAATGCTCGAACCGATGTTCCTGCCTCAATCCCAATTCTGGAGCATGACTGAACCCTACAGGAAGAGCGTCACGCTGTCAAGGAATTTTTTCCTATCTACAATGCACGATCCGCTTCACGTCGGCCTGAACATGCCTCGATCCAGATTATCCAGCGGCATGCCTGGAGCGCCCCGCTCGGACGCAACTCTGGAGCCTGCGGAAACTCTAGCTGCGCAGCGTCACGTTGTCAAGGAGTTTATTCCTATAGTCCGATCGCTCAGCACGCTCGCCTGCCTCGGAATAAGTGCGTCCTTTACGCCACACTCCCGACAAACTCGTCAGCATCACCCATCCGTGAGTACCGTTTGCCACAGTGCGGCCACGCTCAAGGAACTTTTCGCCGTATTCATACGTCTAGACGTGACCGCACTCTGCGGAGTCGCGCTTTCCCCCACAGATTTCCCGAACAGAGGTCGATGATGGTTGGTTTGACACGCCGAATGGTGATGGGTAGCGGTTTGCTGGCGCTGGGAGGCTGCGTCACTCGCCCCCCCCAATCCTTGGCGCCGGCCTGGGACCCATCCTATGAGCGTATCTACGGCGCCATCGACACGGAGCCATTCCCCGTGCCGGCCGTCGATCTCGAACAGATCGATCCGCAGTTCCTCCGTCGCGAGGTGGACTACAGCACGCCCCAGCCCGCGGGCACGATCGTCGTCGATCCCGGCCAACGCTTTCTCTACCTCGTGCGTCCCGGCGGCCGCGCGATCCGCTATGGCATCGGCGTCGGGCGTGAGGGCTTCGGCTGGAACGGCACGGCCCGGGTCGCCCGCAAGGCGCAATGGCCGACGTGGACGCCGCCGAGCCAGATGATCAAGCGCCAGCCCGAGCTCAGGGAATATGCCTCCGGCATGCCGGGCGGTCCGGATAATCCGCTCGGGGCCCGGGCGCTCTATCTCTATCAGGGCGACCGTGACACCCTCTACCGCATCCACGGGACGATCGAGCCCTGGACGATCGGCCATGCGGTATCCTCGGGCTGCATCCGGCTCATCGATCAGGACGTCATCGACCTCTACGGGCGCGTGCCCGTCGGCACCAAGGTCGTTGTGCTCAAGGCCTGATCGGCACCCAGCGCCTTTAAGCGCGGCGACGCGCCGCCTTCGGCACCCGGTTCGGCCAGCGCACGATCCGCTCAGGAAACTGGTCGACGGGCAAGTCGCCTTCGCTCGTCACCTCCCGGCCGCGCAGCGACACGCCGGCCATATGCACCGTCTCGGGGTCGCCGGAGACGAGGGGATGCCACCAGTAGAGGTCGGATCCTTCGCGCACGAGCCTATAGGCGCAGGTCGGCGGCAGCCAGGAGAGCCGGCCCACCTCCGCAGATGTCAGGCGGATACAATCGTGCACATGGGCCTGCCGGTTCGCATAATCGCGGCACCGGCAGGTCGTGCTGTCGAGGAGCCGGCAGGCGACATCGGTAAAATGGATCTCTCCGGTGTCTTCGTCTTCCAGCTTCACCAGGCAGCAACGGCCGCAGCCGTCGCAGAGAGATTCCCACTCTGCCTCGGTCATCTGTTCGAGCCGTTTCGTCCGCCAGAACGGCGGTGGATCCATTTCGTCGGATATGATCGTCCACTCCTCCAATCACGCCCTGCCCTGATGACAGAGGCATGCGTGCAACACCCGCTGGGATATTACCGCACTTTCGTGTGTGTTGCCGCAACCGACGGGAAACTTGTAGCGGGTATAACGGTTGTCGCTATCGTGCGCTAACCGCAGCATCGAAAGCGACGCTTATTGCACCACCATAGCGGTGTTTTGCATCGTGTATGGCTGGAATAAGCGCTATTCTCAGCCCGTTACTATATATCGGGCGTAACACATATTTAGGGGCGGGTCGGGTGCTGTCGTTCGGTGGGACCTCCTTTTGGAAACGCTTGAGACGTCGGGCGTTGGCATTCGATTCCAAAGTCGATTCCGGACTTTATGACGCCGGTCGGGATTTCAATGAAATCTGGCTCAGGATATGCGCCTATTCCGACCGGATGAAGGCGCGCGGCCTGTGGCGGCTCACCAATGAGCTCGCCTGCGAGGGGCTGACGCTCGGGCTCGCCGGCGGCGTCTTGATGGTTGCACTTGCCATTCCAGCCTTCCGGCAAACGAGCGACGACTGGTTGAAGCAGCCGGAACTCGCCGTCACGTTCCTCGACCGCTACGGCAACGAGATCGGCAAGCGCGGCATTCGGCATGACGATACGCTCTCGATCCACGATATTCCGGACATCCTGATCAAGGCGGTCCTCGCCACCGAGGACAGGCGCTTCTACGACCACTTCGGCATCGATGTGGTCGGCACCTTTCGCGCCGCCTTCGCGAATGCTCGCGCTGAAGGCGTGGTGCAGGGCGGCTCCTCCCTCACCCAGCAACTGGCGAAGAACCTCTTTCTCAACAACGAGCGCTCGCTGGAACGCAAGATCAAGGAGGCCTTTCTCGCCCTGTGGCTGGAGTCGCGCCTGACGAAGAACGAGATCCTCAAGCTCTATCTCGACCGCGCCTATATGGGCGGCAGCACCTTCGGCGTCGCCGCTGCCGCTGATTTCTATTTCGGCAAGCCGCTGAAGGACATCACCTTGCCCGAGGCGGCGATGCTCGCCGGGCTGTTCAAGGCGCCGACCCGCTACGCGCCCCACGTGAACCTGCCGGCGGCGCGGGCCCGCGCCAGCGACGTCCTGACGAATATGGTCGCAGCCAATGTACTGAGCGAGGGCCAGGCCGAGATGGCGCGGCGCAATCCGGCGACGCCGATCGACCGGCATCACGAGATGAGCCCCGACTATTACCTCGATTGGGCCTTCGAGGAGGTCAAGCATCTCTCCGACGAGGGTAAGCTCGGCGACGATCGTGTGCTCACCGTCAAAACCGGGCTTGACGTCTTCGCGCAGCACAGCGCCGAAAGCTCGCTGGAGGATAATCTGCGCCGCGACGGCAAACGCTTCCACGCGAGCCAGGGCGCCATGGTCGTCATGGAGCCGGACGGGGCCGTGCGCGCCATGGTGGGCGGGCGTGACTACGGCGCCAGCCAGTTCAATCGCGCCACCAATGCGCTGCGCCAGCCGGGCTCGTCCTTCAAGCCCTTCGTTTATACGGCGGCGCTCTCGGCCGGGCTTTACAAGCCGAACAGCATCGTCGTCGACGCCCCAACCTGTATCGGCAACTGGTGCCCTCACAATTACGGGCGCTCCTATGCGGGAGCCATTCCGCTCGTCACCGCCCTCGCCAAGTCGATCAATACGATCCCGGTGCGGATGTCGATTGCGCTCGGCAAAGGCAATTCGAAGGTCGGCCGCGCCAAGATCATCGAAATGAGCCATCGCATGGGGCTCACCACGGATCTCGAGGACACGCCATCCCTGCCCATCGGCGCGGGCGTCGTCACCGTGCTCGACATGGCATCCGGCTATTCGGTCTTCGCCAACGGCGGCAAGCGCGCCAAGCCCTATGCGGCAATCGAGATCCGCAACGGCCGCGGTGAGGTCGTCTGGCGGCACGACAACGAAGGGCCGCCCCAGCAGGTGGTCGCTCCGTCCGTCATTGCCGACATGAATTTCATGCTGAACCGCGTCGTCGAGGGCGGCACCGGCAGGCGGGCACAAATCCCCGGCGTTACGGTCGGCGGCAAGACGGGCACGACCAATGCCTATCGTGATGCCTGGTTCGTCGGTTTCACCGGCAATCTGGTCGCCAGCGTCTGGCTCGGCAATGACGACTATTCCTCGACCCGCAATCTCACCGGCGGCGTATTGCCGGCGCAGATCTGGCACGATGCCATGCTACCGCTCGTGCAGGGCGTCGAGCAAAAGCCCCTCCTCGGCCTGGATCAGAAGCCGAGCACTCCGGCAAAGCCGCCGGAGGCGCAAAATACGCCAGTGGCGGAGGTCGGCCGGGCGCCGATGATGCTGTCGCGCCGCTCCTACGAGGTGCTGACCGGCGTCAGCGACCTGATCAAGGCCGCAGGTCCGGCGTCACGGCGCACGGCAGCCACTCTGCCGCCCAACGCCCTTCCGGGGATCAGCGTGGTCGGTTCGGCGGCCGAGACCATCGCTCTACCCTGAACGTCACCGGCGGTCCTGTTGATGATACGGCGTGCGGCCGCGCAAGCTCTCACCTCGCCTCCGTTACCGGCCTCCGGTCGGGCCCGCGGACGCGACGGGTACTGCGGCGCTTCAACGAAACCCTTGTCGGGGAGCCGTGACAATCAGACCGCATGCATTACCTCTGCCACCCGTCGCGGCAGGGTTGACGCCCGCCGCGGGCTTCCATCTTGATGGCGGCAACTGTCGCCGGCCCATCCTCCGGATTCGCCCCCTCGTGCGCTCATTCATCGCCCTGCCTTTGATTTTCGCCATCGGCGCCGCAACTGGCCTCGGCTCGGCTTATCGCGCGGTCGAAGGAGAGCCGGTATTCGGCGCGGTGCAGATCGGGCAATGGGTGACCTGGCCCAATTTGGGAACAGCCAATATCGATCCCTATTCGCTCGCCAATCTGGCGCGCTCGGCACGCCTGCCGCTCGCCTCCGGCGAAGGCGTCGCCTTCACCACTCATAGCGACGACGCCGGTCGGCCGCTCGACAGCAGCTGCGCCTATAGACTAGCCGGCGTCATACCGCCGTCGCGGATCTGGACGCTCGTCATCTATGACGGCAATGGCCAGCTCCAGCCGAATCCGCTCAATCGCAACGGCTTCACCGCGCGCGAGATCATCCGCGGCACCGACGGATCGGTTCTCATCACGCTCGCCCGCCAGGCGGCCCCCGGAAATTGGCTGCCGCTTCCGGAGACGCCCACCTTCAGTGTCGTGCTCCGTCTCTACGAGACGTCGCTCTCGCCGACATCGGGGCCCATCGGCAATCTGGCGCTGCCGGCCCTCACCCGAGTGTCCTGCTGATGCGCCGCCAGCTCGGTTCGTTTCTCCTCGTCATCGTCGCTGGGCTGTGTCTCGGGGTGCTCGTTCATATCGTGACGATCTTTGCCATTCCGCAGCTCGCCACCCGCAATGCCTATGCGCGGTTTGGCCCGCCCACGGGTCAGAGCACCCTGCTCTACCCGGCCCAGGCAGGACGAGCGGAACTCCCCGAACCCGATCCGGCGGTCGCCGTGGCGGTCTGCGCATTCGACGTCACCGACGGCCCGGTCATCGTCCGTGCGAATGTAGAGCCCGGCTTCGCGTCCCTGTCCGTGCACGGCCGGAGAGGACACGTCTATTATGCCGTCACGGACGAGGCCGCCGTCCGCGGCCAGATATCGCTGACCTTGATGACGCAAGCCTATTTCGATGATTATGTGAGCGGCACCGATGAGGCCTCGGCCGACACGCTGCGCTTTATTACGCCGGCAACCAAGGGGCTGGTCGTGATACGGGCACTCGCCGCTTGGCCGAGTCAGATGCCCGGCGCCCAGCGGGCGGCATCGTCCCTCACCTGCGAGCCGCAGCCCACAGCAGAGGAAAACTGAGTAAGGGCAAACGGAGCAGACGCTCCGTCATCCGCGGGAGGGCGCCCGTCCACGATCCGGGCGCGAGCCGCGTGCCGGCACATCGCGCGGTCGTCCGCCATCACGCTCGTAACGGACACCCGTGAACAGCAAGACCTCGCCGCGGTGTCCAGCGACCCGTTGGGTCGGCTGGTGCATCCGCTGCTTGAATGCGGCCGTTTCCTTCAGCTGAACAACTTTCGCCGAGACGGCTTCACCGACATCGTTCATGGCAGTCTCCGTGCGATCACCGAAGCTGACTGTCTCCGACCACCGCTCCGATCACGTTAGGCGCGAATCCGTGGATCAATGCGCGGCTGCGTGATCGCGTCTACACCTCGGAGCAGGATATGGGCCAAAGCCGATTCCATTCCCGTCCGGCTTTAGGAAGCGCGCAGCATGGTTAAAGGTTCCTTAAGTCGAGGGTGATCGCATCCGCAAAAATTCAACCATAAGTTGTATCAATGGCCGGGATCTATGATTTGCAGATACTTCCGGCGATCGGACACATCAAAGGGCGCTCAGCCGGTCACCGGTTGGCCCGGCCGTGATCGATCGCAGAAAGCAGAGTTAATCCTCCGCTAATGCCGATGTGTCATTGAGAGGGGATAGCCGCATCTGACGATTGCCAATGACCGAGCTCCTTTCAACCGGCCTCCCCAAACTCGCAGACGACTTCTCGAGCCTCGCGGACTTGGCGCGCGGTGGAGTCGGCGATCTGCGGCCGGTTCTGCTTCGGGCGCAGACGGAGCTCTTTCTCAGCGCGTCGTCCCACTCCCCAGAAGCCAAAGCCGATTTCGAGATGCTCGCGACCGCGCTCATCGGTGTGGTCGACACGGCAACGCTCATCCAGATCGCGGAAAGGCTCGCGCCCCATCCCGATACGCCGCGCGGCATCCTGACGGCTCTGCATGCTGCGGGCGGCGAGGCCTGCGCCATCGTTCTCGCGTCGGCGCGCGACATCAATCCGGACTGGATCATGGCCGCCACCGTCGGCTCCGACCCCCGCCATGCCAGCGCCGTGGCCGGACGGACGGATCTCACGCCCTGGCATGTCGAGCTTCTCATCGATCGGAACGAGGCAGAGGTCGACGAGGCGCTTGCGGCCAATCCCGCAGCTGTCATATCCCGGCCAGCTCTCGATATGCTGCTCGGCCGGGCGCGGACGCGGCCGGAGCTCGCGCGCCTCCTGGTCGCCCGTGCCGATCTCACCGGCATGGATAAGGCGCCGCTGTTCGGCTATGCGACACGGGAGCAGCGCGCCGCCATTCTCGATGAGGTGGAAGGCTTCGTGGCACTCGAAGGCCGGCGCCGGACTGCCGCCTTCCTCGAGGCTGCGGCCCGTGACCGCGCCATCGGCGCAGCCGCCTGCGGCGACCGCCTATCCTTCGCCGAGGTGCTGGCGCAGGCGCTCGGCGTCTCCCCCGAAGAGGCCCTGCCCCTCTGCACCGACCCGCTCGGTGAGCTCCTGGCGCTTGCGCTCGTTGCCGTCGGCATCGACGAAACCGATGCGATCCGGATCTTCCTGACGCTCGATCCGGTCATTGCGCAATCGGTCGAGCGCGTATTCAGCCTGGCCGCCCTCGTCCGGAGCGTATCGCGCGAAACCGCCAGCCGCGTCACTTCGGCGGTGGTGGGGCACGATATCGCCACGCCGCGTCGCACAGGCCAGCATGTCCCGGCACTGGCGCCGAGCGGAACGGGCGCGCGCCCCGTGCCGCGGCAGGAGAATGCCGCCGAGCAGCCCGCGGAGCGCAGCCGCAACCGCCAGACCGGCTGAGCCCGATCAAGCTAATCCTTCGCCAGATCGTTACTCTTTGGCCAGGTCGAGGAAATGACGGCCGGCCCGGTCTTCCACCTCGACGATCCAGAGATCGGGATCGAATGAGATCTCACGCTTGAGGCGTTCCTCCGCGGCGAGTGGCGTCGGCTCGGGAAGCGGCACGGCCACGAAAAAGCGCTCTTCCGGCTGGTCAGCCGCCAAGCTTTGCGGGGCCGGGCCGAAGAGTTTGCAGGAACCGTCGAGAGGATCGATCTTGACGAAAACAGAGCCCGCCTCTGCGGCGCCGCGCCGGCGCAGGACGGCGTAGGCGCCCTCGACCGTACAGCGGCGCAGATAGGCCGCGACCCAGATATCGGAGCGCAGCCTCACCGGCCGCTCACTCGACCGGCATCCCGCTCGCCGTGGCGAGGCTCTTCAGCATGCGGGTATTGAGGTCGCCGGTGACGGGCAGGCCGGACCGCTGCTCGAAGCTCTCGATGGCATGCTGCGTCTCTGGCCCCATCATTCCGTCCGGTTTCAGCGAATAGCCGAGCTTCACCAGTGCCCGCTGCACGTTGAGCAGGGTGGTCGAGGCCTGCGCCGGCCCTGTCGGATGGCTCGTCGTCGGCGACGCACCGCCGCGGATCAGGTCACCGATCAGGTCCGGGCGCGCCGGCGGCAGGGCAACCGAGGTCGCGGGCGGTGCCTCCCGTTCGGGCCGCGCCGGCGGCAGAACGGCAGGTGGCGCTGCCGAAACCGGAGCGGGAGAAGGAGCTGCGGTCCGCACCGCATCCGGCGCCCGCCTCACCGGCATGTCCATCGCCTTGCCGCGATCCGCACCGAACAGCGGCGCCGGATGGCGCCGCGGTTGGAGGGTGAGCGCATTGACGACGATCGCTGCGGCAAATCCCGTCAGCAGCACGGTCGCGAGCGCCGTGGCCGGCTTGCGCAGAACTGGCGTGACCGCCGCCCGCACAAGACGCCAGACGACGCCCGAGGCAGGCGCCCGCCCCCGTCCCGTACGGGCAGGCGCCCTTTTGCGCGCAGGCGGGCCCTCATAGACCCGCACGTCATGATCAGAACGAGCAAGAACTTCACGCACGACGCTTCACAACCTCACTGCCGCGACTGTCTTTTCCGTAGTCGGCACTGCCACGCGCTATACGGCTCATGGCCCTTCTTATATCCAGACCGCGCCCATCAGGCGACGCGTCCGGACGCCTGCCGTCGAGCGGGAGCGACACGGTCACGCATGTGCCTTCCCCCGGCGTGCTGTCGATGGTGATCGCGCCGTGATGCAGCGCAACCAGCCCGCGCACCACTGACAGGCCGAGCCCGGTGCCCTCATAGGGACGATCATAGGACGATCGCGCCTGAAAGAAAGGCGCGCCGAGCCGCGGCAGGTCTTCCTGGGCAATGCCGATGCCGGTATCGGCGACCGTGAGCACGAAGGTATTGGCGGTGACCTTCGCCGTCACGGAGACGTCGCCGCCGGCCGGCGTGAACTTGATCGCATTGGCGATGAGATTGAGCACGATCTGGCGGCAGGCGCGCTGATCGGCGACCAGCAGGTGATCGTTACGATCGAACTGCCGCCGCAGCTCGAGCTCAGCGTCTTTGGCCTTGAGCTGCATCAAGTCGCAGCAGTCGTTCAGAACGTCGCTCGCATCGAAAGGCTCGAGCTCCAGCTCGAAATTGCCGGATTCGATGCGCGACATGTCGAGCAGCATATTCACCATCTCCAGGAGATGGCGCCCGGAATTCTGGACGATATGGGCATACTCGCGCTGGCGAGCCTGATCGAGCGGCGAAAGCGCCGGGCTCGCCAGGATTTCCGAAAAGCCGATGATGGCATTGAGCGGCGTGCGCAGCTCGTGGCTGACGGTGGCGAGGAAGCGGCTCTTGGCCTCGTTGGCGCTGTCGGCCTGCGCGATGGCGCGGTCGAGCTCGGCCTCGTGCTGCTTGAGGCGCGTGATATCGCGCGTCACCGCCACGACGGCGCAGCTTTCGTCGAACAGCACTCCGTTTGCATCGGCAGCGCGCTTGACGGTCATTTCCACCCAGATGAATTCAGGCGACGGCTCGCCGGCAGCGGCGCTGCGCGCGGCAACGTTCAGGCGGAACTGCACGGTGACGGGCCCCGGACAGAACACCGCATCTGTCAGCGCCTTGATGAAGGCCGGACGGTCGGCGACATTGACGCGCTCGAAGAAGCCGCGACCGTCGAGGCAGCGCGCCGGCGCGCCGATCAAGGTCTCTGCGGCCGCGCTGACGAAGACCACCGCCCCGGTGCGGTCGTGCCAGGTGACGAGATCGCCGATGGTTTCCAGCACCACCTGATCGCGCGCCGCATAGCGCGCAAGGACGGCCTTGCCGGCTGCGGCGCGGCGGCACGCCGCGAGCACCTCGGCCGCCACATAGCCGATCGCCGCGGACAGGCAGAGCGGGGCGACCAAGGCCGATTGCGCGGCCGCCGCCGGCGTGATGCCGAGCATCTGGAGCGCCGCAACAATGACGGCGCCGGCAATGCCCATGAGGCTCGCGCCGACGACCATGCGCGGCGAGCCCGTCGAGAGAGCCTGCACCGGCAGGGCGACCAGGCCGATCAAGGCCGGGGACGAGGCGCCGCCGGAGATCGAGGCGAGAATGGTGATGAGCGCGGCGAAGGACGCCGAGGATAGGCTATGGGCGAGCCCGAGCCGGCCGGTCTGGGACAGCACTGCGACCGCCCCGAGCGGCGCAGCGAGAAAGGCGAGCACCAGGGTCTGCGTGAGAGAGGGAACGCCGAACATCGCCAGGTAAAGCGGCAAGGCCGCCAGGGCCACGAATGCAATGATCAGACGGGTGACGATGAAATGCTCATGGCGGGCGCGTTCATCGTCATCGGCAACGGACGCATGGACCAGTCCGGCCAAACGCTCTCGCATGAACACTCCTGACAACGACATAGCCACATCCGCCGCACGCAGCAGCGTGCCTCCCCGCAGTCGATAACCTCACCATGCCAGGATCGGCTTAAACGAACGCTAAGAAGGCCTTGGCGGCGCGACGTATCCGGCCGCTGGCGCGCTGCCGGGCAGGCGGAGACATCGCCCGCTGCGGTCGTGGTTAACCCGTCTTGAAAGAAATCGGCGCAGAATGGCGGGGCATTGGGCCGAAAAGCGGTGACGGCCATTTCATTGGACGATTTTGCAACAGGGGATGCGCCGTGAGCTTCTTCTTGCGCTGCGCTTTTTGCATCGCCGTCGTCTATTGGCTCTCCCCCGTCTCGACCAGCTCACAGAAGCCCGGCCGCGCGGAGGGGGCGACGGCGGCTGACAGAGCATCGCTCGAGGCGGTGATCACCGGAAGCCTTCGCAACAAGGACAAGCTCGACGTCGGCGGTCCGGCGATGGCCGAACAGGCGGCGCGCCTTCTCAAGGCGCTCGATGCGAAAACCCGCCATAAGCTCGTCGACTCGCTCCTTGGCGCGCAATCCGACGATCGATCCGATGGATCTCCGCCATCGGCACGATAACCGCCCGCCGGGCTGGCCCTTTGCATCAAAAAGGCCCATATGCCCTGTGAACCGTCGCATGGCGGGCTGGCGCGGCAGCGTGCGGCTTTGCCCATGCGGCCGCGCATATATATGAGGACCATCATGAACTTGGCCGCGGATCTTCACGCCGAGGTCATGGTGATCCGGAACCAGGGACGAGACCGATGCAGCCGCCGCTCGACGAGATACTCGACAATTTCGAGTTCCTCGACGATTGGGACGATCGCTACCGCTATCTGATCGAGCTCGGTCGCATGCTCGATCCCTTGCCCGGGGAGGCGCATACGGAGGCGAACAAGGTGCGCGGCTGCGCGAGCCAGGTTTGGCTCGAAACGACAGTCGACCGCAGCCGTTCGGGCGAGCCGGCCATCGTTTTCCGCGGCGACAGCGACGCCCATATCGTGCGCGGCCTGATCGCGCTCGCCTTTGCGATCTATTCCGGCCGGCCCGCGCCCGACATTCTCGCGACCGACGCCCATGCCGTTTTCCAGAAGCTCGGACTTGGGGAACACCTCACCCCGCAGCGCTCCAATGGCCTGCGGTCCATGGTCGAGCGCATCAAGAGCGATGCGCGCGGCGTACTGGAGGGAGCTGCCGTGAATGCGTCAGCCGGCATCGATCGGCGCACGCCAGACGCTGACGGTCTGTGACCGAGACGGTCCACGCGCCTCGGCCGCCAGGCCATAGGCCTCGGCGAGCCGGCGCAGGGCCAGTCGCAGGATGACCTTGCCGGAACGCGCCGGCCAGCCGCGCTCGCGCTCGATCGTCTCGAGTCCCTTGAGAAAGCCGCAGACGTCGATCAGAAGGCCGGCAAAATCCGCGCCCACCGCCTGAAGGGCGCGGCGGGCGCGCTGGCGCGCCGCGATCATCGCGTCGGAGGCGGCTGCTGGCCCCTGCGCGCCGGGCGAACCGGTCGGCCCGAGGCTCCAGCTCATGGTCACCCGGGGAAGCATCTGCGCGATCGTGAGGTCGGCGCGCAGCCGCTCACCGGCCTCGAAGCCGGCCGCATCCACATAAGGCTGTCCGGAGCGGTCGCGGCGGGATCTTAACCAGGCGAGCGGGCTTTCCGCCTCGTTCACCCGCACCGGTCGTTCGGGTCCATCGATTGTGACGCGCCGGTCGCGCGAAGATCGATGCTGCTCCAGGAAGGCTTCACCGGGCGCAGCTTCCGCCCGCCGCAGATGCGCCCGCCCTGCCGCCGTAATCTCCAGAGTGCGGCGCGGTCCGGCGCCCGCCCACACCGCGAGATCGGCGGCGACGAGCTTCTCGGCGGTGGAGAGCGGCAGCCGCCCCGCCCCCAAGGTCATGCCCTTCCGAGTCACGAAAATATTGATATCATTTGGCATTTCGGGGAGTAGCCGGGCCGTGTGGCCGGGCCGGGCGAGATGGGCGAGAAGGCGGCTGGCGGCTTTGCTCGCCGGCATTCCTCTCGACCCTCCTTGAGACCTGCGATCGAACGTCATCATTCACCTGTCGCAATGTTCATGTTTTGTTCTTATAGTGAGAGGGCGCGAGGAAACCCGCGCCAAGGGGAATAGGAATAAATACTTAACGCGTAAATTGCAAGCAAATTCGGCCGACCGGATCATCCAGGGTGATCCGGTCGGTGCTGAGCATGGAGTGATGGACATCGGGAAGGTGCGGGGCGAGCTCCGAGGCTCCAGCCGGTCGCAAGGAGACGTCGCGCGAGGCAGCGACAAGATCTTCAGGGATAAACAGGCGCCGGCTTACGGCAGAGAGCCGAGAGCACGCGCTCGATCGGCCCGGAGAGGCGGCGTCACCCGTCAAGCGTCGGACACGGCCAATCCGGCCGCTGCCCATCTACGCTGCAATTACGCGAATTCACTTGATGGGCTTCGACACGCCCTGGTGCTCGATCCGCAGGAACGTCCCGTAACCGGGACGTTCCTGAAGACCGGACTGTTCAGGCGCGGGCGTTGCGACGTTTGCGCCGCTGTTGCCCGAGGCCCATGTCCTTGGCGAGCTGTGAGCGCGCCTTGGCGTAATTGGGCGCGACCATCGGGTAATCCGGCGGCAGCCCCCATTTTTCGCGGTACTGCTCCGGCGTGATATTGTACTGCGTGCGCAGGTGCCGTTTCAGCGACTTGAACTTTTTGCCGTCTTCGAGGCAGATGATGAAGTCCGGCGTTACCGATTTGCGGATCGGAACGGCGGGTTTCGGTGCCTCGGCCGGCGCCTCTACATTGCCCTGGGCAACCCGCGACAGAGCAGCGTGAACATCGCCGATCATGGCGGCCAGTTCATTGGATGGAACGGAATTGTTGCTCACATAAGCCGACACGATATCGGCGGCGAGCTCAATATAGCTTGCTGTGTTGTCGGTCTCGTTCATCACGCTTGGCTTCCCTTCTTCCGTCTCGGTTTGTTCAAGACGCACCGCGGCGGACCAGCTCAATCAATCATCCTCAAAAAACATACTATGGATGCGTCACTTCGCGGAATCGCTATCCATTTCCCTAGCAAATATGCTAAAGTTTTGCTCGATGCAATACAAGAAACGCGGTTATTTACAACGTTCACGATCAGTTTCAATAAGGCTTTCATGTGTTTCGGAAGAGGATACCGCCTAGCATAGGGGGTGATGTCGCACTGAAACAAGAACAATCCACGCCACGTTGCTTGTATCACGGTTCAAAGCGCAGGGGTCGACTTAGCCTCAGCATTATCGGAAACGACGAGCCTACGCATGGCCCGGCCATAGCGGGCAGGCGTCGGTCGCGCGTTCCAGCCGGCCGGCCCGCAATACTGACATGTGCCAAGCTCTGGCCTTCCCCTCGTCTCACGATAAGCTATAGCGCCCGGCGAGCGGACAGCCAGCTCCGCAAGAGCATCCGAAACGGCCCGTTCTGACCGACAGACCTTTATCGGCTTGCCGACGACACGGGCGGTTGTGGATAGGGCACGGGTGAAGACCGGCGCCTCATCGGCGTCATTTGCTCTCGAACGGGCAGATCGAACCCGCTAGAAAGCGCGGACATGCCGGCTTGCAACGCGAAGGCGAGTTATGACCGATCAACAGCCCTCCCCCGCCCATCTGCCGCCTCCGGCTCCGAAGCGCCAGCGGGAAATCACGGTTCACGGCTCGGTGCTGCGCGACGAATATGCCTGGCTCAAGGCGGATAATTGGCGGGAGGTGCTGGCGGACCCGACCGCGCTCCCGGCCGAGATCCGCGGCTATCTCGAGGCGGAGAACGCCTACACCGCGGAAGTGCTTGCGCCCATCGAGAGCCTCAGGGTCTCCTTGGTCAAGGAGATGCGTGGCCGCATCAAGGAAGATGACGCCAGCGTGCCGGCGCCCGACGGCCCCTTCGCCTATTACAGCCGCTATCGCGAGGGCGGGCAGCATCCCCTCATCTGCCGGAGCAGCCGGCAGGGTGACGCCGAGGCCATACTCCTCGACGGCGACGCGCTCGCCTCCGGCAAGGCATTTTTCGATCTCGCCGCGAGCGAACATGCCCCGGACCATCAGCGTCTCGCCTGGGCGGCCGACGAGACCGGCGCGGAATTCAACATCATCCGCGTGCGTGATCTTGCGACCGGCCAGGACCTCGCCGACCGCATCGAACAGGCTGGCGACGACGTCGTATGGACCAGCGACAGCTCGGCCTTCTACTACGTGAAGCTCGATGCGAACCACCGGCCCTCGCAGGTCTTTCGCCATGTGGTGGGACAGGATCCGGCCGAGGATGCCCTCATATTCGAGAGCGACGATCCCGGCTGGTTCATCAATCTCAACCGCAGCCAGTCCGGCCGATTCGCGATTGTTTCCATCAGCGATCACGAGACGTCGGAGGCCTATCTGCTCGACCTCTCCGATGTCTCCGCAGTCCCGCGGCTCGTCGCGGCGCGGGAGGCGGGCGTCCGCTATAGTGTCGAGCACCACGGCGAAGAGCTCCTTATCCTGACCAATGCGGATGGCGCGGAGGACTTCAAGCTGGTCAGGGCGCCGCTTGCGTCACCCGGCCGGGACCGCTGGAGCGATGTCGTCCCGCACCGGCCAGGCATTCTCCTGCTGGGCCAGTTGGTGCTTGCTCGTCAGCATGTGCGCCTGGAACGCGAGAATGCACTGCCGCGGATCGTCATCCGCACCCTCGCGACCGGCGAGGAACACGCCATCGCCATGCCCGAGGAGGCCTACCATCTGTCCTTGGGGGAGGTGCTCGAATTCGACACGGACGTCCTGCGCTTCACCTATGCGTCGATGACGACACCGTCCGAGACCTATGATTACGACATGGTCCGGCGCGAGCGTGTGCTGCGCAAGCGCCAGGAAATTCCGTCAGGCCATGATCCGGCGTCCTATGTCACCCGCCGGCTCTTTGCCGCCGTACCGGATGGCGAGACCGTGCCGATCTCGCTTCTGCATCGGCGCGACCTTGTGCTCGACGCCGATACCCCCTGCCTTCTCTATGGCTATGGCGCCTATGGCCATGCCATTCCGGCGATCTTCAGCACCAATCGGCTGTCGTTGGTCGATCGCGGCTTCGTCTATGCCGTCGCCCATATCCGCGGCGGAACGGAAAAAGGCTGGCGCTGGTACACCGACGGCAAGCGCGGCAAGAAGCCGAACACCTTTACGGACTTCATCACCGCCGCCCGGCATCTCGTGGCCGAAGGCTACACGCGTCCCGGCCGCATCGTCGCCCATGGCGGCAGCGCCGGCGGGATGCTGATGGGGGCGATCGCCAATATGGCGCCGGATCTCTTCGCCGCGATCCTTGCCGAAGTACCCTTCGTGGACGTGCTCAACACCATGCTGGACGGCGAACTGCCGCTCACGCCGCCGGAATGGCCGGAATGGGGCAATCCCATCAGCGATCCCGAGGCCTTCGCGACGATCCGCGCCTACTCGCCCTATGACCAGGTGAAGGCACAGCACTATCCCGCGATCCTCGCCCTCGGCGGATTGTCGGACCCGCGCGTCACCTATTGGGAACCGGCGAAATGGATCGCCCGGCTGCGGGCGACTGCCACGGGTGGCGGGCCCTTTCTGCTGCGCACGAATATGGAAGCCGGCCACGGGGGCGCTGCCGGCCGCTTCGACCGGCTGGAGGAAGTGGCGCTCGGCTACGGGTTCGCCTTGGGCGTCGTCCAGGGGGCGCTGCCTTCAGGCTCCAGCTGACGATCGTCCTCGGGATCGTTCTCGGCTTCCGCGGGGGCAGCCTGCGGCTGCTCCTCGGTGCCCCCCTGCTCGCTCGCGGCCACATAGGCCTTCAGTTCGTCGAGCGAGCGGAAGCGGAAGGTTCCGCGGCTTGTTTCCGCCTCGATCGAGCCGTCCGAGAACATCACGTAGAGATTGCCGCCGGCGCTGTAGGTGCCGACCACCGTCGGCACGGGATCGGGAATGAATTCCGAAGCGGCCGGCTCCTCCTCCACCGCGAGGTCCGCCATCTCGGTCTCCGCCTCCGGGGCGGCCGGCTCGGGTTCCGCCACCGCCACGGTGTCGGTCTTCACCATCGCCTCCGTCTCCACCACGGCCTCTTGGTGAGAGATGCCGGCGAAGAAAACGTCGTCATCAATCTCTGGAGCCGAGCCGGCACGCGTCTCGCCCGTCGCTTCGGTGTCCTCCTCCGCTCTCACGGCGGCCGCCGGCTGCTGCGCTTCTTCGAAGCCGACGAAGGTCGGCTCGTCCTCAGCCGCCGCGGGTTCGGCCGCAGCAGTCTCGTCCGCCGCCCCCACCGCGCTGGCGAAGCGGTCATCGCCACCGCGGCGCAGCCCGGAGATATCGAAGCCCAGGTCGGGTGCGGGCCTCTCGTCCGGCTGCGGCGGCTTGGGCGTAATGGCGAGCGCGGCGGCTGCAATCCGCGCGGCGCGCTCGTCGTCCGTCTCCTGATGTTCATCGGCCTCGGGACGCCGACGGAACAGCGACCAGCGCGCCTTGCGCTCGGCTGCCGCCTGTTCGGCAGTCTTCTCGACCGAGGCAGGCGGGACATCGCTCCGCTCAGCCCGTAGCTCGGACGCCGGCTCAGGCTCAGGCTCGGGGGCAGGCTCAGGTGCAGCCTGGGGTGAAAGCGTCGGCTCGGCTGCGAAGGAAGGAGCGGTTCTCTCTTCAGAAGCCGGCGGCGTTTCCTCGTCCCGTTCGAACGCGGGCTCGGCGGGGGTGAGCGGCATTTCCCTCGCCTCCTCCTGTGGTACCGGCGCGGAGCCGGACCAGCGGGAGAAGCGTTCCGAGAACCAGCGCGGCTTTGGCGCCTCGGCCGGTGCCTGCGACTCGGCGGCCATCTCGCCGGAGGACGTGGCGAAGTCCGGGGCGCGCGACGGCGGCTCCGGCGCTTCCCCGTCGAAGGCGCGGTCGCGTCGCCTGTCGAAGGCAAAGTCCCTCGCCTGCGGCATTTCCGTTTCTTCGTCCTTGGCGGGCGACGCCGTCAGGTCGAAATTGGCGGCAAGCGCCTCCTCGACGGAGGCGAGCGCACGGTCGAGATCGTTGGATGCAGGCGTTGTATGCGCCGGCTCGGCCGGCGGGGGTGCTGCCGCTGTGCGGTCCGCCTGGTCCCGCGCCGAAGCCTTGAGATCGAAGGCAGCAGCAACCGCCGCCGCCGCAATGGCCGAGGCGGCAGGGGCCGCCGCAACCGGCTGCTCGGCTGGGGCCTGCGCCGGTGCCTCCCTGGATGGTGGAACCGGTTCGCCCACCGGTGCGGGCGCGTGGTGGTGGTGACCGATGTGGCGGTGCCTGCCTTCGGCGTCCGCCGTCTCCCATTCCTCCTGCTGATCGAATGTCGCGATCTGGGTGGGGAGGCGGCGGATTTCGCGAATTAGAAGAGCGATTCCAATGAGAAGCGCGCCGCCCGTGGCGACGACGCTCCCGCTGATGACCATCGACCAGCCGCGTTCGAGGACGATGATGCCCATTCCGGTCGTCACCGCGGTGACGCCGCCGGCCACCATCAGGCAGCCTACAAGCAAGCAGATCACGATCATCAGGTGACGAATTCCTTCTGCACTATCGTCGGTAAGAGCCCGCTAGATTAGAGTTTTCAGCCGGTTCTGCCAACTCCCGCATTCCGACCACCCCGCGCTTGCCGCCAAGCCTTCGGGGCCATAATTAGAAACAGTCGGATTGTTCTCTCAGAATCCCGCAGGGATGGCGAAGATGATTGAGCCGCAAAGCTGCTACAACGGGGCAGCGAAACGTCTCACAGTCGCTCTTCAGCCGGCCCCAAGGCTCTGATCGGCTACTCGATCCCGTCGAGATGCACCATCAATCCAGGCAACGCAAAAGGAGTCCGCGATGTCCTTCTCACTTCCCGATCTGCCTTACGCTTATGATGCGCTGCAGCCCTATATGTCGAAGGAGACGCTCGAGTATCATCACGACAAGCACCACAAGGCCTATGTCGATACCGGCAATAATCTTATGAAGGGCGGCGAGTTCGAGGGGAAATCCGTCGAGGAGGTCGTCAAGGGCGCCTACGGCAAGAACGTGCCCCTCTTCAACAACGCCGGTCAGCACTTCAATCACATCCACTTCTGGAAATGGATGAAGCCGAACGGCGGCGGCAAGATCCCCGGTGAGCTCGAAAAGAAGCTCGTCGAGGACTTCGGCTCCGTGGAGAAGGCCAAGGAAGACTTCATTCAGGGCGGCGTCACCCAGTTCGGCTCCGGCTGGTCCTGGTTGGCGGTCAAGGACGGCAAGATCGTCGTCATGAAGACGCCGAACGGCGAAAATCCGCTCGTTCACGGCGCCACGCCCATTCTCGGCGTCGACGTCTGGGAGCACTCCTACTACATCGACTACCGCAACCGCCGGCCGGACTATCTCAAGGCTTTCGTCGAGAATCTCGTCAATTGGGAATATGTGGCCGAGCTCTACGGCGCTGCTCGCTGAGGCACGACCGCCCAGGCGTTATCGGATGGGGCCCTTGCGGCCCCATTCTCTTATCCGCGGTCAAGCGAGGTGTCGCAGCGCCACGCCGGCTCGGGAAAGCGTCGCCGATCCGCCGAAAGCTGTGGATGCCTTTGCGGGCGGCGACGAGTGGGCCTCCCGCGGTGCGCGCAAACCGGTGCAAAGGCTCTGCGGTGCAGTCTCTCTGATCGCCAGCGATTCGCCACCCTCCTCCCTTGCCGTCGCCGTCAAAGGCCGTCTTGATGGCGGCACACGGTTAAACTGATCATGCCCATGGAACAGTCGGCCTTGCCCGTGCCTCACAAGACCGACAGCGACATCCCGCCGGCGGCGTCTCCATGCTGAGGAAACTTCTGTCCGTCAGCGGCTTCACGCTGATCTCGCGCCTCACCGGCCTGATGCGCGATCTCATGACCGCGGCCGTCATGGGCGCCGGCGCGCTCGCCGATGCCTTCTTCGTGGCGTTGAGGCTGCCGAACCATTTCCGCGCCATCTTCGGCGAAGGCGCCTTCAATCAGGCCTTCGTGCCGTCCGTCACGCGCCTGCGTGAGACCGGCGGGCCGACGGCGGCGGCCGACTTCGCGAGCCGCGTCTGGACGCTGATGATTGTCGTCCAGGCGCCAATCCTGGTCATCGCCCTCGTCGGCATGCCCTGGCTCGTCACCGCGCTGGCGCCCGGCTTCTCGGACGAGCCGGAGAAATTTGCGCTCGCCGTCACGCTGACGCGCATCACCTTCCCTTATCTCTTCTTCATCACCCTGGTGACGCTGGTCAGCGGCATTCTCAATTCGGTCGAGCGTTTCGCTGCCGCCGCGGCCTCGCCCATCCTGCTCAATCTGGCGATGATCGCGGCGCTGGCGCTTGCCGGCTTCTTTCCGAGCGCCGGCCATGCCGCCGCCTGGGGCGTCAGCGTCGCGGGACTGGCGCAACTTCTGCTCGTTCTCGCCGATGCCCATGCGGCCGGTGTCGCCCCGCGCCTCGTCCGGCCGCGGCTCGACGCCGACATGAAGGTCTTCTTGAAGGCGCTCGCCCCGGCCGTCATCGGCTCGGCGGGCGTGCAGATCGCGGTCTTCGCCGACACGATCATCGCCTCGCTGCTGCCGACCGGCGCGGTGGCCGCCATCTATTATGCCGACCGGCTCTATCAGCTGCCCGTCGGGGTCATCGCCATCGCCGCCGGCACGGTACTCCTGCCGGAGATGAGCCGCCGGATCTCGGCGGGCGACACGGTCGCCGCCCATCGCGCGCAAAACCGGGCCTTCATCTTCTCGCTTGCACTGTCGGCGCCCTGTGTCGTCGCTTTCTTCCTGCTGCCCGCGCCGATCATGGCGGCGATCTTCGGGCGCGGCGCCTTCACCGCCGCCGATGCGGAAGCTTCAGGCGCCGTGCTGGCGGCCTATGCGGTCGGCCTGCCCGCCATCGTCCTCATCTCGAGCGTGGTCGCGAGCTTCCGCTCACGATTGGACACGGCGACGCCCGCGATCGTCTCGCTGTCGGTCATTGCCGTGAATGTCGGGTTGAAGATCGTCTTCGCCCGGCATCTCGGCGCCTCGGGCCTGGCGCTCGCCACCGCCATCGCGGCCTGGGCGAATGTCGGGATCCTCTACGGCATTGCCCTGAAGCGCGGCTGGACGGCACCGAGCACGGAGCTGTTGCGCGCCATTCTCGCCACGGGCATCGCCTGTGCGGCGCTTGCGGTCGCGACGCTCGCCACCCATCGCATGGCCGCGCCCTGGACCGCCACCCTGCCGCGCTGGAATGCGGAGGCGCTTGTTGCCGCCGACGCGCTCGTCGGCGGCATCGTCTATGGCGCGGCGATGTTGATCGCCTTCCGCGCGCTCAGGCTGTCGCTCCGGCGGATCTGAGCCAGCGCCAGGAGTTTAATTCCCGGCGCGATGGCCTGTGATCAACGCGCCTTCAGGAAGTCGCCGACCTCGAGCAGCACGAATTCCCCGTCGTCGGCCTTGTCGATCCGGCGTCCGGCCGAGAACGGCAGGTTGTTGTCGTTGCCAACGATGATATGCGTGGCATCGATCACATCGACGTTCTCGATGGTCTGGAAGGGGAAGGTCAGCGTGCCGTCCTTGCCGCCCTGGCGGGCAATGCCTTCCGGATCGCGCATGGCCATCAGGTCGATATGGCCGACCTTGCGCACCGCCGCGCCTGCATTGGCGTCGTTCAGCTCGATCTTATAGACCCGCTTGAACTTCGCCGGCGTGGGAAAGCAGTCGGCCCGCGTCTGCCCCGTCGGGCAAGCCTGGTCGACCGTGCCCTCGCCGTCATCGCGCTCGATGATCAGGCCGGTGGTGGCGTCGATCATGTTGAAGTCGCCGATGGCGTTGCCGTTCGCCTCGAGCGGATATTTCCAGAAGCGGCCGGTCCACTTCTGACCCGCCACATCGAATTCCAGAATGCGCAGATATTGCTTGCCGCCGTCGTTCTCGTAGGCGCCCTTCTGCGTATCCCACAGCGGGCCTTCGAGCAGCGCGTAGAGGAGCTTGCCGTCGGCCGAGGCCGCCATGCCCTCGAAACCCTTGGAGCGTCGGGCGTTGAACACGACCTTGCCGTCAGGAGTGGCCGGGGTGGAGACGAGCGGGTTGTCCGGCGAGCGCACCGGCTTGCCGTCCGCCAGGGTTTCGAACACGGCCTCCACCTTGCCGGAGCGGTCGGCGCGCAGGAGATAGGGACCGAATTCGTCGCCGAACCAGATCTTGTCGCCGATGATCTGGAAGGACTCGATGTCGAAATCGGAACCGGTCAGATAGCGTTCGTCCGTCGCTTCGGTGACGATGCGGAAGGGCACCTTCTTGTCCGGATCGGACAGATAGATACCCTCGATCCGCTCCACGCCGCCGGTCTTGAAGTCGATGCGGTAGTGTCCGAGCGTCAGCATGGCGTCCGGCGAATTAGCCTTGCTGCCGAAGCCGTTGTCGGTCAGGACCCAGAAGGTTCCGTCCGGCATCGTCTCGATGCCGGAAAAGCCCTGCACGGGCTGGCCCTCGAAGGGCAGCGACAGTCCCGTGGGCCGCGCTCCGGCCATGCCCGGAACGGTGCCGACGCCTTCGATGCGTGTCGGCGCCGCGCCCGCGAATTTGCCGGAGGTCGCGAGGAAGGCAGGTGCATCCGCCGGCGCCTTCTGGAAGGTCGCCGCGGGCAGCACGGCATGGCCCTGCACCGTCGCGGGGAAGTTTTGGTCGGCAAGCGCCGGTGAGGCGAAGACCGAGACGAGAAGTGCGGCAGCAAGCGCGCGCATGGCTGAACCCTCCGAGAAGTGAGGGCTTCGTTCTCTCGCGTGCCGATGTCAGTTCGTTAACGGATCGTTGACAGGCGCGTGACGGGTCTCTCAGGCGTGCGGCCCGCGATCTCCTGCACGAGCTTGCGCTTGGCGGCGATGGCGAACGGGCGCTCGCTGTCGGCGATCTCGACGAAGGAGCCGGGGCCGCCGATCACGGCGTCGGCATAGTAGGTTTCGAGCGCCATGCCGCCCGGCCCGCCGGGCCGCCCACCCGGCCGGCGGATGGCCAGCGCGTTGATCGTGAAGCCCTTCGCGAGCGCATCGCCGCGAGCGGCTGCGAGTGGCCGGCCGCCGATATTCGGGCCGTCGCCCGAGACGTCGATGATCTTGCGCGTGCCATCGAAGTCGTTCGTTTCGACAAGATTCACGGAGTAGTCGATGGCGTTGGAGATGGAATTGTAGCCCTCGGCGCCGCGCGGGCGGGTCCTCAGCTTCTCCGCGAAGGCGGTGGCGCTCGCGGCATCCGAGACGATCTGCCAATCGACGATCGTCACCTGCGACGACGGTCCGCCCCATTCGACATAGGCAATGGCGATCTTGCCGGTGAGGCCATCCCGAATGCCGGTGAGGACCTCGTCGCTCGTCAGCGCCGCAGCCCAGCCCTCGCGCTGCAACCTGAGTTCGTCCGCGTCGATCGAGCCGGAGCCGTCGGCAGCCAGGACAAGTTCGAGATCGACCTCCTCCCGTGCCTCGGCCGTGCCGCTCGATGCCATGAGAACGGCAGTGGCGAGAAACACGAAAGGCTTCAGCATGGCCATCACCCCGGACGTTACCGACGGGAGCGAAGGTTAAGCGAGCCTGGGTGCAAGGTCATCCCAGCGGCCGATCACGGCCGCGTTATGAGGAGCACCACGTCGCATCTGCGAACCGAACTCATGCGGTGCCCGGGAGCGAGAAGCGAAGCATGTTCAACCGCCTGTACCGGCGCGTTCATCCGGCACACCAGCATCCGTTCCGGGGCCTCTTATCGCCTCAAGATGCCGCCGAGCATGCCGCGCACGATGGCACGGCCTACCGACCCGCCGGTCGAACCGCCGACGGAGCGCCCGATCTGGGCCGCGAGGCCACCCACGATGCTGCCGACCACGCTCCGGGTCACGTCGCGGGCAATGGCCTGGGTCGTCGACAGGCGCGTACCGCGCGGCGTGCTGGTGCCGAGCACGGATCCGACGATGCCGCCGATGCTGCCGAGCAAGCCGCCCTGGGCCTGGTCGGCCGGTGCTGCAGCTTCTGCCGTGCGCTTGGCCAGCACCTCATAGGCAGATTCGCGGTCGATCTCCTGATCATATTTGCCACGCATGGCGCTCGCCGCGATGATCGCCTGCCGCTCCTCGGGCGTGCAGGGACCGACGCGGCCGGAGGGCGGCGCGATCAGCGTGCGCTCGACCATCGACGGCGCGCCCTTCTCATCGAGCGTGGAGACGAGCGCCTCGCCGACCTGGAGCTCGAGGATCGCCTTGGCCGTGTCGAAGGCCGGATTCTGGCGGAATGTGTCGGCCGCCGCCCTCACCGCCTTCTGGTCCCGCGGCGTGAAGGCGCGCAGCGCATGCTGCGCCCGGTTCGAAAGCTGGGCGAGCACGCTGTCGGGCACGTCGAGCGGATTCTGCGTGACGAAATAGACGCCGACCGCCTTCGATCGGATGAGGCGCACGACGCGCTCGACCGCCTCGAGCAGCGCCTTCGGGGCGTCGTTGAACAGGAGATGCGCCTCGTCGAAGAAGAAGACGAGCTTCGGCTTGTCGAGATCGCCGACCTCCGGCAGCTGCTCGAACAGCTCCGACAGGAGCCAGAGCAGGAAGGTCGCATAAAGCCGCGGATTGGCCATCAGCTTGTCGGCGGTGAGGATATTGACCATGCCGCGGCCGTCGCGATCGGTACGGATGAGGTCGTTGATGTCGAGCGCCGGCTCGCCGAAGAACTTCTCGCCCTGCTGGTTCTCCAGCACGAGGAGCTGGCGCTGAATGGCGCCGATCGACTGGACGGAGACATTGCCGTAGTGGGTGGTGAGCTCGCTCGCTTGGTCCGCCACGAAGGTGAGCAGCGCGCGCAGGTCCTTCAGGTCGAGCAGCATCAAGCCCTGATCGTCGGCGACCCGGAAGGCGATGTTGAGTACACCCTCCTGCGTGTCGTTGAGATCGAGCAGGCGCGCGAGCAGCAGCGGCCCCATCTCCGAGATGGTCGCGCGAATGGGATGTCCCTGTTCGCCGAAGACGTCCCAGAAGGTCACGGGGAAGCGATCGGGCACATAGTCGATGCCGATGTCCTTCGCGCGTTTCACGAAGGGCGGCTTGCTGTCACCCGGCTGCGAAATGCCGGAGAGATCCCCCTTCACGTCGGCGGCGAAGACCGGCACGCCGGCATTGGAGAAACCCTCTGCCAGCCGCTGCAGGGTGACGGTCTTGCCGGTGCCGGTCGCCCCGGTCACGAGGCCGTGGCGATTCGCAAGACGCAGCAGAAGCGTTTCGAATTTGGTGCTCTTCCCGATAAGGATCGTGCCATCGTCGGTCATTGCGTCACCCAGGATTCCGCCGAAATCATCGGCCCCGAGCATAGTGCGAGCTGACTGAGCTTGCCAGAGCGGCTACACCCAACCCACCGGCGTCTTTTTTCTGCAACATGTTGATCTCAAGCGTAAGCGTGAGAGAATACCCGACCATGGAGGAGCCATCATGGACGAACTCGTCACCCTGATCAGCCAGAAGGTCGGTATCGACGCGGCGCTCGCTCAGCGCGCGATCGGCATCATCCTCGACTTCCTGCAGCGCGAAGGGCCGACCGACGAGGTCAATGCCCTCATTGCCGCCCTGCCCGGTGCCGACCAGGCCATCGCGGGGGCGCAAGCGGCGCCGTCAGGCGGTGTCATCGCCTCCTTGGGAAGCCTGATGGGCGGAGGTGGCATCATGGCGCTCGGCAGCGAGCTGACGGCCGCTGGTCTCTCGATGGGCCAGATGCAGACGCTCGGCCGGGAGCTTTTCGCCTATGGCCGCGAAAAGGCCGGCGAGGATGTGATGGGGCCGATTGTCGGCTCCGTTCCCGGACTTGCTCAATTCGTCTGATCGCAAAGCGCGACTCAGGTCACGGAGGCCTCGACATTCCCGTCGAGGCCGAAAGGCGGAGGAAAGAATGGCATCTTATCCCATTATCTCGATCGAAGGTGTCGGCACCCTCATGGCGGAAAAGCTCATGAAGGTCGGGATCAAGACCACCGACGAACTGCTCGAACGGGGTAAGGATCCGAAAGGACGCAAGGAACTTGCGGCCACCACCGGGATCGAGGAAAGCCGTGTGCTCAAATGGGCCAACATGGCCGATCTGATGCGCGTCAGGGGCGTCGGCGAGGAATATTCCGAGCTGCTCGAAGCCGCGGGCGTCGACACGGTCAACGAGCTCAAGCACCGTAACCCCGCCAATCTCACCCTGGCGCTCGCCGCCGCGAACGAGAAGAGAAAGCTCGTCCGCGCTCTTCCGCCCGAGACGGTCGTCGCGGGCTGGATCGAGCAGGCCAAGGGCCTCTCGCCCATGATGGTCTACTGAGAGCGCAGATCGCGTCGAGCGATGGCCGTCCGGTCCCCCTTCAAGGAGGGGGCGGCGGGCACGAATAGCCTCGAAATGGACAAGTTGGGGTCACCCCAACTTGTCTGGGGAGCTCTATCTTTGGGCGCGCTACCTCGACGCGACGACGCTGTGGCGCTCGATCTCGCGGGCGATCACGGCGCGCACATCGTTGTTCGACAAGAAGACATCGTGGCCGATCACACCCCAGCCGTAGCCGGTGGCGTCGACCACTTTGACCCCGAGCGGCTCCAGGATGGTGCGATCAGCGCCACCGACACGCGCGATGCCACCCGCCAGTCGCCGGGAAACGCCGAGGGCGCGATCGTCGGCCGAGGTGATGACGGTGATGTGCTGCGCAAGCGGGCCGATGCGCTTCAAGCTCGCCGCGAAGAGATCGACGTCCACATCCGGCGCGGCAAAGACGATGGCGCCGAAATGGCTTGCCATGTCGGCGGTGCCGATCGCCCAGATCTGGCGCAGCGTCTCCAGAAGGAGCAGCCCGCCCATGCTGTGCGCCACGATATGCACCCGGCCGATGGAGCCGTTGCGCACGAGCGCTTCGAGCAGGTCCTGCAGCGCATCGCGGGACCACAGCGCGCTCTCGCGGTCATACACATAGTCGAGCAGACCGCTCTTCGAGGGCCAGCAAAAGGCAACCGTCAGGCCCTGGAACTTGATGCCGGTGGACAATTCGGCGGCGCTGATGACGGCCGACTCGAAGGACTCGTTGTAGCCGTGAATGTAGAGCAGAACGTCGCGACCCGTGGCGCGTGCGGCAATACCGGCGATCGGATCCGGAGAGCCGTTCGGCTCCACGCCGGAGATCTGCCAGCGGCCGGTCAGACTGGCCGATGCCCGACCGAACAAGGAGGTCGGCGGCGCCGCGAACTCCACCTTGACCGCGCGCACGGAACCGCTGCGCTCGCTTCCGAACCATGGCGAGGAATCGGCCCCGTCCACCGGCTTCCGGTTGGTAACGGCGTCGACGATGAAGCCGCGCCGAGAACCGCCGGCGGATGCGGTCGTAAAGTCCGCCGTGGCTCCGCCGCAGGCGGACAAGGCCAATGCACCGCCCTGGACGGCGGCGAGACGCAAGAAGAGACGGCGGGAGATGTTGGAATCGGACGACATGTTGACAGGCGACCCATGAAACGGGGGCTGATAAGGCTCGGCGAATGCGGCAATCGCGCGGCGGTAACGGGCCGCCACCTCTTTCCCTTCGCTTTTCATCGCTGATATGGCAGCAAAGCCGCAAATGCACCCGCCGGAGGGAGACCACCATGGATGAAAGCCGACGCGCCGTTCTCGTCCGCGCCGCCGGGGGGGCTGCCACTCTGGGCGCAGCCGCGCTCGGGATCGCGCCGGCCATTGCCCAGGACCGCGGGAGGTCCCGCCCCGCGAACGGCCCGGCCGGCAATCTCGGGCTCGACGCCACGGCCTTCGGTCTCAATCCGGGAAGCCCCGACGACCAGAGCGCGGCACTCGGGCGGGCGATCGTCGCGGCGGCGCGGCGGCAGGCACCGCTGGTGCTGCCCCCCGGACGGTACCGCGCAAGCGCCGTGCCACTCATGGACGGCACCGTGCTCATCGGGCTCGGCGATCAGGCGCGTCTCGTTCAAGCCGGCGACGGCCCGATCCTCACCGCCGGCGGCCTGAAGCGCCTGCGGCTGCAATCGCTCATTCTCGACGGCATGGCGCGGCGGGTCGCCGACGGACGCGGGCTCGCCGAGATGGAGGACACCGCCGATGCGGTGATCGACGGCTGCGTGCTGACGGCCGCCGGCGACACGGGCCTCGTGATGCGGCGCAGCGGCGGAGAGGTCACCGGGTGCCGCTTCACCGACATGGGGTCTTCGGCACTGTTCACACTGGACGCAACCGGGCTTGCGATCCTCGACAATGTCGTGGCGACCTGCCGCAACAACGGCATCCAGATCTGGCGCTCGGCAGCCGGCGAAGACCGCACGATCGTGCGCGGCAACCGCGTCTCCGACATTCACTTCGATGCCGGCGGCACGGGCCAGAACGGCAATGGCATCAGCGTCTTCCGGGCAGGCGGCGTGCTCATTGAGGGCAATGTGGTGCGCGATTGCGCCCTGACGGCCATCCGCAACAATTCCGGCGCGAACTGCCAGATGATCGGCAATAGCTGCACCCGCTCCGGCGAGATGGCGATTTATTCGGAATTCGCCTTCCAGGGCGCCATCATCGCCAATAACGTGATCGACGATGCCGCGACGGGCATCTCCATCACGAATTTCGACTACGGCGGGCGGCTTGCCGTCTGCTCCGGCAATCTCGTGCGCAACACGACCCGCCGTCCCCTGCCCTATACGGGCAAGCCGGGCGGCGGGGTCGGCATCCATGTGGAGGCAGAAGCCGCCGTCGCGGGCAATGCGGTGGAAGGCGCCTCCGACATCGGGATCAGCGCAGGCTGGTCCTATGCGATGCGCAATCTCGCGGTCACCGGCAATATGGTGCGCGGCTCACCCGTCGGGATTTCCGTCAGCATCGTGCCGGAGGTCCGCAACGCACTTATCGCCAATAACGTGATCGCCGGGGCGACCAAAGGTGCGGTCGTCGGCTTCCGCTACGAGGAAGCGGTCACCGGCGATCTGACAAAGGCGCCGGACGAACGCGCCTCCGGTATCCGGGTCGAGGGCAATGCCGTCGGCTCATGAGGCGAGCGCATCAGCCGGCGCGAGCGAGCCGACCTCTATGCCGCGCCAGTTGGTGAGCGCCGGCCGGACGAGCGGCTGAAGTGCAGCCTCGCCAGCCGTGTCGAGCGGCAGGAAGCGGGCGACGAGCGCCGCCAGGATGACCTCGGCCGCGCGCTTGGTGCCGTCCTCGCATTTGACGGCGAGGCCGAGCCCGATCTCCGGCAGCGCCGCGCAATAGACGCCTTCGGCTCCGGTCTTGAGGAAAAGCCGCTCGCCGAAAAGCTCCGTGAGCCGCGTGTCGAGCCGCCCGGTACCGGCGATCATGAAGGGATTGGCGGCGACCGCCCGCCGCAGCCGTTCTGCGGCCTCGGCTCGCGCCGAGCCGAGGCCCTGTCCCGTGCCGTAACGCGCGAAGGCGAGCGCGAGCGAGCGCAGCGGCACGGCGTAGGTCGGGATGGAACACCCGTCAGTCCCGCGGATGGCGTCGGTATGGGCCACGCCGGTCAGGTCCTCGAGCGCCGCCTTCACCTCCCGCTGGACGGGATGGTCGGGGCCGACATAGCCGGCGACATCCACGTCCAAAGCCGTCGACAGGCAGACGAAGCCGGCATGTTTGCCAGAACAGTTGTTGTGGATCGCCGTGGGATCGATGCCCCGACGCAGCAGATCGGCGGCGGCCTCCGCTGCCATGGGAGCATGGGCGCCGCATTCGAGACAGGTGAAGTCGTGGCCGGATTTCGCCAGCATGCTGGCCGCGGCGTCGGTGTGGCGCTGTTCCCCGGAATGGGAGGAACAGGCAAGCGCAAGCTCCGCCGATGTCAGCCCGAAGCGGTCGGCGGCGCCGCTTTCGATCAAGGGCAGCGCCTGGATCGCCTTGACGGCCGAGCGTGGGAATACCGGCCTGTCGATATCGCCGAGCGCGAGGAGGACCTCACCGTCGGCGTCGAGCACGGCGACAGCGCCATGGTGGCGGGACTCGACCTGCCGGCCGCGAAAGACATTGACGAGAACGGGATCGCTCATCGGGCACCTCCACGCGATCTCTGCCGCGCCCGCTGCAGCTTGTCAAAACAGGCTCTCGTGGCAAAACCCTCGCGGCGAGTTCTTGTGGCAAGTTCTCGGGGCAAGTTCTCGGGGCTCGGCATCAGCCATGCTTGCGGCGCCGCGGCTGCCGGTTACAGTCGGCCCATGCGCGACCATCAGACTCGACCGACGGTAGAGGCCATGGACCAGACTGCTCGCGTCGTCCGGCTCGGCGGGGCAGCCATCACTGTCGCCGACGATTACCCGACCTTCTGGCAGAAGGCCGATGCGGGCCGATGGGAGCCCGGCACGCTCGCCGTCATGGCCGCAGTGCTTGGACCGGACACCCTCTTCCTTGATCTCGGCGCGTGGATCGGGCCGACGAGCCTCTTTGCCGCCGCCTGCGGCGCGCGGGTGATCGCGGTGGAAGCCGATCCCGCCGCCCTCACCGCCTTGCGGCGGAATATCGCGGCCAATCCGACGCTCGCCGATCGCATCACGGTGCTCGAGCGGGCGGTGCATGCCCAAGCTGGCACGGTGTCCTTCGGAGCGCGCCGGAAGCCCGGCGACTCCATGTCGAGCACGCTCCTGGCGGCAGAGGCATCAGTTACCTGGTCGGCCGAGACGGTGACGCCGGCGGAACTGGCCGCGATGGTGAAGCCGCGGGAGCGGCCGGTGATCAAGATGGATATCGAAGGTGGGGAATATCAGCTTCTGCCGGTGCTGGCGCCGCTCGTCGCCCGTCCCGCGGCAATGGTGGTCGTGTCGTTCCATCCACAGATTGTCTCGGAGGCGCGGCCGCAGGACAGTCTCGCTGCCCTCTCCCGTGCGGCACTTGCGCCCTTCGCCGGCTGGCAGGCCCGCCGCATCGGCGATGCCGGCGCGGGCGAACCCCAGAACACACGGGAACTGACGGCCGGCACCGCCTATCCGGACGGTGAATGGCTCCTCACCAGGACCTGACGCTCAGGTCGAGCTTTCGGCGAGACGGGCATTGGTGCGCTCGAGGCGCTTGGCGAGTTCGCGCATCACGGCGATCGACATCTGCGGAAATTGGCCGAGAAGCTCGAGAAAAACCCGCTTGTCGATCCTGAGCGCCGTGACTTCTCCCTCGGCCACGACGCTCGCGGAGCGCGGCGTTTCCGAAAGGATGCCCATCTCGCCGACGATGTCGTTGGTGCCGAGATCGGCGATCTTGAAGGCGCCCGTCGGCAGATCGAGGACCACATGGGCGCGCCCCGACAGGATGACATAGGCGGCGTCCGAGGCATCGCCCTGGCTGAAGAAGCGCTGACCGGATGCAAAGCCCACCCGTTCGCTGGTGAAAGCCAGGAGCTTCAGCCGCGCCGGGTCGATTTCCCGGAACATGGGCACCTGGCGAAGGGATTGAACTTCCGATTCCAGCGTCATGATTGTCTTACCACGGTTCCCCTACCTGCCACCGGACACCCGACGTCCGTTTTCATCAGCAGCCGCGGGCTCCTTTTCGGAGTCCGCAGCCTCGGCCGGGACGGTCTCTGCCGCCTCCGGCATGCGCGTCACGCGCGCCTTGTCTCCCTCGAACTCGACGATGACGTCGAAGTCCTCGACAGTGCGCACCTGCCGCATGACCACGACGATACACCGATCGCGATGACTGTCGAGTAAGCGCCCGAGCAGCCGGCGCGCCTGCGCTTCGCCATAGGCCGCCAATGCACCGTCCAGGATCAGGTAATCCGGCCGCTTGACGATGCATCGGGCGAGGCTGATGCCCGCCCGCTGCTGCGGCGTCAGCAGCCGTCCGGCCGGGCCGACCTGATAATCGAGGCCGACGATCTCGATGGCCTCGCGCAGGCCGAGCTCGTCCACGACCTCTGCGATCAGGCTGCTGACGCGCGCCTGCGCATCGGCAATGTCATGGGCGACCCGGCCGAACAGGAGATTGTCACGCAGCGGCGCCGCGCGGCACAGCTTATCCGGATCATAGAGGGCGAGATCGGCCGCGAAGATGCTGCCGAGCAGATGGTCGCGCAGCACTTGTCGCGCCGCCACGATGCGGTCACGCAGATTGTCGTCGAGGAAGCCGAGGCGATGGCGCGGCTCGATATAGTCGAGCGGGAGCGCCAGCAGCCGGCTGCGCTGCTCGCGGTTGAGCGCGCCCGTGCCGCGCGCCGACCGCCGTCGCAGGATCTCCTCATAGTCCTGCACGTCTTCGGCCGCGATGAAGGAGAACTGGTCGAACAGGGGATGGCCGGGTGGCAGATCGCGGAAGATCTCGGTCATCGTCTCGGCGATGCGCGCGCCGAGTTCGATCAGGTCATCGGTCAGGCCCTCGCTGTCGAGGGTCTGGCGCAGCAAGGGATTGGCGATGAGCCCACGGCCCGTGAAGGTCGACGCGATGGATGCGCCGAACAGGAGGTTCTCGCCGATCGATGCCTGCCGGTTGTAGCGGTTCTGGTCGAAGGGCTCGACGAGACGCTCGAGTCCGTGCTCGTGCAGCTTTTCACGCAGGAGACGGCGCGCCTTGACGACATCGTCGGCGAGCTCCGGCTGACGTTCGACATCGACGAGCCCCGAGAGGCCGAAGCGGTAGACGTCATCGGCGAGTTCGAGCAGCGTCAGCGTCTCGATCAGTCTCGCGTCGAGCTCGTCCGGCCCGCTGACGCCGGCCGCCTCGTAATCGACCCAATCGTCGTCCGGACGATCCAGCGGATTGCCGGTGCGCTCGGCCTCGCGTCTCCTGATCTCCTCGGTCTTGTCTTCGTCACGCGTCGTTCCGTTCGGCTGGTAGCGCAAGCCGTAAACGAGATTGTCGCGCAAGCTGCCGGGGAACAGCACGGCTTCGCTGCCCATATAGCCGATCCGCCGCCCGACGATGGGATCGGGCAGTTGCGACAGTTCGAGCCCGGCGATCTTGGCCGATCCGGTATAGTCGACGATGCGGCGCGCGAGCACGCGGGCGGCGACGCTCGGCGCCAGGCCCGCATCCCCCATCAGGGCCACCCGAGCTGGATAGGGCCACTCGAACGTCACGCCGTCGAGAAGAACGCTGCCGTGGACGTCCGTGACATGGAGGTCCTTCAACTTGGCAGGCCCACGCAGCGAGGGCACCTCCTCGAGGGGCGCGTCGATCGCGTCCTGCGGCAGAAGCCGCTCCGGGATGAACTGCTGGATGATCTGGTCGTATTTGATCTGCACATCGAGCCGCTGCTGGTCCCAATCGATCAGCTCTTTCAGGGGCGGCGGCAAATCCCGATAGGCGCCGATCACCGCCACCAGCTGGCCGATGTCGAGGCGCCCCTTCAGCGCGAGATAGCCACCCACCATGTAGAAGAAGAAGGGCGTGATCTGCGCGAGAAGGTTGTTGAGAAACTTGACCATGAATTTCCACTTGTAGATGCGGAAACGCAGGTCAAAGAGATAATAGAGCCGCTCGGCGATCTCGGCCCGCTCCCAGCGGGTCGTGTTGTGCACATGCACCGCCTCCATGCCGTCGACGATCTCGCCGATGCGCCCGGCGAGGCGCCGCGAGGCGATCTGACGCAGCTTGCCAAGCCTCAGCTGGACGCGGCGCATGCGCGGAATAACGGTGAACTGCACGCCGACCACGCCCCCGGCGAGCAGCCCGAGCCATATATTCTGCATCATGATGAAGGCCATCGCCGTCGCCGCCTGGGTGCCCAGCAGCAGCGGCTGGACGAAGGCGTCGCCGATGAAGCCGCCGATCGGCTCGACCTCATCCTTGATGATCGTGGCGGTCTCGGACGATTTGACGGTGCGCAGCGTGTCCGGCGTGAAGCGCAGGGTTAAGGCGAAGAGGTCGAAGCGCAGGCGCCGGAGCATGCGTTCGCCCAGCGCGCCTTTGGCCACGTTGATCCAGTATTTGAACGCCCCGTTGATCAGGACGAGCAGCAGAAAAAGGCTGGAGAGGCCGAACAGCAGCCCGAGCTGATCGACGGTGAAGCCGTGGAAGAGAACGACATGCGGCCCTCCGCCCAGGAACGCGGGCGGCGTGAAGCCGATCTCCATGAAGACCGCGCTCGTCTTGCCGTCCTTGAAGGCGCCGGCCTGGATGACGTCGTTGACGATCCGCTTCGGCAGGTCGAGCGACCAAAAGTAGAAAGGTAGCGACGCGATGATGACCGCGAAAATGACGAGCTGATCGCGTTGGGAGAACTTCCAGATATAGCGGAAAAGGCTTTTGTCCACGCATCCGGCCCGTATTGCGACGCAACGGCAGAGATAGGACGTTCGACCATCGGATGCTAGTCCCGGGTTCCCGCCCCACAATGGCATTCCAAGCCTTTCGACGGATGGACGGACCGGGCGAAACACTCCATAACTCACCGGTCGTGAGATCAACGGGCCGGGAGGCTGCCATGTCGGCAGCGTTTTTCGACGACGGGGTAGCCAGCGCCGACGCTCTGGCGCGCGACCTCCCGGAGGAGGTCGCGTGCGAGCGCGCCCGTGTGCTCATTTACAGCCACGATACCTTCGGGCTGGGGCATCTCAGGCGTTCGCGCGCAATTGCCAACGCGCTCGCGGCCAACACGCCGGGCGTCTCGGTCGTGATCATCTCAGGCTCGCCCGTCATCGGCAATTTCGAGTTCGGGCCGGGGGTCGACCATGTGCGCGTTCCCGGCGTCGTCAAACTGCGCAATGGCGACTATCGCAGCCTCAATCTCAATATCGGGATCGAGGAGACAACGCGGCTGAGGGCAGCGATCATCGCCCAGACGGCTGAGACATTCCGCCCCGATCTCGTCATCGTCGACAAGGAGCCGACCGGCTTTCGCGGCGAAATCCTGCCGGCGCTCGACATTCTGAAGCGGCATGGCTCGCGCCTCGTCCTCGGCATCCGCGATGTCATGGACGAGCCGGCGCTCCTGAAACCCGAGTGGGAGCGCAAGGGCGCGCTCGAGGCGCTCGCCGCCTTCTATGACGAAATCTGGGTCTATGGGCTCAAGGAATTCTACGAGCCCCTCGCCTGCCTGCCACTATCGCCGGAGGTCGAGAGCCGCATCCTCTACACCGGCTATCTGCGCCGCGGGCTGCCGCGCGAAGCTGGCCTGACGAACTACCCCAAGATCACCCGCGGCCCCTTCGTGCTGGTCACCACGGGCGGTGGCGGCGACGGCGACGACCTCATCGACTGGACCATCGCCGCCTATGAATCGCCTTCTTGCCCGGATATCCCGGCGCTCATCGTATTCGGCCCCTTCATCAACCGCGAGCGGCGGCGCAGCTTCATGGCGCGCATCGCGCGGCATCCGAAACTCGCCGCGATCACCTTCGATTCGAAGCTCGAGCTCCTCATGGACCGCGCTGCGGCCGTCGTCGCCATGGGTGGCTACAACACCTTCTGCGAGCTCCTTTCGCTCGACAAGCCGGCGCTGATCGTGCCGCGCATGTCGCCGCGGCTCGAACAATATATCCGTGCGGCCCAGGCGGAGCGGCTCGGCCTGCTGCGCATGCTCGTGCAGGGCGACGGCAGCGCCGAATGCATGGCGCGCGCCATTTCCGAGCTTCCCCATCAGAAGCGTCCCTCGGACGTCGTCGTACCGGGGCTTCTCGGTGGGCTCGACGTCATCCAGCGCCGGTTCGCGGCCTGGCTCGAAGAGCGTCCGGAACCTCTTGTGCGCCAGGCCGCCGAGTGATGCAGCCGTCCGTCGCGGTGGTCGTGAAGGGCTATCCGCGCCTTTCGGAGACCTTCATCGCCCAGGAGATCCTGGCGCTCGAAGCGCGTGGGCTGGCGCTTGACATCTGGTCGCTCCGCCATCCCACCGAGAAGGCCGTGCATCCCATGCACAGGCAGATCCGGGCGAAGGCGCATTACCTGCCGGAATATCTCTACCAGGAGCCCCTGCGGGTGTTGAAGGGGGTGCTGTGGGGCCTGCGTCAGCCGTCCGCCTGGCCGATGCTGGCGTCCTTCTGGCGCGACCTGAAGCGCGACTTGACGCCGAACCGCGGCCGCCGGCTTGGCCAGGCCTTCGTGCTGGCGCGCGAGATGCCGGCCCATGTCCGGCATCTCCATGTGCACTACCTGCACACCCCGGCCTCGGTCGTGCGCTATGCGGCGATGCTGCGCGGGCTCAGTTGGAGCTTCTCCGCCCATGCGAAGGACATCTGGACGACGCCCGGCTGGGAACTGACCGAGAAGATCGCCGACAGTCTCTGGGGCGTCACCTGCACGCGCGGCGGTCAGGCACGTCTCACCGACCTCTCGCCGGAGGCGGAGGCACGGCTCGCCCTCGTCTACCACGGCCTCGACCTGAGCCGCTTTCCCGCACCGCCGGAACGGCCGCTCCGCGACGGCGCCGATCCCGCCGATCCCCTGCGCCTCGTCACCGTGGGCCGGGCTGTGGCGAAAAAGGGCTTCGACGACCTGCTTGCAGCACTCGCGGCCCTGCCGGACGGGCTGCATTGGCGGCTCGCCCATGTCGGCGGCGGCGAATTGCTGCCCGCCTTGAAGCGGCAGGCCGCCCAGGAAGGGATCGCCGGAAAGGTGGTGTTTCTCGGGCCCAAGGCGCAGCCGGACATCATCACGCTGATGCGCGACGCCGATCTCTTCGTGCTGCCGGCCAAGGAGGGGACGTCCGGCGATCGCGACGGGCTACCCAATGTCATCATGGAGGCGGCGAGCCAGCGACTCGCCATCATCGCCAGCGATTTCGCCGGCATTCCCGAATTCATCCGCGATGGGCGCGAGGGCGTTCTCGTGCCGCCCGGCCGCTGGGATCTCCTCGCCAATGCCATCAATCTGCTCGCCCGCGCCCCCGCCCAGCGCGCCGCGCTGGGGGCGGCTGCGGCCGAGCGGCTGACGCGCGACTTCTCGATGGAGGCCGGCATCGACGTCATCGCGGCGAAGCTGAAGGCGGCGCTCGGCCAGTCCCCGGCGGTGACGGCGCCCGGCTCGACGGAGGAAGCGATGGCGGAATGACGATCCCGGTCGCCTTCTATGCGCCGCTGAAGCCGCCGGATCATCCCGTTCCCTCCGGCGACCGACGGATGGCGCAGCTTCTGATGAGAGCGCTCGCGGAGGCCGGCTTTGCGCCTGAGCTCGCGAGCCGCCTCACAAGCTACGACGGCGCGGGCAACCTAGAGCGGCAGCGCGCCCTGCAGGCGGCGGCCGAGGCCGAAGCCGAACGCCTCATCGTCCGCTGGCGGGCCGCACCGGCGCAAGCACGGCCGCGGCTCTTTTTCACCTACCACGTTTATTACAAGGCGCCCGACTGGATCGGCCCGCGGGTCGCGGCCGCCCTCGGCATTCCCTATGTCGTGGCCGAGGGCACGCGCGCGCCGAAACGCGCCGGCGGTCCCTGGGCCGTCGGCCATCGCGGCACGGAGGCCGCGCTCGATGCCGCCGAGATCGTTTTCGTGATGGCGGCGGTCGACAGGCCGGCCCTGGAAGTGGCACGTCCTTCGGGTCAGAGCCTCGCGAATCTGCCACCCTTCATCGAGACCGGCGACTGTGCCGCCCGCGATCCGCGCCGAGATAACGATGAGCCGCAGCTTCTCACGGTGGCGATGATGCGGGCTGGCGACAAACTGGCGAGCTATCGCCTGCTCGCCGCCGCACTGGAACGGATCGCCCCCCTGCCCTGGCGCCTCACGATCGTCGGCGACGGCCCGGCCCGGATCGAGGTCGAGAGGCTGTTCGCGCCCTTCGGCGAGCGCGTGATGATGACCAGCGCCGTCGATGATCCGGCCGTGCTCGCGAGGATCTATGCGAAGGCCGATCTTTTCGTCTGGCCCGCGGTCAACGAGGCCTATGGCATGGTCTTTCTGGAGGCTGAGGCCACCGGCTGCCCCGTGATCGCGGGGGCCTTCGGCGGCGTCCCCGGCGTCGTAAAGGACGGCGAGACCGGCATTCTGACGCCGCCGGGCGATGTCGACGCCTTTGCGGCGGCGGTCGCCGCGCTTCTCGGCGCACCCGAGCGCCGTAGCGTCATGGGCCGGACTGCGGCCGCTTTCGTCAGGCAGGAACGGTCGCTCGAAGGGGCGGCCGCGATCCTGCGCGAGACCCTGTCGCCGCTGGTTGCGGCCCGGTTCGTCGCGACGGCATGGGCACCATGAGCCTCCGCGTCCTCCTCAGCGTCACACATCTCCTCGGCGTGGGGCATTTGAACCGCGCCGCGACGATCGCGCGGGCCCTGGCGGAAGCGGGTCACGAGGTCACGCTCGTCTCGGGCGGCCTGCCCTCGCCGCTGCTCGCGGCCGGCGACGTGCGCCTCGTGCAGCTGCCGCCGGTGAAGGTCGCCGGCACGGCCTTCTCGCGCCTTCTGAGTCCGGACGGGGAGCTCGCCTCGCCCAGCTATCTCGCGGGCCGGCGCGAGGCGCTTCTCGCCGCGCTCGAAACGGCGCGGCCGAAGGTGGTGATCACCGAGCTCTATCCCTTCGGGCGGCGGGCGCTCGCCGCGGAAAATCACGCTCTCGTTGCGGCGGCGAGGCGCATGAACCCGCGCCCGGCCGTGCTCGCCTCGGTGCGCGACGTGCTGGTCGCCTCGTCGAAGCGGGAGCGCATCGCCGAGACGCATGACATCCTCCGCGCCTTTTACGACGCCGTGCTCGTGCATGGCGATCCAGCCGTGCTGCCGCTCGAGGCGAGCTGGCCCATCGCCGACGACCTACGCCCCCTCCTCCGCTACACCGGCTATATCGACGATGGGCGTGCGGCCGAAATCGCCGGAGCCGGTGGAGCGGGCGAAATCCTCGTCTCCGGCGGCGGCAGCGCCGCCTCCCTGCCGCTCTACCGCAGCGCCGTGGCCGCGGCACGCGAGATCGCCGGTCGCCGCTGGCGGATTCTGGTCGGGGCCGGGGTCAGCGAGAACGATTTCCTCGACCTCCGCGCCGATGCCCCAGCCCATGTCACGGTCGAGCGCGCGCGGCCGGATTTTCCGGCGCTGCTCGGCCAGGCTGCCGTCGCGGTGAGCCAGTTCGGCTACAATACCGCCGTCGACCTGTTGCGCGCCGGCACACGCGCTGTCGTCGTGCCCTTCGAGGAGGCAGGCGAGACCGAGCAGCGGCTGCGTGCCGAACGCTTCGCCCGCGAGGGGCTGTTGACACTCGTTCCCCAGGCCGACCTCAGCCCCGAGGCCTTGGCGGCCGCCATACGCGCTGCACTCGCGGCCCCGCCGCCGCCGGCCGCATCCATCGACCGCCAGGGGCTCGCCCGCAGCGTGACGCTCATCGAGGCGATCGCAGCCGGCAGTGGCGCCCCGCAACGGGCCAAGGGTGCGCGCAGCGGCGCCTGGCAAAAACTCGACGATGCGCTCAAGGCCCGCGCCGATGCCGGCCAGCCGCTTCGCTTCTGGTGGCGCGACGACGACGCCATCGCGCCGACGCCAGCTCTCGACCGCCTCCTCGTCATGGCCAGGGGCTATCACCTGCCGCTCGCGCTCGCCGTGATCCCGGCTGCCGCGCAACCTGCCCTGGCCGAGCGGCTGAAGGGCGAGCCGGCCGTCGATTTGCTCGTCCACGGGCTTCGCCACGAGAATCATGCAACGCTGGGCGAGAAAAAGGCCGAGTTCGGGCCGCATCGACCCCTCGCCGCGCTAGTGGCGGACGCAAGCGCCGCCCTCTCGATCCTGCGGGCGGGCTTTGGGGAGCAGCTCGTGCCGGTTTTCGTGCCGCCGTGGAACCGGGTATCGCCGGCGCTGGTCCCGGTTCTGCCGGAACTCGGCTATCGCGGCCTGTCCACCTTCGGCCGTCAGGGCGGCGCGCCGAACCTCGTGATCGCCAATACCCACTGCGATCCCATCGATTGGCATGGCGGGCGCGGGCTCGCGGACGAAGGGGAGCTTCTCGCCCGCCTCACCGCCCATGTCGCAGACGCGCCGGCCGAGGCGCCCGTCGGCCTCCTCACCCATCACCTCGTCCAGGACGAGATCGTCTGGGGTTTCTGCGAGCGCCTGCTCGAACACTTCCTCGCCGCCCCGGCGGTACGCCCGCTCTCCGCAGCCGAGATTTTCCTCGCCCGACCGGTCTAAAGGGTCGCGTTTTCGAGCTGTGCTCTATGATCACGTGACATGTGGCCGTAATCATTTACTGTTTAAGACCTGGCGCGAGAGAAGCCGAGAGGCGCGAGGGGACGTCAGTGAACGAGACGAGGGTAGGCGGCCGTCCCGAGCCGCTGCTGCAAATTCGGGATCTCCAGGTTGCCTTCCCCGGAGATCGAGCCGTTTTTTACGCCGTCAACGGCGTGTCGCTGCGCATCGGAGCAGGCCGCACGGTCGCCCTCGTCGGCGAATCCGGCTCCGGCAAATCGGTGACCGCCCAGGCCATTCTGCAAATCCTCCCGAAAGCCGGGCAGATCGCCCGCGGCTCAATTCTGTTCAACGACCCCGCCAGGAACGGGGCCGCAGCCCCGGCCGAGCCGGTGGACATCTGCCGGCTCGATCCGGAGTCGGAAGCGATGCGAGCGCTCCGCGGCGGACGCATCGCCATGATCTTCCAGGAGCCGATGACTTCGCTGTCGCCGCTGCACACCATCGGCGACCAGGTCGGCGAGGCCTTGATGCTGCACCGCAAGGTCTCGGCGGCGGAAGCCCGCGAGATGTCGATCGCGGTCTTCAAACGCGTCGGCTTTCCCAATCCGGAGCGGGCCTTCGACACTTATCCCTTCGAACTGTCCGGCGGCATGCGCCAACGCGCGATGATCGCCATGGCGCTGATCTGCCGGCCGGCCCTTCTCATCGCGGACGAGCCGACCACCGCGCTCGACGTGACGACCCAGGCGCAGATCCTCGATCTGATGCTTGAGTTGCAGGCCGAGACCGGGATGGCGATCCTGCTCATCACCCATGATCTCGGCATCGTCGCCAATATGGCCGACGACATCGCCGTGATGTATCGCGGGCGCATCGTCGAGGCGGGACCTCGCGAGGCGCTCTTCCGCAACCCCCAGCATCCCTATCTCAAGGCTCTCTTGCGCGCCGTGCCGCGCTTCGACATGGGGCCGGATGAACGGCTGACGCCCATCCGCGAAGTGGCGAGCACGGGCATGATCGATGCCTCCCCGAAGCGCGAGCGCCCGCAGCCACGCGGCCCGGTGCTGAGCGTCGAGGAGGTCAGCAAGACCTATGCGCTGCGCGCCGGCTGGTTCTCCGGCCGGGTCAGGACGGTGCGGGCCGTCGAGCATGTCAGCCTGTCGCTGCCCGCCGGCAAGACGCTCGGGCTCGTGGGCGAGTCCGGTTGCGGCAAGACGACCGTCGCCAAGATCATCATGCGTTCCGTCGAGCCGGACACGGGCCGCGTGCTCTTCGACGACGGCAATGGTCCCCGCGACGTCCGGCAATTCGGACGCGAGGAACTCTTCGCATATCGCCGAGCGGTGCAGGTGGTCTTCCAAGACCCCTTTTCGTCGCTCAATCCGCGCATGACCGTCTATGAGGCCTTGACCGAACCGCTCGTCATCCACGGCATCGGCGGGAGCGAGGAGCGCTTCGCCAAGGCCAAGATGCTGATGGAGCTCGTCGGCCTCGACAAGCGCTACCTGCGGCGCTACCCGCATTCCTTCTCGGGCGGGCAGCGCCAGCGCATCGGCATCGCCCGGGCGCTCGCGCTTTCGCCGCGCGTGCTCATTCTGGACGAGCCGGTGTCCGCCCTCGATGTCTCCGTCCAGGCCCAGATCCTCAATCTGCTGAAGGATCTGCAGACGGCACTCGGCCTCTCCTATCTCTTCGTCTCGCATAATCTGGCGGTGGTCGACTATCTCGCCGACACCATCGCCGTGATGTGCCGCGGCCTTATCGTCGAGGAAGCGCCCAAGGCGGTTCTTTTCCGCAATCCGGCGCATCCCTATACGCGCGCGCTGCTTGCCGCGGTGCCGAGCCCGGATCTCGACCACCCGCTCGACTTCAACGCGCTGCGATCCGATAGCTTCTCCGATCCCGACGACTGGCCGGAGCCCTTCCGCCTGCCGGACGCGTCCGATAGCGTGATGCGGGAGATCGAACCGGGCCATCGGGTGCGCGTGGCTGTCCAGGGAGAAAGGAAAGCAGCCTGATGCGGTGCCTTGCTTCCATTGGCGCGGCCGTAACGGTCACCGCCCTCGCCTTTGTGCTTCCGCTGGCGGCGATCTGCGCGCCCTTCGACGGCGCCGTCGCCGCGCCGGCCTATGTCGAGACCCCCTATTTCGAAGAGGCGGTCAAGAAGGGCGAGCTGCCACCCGTCGCCGAACGGGTTCCCGCCGAGCCGCTCGTCGTCGACATGGCAGCGCATGGCCGCCGCACGGGCAAACCGGGCGGCGATATCCTGACGCTAGCGGGGAAAGCGCGCGACCTGCGCTATCTCTCCTCCATGGCCTATAGCCGGCTTGTCGGCTACGACGCGAACCTCGACCTCAAGCCGGATATTCTGGCGAGTGTCGACGATGTCGACGACCGCATCTTCACGCTCCATATCCGCAAAGGTCATAAATGGTCGGATGGGCAACCCTTCACGGCGGAAGACTTCCGCTATTGGTGGGATGACGTTGCCCTCAACAAGGAGCTTTCGCCGGCCGGCCCGCCGATGTTCATGCTGGTCGAGGGACAAAGACCGGTTTTCACGGTGATCAACGATCACACCGTGCGCTATGAATGGCAGAAGCCCAATCCCCGCTTTCTGCCTATGCTGGCAGGGCCGCGCGATCCGCTGATCTACCGGCCTGCCCATTATATGAAGCAGTTCCACAGCAAATATTCGGATCCGGAGGCACTGGCCCAGGCGGCGGCGCGGGCGAAGCTCAAATCCTGGGCCGCTCTCCACAATCGCATGGACGACATGTTCGACGGATCCAATCCGGACATCCCGACGCTCGGCCCCTGGAAGGTGATCACCGCCGGGCCGGCCAATCGCTTCATCTTCCAGCGCAATCCCTATTACCACCGGGTCGATACCGCCGGCCACCAGCTGCCCTATATCGACCGGATCATCGTTGATATGTCCTCGCCCGGGCTTTTCGCCGCCAAGGCCAATGCAGGCGAAGTCGACTTTCTCGCGCGCGGGCTCACGACAGCCGATATTCCCGTCCTCAAGCAGGGCGAGAAGGCTCATGGCTACCGGACGCTTCTGTGGCCTATCGCCCGAGGCTCACAGGTCGCGCTCTATCCCAATCTCACGGTCAACGACCCGGTCTGGCGGAAGCTGAACCGTGACGTGCGCTTCCGCCGGGCGCTGTCGCTCGGCATCGACCGGCGCACGATCAACAACGCCCTGTTCTTCGGGCTGGGCACGGAAGGCAACGACACCGTGCGCGAGGGTTCACGCCTCTTCGAACCGGAATACCGGACGGAATACGGCACCTATGATCCCGACCGGGCCAATGCGCTGCTCGACGAAATCGGGCTGACGGAACGCCGCGGCGACGGGACGCGGCTCCTGCCCGACGGGCGCCCGCTCGAGATCGTGGTGGAGGTCGACGGCGACACGGGCATGGCGGTCGATACGCTCCAGCTGATCTCCGAATTCTGGCGCGAGATCGGCGTCCGGCTCTTCATCAAGCCGCAGGATATCAATGTGCTGCGCAACCGGGCCTATGCCGGCCTGCCGGTGATGGTCGCGAACTACGGCCTCGACAATGCCATTCCGACGCCCGGGATGTCGCCGGCCGAACTGGCGCCGGTTTTTCAGGATAATTACGCCTGGCCGAAATGGGGGCAGTATATCGAGACCAAGGGCAAGAACGGCGAGGCCTGCGATCTCGAAGCTGCCCGGCAGTTGCTCGACCTCTATAATCAATGGCTGTCCACGGCCGACCGAAAGCGGCAGGCGGAGATCTGGCATGAGATGCTCGCCAATCGCACCGATCAGCAGTGGTCTATCGGCACCGTGGCCGACGCGCTGCAGCCGATCGTGCTCAGGGCCGGGCTCACCAATTTCCCCGACAAGGCCCTCTACAGCTGGGAACCGACATCGCTCGTGGGCGTCTACCGCATCGACGAAATCTTCTGGGACAAGCCCGAACGGCGGGTGGCCGAGGCACAATGATCCGCTTTCTCTCAAGGCGCGCCGCCACGATGGTGGTGACGCTGCTGTTGATCAGCGCCCTGATCTTCTTCATCATCAAGCTGCCGCCGGGCGATTTCCTCTCGAACCAGATCGCCGAGCTGCGCTCCCAGGGCGATGCCTCCGCAGCCGCCAAGGCCGACTTCCTGATCAAGCAATATGGCCTCGACCGGCCGGGCTGGGAGCAGTATTTCGTCTGGCTCGGCGTCATGCCCGGACCGAACGGCTATTCCGGCCTCCTACAAGGCGATTGGGGCTGGTCTTTCGAATATGATCGGCCGGTCAAGGAGGTCGTGGGCGAAGCCCTGTGGCTCACCTTGCTACTCAATCTGGCGACCGTCATCTTCGTCCATGTCGTCGCCATCCCCATCGCCATCTATTCGGCCAGACGACAATATTCGGTCGGCGACTATATCGTCACCCTGCTCGGCTATTTCGGGCTGGCGATGCCGAGCTTCCTCTTCGCGCTCATTCTTCTCTATTACACGAACCGCTGGTTCGGCATTTCCATCGGTGGCCTCTACGACAGCCGCTATGCGGGCGAGCCTTGGACGCTCGCTAAGATCGGCTCGCTGGGGCAGCATCTCATCGTGCCCACCCTGGTGATCGGGCTCGCCGGGACGGCCGCGATGATCCGCCGGATGCGCGCCAATCTGCTGGACGAACTCGGCAAGCAATATTACGTCACCGCCAAGGCCAAGGGGCTGCCACCGACCAAGGCGCTGCTGAAATATCCGTTCCGCATGGCGCTCAACCCTTTCGTGGCAGATATCGGTAACCTCCTGCCGCATCTGGTCTCCGGCTCCGTGCTCGTGTCGCTGGTAATGAGCCTGCCGACCGTCGGCCCCATTCTGCTCGGCGCGCTGAAGTCGCAGGATCAGTTTCTGGCCGGCTTCATCCTCATGTTTGTTGCCGTCTTGACCGTCGCCGGCATGCTCGTGTCGGATCTCCTGCTCGCCTGGCTCGATCCGCGCATCCGCCTGGGACAGAGGTGACCGATGTCCATGACGCGTGATGCAGAGGCCGGCGGGACCGGTCATTTCGTCGACACCGCCCCCTTCGACCCGGGGCTCGTCGATCCCGGCGCCCGTGAGGACGAGCGCTTCTATCAGGCCTCGTCGCTGAAGCTCATCTGGTGGAAGTTCAAGCGCAACCGGCTCGCCGTGGTATCGGCGCTCGTGTTGCTCTTTTTCTACCTCACCATTCCCTTCGTGGAGATCATCGCGCCTTACGGTCAGAATCAGCGCAACGGCGACTTCCTCTATGCGCCGCCGCAGGGTGTGCACCTCTTCCACGAGGGCCGCTTCGTCGGGCCCTTCGTCTATCCCTATTCTTTCACCTTCAATCTGGAGACATTCACGCGAGACTATGTCGTCGACCGCACCGAGCCGCAGCCGCTGCGCTTCTTCTGTGAAGGCCCGCGCTATCGGTTCTGGGATCTGGTCGAGATGAACACCCATATCGTCTGCGCGCCGGAGGGCGGCACCTTCTTCCTGCTCGGCACGGACAGGCTGGGCCGCGACATGTTCTCGCGGATCATCTATGGCGGGCGCATCTCGCTGACGATCGGCATCGTCGGAATCGTCGTCTCCTTCGCCCTCGGCCTGTTTTTCGGTGGCCTCGCCGGTTATCTCGGCGGCTGGGTCGACAGCGTCATCCAGCGGGTCATCGAGATCCTGCGCTCCCTGCCGGAATTGCCGCTGTGGCTGGCGCTTTCGGCGGCGCTACCGGCCAACTGGAGCCCGCTCGTCATCTTCTTCGGGATCACGATCATTCTCGGCCTGCTCGATTGGCCAGGTCTGGCGCGCGCCGTGCGCTCGAAGCTATTGGCGCTCCGCGAGGAGGAATTCGTGCGCGCCGCCGTGCTGATGGGGGCGTCGCGGCGGCGGATCATCGCCCGCCATCTCATTCCGAATTTCATGAGCCACCTGATCGCCTCGGCAACCCTGTCGATCCCCTCAATGATCCTCGGCGAGACGGCGCTGTCCTTCCTCGGCCTCGGCCTCCGGCCGCCCGTCACCAGTTGGGGCGTTCTCCTCAACGAGGCGCAGAACCTCGCCGCGGTCAATCTTCAGCCTTGGCTTCTGTGGCCGATCGCGCCTGTGGTTCTCATCGTCCTCGCCTTCAATTTCATGGGCGATGGTCTGCGCGACGCGGCCGATCCCTACCACTGAGCCTGGGAACCCAAGAGCGGACGCAAGGAACGACAGCGGACGCAAAAAAAGAGCCCGCCGTGACGGCGGGCCCCTCTATTGCTCTGCCGATACGCTTACCGGGCCGGGGCAGTGTTCGGATTGGCAGCCGGCGGCGTGGCCGGGTTGGTGGAACCCGTGGCCATCGAGTCGGCGTTGTCGTCGTCCGCACGCTTGAACTCGGGCGCGTTTTGTAGGTCGGCCTTGGACACCTGCAATGTCAGCTTGGGCGTGTTGGCCGCGTTGCCGTCATTGGTGACCTGGATGGACTGGAATGGAACGGCGACGTTCTTTTCGCCCATCCCGAGGAAACCGCCAACGCCGACGACCACGCCTTCGATAGTGCCGGTGCGGCCAACAAGAAGGTCATTGATCTCGCCGATCGAGGCGTTGTCATTGCCGGTGACGGAGGCGCCGATCAGGTTGGAGCCGAGGACCTGCTGATCCGTCTGCTGCGTCACATAATTGATGGACGCGGCAGTGCCGCTCATCTGGGCCGCATTGCCGCCGCCGGCATTATTGCTGCCGCCAACTGGCGCCGAGTTCGACCCCGGAGCAGCCGCGGGAGGATTGGTCATCGAGCCAGACGGCGCGGCATTGCCGGACGGCGCCGTGTTCTGGGCGAAGGCAGGTCCTGCCGCCATGGCGGCAATCAATGCAGTCGCAAAAGTCACGCGCTTCATCATCGTTCGTTCCTCTCGCTAAATCGCGGGTTCGAGGGAAGAACGGACGGCCAATACCATGGTTCCGCTCACGGCTACAAAAATGTTGTATTTGCATTATAGCGCAGCGACCCCGATCTACGCTTCGCCATGCGCAGATACTGTCCAGCTTCGGCGAAGAATGGCTATGTCTAAGCTAGGCCGACATAACTGAACACATTGAGATACCCGCCTTATCGCACTCCGAGGCGAGTTCGGGCGGCGGAGGGGTTTTCCGCCGCCCGATGTGCTCGGGGATCGCTCAAGCGCCACGCCGGGCGCGCAATGCCAGGCCGCAACGGATGAATCCCAGCCCCTGGATCAAAAGGTCGATTGCCAGGATCGCCCCGAGCAGGAAGAGGCTATTGCCGGGCCAGGCCGCATAAACGACAATGCCGACCAGCAAGGTGATGACGCCCGTGGCCACGATCCAGCCCCAACCGGCTTCCGGCCGAGCATGCAGTCCCACCCAGATGCGAAAGACCCCGGCGACCACGAGCGCGACTGCGAGAAGAAGCGTGACTGCCGCGCCGGCGACGAGCGGATCGTAAAGCGCTATTCCACCGGCAATTGCATAGAAGATGCCGCTCAGGAACCAATAGAAGAAGCGGCTCCAGGTCTTCACCTGGAAGGCATGCACGATTTGCACGATACCGGCGACCAGCATCATGGCGCCGATATAGAACACGGTCGCAACTGTCGCCAGGAAGAGATTGCCCAGGGCGATGACGCCGAGAATGATGAGGCCGACGCCGAGAGCGACGAACCAGCCCCATTTTTCCCTCACTTCGGAAAATCCGGCTCCGAGGGAAGGTGACGTATTCGGTTGTGCAGCATTCGTCATGACAGCCCCGCGTCTTTCTCTCGGCTTCACCGACCCTATGCCGACAGGCAATGACGTTCTCTGAAGTGACTTGGGTCGGCAAAACTCGCCTTTTGCGACTAATACCATAGCTTAAGGTGCTATCGTCGGAAAGCCATATTCGGGACTATGGTTGCCGCGAAAAGCCTGGAGCAGCGGCAGTGATACGATGTCAGTTCGAACGGATACGCATCCTATGGTCATCCTTTACAGGCGTGTCGGGTGATGGCTCAATTCGCGGATGATTGCCATGATGGGCGCGCTGCTCGCACGTATTCGGTCGCTATCCTTCAACACTCGATCCGCTTTTCTCTGTCTGCCGGCGGTTGCGCTGACCCTGGGCTATGGCGTCCTCACCGATGATGTCCTGACCGGCAGCATTCTCACGAGCGGAGCCTTGTCGGTCGGTTTCGGATCCGTCCATGTCTTCACTCGCTGGCGCTCCGCGCCCATGATGCTGGCCGCAGTCGGCATGAGCCTCTCGGCCTTCGTGGGTTCGAGTGTCGGCAACCACGAGATCGCCTTCCTCGTGACCTCTGGGCTGTGGGCGGCCGCTTGCGCCATGTTCACCACCATCGAACTCGGGGCCTGGTGGATCATCCTGCAATGGTCGATCGCGCTCCTGGTGGCCGGCTCCTATCCGGCCGACCTGTCGGGGGCGGCAGCACGCGCCGGCCTCGTTCTTGCCGGCGGGCTCCTGCAGATCGCCTGCGTGCAGATCGGCTGGCGGCTCGGCGGCGGCGCACCGTCGCAAGTGGCCCATCACAGTCTGCGACGCGTGCGCAAGAGCCTGCGGCTTGCGCTTCACGGCAAGCTGCCGACGCTGCGCCACGCGATCCGGGCGGCCGTTTCGGTCATTCTGGCCTCCGGGCTGGTCCACTGGCTCGGTCTGGCGAACGGCTATTGGGCGCCGATGACGGCGCTCATCGTGCTCAAGCCGCAATTGAGGGCGACCCGTACGCGCGGGCTCGAACGTCTTGTGGGCACAGCGGCCGGCGGCGGGCTCGCAAGCCTCATCAGCCTGACGGCGCCGTCCACCGCTCTGCACGTCGCGCTGGCACTCGGTGCGGCTTGGCTCTCCTTTGGCCTGCAGAGAAGCCAGTATGTGATCTTCACAATTGCCATCACCGCGACCGTCGTATTCCTTCTCGGGCTCGACCATGTGCCGGAGGTCGTCACCGCCTGGCATCGGCTGGCGGCAACGGTTCTCGGCGGCGGAATTGCGATCGCCATCGCCTTCTTCACCAATCCCAAGATCTGGCGCGCATTGTGGGCCGCGCCCGGTGCCGTCGCGCCACAGGGGCGGGACGGGTGACACCCTGGTGCCGCTTTGGGCTTGACTTCCGAGCCTATTGAGACCACTTAAACGGTTGCCGCGCGGAGCATATGCCATCGGCAGCGTGAGCGATGTCGGCAGCGACATCGCCCGCCGACAATCCGCGGCTCACCGAACAGCCCAATCACGCGGGGCGTTCATCTCCCCGCGCTTGAGATCTGCAGCCTTTGGGTATGCGGATCGGCGTTGCTTTGGAAAGAATTTTCGATTGACGACCACTTTCAAGGACTTGGGCCTCGCCCAGCCTCTCCTCAAGGCCCTCGAAGCCGAGGGTTACGAAACCCCCACCCCCATTCAGGCACAAAGCATTCCGCATCTTCTCGGCGGTCGCGATCTCATGGGCATCGCCCAGACCGGCACCGGCAAGACGGCGGCTTTCGCGCTGCCCATCCTGCAGAAGCTCGCGGCCAATAAGGCGCCGCGCAAGCGCCACGCATGCCGGGCGCTGATCCTCAGCCCGACGCGCGAGCTCGCCAGCCAAATCGCCGACAGCTTCCGTACCTATGGCCGGCACCTCGGCCTCAGCATCGCGGTCGTTTTCGGCGGCGTGGGCGGACGCCCGCAGGCCGTGCAGCTCGCCCAGGGCGTCGATATCCTCGTCGCCACCCCCGGCCGGCTCATCGACCATCTCGACAACCGCGCCGTCAATCTGGCGAGCGTCGAGGTCTTCGTGCTCGACGAGGCCGACCAGATGCTCGACATGGGCTTCATCCACGCCATCCGCCGGATCCTCCCCGGTCTGCCGAAGGCGCGACAAAACCTGTTCTTCTCGGCCACCATGCCGAAGGAAATTGGTTCGCTGGCGGCCGAATTCCTGCGCGATCCGGTGCAGGTGTCGGTGGCGCCGGTGGCGACCACTGCCGAGCGTGTCGAACAGCGCGTCCTCTTCGTGGAGACTGCGCGCAAGCGCATGCTGCTGGCCGAGATCCTGCGTGGAGAGGCGACCGGTCGCACGCTCGTCTTCACCCGCACGAAACATGGCGCTGACCGCGTCGTGCGCCAGCTCGAACTGGATGGCATCGGTGCGGCCGCCATTCACGGCAACAAGAGCCAGGGCCAGCGCGAGCGGGCGCTCGCCGAATTCCGCTCGGGCAAAACGCCGGTGCTCATCGCCACCGATATCGCGGCGCGCGGCATCGATGTCGATGCAGTCACGCATGTCATCAATTTCGACCTGCCGAACGTGCCGGAGTCCTATGTGCACCGCATCGGCCGCACAGCGCGCGCCGGGGCGGAAGGCATCGCCATCTCCTTCTGTGACGGCGAGGAGCGCGCCTTTCTGCGCGATATCGAACGCCTGACGCGGCAGAAGATCCCGGCTGTCGACCGGCGGCTCGACACCAGCGTGCCGATCGAGGCGACCTCGACTGCCAACAAGGCGCCGGCGCGTCAGCAACAGCACCGCGGCCAAGGCTATCAGGGCCAGTCGCAGCGTGGCCAGGGCCACGGGCAGGGTGAGCGCTCCGGCCATGGTCAGTACGGCCAGGGACGTGGACCTTCGTCCGCCGGCCGGCCAGGCGGTGCGCCGTCCGGACGGTCACGTCGTCCCCGCTACAAGGGGCCGGACTCGCGCAGCGCCCAGTCGTAAGACTGTGGTCTCCATCTCTCTTCGTCATGGCCGGGCTTGTCCCGGCCATTTCGTTGTGTGAGGCAGCACTCTCGCCCTGACGGCGGCGTCCGCTTATTCCACCTTCACCGTCACGCTGTCGCTGGCGCCGCGCGCGTCGATCACCGACACATGTGCGAAGCCCTGGCTGTCCGGCTGCCATAGGCTTTCGCGCCTGAGGCTCGGCTCCGCCACCGGCGCGCCATTGACGAGCCAGGTGAGCGGCGGCACGCCGCCGTTCGCCTTCAACGGCAGCGCGCTCGGGCTGGCGGTTCCGGACATCCCGACCTCGACGAGCGCACCATCGGGAGGATAGGCGATCCTCAGTGGCGCGGTTGCGGTCGCGGCGATCGTCTTCGGCTGATCCGGTCGCAGATGCCGGAGCGGCGGCGGCAATGTCGCCGTCGTGGCGAAGATGACGTTCGGCGGCGCCGGGATCGCCTCGGGCTCGCGATCGAGCCGGGCGAAGGCGTCGAACAGCACCGGCGCTGCCACCTGATGGGCGACAAGGCCGGGCACCGAGACGCCGTCTGGCCGCCCGAGCCAGACCGCGATGGTCGTCCGCCGGTCGAAGCCGACGGCCCAGGCATCGCGATATCCATAGGACGTGCCGGTCTTGAAGGCGATCGACCTGGGCAGCGCATTCACCGGCGGCGGCGCGCCGCGCAGGACATCCGCGACATACCAGGCGGCAACCGGGGTCGTGAGCGGCGGCACATGGGCCCTGACAGGCTTCACGTCGAGCCGGGAGACGAGGGTCGGCACCACCCCGCCGCGGGCGAGGCCGGCGTAAAGCCGCGCCATGTCCATGAGCCGGATGCCGAGCCCGCCGAGCGCGATGGCGAGCCCCGGCGGGCCGGGATCCTCCTTCGGCAGCACGATATCGGCACCGACATTCCTCAGCCGCGCCAGGAAGCGCACGGGACCGAGCGCATCCAAAAGCTCCACCGCCGGCATGTTGAGCGAGAGCTGCAGCGCCCGGCGCGCGGTGACCGTTCCCTGGAAGGCGAGATCGAAATTCTCCGGGGCATAGGCGCCGAAGCGCGTCCGCCGATCGTCGAGCACCGTCTCGGGATGAGCGATGCCGTTTTCGAAGGCGAGCGCGTAGATGAAGGGCTTCAGGGCCGAACCCGGCGAGCGCACGGCCAGCGCGGCATCGAGCGCGCCGGCACGTTCGGCCGCGAAATAATCGGCCGCGCCGACATGGGCACGGATCTCGCCGGTCGCATTGTCGATGGCGACGATCGCCGCCGAGAGATTGGGGCCGAGCCGCAGCGCATTGCCGCGCGCGAGCGCCTCGAGGCTCCTTTGCAGGCGCCCGTCGATGGCGAGCCTGATGACCGAGGCGCCGGGATCGACGGCGACCGCCTCCTCCGCCGCATGAGGTGCGACCATGGGCATGGGGCGTCGCGCCGTCGGGATGGGCGTGGCCTCGGCCGCCTTCGCCTCTGCCGTACTGATGAGCCCCGCTTCGACCGCTCGCGCCAGCACGCGCGTGCGCGCAATGCGCGCAGCCTCGGCAAAGCGGTCCGGCCGGCGCGTCTCCGGCGATTGCGGCAATGCCACCAGCAAGGCCTGCTCGGCGAGCGACAGCCGCTTCGGCTCCTTGGCGAAATAGGCGAGGCTCGCGGCGCGGATGCCTTCGAGATTGCCGCCATAGGGCGCCAGGCTCAGATAAAGCGAGAGGATCTCGTCCTTGGAGAACCGCCGTTCGAGCTCGACGGCGCGCACGGCCTGCCGAAGCTTTGCGGTCAGGCTGCGCTCGGCGCGCGGTTCGAGAAGCCGCGCCACCTGCATGGTGAGCGTGGAGGCACCGGAGACGATGCGGCCGCTCGTCACGAGTTGGCCCGCCGCACGCAACGCAGCCAGAGGATCGATGCCGGGATGGCTATCGAAGCGCTTGTCTTCATAAGCTTTGAGCAGGGCGACGAAGCGCGGGTCGACATCGGCGATGGTGGCCGGCAGGCGCCAACGGCCCTCCGGCGTCGTGAAGGCGCGGAGCAGCCGCCCGTCGCGGTCGAGCACCTCGGTCGAGCGCGCCTCCGCCACGGTCAGATCGAGCGGACCGAGTGCCGCGGCAAAGCGCCAGAGGGCCGCGGAGGCGATGAGCGCCGCCACGACCAGCGTAGCGGTCGCAATGACCGCAACGCGCCCTATGGCTCTCCCGGTCATGGCCGGGCTTGAGCCGGCCATCCCGATCGGACGTTCGCAGCCGTTGTCGCTCTTCCGATTGGGATCCCCGGCTCAAGGCCGGGGATGACGGGGTGTTTCCTGCGCCTCCCCTCCATCGGAGAAGACTCCTTTCACCGTCCCGCCGGTGCGACCACGACCGCACCGAAATCCGTGCGGCCGAAGCGCTCGGGCCGGTACATGTCTTCGATCAGCGCCGGCGGATGGACATAGCGCCCCGGCGAGACGGCGCGGACCATATAGGCGACCGTGAAGAAGGCGGCATCGCTGCCGTCGCGGTCGAAGGCGGCGACAAAGCGGTCGTCGCGGTATTCCGTATGGGTCGGCTCCACATCGCGCTTCAGCCAGGGCAAACCGGCGAGGGAACCAGAGTCGACGAGATTGGGATTGTCGATCTCAAAGCCGGCCGGCAGGTAGTCCGTCAGCAGGAGGCGCGCAAAGGCGGCCTCCGTTTCCGTGACCTTCAGCACGACGACGAGCCGATCGTTCTGGCGCACGGTCGCAGGATCAACCTGCGTTCCATCGAGCCGATAATAGGTGCGTTCGATCTGATAGCCCTGGCTGGCGGCGGGCTCCGGCGTTGCCGGATTGCCGGCGACGCTCACCACCATATTGAGCGGTGTGCGGCCGTTGTTCGTCACGGTGACGCCTGCGCCGGCCAGCGCATCCGGCCGGAAATTGCGGTAGAGCGCCCCCTTGTGCGGCGTGCCGTCAACGCTGAGATCGAGATTGTCAGCACTCTTGGTCAGGGCTTCCGCCGCCAGCACGAGCCAAGCCTCCTCCTGGGTCGAGGTATAGGCTCGCTGCAACCGCGCATCCTCGACGACGCGACTGGCATTGGCGATATCCGTCGGCGCAGCCCCCGTCTCGGCGACGAGCGTCAGCACGGCCGCGCCGTCGCGCAGGCGCGAGCCATAGTCCGGCCGCGAGGTCACGGAATCCTGCACCGACGACAGTTGCTCCACGGCTGAGGAAAAGGCGCTCTGCGCCCGGCCGCGATCGCCGAGCAGCGCGAGCGCCGCCGCGATCTGCGCGCGGGCGAGCGGTGACCCAAAATCCTTGATCTTGACGTCGGAGAGGTAGCGCAGATCGCCCATCACCGGCCGGCCGTTACGCGCCAGAACATAGGCGGCATAGGCGAGCCCCTCGCCTTGTCCGTCGCTGAAGTCGGTGGTGTTGGCGACATAGTTGCGCAGCCGCTCGAGCGCCTGGTCGAAGGCGACCTGCGGCACCACGAAGCCGCGCTCGCGCGCCCGCGTCAGGAAATCGGCGACATAGGCGTCGAGCCAGATGTCGTCGCCGCCGACGGACCAGAGCCCGAAGGAGCCGTTGCCGTCCTGGCGCGCCAGCACACGTTCGATCGACTGCTGGATGCGCTGATCGACATTGATGTCGGGCGGCAGGGCGTTGGCGGCCGCGAGCGCATTGACATAGAGCAGCGGCAGCGCGCGGCTCACGGTCTGCTCGGTGCAGCCGTAGGGGAAGCGGTCGAGGGCCGCGAGCAGCGCCGGCACGTCGAGCGCCGTCAGCGGCGCCACGGAGATCGAGGCAAGCCCGGTGCCCGGCAAGAGATCCGCGAAGAGATCGCTCGACAGGCGCACCGACCCTTGCGGGGGTAAGGGCCGCACGGTGCGGTTGACGAGCGGCGGCCGGCCGGGCTCCACACCCATGCGCAAACTTTGCGTCACATCGAAGCCGCCAGGGCCGGTCAGATGCACATCGAGCGTGGCGATGCCGACGGCCGTGCCGGTGACAGGCACCGCGAGCGTGGTGCGGCCGCCGGCGGCGAGGTCCAGATTGCGCTCGACTTGGCCGGCATCGATGCCGAGCGGCCCGCTCGAATTCAGCGCGAGCCGATAGCTGCCGGGTACACCGTCCACATTGTGGATGTCGAGCGCCAGGCGGGATTCATCGCCCACATTGAGGAAGCGCGGCAGCGTGGCATTGACCACGACGGGGTCGCGCACCACCACATCGGCGCTCGCCTCGCCCACCTTGCTCTTCGTCCAGGCTGTCGCCATGACGCGCAGCGTGCCGTTGAAGGCCGGGATGTCGAAGGTCACCTCCGCCGTGCCGTCGGCGCCAACCTCCACGACGCCCGAATAGAGCGCCACCGGCTCCTGCGCCGGCGGCGAGCCGACGATCTCCGCGCCTCCACCGTCGCCGCCCGAGCGGATGGCGCCGAGCGTGCCCTGCATGCCGTCGATGAGATAGCCATAGAGGTCGCGGATGCCGGCGCCGAGCTGTCGCTGGCCGAAGAAATAGTCTGTCGGCTGAGGCGCCTCGTAACGCGTGAGATTGAGGATGCCGACATCGACGGCTGCAACCGTGACATAGACCTTCTCGCCGGCCGCCATGCCGGCGACCTTGATCGGCAGGCGCAGGGTCTCGCGCGGCCGCATGGTCGCGGGCGCGCCGAGGTCGAGGGTCAGCGCCCGCGCCTCGCGATCGATCGAGAACCAGGCGAGGCCGATCGCCCGGCCGGGCATGCGCTTGGCCGCCACATCGAGCGGCCGGTGCGCGAAGGCGACCACATAGGCACCTGCGCCCCAGTCCGCCTGGACCGGCAGCGTCACCGAGGTGCCGTCCGGCACCACGTCTACGAGTTTCTCCGCGAGCACATGGTCGGTGACAACAGCGATTGTTGCCTTGCCGGCAAAGCGCGGCTTAACGGTGACCGTCATCGTATCGCCGGCGCGATAGGCAGCCTTGTCCAGCGTGACGTCGAGCCGGTCGGGCGCATCCGCCGTCTGTTCGCCGCTATAGCCCACGTCGAAGGTGATGCTGGTCGGGCGGATGTCCGGCTGATCGGAGGTGAGTTCGAGGCGGTAGGAGCCCCAGTCGACCTGCGCCGCGATGCGACCCGGCGCATTGGCGGCGATATCGAGGCGGCCGTTGGCGACGCGGCGCGTGCGCGTCACCGTCTCGTAGGACCAGCGCCCGTCACGGCTGTACCATTGGTAGTCGCGTTCGAGCCGATAAAGGTTCCATTGCGCCGGGCCGGCGAGGCGTTCACCCGTCGCGGCAGCGAGCACCACGTCGAAGGTCGCGGCAGAGCCGGCGCTCAACTCACCGAACAGTTTGCGCACGCCTATCACCTTGCCGTCGGGCAGGATCGGCAGGGTGAGGCTGCGCTCGACGGCGCGGCCGCCGGGTTCACCGACACGGAGCGTCACCTTCGCTTCCACGGGCCGCGGCGCCGAAACGGCTTCGACCGGAACCACGATGTCCGCCTTGCCTTGCGCGTCGGTCGTGGCGTGCTGCTCGATCTCCGTCGTGACGGCGGAGAACTCCTCATCCGACAGGCCGATCTCGAAACCATCGAGGCCGGGGATCGTCGGTGTTGCGGCCGCGGTGATCGAGACCTCGCCGGAGACGTCGAGGCTCGCGCCTGGGGCGCCGTAAAGATAACGAGCATCGACCGTGATATCGGCCGCTTCGCGCGGCTTCAGCGCCTTCTGGCTGGCCGACAATGTGAACTCGAGCCGCTCCGGCACATAGTCCTCAACCAGAAGCGACGTGCTACCGATCGGCTGGCCCTTGGGGTCTGCATAGGCCTCGATGCGCCAGGTTCCGTGCATGGCGCCGGCGAGGATAGGCAGCGACCAGGCACGGCCGCCCTCCCCTTGATCGGTCACCTGCGCGCGCCGGTATTCGACGCCGTCCGGCCGCCGCGCCACCAGGGTCAGCGGCAGGCCGGGCGCCGCCACGCCCTTGTCGTCGCGCAGCAGCGCGGTGACGAAGGCGGTCTCGCCGGTGCGGTAGACGCCGCGCTCCGTGAAAATCATGGCGTCGAGCGGTCCGGGCGCACGCCGGCCCTTGACGCCGCGGTCGCTCAGATCGAAGGGGCTCTGGGCGAGGTCGAGGAAATTGTAGTCGCCGGCCGCGGTCGTCGCGACGATGAGGCCGGGGCTCTCACCGCCCGTGCCGCGCGCGAGCCCAGCGGGAAAGCGCACGCGGCCGTCCGCGTCGGTCTTTTCCGTGGCGAGCACGTCGTTGTTGCGGGCGAGCAGCTTCACCTCCGCCCCGGCGAGCGGCGCGGCCGTGCCGAGCGCGCGGGTCATCACCTCGATGCCGCCGTCGCCCGAGACGGCGGTGAGGCCGAGGTCGGAGACCACGAACCACTGCGTCGCCTTGGCACCGTAGTCCTGGTCGGTCGCGCCGCCGGCGGGCGCGGCGGTCATGATATAGACGCCGGGCTCGAGCGTGTTCTTGACCGCCTCCATCACGGGGAAGGCCGTCACCACGTCCTGATTCAGCTTGCTCGCCACGTCGAGCGTGCCCTGCCAGACGCGCTGGCCCTTGTCGTCGGCATAGTTTTCGGCCGTATAGCGGCTGATCCCGCCGAGGAAGTCGCCGGAGCGAAGCGTCGGCAGGAGGCCGCGGTCGCCGACGCGCAGGATCTGGACATCGACCTTGGCCGTATTCACCGAAACCACCGGGATGCCCTGCTGGCCGGTACGCGGCAGCACGTAATTGCGACCCGTGAAACGCACCTGCGGGCTGCGGTCCTTCACATAAAGCGTGTAATCGGCGCTCCGCCGCAGCGCCTCATCCGAAATGGCGGAGGGCAGGCCCTGGCGCAGCACCACGGCATAGCTCTTGCCGTGCTCCAGCCCATCGACACAGAGCTCCGTGCCGTTCGCCGTAACGGCCGCATTGTTGGCGCCGGCGATTGCCACGAAGGGCGAGAAATCCGCTCGACCGCGTTGCAGATCTTCCGAAAACTGGAAGCAGGCGCGCGGCGTCGCAGCATCGGAATCGATCGTATAGCCGGTGATGCGGAAGCCGTGCTTATCGACCAGATCCTCGTAGGTCGCGCGCCGAGCCGGCACGTCGGCGAGCGCCAGGCTCGCGCGATAGGTGTCGATGGCTGCGCGCCACTGGTTGCGCGTGGCAAAGAGCGCGCCGAGGTCGGCGAGCGCGGTTGCCTGCTGGGCTGGCGTCCGCGACTTCTGATAGGCGGCATAGGCAGCCGCCAGCGCACGGCGTTGAAAGGTCTGGTTGGCGCGGTAATCGTCGCTCTTGGACTGTGCGGAGGCCGCCGAATAGCCGAGCCAGCCGGCCGGATCATTGGGCTGGGTTGCGACGACGCTTCCATAAAGCGCCAAGGCGCCGGCAGCATCGCCGCGCCCGAGCGCCGCAGCCGCATCCTGCTTGAGGCGGGCGGGCGGCGTGCCGGGACGCCCCGCCGGCAGCGCCGCCTCACGCTTCAAATCGGCCTCGAGCCTGACCGCATCGCTTGCGAGATCGTCGCGAAGATAAGCCTTGGTCGGCTCGCTTGCCGCCGCGGCGGGGCGGGCCTGCGCGGAGGCCGGTGCTGCGGGCGGCAGCACCAGCAGGGCAGCGACGAGCCCCGCCAGGAGCCTCCAGCTTCGGCGTGATCGGCTGCCAACCATGCGACTGCTCCCTTGCGTTGCCGTGAGCGGGCTGATCTCACCTTGATTCAAGGTCCCGCTCTAATTTGTTGATCGGGCAAGATGTTATTGCCCGGAAGGTGCGCCATCTGCGTCGATGGCGATCAGCAACAATCGTTGTTTACGGCCAAGCCTATCATTCGCACTGCATCCTGCAATGCATCCAGCGCCGATCAGGCGACGCGCAGGCCCTCGCGCCACACCTGCCGGACAATCGGCACGGCCCCGGCGCAATGAACCCGCAGGCAATCGGCGCGCAGCCCGACGGCGAGCGCGCCGCGATCAGTCAGCCCGGCGGCCCGGGCGGGCGTGAGCGAGACCATGCGCACCGCCTCCGGAAGGCCGATTTCAGGCACGCGTTCCGGCACGGCGAAGGCGGCCATGATCAGGCTCGCCGGGACGTAATCCGAGGAGATGATGTCGAGGAGACCGGCGCGCGCCAGGTCCTCGGCGGCCACATTGCCGGAATGCGATGCGCCGCGCACCACATTGGGCCCGCCCATCATGACGCGGATGCCCGCCGCATGCGAGGCGGCAGCCGCCTCATGGGTCGTTGGAAACTCGGCAACCGCTACCCCGTCGGCGATCGATTCCGCCACATGCTCGGGCGTTCCGTCGTCGTGGCTCGCCAGCACCGCTCCCTGCGACTTTGCAAAGTCGACGAGCCAGCGGCGATGCCGGGCGGCATTGGCCGCGTGGAGCGCCAATCGCCGGCGCACCATCGCCTCGGCCTCCTCCTCGGTGCGGGCCACCTTGCTGGTGAAATACATCTTCCACAGGCTGATGTCGCGAAACTGCCGCTGGCCGGGGGTATGGTCCATCAGCGACATGAGATGGAGGGGGTACCGCGCCGCAAAAGCCTCGACATCGGTGAGGACGTCATTCGTCGCGACCTCGCAGCGCAGGTGCATGCGGTGCTCGGCTCTGAGATGCCCGGCCTGGGACGCCTCCGTGAGCGCCTCGGCGAGCAGCCAGAGGTCGCTGTTCGGCATGCCCCCCTCCTCGTCCGAACCGGCCCTGAGGCAGTCGAAAACGGTGGTGATGCCGGCCGCGGCGATCTGCGCGTCATAGGCCATGACGGCGCTCAAGGGATGCCATTTGACCCGCGGACGTGGCCGGAAATGGCTCTCGAGCTGATCCGTATGGAGCTCGACCAGCCCCGGCAGCAGATAATCGCCCCCGAGATCGAGGCCGCGCTCGGGAGCATCACCCTCGCCGAGATCGGCGATGATGCCGCCCGCCATGGCGAGCCAGCCATGCTCGATCACCCCATCCGGCAGGACCAGGCGGGCATTTTCGACGACGTGATCCTGGGCAAGGTGGCCGGACGCAAGCATGGGTCGTCTCTACTGCAAAATCATTCCCCAAGTCTCGCCTAAAAAACTGGGATCGGGCCAGGATGCTCGCCGCCGATCACGTTACCGCCGACATGCTGGACAAGCTCAAGCATTGCGTTAACCTTGTTTGGCCGGGGGCAGAAAACCCGGATCTCATCGCCTGCAAGTCCGGGGGGAAGCGCATGCAGGTTCATTTCAACCAGAGAGCCAGACCAGACCGAACGCCGTCCTGATCCGCACCGACGATGATGGGGGAACATCTCGTCCGCGCGGCACGTGCGTGCTGGATCGCGGCCATATCGGAGCGGCGGGTTCGCCGGCGGCTGTGCACCCTCTGCGCATGGGTCGTCCTTGCCCTCGCCGCCCCCTTGGCCACCGTCGATGTCGCCGTTGCCGGCGCCTGGACGCTTCCCGCCGGCAAGGGCCAAGTGATCGTCACCGGCAGCTTTGTCAGCGCCCAGCTCTATTACGACTCCAGAGGGCGCGTCCTGCGCGGCCCGAGCTATCGCAAATTCGAAGCATCGGCTTTTCTCGAATACGGATTCACCGATCGCTTCACCGGCCTTTTCTCGCCCTCTCTTCTCGCCGCCTCGGTGCCGGGCTGGGGCGCCCGTTATGTCGGACCGGGCCATACGGAGATCGGCGGACGCTTCCGCCTTTTCGAGGGCGAGAGCTGGGTCGTCTCAATACAGGCGAGCGCCCGTCTGCCCGTACCCGCCAATCGGCTCAATCCCGCAGCGGCCTGCTGCACCGCTTGGGAAGCCGACGTCCGCCTCCTCCTCGGCAAATCCTTCGCGCTTGGCGCCTGGCCCTCCTTCATCAACGCAGAGGCCGGCTACCGGCTGCGTGCAGGGTATGCCGAGGACGAGTTGCGCATCGACGTTACGCTGGGTGTACGACCGCGGCGCAACTGGCTTATCCTCCTGCAATCCTTCAATGTCCTTGCGAATGATGGCGATGCGGGGATATTCACGGAAGCGCGTTATCACAAAGTCCAGCTTGGAGTGGTGTGGGACTTCGCCCACCATTGGTCCGTGCAACTGGCCGCCATCGCCATGATCGCCGGTCGAAGCGCACCGGTCGAGGCTGGCTTCGTCACCGGTTTGTGGTACCGCTTCTGAATGTAGGATCCATTGGAGCGCCCTTGTCCATGGCCCAGTCGAACGCTCGTATCACGCCGGTGTTGTTGTCCGGCGGCACAGGGACCCGCCTTTGGCCCCTGTCGCGCGAGGCCTATCCCAAGCAGTTGCTGCCGCTCGCCAGCGACAAGACCATGCTGCAGGAAACCGCGCGGCGCGTCGCCGACCGCGCGGAATTCAATGCTCCCCTGGTCATCGCCAATGCCGAGCATCGCTTCGTCATCGCCGAGCAGCTCAGGGGGCTCGGCATCGACGACGCGACAATCGTGCTGGAGCCGGCCGGACGCAATACGGCCCCCGCTGCGGCCGTTGCCGCCCTGCTGGCGCTCGAGGATGACCCCGCAGCGACCGTCCTGCTCATGCCGGCCGACCATGTGGTGCGTGATCCCGCAGCCTTCCTCGCCGCCGTCCGCCAGGGTGCTGCGGCGGCGGCCGCCGGTCAGCTCGTGCTCTTCGGGCTGAAGCCGACCGCGCCCGCGACCGGCTATGGCTATATTCATGTCGGCGAGGCCCTGCCCGCCTGCCCCGGTGCGCACAGCGTCGCCGGCTTCCGCGAAAAGCCCGATGCCGCCACGGCGGAGAGCTATCTGGCGAGCGGCGATTATCTCTGGAACAGCGGCATCTTCCTGCTGCCGGCCAAGGTTTTCCTGGACGATCTCGCGCGGCTCGCGCCCGACGTGTTGGCGCAGGCGCGGGCGGCGGTTACCGACGCCAAGCGCGACATGGACTTCCTCCGGCTCGAGGACGAGGCCTTCCGCGCCTCGCCGTCGATCTCCATCGACTATGCCGTCATGGAAAAGACCGACAAGGCCACCGTCGTGCCGGCCGACTGCGGCTGGGCGGATGTCGGCAGCTGGTCGGCGCTGTGGGAGATCGGCGTCAGGGACAAGGCCGACAACCTCATGGTGGGCGATGTCGTCGCCGAGGAGGCGCAGGGCTGCTATCTGCGCGGAGAGGGCCAACTGGTGGCGGCGCTCGGCGTCGAGGATCTCGTCGTCGTGGCGACGCCCGACGTGGTGCTCGTTACCCGGCGGGACCGCGACCAGGACGTCAAGAAGCTCGTCGAGCGCCTGAAGAAGGACGGCCACGAGGCCGCCACCCAGACCCCGCGCGTGCACCGCCCCTGGGGCTATTACCAGTCGCTGCACATGGGCGAGCGCTTCCAGGTGAAGCGCATCACCGTGCGGCCGGGCGCGAAGCTCTCGCTGCAGAAGCATTATCACCGCGCCGAGCATTGGGTGGTGGTGAACGGCACGGCGCTCGTCACCCGCGACGATGACCAGGTGCTCTTGCGCGAGAACGAGTCGATCTTCCTGCCGCTCGGCTGCGTTCATCGGCTGGAGAACCCCGGCAAGGTGCCGCTCAACCTCATCGAGGTGCAGTCCGGCCCCTATCTCGGCGAGGACGACATCGTCCGTTACGAGGACGTCTACGCCCGCGTCGACAACGCGATCGAGGCGGCCAAGGGCGCCTAGACGGCGATCTCGGGACGATCAGCGCGAGATCGGATCAGGGGCTGCCGGCCGAAGAGCCAGCCGTTCCGGCGCTGCGGAGCCGCAATTGCCGCTCTGTCGCAATAAGATGTGTGATCAGTGCCATGACGGCTTGCGGCCCTTCGAAGGCACGGCTATAAGACCGGCCTCGCGCAAGCGATGTCGGAGTGTAGCGCAGTCTGGTAGCGCACCTCGTTCGGGACGAGGGGGTCGCAGGTTCGAATCCTGCCACTCCGACCAAGCGGACCAAGGGTTTCGCAAATCCCACTGAATAGCCCGCCCAGGAAATGGCCCAAGAAATGGGCCGGACACAAAAAAGGGCGCCTCGCGGGCGCCCTCTCATTTTCCAGCATGTCGATTCAGTCAGGCTGCTCGGGACGCATCCAGGCCTTCGGCGACCCAGCCCCACTGGCCACATTCCAAGCCCCATCGGACGATGATCTCGGCGCGCCAGCCGCGGTCGATCGGGTTGTCAGGCTCCCTCGCGGATGCGGCCTCCTGGATCTTCTCCAGGACACAGCAAAGACGCTCTACCTCATCAGACAGGATGTCGTTTTCGTCGCCCTGGTTTTCCGGCAAGCCGGTGTGAGCGAGCATCAGTTCCTTCGCTGCCGCGAAGGCGATGTAGAGGCCGAAGAGCCCCGCCATGCTCACCGAGGTGACATCGACGTGCTCGACTGCCTGCTCGGCGAGATGTCTATTGACCGTTCCTCCGGCGCTCATACGTCCAGCCCGTCTTGCCGATCAGCGTTGAAGATCTGCGCGAGTTTCGCGATGCCCTTGGGGGTCACGAGAGCCCGGTAGACGGTGCGATCGGTTCCGTCGTCGGTCTGGTAGGTGTGAGGCTTGTTCTCCATCAGGCCAGTGTTGATTTTGTCCTGATAGGCGACGTCGTGAGACGAGCCGCTGCGGCGGTACATCCACGAGTTCGCCCGGAGCCAGCGTATCAACCACCGGGGCGCCACCTGCAGAGACTTCGCCGCAACGGTCGGGCAGACGGAGCCGAACGATTCCGAGATGCGCTCCAGAGCTTCCGCCTGGGGCTTCAGCTCGCTGTTCTCGGTCTGCAGCGCGATGACCTTCTCCGAATAGGTTAGGAGTAGCCCACGCATGGCCATAGGGTCGTTCAGAACCTCCATGGGGTCATTGCGCTTCGCGGCCCTTTCCTCCAGCTCCATCCATCGATCGATGATCTTGGCGCGGAGGTCGTCCCTATAGCCGGACGCCACGATGAGGGTGTCACGCTTGTCAAGGTCATAGACTTCGATGGGACGCCCGCGGCCCTCCGGTTCCACCCGGCGCCGATTATTACGACTAACTCGTAAAATCCCGGCATCGATCTGCCGCTCGATCGTCGCGATCAAATCGTTATGGCGCGTCTCCACCAGGTCCGCGATCTCGCGGCTCGACATCGTCAGCGGTTGATTGGCGCCGAACGCCGCTGGAATGATCGAGTGGCTGGTGTTATTTGTATGGACGTTCATCAGTGGCTCCTGTTCAGCCGTTGGTGACGATGTCACCGCCTGCCACGGCGGTGGTGTTCAGAGCAGCGGCGGGGGCTTGGTCGCCAAACTGCACCCCCGTCGCTGCCTTCGAGGCTGAAGCCTCCAAGCCTTTCTCCACAAGCATTCTTACAGCCTCCGCCGTTGTGCCGATGCGGTTGGCGAAGCGGAAGTTTTGGATTCTCTGCACCTCCCCATCGGTCAGCATCACCGCGAACCGCATTCGTCGTCGTTCGTTCATGCACCACCGCCTTTGCAGAGTTTGCCAACTTTGCCAACTTTTCCAGCGTTGCCTTACCGCCCGTGCCGTGTCAAGAAGACTTGGCAAAGTTGCACAAGTTTTCCATGGAGTGGCGCCGATGGCCGATGAACTCAAAGACCAGCGCGTTGTGACAATGATGTCGCCCTCCGATCTGAAAGCGATCGATGACTGGATGTTTGCGCATCGGATCCGGTCGCGGGGCGAGGCGATTCGCCGGCTGTGCTACCTCGGTCTGATTGCCGATCAGGCGTTCCCGGCATTGCTTCGTCTCGCAAACGAGAAAGGCGGTGAGATCACTTCAGCTTTGGACGAGATAACCGATCCGGAAAACGATGATGCCAAAAGAATGAGCGCCCTAGCTAGCTTCCCCAGGAAGGCTGGAGATGCTGTTCTTGACCTCATCAAAGATATTTCTTCGGTTGTTGTGGCTATATCGCCGCTTCACAGGTCGACCCTCGGCACCGAAGAGAGCATAAAAATGCACGAGACGATTCGTAATACTATAGGCAAGCTAGACATCTTCACTCCAGATGGCACCAAAAAGCTCGTTAAACTGCTACGGAACCCAAAAAAAACTTAGTGGTGCCAACTCCCCCGCGATAGCGGCATATCCGACATCATCGACGTGGTCGTCGGGGTTGGCGGCCCCGCCATGCTTCCGCGCCTTCTTCATGAGCGACATCATTTCGGCAGCATCGAACGCGCAAAGCGGCGCGGCCGGTTCGCGCCGGATCTTGAGGTAGGCCGTCCACAGCGCGGCAATGCGCGCGAAACACTCGTGCACGTCGCCGTGCTGTTCGAGACGGTCGCCGTCGACCAGAGTTGTTGCGCTTCCCCCGGTTTTTTGCTCGACGAAGCCGTTTCTATTTTCCGGCGGCGAGCTCGACACGGCGTTGGGCGTTTTCGGGTCATCCAATCATGGCCGGGGCGCTTGCCGACCGGATCGTTTTCCGCAACCCCATACTTATCCCCAAGAAGTCTACCTCCTGAGACCTTCGGTCCTTCCCCATCTGCACGACTCGCCTTCTAATCCCTCTAGGCAGCAAGGCATCTATGAATATATAGGGGCGCTGGGGCTTCACTACGGTTCGCTAAACCGGAAGGAGATCGCCCAATGAATATTCACTCATCGTCGCCCATTACGTCTGACTACAATACACAACTCCGGACTATTACCGCGAAGTGCATTCCAAAGCACGACAAGCTGGACTTTTCACCTTTAAATACCGGTCCGGCACCGATGCTTCAGTGGCTGCCGGTACACATGCTTGTCATCGACGACACATACCAAAGAGCGATGGGAAGCCTTGCGTGGAGGCATATCGTAGAGATTGCCAAGTCCTTCGATTGGTCCAAATTTACTCCGGTGATCGCAGCTCCAGTCGAAGGGGGCTTTTACGCCATCATCGATGGCCAGCATCGAACGACAGCGGCATTTCTTCGAGATATCAAGACTGTACCGTGTCAGGTGGTCCAGGCAGATCGGCATAAGCAAGCGGCTGCATTTGCAGCCATTAACGCGAAGATTACGCGGTTAACGCAAAACACCATATTTCACGCGCAGCTTGAGTCGGGAGATCCTTTCGCGAGACGCGTTCTTGAGGTATGCATAAGAGCCGGCGTGAAGATTCCACGGCACAAGCCGTCCACTCGAGATCTGCCGCCGAACGGAACTGTCGCAATCAGCTCATTGAAGGCAATCGTCGCTGCCTATGGCGACGAGACCGCGATCACAGCTCTCCAGTGCGTAGTGGAAACGGGGAACGGCAACCCAGGCATGCTGAAGGGAGTTCTGATGAGGGCCTTGGCGGAGGTGCTCGCGCAACGGCCGATTTGGCGCGAAGCAGGTGAAGGGCTATTCCGAGCCTTAGACGATATCGATTTCCAAGAACAGATTCATCTCGCAGATCAAGATTCTAAATCAGGGATCGATACTACGCTATCGTCGCTGGTTCGGCGCATCGGGTCTTGGCTGGACGCGCGCGTGGCGACAGCTTTGAGCTGTGAAGCGGGCTAGGAAAACGTCGGGAGGCAGGAGTTCTCCTGGATTCAGCCGTGGTCAACAGCATAACAGCACCGCCGGCGACAATCGTAACTTGCTCATCGTCAGCGACAAATGCCGCGCGGAGGCGGAAGAGGCGCGACCCTGGCCGCCGCCGTAGCCAGCAATTCGTTCCGAGGCAACATACAAGCTGCCCTGTCGAGTCGGTTCAACAAGCCGGTCCACTCGGCATAATGTCGGTCTGTCTCGGGGGAAGAGATGGGCAACAGCGACAGACCTGATCCGCAATTGACACCAGAGCAGGCACGGCGCCGCCGCACAGCCGTTCTCGTGCTCATCGCCGCAGCGCTTGCGGGTGTCGTGTTGGCGCTCGGGGGCAAGCGGACATGGGCTGGTGAGTTCGACCGGCCGCCCATCATCGCGATTGACGGCGATACCCTCGTTGTCGGCGGTGAGCACATCCGTATCATTGGCCTGGACGCGCCTGAGACCTATCAGGCGCATTGCTCGGCCGAATTGCGACTCGGTCAGCGCGCCACAAATTACATGCGCTCCATGGTCCCCGGCGGCATTGACATCCAGCGCACGGACAAACGTGATCGTTACGGCCGCAGCTTGGCGCACGTCTATTTTCACGGTGAGGACGTCGCCGCCATCATGGTTCGCCATGGGCTCGCTGTGCCTTACGTCTGCGGCCGCCACTGTGGCCGACGCATCGACTGGTGCGCCAAGCTCGGCAGGCGACAGAGCTAGCTAAGGCTGTGGCCTTTGGTATCCTCCTGTCGGGGATTGTCCCTGTCTGTCATCGGGGGGAATGACATGACCGGATTGTGCCAGAGCCTGGAGGCTCTGCCGGTTGCTGCATGGGAAGCGGAGATCACCGCCGCAGGTGATGTCGAGGTGTTCATCGTCGTCGAAACCAGCCCCGGACAGTGGCGACGAAACGTCGCTTTGCTCGAGGTCAGCCTGTCGCGCGAACAAGCGCGGGGTCTCGGCGAGGCCTTGGTGAGGCAGGCGGAGGCTTTGCCGCTGGATCCTTCCGACTGATCGGTGTCGCTCACCCCTTCTTACCCACCACCTTCAACCGCATCATCTCGGTTGGCAGGTCCGGCGGTCGCGGCGGTCCATTCAAGTCGATCAGCATCGCGCCACACGGCATGTCGCGGTGCCGACGGCGCTTGCCTGGGACGGCAGGGTCCCGCAGGGGACAGTCCCACGACAGGTACTCCACCAGCTGCCGCAAGCTGATCTCCGGCCCAAACTTGGCGGCGAGGCGGGCGAGCCGGTAGTTGGCTGTCCGGCGGCCGCACAGTTCGCAGCCTAGGCGAACAACGACGAACGGGTAATCGACAAGCCGGTCCATGGCTTCAGCCATCGTGGCCCAGTCGGCCGCGCACATACCCACGTGAGACGAGCCGCTCGGCCGCCGCGAGCCGGAGCTCCCGGTCCGTGAGATCCGCAATCGCATCGCGCACCGCGGCCCTGAGGGCGGCCAAGGCGTCGCCTTCGGCCTGGAGATAGGCCTGGACAACGTCATCGATGGCACTATCGGAAAGGGGTCCGTCATTCATGCCGGCATTTTATCGAGGCAAGCGGCAATGAGAACAAAAAAAGAACGAAATCCCGCGCAAAGTGTGTCGAATGTCACGACGCAAGGGCGAGCTCTCACCAGCCGAGGTGGACCGGCGCTGGCCACATCAGGTGGCGCTGTCAGGCGAGGTCACGCGCAGCCGGTTCGCGGAAATCCGCGAATTTTGCGAGCCCTTGTCGCTCGCCCCGCGCGGCCATCATCTCTACCATGGCGGTCAGTGGTATCACGTCTACTGTTTCGCCGAAGCCGAGCACGCTAAGTTGTTCATGGCGCATTTCGGCGGAGAGCCATTCGACCCGCGCGAGCGAGGCCGGGGATCCCATTGGATGGTGTGGCGGCGAGGCACCGCCGGACGGAAAGGATGAGCCGTGTGCAACCTCTATAGCGTCACGACCAACCAGAAGGCCATGCTGGACCTCGCACGCGCCCTGGTGGACCGCACGGGCAACCTGCCGCCGATGCCCGGCGTCTTTCCCGACTACCTTGCACCGATCGTCCGGACCGGCCCCGAGGGGCGCGAGCTTGCGATGGCCCGATGGGGCATGCCGTCGTCGGCGAAGGCTCAGATGGAAAAAACTGAGCGCCGGGCGGAGAAGCTGAGAGCCAAAGGGCAGACGGTCGATTTCAAAGAGCTGCTCAGGATGGAGCCCGATAAGGGCACCACGAATATCCGCAATGTCAGCAGCAAGCACTGGCAACGTTGGCTTGGACCGGACAACCGCTGCCTCGTACCCTTCACGTCGTTCAGCGAGTTCAATGCCGCGGCCGGCGGCGACATCTGGTTCGCCTTCGACGAGAGCCGCCCGCTCGCCTTCTTTGCCGGCCTGTGGGTCCCGGATTGGACCTGCGTGCGGAAGATCAAGGAGGGCGAGGTCACTTGCGAACTCTACGGCTTCCTCACGACGGAGCCGAACGCGGACGTTGAGCCCATTCATGACAAGGCGATGCCCGTCATCCTGACGACGGAGGAAGAGCGCGAGGTCTGGATGAGGGCGCCGTGGGACGAGGCGAAAGCCTTGCAGCGGCCATTGCCGGACGGTGCCCTGCAGATCGTGACCAGGGGCGTGAAGCAGGATGGCTCCCCGGCTACAGAACTGACAAATCTAGTTGGATAACGTGTTAGGTGCGGCTTGACGCCGCGTCCGCATCAGCTCGGCGCGGCTCACATAATGCGAACCTGGGCACCGACGGGAACGCGGTCGTAGAGTTCGATCACATCCTCGTTCAGCATCCGAATGCATCCGGATGACGCTTCGGTACCGATCGTCCAGGGCTCTGTGGTGCCGTGGATTCTGTAGAGCGTGTCCTTACCGTTGGCGAAAAGATAAAGCGCCCGGGCACCAAGTGGATTGGCCAGCCCCGGTTCTATCCTCTTCGGCAGGCCTGGCGATTCCGCATGCATATCGTCGGTCGGATACCACGCCGGCCACTTGGCCTTCCGCCCGACTTCGGCGCGACCGTGCCAGCTATGGCCGGCACGACCCACGCCGATACTGTAACGACGCGCTTTATGCGGCCCTTCCACGAGGTAGAGGTACTTGTCGGCAGTATCGATGACAATCGAGCCCGGGGCAGCGTCGATGTCCATAGCGAGCGTAACGGCATAGACGTCTCGCTTGAATTTTGTCCTGTCGACCAAGCGTACCGGGTAAGGCTCACCCGCGAAAGCTATCGCCCTAGGATCAACCTGCGCTTTGTCCGGTGCCGAGCAAGAGGGCAGCACTAATACTAGCGAAATGAGTCCGCCGGCGGCAAAGTGCCGCCGGCGGGTTGTGCCGCTCGTCGATGTTACCACTTGACGCGTAGCCCCACCGATCCGCTCAAGGCATAGCTCTCGGTAAAGTTCTTGAGGCTGGTGTTCGCCGCCACCGCGCCGAAGACCGAATACATGTCATTGTTCCAGTTGTACGAACCGCCGAGTTCGAGGCCGCCCCAAAGGCGGTCGCTGCGGTTTTCGAAGTCGACGCCGGACACGTCGACCACAGTCTTGCCCTCGAACTCGTTGTAAAGATTCGCCCTGGCGTACAAGTGCCGGCGTTGGATCTGGCCTTCTGCGCCAACCCAGGATTTCTCGTGGTCCAGCGAGACGCCGAGCCGCCCGAGGAGGCTCTCGCCGTCCTGGAGGGACACGACGGCTCCGAAGACGTCCTGGAATGTGTCGAAATCTACCGACCTATAGGAGATCTGCACCTGAGGGGTAACACTCCAGCCATCGTTGAGATCGATGCGCTTGCCGGTCTCGAGGCTCGCCGCGTAACCGACCGCATCATTGCCGCCGGCGAGGGAACGGCCCGTAAGATCCGAGTTCAGATCACTGGAGAACCAGCTCACCTTGCCCTGCGCATCGACATAAAACCCGGTGTTGCCGTACCAGGTAAGGCTCGCACCCACGCCGTACTGGGTGGCATCGACCCCGCCGTCCCCATAGATCGAGTTTACATCCGCATTGCCGGTCCCGAGATGGACCGAGATGCCCCCGATGAGTGCGCCGAGTTGGTTTTGAACGAGCTGGCCATCGATCCCGGCCTGGAGCTCCCAGGAATTGAGCTGGTATTTCGAGAAGCTCGTAGAAAGGTCAGGGCTGATGTTGCTATGCACGCCCGATATCCGCGCCCAGACACCTTTCCCTGTCGCAACAGATTGGCCCGCCCCGGACCCGTAGTAGCTGGCCTGGTCTTCAGTCAGCTGGCACCGGAAATTGCGGCTTGCGTCCTTGCAGAAGACCGTGTCTTCGACGGGCGCGGGCCCGAGCTGGTTCCAGTACCTGTTCCCCGCCCGCTCCTGCAAGCTGGGCATCCGCATCATGCCGAGAAGCAATTGCGGATAAACCTCATACGCGGGCACGCCAGGCTGATAGAGCGGTAGGCTCGGCACCGGCGGATCGACTGGGTCCGTCGGATCAGGAGGAACCGTTGGGTCGGTTGGGTCGGTTGGGTCGGTCGGCACCAATTGCGAGCGAAGATACCAATCGCTGTCCTGGGGGTCCGATCGGCCATTGTGGAACAAGGTATAGGCGAAGGCGCCCCCAACCACCGCCGACCGGCCGTCGGCCGTCGTGTAGTCGCCGAGCAGGTGGAAGGAGCCCGCGGCGGTCGTCGCGCCATTGATGGCATCGACGACCTTGATGCCGTCCAAGGTCGTCAAGGCACCGGTTCCGCCCACATTCGTCACACTGATCGCTGTGGAGCCGGTGCCGGTCCCGCCGTTGATGACGAGTCGGTCAGAGGCGGACGAATCGTCCCCGAGCACCGTATCGAGTTCGAGCCGACCATTCGCGCCCGTGTAGTTGCCGACGACCGTCAATCGATCGCCAGCGGCCCCGTCGCGCATGGTCACGGTGCCGGCATTCGCCAAGCTTCCCACGACCTGGCGCGCGCCGAAAGCCGAAAGCAGCGACGTGGAGTCGATGGTCACCAAGCCGCCACCGCTGCCGGCGTCGCCCGTGACGAGATCGCTGGCGAGGTTGAAAGACGTGCCCTGGGCGAGATTGACGGTTTCCCACTGGACGAGGTCATCGCCGCCGCTGTGGGTGATCCCGTTCAGGTTCAGCGTGTCGTTGCCCAATCCGCCGTCGATCACGGGGATCGTCGCTAAGGACACGCCGCTGAAGGTCGCCGTATCCGCGTCAGCCCCCATCGCCAGGCTGCCCGTCAGGCTTCCCGCCGTCATGGTGAAGCTATCACTGCCCTCGTTGGTGACCACATCGCCGATGATCGTGCCCTGGGTTACGATGGACATCGCTCCGGCCTGATCGAGAATGGCGATGCCCGACGCCGTGCCGTCCAGGGTGGCACCGGCGGCGACGTTCACGCTTCCCGACGTCGGCATTCCGCCATTGTTGTTCGCGCGAATGGCGGCCGCCTCGCCGGATCCGCCAGTGACGGAGCCGCTGGCCACATTGACGGCGTAAGTGGCGCCGAAGGATGACTCCACATAGACGCCGCTCGAATCCGCGCCGTTGGCCACAACGGTACCGTTGACATTGATGTCGCCGTGCCCGGCGCCAGCATCCACATAGGTTATGCCGTGGGCGTCGGCGCCGTTCGTCTGCAGGAGACCACCGCTGACCGTGACATCCGTCTGAATGGCCCCACCTGCGTTGAAGATGAAGATGCCGTGGGCGCCGTCGCCATTCGTCACCACCTGCATATTCTCAACGGAGACGTTGTTCGCCTCCTTTGTGGGAGAATCGGCAAGACCCCAAATTCCGTAGGCGCCAAGACCACTGGTCGTGATCGTGCCGTTGCTGGCGTTGACGATCGCACGACCGCCGTTGGCCCCATAGACATTGGTTTCGAGCCCAAACGACTGATTGCCGTACGTCGTAATATTGCCCCCGGTCATCGTGATGATGGCGTCGCCGCCACCTTCGGCGAAGGCCATCGCTCCACGGGTCCAGTAGGACTGGGTCGTGATATCGGCGGCCGTCACAACGGTGGAATCGCCGCCGCCCCTCGACCACGTTTGAATCATTCCTCGACCGCCGGAGGTACCGGGGTGGTTGTAATTGACAGCTATCGAGGGGTTCTGCACCAACGTCGAGCCAGCCGCCGCTTCAATATGAGCAGACCCCGCAAACCCGGCTTGAACGGCGGCGCTCAGGGCCAGATGCGATTCGATCCGGCCACCCGCAAAATAGATGCTGCCGTTCCCGTTCTGCGTTATCACCTGAATGCCGACCGCAGTCGGCGTTCCGACGACACCAATCGACGGGGTAGTCGTGATCGAGACGCTTCCCTCAGTTCTGACGGAAGCATTCGCCGTTCCGGTCGGCAGGACGGCAATGCCGTTCCCGGCTGGGGTGGGTGTCTGAACCACCACGCCCGATAAAACCGTTACGTCGTAGCTGGTGTTGGCCGCACCCGAGTATCTGATGCCGGTCGTATAGGGATTACCGGCATCGGGAGCGCCGTCGCCGGCGGTGCCACCGCCTACGCTACCGCATGTCACCGTCGCCGCCGCACCGCATTCGTCATTGGCCCGGGCAGGCAAGCCACTGGCGAGAAGAGCAACCGATCCCGCGATCAGTGGAACGGCTGATGCGTTAACCAAAAGCGCCACCGCATCAAGTGCAGTGGCTCCAAGCAGTACTCTCCGGTACCTAGCTTCGATACTGCCCGCGTATCGTCTCGCCGAACGAGCAATTGAGCTCGTCTCTACTGAACTCGCTTCATAAGTCATACAGCCCCACCCCCAACCACAACTGCTGCTTGATGTCGGCTACAAGAGTCGAATCAAGTTGGCTTTACAGGCCCAATACCGAAGAATGGGACCATACGCCGCATCCGCGCGACAAGGGTTGCTTCTCCGCCAATCCGCCGATTTACCCGAAAATGGCCAATTTTTATCCGGTAGCATGGTACGCAGGTCGCCGTCGGTGACCCTCCGCGCCGGACATGGGCTAGAGCGCCGGTTTAGGGCGGACTCGACGGCCGTTGTTTTGATGAGCAACCAGCGGCAACCATAGCGAAGCTCTAGATCGACGAACGGCTAAACGCACCCTTGGGCCGTGCCCGGAATTGCCGAGGAGACATGCCGGACCAGCGCGAAAAAGCGCGCGTGAAGGCGCTCTGATTGGCATAGCCCAGCAAAGAGGAGATCTCGCCGATCGAATGGTCCTCGCTGCGGAGATAGTGACAAGCTAATTCGAAGCGACATCGTTCCACCAAATCTGCCCAGGTTCCCCCCGCGTCGCTGAGCTTCTTGTTCAGTTCCCGCACGCTGACGTTCAACCGAGCGGCAACAGCTTGGATGGGCGCCGTGCCGTGCTTCAGCAGGCTGCGAATCTCATGTTCGAGCTGAGAAATCAGCAACAGCCGCGATGGTGTATCCGTTGTTTGCCTCAGATACCGGATCAGAATTGCGCCGAGGACTTGGTCCGAATTGGGCTGCCTGCGTTCGGCATCCGCCCGGCTTACCCGCAGCGTCACCTGTTGCCCTTCCGCTCGAACGGAAACGCCGAGCGCCTCCAGGCTGCCGACGGCACTCGCCATGTGAGCCGGCAGCACGACGGCGAATTGGCTCGCCTCAGGAGAAAAGAACCGGAGGAGCTTCAACATATAAACGGCCGACCTCAATCCTGATTGGTAGGTTTCCTCGGCGTTGCTCCAGCAGTAGCTGCAATGCAGCTCGACAACATTTCCTTCCACGGTATAGCTGATATATTTGTAGGAATATAGCCTACTGACGAACGGTTGCAGAGCGTGCCAGCTTTCGAGCAGACTTGGCAGGCTGGTAGCAAGGTACCCAAGAGCACCAGCAATATTGAATGGCTGATCGATCGTGCAAGAAATCCCAAACGATGGATCGCCTGTGTATTGCGCTGCAGCCTCTAGGAGCTGGAGATAGTTGGCTGCTGGCATGAATCCATCGATAACATTTACTTCTTCAATCGACACTCCAAATCTTCCAAACAGTTTTGTTGCCGAATATCCATGTCGTTCTACGGTGCTCGCCACGGACGGAAGCGCAGCGAGATGTACAAATGCAACGGATATCGTTCGAGGTGGCCTCGATAACTCGCGAGTTCGCATCTGTGCCCGACCCAGGTCCCAGATAGAAAGGCTAGCAGCATTTTTACTTGGAGCAACACGAGAACTCTGTCTGCTATAATAGGTTCCACAGAACTTGTGGATTTTTAATCACATGTGGCATGCCTCGCACAGTCCATCGGGGCAAGGGGTGTCGAGGGTTGGCGGGAGCGACAGGAGCTGGACGTCGCTAATAGCCGTTTGTCAAACGACTTGGTCGGCGGCTCTAGTAAGATAATCAGGTCGGATATGCGGGCTCTCAATGCTAGCCGCCGCGCGACGGCGGGTCCGTCGCGCCGGCTTCCTCGCCCAACTGCTTGTGGTGCCGATTTCCTCGGCGGGCCGGGCGGCAGGGTCGAAGGAGGCTCGATGTCCTCGGCTGCGCGGTCGTCGCGCATGCCCTTATAGCGGCGTGGCGCAGTCGGCCGTCGCTTTCGGTCCAGCAGCGATATTCGATCTCGACGACGAGCTCCGGCTGGGTCCAGACGGCGCCGGGCCGCTTTAACCCACGAAAGATCAGTTTTGGGATGCGCAGCCGCTCGAAGCGGGAGCTCGCGCAGATCGCGACCATTGAGATAGGCCAAATCGAAGGCGCAGAGCACGGCGGTCGGCGCGGCACCGCGCACCAGCTCCGCCTGGAGTGCCCCGAAGCTGGCGACGCCCTTCTCGCCTAGCACGCAGGCCTCGCCGTCGATAATGGCCGTCTCGGTGCCGAGCTCGCGAGCAGCCGCGACGATCCGCGGAAAGCGGCCGGTCCAGTCAAAGCCGCCGTACGTGATCACGGTGACGGTCTGTCCTTGGATATGAATAGCGATGCGGTAGCCGTCTCATTTCACCTCATGAAGCCTCGCGACAGCGCGGTGGACCCCGGGCATGGTCTTCGTGGGCGCTCAGGTGCGCTGACGACCGTTAGTGATCATTCGTCGTCCATTGCTGACAGGCCGCCGTCGGTGGCCGATAGCGGGTAGCTTCTGCTTCAGAGTACCGTCAGGGCGAGCTGTGCATCCTTGGCGTCATTCGTCTGGGCTGGCATTCCCCGTCTCTTGCGACCTAGCCGACATGGCTGTTTGAGAGCAGGAAACGGATAGCGGCGCCTTCAGCACGACCTATGGTGGCCATGACAGAGCGCTCAGGAGGACATGTCATGGAACTGAAAAACAGGTCGATCATCGTGACGGGGGCAAGCAGCGGGATCGGCGCCGCTGCGGCTTTGCTCTTTGCTGCCGAGGGGGCCCATGTCGTCCTTGGGGCACGCCGACCGGCTGAGTTGGAAAGCATTGCTGGGCAAATCAATCGGAGTAACGGCAGAGCCCTATATCTTTCCGGCGATGTAAAGGATGAAGGTTATGCCGATGCCCTCGTCGATCTGGCTATGAGAGAGTTCGATGGACTGGACGGCGCTTTCAATAACGCCGGCATGATTGGGGAGATGGCGCCGGTCGCCGATATGGGGATCGGCAATTGGAACGATGTCATTGCGGTCAACCTGACAAGCGCTTTCCTAGCCGCAAAGGCCCAGATACCGGCGTTGAAGAAACAAGGGCAGGGCTCGATCGTCTTTACGTCGTCCTTCGTTGGCTTCAGCAATGGCGGACTGCCAGGGATGGGAGCCTATGCGGCGTCCAAGGCTGGATTGATCGGACTGGCGCAGTCGCTGGCCTCCGACCACGCGGCCGACGGCATCCGCGTTAATGCCCTATTGCCGGGCGGCACTATCACGCCAAGCGGAGGAGAAGGGGATCCTGCCGCTTTAGATTTCGTCGCAAAGTTGCACCCTATGAAGCGGATGGCCAATGCGAAGGAAATTGCGCAAGCGGCTCTTTTTCTCCTTTCCGACCGGTCGAGCTTCATGACGGGAAGCCCGATGATCGTGGATGGCGGGATGTCCGTTCGGCTGACATAGCAGCCGTCGGGCTGAGGCTAAGAGAACGCGACTGCGGTCCTCGAAGGTGTAGCGTCCCGGGAGGATCGCCCCCTTCTTCGCTCGCAAGCGCGCCCGCGGTCGAACGGGAGTACCGCTCATCCATGCCGGAGATCGCTGCAATCACAACCGATCTCACACCACCTCGCGTTGCTGACCTCAGGCCCGGACCATGTCCAGAGCGGTTAACGCGGATCGGTCGGCCACGCCGCTATCGACTTCCCGCCTGAACCTCGCCCCTGCCTCGGCCGCGGTGCGGGATCTGCTCGCGCCCAGCGGCGTGCTGCGGGTTGGCGTCAACATGTCCAACTTCCTGCTGTTCACGGGCCGGACACAGGATGGTGATCCGGTCGGCGTCTCGCCCGACATGGCGGCCGCGTTCGCCGAGCATCTCGGCGTCGGGGTGAAGCTCCTGCCCTACGCTTCGCCTGGCCCTGTCGCGGACGCCGCGTCAGCGGACGAATGGGACATCGCATTGATCCGCGCCGAGCAGCAGCGCGCCGAGGTGGTCGCCTTCACCCCCGCCTATTGCGAGATCGAGGCCACCTATCTCGTTCCGGCCGGCACATCGGCCATTCTAGGCTGGAGGAAGGCACCTATCGCTCGACAGCATGCGGGCCATCGCGTCTGCAATCGCATGGTCGCTGTAGGGTTTCGAGAAGAAGTGGCTTCCCTCAGGAAGGCTGCTCTCTTCGAGGATCGCCTTGCCCGATGCGACAATCAACTTCACGGGTGGCCATCGGTCGCGGATGTAGTGGGACAGCTTGATGCCGTTCATCGCCCCTGACATCTGCACGTCGGTGAACACCAAATCGATGTCGTCTCGCGACTCCAGGATGCGAATTGCCTCATGCGCATCGCGTGCCTCAAGCGCTTCGTAGCCCGCGGACAGCACAAGGTCGACGGCACCCATCCGAATGATCGTGCTGTCTTCGACCACCAGGATGACCGCCTTGCTGTTACGCATTTGTCACTCGGGTTGCCTGGGCGGGTGAGCTCCGTCGGCTCCCGGTTCGCGCTTAGGCGGCATGATCGTTCCTACGTTGCCGGTCGAAAGTCGGCTAGGAGTTCGGAGGCACCCCGATGGCTGATCGTCACTGAAGTGCCGGGATTTGCATCGCTCAGCTGGATTTCGCCCTGAAGGTTCCTGGCGAGCGCTTCGACAATGCTGGTGCCCAGACCCGCCCTAGGGGCATCGCCCCCCGTTGGGATTCCTATGCCGTTGTCAATCACCGAAAGGGTCCAGTCAGTGCCCGTCGAGTTGTAGTCGATCGCGATCGTGCCCGTTGGTTGATCTGAGAAGGCGTGCTTGAGGGAGTTGATCACCAGTTCCGTCACGATAAGTCCCAGGCTCACGGAAACGTCAGCCTCCACTGCGCTGTCATCGACCGTCACCGATATCGAGAGCCGGTCCGGGTCGGCGATCATCGAGGCGCCGAGGCTTTCGCAAAGCTGCTTGAAATAGGTTCGGAGGCCTACATTCCCGCCCTTGGAGGTCGAGAGTTGCTTCTGCAAGGCTGCGATCGACATGACCCGGTGATGCGCGTTTTGCAGGTGGCCACGTGCTTCCTCCGACTGAACTCGACGCGCGCTCTGCATGAGAACGCTCGCAATGATCTGGAGGCTATTTGCAACCCGGTGTTGGACCTCCTGCAGAAGGATGGCCTTTTCGCGGACGAGATCATCTTTCAGCCGGGCTTCGGCGCGCGCGTCGGTTACGTCGGTGACCGCCAGCAGGAGCCGAATGCGATCTTTGTCGCCATCATCGAGAGTACGCGCGGTCACAACCAGGTTCCGCGTTTTCTGGTGCGGCCGCTTGAGATCGATGTCGTAGGCTTCGATCTGAGCACTTCTGGAAGCGGTCGCCTTTAGCAGCGAGGCAAGCTTCGGCATTGCCCATTCACCGTCTCCCAGTTCGCTGAGGTATTTGCCGGGAATCGTCGCCGAATTGATTTCAAAAGCTCGGCAGAAAGATGTGCTTGCCGCGATGACCTTCTGGTCTTCAGATAGAAAAAGCAGCGGCTCGTTCGATAACACGACCACGGCAAGCGTGCTCGCCGCTTCGAAATGCGCTTTCGGTACTTTAGACATGAAATGGCCCTCATGGGCCGAAAACTCGCGAAGCGAGCCAACACTCGGCAGGAACGCCGTCAAACACAGACCCTAAGGCTGACGCTCTGGAACACGTTATCACGTCCGCGCTGGATCAGCACCACATTAAGTTGACATGGGGGTCGGCAGCTGCCGCCAGCCGAACCGATTCGGTCGGGTGCCCCCCGCAAGGCGTCAGCTTAGATGACCTGATACCAGCGAATGCTGCGGAGGACACTTGGGACAGCCTATTTGCCGGGGACTGCCGCCAGAAGCTCTTCCGAGCGCCCATGTAGCGCCTCTACTGCTGAATCGTTGAGCAAAACATGGTCCGGCTCGGCGGGTATTTCCTCGGAAGTGTGACCTGAAAGCGGCCCCACGCCCGGCCGGCGCACCTCGATCAGCATGGCGCCGCGGGCGCGGAGCGCCTCGACCTCATTGGCGAAGCGCACGCTTTCCTGCACCACATTGCCCCCCGCCGCCACGATCCGGTCGGCCTTGGCGAGCCAGAGAGACAGCCAGAAATCGCGGCCGACGCAGTCGCGGCCCCACTCCGTGCCGAGCGTTTGCTGCGCCTCGGTCGCCGTGATGCCGAGCTCAGGAATGACCGACCGCTTGAGATCGCCGTCAACGTAGCGGGCGATAGTCGCCGCGTCATAGCCGATCTCGTCGAGCAGCGCGCCTAGCATGCGCTTGAGCGGCCGTCCGATATGGGGCGCCACAAAACCGTGCGCCGCGCAGAGATGCCGCGCCACCGTGCTCTTGCCGGCGCCGGCATAGCCCATCAATCCGATGATCACGCCGCCCTCCCCATCTCGGCCGGGATGCGCACGCGCGGCAGCGGCGGGATCGCCGGCTCATCGAGCTGGATCTCGACGCGCTCGCGCAGCTTCCAGCGCTCGTGCAGGAGAAAGAGCCACTGCATCGGCGGCTCCAGGCTGGCGCGCAGGCCATTGCCATATTCGGTGTAGCCGGGCACCGAGCCGTTGCTCAGCACGTTCCCCGGATTGGCGGAGGTGTGATAGTGCCCGTGCAGGATGAGGTCCGGCCGGCGCCCTGCCCTCGCCTGTTGCGCTTCCACCTTCTTCGTGCCGCGCACGATCGGGGCGAGCGGGCCGATGAAGCCCTGGCCACCGCCCGTCCCCATGCCGTCGCCGTGGTTGACGAAGACGGTATGGCCGAGCACCGGCACCACGGCGTCGCGCGAAGCGCCGATCTGGAACGTGACGCGCTTGTCGTCCTCGAATCGGTCGGCAATCATGGAAGCCGCGAGCGTGTCATAGGAGGCGCGCGCATAGAGCTTCGCCGTCGGTTTCACCGTCACCCGGCCGTGGTTGCCCGGCACCGAGACGACATGCACCCGGCCAAAAGTCTCGCGCAAATGGCGAATGCCGGCCGTGACCTCCTCGACCACGAAGCGCACCTGTTCATGGGCCGTGAGGCCATTCGTGATGCGCAACTCCTCATGGATGTCGCCGGAGACGAGATCGCCGCCCAGCGTGAGCAAGACGCCCTGATTGTCGCAATCGACCGTCCATCGCGGGCCAATCTCGCAGGCCGCCGCAAAAAGGCGCCGCAGCCGCCTGCGGCAGATCTCGACATCGAAGGCATTGAGGCCGAGGATCTCGTCGGCGCTCACCACCTCCCCTGCATGCACGTCAGACAGGAGAAGCCCGATCACCGAGCGGCTGCGCTTGCCCGACGATGCCGCGAGCAACCAAGCGGGCGGCTGCACCGTCTGGCCGCGCATCCCGGCGAGATGTTCGGCGAGCAGCTCCACTTTGGCGAGATCGCGCGCCAGGCTGAGCGAGCGCCGGCGGTAGAAGGCTGCATCATGCTGCTCGCGGCGCTGCGCCTCGGGCGGCTTCTCGGCCGCCTGCGCCAGCATGGCGTTTCTGATGCGCCGGGCGGAGCGCTCGCCGATGCCCATTGCACGGGCGGCCGCATAGGGTTTCTCGCCGGCGCCGATGCGACGGCGCAATTCGTCTTCCTGCGCCGCCGAGAGGCGGACGCCACGAGGTTGCTTGCTCAAAAGATTGCTCCGTTATGACGAGCGCGGGCGGCTCAAGGCCGCCTCGAGGGCGCGGTCGATGCGTCCGCCCAGGGCTTCGATGGCCGCGGCCATGCGCACCTCGGATGCGGCAAGCCTCTTCTCCACCCGCATGACGGCCTCGCTCGACACGAAGGTTCTCGCCGCCTCGAGCTTGTCAGCCGCAAGCTGGGCGCTCAGCGCGTCGAGGCGCCTGTGCAGGTGGTGGATGGCGCGCCGGTTGTCCTGCCAGACCCAGGCGAGCGGCGCGGCAACGGCCGCGAGGATCCCGGCGAGGGTCGCGATCTCCGACCATTCGACTGTCGGACCGAGCCCCATCAGCGCACCGCCCCCGGCCATCCGCAGAGGTATTGCCCGGTGCCGTTGTGGCCCGCCTTCTGCACCTGTGTCCGAGGCGGGTCGCCTGGTACGGCCGCCATGGGACGAGCGACATCGCAGAAGGCGACGCGCGTGCGCGCCGCTTCAGGGGTCGCGACAGGCGCCGGGATCATCTTGCTGCTCGCACACCCGGCGAGCGGCGTCGCGAGCAGCATCGCGAGCACGGCGAGTCTCTTCATCGATCAGGCCTTCCGAATGGGTGATTTGCTTCTGGATCTCGACGAGCGCGGCGGCGTGGCCGCGGTCAAAGGCCCGGTCGTTGATCGTCCAGGCCGCGAGCCCGAGGGCGACGAGAAGGCCGCCGGCGAGCGCCAGGCGCCAATTGGCGAGGATGGCGGCGGCCGCCGCGGCGATCACGTCTTCACCTCCCCATGGCTATGGCGGGTGAAGGTGACGATGAGGCCGGCGACGGCACCGACGAGCGCGAGCCCCACGAGCAGGTTGCGGATGGTGGCGATATCGGCGAAGGGCGAGAGCTGTTGCGTCACAGACGCCGCAGCGCCCGCGACGGCCGCCGCCGCGGTGCCGACCTTGATCTTGCCCTCGGTGCTCGCCGTGATCCTCGTATCGGTCGGCCGAGCCTTCTTCTCCATGCCCGCGACGAAGGTGACGGCGCCGAACTGCTGATCGGCACGGGCGAGCTTGATGGCATTGGTGCGGACCTCCCCGACGCGGGTCTCCCAGCCGCCGCCGAAACGCTTCCACGTCGAAAGGCCTTTCATGAAGGCAAGGCGTTGATCGCATTGCGAGTTGATGAGCGCCTCTTCGTCGCGCCGCGCGGCGGCCTCGACGGCGGCCAGCGTCTGCGCCCCGATGATGCCGTCTGCCGTGACGCCGACGGCCCGCTGCAGCCATTTGGCGGATTGGGCAGTGCCGGAGTTCACGCCGCCGTCGAAGGCCACATAGTCGGCGCCGGCCGGCAGCAGGTCGCAGTGCAGCACATCCCAATAGGCGCGCTTGTAGATGGCGATCGCCTTGTCCTTGGTCAGGCCGGCGATGTCCTCTTTCGGGAAGGCCGCGGCCGAGATGCCGTATTTCGTGCCCTTCAACTGCCCCTTGCGGACCTTGCCGCCGGTCCAGTTGCCGGGGTCTTTGCGGTCCATCGACAGGCCGCCCTCGTGCTTGAAGAGCCAGCCGATGATGAGATCGAAATTCGCGGCGGCCATCAGCGGTCACCACGCGTGATCGAGGACGCGCGAGCGCCCGCCGCCGCGCCGTTCCGCGCGGCCGGAGTGGTCAATCTCATAGCGATATCTCCATGAAAAAAGCCGCCCCAAGGGGCGGCTCGTGAAAGCAGTAGCACTTATGCTAAAAGCAGGTAGGATAAGACGTTCTGACCATCCAGAACGGCCCCGGTCACGGCTGGATCCCCCGATCCTTCCCCCCGACCGGGGCCGCTTTTTTTACCGCCGCCGCGCCGTTTCGCGCAGGAACGGTTCTGCTCAACCTGCGTTAAGTTCGCGGGCGTGCGGGCACAGCAAATTGCAGAACGACAAGAAAATTGCGGACGTGTCGGCCGGAGCCATCTTGGCGCACCGGAGCGCCTTTCCATCGTTGGCACGCGGCGAGCGCGACGCTCTCTTCCTCACCTCCGTGTGGAACCTCAGCTATGCACAGGCCGCGAGCGCAATGGGCTTATCCGTCGAGGAATTCACAGCCACACTTGTCCGCGCCCGCACGAAGCTGATCGAGACCTCTCCAATCGGCGAGAGGATGCGACCCTCGGAGAGGTTCGGCTCAAAGGGCGTTTAGCCTGAGCATCACGGAGGTCCGAGCGTCTTGGAACCGCTGGTTCGAGAGCGGCCTTAGAGCCGCGCTGCCGATCTGAAGAAGTCGTCGACCTGCTCTGGCGTGCGCCCCGTCGCCTGGCCGATGGCGTCGGTCAGGGGGTGCGAGCGCTCGAAGGTGGTGGCGCCGGAAAGCAGCATCTCGGCCGCGAAGCGGGCCGCCGGGTCCTGAATGCCGTCGACGATCGTCTGCAGGCTCGCTGGGATGGCTCCTGTCTTCACCGCCGCCAGCGCTTCCTCCTGCGTGATCGTGCCGTCAATCGCGAGTTGCTGAAAGAACTGGCGATCGCTGATGTCCGGCACGGGAGCAGGAGGGGAAACATAGGGCTCAATAGCGTTCCCTTCTCCTTCCCATGACACCAGTGCTTGACGGTGGCGGTTTGCGGGATCGTTCGGGACGAACATCTCGGCCCCGTCAATTGTGGCAACGATATTGCCGCTCTCCGTATAACGTGCACTCTCGATGATCATACCACCTCCGCATCCAAGAAGTAGACGGCACCTGCCGCCGAGACATCGCCACCAGCGCTCGCTGTGACCAGGAATCTGGCGCTATAGGGTGTAATAGTAGCGATCTGATAATCGGAAACCGCCGCCGTGGCCGGGGCAGTTACGAGAGAAGCGCTAGGGATCGTCCGCATCGGGAACCAGTTCAACGCGGTCGCCATAATCGACCCAGCGCCAGGGGAAGGAAACCTGGCGCTTGCTCCTACAGGCTGACCGTAGCGCGCGCAGAGGAGCAGCTCCTGCTGGATATGTCGCGGCGTAGACGGATCACCCTCGCCGGTCGCGTCGCCGGCCACCAATGACACGCGGGCAATATCGAAGGTGCCGGATTGCTGGCCTAGACCGGGAAGACGTGTGTTGTAGCTAGATCCAGCATCAAAGAAGAACGTCAGCAAGAGCGCGTCAGTTTTGCTCGTACCGAGTGTCTTTCCCGCGGCAGATGGAACATCAATTGTGAAGCTGAACTTCTGCCAAGCAGTCGTCACATTCAAGAGGGTGAATCCAAACTGGACGACTTCGCTCGGACTGCCGCCCGTACCAAACTGTTGAGAAAATTCGACGCCAATGCGCCGGGCGGCATCAGCTTTTGCATAAAGCGTCAGAGTGGCCCGTTGCCCCGCTAGTGATTCAACTCCCTCTATGTACTGCCTCTTGTATGCATTGTTATTAGCGCCAGTAACACTTGCTACAACCGTTCGCGAGAAGATTTCCGGGTCTCCGGGAACATCAGTTTGGCCGAGAGGAAACAATTGCCGGGAATGGGTCTTTGATGACCCTGCATTCCCGTTGACCCACCGGTCATCAGATCCATATCCGCTGACTGTCTGGCTTGTGCCGCGCTGCCAGATATCGAAATTGCCGTTGATGACCCTGTTCCGGAAGCCGGCGAGCGGACCGGTTCCGAGGCCGAGATTGCCGCGCGCCACCGCCTTGTCGGGCAGATCTGACAGATTGTTAGCCGCGACCAGCGCCCCATTGGCGTCGAGGACGGCCGCCCCCCAAAGGCCATTGTGATAGATCCGCAGGCCGCTCGCGCTGTTGTCATAGAAATCGCCTTCCTGGGAAGGCGTGCCGTCCGGTCGCGTCAACGGGTCGGATGGCAGAACGCCATAGTAACGATTGCGGAAATCGGCCAGGGCGTCGGTGGCTACGGTGGCCGCGCCGGTCGCCGCCGACGCCTCTTCCGTCGCTGTCTCGGCAGCGGCGGTCGCAACACCCGTTGCCGTCTCCACGGTGACCTTGTCTGCCGCCACCTGCGCAGCATCAGCGGCGATATCATCCTTGAGCGCTTCAAGCTGAGCGAGGAAGGCGTCGATGTCGTCGGGAATGGCGCGCAGCTTGGTCAGATATTCCGCCAAGCGACGACCGTAGTTGCGCGGGTCGACATAGGAGTTGTTGCGATAGGCAGCATAGGGCGCGGTCGTAGCCGTCGTTCCGTCCCAGGGCATGGCGAGCGTGAGCTCTGTGTCGGAGACCACCTCCTGCACGAGCCCCATCATGCCCGCGACGAAGAGCACATCGCCCTTATCGAGCGCCGTTTCCCAGATGGTGAATTGCCCGGTGACCGTCGCCGAGCCGTTGGTCACCGTGCAGGTCGTGTTGAAGCCGGAACCGGGGATATTAGTGCCGGTGAGATAGGGATAGACGAGCTGCTCAGATGGCATTCTTGACACCCTCGCGATCGAGCACCGCATTGACGGCGGCAATGTCCGGCGCGGCGCGCACGGCGAGCTTGGCCGTGATGCGCCGCAGCTTGCGCTGGTAGACGCCTTGCGCCCGGTCACGCACCTGCGCGGCGAGATCGGCAGGCTCCAGGCGGCGCGCCTTCGCCTCCGCCGCGAATTCCGGCAGCGGCGCCTGGCCGTCGAGGACGCGCTGTGCTTGCGCCAGCGTCACGGCGTCTTCACCGGCGAGGCTTTCCGGCCGGTCGGCGGCATAGGCGCGGTCGATGGCGGCCTCGGCCATGGCCTTGAAGGCCGCGAGATCGGGTGCGACGACGACGGTTCTCATGGCGTCACCTCGAGCAGGAAATTGGCGTCGCGCTCCGGCCAATGCTCCACGGTGATGGTGTAGAGGCCGGCGAGCGGAAAGGTGAGTGCGACAAGTTCGCCGTCGCTCTCGATGCTCGCCTGCACCGGCCCGGTGACCGCGATTGCAGCGCCCGCCGGCGCGCCCGTGAGCGTCACGCCGCTGCCGGCCGGCACTTTGGCGGCCGACAGCACCGCCGTACTTTTCGGGCGCGGCACGAGCTGACCATCCTTCAGATAGAAGCGGCGGGAATCGGTGCTGATCACCACACAGGGCTGCCCGCGCGACTCGTAATCCGCCTGCAGCGCGGCGGTGTTATCGGCTTGCGCGACATGGACGATGCGCCCGGTCGCGTCGCCCGCGATGAGGAAATCCATTTAGCCTCCTATGACATAAGCTTTGAAGGTGCCGCCGCCATAGCCGGCGACCGAGAAGGACAGGCCATTGGTCAGCACATGCACGAAGACTTGCTGCAGTGCCGCCGTCTCGCCGGTATTGATCGTGTAATACATCTTGCTATAGGGCGAATAGAATTGGCCGCTGGCCAGGAAGCCAGAGACGACGATCGGCGGCCGGGCAAAGCTCATCGAGAACGGCACCCAGATATCGCTTGCATCGCCGCCAACGCCATATTCGTGATACTCGACGAGGGCGCCCTGCCAATCCGGCGAGAACAGCACGCGCGGATCGAGATCGTCGCTGACATCGACGACATCGGCGACGACGCGGAACTTGTTCCCAGCGTTAAAGAAGACCGAAAGCGCCATCAGGATGGCCCCCGATAGACGACATAGAGGATGCTCGCCGGCCGGTATTGCTGCGGCGGTTGCAGCATGTCGCCATGGGCCGAGATCCCCGACGGCGTCACCGTGAGGGAGATCTTGTAGGTCGTATCGTCGAACCACGTGTAGTGGTCGTAATAGCCGCCGTCAGCCGCGCGGATCTTGGTGAAGACGAGCGGCGTGTAAGGGTACGTCCGCGAGAAATTCCCCGAGCCGTAATAGTAGAACGGCGCGACCGAGGTATAGGACAGGCCGAACTCGCCGGTCTCGATGATCTGGCCGAAGCGGATGCCGGCCATCAGCAGCATGTCGGGCGGGCGCCCCGAGCTGGCGTCGAAGCCCGGCCGGCTGATCGCCAGATAGCCGGGCTGGATGATCACGCGCGTGGCCATCAGTTCAGTTCACCCGCAAGCCGAAGGCCACATATTTGATGTCGAAATAGCCGGCGCGCGTGACGCCGCCCGGCGCCGTGTCATCCCAGCGCAGCTGGCAGGGATTCCCGCCGAGATAGACGAGCTGGTAGATCGTGCCCCAAAGCCGCTGGGTCGAGCCGCTGGCGTTCTCGGCATACCACCAGGCGCCCGGCTGGACGACATTGCCGGAGACGGGCGACCACCACACCGCCGGCCAGTAGTCGGTGCCCGGCGGCATGGTGACGACGGCGCCGGGCGAGACGATGCCCTGCGCAATGATGGTGGCGACCTGTCCCCATTCCGTGGAGAAGGACAGGTTGCCGCGATCGGCCGGCCCCACGCCCAGAACGTCGACGCCAGGCTTGGAGACGAAAAGCCCCATTGGCCCCCACGGGTGACGGCCGAGCACCACCCGGTTAGTCACTGATGAGGATCCTTTCGTTGCTCAGCTCGATCCGCATCTTGTTGTTTGGACCGCGCAGAACGCCTGCCGTCACGTCGCCGACATTGGCGGAGAGCGCTGAGAGGGAGTCGGTCTGGATCTTGGTGGCTGAAATCGTACCGTCGGCGACGAGATCGCCACGCAGCGACACCCGTTGTGCGCCGTTGCGGAAGGCGATCGAGAAGAAGTATTCCGGCTGCGTGCCGACGGCCGCAGGCGGCCCGACGAGGAACTTGTCGGTCGAGACCCGCACCTCGTTGACCACCTGCCCCGGCGCGCCCGTCGCGGTGATCAGTTCGAAGCCGGAGATATAGCCGGCCGAGGTGATCGAGACTTTCCAGGACCCGACGAGATTGCCATAGGCGTCTGCCGCGGCCGTGAGCCGCTCACTGACCGTCACCCCCTGATTGTCGTATTCCGCGACCACATCCGTGCCGAAGATGGCGATGGCCTTATCGGAGGTCACCTTCACTTCGGCAATCTGTGTGATCGCCGCCCGCGCCTTGCCCTCGGCCGCATCGGCGATGACATGCGCCTCGCCGGTGAGATCCGCCACCTCCTGAATCAGCGGGTTGTACTGCATGAAATCCAGCACATCGGACCGAAGGTCGTTCTCGTCGATCTTCAGCCGCACGAAGCTGTTGCTGATCTCGATTTCCGGCGCGAGCACGTCGACCACGCTCCACGGCCCCGGCAGGCCGTTGACGGTGCGCGGCTGCACCCGCACCTGCAGATTCGTCGGGCTGACCAGCACCTTGAAAAAGGTCTCGCTGCCCTGGAACACGGCCTGCCACGTCTGGCCCGCGTCATAGGAGATCTGTGCGGCATAGGTGGCGGCGCCGGCCGGCGGCTCCCAGCCGACATCAAGCATGCAGTTTGTGCCCTCCTGCCGCATCTGCGCCGACAGCGTGGTGACGACGGGCAAGCCGGGATTGAGGAAGGTCGGGACGCTCGGCAAAGGCGGCACGTCGCCCTCGTCGATGTCATAGACGCGCGGGTCGTCGATGACGGCCTCGATCTCCATGAGGTCGCCGTTGGGCGTGCCCTTGCTGACGAGCCCGCGAAAGCCTTGCGGCTGCCCGACCGAGAAGACGAAGGACGGCAGTTCCATGGTCGGTGTGCGGGCGAGGACATCGGCGATCGTGATGCCCTGCGCACCTTCCACGGCCGCGAGATCGGCGCCGACGAAGGCGGCATGGCCGTCGTCGACGCCGCGCGTCACGCGCACCGGCCCGAAGGGAACGGCGTCAGCCCGGCGGATCTCGACATAGTGGTTGCCGCTGGCGCCCCATTGCGGGGCCGGGTCGAGCGTCAGTGTCTTGGTGGTCGGGTTATAGGCGGTCACCCGGCCGCTCTGGCCCCAGGTCTGCGGCAGCTCGCTCTGCACGGCGATGAGGTCGCCGCGCTTCAGCATGCGGCCCTCGAGCTCCACCTGAAAGGTCACCGTGCGCCGGCGGTAGTTGTTCACGGCCGCGAGATAGCGGGCAATGGTGATCGCCTGCTCGCGCTTGGTGATGCCGTCGATCTGCACCGAGGCCGGCTTGATCAGGCCGGGCGACGATGGGGCATCGGCGAGGCGCCAGATGCGCTCGTCGAGATATTGCACCACGACGCCGTCGGCGAATTCCTCATCGAGCAGCCGGCGGTTGATGGTGAGCGAACCGCGCACGATCTCGCGGTCGGTGAAGAGCATGCGCGGCAGGCTGCGCGGCTCGTCGCGCACCATGGTCATGCGGTCACCGATGAAGGACGGATTCGCCCGGCCCGGCTTTAGCGTCGTCTCGATCGCCTCATAGACCGACACCGGATCCGTGAAGACGTGGTCGAAGGTGTGCCCGGCCGCGTCGTAGAAGCTCGCATAGGTGGTGAAAGTCTGCAGATCGACATTGGCAAGATTAAGCCCGGCCGAATAGTCGCTGTTCGACCAGATATCGAGCGCCGCCCAGACGGGATTGCGGGTCGCCTGTTCGGCCCAAGCCGTGCCCGTCCAGACCGGCAGGATGCGCGTCGCCACCGTGCCGATCTTGCGGCTGGAGAGGCCGGAGAGAACGGCATCGGCCTTCATCTTGATGGCCAGCGTCGTGACGCCAGGAAAGCTCTGCGGCCCGTCGATGGTGGCGCGCAGGGCCGACCAGTTGAAGGCATTGGTGACGGTGGACTTGCCGCCGTTATAGGGATTCGGATCGCCCTGGAATACGGGGGTCGTGGTGCGCAGCCGGACCATGTAGCGGCCGGGCGGCACGCCGACGCGCTCGGTCACGCGGATCTGGCTGGACTTCGCGAGGTTATAGGTCTTGTTGAGGATGCCGAACCAATCGCCGATCTGCACGCCGGCATCGTCGACGGGGGCGGCTTGTGCCTCGACCTGCGTCGGCACGGGATAGAGCCTGTTCTGATAGGTGTCGTAGTTGCCGCCCGGCCAGACGAGATCGATGATGATTTCGCGCGCCAACGTCCCCGCCGCATTGGCGACGAAGCCGCCGATCCAAGCATCCTGCGGCTTCACTTCCTGGCCAGACACCTCCGACGCCGTGACGACGTTCACCGGGAAGAGCGTCACCTGCTCGCCGGGATTGCAGTATTGCAGCTGCACATTCGGGAAGGACGGATTGAGGCCGCCCGTCTTGGTCCACAGCGGCGTGTCGTCGATGCGGATCTCTTCCAGATCGTATTTGCCGCAGCCCAGCGCGAAGAGCTGGTAGAGATATTGGTCGTCGCCCTGATATTCGCTGTAGGGCGGCGCGGCGAGATCCGGCGTGGCGAGCCGCCGGCCATAGCCGACCGGGATGGGCTGCAGAGGCCGCGCCTGATTGCTGCCCGCCGAGATCGAATAGAGGTCGTCCTTCTTGTCCGACTGCCCGCCGGCCTTCGGCGTCATGAACCGCGCGAGCAGCATGGAGCCACCGGCGACGAGCAGTGCCGCGCCGATATTCGCGGCAATGCTACCCGCTCCGAAGACGGCGCCGGCAGCCCAGGGCGCGATGGCGGTGAGCGCGATCAGCCCGACAACGGCGATGATCGACTTTGTGGTCGAGCCGCCGCTACCGCCGCCGAGGGCGCCGCCCCCCGGCCGCGACAGAAACACGACTTCGTCACGCTTCCTCAGCTTGCGGTGCCCCCATTCCCTGATCGGAATCGGCGCGCCATTGACGAGGCAGACCGTCGGCAGGGCGAGGAAATGCCACTTCTGGCGGCGCACGAAACGCGCGATGGTCTCGCGGTGCCGGCGCTCGGCTTCGGCGATGACGAGCAGGGGCGTTCCCGCCGGATCGGCGAGTTGATGGCGAACAAGAGGCATCAGGGATCCTGAAGGAAGCGGACCGGGTGAGCTTGCGGCAATCACCCGGCCCGTCCACCATCGGGGCGCGACTCAACCGATGGGGGAAACAATGTCAGAAGAGAGACGAACGCTTAGCCCGCAAGAGCAGCGGGCCCACGACATCGCAGCACAAATCGCTCTAAGCGAACTGGTCCGATTCTGCTTAGGCGAGATTTGCTTCTCGCCTGATCGAGATGAGTTCCGGCGCCGAGTAGCGTCGCTTGAAAGCACGATTATAGACCGGCTTGGACAAGACGATCTGTTTCCTGGCGCAGACGAGTACTCGGCCACCTTCATCAAAGAGGCCGCAGCCGCTTACGTATCGAAGATTGTAGCGTCTATTCGCCATCCTGACGACCATCGGCTCGACCCAGAACACCCGCGGTAACACTGCCCAAATTTATCAACGTGGCCGGCGGAACTGACGCGAGATCCATCCGCTGTTTTCGAGTCAGCCTTGGGCGCTTCACCTCACCGACATTGGCAGAGCGCCTGAGCTTGGCCAGGAACTCGCGAAGACGGACCCCAAACGCCTTCTGATCATGGAACAATAGGGAGTACATAGTCTCGTCTCCGTCGGAAAAAGGTGATGTTGTGGAAGCCGCGCGCGGGCAGCGTCATCAGATCGTCGGCCATCACGCCCGGCCCCTCGTCAGTGTGAAGCACGAGCATCTGCCGCCCGTCCTGCACAACGACGCCGAGGTGGAAATCGCGGCCATCGACATTGCCCATCAGCACGAGCGCGCCGTCGAAGGGCCGCGGCACCCGTTCCCAGCGCGCCCGCTCGGGATGGCCGAGGATAGCGCGGGCGACCGCGCGGGGCTCGGCCGTCTGCCGCGCGATCTCCGGCAGATCCCCGCCATAGACATCGCGCAGCACATGGCGCGCGAGGCCGTAGCAATCGAAGCTATCTGGACCGTCCGCCCCCACGACATAGGGGCGGCCGATCAGCGCCGCGAGGCGCGGAAGACGGTCGGTCATCACGACGCCGCCAGAAGCGACGGGTATTCGTTCGAGGTGTAGAGCTTGCGCAAGTACTTAAGGTTTTGCGCTGTCGCCACCGTCACGCTGCCGGAGACGCTGGCTCCGGTCGTCGCCACCTCACGCATGACGAAGCGGAACGGCCCGTAAGCAACCGTCGTCGGGTCGGACGACATGTAGACCCGATAGATGCAGACCAGGTCGGTATACATCGTCTCAGCCACATCAAGATATTGGTCGACCTCCCGACCGATATTGTCGACGGTCACCGTCGCTTCAGGCGCCCTGCCCTCTTCAAAGCTCGGAAAGTCGAACATGAAAGGAATGGCGTTGAAGGTGACGGCCTGCCCCGGCTGGAGCGGCGCGCCGAGGTCGAGCGTCAGAACCTTGTCCTTCAGCTGGTTGACGGCGCGGATGGCAATCAGCACCCCGATCTCGATAAAGGCCGGATGGTGCAGCTCCAGCGTCTCCATGGCGACATCGGTCTTGTCATCCGACGCCATGTTGATCGCGAATTCAGGGGTCCAGAAATCGACCATCAGATATCCCGCACATCGAGACTGAAGGACACGAGGCGCATTGGTCCGACCGGCTGCACCTTGACGGCATTCGCGCCGCCAATGATGCGCACCGTCTTCGACTCGCAGCCCGTGCCTGTGTAGACAGGCATCGTGAACTCGGCAGCGCCCTGGCCGAGGTCCGTCAGGAGGAATGCCTTGAACGCCGCGTATTGCGTGGCGCTCATGACGATCGCATAGGGCATCTGCGCGATGACATCGACGAACTTGCGTCGCGCCCGCACATTGCCGCCGTCCATATCCGTCTCGAGCAACGGCCGAGCGAGCTGGTCGATCGACCACGACGACAGTTGCGGCTTGCTCGGTACGCTAGCCGGCCAGGATGGGAGAGCCATCAGCGGCGCCCTCCCATCCTGCTCACCCCGTACCTTTTCTGGAATTGCTGGGCGAGCGGGCCGTTGCTCGAGAAGTCCCTCGCGATAACGCCCTTCACCATCACGTCCAGCCGCGTGCCGCTCGGCGTCTGTGTAGTCTGTGTTTGCACGTCACTGCCATTCTGGTTGATGACGTTCACCTCGATGCCTCCACCCCCGCCACCGCTACGCAGCGCCGCATTCGGGACAACCGTCCCATTGCTGCCGAAGCGGACCATCTCCGGCCCGTTCTCGCCAACGAGGTAGGTCTTGCCGCCCTGGACGGGACCACCCGATGCACGCGCGCCGAACAGCCCTGAGAGCGAACCGATAAGCCCGCCCGTCTTGCCACCAGCGCCCGCAGTGCCGAACAGACCGGCAAGCGGCCCCTGGCCCAGCAGAGCGGCCTGTAGTGCCGCGTCACCAAGCGCCGACACGATGCGCTTGAGCGAGTCCTCAACCGTGGCCGAGCCGGTTACGATGTCCGAGAAGAACGACGATAGGTTGTCGCCGATGAACTGCTGGAGTTCACCGAACTGCTGTTGTTTCTCGCGGGCGTCGTCCAGGGCCTGCGCGGCGCGGCCGTATGCGGACGAGAGCTCATCCACACGCTGCCGCACGGTCGCATCGACCGGGATGCCTTCCTTATCGACGGCCAACCCGGCGCGCTTGGCGTCGGCGTAGAGCTTGACCGTCTCGGCCGCCTTCTCACGCGCCGCGGTCGTCTGCGTCAGGCCGGCGCGTTCCGCCTCGAGCTGCGCGATCTGCTCGCGGGTGGTGTCGAGTGAGCGATCGAAGCGATCGTCGGGAGACTTGCGCGATGATCCCGCGCCGGAACCTGACTTGGTCTTCGGCGAGACAGAGAAGTCTTTAAGCGAAACCGGTTTGACGGGCGGTGGTGCAGGGACCTGCTGAACCGGCCCATACACTTCGCCGGGCGCGAGCTTTCGGGTGCTGGTGCCATTGATCATGCTGCCGAACTGCGCGCCGGCGGCGCCGAGTGCACTGTTCTCCTGCGCTATCCGGCGAATGTCGGAGAGCACCGGGAGCCGGGATGCGAGGTCCGTGAGGTGCTTTTCAAGATCGGCAACAGAGGCCGAGGCATCGGCTATGACGCTCGGGATGGCGGCAATCGCAGCCGCGAGCTGATTCATCGATCCCGCAACGCGGCCCGTAACGTCGGCGGTATCATTGAACTGGCCCACTATCTGGGTCAGCGCCGTCTCGACATTTTGCCAAGCCTGGCCGATTGTGCCGGTCGTTTTCGCTGCCTGATCAGCGAGCGTTTGCGTCCCGGCGAGCGTAGCGCGGAAAAACGCCTCCGAACTGACCTGGCCAGACTTCACGAGCTGCGTCAGTTTCGAGACGCTGCCGCCCGCTTCGGTCAGGCCAGCCGCAGTGGCTCGGAGCAGAGCCGGCATCCCGTCCAAGAGCGAATTATACTCTTCGGCCTGGACCGTGCCTCCGCCAAGCGCCTGCGCCAACTGAAGCAGCGCCCCTGATGCCTCCTGCGCCGTCGTGCCCTGGACTCGCAGCGCCAGCGCGACACTGCCGGTCAAGGACAGCATGTCCGATTGCGACGCTCCGAGATCCTTGGCCGACAGCGACATGCGGCTATAGAGCTGCACGAGGCTCTCGATCGGGGATCCGTTCTTCAGAGCGATCTGGGCGAGCGATTCAAAGACGCTCGTGAGGTGCTCGCCCTCAAGCCCGGTGACCTTCAGCTGGTTCTGGAGCTTCTGATAGTCGTTGGCGGCTTCCACCACCTTCACAGCGCCGAAGGCCGCCGCCAGAGCGGCTGCGAGCGGGCCGCTAACGCCAGCCGTGAGCCCGCCCGCTAAGCTGCTGCCGATCTTGCCTATCCCGGCCCTGAGCCCGCCCATGCCGCCCAGAGAGGCGTTGACGCGCTTCTGCGACGCTGCGGCCCGCCGCTCGATGTCACCGAGCGCCTTGTTCGCCACCACGCGCGAGCGGTTCAGTTCATTCTCGAACTTCTTCGCATTGGCCTCTAGCGAGACGACAAGGCGCTCAAGGTCAGTGGCCATGAATGTGCCCCAAATAACAAAAGGTATTGGGCGGGAATCGACCTATGCCGTTCCCACCCAAGCGTATTTCTCGACAAGATCGTCGAATTCTTCGGCGCTCATCGGCTCGACGGTGGTTTCGCCAACATTCGCCGCGTTCCAGCCATCAACGGCCGCGGCGAATTCCCAGAGCGACATGTCGTCGACCTGCCGCGGCGTCCAGCCTAGGACGGCTCCTGATCCATAGAGGGCGGCAACGGGGAGCCGTCCGTCTCCGGTTCGGTCGCTGCCGCCTCGTCTTTTCCCACCGGTTCATCAGGGTCGCCGACGAGCGCCGCCATCAGGACGACGTGCGCCGGCGTGATGTTCTCAAGCCAGGGCCGCTCGTCGACATAGCGCTTGATCAGGATCAGTGCGTCGCCGGGCTTTAGACCGCCGCCGATGAGGCCAAGTCGCAAGGTCTCGCGGACGTCGTCAACGCGCCACGAGCCGATGCTCAATCGCTGGACGATCTCGGCTGGCCCGGCGCTGCACTTGTCCTGCAACTCCCTCAACTGACCGATCGCCAGACGAAACCGATACTCGCCGTCGGCCCAAGGAAAGGTAATCGACCCGTCCGAGCTCATGCGCTGGCGTCCACCCAGACGATCTCGCCATCGTTCTGGAGCTCGATCTCGACCTGGATCTTGTTGCCGAGCTCGCCCGTCACGTTGAACGTGGTGAGGATAAACTTTCCCTCGAAATACCCGCCGTTGTTCGCAAGCGTGGTGTCGATCTTCACGCGAGCGTTCTTGCTGGCGCCGCTGAAGAAGTAGTCGCGCCAGGTCTCGAACGACTCCATGGCCAGAACGCCCGAGCCGGATACTGTGCCGGACAGGGCGCTGATCACACGCTCGGACCAGGACGCGGCGTCGGGATCATCGCAATCCGGAACTGTGATGTCGTTCGACGCGGCGGAGAGACTGATGCCCTTCGTCGTCAGACCGCAGGGAGCGGTAAAAGCCTCGGTGGGCGTAGCACCATCGCCGAGCATGACGAGCAGCTTAGCGGCGCTAAGGGTGGTCGGTTTTGCCAAGATGGCCTCCAAAAGAAAAGGCCGCTCATGGCGGCCGTGACGGTGTGAGTGGTGTCTAGGCTAGGTTATCGAATTACTTCCCTGCCCGGCCGCAACAACCTGCGCCATCTCAGTCTGAAATTGACGACATTCGTGCCGTTACAGAGGAGCCGATCGCATCTTTTTGCTGGAAGCAAAAAGCGAGCGCGGCCGCCGGTCGGTGCGGAAACCGGTCGGGGCGCTCAGTGTGTGGGTCAATTGCATTACCACGGTACCAGTGACAGACAGAGCGGCCCATGATAACAAGGGTGACCATTTTGGCGGACCGGTGATAGCGGGGCCAAGGACCGGACCACGGCAAAAGTAGGTCCCGTTTTCATGAGCAAGCAACAGAACGGCATGTCTTGAGCTGACTTCGGAATGAAGACGGAAGAGGAAATCATAAATGTCGTCATACAACCCAGCCGTTGAACAAGACGGGCGTACCAGGCTGCTTTCGCCATATCGCAATCGTCTGGTCCTGGCGCTCTGCGCACTCGCCGCCGGCGTTCTGATCGCCGGTTTCTGGAATTTTCATTGGGCAGACGGCTTCGGCCGGGAGATAGTCGCGGGCCAAACGATCGGAGACACGGAACACCTGTCCGGTTCCTATAGTGAACGTGGAGCGGGTTTCGGCTTTGTCTTTGCGATTATTGCTGGCTTAGCCGCGACCTTCACGGCGTGCAATTGCGTCGTCTTCGCCATGCTTCCGGGCCTTGCCTGCGCGACGGAGAAAGCCGGATCACCTCGGCGACTCGCCATTAAGGCGATCGGCATCTTCTCGCTTTTCGTCCTTCTGGTTTGCTTCGTTTACGGAATGTATGTCGGCTCGCTCGGACCGGAGCGCGTGGACGCCTTCAACGCCCGAGGAAACCGCCTGCTTCAGGCACAGGTGACATTCACCCTGCTCGGCGTCGTTCTGCTCCTCTGGGGTGTGATTTCGTTTGGATTCCTCGACGGCATGCTCCGCCGCCTGCCGCCCAAGGTGCTGCGCTTCGCCGCCTCGCCGCTGGCCAAGGCCTGCTTCATGGGAATCCTGGTCGGGCTGTTCGCCATTGGGCGGCCATTTCCCGTGTTCAGGGATTTTCTCGCCTATGCCGCCGCCTCGGAAAGCCCGCTGTATGGCGGCGCAGTGATGGCCCTGCAGGGGATCGGACAGATCCTGGTGATGGTCCTGCTGTTCCTGGTGCTGATCGTGCCGTTCTCCAACCGGCTGACGAACTGGTCGGCGCGGCACCCCGGCAGACTGGAACAATTCAGCTCGGCCACGCTACTCGCCGGCGGGTCCTACTTCGTATTCTATTGGGGCATTGCCTTCGCCTATGACGTCGGCAGATGGGGCTTCAAGCTGGACTGGTACAGCTAGCCTAACTGTATTGCGCGTCGACGAGCGCCCGGACGGTGACGACGGCGTGATTGATCACGCCGTCGGGATCGCGCAGGTAGCGCGTGTCCCGGTGCTCGATGAGCAGGAGGTCGAAGCCGGGCAGCACGAGGTCGGCGCCGTGCAGAACAGACCGCACGGCACCGGCGATCTCCGCCGCCTCGGTGCGCGCAACGGCCTGCGACCAAACATGCACGTCAAAAAAGACCTCGGCGCCATCGACGCAATCGGCATCGTCCTGCACGAGCTGAAAGCCGGTCAGGTTGACGTAAGGAAAGACGGCATTCGGCTCGACGCGATCGAAGACGCGGCCGGCGATGAGCGCCGCGAGTGCGGCATCGGCCTTCAGCGCCGCGACGGCCGCAGCCTGGAGCGCATGCGTCAATTCCATGATCATGATCCCGATGCGACGCGTTTAACCGCGCCTTTCACGCCGCGCGTAATGCGAGAGCGCACGCGCCGGCGCAGCGACCGGTAAGCCGGAAAGAAGTAGGGCTTCGCCGCCATCTTGACGGTGCCGAACTCGACCCAGCGGGCATAATAGGCATGGTCATTGCCGGCATAGACAGTGATGCGCAGATCACCCGTGCCGGCGCTCGCCAGGGCGATGCTGCCTTTCGGCGCATCGCCCCATGTCCAGCCGATGCTGTTGCGCAGACCGCCGCTCTCGACCGGCACAAGCGACTTGGCGAGGGCGACGATCTCCTCGGCGCCAGCCACCAGCGCCTTGCGGATCTCATCCTTGGCGGCATCAGGCAACACCGCGAGCTTGCGCCGCAAGCGATCGAGGCCGGCAACCTTAGCCATCCGCTTCTCCCGTGGTCGCGAGCAGATCGAGATAGCGGCGGTGCTCGTCCATATTGGCGACGGCCGTTATGTTGTAGAGCCGCCCGCTGCGGGCATCGCGCGCGCGCCAGGCGGGTGTGACGGCCGCCGCCGCCTGGAAATAGCGAATGGTGATCACGACGGGCTGGCGCCCCTGCAGGCGATCGGCCATCACCGCCTCGCCCCCCTTGAGCGGCCGGACGCGCGCGGCCGTGACGAAGCGCTCGACCCAACTGCCGACCGTGTTGCCGACATCGTCGGTCGTCTCCTCGCGCTCGTCGAAGGCGAAGCGCTCGCGCAGATCACCGGCGGCCATGCGTCTTATCCTTCGGTTTGTCGCAACGCTCCGCCTTGCCGGCGGCCGTCGCGGCCTCGGCACAAGCCGTGGTGACATAGGCCACGGTGCCGGCCTTATAGGCCCGGCACCACCGGCCCTTCCTCTCGGGCGGATACCAGTCGAAATCGGCGGTGAAGCGAACCCAAGGCATCGCTGCTCTCCTCAAGCCAATGCAGGATCGCGATAGCGGCGGAGGATGTTTTCCACGGCCGGCGAGATCGGATCGCTCTTGCCGTCGTCGCCGCGGTGCTCATATAGGTCGGCGAGGACGAGAAGGACCGCCGCCTGAACGAGCGGCGGGACCGTTTCCTCAGTCCAGCCATTGTCGGGCTTCTTCAGATAGTCGACGACGATATGGCTGGCCTGCTCGATCTTGAGATCGAGGTCGGCATCACGATCGGTGAAGTCGATATTGAGATGACGCTTGGCTGTTTCGAGGGAGACGAGATCCATCACGCCCTCCCGTCTTTCTTGGGCACACCCACACGCAACGGCTGGTGCGGCGTCGCTTCCTTAACGGCGGCATCTTTTCCATCGCGCCCGCGCTTGACGGCGAGGTGCCAGCCCTTCTGCCCTTCACCGGGCTTATCGGCGGTCTCGCCATCGCAGTGCCACAGAGAGCCGCCCCAGGTCACGGTGTCCCCGCGCTTGTAGGCCTCCCCTTCCTTGAAGACGCCGCGATAGATCATGACCGGCACGTCGAAGGCGAATTCCTTCGCCTGCTCGCCACGGACGAAACGGAAGGCAAAGCTGCGCTCGCCGTCATAGGTCATCTCGAGATCGTCAAAGCCCAGGCCATCCAGACCGTCTCTGCCGTCCTGTCCCTTCTCGCCGGGAGCACCATCGCGACCGACCACAGGACCGAGTTCCTTCATGGACCCGTCGGAGAGGGTGACGACGAGCTCGCCGCGCTGATTGATGAGCGCGCCAGCGAGGCCGACGCCATCATTGCCGTCAATGCCGGGCTCACCATCACGACCCGGCTCACCCGGATCGCCTTTCTCGCCAGCAGGGCCGGGAGCACCTGACTCACCCGGATCGCCCTTGTCACCCTTGTCGCCCTTGTCGCCCTGCGGGCCGATAGCGCCAGGCTCGCCCTTCTCTCCGGGCGGGCCTGGATCGCCGGGATCACCCTTAAGACCGGGCTCACCCGGCTCTCCGGGAAGGCCAGGAACACCTTGCTCGCCGCGGTCACCCTTCTCACCACGCTCGGGCTGACGCGCCTCCAAGACTGCGAGCCGCGTGAGGATAGGCGCGAGCGCCTTTTCGACGTGCGTCTTTACGGCGCCGACGATCTCGGCACCAAACGCCTTGCCATCGAACATCAGGCGAGCCCCTTTGTGATTTCGGCAAGCGCCAGGCGCGCGGCTTCGGCAAGATTGTCGTTTGCGCTCGGCGCGGCCGGCTCTGCCGACGGCGACGCCTTGGCGAAGGGATCATCCCTCGCGTCGCGCTTCGCCAGTGCCGCAAGGGAGAAGTCCTGCTGCTGCCGATACACAACGTCACCGCCCGCCACCGGCGGCAAGTCGAGCTTCTTGCGCTGCTCGTCCGGGGTCATAATGGACTTCGCTTTGTCCAGGACCTCCATCTGCGTCACGCTATCCATGCGCAGGAGGTTCTCGACGTCGAACTCGGTGCCGAGCGTGTCGCCCGTGGCGAGCCCCTCGTCGAGGCAAAGCTCGATAGCTTCGATCAGAACCTGCAGGCACTGGCTGTAGTACTCGGTGTTGAGTGCCTGCACGTTGTTGTAAGTCGGCATCTGGCCGATACCGATTTTGTAAGGTGGGACGTGATAGGTGGAGCACACAACCTCTGCGGACCATTTCAACTGCTCGATCAATTGAGCGTCGACGGCCTTAACCGACATGCTCTCAAAGCGGAGGCCATCACCGAGGACCGCCACCTTGCCAGCATTCTTGCCGGTGTAGTTCGCCTCCCAGTGCTCCTTCAGGCGCTTCGCTGTCTCGTCCGCGATCGCGCCTGGCGCCGTGAGGATGCCCGGCGTGGTCGAGCCGCCTTGAAAGAAGCCGGTCGAATTCTCCTGGATCGCGAGACCCTGCGTAGCGGCAAGACCATTCGCGAAGATCGGTGAGAGGCCAACGAGCGGGTGAAAGAAGCAGTTGAACCGATCGTGGATGATCTCGCTGGCCGGCACCGTCACGCTCTGTTCAAGCCCGACGAGATTGTCAGCCTGGAGCTGGTAGAAGACCGATCCGTCATCGGCGACGAGCGGCGTTACCAGTCGGGGATTGAGCACGTAAAGGCCGGTCACGACGTTGCGGTTGTCGCGGCTCTTCAGGACGTAGGCATTACCGGTCTGAAGCTTCGACAGCACCCAGTTCTCGAAGAACTGGATACGGTTCTGAAAATCATTCGGCTTGCGCAGCACCGGCGAATAGGCCGAGTTCTTGATCTCCGACCAGACCTTCGACTGGTCGTCGAATTGCACGAGCTTCACGCGCAGCTTGGCGATGTCGGACGCGATCAGCGTCTGGCATGCAAAGACGGCGTGATAGCTGAGAACGGAATCCGCCTTGACCTCAACGTTGCGCTGCCACGCGCCCGCGAAGCTCTCCAGGATGCTCCACCAGCCACGGTTAGAGCTCACTGGCGACAGGCTCGCGGCCTTTCGCGCAGTCGGGAACAGAGCGCCAGTGAGCGCCGGCAGAAGGATCCTCTCAGCCACCGCTCATCATCCTCAAGTAGAGATTCATGTAGGCGCAAAGGCAGAGAAACGCGCCGGCAATCAGCACCCACGGCAGCCCGCAGAGCATATAAATCCCCGTGAGGAGAAGACCTGCGAAGGCGATCTGGAGAGCGACAAGGGTGCCGGCGATCATCTTCAACCCTTCGCCTCGGCGATCTTCTCGCGCAGCGTTTCAGCATCCCAGCCGTGATAGGGTTTCTTGCCGATAACATCCTGATATTGCGCCCGGAGCTCGTGAAGCTCCTCCTCACGCGCCCTTTGCTGCGCAGCCTGGTCCTGGTCGGCAAAATGCGCCCGGCCGATCGCATTGAGGAGGCGAGCGTCCCGCGCGGAGGCCGCAAATTCGTCCTTGGCCTTCAGCCGGCGCGTGCCGTAGGTCATCGCGCGGTTGGCGATCATCGTTCTTTTCATGGTGTCCTCCATGAAGAAGCCGGCCGCAGTTGCCCGCGACCGACTGTCCGATTGAATGAAAAATCAGGCTTTAGCCGCCGGCTTCCACCTCCGGATCGCCCCAGGCAACGCCGGTGATCACCGCAATACCGGTGTCGCGGCGCCGCGCCCAGTTGAGCGTCCGCTCGGCGCGGAACGCCACGCTGTTCGTCTGGAACATGGAGACCAGCTGTGCGGCCGTCGGCGTCACAGACGAGCCGGTCGGGTTGTCGGCCATCTCCAGCGAGGCTTCGGTCGACATGTCCACGGCAACACCACCGTCGTCCGCGAACCAGATGTCGCTGGCGTTCGCGAGAACGACATAGCCGTCGACATATTCCGACGTGATCACCGGAAGCTGGAAGAACGTGCCGCCGTTCATCGTGATGCCGGCGAACTCGGGCTGATCGAGCGCCGTCCGCATCATCGACAGCGCCAGAGCTGTGGTCGCCGACATGATCCACACGCCGGACGAAAGCGGGTTGCTCGCGGTGACGAAAGCAGCCATGGCCGCCTTCACATCGGCGCGGATTGCGGCCGCGTCATTGCCGGACGAAGGGATGGCAGTCAGCCCGTTAGTGATCGAGGCCGGCTTCACGCCGTTCGTCCCGGCATTGGCCGGATCGATAAAGGCGGTGTCGATCGCCGCCGCAACGGCAGCCGCCAAGTCGTCGCGCAGGAGCGTCTCCGCCGACGGCGAGCTATCGCGAAGGGCTTCCATCGTCGCCACGGCGATGTTCGCAGCCTTCAGCGGCCCCAGTTCCGTACGGCCCCAGGACGGCTTCGTGAGCGGTTTGGCCGCGCCTTCGCCGACCCAATATCCGGTCGAGCCGCCGGTCTGACGGATCAACGGGACACGGAACGGCACTCGGCGCAACGCGGGGATGCCGCCGTTGCCGAATCGCCCGACGATGGTCATGGGCCGCAAGTACTCCACGAAATCGCCGAAGCCGCCTTCGTTGCCGATCAGCGCGGCGTCGGTCGTGGTGTTCACCGCCGTGACGGCCGCCTTCACGATGCCGACGAGATCGGGATCGCGCGAACCATACTGCTCCTCGACCACCGACATCAGGTCACGGCCGCCCTTCCGGGCCAAGCCCAGGCACCGGGCATAACGCGCGAAGCGAATGCCAGGCTCGGGCTTTGGCGCCTTGATCGTCACGCCGGAGCGCACGGCAGCGCCGTCCTCTACAGTTCGCACGTCGCCAACCGGCTTGGCGGTGGCCGCCTTCGCCTTCTGCAAGGCACGGAAGCGCTTCAGGTCGGCGTCGATCGTGTCGACCTCACCGGTGAGCGTGTCGAATTCTTCCTGTTCGGCCTCATCCGTGGAACGGCCCTCTTCGGCCGACTTGGAAAGGATCTCTTCCATGCGGGCGGCATTGGCCGCGCGCTTGGCCTCCAGAGCAGTGATCTGCTCGGCGAGCGTCTTCATGTCTCTGCCCTCCTTCGGGCGCAAGTTGATGGATTTGCGGGTATTTCCCGAAGCGCCGGGAGGTGCAGGCCGATCATCCGCCTTGGGCTCTTTGCCGGTCGCGGCGAGCAAGGGGGCGTCGATCGACTTGACGACTGAAATCTTGGCGTCAGCATTCGCCGGGATGGTTACGAGCGACAGCTCGAGCACCTCTGTCTCGGTGAAACGGATGCCGCCGCTGTCGAGAAATGCGTATTCGAGCGCACGGAAGCCAATGGAGACGGCGCGGACGAGGCCTGCCTTCAGTTCGCCCCATGCGGTGTCGACGCGGTCCTTGAGCGGGCCGGGCTGATCGATCTTCGGCAGCCGAGCTTCGAAGGTGATGCCGTCCTTCGTCGGAGCCTCGAACTGCACAGTTCCGACCGGCCGCTCGCTATCATGTTGATGCAGGAGTGGCAGCGGGTTCTTAAACGTGACGCCAAGGGGGTCGACGATGTCGCCGACCCGGTCGGGAGCAGGTGTCGTGGCGGTGCCGCGGATAACACGCTGCTCGTCCTCGACCGCTTTCACGGTCAGGATGGAATAGGCCCGGTTCATGATGGGATCTCCCGGCGGCGACCCGCCTATACGAAGAAGAGCTGATAGTCAGGCGACCGCGCCGGCTCGGGATTTCTGATCATCACCGTCACGGCGTCGAACATCGCCATCGCCGGATCGATCTTGGCATCGCCGGCATTCTGCTTGGTCGCGCGTATCGCGGTGGCGGTCGGCTCGATCTTGATATTGGACACGCACCACGCCATCAGCGACGAGCCGCCATGCCGAAGCGTGCCGTTCGCCAATTTCCGCTCGGCGGTTTTGATGGCGTTCATCATCGCGTAGCCCTGCGGCGCGCCGACGAGCAGGCCCGCCTCCTGGGTCACGCCAATTTCCGCGAGCGCCTCAATCATCTCGCCAAGCCCGGCTGGATCAACCGCGACCGGACCTAGCAGCCCGCGGCTCTTCACGTCGGCGACGATCTCCACAATGGCCGAGATGTCCTGGAGCTCGTCGTCCACGATCGTCAGCTCGCCGGCCTTTTCGAAATCGCTCAACCGCGCGGCGATCGACTTCCGGAGCTCCAGAACTCCCCTGTGGCACCACGCATGCGTCCAAAGGATCCAATCCCGGCTATGCTTCTCACGCCCGACAAGCGCCAAGCCGAACAGATCATCGAGGCCGCCGCCGTCGATGCCCGGCACGACGATCTCGCATAGATCTAGGAAAGCATTGAGGTCGGCGAGGGTTCGGCCGATGCTCCTATCTTCACGCGCTGGCCAAAAAGCTGCGCCAGGCCACCGATTGGCCCGGAGGTTCATGCCGATCTCTACGTTCAGGTGTTTGGCGAGGAAGGTTTGTGTACCCTTTCCGCCTTCTCGCGCGATGCCGAGCTGACGTACCAGCCAGTCCTGCCGCACCGAGCGGCCCAGATTTGGGTTGGTGACGTAGAAGTTCGCAGGCTCCTCATAAGCCTGGTTGACAACCATGTGCTGCGGGAACTCGTAGAGCACCGGCAGGAACTTCTTGTCTTCGATCTCGCCGTCCCGCACCTTGCGGGCATAATCCAATTTATCCTTGAATACGCCTGCCGGCGGTTCATCACTCTGCGTGGAAAGGTAGATCACGAAGCCTTCCGGCCTCGAAACCATGCCGCCGGTCGCCTCTTGGAGCATCGTGTCGGCGTTCTGGCGCTTGCCGAACACCCAAAGCTCGTCAATGAGGATGCGGCCCGACTTCTTGCCGGAAACGGTGTCGGTGTCGGCCGCGACAACCTTGAGCGCCGCCTTCGTCACCCGGTGGGTGATGGTACGGATATGATCCTGGACGTGGAACAATTCCTCTAGCTCAGGATCGTTGCGGACCATCGAAGCAGCGGGTTTGTAACTGTTCTGCGCCACCTCAATGGTCGGCGCCAGGATCAGGAGCTCCTCGTCCTCGCGCCAGTTCAGGATTAGGGCGGTGAGCATAATGCCCGCGGCAATGGTAGACTTCGTGTTCTTCTTGCTGATCAGCAAAAAGAACTCGGTAATAAGCTGTTCCCCGGTCTCCGGATTGTTGGCACCAAAAATCGCCGCGACGTAATCGAACACCCACTGGTCACACACATCACCAAAGCTTGGCTTACCTGGAAGGTCCACCACCTTTAGCGCCTTGAACACCGTCAGCGCGTGATCCGCCTCGCTAGGAAAGAGCGGTGAGAACGGAATAAGGCTCTGGCGAGCAACAATCCTTCGCTCCCAGTCTGGGCAAGCCGTGCTCCAGTCGGGCATTAGCTGTTATTCACCGCCAGGCGCGGACCAGACCGCGGCGCGAACTTGCCCCCGCTCGCTGCGGCCTGCTTGGCAGCTTCTTGCCGCTTCTGCTTCTTGCCGTCGGCCCCACCCGGCACGGCCGAAGCAGGCTTCCCGTGTCCGCGGTCCAGCAAAGCGTTCGCAGCGGCCACGCGAGCGGCTTCCTTCTCGCCGTTTAGTGCTATTTCGGCCAACGCCCGCACAGCGACTGCCGTGAAGGTCCGCGCCAATGCTTCCACGTCGGCCACAGTTGCGTCTTGCGCGGGTAGCTGCCGAGGCTCGCGCTTCTGGGTGCCCGTGGCCTTCCGCTTGCGTCCAGCGCCAGGACGGCATCCGCCACGGCCGACACCGGTCGATTTCGTCATGCCGTTTGAATCCCGTTTCAGAGGAGCGAGAAAAAAATCTGCACGTGAGGGGGCCGTGGGTCCAAGGCCAAGCCGACTTCGAGGTTCGACCTACCCCCCCTGGGGCCAGCCGAGCTCGGTGGCGCTGTCCGCCGCGTGCTCCTCGGCCTGGATCACCCCGTCATGGACGGCCTTGGTCACCGTCTCGATGTTGTTGATGTCCCAGAACAGCGCCGGATCGCCGCGATGCGGGGTCTTGTGGTTCGCCACCGGGCTGTTCGGTGCCGGGTGCTTGCCACTGCAGATCTGCCCGGTGCGCTGGCAGATGTACCCATCACGGGCGAACACATCGCGGCGGAGCTTCTGCCAAGCTGCGGACTTGTACCAGCCGCGGACCTGGGCGTCGGGCGAATAACGTGTGTCCCGGATCTCTCTCGGTGTGGAGATCTGAGGACGGAGCCTGCCGACGAGGGGCTTGAGAGTTTGGATCTTGGGCATGGCTGCTCAGTCCCGGAGCCATGAGCGGTCAGTGGTGTGCTTTAGGCTGCGGCATCCACTCCAGCGCTGCCACACAGTGCGAGCTTCGACTTCAGAAGGTATCCCTACAGAGCCCAGATCTTGTTGCGGGCATTGTCGCGGGCGATCTTGCGGCCGATATCCGCGTCGAAGTTCGCTGGGGAAGCCGCAGCGCTCTCGCCGGTGACATGGAAGCCGTTGCGCAGGGCGAGCGCGCAGATCGTCAGCGTTGTGCCAGGGAACACATGGTACGCCTCGCCAACGATTTGCTCGTCGATGTGACCGGGCGTGAGGCGCGGGGCGTTCAGGCCTTTGCGCTGGATTTCCGCCTCGACGGCGGTTTCGTCGCGGGTTGCCGTTGGTTTTGCCCTGATTGTGAAAAATGTGCGTATGCAGCCTTCTGGCCCGACTGGGGATGGCGGTGCGTTGGGTTTGACGCCTAGAGTTCAGCCGGTTGTCAGAACTTTAGGAGACATCAAATGGACGCCAGCCAGCTTCACCAGAGTTTCCAGCAGATGCAGAGTGAGCTTCAGGAGCGCCGGAAGGAGCGGGGACGCAACAGCACAGAATCCCGGATCTACTTGGCTGCCGAGCAGATCGCTGACGAGCTCTTGCAGATCCGGTACGAGATGAACTTGCTTCGGACGATCTACCAGCTGCAGCCGAAGAAGTCCTGATCGTATCCACCGACCGCTCAAGCTTCGGTAAGCTCGGCGTAGCCCAGCTTCATGGGCGGTCGGTGGTGCGCTCAGGGTTTGCGATGGGCTCCGCGGCCGTGCAATGCCAATTCAATAGGGAGGCTTTGGGGGAATGCCATGCGTCAACTACTCTTTTCGGCCATGTTCGGTGCAGTGGCACTTGTCGCAGCATCTGCGCACGCCACGACAGCGCTTCAGATGCGATCGTACTGCACCGGGGTAGCCAATGCTGAGCGCCACCCAAATGGCCGGGTTTCATTTCCGTTGACATTCCAAAACGGCCAGTGCTGGGGCGGTTTCGATGCAATCCAGCAGGTCAGCCGCGTCGTGGACGGACAGGCCAAGCGGCTTTTCGGGATTTGCTCACCGCCGCAGTCCACGTTGGTCGAAATGGTTCAGATCTTCGTAGCCTACGTGGATAGTCATCCGACGCAAGAAAACGAGGACTGGTTTGATGTGGCGAGCCGAGCTCTCGTTAGAGCGTTTCCGTGCGATGAGCGCGGAGAAAGCAGATGATTTTGTGGTGCGCTGGTGATCGGTGCGGGCCGGGCGCCTCATAAGCTGCCGTTGCCCAACTCACCCAAAGCCCTTACAAAAGGCTATTCAGCTTCGGGGGAGGCTCGGGGAACACCCTATGACAGACATTCCGGACAAGAAGGCTCGCGCGGCTACAAAGCGCGCGAACGAGGTAGCCAAGCAGCTGGAGCTCGAACTGGTGCGTTTTTCGACCGGCGATCGACAGATTGAATTCAACATCGATATCACCGCCGAGACGGTTTGGGCGACACAGCAGCAGATTGCGGACCTCTTTGAGGTCGATCGATCTGTGATCACGAAGCACCTGAAAAATGTCTTTGAATCCAAGGAACTGGAAGAGAGTCGAGTATGTGCAATTTTTGCACATACTGCGGCGGACGGTAAGGCGTACCAGGTCCAGCACTACAACCTAGATGCCATCCTCTCCGTCGGCTACCGGGTCAGCTCGCCCAAAGCCACGCGCTTCCGCCAATGGGCAAATCAGACCCTCCGGTCGTATCTCGTTGATGGCTATGCCCTAAACGAACGGCGTCTCAAGGACGCACCGGCCGCTCTCGCCAAGCTGGCTGCCGAGGTGCGCAGACTCCGCTCTGACGAGAAGAACATATACGCTTCAGTCAGAGAGTGCTTCAAGGTCAGCGCTACCGACTACGACACGTCGTCACCAACCTGCCGGCGCTTCTATGCACGACTGCAGGACAAGTTCCATTACGCCATTACCGGCAGCACCGCTTCTCAGATCATCATCGATCGGGCAGATTACAAGAAACCCAACATGGGGCTACAGACCTTGGCTGGAAACCTGCCCACGAGGGACGAGATCAACATCGGAAAGAACTACCTCGACAATGACGAACTTTATCGCCTGCACATCCTTTGCGAGCAGTTCCTTCTCTATGCCGAATCGACCGCTCTTCGTGGCAAGCAACTGACCATGGAGGAGCTGGATCAGAAGTTCGACGCCCTGATCCGCGTGAACGATTATCCCGTGTTCCCGGGGTATAAGGACTATCTGAAAGACAAGGCTGTCCGGCACGCTCAGGCCGAATACGCGAAATTCCTAATGCGCCTCACAAAGGACGACGTGAAGCGCATAGACCGCAGACCATCGGTGTAGCAGTTTCAACCGAACTCGTATCCCCCAGAGCCGGAGCCCTGGGGGTTCGCCAAATTGGCGAAGCCTTGACTACACTGACGAAATTCGTCGGCTCGTTGGCAGTTAAAACGACAACGCCCGGAGCCGCTATTCAAGCGATCCGGGCGCACATCTGGATTCGAGAGAAACTATGCCATTCTCGGGACACCCCGTCAAGCGGGCCCTTCGCTGTAGAGGCCGAGTTCACGTGCTGCCCTCATCAGTCCGCGCCTCGGCCCGGTCGCTCCGTTGTGCGTCGCGATATCGCGCAACGCCTCGATCAGCCGCGTCGTGACGATCGCCACCGCCGACTTCTGCCGACGCTGCTGACCGTCGGTCACCTGAATGACCGTCCTTCCCCATACCGAGGCAACCTCGTCGATCGTCTTTCCCTGCCCAACGATCGCCGACAGGAGCAGGTATCCTTGAGCCCCTACCACGCTGACGGTGCCGCGCAGCTCCTGTGCGGCCCGCATCGTGGCATCGGACAAGGGCTCGGCGAAACGGCCGCCGTCAACGGCCTCTTTTGTCGGATCGATGGCGGTGAGCGGGCCGATGGATGCGCGCTCATAGACACCGCGGAACCATCGTCCGGCCTCATACTCGGCATCGTTGATGCGGCGCCTGGCCTTCAAGGTTTCGAGCGGGCTCTCGCGCAGGTTGACGGAAACGCGCAACGTCTTGTCAGGCTCATAGGGGTCAACGACCAGCTTGCTGCCGATCTCGATCCTGTCGTTACCGCCGTGACGAGCCACACCGAGGCGCAACTTGCGGCGCGCTTCCTTGTCCTCCAGGAGACGCTCACGGTTCAAGCGGGATGTCGTTCCCTGGACAGCTTCGGCGATCCGCTCGGCTTCCTTCGCCATCGCCGCCAACGGCGCGAAGCGGGCAATCGTGCGCTTCGCCTTGGTCAGAAGCCGGAATGACCTCGACTGCAACGCCTCGTGCTTGGCCGCTTTCTCGTGCTGCCCTTTTTCACGGGCACGTTTAGCCGCCGCGCTGTGCCGATCGGCGCTGCGCTCCCACCGCGCCGCAGTGGCCTCTGCCTTTGCCTTCCTGTCGTGAACCGTCTTCAAGCCGCTGCCCTTTCAGTGCAAAGAACATCATTCCAGTCTGTGCCCATCTCTTTCGGTATCTCGACGGTCACGTTGTAGTTTTTGACCTTGAGGCGCCGGGCGAGCGTGTAAGACACGTCCTGTCCCGTGAAGCTGACGTCGTGGTCCCCGAAGACGATCACGTGGGTGACGCCTTCCGGCGGCTGCCATGCGGCCAAGCGGCTCGCGTCCACCGCTGCCCAGCAAGGCACGTTGAAGAGGATCGATGCGGAAAGCGCCGTCTCGATGCCCTCGGCTATCCCAAGCGTGTCACCGTGCTCGGCGAGGCGGATGGCGCCACCGCTCGGGAAGTGTCCCGGCATAAGCTTGCGAGGCTGAGGGACATGCGCTTTGCGACCGTCGAGAGTGAGATAGGTCCGGTGAAGAGTGCCCTGCTCTTCCGGATTGAGGCCACTGACGACCGCAATCATACCGGGGTGCATGGTGCGCTTATCGTCCGCGTCGGTATAGGCCATCTCGTCGATTGAGCGGAGACAGGACGGGAACGTCTGCAGGGCAATGCCACGAGACGCCAGATAGCGGTCGACATGGTCGCCGGCCGATATCGGGCTCGACGATTTCCAGAGCCGGATTTTCGCCGATCGATCCGCTTCGGCATCCCGCGGCTTCGATGGCTCTTCGGCTGGAATGTCCCCGAGCAGCGCCTCGATCTTGTCGGCCGCCTGCCGGAAATCGCAGCCGTTCACTTTCATGACGAGGTCGGCGCCGTCGCCGGCACCGCAGTGCGAGCAGATGAAGGTGCCCCTGCCATCCTTGTTGTCGAAGCGAAAGCGATCCTTTCCTCCGCACATCGGGCACGGGCCGTGCTTCTTCGTCAGGAACTGCGGCGAGACACCCAAATGCGGCAGGATCCCCATCCACTTCCCGCGAGCCCTTTCCTTCAAGCTGGGGCGCGTCATGCTGCACCTCGAGCTGCAAACTTGCGGCCCATCGAGCGCCGAATGTTGTAGGAGCGGATCCAGTTGGCGACGGTCAGCCCCGGCTGCTGGGGCTTCACGTCGTCAAATCGTGCGTCTCTGGGACGGACGCCGAACTTCTCGACATAGGCGAAATAGGCCCAGCCCGGTGCATAGCCCCTATTCAGAGCGTGGCCCTTGAGCTGCGCGTAGAAGCTGATTTTTTCGTCCATCGTCGCTTCGGGCTTCTTCTTTGCCCGGCCCTTGGACGCCAGCTCGACAAGCTCGCCGGGCGCACACTCGATCGTCGATTGCCGTTCCGGCGCAAAGCCGCAGTTGGGGCAAACATGGACCCGCGCCGGCTTCAGGAAGGCGCATTTCGGGCATTCCTTCGGAAGCGGCTCGTCCCGTTCTGGACGATCGCCTGCGCTCGACTTCTTCGGCTTCCCGTCGTCCAGCGCCTCGTGGTGGATATCGGTGACGAAGCCGAGCTTCAGCGTCGTGTCACTGTGGTCGAGGATGAGGCAATCGTCCTTTCCGTCAGCGATCCGCAGACCACGCCCAATAATCTGGACGTAGAGCATTTCCGACTTCGTCGGCCGGGCGAGGATGATGCAGCGGACATCCCAGTCTATGCCCGTGGTGAGGCACCCGACGTTGCAGACGACCTTGATCTCGCCGGCATGGAACCGCTTCCGGATGGCCTCGCGCTCGTCGGTCGGCGTGTTCGCGTCGATGTAGCCGGTCGGCACGCCGGCCGCCTCAAAGCGATCCTGCAGCTTTCGCGCATGCGCACGGTCGACACCGAAGCACAACGTCGGACGGCCTTCTCCGCGCTCAAGCCAGGTCTGGACGATGTCGGCGGTGAGAGTGCCGCGGTCCATCGCTTCGGCGAGCTGGCCCTCGTCGTAGTCGCCGGCAACGGTTTTCACCCCCGACAGATCCGGGTGAGACGGCGCGAAGACCCTGAATTTCGACAGGAAGCCCTTGTCGATCAGCTCTTGCGTCGTGGCCGCGATAATGAGGTCATCGAAGTGCTTGCCGAGTCCGCGGGCCCAGGGAGTGGCGCTCAGCCCGATGAACGGCACCTTCTGCCAGTCCTCGTCGGCCATCCACCGGCGGTAGAAATCGAACATGTTGTGGGCTTCGTCGATCACCACCACGTCGGCTTCCAGCAGCTTCCGGCGCTGCAGGGTCTGGACGCTGGCGACCTGTACCGGTCGGGACCAATCCGTCATCGGATGGGCCGCTTGGATCACGCCGACATCCCTGATGCCATCGTACCAGAACGCCTCCACCGTCTGATTGATCAACGAAACCGCCGACACACAGAACACGACGCGGTTGCCCTTGTTCATAGCGCCTTCGACAATCGCTGCGGCGAGCAGCGTCTTTCCGAAGCCGGTCGGCGCCTGAAGCATCGGCCTACGATGTCCCGAGCCAAGAGACGCTCGCAGCATCTGCATCGCGCTCACCTGGTGATCGAAGAGAGCCCGCCTCATGCCGCCACCTCGCCGGCCGGCGAGCCCTCGCGGGAGCGGATAGCTCTTCCTGTAACGTCTCGCTCTTCATGGCTGGGGAGGGACTGGTCCTGGTTCTGGTCCTGGTCCTGGTCCTGTTCCTGTTCCTGATTTCGATACGGTTGAGCTAACAGTTTCGGAATGGTCTCGAAACCGTTTACGCTGACTTCGGGAAACCGGCCTATATGACGACAGAAAGCGTTGCCGAAACAGTCTCTTATGATGCCATTTGGGATCTGGCAGAAGAGCTTAAACGCTGCTTTAGCGGTATTGGGATTGGGCAAAGGGTTTTCGTCAAGGAACCTATGTACGACGATCCATTTGGAGGTGTCGTCGCGGGTCACGAAACCATTGCGTGACAGTTCATCAAACCCTTTCGATACCCTTTCGACGGACCATTGAAGATCTTCGCAAACGTATCCATCCGGCAGTCGAAAGCAGCCGATCATGGTGGTGTGCGCCGATGTCTTGAGATAGGCGAGTAGGTTCCGAGCGTCCTCGGACATCGCCCGTATTTCGGGGTCGGAATAATGCTCGTGATAGAGCACGCCATACGTCCGCATCAGGCGTTACCCTCCGTCCTGGCGTCGAGAAGGGAGGACGACTGCGCGGAAGCGGAGAGTCCGGACTTGCGCTGGAACGCAAGCTTGTCCTCAGCCCAAAGTGATCGGATCCGGTTGACTGAGCGGGTGGCATATTTCGCCTGCTTCTCAGTAAGCCCCCCGTTCTCGATCGCGTAACTAAGTAGGCTCGACAGGAAACGGAGGTCTCGATCTCCAGGGTTGGCGACGCAGACCGCCCAGCGCAGAACGTCTTCCCAAACGCCGGACGTTGGATAGTCAGGGATTTGCCAGTGATGAAGGGTGTACTCAGTAGTAGCTTCGTTCACAGGGCACCTCCATCCCTAGCGCCGGAAGGACCGATGCGGTAGGCCTTTCGAGCAGTCCGTCGGTTGATGCGTTCGGGGTAGATGTCGGGTCGCAGCTGATGGCGCGACACGGCACCGTAGGTGGCAGCCTCGATCGGCAGCACGTAGTGTCCCGGAACTCCACGCTTGGCCCCCGTGAGCCAGTAGTTCAGAGTGGATTGGCGTACCCCGAGAATGTCCGCGAGCGCCGTCTGGCCACCGACGATCTCACAGGCCCGCCTTAACGATTCGTTCACCATGATTTCGGGTTATACCGAAAGTTCGTTGCCGCGCAACCGAAAAATCGTCAATGACCTAACTGGCGTTTGAAGATAGGCATAGGCTATGGAAACGATTGGCGACCGAATTAAACGGCTGCGAAGCCTCCGCGAGATATCTCAGGCCGAACTCGCTGAAAGGGCGGGCATGACGCAGACGGGCATTGCCTCGATCGAGAGCGGAGCTGTTTTGCGGCCGCGCAAGCTCGTGGAGATCGCTCGCGCGCTCGATGTCTCTCCTGAAGCACTTCTAGGTGAGGAGACAGTGGCGGCCGGCGAGCGTGCCCGCCATGCGATGATATCTGCTGCCTGGGACATGGGGCGATCGGGGAGACTTCTTCACCCGAGCGTTGCCGGAAGGATACCCGTCGTAGGCGAAGTGGCCGCTGGAGTGTGGCGGGATCCGAAACAGATCGACGACGAGGAAACTTCATCGTTGCCGGTACTCTCTGATCCCATGTCCGGCGAGCAGGTTGGCTATCTCGTTAGAGGCGCGTCTGCGAACAAGGTTGCAAGGGAAGGTGACGTTGCCGTGGGCGCCCTTATTGCAATGCGCAGTCCGAACATCAGGGACGGCGACTTGGTCGTGTTCGAACGGGCTATGGCGCCGGGCGGGCCGATCGAGCGCACGCTTCGGCGTTTCTCTTTCGTCGGTGAAGGCGCCGCCGAGCTAACATTCGACTCGGACGATTCACGGTTCTCGGAAACGTTGAAGTTCCCGTGGGGATCAGACGACGCAATGGCGGTCGGTGAGATCGTCGCGCGAGTGCAATGGATATATCGTTGGCCGTAAACGTCCGTTAAACGATAATTCGTTTGACATGGTAAACGAAATCGTTATATCCGTTCTCCATCGCCAGCCGATGGAGGACACCCATGTTGTCCCTGACACCTACCGAACATAGCAATCCCGATAGCCGTATAATCGCCGCAGCGCGCGAGGCGATCGGCCTTAACCTCGACTATCGGAACGACCTCGATAAAGAGGGTTGTAACCTAGACCGCCTCTTCGAGGCTGAAGCCCAGGCAACGGAGATCGTGTCCGAGGCGCCAGCGCAGGGCTTGGACGCAATGAAGGCGAAAGCCGCTCTCGTCAAGCATCTGACGCTGAAGACACCCGACGGCGCCGATATCTCGCCACTCGCAGATGAACGAGAGCGGCTCTCATGGTCACTCGCGTGTGATGTCGAGTCCTTCACCCCGTTGGCAGTATCTCCGGATGCCGAGCTGATTGAACTTTCGCGGCTTTGGCAGGAGCTGAATGCGGAAGCGTCAACCGCCTTCGATGCCGCATCTGCTCTAGAGGATCAAACCGAATATCCGGAAGACGAGCCCAAAGAGGTTTACGTCAGAGGGTTTGATGTCGGCATCGGGCTCTATGGAGCATGTGCTACTCCGATCGGAAAGCAATATTGGTATCTGCATAGCAGGGAACAGCTCACCCGCTTCATGGAGCAGCCGGGAAATCTGGCCCAGGGATGCCTACCGCAAGCGCGCGCTCGCGTTGACGAGATCCTTTCAGCTATTGACAGATATGAGGCGGCAGTCGCCGAAGCGGAGGAGCGATCCGGCTTCGCTAAGGCGTGGGCGATCTATGATGGCATCCGCGTGCACCGAGACGCGATCAGGCTGCGGATCGTCAAGAAGCCAGCGCGCACCTTGGAGGGGCTTGCCGCCAAGGCCACGGTGGCGCTCGACGATTTTACCGGGGGGGTGGAAGACCTCCTAGAACGCCTCCAGCGGGACGTTCAGGACGGCCGCCCGGGTAACAATGCCGTTCTCTATTCGATCGTTCGTGATCTCCTGGCGGGGGGCTCTCATGCTTGAGGCACTCGAACGCCAGAAAAAGGCGCCGGCGGGTCCCGCGCGCGTGGCGCGCCGCGCGGACTTCGCCCAGCTCAAGGTTGAGCTGGATGAGGCGAACAGAGCGTTTGACGAATACCCGCGTCCGAAGGACGACGATGTAGTGGATGTCCTGTGTGACCGTATTGCCGCCGCAGAACTGGCCATCCAAACGGCTCGCGCGGAGACAATGGACGATCTGCGCGTGAAGCTTGATGCTTTCGAGGATGGCATCCGTGCAGCCCTTCTCGGCGAAGGCGAGGGAGAACGTCAGTTCCACGACCTATGCGCGGAACTGCGCAGGCTTCAGGGATGGGGGCGAGCCGATGCATAGGCCCCTCCCTGACACGCTGCCCGCCGACCCCGCCGCCCAGGCCGCGGTGTTCCTCGAGATCATTCGCTCGCTTGGCCCCGAGACGACGCGCGAACTGATCGAGCGCGTGACCGCGTCAACCCGCTCGGTGGATCCGAGCACCGCCTGTTCCCAGCCACCCCGATCGCCGGAGATGGTCCAGGAATGAGTGCCCTGATGCTTCAGATTTCCGCCGACGAGTTCGTGGACTTCAACACCATCACCACCGTCGCGGAAGCCGAGGATCTTCGCGTCCAGCTGGAAACCTCGATCATCACGATTGAGACCCAGCTCGAATACGAAAATCTCTATCATGAAAGAGGCGAGGATTGGCGCATAAGGGCGACCTGTGCCCTGAAGCACCGCATCCATGCGCGGCTGCGGATCTATCGGAGGATCAAGCAGCTCATCCGGGAAGAGAAGACCGCGCGCCTCCGGCTTCCAGAGCGCATTGCGGACCTGGAGGCCGCGCTCCGGCCTTTCGTGCCGGCGCATCTTGCTCCGCACCTGGAGAACGAGGCGCGGATCACGCTCGATACGACCATGGGCGACATCCGCCGGGCGCATGCAGTACTAAACTGCGGAGGTGGGGCATGAATGCCAACCCCACCGATCCTACCGTGCGGGTCGAGCTTAAGGCCTACCTTGCCAAGCAGCCGTGGGGGAGAGATGAGCCGGCCTGACCGCAGCGCATCCCGACCGAAACCGGCAGACTGGGCAGACGATGAGCCGATGACGCTGGCCGAGGCCGTCGCCGTGTTCTTCCCGGCAGGCCCGCTCACCCTATCCTCACTTAGGACGGCCGTGCGTAAAGGCGAGCTTGCAGTTGCGCGCGTGGCGGGCAAGGATCTGACCACGCCACGCGCCATAAGGGAGATGACCACGCCATGCCGGGCCGCAAAGCCGCCCCTCCCCGCCTCTATCCCAGAGAGCGGGCCGGGCGCCCAACCGTCTGGGTCATTCTCCACCGAGGCCGGGAAATCAGCACAGGCTGCAGGGAAGAAGACGTTGAGGGAGCTGCGCGTTTCCTTGAAGAGTACCTCGGGAGCCTCCACAACCCGACCACCGGCGCAAGTTCTCCCGCTACGGTCAACCTCAGCGACCTGATCACCTTCTACACACGGCAGAAGAAGCCGCCCGATGATGCGTCCCCGGAAACCCTGGAGCGCTTCGAGGAGATGCTCGGGATGGCAGACACCCTCATGGACTGGTGGGGCGATAAAACCCTGGCCGCCGTCAAGGGGCAGAGCTGCCGCGATTATACCGCATGGCGGATATCGCAGCCGCTGAAGCAGGCGAAGAGCAAAGAGGCCCTCAAGAAGCGCATATCGCCCGCAACGGCGCGGCGCGAGCTTGAGGTCCTTCGAGCCGCGATCAACCTCTATCACAAGGAATTCACCCTCGACTTCGTGCCGAAGGTGACGCTGCCGGAGAAATCCGCCCCGCGTGAGCGCTGGTTCACTCGGCAGGAAGTGGCCCGGCTGCTAGCCGCGTCTCTCGGCTTTATCTGGGACGGCGATCAAGGGGCATGGCGACCTGAGCGCCGCGACAAGGTCACGCGGACACGCCGCCGGCATATCGCCCGCTTCCTTCTGATCGGGGTCTATACGGGCACCCGGCATAAAGCGATCGAGCGGCTCCAGTGGCACGCCAATACGACCGGGGGGTGGATCGACCTGGATAGAGGCGTTCTCTATCGGCGCGGCGTAGGAGAGCGGGAGACGAAGAAGCGTCGGCCCCCTGCCCGGCTGCCTCATCGCCTCATGCCGCATCTGCAGAGATGGTCACGCATCGACGCCGAGGCGGATCGATGGCGGGATGAGGCCACGGTCTTCGTCATCCACAAGCCGGACGGGTCACCCCTTGCGGGGAGGATCCGCAGCGGATGGGAAGGCATTGTGGCCGACGCCGGGCTTGGGCCGGAGGTGGTGCCGCACGTAATGCGACACACGGCCGCCACCTGGCAGATGCACGCCGGCACCGATCTATGGGAAGCCGCCGGCTCGCTTGGCATGACCGTCGAGCAGCTGCAAGAGGGGTACGGTCACCACCATCCCGACTTCCAGGAGGGTGCGGCCGGCGCCTTCGGTGGTCGGCGCTGATAGGCAAACGGGACGTGAACGCGCCCAGGAAATGCCCATGAATTACCTGGGCAAGCGTGAACAAAAGAGGTTCAAACGAAACGCAATCCCTAGGAAGCGCAAGGCTTACAGGTGAAAACTGGCCGTTCGGGACGAGGGGGTCGCAGGTTCGAATCCTGCCACTCCGACCAAGCAAACACCTGCCGCATTAGACGAAGACAGTGGATGGACCGGTCGAGCGGCCGGAATCGCTTCCTGTGTCCCCCACGGCAGGGCTCGGTCGTGTTGATCTCTCTGACGGGCCCGCCGGGGCACTACAAGCTCATCATCCGTAATTGCGAGCTTAAGCGGGGACAATTCGGCATGGGGCGCCTGCGTTTCCGGATCTCCCGTCTCGGCATCCTGAGATCACCGATCCGGGCGATCCCAAGCACCGCCCGGTAAGGCGGTGACGGGGCTAATCAATCGAGCTAAGTTCCGCGGGGCTCGCTAAGAGAGTAGTCCGCGGAGGGAAATATATGCTTTCGACCTTGTTCAAACGGCGCCGCGGTCCTGAGGCAGCGACGGGCGACAATGAGCGGCTCCCCGCCGCCCAAGATCCAGTTACCGAATGGGACGCCGGCCGGTGGTTCGACCACAAGGATTTCACCTCAGATTGGACGTCTCACAATTTCCCGGTTTGGCGTGATCTGCTCGGGCCGCTCAAGGACAAGGCGATTGAAATCCTTGAAATCGGCAGCTGGGAGGGCCGCTCTGCCGTCTTCTTTCTGAATTATCTGCCACGGTCTCGCGTGACATGCGTCGATCCGTTTACCGGCAACCCCAGCTTTCACCCTGGCGACGAACGCTATTTGGCCGTTGCGAGGCAATCCGAGCACCGATTCACGCAAAACGTAGCAGAGTTCGGGGACCGCGTGGAAAAGATCGTCGCCCGCTCGGTGTCGGCCTTAGATCGGCTTGGGCAAGCAGCCCGCCGATTTGATTTCATCTATATCGACGGGAGCCATGAGCAGGTCGATGTACTTGCGGACAGTGCCCTCGCTTGGCCTCTCCTTGGGGCCGGAGGCATTCTGCTTTGGGATGATTATGAATTCGACCTAAAAGGAGAGCGGCCAAAGCTCGCAATAGAGGCTTTCCTCACCGTTATTCCGGGTAAGTACGAAATTCTCTACCGAGGCGCCCAGCTTGCGATCCGGCGGCTGTGACGCTGGGCTAGTTCGCCGCCGGCGCACCTCGTCGATCTGCTCAATTGTGGTAACCGCACTGGCCTCGATCGCGGCGAGCAGTTCGGCTTCCTTGACGAAACATACCTTTACGACTGGCCACCCGCCCAAATGCGGGTTTCCGACTAAACCCGCTCGCAGAAGAAATAATGAGAACGGCCGCCCCATTCTGGATGGTCAGCAATCACCCGGAAATTGCAAGCTTCAAGCATCTTGATCATCATGCTTGGCGACCATAGCCACCACCAGGGGCCGTAGTTCGCGCTTCCGTCTGGTAAGCGAAATGGCTCACTGTAAGCGCGGTTGAAGTGCATAATTTCGATGCCGCTCTGGGTGAAGTGCTCCGCCATGATAGCGCGCACCTGATCATCCATTCCCGGGATAAAGACGGTCCGGCCACCTGTGAAGTCGAGGCTGCCGAATTGATTTTCGACTTTCTCCGGAACAACCATTGAGCCGAGAAGAAGGTATTTCGTCGTTACACTCGCGAGCCGGTCCAGCGTGTAGACGGGTGACGGGACATGATAAATGATGCCGGAGCAGTGCACGAAATCAAAACGTCCTAGAGTCCCCTGAATCTGCGGGTCGTCCAAATTGACGTGCTTGCTATCATAGTTCGTGTAGCCAAGGTCCTTGGCGCGTTGCTCGAATTTGGCCCACCACTCGTTTCCAGGCGTTTGCATGTCAGCCATAGTGGCGGAACGAGCGCCAGCAGCTAAGGCCAAGGTCACCTTCTCGTTGACCGTCCCCCAGAGCCCGCCGATGTCGACAAAGCTCAGACCGGCAACGTGTTCGCGGATGATGTGGTTCTGAAAAATTGTCGGATCGGGCAATTCGGCCATTCAGATCTCCTGAAGATGTGGCGGCGTTCTTAGCATAGGCTCAATACGACGAACAAGCTGACCAGTGCCCCGGAGGTTGGCTAATCGCCAACGGGAAGCGCACCTGCAGCCGGCTCTTTCGTGAACACTCTTGGGCGTTGCTACGGTCCTCTCCGCACGGGTATCATACGTCTTGCTTTGATAACGCCCCGGGTCTGAAGGGGCCGTGACACCGGTTCCGATCAAGACGTTACTTGCGGCGAATGAGGCGAGCTGCCTTTCGCAGCGGGCCTGTGACGCGCCAACTCGTCGATTCCTTGATCGCTCTAATCTGCTCATCAAGCAATCGCGCGTGGTCTGCGAGTTGCTCTCTCTGCGCATACGTTTCATCGAGGTCTGCCTGCAAGCGAGCGACCCGCTCCTCATAAGTCCTGCTGTGCTCGGACCTAGCAGCGATCTCAGCCTTGCAGCGCGCCACCTCGCGTTCAAGCTCCTCTACGTTCTGCTGCAGAACAACTGCTTTCCGCTGCAGCAGAATTTCTTCCTGCCGCAACCCATCTGCATTTTTCTGCAACTCCGTAATTACCTGCTGCGCGCGGTGGAGCTTGTCGGTGGCGGAGATCTCCTCGACCGTCGCGTCAACTGTCGGCAGCGTGTTCACGAACCGCACTTTAGGAAATCGTGGCTTGAGAGAGTGCTCAAATATGGCACGGTTTTTGAAGTACGCATTCGGCATCACGAAGACGCGCTTTTGCAGAAAGGCCGACAGAATGGCCACGTGGAGCCGGTCGGTGAGAACGGTCTCGTGGGGTGCGATATAGGCGGCCATGGTATGGGTCGAGTGTCGAGCAAATTCTTCGGACGTCCAGAGATCGCCGTTCCATGACATGGAGATATCGATATTTCCGGGAGGTACGGGAAAAGTCCCCGACGTCTCGCCGTCCTCCCGCACTGCGGTGAGGGTTCCCTCACCCGACTGGAAATGCTCCTTGAAATGATCGTCATCGAGAAAGAAGACAATGTCCTCGGAGAGATAGGTCGAAGCCGGATTGGATCCGTTGGCCAGGGCTAAATCGTATGAAACTCGTTCCCGACAGAAAACCGTGAGGTTGCGATGCGTCTCTGCCAGCACATCGGCGAAGCCCACGATTGTGTGCGGCATTACGACGACGTTGTTCTTGGCTCCTAGTCTCCGGACAAGTTCGGCGACATCGCCATACCGGCCTTGAACAAGATTACCCCCCCCACCAATCAGAACGGTCTGCCCTTCAACGTCATCTCCCTGCTTGTGGATCGTGGCCGTAATGCCGTACCGCTTGAACAAAAGGTACGTCGCATAGGTTATAAAGCCGTCGCCAGCATTGCCGGACTTGGGATAAAAATGGACGTGTTCGCCCGACAGAGACGATAGGAATCCGAGAAACGGATCGCTTCGCGTGCCTGTGAGACCGACCGCTTGATCTGACACTCTCTGCCCTCGTCCATGCTTGCCCCGGTCTCCCCTAGGTCCGCAGCCATATTCCAATCACCGCCGGATGTCACTGCCGTCGTCACGCCGAGATTGTAACGAGCAGCTGACTTCTTCTTCGGCCTCTTAGCCGGTAGTGCCATCCTCACTCGCGTGATTACGTTGACTGAGCCGAGAGGAGGCGTTAGCACACCCCTAGGTCCACTAATGGTATGGCTACTCGCGATGAGCCCCCCTAAGGGAATGCAGATCGACGCCGCTGTCATCCTTAATCTGCATCGAGAGGCCGTCTTCCTGAAGCGGACGCTCCTTTCGATGGACGACGCGGTCCGGTTCGCCGCTCAGGCGGGGTTGCGGCTGGAGCTCGTCGCCGTCCTCGACCGCGCCGACGCGGATACGCGCAGGGTTCTCCGCGAGCACGACCTCAGCCTCTATGCCACGGTGAACGTGATCGAAGCGGACTTTGGCTCGCTGGGGCTTGCCCGTAATGCCGGTGTTCAGGCAGCGTCCGGTGAGTTTATCTTCACTGCCGATGGGGACGACCTCGTTTCCGAAAACTATTTTACGAGTCTGTATCGCACTTGTACGGAGTCCGGGCCAACTACTCTAGTCTTCCCTGAATACGTTTTAATGTTCGGGGCTGAAGTTTACACAGCACAATACCGTTCTTTAACGGATGCAACACCATTCTCGTTCGCAGATCTCCACCCCTACATATCCCGGCTATGTGCTCACCGCAGCGTCTTTCAACGCATTCAATATGCTGACCTGCGATTGAGCCGTGGCTATGCCTATGAAGACTGGCACTTCAACGCCGAATGCGTCGCGGCTGGTCTCGATGTGAAGGTCGTGCCGGGAACGATCCTGTTCTACAGAAGACGTCCGGACAGCCTGCTCAACCAAGCGGATGCGCTTTCGACCCGTCAAATTCCGCCGTCCAAATTGTTCGAACCGACGACATACCTCAAAATATGCCAGCCGTATCTCGGGGATCCGGCGCCGCAGATATCCCTGGACGAGGTCAATCGCGCGGCTCGGGACTTCCTGGGCGCCGACGAGACGAAGGTCCTGATAGAGAAGGCACAGACGATTGAGCCGGAGATACAACTCTGGCGATACCAGCACGCCCCGATCTGGTCCAATCTTCAATCCGACTTTGCCGTCGGACGGGCCTATCACACGATCTGCCGGGCCCTCGAACGACGCGTCTTCGATGAGGTGTTTCTATGCCCGTTCGTCTCTCGCGGGGGAGCGGAACGGTACCTTTTGGCCATTATGGAGGCGATGTACCAGCGCAATCCCTTCCGGGAAATACTGGTGATCCTCGGGGAGGATTTTGACGGCCACTCGTCGCTGGGCAAATATCCGCCGAACGTGACCGTGCTGAATTTGCACCATCTGTGTGCGTCGACATCTCTCGAGCAGCGCTGCCTGCTGGCGCTCAAAATCGTTCAGTCGAGTTGTCCCGACGCCCGCATTCATGTTCGGCCGTCTACATTCGGCGACATGTTTTTGAAGCGTTTCGGGTCGGCGCTCACTGGCCGCGATGTCACGTACTATCGCTTCCTTGACGAGGAAGAGATAGAAGACGGTCATATGGTCGTTCACTATTCGTCACTACCTATCATATCTGCCAATCTTCCACACATTTCGCGGATCGTAAGCGATAACGACACAACAATTCACCGAGACCAGCATCGGATTGGCTTGCACCGGGAAAAGTGGCAGCGTCTCTATGCTCCGGTGGAAGCTCCAGCGTCGATCCCGACCCGAACGGCAGATGCATGCGACCACATTCTCTGGGCCTCCAGATTGGACCGGCAGAAACGTCCAACCCTGCTGCCGCTGATTGCGGCTGCGCTACATCCGCGTAAGCCTGAATTGATCATAGATGCGTATGGCACTTCCGTCTTCGGTCACTTCGATCCGGGTGCACTCCGCGGCTTTGCCAATCTCACTTATCATGGTGCTTATGAGGGCTTTCATTCGCTCCAGCTTAGCAAATACTCGACATTTGTTTACACGAGCTGGTGCGATGGGCTGCCGAATGTCCTTCTGGAGGCCATGGCTGCGGGCCTGATCGTCGTCGCACCAAATGTGGGCGGGATCGCCGAACTCGTGATCGACGGCGAGACCGGCATCTTGTTACCGTCGCTCGCCAGCGATGCCGACATGGCAAAGGCCTATTGCGACGCGATCGTCCGCTTGGCCAATGAGCCCAGTCTCGGCCCTCGTCTGGTGCAAGGCGCGTCGGATTTGATACGTGAGCGGCATTCGTGGCAGTCGTATGTGCGGCGGGTCGCCGATATTTTCAATCTGCATGATGAGGCAACCGTCGATGTCCGAGCCTATCCCCTTTAAGGACAGCACGACGCAATACGAGTCTTTGCTCGCGGCCCTGCAGGAGAAGGACCGGGAGATCGAGCGCCTGCAGAAGCTCGTGACGGTGCTGGAACAGCGCGCGAGGGAGATCCGCAGAATAGCCGAAATTGAAAGCAGCGAGCTCAAAGCCGCCATGAAGGCGGAGCGGGCGCGGGCGAAAACGGAGATTGAACGCCGGCTCGGCGGCTTTCCTGCTGAGGTGAGCGGCCCGCTGGACAACGAGCTCCGCGCGGTGCTTGGTGAACTCCGGCTCGTCGCTTCCTGGCACAGGAAAATCCTGCGGCCGGTTCACTGGCTTTGGATCAAGCTGTTCCCCGTCCGGCGCATGATCGCCCGCCTCCGGCGCCGCGTCTGACGGATTTTCTTCCCCGCAATCGCCGGCGGGGATACCTCGTCGCCTCAAGCACACCGCCCATCAGCGCCCCACGCCACCCACGCCGGTGCTTGCACCGAGCCTGCTATCGGCTGGCCCCTAGCCGTTCCGGTGCCGCTGCCCATACCTCCGATCGAACCGCAGAACACGCCATGCGTTGTTCCACGGTCGGAGGAGAGCGGCATGTCTAACCTCAACGAAAGCGCAGATCGACGGACGGAATTGGCGGCCGACCGCACGGTGCTCGCGGCGGAGCGCACCTATGCCTCCTGGGTGCAGCTCGGCCTCGGCTCGCTCGCCGCAGGCATTGGCGCCAAGAAGCTGCTCGCCGACCTCGTTCCAAACTGGGTGATCATCGCCACCGGGACGCTGCTCGTGCTGTTCAGCGCCTTCTGCTTCTGCGCGGCCGTGTGGCGGCAGCTTTTTCCCGGCCTGCCGCCCCCTAAGCCCGACGTTGGGCGCATTCCGCCGGCCCTCCTCATGATCGTCAACGGCTTTCTCGCGCTGGTCGCCTTGGCCGCACTGATCGGGGTGTGGTTCGGCCCCGCCCAGTGAGCGGACAGCTTCTGCTCGGTGACCATGGCGCCAGAATGCCGCAGCGTCGCCGGGATGCAAAATTTCATTCGAATGCTAATTAATAGAAATGAATGATCTGGACCTGCTACGCCGCAACTTCACGGCCGCCCTGCTGCAGACGGGCCGGCTGTGGCGCCGGTTCACCGATCAGGTGCTTGTTGCGCACAATATCTCGGAGGCCTCTGCGGCGCCGCTCCTGTGGATCGGGCGGCTCGGCGGCGGCATTCGGCAGGTGGCGCTCGCGAGCTATGTCGGCATCGAGGGGCCTTCGCTCGTGCGTCTGCTCGACCAGCTCGAGGCCTCGGGCCTCGTGGTGCGCAAGGATGATCCGACCGACCGGCGCGCCAAGACGCTGTGGCTGACGGAGGACGGCGAGCGCTTCGCCGCGCGGCTCGAGGAGCTGCTCGTCGAGCACCGGGCGCGCATTCTCGCGGATGTCGCCAAGGAGGATCTCGAGGCGGCGCTGCGCGTGCTGCAGGCCTTCGCCGACGCCGCGGCGGCCGGCTCGGTGCAGCCTGCCGAAGCCGAGACGGAGGCCTCGTCATGAGCTTGCCGTCCTGGCGGGATTGGGCCTTCTCCGCGAAGGCTTTTCTGGCCTCGATGCTGGCGCTCTATATCGCGCTCTGGTTCGATCTGCCGCGCCCCTATTGGGCGATGGCGGCCGTCTATGTCGTCGCCAACCCGCTCGCCGGCGCGACGAGCTCCAAGGGCCTCTACCGCGCGCTTGGCACCCTCATCGGGGCGGCCGCCTCCGTCTTCTTCGTGCCGCTGCTCGTCAATTCCCCGGAACTGCTGAGCCTCGCCGTCGCGCTCTGGACGGGCACCCTGCTCTATATCTCGATGCTCGACCGCACGCCGCGCAGCTATGTCTTCATGCTCGCCGGCTATTCGCTGCCGCTGATCGCGCTGCCGGGCATCGGCACGCCCGAGACGATCTTCGACACGGCCCTCGCCCGCAGCGAGGAAATCATCATCGGCATCACCTGTGCCAGCATCGTCAATATCAGCGTCTTTCCGATGAGCGTCGGCAAGCTCCTCAGCACACGCATCAGGCGCTGGCTCGACGATGCCGCAGCCTGGGCGGCGGACATCCTGCGCGGCGAAGGCGCGACGCCGGCAACACCGCTCAAACGGCAACAGCTCGCGACCGATATCGCCGGCCTGGACCTCCTGATCAGCCAGCTCAGCTACGATGCAGGCGCGCGCGACGTCGACCAGCACGCGCGGCAATTGCGCGGCCGGCTGATGATGCTGCTGCCGCTCTTTTCCTCGCTCGCCGACCGCCTGCACGCGCTGAAAGCCGACGGCAGAGGACTGCCCTCGGGGCTCGCGCCGCTCCTTGGCCGCATCGCCGACTGGTTGAAGGGCGGCGCCGCGGCGGCCGCGCAAGCACAGACGTTTCACGCCGATATCGCCGCCCTCAAGCCGGCCGGTCATTCCTTCGACTGGCACGATCTCATCCTGTCGAGCGCGCTGTCGCGGCTCAAGGAAATCGTCGATCTCTGGGCGGACTGCCTGTCGCTCCACGAGCAGATCGCCAACGGCCGGCCGGCGCGCGGCTGGCGACCGAAGTTCGTCGACCGGCCGGTGGTCGCCAGCACGCGCTATTACGACTACGGCCTGATGCTGTTCTCGGCGGGCTCGGTCGTCGTCTCCACTTTCGTCGCCTGCGCCATCTGGATCCTGATCGGCTGGCAGAACGGCGCGAGCTTCGTGATGTTGGCGGCCGTCGCCTCGTCGTTCTTCGCCGCCCAGGACCGGCCGGCCCCCTTCATCTTCTCCATGTGCATCTGGTGCGCCGTCAGCCTCCTCGCGTCTTTCGTCTATCTTTTCGGCATCCTGCCGGCGATCCACGGCTACGAAATGCTCGTCGTCGTTTTCGCCGTTCCCTTCCTCATTCTGGGAACGCTGATCCCGCGGCCGCAGTTCAACCTCTTGGCGATGCTGATGACAGTGAACACCGCCTCCTTCATCGCCTTGCAGAATCGCTATGGCGCGGATTTCACGACCTTCGCCAATGAGGCGATCGCAGCACTCGGCGGCGTGGGCTTCGCGCTGGTGTGGACCTTGATCGCGCGGCCCTTCGGGGCGGAGCTCGCGGCGCGGCGCCTCGTGCGGGCCGGCTGGGCGGACCTCGCGGAGACCGCGGCCGGCACGCGGCTGAGCGACCATGAGAAGCTCGCCGGCCGCATGCTGGACCGTCTTGCCCAGCTGGTGCCGCGGCTCGCGGCGATCGAGGATCGCGATCTGGGCCAGGTCGACGGCTATGCCGAGGTGCGCATGGGCTTCAATATTCTGGTGCTGCAGCGCGAAGGCAGCCATCTCGCAAGATCCGATGCCGCGGCGGTCGGCGCCGTCCTCACCGGCATCGCGCATCTCTTTCAAGAGCGGCTGGCGACCGGCCGGGCGGTCGCGCCGTCGCCCGACCTCCTCGCCGATATCGACCAGGCGCTCTGGCGCTTGAGCGGTGATGGCGTCCGCGGCCGGGAGGCGGTCGATGCGCTCGTCGGCCTGCGCCGTGCGCTCTTCCCGCATGCGCCTGCGCCGCATGTCGAGGACGGCCCCGCCTCGGCCGCGCTGCCGATCGCCGCGGAGTAGGCCGATGCCTGAAGAAATCGATATCTATGGCGTCTATATCCCCGGGCTTCTCGCGCTGATGTTCGTGACCTATGTCGTGAGCATCGCCGTGCGCCGGGTGCTCGCCTGGACGGGTGCCTATGCCCTCGTCTGGCATCGCGGCCTCTTCGACGTTGCGCTCTACGTCATCCTGCTCGGCGCGATGTTTTCCTTCACCCGCTGGTTGTGGTCATGAACAGGTTTGTCAAAGTCGCGTTGCGTGTGCTCGTCACCCTCGTCGTCGTCGCCGGGGCGGTCCTCGCCGGGCGGGAGCTGTGGAACCACTATATGAACGAGCCGTGGACGCGCGATGCGCGCGTGCGCGCCGATGTCGTCGGCGTGGCGCCCGACGTCTCCGGCCTCGTCAGCGAGGTGCTGGTGCACGACAACGAGGTGGTGAAGAAGGGCGACCTGTTGTTCCGCGTCGACCGGCAGCGCTTCGCCATCGCCCTCGACCAGGCGGAGGCGGCGGTGGCGGGCACCAAGGCGGTCCTCGACCAGGCGCATCGCGACCGCGAGCGGCGCGAGCGGCTCGGCGATTTCGCCTCCGAACAGCAGAAGGAGCAGGCCGTCTCCGCCGAGGCGCAGGCCGACGCCAATTACCGCCAGGCGCTCGCCAGCCGCGACCTCGCCCGGCTCAATCTGGAGCGCTCGGAGGTGAAGGCCCCCGTCAACGGCATCGTCAGCAACTTCTCGCTGCGGCCCGGCGACTATGTGGCCGCGGGCTCGGCCCAGGCGGCGCTGGTCGACACGGATTCGCTCCGCGTCGAGGGCTATTTCGAGGAGACGAAGCTGCCTCGCATCCATGTAGGCGATGCCGCCTCCATCAAGCTCATGGGCCAGTCCGGCCTGATCACCGGTCATGTGGAGAGCATTGCCGGCGGCATCGAGGACCGCGAACGCAACGCCGGCCTCCTCGCCAATATCAACCCGACCTTCACCTGGGTGCGGCTCGCGCAGCGCGTGCCCGTGCGCATCGCCTTCGACAAAGTGCCGGAGAATGCGCGCCTTATCGCCGGCCTGACCGCAACCGTCAACGTGCTGCCCGGCCAAAATCGCCCGGACGATCGCACCGCCGAACGCTGACGCGCGAGCCCCACGCCGAGAGCACCCTATTGGCGATTTGCTAGCGTTATCGCAGCGGCCTATCGGCGCTTTACGTCGACTGCGCATTTCCAAGCCCCTGTGAGACGCGGCATTACTGCCGCTCGTGCGGTCTCCACGTCGTCGGCTCAGCATTTTTCCTTGAAAATGCTTCGCGAATAACGCTCACTCGGGGCCGATCCCGTCGGCAGCCCCTCGCGGGCACCTCAAGGCTTCCGCATGAGACATCGATGCTGAATGACCAATCGCTCTTTCTTACCCAGCTCGTCACCCTCTGGGCGGTGCTCGACCCCATCGGCCATCTGCCGCTTTTCATCGGCGTCACCACGGCGCTCGATGCCCGGGAGAAGCGCCGGGCGGCGGTCATCGCCATCCTCATCGCCTTCGGCATTCTCGTTTTCTTCGCCCTCGCCGGCCAGCTCCTGCTTCAGGCCATGGGCATCTCGCTGCTTTCCTTCCAGATAGCCGGCGGCATCATCCTCTTCCTCTTCGCCATCACGATGGTGCTAGGCGAGACGAAGCACGGGACCGGGCCCGCCTCCTCGGGCCAGACCGTCATGGACATCGCCGTCTATCCGCTGGCGACGCCGATCATCGCCGGCCCCGGCGCCATGCTCACCATTGTGCTGCTCACGGACAACAACCGCTTCTCCATGGGCCACCAGGCCATGACGCTCGCGGCCCTCGTCGCCGTGCTCGCCGGCATGCTCGCCATCTTCCTGCTCGGCAGCATAGTGCAGCGGCTCATCGGCACAGGCGGCGCCAATGTCCTGCGCCGGACCATGGGGCTCATTCTCGCGGCACTCGCCGTCAATCTCGTGCTCAATGCGCTGACCGGCTGGCTGAAGCTGCCGCCCATCTAGGCCGCCTTCTCCACGGGCCACATCCTGTGCGCGCCGACACAGCATTCCACGCCGCAATCCTGGAGAAAGAAGCCTGCTGCGGATGGCGCCCTGCGTCACCGCAGCGCCTGTCCGGGCAGCGCGCCTCTGGCCACGCGCCGCCTGCGGACAGAGCCCTTGGGACGTGAGAGGCTTCACCATGTGGAGATCGATTGTCAGGAAAGCCGCGGCCGTTGCCGGGCTATGCGCGCCGGCCTTGGGGCTCGCCGAGCCGGCCGCGGCGCAGGAGAAGCTGAAGCGCGGCGAATATCTCGCCGCCATCATGGATTGCACCGGCTGCCACACGCCGGGCACCATGCTCGGCAAGCCGGACATGACGCGCGCGCTCGCCGGCTCGGATGTCGGGTTCCAGATCCCCGGCGTCGGCATCTTCTACCCGCCGAACCTGACGCCGGACCGCGAGACCGGGCTCGGCCAATGGAGCGAGGCGGATATCGTCAAGGCCGTGCGCACCGGCGAGCGGCCGGACGGGCGCCTGCTGGTGCCGGTGATGCCTTATCACTCCTACAGCAAGCTCACCGATCAGGACGCCTTCGCGCTCGCCGGCTATCTCAAGAGCCTGAAGCCCATCCGCAATGCCGTGCCGCCGATGGTCGGCGCCTCGGGGAAACCCACCGCGCCCTATCTCACCGTCGTCGTGCCCTAAGGTCCGAGGCGGACCGCCGTCCGGGGCGGACCGCCGTCCGGGGCGGGCTGCCGGCCCGGGGCGGGCTGCCGGCCCGGGGAGGCTGGCGGCCCAGGCGGACGGTGGGAGGCTCGGCTGCGCGCCCCGTGTTCGCGCGAGCCGCGCATCCGGTCATCCCGGAACGGCCGGAGGCCGGGTCCGGGATCCAGAGCCGATGCCGTGAACAGATGAGCGGGACGCTTCTGTAGCCTCCTCCATCATGGCCGGGCTTGTCCCGGCCATCCCGATCGGACGGACGCTGTGCTTTTTCGATCGGGATCTGCGGACCAGCCTCGTTGGGATCCACATCGGTTCTGGATGCCGGTCTCGGGCCTGCGGCCCGCCCCGGCATGACGTCCCAGGATGACGCCGCTCACAAATGCCGCGTCTCGGCCGGTTCGTTGAACCAGTTGTCGTGGCGCCCGTCCATGGTGCGCACCGGGGCCTCCGCGAGTTCCGCCGGGTCGAGGTCGTCGAGCGCGGCCAGATTGACGGACACATAGGCCCCGCCCACCTCCGGAATGTCGCCATCGCCGAAGGTCGCGACGCCGCAGCTGCGGCAGAAGCGATGATGCGCCTGGCCGGTGCCGAACTGATAGTCGGCGAGCGCCCCCTCCCCTTGGATGAGCCGAAAAGCCTCGGGCTTGATCCCCGCGCCCCAATAGCGGCGCTTCCAGCAGATGGAGCAGTTGCATTTGCCCGTGCCGGCGGCGAGGTCGATATCGGCCTCGAACCGCACCTGGCCGCAATGGCAGCTACCGTGGTAGGTTTTGAGCATGGGGGTCCTCGGGACATCTCCGCCCTAAGCGGCCGACGGCAGGTTTAGCTAACGTTTCAACCACCCGGGCGCTTCGTTAAACCCCAAAATACGACCGAAGCATCAAAACGTATGGCGCTAATTTTTTGGTCGATTCAGCTAGTCCGGTAAGCTGATCGACGAAGTCGATCACGGTTTGCAGCCTCTCCTTCGAGGGATTTTGTTTAGCTGCGGCAACATAGGTCAGCGCCTTTTCCTTCTGACTTGGATCAATCTCCAATTCAATAAGCGTCGCCTTCAGCTTTTCTAAATCCGCTTGGATCTCCTGACTTCTTTGGTCATTTAGCCAATGCGATTGTGTTGGCCCGTGATTTGTGGATTGCCCATCTCCCACATTGATTGCACCGCCCTGAATACTACCAATATTATACTGCTTCTCTACCACTATAGTGCTCCTCTCCCCGAACAGATCACCAAATGGTCCGGCATCAATCTGCTTGAATCGCGTATACAGCGGCGTCCGAACGGCACTCGCCTCCATACGTTGTCGAAGAGATGAGCCGGGCGCTTCAGCTTCGTAAAGTTCAATCGCGTATTTTTCGTAGTTAGCACTCATATCGGCATTGCGGATGAGATGCTCAATGAGAAGTTGGCGTATTTCCAGCTCAGGTTCATTGACCAACCAATCCAAAATCAATACCTCAAAGATGTCAATGAAATTTCCTAAAAGTCCAACTGCCAACCCGCGTCGAGCTTCGATAGAAGGATCCGACATTCCCAGCCGAATGATCTCCCAGTTCGATTTACTTTTATTGGCTTCCATGGCAAGCAACTGAAAAACCCACGCACGAACGTTTGCTGGATGGTCCTCGATACGGCTTATATCTATACCCAAATTCGACGCACCAAGCTTATCATTTTCAGTAATAGCCCAACACTATACTGCGAAACGACATCATCATCGTGTCCTCCCAACACGCGAACCATCTCGGCATCCGTGTGTCTTGGATTGAGAAGATTTTCGGGAGATCTATTTAATCCCACAACAATCAATGCGAGCTTCAACAAATCTGGACCAGCCTTGTCAACATCCAGGGGAAGCTCCCGTAGATCGAGCTGATCTGCTCGAACGTGCTGCAATGCAGCAAGGGTAACCATTTTCGGGTCAAAGCTTAGCCCGCGCAACACATCGTCCGGCTTTCTCCTCACAGAAAGCTTGTATACGGCCGCGATTCCGGATGCCACCGTCTGCGGTTCATCAGAGCATGCCCGAAGCAGATGCTGAACCACCGCTATGCATTGGTCCTCGCTCCCGACACGCGCAAGAGCATTCAGCACCCATCGACGCACCTTCTCGTCGATACTTTGGCGATACGCCGTGCCGATAATTGAGTTGACGATCCCAATCCGTTGGTCGGGCCGGACCAAAAGACCGGCGCGGTAGAGTTTGCACAGCCGTTGGAGAGCATTTTTGATTTTGGCATTATCTCCGGTATCAATTTGGGACCGAAGATAGTCGCTCTCTACCTTATCGAGAAACAAATTGCTCGCTACCGGCACGATCTTTTCCTGACCAAAAGCGCCCTTTGGCGGCACTCGTGAGCACCATCCTAGACCAGGGGTCAAAATCATCTAGATTATTAACTGCCGTAGGTCGACTAAGCCATCGCACGTCATTCAAGGCTAGTCTGCGCTTGGTCGGCTCGAACCACGATGGGCATTCGAAGGCCACAACCGCGAGGAGGTCGTTGCTCTCGGGGCCCGATACCCATATGAAATGAGATAACCAACCTTCCGTTTGCTGATCGGCAGCGGAGCTCGGCAGTTCAGGAATGTCGAGATCTATTTTTGTGGCGTGAATTCCGGAATCAACAATCCCGAGATCAGACTGACTGAACAGAGTGAACTCGAAGTCATGTACTAGCGCTGAGAAACCAGCAGAACGTCGGTGAATAAACGCGTCCCGATCTTCCCGATAACGGCCGAGCCTGTACGTTAGGATCTCGCCCTTACGTTGCACACAAACAAACGATCTGCAAAACACGCTGTGATCTGACGAACGTCGTGGATCTTCATAGCGAAATTGATTAGAGCGCAGAAGATCTAGGATCACTTCCGGATCAATCGGCTCGTTCGAGCAGACCCGTTTGGCAAGTGTCCTTTCATCAATGGCTAACGCGGGACCAAGGACCAGTTCGCGGAAACGACGACGGGTGGGCACTGGGCGCCGGTGCTCTTCCGGAATTGACGTGTCGGTCAGAAATTCCCGTAGGAAGTATCTACCAGGGGCCGTCCGGAAAAAAGCGCTACGATCATGTCGCCGGACAATGTCCTCGCTTAGACGGGCACCAAGTGTCTTGTGCTGAGTCTTTCCGTATAGACGCGATGATACGATACCCGCACGATACGCTGCGGCCATTATTGCACGCGGAGTTAACGGTCGTCGTTCTGACCGCAGCACCGCCAACGCAATGTCGAGATATGAGTCCAAGGCGCCCCCTCGCCGTCTTCACCGGGTAGCATAGAGCGCCCGGTGGCTACGAGCAACCTACGCGCCAATGAATGCCGGCGGCGTCCCCTCCCGCGGCTCCCGTCGTCCGGGGGCCCGTTCGGGCCCCCTCCTCTACCCCCAAAAAACTCAAGCTGCCTGGCTGCTCGCCATGGGCGCCACGTTCTGGTTCATGCGGAACATGTTTTGGGGGTCGTAGCGCCGCTTGATATCCACGAGCCGCGCGTAATTGGCGCCATAGGCCGCCTGCACGCGGTCGGTCTCGTCCTCCGGCATGAAGTTGATATAGGCCGTGCCGGCCGCATAGGGCTTCATTGCCTCGAAGAGCGCGCGCGCCCAGCCGATGCAGGCCCCATCCATCGCCGGCTCGCGCCAGCGCGTATGCACATTCATGACGAAATGAGTGTTGCGCTGCGGGAAGGCGGTGGCGTCGGGTGCCACGCGCCCGGCCGCGCCGCCGACATGGCCGACGAAAACCTCGCATTCCGGCCCCGGCAGGTTGCGGATCGCCTCCAGCAGTGTGTCGATGGCGCCATCCGGCAGTTCGGTGAAATCGTGGCTCTTCCAGTAGTTGCGGGCGCCGGGCGTCAGCAGCGGGTCAAAGGCCTGCTGCCAGGCGCGGAAGTCGTGCGGGCTCACCACATCCACGATGGGGTTGCCGATGGCGCGCAGCTCCGCGGTTGCCCGCTCGCCCTCGGCCATATCGCCGCAATAGCACATGGCGAGCACCAGCACCTCCTTGCCGTGCCACTCGGCCGGCAGGAAGGGCAGCGGGGGCGCCTTGCGCATCACCGTCCAGCAGGTGAGCTCGTCCGGCGCATTGTCGAGCGCCTCCCGGTAGCGGCGCAGCACGGCCGCCGCATCCGCGAAGGGATGCACGACAAGGCCCGACAGCACCTGCGGGTTCATGCGGTTGAGCTTGAACTCGAAGGCGGTGACGATGCCGAAATTGCCGCCGCCGCCGCGCAGCGCCCAGAAGAGATCGGGGTTTTCCGTCTCGCTGGCGCGCCGCAACTCGCTATCGGCCGTGACCACGTCCACCGAGAGCAGATTGTCGATGGTGAGGCCGAATTTGCGCGTCAGCCAGCCGAAGCCGCCGCCGAGCGTGAGGCCGGCGATGCCGGTGGTGGAATTGATGCCGGTCGGGATCACCATCCCGAAGGCGAGCGTTTCCTTGTCGACATCGGCGAGCGTCGCGCCGGGCTCGATCCAGGCGCGCTCGGCGGTGGGATCGACGCGCACCGACCTCATCTGCGAGAGGTCGATCATCAGCCCGCCGTCGCAGATGGCATTGCCGGCGATATTGTGGCCGCCGCCGCGCACGGCGACGAGCAGGTCGTGGTCGCGGGCAAAGCGCACGGCATTGATGACATCCGCCGCCCCCGCGCAGCGCAGGATGAGGCCGGGCCGGCGGTCGATCATGGCATTCCAGATCGCGCAGGCATCCGTATAGGCCATGTCGTCCGCCTGGAGCGTGCGGCCGCGCAGCTGCATGACGAGCGCTTCGAGCGCCGGACCGGGGATGGTCGCCGTTCCCGCCGCCAATGTGGTCAGGCTCAGGGTCTGCATGCGTAATCCTCCCGTGAGGGTTCACCTCTGGCCCCAGCCGAGGCGGATTGTGCGCCCGCGTCAGGCGCCGCTCAAGCCATGCGACCGAAAGCGGGATGTTGATGTCATTGGGCGGATGGAGCTACGGCTTTTGGGGGCCATTTTCGCTCGAAGGCGGGGCACTGGCCCGCGGCGTCTGCGTCCCCTCTCCCCGGCGGGGAGAGGGACAGGGTGAGGGGGCATAGAGCCGTAAATGGCGAGAATTCCCCCTCACCCGGGCGCGATGCGCCCGACCTCTCCCCGCAAGCGGGGCGAGGTAACGCCGGCATGCGCGCCGCGCCCTATAGGCTCAGCTCCCAGGTCTGCTCGACGAGATCGTGGCCGAAGGCGCGGTGCGGCGCCTCGTGCACCAGCCGGAAGCCGGCCGCCTGATAGATGCGCCGGGCCGCAACGAGCACGTCGTTGGTCCAGAGCGTCAGGCGGCTGTAGCCGAGCTCTCGCGCCCGGGCGATGCAGGTGTCGACCAGCTTGCGGCCGATCCCGAGGCCGCGCGCGGAAGGCTCCACATAGAGGAGCCGGAGCTTGCCGATCGCCGGGTCGTCGGTCTTCATGAGGAAGACGGAGCCGGTGATGGCGCCGTCGCGCTCGGCGATCCAGGCGTCCTCGCGCGTGGGGGCGAAATCCGCGACGAAGCGGGCGAGGATCGCGGCGGCGAGCCCCTCATAGCTCCAGTCCCAGCCGTATTCGCGATGGTAGAGCACGGCCTGGCGGTGGATGACCCAGCCGATATCGCCGGGCACGAGGCCGCGCAGGGTGACCGGCCCGGCACCGCCGGCGGCACCGGCCAGCAGGCCTTCGATATCGTGCATGGCGCTGACGAGCCGGCCGCGGGACTGCGCCCCGAGCGGCGCGACGATGCCCTCGATCTGCGCGACCGTGCCGCGCTCCAGCGCGGCGAAGGCCGCCTGCCCGGCCGGCGTCAGCGACAGGAGCTGCTGCTTGCCGTGCGCCGGGCTCACGCGCCGCGTGAGATAGCCGCGCGCGGTGAAGCGCGCGACGATGCGGCTCACATGCGCCTTGTCCATGGCGAGCCGGCGCGTGATCTCGGCCGCCGTCGCCTGCCCGCCCTTGGCGAGCTCGTAGAGCACCCGCGCCTCGGCGAGCGAGACATCGCTCTCCGGCAGGTGCTTGTTCAAAAGCCCGATCACGCGCGTGTAGAAGCGGTTGAAGCGCCTGACCTCGGCGACGGCATCCATGGTTCGCCTCTCCAGTGTTGTCACTGACAACACATAACACCGATGCAAGGCAGGCGAAACCATCCGGAGTGGCAGCGCATGCAAAAGCCGTGTAGAGCCAAGCCTTCGCATTTGCACAAGGGGCGTGATCGGTGAGTTGGAAGAGGCAGTTGCGCCTGCCGCGGGCCATGTGGCTGTCGCCCCATGCCTGGCGGCGCCGGCTGGTGTTCTGGGTCGGGGCCATTCTCGTCGGCGCCATCAGCGTCGTCTTCGCCAAGGCGGCCGACTGGGCGCAGCTCTTGTTTCACGGCATGCGCTCGGAGGCCTGGTGGTCGCCGCTGCTTCTCACCCCGATCGGCTTCGTCGTTTCGGTCTGGCTGGTGCGCAAGGTCTTTCCGGGCTCGGAGGGCAGCGGCATTCCGCAGGCCATCGCGGCGCGGCACCTGCGCACCCACGACGAGCGCCAGCACCTGCTCGCCCTGCCCATCGCCGCCGGAAAAATCCTGCTGACGCTCCTCGGGCTCGCCTGCGGCGCCTCCATCGGCCGCGAGGGCCCGACCGTGCAGATCGGCGCGGCGATCATGCTCAGGCTCGCCCGTTTCGGCGAGATCGCGCATGAGCGCGGGCTCATCCTGGCGGGCTCGGCGGCCGGCATCTCGGCCGCCTTCAACACGCCGCTCGCAGGCGTCGTCTTCGCCATCGAGGAGATGAGCCGTGCCTTCGAGCAGCGCACCAACGGCCTCGTGCTGACGGCGGTCATCCTCGCCGGCATCGCCTCGCTCGGGCTCGTGGGCAATTACAGCTATTTCGGCTCCACCCAGGCGACCGTGGTGCAGCAGGCCGACTGGCTGCTGGTCGCCGTCTGCGGCATCGGCGGCGGCTTCTTCGGCGGCGTGTTCTCGGGCACCATTCTTGCGGGCTCGCGCTGGGCGCGGCGGGTCATCACCACCCATCCGCTGCAGCGCAGCCTGCTCATTGCCGGGTTTTGCGGGCTCGCCGTCGCCGTCATCGGCGTCGCGACCAATGGGGCGACCTTCGGTACCGGCTACGAGCAGGCGAAGAGCGCGGTGGAAGGCCAGGCGCTGCCCGCGACCTTCTGGCTCGCCAAGCTCGTCTCCTCGCTGCTGTCCACACTCTCCGGCATTCCCGGCGGCATCTTCGCGCCGGCCCTTGCGGTCGGCGCCGGCTTCGGCAGCATGGTCGCCGAGGTTCTCGGCAGCGATGCCATCTCGCTCGCGGTGGTGCTCGGCATGGCCGGCTATTTCGCCGGCGTGGTGCAGGCGCCGATGACCGCCTTCGTCATCATCCTGGAAATGACGGGCAACAACGGCAACGTCATCCCGCTGATGATCGCCGCCATGTTGGGCTATGGCACCTCGCGGCTGGTTGCGCCGCAACCGCTCTACCGCAGCCTCGCCTGGGGCTTCATCGAGGCGGAACGCGCCCGGCAGGCGGAGCGCGTTCGCCACGAGGCGGCGGCCGCCCCCCCGGAGGTCCCGAAGGGCTAGATATTCGCCGGCATCTGCCGGGGCTGAGCGTGGTCCGGGCAGGGCTCGACCTCGATCGTCACATGCGCGAGACCTTCGAGGCCGTCGAGCTTGGCCTTATAGGTCGTGGGCGGCTGTGGATGGTCCGAGACGATCGCGGCGATTACGCCCGTATGCCCCGGCCCCAGCCGCCACAGATGGAGGTCGGCTACCCGGTCCCCGCCTGTCTCGAGCCGGCGGCGCACCTCATGCGCCAGGGCGGCATTCGGTACCGCGTCGAGCAGCACGGCTCCCGCCGAACGGATCAGGCTCCAGGACCAAGCGAGGATGACGACGGTCCCGACGAGCCCCATCAGCGGGTCGAGCCAGAAAAAGCCGTAGAAGCGGCCGCCGAGCAGCGCGGCGATCGCCAGTACCGAGGTCAGTGCGTCGGCGAGCACGTGCACATAGGCGGCGCGCAGATTGGTGTCGTGGTCGCGGTGGGCGTGGCCATGGGCCTGCTCGTCGTCGTGATGATGATCGTGATCATGGCCGTGGTGATGGGCATGGCCGGTATCGTCATGCAGCAGCCAGGCGCTCGCCAGATTGACGAAAAGCCCGACCACGGCGATCGGCAGCGCCTGGGCGACGTCGATGTGAACCGGCGTGACGAGGCGCAACAGGCTTTCGTAGCCGATCAGCAAGGCGACGATGGCGAGCACCACGGCGCTCGCGAAGGCGGCGAGTTCGCCCACCTTGCCGGTGCCGAAGGAAAAGCGCGGATCGTGGGCATGGGTGCGCGCGAAGCGATAGGCGAGCGCGGCGATGCCGAGCGCGGCCGCATGGGTCGACATGTGCCAGCCGTCGGCAACAAGCGCCATGGATCCGAAGATCGTGCCGCCGACGATCTCGGCAACCATCATCGCCGCCGTCAGGCCGACCACCCACCAGGTGCGCCGCTCGTGCCGGGCATGGCTCTCGCCGAGAAAAACATGCTCATGCTGCCAAAGATGCATGGAGTGGCTGTGCATGGTCGGTCCCGTCATTTCCCTATCCGGAGCGCGTTGCTCTTCGATCAAAACGCGCTCTCCGTCGTGTGGCCCCGAAAGCAGGTGGCTTGCCGTAGATCGGTGGCTTGCCGAAAGAACGTAGCCTGCTCGTCATCATGCTCTAAGTTGGGCAAAGGCGCGCGTTGCGCAAGCGCTTGCGATAGCGCTCACCTGCCCGGCGCGCAGCCGTCCGATTGCATCTTGGCCCTGCCGTCCCTTATCTCACATGACAAAGGCCGAAGCCGCGACCTGGCGTCCGGCGGCATGCGTGGAGTTCGCTCGATGAAAGCTGTTCAGATCAATGAGAAGCTCTGGGTCGCCCCGCAGCTCGGCTTGGACGATCTCGCCGATCTCAAGGCGCAAGGCGTGACCGGCGTCATCAACAACCGGCCGGATGGCGAGGAGCCGGGCCAGCCAGCCGCGGCGGAAGCGGCAGAGGCCGCCAAGGCGCTTGGGCTCACCTATAGGCATGTGCCCTTCGCCGGGCTCGGCTTCGACGAAGCACTCGTGCGACAGAACCAAGAGGCGATCGCAGCGAGCCCGGGACCGGTGGTGGCGCATTGCCGCTCCGGCACGCGCTCCCTCACCATCTGGGCGATCGGCGAGGTGCTCGACGGGCATATGACGGTCGAGGAGGCGGAGGACCTTGGGGCGCGTTTCGGCTTCGACCTCGCGGGCGTCGGTCGCTGGATCGCCTATCACCGCGGATGAGGCGCCCTGACCGGCACCGGCTTTCGCAGATTTTATGAGTGGCGTGAGCTCGGCCGTTGACCAGTTATCGGCGAGGCAAAACAATCTGTTGTTTTCTCTGCCGATTTTCTGGGTTTATGACGATTTTTTATATCGGCCGGGCCGGAAGAACCGCCCTGTGACGAGAAAAAAATGAGCGCTCGGGCTCGATTTTTTTCGATTGATGATTTGGAATTGTCGCCCGTGCGAGCTATTTCTCGGACCGAGTCCGGCGCAACTCGGCGCCGCGACTGCAGAAGGACGACATTATGGCTACCGGAACAGTTAAGTGGTTCAACGACCAAAAAGGCTACGGCTTCATCCAGCCGGATGCCGGCGGCAAGGACGTTTTCGTCCATGTGAGTGCGGTGGAGCGCTCGGGGCTTCGCGGCCTCGCCGAAGGTCAAAAGATTTCCTATGAGGTCCAGGCCGATCGCCGGACGGGCAAGGAAGCTGCGGTCAATCTTCAGCAGGCCTGAAGCCGCACGCCACGCCGGAGCCGGTCCACGGGATCGGTTCCGGTCACGCTTGGAAGGCGACGTTCAGCGCGCCCTGTTGGGCTTGCGCGGTGTGACCGTGGCCCGCATCGGCGTATCGCAGCCCGTGCAGATGCCGCTCGTCGCAGCTCTGGCACGACGATCCCATTCGGCGTCGCGCTTCGTCTGCGCCTGCCGCGCCTTGGATGCACTCAACGCCGTATCGTCCCGGAGGCGCTGCTCCGCCGCATCGGGTTGATAGGCCGAGGTGCCGCTCTGGGCAAAAGCCGGAACTGATGCACCAGCCGCGATGGCGGCAGCGGCCAGTCCAAGCAAACTCAAGTAAAATCCTGACGGCCTCACGCAGATCTCCCGGGCAAACTGGCCAAAGTCCAACGCCTGGAAGACCTCCTGCGCTTGGCACGGGCCGACGAAGCCATCCGTAGATGGGCACTCGCCCATCGGGTGTCAACATACCGCCTTCGGCCATCGTTTCGGCGGAGGCTGGCGCTTTGCGCCTGGACGTCTTCAGCGCAGGCCGAGAGCCCGGCTGCGCGCATTGTCGATATGTTTGGCGAGCGCCGCGGCCGCATGGGCGGGATCGCCCGTTTCCATCGCCGCGATGACGGTCAGGTGCTCTTTCATCACCGGCGCGACGAGCCCGTCGATACGGATGAGCTCCTGGCGAATAAGGCGGATCTTGATCGAATTCACGCGATAGGCCTTGGCGATGATCTCGTTGCCCAGGGCGTCGATGATCGTGTCGTGGAAGCCCCAGTCCACATTCTGCGCTTCGGCCACGAGCGCGGGCGTCGTGTCCTGCTCCGCACGCGCCAGGATGTCTTCGTGCTGCGCCCTGAGGGCGGCAATCGTCTCCGCCGCGGCCGTCTCCACGAAGACGGCCATCGCCTCCTTCTCCAGAAAGAGCCGGAACTGGTAGGCCTCCCGGATGAGATTGAGGTCGATATGGGCGATCTGCATGCCGCGTTGCGGCACCGTCTTGATGAGGCCCTCGGCCTCGAGCCGGGGCACGAGTTCGCGAATGGCACCGAGCGGCAGCCCGGTCAGTTCCACCAGCTCACGCTGCGAGATGAACTGGCCAGGGCGAACTGCACTCGCCAGCAGATGGCGCGTGAAGCTGTCATAGGCCTTCTCTCGCAGCTTGGGCGGCTCACGCGCTTCGTCCGCGCGCTCCATGGAGAACTCCTTTCAGGCGGCCGGCGTCGCCATTATCCGGTCGAAACGATCGGCGACCGCCGCACGATCCGCGGCCGCAAGCTCCGTCAGCGGCGGCCGCATGGCGACCCAGCCGGCGTCGTCACGGCGATGGGCGATCAGCGCCTTGACGGCAGCCATCACCGGATAAGCGATAATGTCGTCGACTAGGCGATTGATGCGCGGGTTCTCTCGCCCCTCGTTCGCCAAAGGCAAGAGCAGGTCCGGGCAGAGATTGGCGAGTCCGGAGATCGCACCTTGCGCGCCGGCGCGCACGGCCTGCGCCAGGCAGCGCTCGTCGCCCACAAGGATCACGCGGCCGTGATGGGCGGCCAGCAGCCGCTCGGTATAAGACCAATCGCCGGACGAGTCTTTGACGCCGATGAAAACCTCCGGAAAGCCCTGACAGAGACGCTCGATCAGCGTCAGCGGCATGGCGACCGCTGTCATCGAGGGAATATTATAGAGGAGGATGTCCCGGGCACGGGCGCCCAGCCCTTCGACGACCGCCGCATACCAGGCGAAGACGCCCTCCTCGTCAACGCCCTTGAAGAAAAAGGGCGGCGGCAGGAGAACCGCCCGGCAGTCCTGATCGAGGGCCATCGACGCCTGCGCAACCGCGTCGTCGACCGACGTGACCGCAACGCCCCCGACGATCTCGGGCCCGGCGATCCCCGCCCTCGCAAGAACCGAAAAGACGTTATGGCGCTCGGCAAGGCTGATCGAGGCCCCCTCCCCGGTCGTGCCGAAGAGCGTCACGCTGCTGCAGCCCTCTGCCCGGCACCAGCGCGCATGCTCCACCAGCCGGCCCGTGTCGATCCGTCCGCTCTCGTCAAAGGGCGTGGACAGGGCCACGGAAAGGCCAAAGCGCTTGGGCTCGTTCACCTTCATCTCCGCTCACAACATGCTAACATGTTAGTCGGATGAATTTGTGCTTGCAAGCCTTGTCGGCACCGACAAGAATGGCGCTGGTTGCATCTCCCACGGGGAATGGGACACTGCGGCCTGACGCGCAAACGGTCCCGCCAAGGGACGGCCGAGAATGCTAATCGCAAGGGGAGGATACCGATGATCGACACTGGCATGACCCGCCGCACCATGCTGACCGGGACGCTCGCCGCCGGCGCGCTCGGCATGGCTGGGCTTCCCGCGCTCGCCGATCCGCAATGGAAGAAGTTTGCGGGCACCACGCTCGGGGTCAATCTGATCAAGAGCCCGCGCGGCGATCTCCTTGAGAAATACGCCAAGGAATTCACCGACCTCACCGGCATCGAAGTCGAATCCGAGCAGATTCCAGAACAGCAGCAGCGCCAGAAGGCAGTGATCGAGCTCACCTCCGGCCGACCGAGCTTCGACGTGGTTCATCTGAGTTATCACGTTCAGAAGCGGCAGTTCGAGAAGGCAGGCTGGCTTGCCGATCTCACGCCCTTTCTGAAGAACCCGGACCTCACCGCGCCGGACCTGACCGAGGCCGACTTCTCCTCGGCCGGCCTCCTCTATGCCAAGGACCCGCAAGGGGCGCTGCGCTCGCTGCCTTTTTCGGTCGATTACTGGATCATCTATTGGAACCAGGATCTCTTCGCGAAGAAGGGGCTTGAATATCCTAAGAATTTCGAGGAGTTGGTGCGCGTCGCGGAGGCCCTCACCGACCCGTCCGAGCGCACATTCGGCTTTGTGGCGCGCGGCCTGCGCAACGCCAATGTGCCGGTGTGGTCGAGCTTCCTCCTGGGCTATGGCGGCGACTTCCTGGATGCCCAGGGCAATCTGACGACCGACTCGCCCGAAGCGGTCGAGGGCGCCAAGCTCTATCAGCGCCTGCTCACCAAGGCGGCGCCGCCCGGGATCGCCGGCTTCAACTGGGCCGAATGCCAGTCGGCCTTCCTGCAGGGCAAGGTCGGCATGTGGCTGGACGGCGTCGGCTTCGCCCCGCCGCTCGAGGACCCGACGAAGTCGCGCATCGTCGGCAAGGTGGGCTATGGCGTGATGCCAGCCGGCCCCAAGGCACAGGCCTCGGCCACTTTCGGCGACGGCATCGGCGTCGTCGAGACGAGCTCCAAGAAGGAAGCGGCCTATCTCTACTGCCAGTGGGCGATTTCCAAACTGATGGGCGCTCGCCTTCTGCAGACCGGCGGCGGCGTGCCCTTCCGCAATTCAATTCTCAACGATCAGGAGGTGCGCAACGGCGTGAAGATGCCGGCCACATGGGTGGACGCGGTGGCGGGTTCGGCCAAGATCAGCCGGCTCGGGCTCCCGGTCGTCATTCCCGTCACCGAATTCCGCGACATCATCGGCACGGCGCTGACCGCCACTTTGTCCGGCGGCGACCCGGCGGCCGAGCTGAAGAAGGCGACGGAGCAGTTCAAACCCGTGCTCGAGCGCAGCGAACACACCTGATCTTGGCCCATGACCGAGTTTGCAATGGGTAAAGCGGCGGCGCCGACGGCTCGTCCGATGACGGGCCGTTGGCGCGTGACGTCCTATTGGCCCTTCGTGCTGCCGGCGGTGATCATCGTCGGCGCAGTGATCGTCTTCCCATGGGCCTTCACGCTCTGGATGAGCCTTCATCAATGGACCATCGGCGGCACGTCCAGCTTCGTCGGGCTCGCCAATTATCTGAGGCTTCCCACCGATCCGCGCTTTGCGGAAGCTGCCGTCCATACGCTCTACTACACCGTGCTCGCCGTCGTGCTGCCGCTCCTTCTGGGCACGATCTCGGCGGTGGTGTTTCACGCGCGCTTTCCGCTGCGCGGCTTTCTGCGCGGCGTCTTCGTCATGCCGATGATGGCGACGCCGGTCGCCATCGCCCTCGTCTGGACGATGATGTTCCACCCCCAGCTCGGGGTATTGAACTATCTCCTGTCCCTCGTCGGCTTGCCACCACAGCTATGGGTGTTTGCGCCCTCGACGGTCATTCCCTCGCTCGTGCTGGTCGAGACCTGGCAATGGACGCCGCTCGTCATGCTGATCCTGCTCGGCGGGCTCGCGGCCATCCCGACCGAGCCCTATGAGAGCGCCCTCATCGACGGCGCGAGCCGCTGGCAGATGTTCGTCCACATCACCTTGCCGATGATCGCGCCCTTTATGATGGTGGCAGCCATCATCCGCACCATCGATGCGGTGAAGAGCTTCGACATCATCTATGCGATCACCCAAGGGGGGCCCGGCACCGCTTCGGAGACCATCAATCTCTATCTCTACAGCGTCGCCTTCGCCTATTACGACATCGGCTATGGCTCGGCGATCGCGGTCGTGTTCTTCGCCCTGGTCGTCGCGCTGGCGGCACTCCTCCTCATGCTGCGCAACCGCACGAAATGGACGGATGTGGGAGGCGCGCTGTGAACATCCGCTCGCTTCTCGATCGCACTCTTCTGATGCTGGCCGTCGTCATCATCGTCTCGCCGGCGGTCCTGTTCTTCGTCTGGATGCTGTCGCTGTCGCTCAAATACGAGGTCGACAACGCCGCCTATCCGCCCATCCTCATCCCCGAGCATTTCGCCTGGCAGAACTATGCCGCGGTGTTTGAATCAAACCGGTTTCCGCGGTTCTTCATGAACAGCCTGATCGTGACCGGCACGGCAACGCTGCTCGGGCTCATCGTCGGCGTGCCGGCGGGCTATGGCATCGCGCGGATGAAGGCGACCCGCTCGGCCATCATCATCCTGATCGCGCGCATGACGCCCGGGCTTTCCTACCTCATTCCGCTCTTCCTGCTGTTTCAGTGGCTCGGCCTCATGGGCACGCTCTGGCCGCAGATCATCATCCACCTCGTCATCACCGTGCCGATCATCATCTGGATCATGATCGGCTATTTCGAGACGACGCCGCCGGAGCTGGAAGAAGCAGCCACCATCGACGGCGCCTCGCGCTGGCAGGTGTTCCGCCACGTGGCGCTGCCCATCGCCAAGCCGGGCGTGACGGTGGCCTTCATTCTCGCGGTCATCTTCTCCTGGAACAATTTCGTCTTCGGCATCGTGCTCGCCGGGCGCGAGACGCGTACCCTGCCGGTCGCCGTCTACAATATGATTTCCTTCGAGCAACTGAGCTGGGGCCCCCTCGCCGCGGCGGCGCTGATCGTCACCCTGCCGGTGCTGCTGCTCACGGTCTTCGCCCAACGCCAGATCGTCGCCGGCCTGACGGCCGGCGCGGTGAAGGGCGGCTGAGCCGATCAAGCTTGTCAGGCGATCCATAAAGGCGAGCCCGGACGCTGTCGCGACCGGGCTCCCGCAGTTCTGGACAGCGCCGGAGGCGGCAAACGCCCCCGTCAGCCGGTTGTGCTCCTCAAGGCGTATGACGCGGCGAATAGCCGTATTTGCGCTTGAAGTTGCGGTAGAAAGTGGAAACGTCGTTGAAACCACTGTCGAAAGCGATATTGATGATCTTCTTTTCGGTGGTCGAAGCGAGTTCCTTGCGAGCCGCTTCGAGCCGATAGTGAAGGATCGTGTCGCGCAGCGATAAACCCGAATCCTCGAAAATTTTGTACAATTTACGCTGGGAAATATTGAAATTCCGCGAGATCTTCGCGGCCCCTAAATCATGGGACTCGAGATTTTGCTTGATGTAGTCGATAATCTCGTTTGCCAATCGCGCCTTGTTGCTGCCGTCCTCGCGGGCAACCTGATCCCGCAGAAAGGCACGCAACATTTCGACGACGCTCTGGCGAATGGAAAGGTCGAGATAACGTGATATTTCACCGTGACCATATTTCAAAAAGAATTCCACAAAGAACGTCATGTACTCGCTAAGCGCGTTGGAACTCACCGTCACGGACTTGCTGCGGATCATCGAACGAAGATCCACGACGCTTGCGAGCTCGATCCACGATATGGTGGTCTCCCCAGTTCCCGGCAAAATTTCCAGGTTGAAGGGACAATCGGCATGAACGACAGCGACCGACAACGGGTCGATCATCATCATTCGGCCATCGCAGGTGAGCCTCGCCTGGCCGCGAACGACATTGATGGCAATGAGGTTCGTGGCTTCCGAAGCGACAAGCTTTGCATTTCGCTTGATGACACCAGTCGTCAACGTCGCGCTGATGACACGCCCATCATCGAAGATTGCCGCCTGGGTTTTTGCTGAGAACCGGCCCTCCTCCTGCGGTTCGAACGATGATCTGAGCAGATCATTGCAAAACTCGTCACGGAAGGGCTTATCGTACTCAGAATAGTTTCTATTTATTATTTTTCCTAATTCGCTGGTTGTTTCCTGATTTGTCATGACATGCCCTGCTACGCCACTTCGCTGATTGCGAGAGAGAGCAGAAAATCTGGACAGTGATGGCATTCACAGCAATGCAAATACGGCACAGAAGATGGCAGACATCGCAATTTACCCCCGAAGATTATGTTTTGTGAGATATTATAAGTAGACATTTAAACCGATACGAATATGTCACGTAATCTTGTCAATATGAAATTAATCTTATCGAGCCAAGGGATCAGCATCGGCACGCGCGATGATTGCGCGCGAGTGCCAATTCTGTCCTTTGGAGTTGTGGGAGATACGTCTACGGAACGCGTTGAAATTCGCACAACCATAGCGCGAATGGAATCAAATTATGCGCCGGTTGATATAGATTTTGTTCTTGACTCAGGCGCTGCGCGCTTTCTGCGCAGAAAGGCCGATCCCCGATCGCCGCACTCTCTTGCGCCGAGCCAAAAAAGGCGGGGCGCCCGACAGGGCGCCCCTTAGAAAAAAGTCCGCAGAGACGTACAGGCACGACACTATTGCGACGTGGGCTGCGACTGCGCTCCCGTCATGCTGACGATCACGCAGGAGCGTCCCGAGGGCAGAAGCATGACCCTTTCACCGCGCACCGAAAGCAGGTTGTGCACGCCCCCGAGAATGTCGACAGGCTTGCCCCCTTCCTTACTCAAGCTCTCTTCGATGGCACCGCAACTGCGGGAACTCGGGATGACCTGGACGAGAACGCCTTCGCAACTCTGGGGCGTCACGGGGGCGGCGATCAGAATACTGCTCGCCTTGTCGAGCCCCGGCCGACCTTTATAGTGCATCCCCAACAGCTGCCAGAACATGTGCTGGTTTGGCTCTTCCCGATTCCATACGGACTGGACGCCGTAGTCCGTGTCCGCCGCGATATTGCCGAGATGGTTGACGATCGGCGCACAGGTCTGCGCGCCGGCCTGCAACGCGTGCTGGGCGTAGAGTGGAATCTTCGGCTGAGCCTGAGCCGCCGCCTCCACGCTGCTTGGCGCCGGGCTTTCTGCCGGGGCAGCTTGCTCTTCCGCTGCTTCAGGAGGTTTTGGCTTGGCCGGTGGCTTCTTCGCCACCGCCGGCTTCGGTCTTGGCGGCTTCTTGACTGGCGCTGCCGGCGTGTCGGCGTCCGCCTTCTGAGCCTGTGCGTCCATGGAACTCGCGTCGAGCGCCATGACCACCGCGTAGACCGTCCCCAGAATCAGCGCAACGCAACCGGCGAATTTCATCATTTTGGACATCGTTCATCCTCGCCCGGCCGACCGCTGGTGGCGAAGACACCGGTCTCCTCCGTCCCAAATGGCCGCAATTTCAACCGCTAGTTGACGAACCATGGACCCACACGGAACATGATCGCGTGGCGAGGGATGCAACAGGCGTTGCAGCCGGCGCGAGAATTAACCATTTGTTCGTGCAATGAAGAATTCACCCCGCCAGCGGCTGTTGCTATGGTGCACGGCCGGGCTAATCAGTGAGTAGCTCAAGGAATGCGAGCGTGAGCGACATACCCTTCGAGGGGGAGATCGAGATCAATCCGGGCATCGTCGACGAGGTCGCGCCGCAGTTGCGCCGGATCGTCGCTCCCAATCCCAGCCCTTTCACGTTCAAGGGCACCTGCAGCTATATCGTCGGCCGAGGACAGGTGGCGATCGTCGATCCCGGGCCGGCCATTCACGCGCATATCGCGGCACTGCTTGAAGCCGTCGATCGGGAGAGGGTGACGCATATCGTAGTCACCCATACCCATCGCGATCATTCGCCGGCGGCTGTCGCCATCCGCGAAGCGACAGGCGCACCGATCGTCGGTTGCGGACCGCACCGGCCGTTTCGGTCATGGCTCGAAGGAGAAAGCCGGCCGTCCGAATCGGGGGTCGATCGAGACTATCGCCCCGATGTCGAGATGGCCGATGGCGATATGGTCACTGGTCCGGATTGGACGCTGACGGCGGTGGCCACGCCGGGCCACACGGCCAATCACCTCGCCTTCGCCCTGGCCGAAACGAAGGCGCTTTTGTCCGGTGATCATGTCATGGCCTGGTCGACGACCGTCGTTGCTCCACCGGACGGTTCGATGGCAGCCTATATGGCGTCCCTCGCGCGCCTGCAGGCGCGCACGGACGCCATTTACTGGCCCGGACACGGCGGGCCGGTTCGCGATCCGCAGAGCTTCCTGCGTGGGCTCATCCAGCATCGCCGACAAAGGGAAGCCGCCATTCTCGGGCGGATCGAGGCCGGCGACAGCAGCATCGCCGCCATCGTCGCAGCGCTCTACAAAACGCTCAATCCGGCGCTGCGGCCGGCTGCGGCCCTCTCCGTCTTCGCGCATATCGAGGATCTGCTGGCCCGCGGGCTCGTCCTAGCCGAAGGCGCCCCGACGCTCACGGCGCTGTACCGCCCGAATTCAAGCTGACCATCCGTTGACATCAGCTCGCTGGGCCGGCATCCGCCTGCTCCGCTTCTTCGGCGAGCCCATCCAAAAAACGGCTGACGGGGCTTTCCGCGGCAGCGAGCGCAAAGCCCTGCACGCTGTGACGCACAACGGCTCGCACATCGACGCGCACGCCGCGCGGCAGAGGTTTCAGCCGCACGGTGACGTCGATCGGCAGGTTGAGCCAAGGCGCGTGATCGACGGCGTCGATATGGCCGATACCGCGGCGTCCACCGGCCGGCACGGTTTCTAAGACATTCCAGCCGAGCGCGTGTGCGACGCGCAATGCGGCCTCCTGAGCCTCAACCGGCGACATATCAAGATCGAGCGGCTCGATCGGCACGTCGTCCGATGAGGCAACGGGCCGAACGGCATTCGCGCTTTGGGACGGCACGATGCCCTGGCGGGCTTCCAGTGCGGCGCGGGAGCGGGAAAAAGCCGGCGGATCGGTCGGATCCGTCGTGACGTCGTGGGGCCGGCGCTGGTGAACGCCCTCATAGACGAGAAAGCCGGGCGCCGCGAGGACGAGGAGCCCGAGCATGAGACCAACCACGGCCTGGCGCAGCCCGCTGCATCCATCCCGCCAGATCCACATGAAAGCGGCGACGGCTAGAAGGACGGCAAGGAGCGCAATGATGGGCGCGACGGCAAGAACCGCAAGTGCATCCTGAAGGCCGATCTTGCCGGATCGCAGAAGGGTGATCCCGATGACCATCATCATCAGGGCGAACCAGCCGAGCCTGCGGCTTGCAACGGCCGCCCGCGTCACCGGCTCCTCGATCCTCACGCGCCGCATGCCCTGTTCTCGCCTCCAGAAGGCCTTGTGTGATCTCAGGCCTTTATAGCCGATCGTGGTAGCTGGGACGTGAACAATTGACGCGATCGAGGCCGAACCGCCGGGGCCACCGCATCCTGCATGGCCAAGCCGCAGCACGATAAGAATTTATTATCCACGAGAGACAAAAAGCCTGGGGCCTAAAGGTTTGCCACCAGATTGCCGCAACTCCGTCAAGGGGTTGTCTGGTTTGCTATGCGACCATCAAGTGTATCGGCGGCGTGGGCCGTCGAGGATGGATCCGTGGGAGGTTTGGCTATGACAGAACGACATGAGAAGGACCGACATCAGCCGCAGGCGAGTTCCTGCACGCCCGGTTTCCGCTCCATCGGAATCCCGGCGGTGGCCGCTGCGGCGTCCGTCGGACGACCCGCAGGCGCTTCGAATGCTATCGAGGCGAAGCGATCGACTGTGAACCACCGGCCGGCTTCGCGCTTTGCGCCCTGACGGCGAGGCGGCATTCTGCCGCCCGGCCGCGGGCGCCGCGCGATCTACATCACGATCACGCGGGTGCCGGCCGGAACACGATTATAGAGGTCTATGACATCCAGGTTGCGCATGCGGATGCAACCGGATGAGACAGCTTGCCCGATCTTCTCCGGCTCGTTCGTGCCGTGGATGCGGTAGAGCGTATCGTGCCCCTTGTCGTCATAGAGATAGAGGGCCCGAGCACCGAGCGGATTGTTGGGGCCGCCTGCCGTGAAGTGGACATGGGGCCAGCGCGCTTTCATCTCGGCCGGCGGGTTCCAGTTGGGCCACTCGGCCTTGCGGGCGACAGTGGCTGTTCCCGTCCAGCCGTAGGCTTCGTCGCCGACGGCGACGCCGTAGCGGATCGCGCGCTTGTTCGGCAGGACGTAGTAGAGCTGCCGCTCCTTCTGCTTGATGACGATGGTGCCGGGCGGCTCGCCCGTCGGGTCGTCGATCTCATAGCGCGCAAAGAGAGGATCGACCGGCGCCTTCGGCATGAGCGCCATCCATTCCGTATCGCGACTGGAGACCGCAGGATCCGGAACCGGTTTAAAGTTGCAACCACTCAAGGCGGCCGCGGCCAAGGCTAGAGCAAAAAAGATCTTGAAACGCATGACGTCGGCAGCCCCCGATCAGCGATCCGTGGAAAAGGCGAATCACGCACATAATTTTTCCAAGATTGGATTAGCCGCGCGGCAGGAGTCGACTCAATGAAAAGTCTCGGTAATTGCTCCTTGTTATCCGTAAATGCGAAGAAGCGTGGCATAGACAGCACGCTCCGCCGCTGCAAGATCGAGCAATGAAGGAACTTCCGGCGTGACGACGCTGTTGATCAGCCATTCGGCTTTCCAAGGTCACGCGGTGCCCCCCGGTCATGCGGAGCGGCCTGACCGCCTCGTCGCGATTGAGGACGCCCTTGCGCAGGAGCGCTTCACCGGGCTGCAGCGACTTTCCGCCCCAACCGCCTCGGACGACAGCCTGACGCTCGTCCACCCCGCCGCCTTTGTCGCCGAGATCGCGGCGCGTTCGCCGAGCGAAGGCATTGCCCAGATCGATGCCGACACCTTTATGTCGCCGGGGAGCTACGAAGCAGCCCTTCGCGCGGCCGGGGCGGCGGTGCTCGCCGTCGACGAGATCGCGCGCGGACAAGCAGCGAACGCCTTCTGCGCGGTGCGCCCGCCGGGCCACCATGCCGAACGGGCGACCGCCATGGGCTTTTGCTTCTTCAACAATGCGGCTGTGGCGGCACGGCACGCCCAGCGCGTGCATGGTCTCGAACGGGTCGCGATCCTTGATTGGGACGTGCATCACGGCAACGGCACCCAGGATATCTTCTGGGACGATGCCAGCGTGCTCTATTGCTCGACCCACCAGATGCCGCTCTATCCGGGAACCGGCGCGGCCTCGGAACGCGGCGAACACGACACCATCATCAACGCGCCACTTGCGCCGGGCGATGGCGGCGAAATCTTCCGGGAGGCGCTCGAGGTGGCGATCTTTCCGCGGATCTCCGCCTTCAGGCCGGATTTGATCATCATCTCCGCCGGCTTCGATGCCCATTGGCGCGATCCCCTGGCCGGCCTCAATTTGACCGAAGAGGATTTCGCCTGGGCCACACGCGAGGTGCTGGCGATTGCCGACCGCCAGTGCGGCGGTCGTGTCGTTTCAGTCCTGGAAGGCGGCTATGACCTTCAAGGGCTTGCACTCTCGGCCGCAGCGCATGTGGCGGCACTCATGGAGCACTGACCGTGGTGGAGCACTGACCGGCGCGAGCCACGGATCCGTGCTCGCCTGCCTCACACCGTTTCCGTCGATTCGATCTCGATATCGAATCCGGCAACCCCGACATAGGTGCGCGGTCCCGAGGTGAGATGGCGGATGGAGGAGACGCCGAGGTCCTTGAGGATCTGAGCGCCGAGCCCGATCTCGCGCCACTGCTGCAAGCGCTGTTCTTCCGACCGAGCCTTTGCCTCCTGCGGCACGAGCGTCGGCACACCGGCCGTTCCGTCACGCAGATAGACGAGCACGCCGCGCCCGGCCTCCTTGAAACGCTGCAGCGAGGTATGGATGACGCGGGCTCCGCCGAGAACATCCGCAATCACGTCGCAGCGATGCAGGCGGGTGGGAATGCTTCGCCCGTCGCCGATGCTGCCGTAGACGAATGCGTAGTGCTGCACCGGATCGAATGAGGTGCGATAAGCATAGGCCGTCAGCTGCCCGATATCGGTATCGACCGAAAAGGTCGCGACCCGCTCGACCAGCTTTTCGCGCGTGCGGCGATAGGCGATGAGATCGGCAACCGAAATGCGGCGCAACCGATGGATCTGCGCGAAAGCCTCGACCTGGGGCCCGCGCATCACCGTGCCATCGTCATTGACGAGTTCGGCGAGCACGCCGACGGCCGGCAGGCCGGCGAGCCGGCACAGGTCCACGCAGGCCTCGGTGTGGCCGGAGCGCATGAGCACACCACCATCCTTGGCGATCAAGGGGAAAACATGGCCGGGCCGGACGAAGTCCTCCGCCCCTATGTTGTTGTTGGCGAGCGCGCGGACGGTATTGGTCCGCTCCTCGGCGGAAATGCCGGTGGTCGTTCCGACGCGCACGTCCACGGAGACGGTGAAGGCGGTGCCGAGCGGCGCGTCGTTGAAGGCGACCATCGGATCGAGGCGCAGGCGTCGCGCTTCGTCCTGGGACAGCGGCGCACAGACAATGCCTGAGGTGTGCCGGACGATGAAGGCCATCTTCTCCGGGGTGCATAGGCTGGCAGCAACGAAGAGATCGCCTTCGTTCTCCCGATCGTCGTCGTCCATTACGACGACGATTTCGCCACGACCGAATGCCTCGATCGCCTCAATCACGCTATCGGCCACGAAAGCCTCCTTCGCACCGGACTTGTTCATCAGAAAGTCGTTCGGCGTGACCGCGCCCCGGGTCTCCCGCACGATCAGCAGCGCCGTCTCCCGGCTGAGCCAGGCCGCTTCGTTGTTACAAAGCTGGGTGACCGCCCCCGGCGTCAGGCCAATGCGCCGCGCGAACTCCGCGCGGCTCACGCCATGTCGGGAAAGCCAATTCATCAGCTTCATGGCGGGACGCTACGTCCACGCCCCATTTAATGCAAATGAATTCCTGCCAAGCCTTCCCGGTATAAGCATTTAGTATGGCTAAATGCTCGCCTCGCGCGGCCAGGGGAAAGTCGTCCCCACCTGCCCGCGATGGCGCAAAAAGTGGTCTGCCATCACGCAGGCCACCATGGCTTCCCCAACCGGAACGGCGCGGATGCCGACGCAGGGATCGTGCCGCCCCTTGGTCATGACCTCGACCTCGCGCCCGAAGCGGTTGAGCGACCGGCGCGGGCTCAATATGGAGGAGGTCGGCTTGACTGCGAAGCGGGCGACCACCGGCTGACCCGTCGAGATGCCGCCGAGAATGCCACCGGCGTGATTGGAAAGGAACGAGGGGCCATCGTTGCCGGGGCGCATCTCGTCGGCATTCTCTTCCCCCGAGAGGGCGGCGGCAGCGAAGCCCTCGCCGATTTCCACTCCCTTGACGGCATTGATGCTCATGAGCGCGGCGGCGATATCGCTGTCGAGCTTGCCATAGATGGGCGCACCGAGGCCAGGCGGCACGCCCTCCGCCACGATCTCGATGACGGCGCCTACCGAGGATCCGCGCTTGCGTACGCCGTCGAGATAGTCGGCGAAGCGCTCCGCCGCCTTCGCATCCGGGCAGAAGAAGGGATTGCGGCCGACCTCCTCCCAATCCCACCCCGCCCGATCGATCGCATGCGGGCCTACCTGGACGAGCGCGCCGCGCACCAGGAGGCCGGGCAGGACACGCCGCGCGATGGCGCCGGCGGCAACCCGCATCGCCGTCTCACGCGCCGAGGAGCGGCCACCACCGCGATAATCACGGATGCCGTATTTAATGTCATAGGTGAAATCGGCGTGACCCGGGCGATAGCTGTTCTTGATCTCGCCGTAGTCTTTCGAGCGCTGATCGACATTCTCAATGAGAAGGGCAATCGGCGTCCCGGTGGTCACCTGCTGGCCCGTCGCCTCGTCCTCAAAGACGCCGGAGAGAATTTTGACCGTATCGGGCTCGCGGCGCTGCGTCGTGAAGCGCGACTGGCCCGGTCGCCGGCGGTCGAGCTCGGCCTGGATATCGGCTTCGGTCAGCGGGATGCGCGGCGGACAGCCGTCCACGACGCAGCCTATCGCCGGACCGTGGCTCTCGCCGAAGGTCGTGACGCGGAAGAGATGGCCGAAGCTGTTGTGGGACATGCGATCCTCGAGCGATGCACCCGCTTCTTAGCCACGCAAGGGCATGAGGGTCAAATGCGGCCTCAGGACGACCCCGGAGCGGCCCCCCGGGAGGGCCGATGACCGAAGGCGGGACGCTCCACTCACCGGAATGTGAGGAGGCCGCCGCGCAAAGCGCGCGCACGGCAGCTAGCGTTCACGCCCTCCGCGCATTCCGTGCTCGCCGGTTTGCGATGTCGCGACGGCCGCCGCCGCCGCAGTGCTCCCCAGGTCTGCGCGATGGTCCAGCTATACTCACCTGGTCGGAATCCGCCCGAAACCTGGTCCAATGCTTCTGGTCCCAACCGTCTCATATCCTGATCCGCCCTGTTCAAACGCTTCCTGTCTTAAAATTCGCCTTGCAGATGCCACCGTCCATTCGCGGTCAGCCAATAGCGAGAGCGCTCTGATGGTCATCGCGAAGGTCGTCCCATCCGTGCATGGCAAGCCACGGCATTGCCGGGTCGATATCGAAGCCACGACAGTTCCGATAGGCGCAATCGCCGCCCTCTTGCGCATCCAAGAAGCTCAGCGCTCCAGGAAAGTAGGTCCAAGTTCCTCCCCCCACGCGACTGGTCACATCATTGTGCAAATGCATCATCTCTCTCCTCACCTTCTCATCGTGCGGGCGATCCGCAAACCACTTGCGGCGATAGGCTTTCACTTACCTAAACCTGATCTTATGAACCAGAGATCGGCCGCTCACTGAGCCGAAGGCATACCAAAACTGCTCACGCCCGAAAGCGGTCGGGTTGAATAACGGGGGGCACCGCCCCATGTTAAAAGCATATGGCGGTCGAGTGCCGTCAGGAACACAGGAGACGACGATGCGTAAAGGGCTTCTGACCGGGCTCGCCGCTCTCGCCATGGGCTCCGTGGCGCTCATGGCCGAGGGAAGCGTCACCCCGGCCGCCGCACAGTTCATCAATCCGGGTCTCGCCCAGGTCGCACCGGCACCAGAGGTGACTACGGTGCAATATCGGGGTCGCCACTATGGTGGACCCTACCGGGGCCGCTATTACGGGAGACCGGGCTATCGTGGCCGGCCCTATTATGGCCCGCGCCGCGGCTATTACTATGGCCGGCCTTATCGCGGTCGCTATTATAACCCGGGCGCCGCCGCGGCGGCTGGCGTTGCCGGGATTGCGGCCGGCGCGATCATCGGCGGTGCCATCGCTTCCCAGAATGCGGCACCAGCGCGTGGCGATGCCTGGCTGGCCTATTGCTCGTCCAAATATCGCTCCTTCGACCCGGCGAGCGGCACCTATCTCGGCTATGACGGCCGGCGCCACGTCTGCCAATAAACTCCGGGGCGAAGATTGCCGGAAGCCTCTGTGAAGGCGGGCACTGTTGCCCGTCTTCGATGTCACAGCGAAAGGACAATCGCTAAGCGCTCGATTCATCTTATCCAAACCTGATCTGGGCCGGCCAATCGACTTTCTTTTTCTTCGGCTCCGGCGGCGGCGGCGCAACGATCTCCGGAACGAGGCTTTGAGGCTCGGAAACGAAGGACTTGCTCGCCTCCTTGGATTGCCGATAGACCCGAGAGATGGTTCCCCGAAGTCCGCCAATCCAATAGCCGCCGGAGATCGCTTCGAGCGACTCACAGTTCAATTGATTCAACGTCTTTCCTTCCTCTTCTCTTAGGCTCGCACCGTTCTTTGCCGATACCCGAGCGTACAGCCGATCGGAACGGCAGAATTCCGCCGGTGATACGGTCTGGCCGTGTCAGCTCAAGTCAGCGCTGCGGATTCACAAGCGGCAGCTTTTGTCGGCAGCTCTCCCGGAGGAAAAGCCGGCCCGCTCAACGGGAACTCGCCCCCCGAGACAACTGCACGTGATGCGCTTGCAGTGCGCCGTTGCACATAGCAACGGATGCAGCATTGCGTAGCAAAGGAAGTCTTCCGTTGCAAATATTAAAATATACGTTCGTTTTACCTCCAAATCGTCACCAGCGGCGACCGTGAGCGCGAGCGCAACCTTGAGAACGCTGCGCCCAGCTGATGTTCTATCAACGCTGCGCCCAGCTGATGTTCTATCAACGCGGCGGCCGATGATCAGGGCTGCGGCTCGGCGGGGGCGCCGCACCAGGCGGTGCCGGCCGGAATGGTCTCGCCCTTCATCACGAGCGTCAGCGGAGCAAGGCGCGCGAAATCGCCCACTTGCGTGGCATAGAGCACCGTCGCTCCGGCGCCGACCGTGACGCCCTTGCCGACGCGCACGCAGCCGACCTTCATCACCCGGTCCTCGTAGAGATGGGTCTGCAGGGCCGAGAGCGCATTGACGACCGAGTAGTCGCCGATATGCACGCAGTCGAACTCGGTGACATCCGTCGAGTCGAGCAGGACGCCCTTGCCGATCTTGCAGCCGAAGAGCCGGAGCACCCAGGGCAGAAAGGGTGTGCCGCGCAAATGGTCGAGCAGCACCTTGCCGGCGAGCCCCCAATACATCACCGCCACGGCTTCGGTGCGGAGCGCCCACCACGACCACATGGGCTTCGACACCGGCCGGTAGACGCCCATCAGCGCCCATTTCACGCCGATCACGACGAGCGTCATAGCGATCGCGATGACCACGCTGGCGGCGACGAACAAGGCTGCCGCCGTGCCGAAGCGCTGGTCGAGCACGGAGGGTGCGAGCACCTCGACGGCATAGGTGCCGAAGGTGATGAAGAGCATCATCGGCAGCGAGACGGTGAAGGCCTCGAAGACCGCCCGCCCGAGCCGCCGCAGGCGCGTCGGCTCATAGGTCCAATTCGCGCCGATGTCGCCGAAGGTCTGGCGCACCGGCAGTTTCATCGCCGGACTGCCGAACCAGGTCTCACCTGGCGACATGGCCTCGTTCGCCGGCGGCCTCGACTTGATGCCGATGAGCGCGCCCTCGGGAATCACCGTGCCGGGCGGCACCACCGCCTCGTTGCCGACGAAGACACGCGCGCCGGTCTTTACGGGCTTCAGCGTCATCCAGCCGCCGCGGATGTCCTCGTCGCCGAGCACCACCTCGTCAGCGATGAAGCATTTCTCGCCGATCTCCGTCAGGTCGTAGCGACCGGCGAGATTGGTGGAGATTTCCGCGCCCTTGCCGATCTTGGCGCCCATCAGCCGATACCAGCCGCGCATATAGACCGTGGCATAGAGCGAGGAGAGCGTATCGAGCGTCACCTCTGCGGCAAGCGCCACGATCCATTTGCGGATATAGAAGCCGCCGTGAACGGAATAGACGCCGGCGCGCACGCGCGGCAGCAGGGTCCAGCGTAGCGCCACGATCAGCAGCACCGTCAGGCCGATCAGCACCATAGCCGTCGGCCAGGCGAGCAGCGGCACGTAGTAGAGATAGCTGACGTGGACGGCGGAGCCGATGAGCGCGTCGAGCTTGTCGAACAGATAGAAGGCCGGAAAGATCGGCAGAAGCCCGATCGGCGGCAGCACCAGCAGCGCCAGCGCATAGACGGCCGTGCTGAAGCCCCGACGCAGGCGGCCGGCCGCGGGCGGAGGCAGATCCTCACGCGAGGCAGCGCCCGCAGGCCGCGCGGGCGAGCCCTCCCAGGCCTCGCCCGCGGGAACGGCGACACCATCGCCGACGGCGGTCAGATCGGCGATCTCGGCGCCCGCTCCGATGCGCGCATCGCGCCCGACGATCGCGGAGGTGCCGACGACCGCCCCCTCCCCGACCTCGACCGTGCCGATGACGAGTTCGTTGCCGATGATCTCCGCATTGGCGAATTTCACCTTGCCGCCGATCGAGGCGCCTGCGCCGATAGCGAGAAGATCGATGGCGCCGCTCTCGAATTCGCCGATCAGCACCCCCTCGCCCACCTTGGCACCAAGCGCCCGGAGATAGGCGCGCATCACCGGCGTGCCCTGCAGCCATTTCATATGGACCAGGCTTACCAGGCGCTGCACCAGCCACCAGCGGAAGTAATAGGCGCCCCAGAGCGGGTGGCGGCCGGGCTTGGTACGGCCGAGGATGAGCCATTTGCCGGCGATTGCCACGACGACGGTCGCGATCTCGATTGCCACATAGACCGCAAGGAAGGTCAGAGCGTCGGTGAGGAACGGGGCATCGACGGCCGTGATCAGCATGTAGCTCACGAAGACGCCGAGCCATTGCGCGGTCATGAGCGCGAGCACGAAGGGCAGAACGGCGGCTTGCGCCAGCCCACAGAGGAAGCGCCTGAAAAGCGGCGGCGGCGTGAAGGTGAGGTCCTCGGCGCTTGTGGTGGTCGAGCGGCGCTCGTCGAGCAGGACGGCCATCGCGCGAAGGCTGCGGGCGCCATAGACGTCTTGCAGGGTGAGGCCGGCGAAGCCCGGCGTCGCGCGCACCGCCGAGACGAAATGCGCGGCGATCAACGAATGGCCGCCGAGCTCCATGAAGAAATCGGCATCGAGCGGCAAGGCCATATTGGGGAAGACACGCCGGGCGGCGGCGAGCAGCACCGCCTCCGTTTCGGTCGTCGGCTCCTCATCGCCCGTGGCGAGCGCGGTCGCGAGCGGCATGGCGCGTAGCACCTTGCGGTCGACCTTGCCAGATGCGAGCATCGGCAGCTCGCGCACACACTCCACATGCGAAGGCACCATATAGGGCGGCAAGCTTGCGGCCAGCGCCTGACGCAACGCGGCGCCGGTCACGTCTTGGCCCGCCTCCGCCACGACGAAGGCGACGAGCCGGTCGAGACCGTCGTCGTTGCGCAGGACGACGGCCGCGCGGGCAACGCCGGGCTGATCAATCAGCTTGGCCCCGATCTCGCCGAGCTCGACGCGAAAGCCGCGGATCTTCACCTGGTCGTCGATGCGGCCGTGAAAATGGATCCGGCCGGCCTCATCCATGACGACCGCATCGCCGGACCGATAGAGAACGGGATCGGGACCGGCGAAGGGATTGGGGACGAATTTGGCGGCCGTCAGGTCCGGCCGGCCGAGATAGCCCTGCGCCACGCCCGGGCCGCCGATCAGGAGCTCGCCCGGCAGGCCGACCGGCAGAAGGTTGAGGTCCTCGTCGACGACGTAGCAGCTGTAGTTCGGCAGCGGCCGGCCGATGGTCACCGGCTCGTTCGGCCGGAGATCGGCGACGGTGGCGACCACCGTCGCCTCGGTCGGGCCGTAGCTGTTGACGAGGCGCCGGCCGGGCTTGGCCCAACGCGCGACGAGACCGGGCGGGCATGCCTCGCCGCCGAGGATGATCAGCTTGAGGCTCGGCACGTCGCGCGCGATCATGGAGAGCAGCGTCGGCACGGTGTCGAGCACCGTCACTCCGTTCTCGGCGAGGAGGTCGGGCAGGCACTCGATGTCCTCCATTATGGCGCGGTTGGCGATGAAGAGGCTCGCGCCGACGAGATAGGGAATCCAGATCTCTTCCATGGACAGATCGAAGGCGACGGAGGCGCCCTGGAAGATCACATCCTCGTCCTCGATGCCGTAGATCTCGTTCGCGGCCCGCAGGAAATGGCAGATGTTCCGGTGCGAGATGACGATGCCCTTGGGCGTGCCCGTCGAGCCGGAGGTATAGATGAGATAGGCCGGATGGTCGGGGGTCAGCCCGCGCCGGCGCGGCTCGACCGGCGCATCGCCTCCCCCGTCCGCGACATCAGTCGATGTCCACACCGGACAGCCCATGGCCGTGCAGCGCGACGTCCATTCAGGCGCGGTGAGCAGCCCCTTGGCGCCGGCGTCGGCGAGACAGACGGCGATGCGCTCGATGGGCGCGTCGACATCGAAGGGGAGCCAGGCGGCGCATGCCTTGGCGATGGCGATCTGGGCGATGAGGAGCGCCGCGCCGCGCGGCATCCACAGTCCGACGACATCACCCGGGCCGCAGCCCCGCGCGATCAATCCGCGGGCAATGGCGCAGGCCGCCTCGTCGACGCGCGCATAGGTCCAGACCTCGGCATCGTCGATGAAAGCGATCCGGAAGCCGCGCAGGCGAGCAGTCGCGGCAAAGATGTCGGCGAGCGTCTCGTCACGCAAAAGGTCAGGGCGCGGGTCGCCGATAAGAGAAGAATTCGGAAAGTCGACTGCGACACTCTCTCGTGTCGGCGACAGTATCGGCGTGATCTTGTTCATTGTTCTGCCTGTCTTCCAAATCCAAGCCGGAGCGCAATCCAGACGAGCGAACTCCGGACAAGCGCGATCGCTCGCCCGCGCGTGACACGCGGCGCTTCCCATCGCAACGCGAGCGATGAAGCTTAGGGCGCTATGCGCGCCAAATAATGGGAGAAGACGTGCTGCAGTCCCGGTCCGAGGTCACGCTTCGATCGCGTTCGCCCAGCCCCCGACCAGAGCCTCGTCCCGTTGCTGCATTGCATGATCTTTGGCGATTGCTCTCGAAGACCTTCGCAGATCACGCGATCCACCTCACATGTCGTCCGCAGGGCCACGCCTAATGCAAATCGCCCCCATTGTGCGGGAGCCGAGCATCATGTTTGAGCTTGGCCGGCTGAACGGCGCATGAACGCCGTTTATCGGAGATGCTCAGGAAGGCGGAGCGCTATGGCGTGGGGAGCCAAAGTGCCGGACGGGCAACGCATTCAGCTTGCCGGCCACCAGCGCGCGGTGCCCTCGGCAAAGATCAGAATGCGCCCCTGCCAGATCGGCACATCCGGCGCTTCCTTGGGCACAAGTCCCGCCAGCATGGTCAGCAGGGCGCGGGCGACACCGCCATGCGAGACGATCACCGTGTCGTGGTCGATGGCCGCGACGAGCGGCCGCAGGCGCTCGACGACCATGGCATAGCTTTCACCGTCCGGCGAAACATAGCCGAAACGGTCGCGGTCGCGGGCAGCGGCACGCGCGCCGTCGCGAGCGCGGATTTCCTTCCAAGTCATGCCTTCCCAGGCGCCGAAGGCGATCTCGCGCAGACGCGGATCGAGCTTGTAACCGTCCGGCGGCAAGCCCGCCCCGAGGCGCAGTCGATCCATGGTCTCGCGCGTACGGGCGAGCGGGCTTGCGATATAGTCGAGCGCCGCGGGACCGGGCACGAGAGACTTCAGGAGGGCACCGACCTCGTCGGCCTGCAGGCGGCCGCGTGCATTGAGGGATGTATCACGCTGGCCCTGCAGCCGGCCTTCGGCATTCCAGTCGGTCTCACCGTGGCGAACGAAATAGATCGTCGGCGCCACGCCTCATTCCTTCCCGAGGACGATGTCGGGCGCATCCGGATTTTTCATGCCGACGACGTGATAGCCGGCGTCGACATGAGTGATCTCGCCGGTGATGCCGCGCCCCATGTCGGAGAGCAGGAAGGCGGCGCTTTCCCCGACCTCCTCGATGGTGACGGTGCGCCGGAGCGGCGAGTTATATTCGTTCCACTTCAGGATGTAGCGGAAGTCACCGATGCCGGAGGCAGCGAGCGTCTTGATGGGGCCGGCCGAGATCGCATTGACCCGGATTCCCTGCGGACCGAGATCGGCGGCGAGATAGCGCACGCTCGCCTCGAGCGCGGCCTTGGCGACACCCATGACATTGTAGTGGGGCATCCATTTCTCGGCGCCGTAATAGGTTAATGTCAGGAGCGAGCCGCCGTCCGTCATCAGCTTTTCCGCGCGCTGCGCGACCGCCGTCAGCGAATAGCAGGAGATGAGGAGCGACTTGGTGAAATTGTCCTCGGTCGTCTCGATATAGCGGCCGGTGAGCTGGTCCTTGTCGGAGAAGGCGATGGCATGGACGAGAAAGTCGAGCTTGCCCCATTGGCGCTCGACGGCTGCAAAGACCGCATCGATGGTCGCACCGTCCGTCACATCGCAATGGCCGGCGACGAAAGCCCCGAGTTCGGCGGCGAGCGGCTCCACCCGCTTCTTCAGCGCGTCCCCCTGATAGGTCAGCGCAAGCTCGGCGCCATGGGCATGCGCGGCCTTGGCGATCCCCCAGGCGATGGAACGGTTGTTGGCGACCCCCATGATCAACCCGCGCTTGCCGGACAGGATGGTTGCAGGGCTCTTCGTGTTATCTGCCATGGCCTTGAAACGCTTTAGAATCGGGGGAAAGGGAATCGTCGGTCTGTATGAACGCTATGCATCATTAGCCGAGCGCCGCAGGCGACGGAAGTCTCGGCCCGTCCATTGGCCCCTCGGAGACGATGCCATCAACCATAAACAGCGGTTAGGGCCTGTGCCGCAACGGAACAGGCGGAGATTGCACTGCGCAACCCTTTATTAGTTTTTCAAGCCCGCTGAGCCCAGAGCAGTCATGCGCCCACTGCAGACGACGCCTCTCCACATGGTGCTATAAGCCCGCGCCATCGCCATTGTGCGGTGCAGCAACATGTGGAATATCATGTCCATAGCAGTTGCCGATGAGCAATCATCGGTCCGTGCGACGCCCGAAACGAGGCATGTGCGCTCCAACACGTACTGGGGCCTCGTTCTCGGCAGCACCGGGGTCGTCTATGGCGACATCGGCACGAGCCCCCTCTACGCTTTCCGCGAAGCGCTGGCCGCCTCGGGCGGCGGCGTCGAGCGCCCTGCCGTGCTCGGCGTGCTCTCGCTGATGCTGTGGACGCTCGCCCTCGTCGTCACCGTCAAATATGTCATCGTGCTTCTCCGGGCCGATAACAACGGCGAAGGAGGGACGCTGTCCCTGGTGGCCCTGCTGCACCACGCGCTCGGCCGCTCCAGCGCGCTGGTCATCGGGCTCGGCATCCTGGGCGCCGCCCTCTTCTATGGCGATGCCGTGATCACGCCGGCCATTTCCGTGCTCTCGGCCGTCGAGGGGCTGAAGCTGGTTACGCCCATGTTCGAGCCCTATGTCCTGCCGATCGCGGTCACGGTGCTGGTCGCCCTCTTTCTCGTACAGGCCTATGGAACGGCGCGGGTGGCGACCTTCTTCGGCCCGGTGATGGTCGTCTGGTTCGCGCTCATGGCCGTGGGTGGCCTGATGGGACTTCTCGGCGACCCAAGCGTGCTCGCAGCCGTCGATCCCCGCTATGGCCTCGCCTTTCTGGTCCAACACGGCACCATCGGCTTCGTCACGCTCGGGGCTGTGTTCCTGGCCGTGACCGGCGCCGAGGCGCTCTATGCCGACCTCGGCCACTTCGGCCGCCGCCCGATCCGCACCGCTTGGCTCGGGCTCGTTTTCCCGGCGCTTGCGCTCAACTATTGCGGCCAGGCGGCGCTCGTTCTGGCCAATCCGGCAAGCGCCGCCGATCCGTTCTTCCTGCTCTTTCCGAGCTGGGCTCTCGTTCCGGTGGTGGGGCTTGCGACCGCTGCCACCGTCATCGCCTCGCAGGCGGTGATCACGGGTGCCTTCTCGCTCAGCCGCCAGGCCATCCAGCTCGGCATGCTGCCGCGCCTGTCGATCCGCTATACGTCGGATTGCCACGCCGGGCAGATCTATGTGCCGCGCATCAACATGCTGCTCCTCCTGGGCGTCCTCCTGGCGGTCTCCTATTTTCGGACCTCGGGCGATCTCGCCTCGGCCTACGGCATTGCCGTGACCGGGACGATGGTGATCACCACGCTGCTCGCCTATTTCGTCGTCCGGCGCGTCTGGCGGTGGAATATCGTTGCAGCCCTTGCGCTGACGCTGCCGCTATTGGCCGTGGACCTGACCTTCCTCACCGCCAATCTTACGAAGATCGCGGACGGCGGCCTGTTCCCGCTCGCCTTCGGCGCAGTTCTCGTCCTGGTAATGGTGTCGTGGCGTCGCGGCGTCGCGGTGGTGGCCGAAAAGACTCGCCGTGCCGAAGTCTCCATGGACGAACTCGCCCGCATTCTGGCGGCGAGGCCGCCGCACCGCGTGGCCGGCACGGCCGTCTTCCTCACCGGCGATTCCGCCACGGCGCCCCGCGCGCTCCTGCACAACCTCAAACACAACAGGGTTTTGCACGAGAAGAACGTCATCCTGACGCTGACCACGGACGATCGCCCGCGCGTGCCGGACAGCGAACGGATCAGCATCGAGCCGGTGACGGAGGATTTCACCCGCGTCGCGATGGCCTTTGGCTATGCCGAGACGCCGAACGTGCCGCAGGGGCTGGCGCTGGCGCGCAGCTGCGGCTGGCGCTTCGACATCATGTCGACGTCGTTCTTCCTGTCACGGCGCTCGCTGCGGCGCGCACCGAACTCGCAGCTGCCACGCTGGCAGGCGAAGCTCTTCATGCTGCTCGCCCGCAACGCCGACGATGCGACCGATTATTTCCAGATTCCGACGGGACGTACGCTGGAGGTCGGCGTGCAGGTGCCGCTGTAGCGTTACTCGCCGAGATCGGCGGTCGCGGCACGGCGCTTGCGCATCAGGCTTTCGAGTTCGGGGTCGGGCTCCTTCGGCAATTCGATATCGATCGTCACGATGAGATCGCCGGCCCCGTCCTTCGTCTTCAAACCCTTGCCGCGCAGGCGAAATTTGCGCCCGCCGCTCGAGCGGGGCGGGATCGTCATGTCGACCGCGCCGTCGAGCGTCGGCACCCGGACCGTGGCGCCGAGTACGGCGTCTTCGAGCTTCACCGGCAGCCGGGTGCGCAGCGTGCTTCCGTCGAGCGCGAACCGTTCATGCGGCGCGATGCGCACGGTGAGCAGGGCGTCGCCCGACTCGCCGCCGAAGGGGCTCTCCTCGCCGAGGCCCTTCAGCCGAATGACCTTTCCATCGCTGATGCCGGTCGGGATGGTGACCTCGATCTCGCGCCCGGGCGGCAACACGATGCGGCGCTTGCCGCCGGCAACAGCCTCCTCCAGGGAGATAGTCAGGGTCGCTGCGACATCCTGTCCGCGCGGCGCCTGCCGGCGCGAGCGGCGTGCGCCCCCCATCTGGTCGGCGCGCATGCCTTCCCTGAACAATTCCGAGAAGATGTCCTGCGGGTCGAAACCGGCGGTCCGGCGGAAGCCTTGACCGCCCGTGGAGAAGTTGAACCCCTCGTAACCGGCGCCGCCTGCACCGGCGCCGAAGCCCTCGAACCCCTGAAAGCGCGGCTTACCGTCGGCGTCGATCTCACCGCGATCGAATTGCGCGCGCTTCTCGGCATCGCCGAGAATCTCGTAGGCCGTGGTCACCTCGGCAAATTTTTCCTGCGCCTGCGGATCGTTCTTGTTGCGATCGGGGTGATAGGTCTTCGCAAGCCGGCGAAACGCCTTCTTGATGTCGGCTTCGCTCGCCGCACGCTGCAGCCCGAGAATTTCATAAGGGTCGCGCATAGGTCCTCACTCCGGTGCGAACCTCAGGGGTCGAACACCGGTAGCCCATATGGGGGCGATGTTGCACATTTGCAACTATGGCGCGCGCGCTAGCTGCCCTTTTTTCGGGGCTCGACCGCAACCACGGACCATTCCTCCCCCGAGGGACGGCATGCGGTACCTTGCAGCTTCTGCGTTCCTGTCTGCAAGACGAGGTCGGCAAAAAAGTCGCGGCAGATCTCGTCGTTCTTGACGAAGGGCTGCCCGGCCGGGACGAATTCGCCACGCAACGCGGTTTCCGGATTGGCCCAGGGCGCGCTCGCGCCGTTGCCGACGGGATCGAGGGCGATCGCCATCGCGGCCTTCGCCTGCCGCCAATCCTCGGCCGTCAGTTCCGGCGAGAGTGGCGAAGGCTGATCCCCCGATGGGAGAGCGGCCGTCACATCGGCGTCGCTGTCGTCGCCGCCCCCCAACAAAGAGCCGACCGGAAAGGTTATGCTGCATCCGGCCGTCGCCAGCGCGACACCGGAAACACACAGCGCCAGAAGCAATTGCCGAATCGTCTGCACAGCTTCGCCACGCGTGAGGTTTCCCCTATACTTCACTGGTGACACACCGCGCATGCACGCGCCCTTCCGCAAACTCTACGCTTGAGGGATTTTTGGCTTTGGAACCGTTAACGAGCCGTGACTTTTCCGATGAGAAAGACCCTTTCACGCTCTTTACGGCGTGGCTTGCGGAAGCCGGCGCGAGCGAGCCGAACGACGCCAATGCCATGGCGCTGGCGACGGTGGATGCGGACGGATTGCCGAACCTGCGTATGGTGCTGTTGAAGGGTCACGATCACGAGGGTTTCGTCTTCTATACGAACGAGGAAAGCGCCAAGGGGCGCGAACTCACCGGCCAGCCGCGCGCGGCGCTTCTCTTTCACTGGAAGAGCCTTCGGCGGCAGGTGCGGGTTCGCGGTCCGGTGGTCGTCGTCCCGGATGCCGAATCGGACGCCTATTTTGCATCACGCCCGCGCGGCAGCCAGATCGGCGCCTGGGCCTCGCTGCAGTCGCGGGCGCTGGAGAGCCGTTTCGCGCTGGAAAAGTCGGTTGCCGCCTATACGGCCAAGTTCGGCCTGGGAGCCATTCCGCGCCCGCCGCATTGGCACGGCTACCGTGTGCGGCCGGTTGCCATCGAGTTCTGGCAGGACCGTCCATTCCGCCTGCACGACCGCATTCGCTTCAGCCGTGCCGCGCCCGAAGGGCCTTGGACAAAAGAGAGGCTCTATCCTTGAGTCGCGACAGGGCCTATCCATCTTAACGGCTCAGCCAACCGCCAGCGAGACGACAGACGTGTCCCAGACATCCAATCAGCCACGGCGCGTTATGCTCTTGACCGGTGCGAGCCGCGGCATCGGTCATGCGACCGTCAAGCGCTTCTCGGCGGCAGGCTGGCGCGTGATCACCTGTTCGCGGCATGGCTTTCCGGAGCAGTGTCCCTGGGAGATGGGCCCGGAAGACCATATCCAGGTGGACCTCGCCGACGTCGACAATACGCATGCCGCGATCGGCGAAATCCGGAATCGTCTCAAGGCCGAAGGCGAACTTCTTCATGCGCTGGTCAACAATGCCGCGATCTCGCCCAAGGGCGAGGGCGGCAGCCGGCTCGGCGCGATCGAGACGTCCGTCGAGGACTGGCAGCGTGTCTTCCAGGTCAATTTCTTCGCGCCCATCATGCTGGCGCGGGGCCTGCTCGACGAATTGACGCGTGCCCATGGCTCGGTGGTGAATGTCACCTCCATCGCCGGCAGCCGCGTGCATCCCTTCGCGGGCTCCGCCTATGCGACCTCCAAGGCGGCGCTGGCGTCCCTCACCCGCGAAATGGCGGCCGATTTCGGCCCGCTCGGCATTCGTGTCAACGCCATTTCCCCCGGCGAGATCGATACCGCCATCCTCTCGCCCGGGACGGAGAAGATGGTCGGGCAGATACCGCTGCGGCGGCTCGGGACGCCGGACGAAGTGGCAAAGGCCATTTACTTCCTCTGCACCGAGGCCTCGTCCTATGTCGCCGGGGCGGAACTCCATATCAACGGCGGCCAGCACGTCTGAACCGCATCGATGACCGCTTCGCGCCTTTATCCGGACCGCCCGCTGCTCGCGGCCAGTGCCGCCGTCTTCCGCGACGGCCGGGTGCTTCTGGCTTCGCGCGCACGGCCGCCCATGGAGGCGGTCTGGAGCCTGCCGGGGGGCCTCGTCGAGCTGGGTGAGAGCCTGGAGGCGGCAGCCCTTCGGGAGCTTGCGGAAGAGGTGGGCATCAGCGCCCGGATCATCGGCTTCGCGGGTCATGCCGAGGTCATCGAACGCGACGAGAGCGGCGTAAAACGCCATTTCGTCGTCGCCGCCTTTGCGGCAAGCTGGACGGGTGGCGAAGCGGCGGCGATCGCCGAGGTTTCGGCGGTCGAGTGGCTCGATCCCGCCTGCCTTGGCGAGCGGCCGACCACGCCGGGGCTCGCGGCGATCGTGGCGCGCGCTCAAGGGCTCGTCGGGCAAGAGCGCGTCAGACAAGAGAACGTGCGGTGAGAGAACACGTCCCCCAGGTCTCGACGGCGGAGCCCGTGAAGACAGATCGCTCCCTCGCGACGCGGCTGTTAGCGGCCGGATTGGCACTGGCCTTGGCCTTTGCCTCGGCAACGAGTGCCTCGGCAGCGCCGGCCCCGTCGGCGCATGATCCGGCGCCGGCCGGTCTGCATCTGGCGCAGAAATCACAGAAGGCCACTCCTCCGGCCGGCGGGAAACCGCAAAACGGCGCGGCCGCGCCGGAGGCCGGCTCTTCCGAGCCCGCGCCCGAAGAGCGTCCCTTATATGAGGCGCAGATGCTGCGGCTGGCAGAGGTTCTCGGCGCGCTCTCCTTCCTGCGCAGTCTCTGCGGGGCAAACGACGCGCCACTTTGGCAGCAGAAGATGCGTGCGCTGATCGATGCGGAGGCCGTGACGCAGGAAGATCGCGAGCGGCTCGCCGGCGCCTATAATCGCGGCTTCAACGGCTTTGCGCTCACCTATCGCCGGTGCAACGATTCGGCGGAAACGGCGGTTGCGCGATTCCTTGCCGAAGGCGAGCGGCTCGCCACCACGATCAGCTCGCGCTACGGCGGTTAGGTTAACGGAAAAACCTTCGCCGGGCCGATTTTCCTGTGCGTTGTTAACCGCCCTGGCACAACCGGCTGGCACCGGCTCGGTATCCTGCGTAAGCTCGATTCGTCGCGTATCTTCAATCTACAGGTCCTCGGTCTTGCGCATGGACGACACTCAAAGTGATCTCGATCTGACCGAAGCGAGCGAAGAGAAGCGTGCCGCGCTGGCTTATCTCAGCGAGGCTTTTGCGGAAGCCCAGCTCGACGGTCTCGACGGCGATTGCGTGGCGCATGCCGCGTTGTTCACGGCCTTCCACGAACTCGTCACCACCTATGGCGAAGAAGCGGTCGCGCGTTTTGCCGAGAACCTGCCGACACGCATCCGCGGTGGCGGCTTCTCGAGCGGCCTGCGACACTAAGCTCGACCCGCCCCGCGTACACAGCCGATCAACCTCCTCCCGCCTTGCAGCTTGAGGTGGGGCATGGCCTCGCCTATGTCATGCGGTGTCATGGCAGCGGAGGAAGCTATGCCGTTGGCTTATCTGGCGGACCGGAGCGTACTGGCCGTAAGCGGCACTGATGCGCCGGCGTTTCTCCAAAATATCCTCACCTGCAACGTCGATGATCTCGGCCCGGGCGAGGCGCGCCTTGGCGCCCTGCTCTCTCCACAGGGCAAGATTCTTTTCGACGGCCTGGTCGTTGCCGCGCCGGAGGCGCTCGGCGGCGGCTTCCTCATCGATACCCCACGCGCGACGGCAGCCGACTTCGTCAAGCGGCTCACGCTCTACAAGCTGCGCAGCAAGGTGGTCGTCGCAGACCGCTCGGACGATCTCGGCATCGCGGCCGGCTGGGGCGAGTTTGCTTCCCCTACTGGCGCGCTCCTCGGCTATGACGATCCGCGGCTGGCGGCGCTCGGGCGCCGTTTCATCGGCGAGAGAGCTGCCTTCGCCTCGACCGATTCGGCGGGCGAGGAGGCCTATCATGCCCATCGCATCGCTCTGGGGATCCCGGAGGGCGGCAAGGACTTCGCCTTCGGCGATGCCTTCCCGCACGAAGCGCTGATGGACCAGATCGACGGCGTCGCCTTCGACAAGGGCTGTTACATCGGCCAGGAGGTCGTCTCGCGCATGCAGCATCGCGGCACGGCGCGCACGCGCATCGTGCCGGTCGTCTTCGCGGATGAGGCGCCCGCGCCGGGCACGACGGTGGAGGCGGGCGGCAAGCCTGTCGGCCATCTCGGCTCGCGCGCCGGCCGAAGGGCGCTCGCCATGCTGCGCCTCGACCGGGTCGCGGATGCAATGGCTGAAGGCACACCGATCCTCGCCGAAGGTCGGGCTCTGACGCTGGAGAAGCCCTCCTTCGTGCGCTTCCCCTTCCCTGGAGAACCTCTCGCGGGCCAAATGGCGCAATGAACGATCTTCTCGACCATCCCGACGGCAAGACCCGCTGTGCCTGGCCCGGCTTCGACCCGGTCTATGTCACCTACCACGACACCGAATGGGGCGTGCCCGAATACGACGACCGGGCGCTCTTCGAAAAGCTCATCCTGGACGGCTTCCAGGCGGGCCTCTCCTGGATCACCATTCTGAGGCGCCGCGAAGGCTTCCGCCGCGCCTTCGACGGCTTCGAACCGGAGGCGATCGTGCGCTTCGACGAGGCGCGCATCGCAGCGCTGATGGCCGACACGGGCATCATCCGCAACCGCGCCAAGATCGTCGGGACGGTGACGAGCGCCCGCGCCTATCTCGCCATCATGGAACGCGGCAGCTTCGCGCAGTGGCTTTGGGACATGGCCGGCGGGCGCCCCGCCCAGAACGACTTCCGGTCGCGGGCCGAGGTGCCGGCGGAAACAGAGACGTCGCGCAAGATGTCGAAGGCCCTGAAGGCTGCCGGCTTCACCTTCTGCGGACCGACGATCGTCTATGCCTTCATGCAGGCGGTCGGCATGGTCAACGACCATCTCGTCGGCTGCTATCGCCACACCGAATGCGCGTCGCTTGCTGACGCCGCGCCTGCGGGGATGCGGTGATGGTGAGGCGCGAGGCCCCGCCACGCGCCTGGCAACGCATGCTGTCCGGCCGCCGGCTCGACCTGCTCGACCCCTCACCGCTCGACATCGAAATCGAGGATATCGCCCATGGGCTGGCGCGCGTCGCCCGCTGGAACGGGCAGACGAGCGGCCCGCATATCTTTTCGGTCGCGCAGCACTCACTGCTGGTCGATGCGATCGCCGATCATCTTGCGGGGACGAAGCCTCCGCCGCTACACAATTGGCGGCTCGGCGTGCTGCTGCATGATGCGGCGGAATATGTGATCGGCGACATGATCTCGCCGTTCAAGACGGTGCTGGGCGGCACCTACCGGGAGGTGGAGGCGCGCCTGCTCGCCGCGATCCATCTGCGCTTCGGCCTGCCGGCCGTGCTGCCCGGAGCTGTGTCTAGCCTCGCCAAGCGCGCCGACAGGCAGGCGGCTTTTCTGGAGGCGACGCAGCTTGCGGGCTTCCAGCGCGAGGAGGCGCTCAAATTCTTCGGCAGGCCGGTGCCGCTGCCGCGCGCGGTCTTCACCTATCTCGAGCCCTGGGGCGCGGAGATGGCCGAAGCGCGCTTTCTCGCCCGCGTTTCAGGCCTCCTCGACGGCGGGAATGCCGGGGACAAACCGGCAGTTGCAGCGGAGCCGGAACGCACGTCACTCGAATCGCGTAAAAGGAGCCTTCATCGCTGAGGGTCTCGGCGCTCGATCGCAGAGCAACACGGTCACAGCCCATGTCCGCCATTCATGTCTGCCCGCTTTCCCGCCTTGCGGCCACAGTGGAGGCCGCTGAAGCCAGCCATGTCGTGACGCTGATTGGTGCCGGGACCGTGGTGATGCGGCCGTTGCTGGTGAAGTCCGAATGCCATCTCCTCATTCGCATGAGCGATATCGTGGCCCCTCTCGACGGCCATATCCTGCCGGCGGAGGAGCATGTCGACAAGCTGGTGGAATTCGTCCGCGCCTGGCCGCGTGAAAAACCGATGGTCATTCACTGCTTCGCCGGCATCAGCCGGTCGACGGCGGCAGCGCTCGTCGCGGCCTGCGTCGTCCATCCCGAGCGCGATCCCCTCGCCATTGCCACCAGGCTTCGCGAGGTCTCACCTTCGGCAACGCCTAATATCCGCTTCATCGAAGTAGCGGACGCGCGCCTCGGTTACGGCGGGCGCCTGGTCACGGCGGCAGCCGGCATCGGCCGCGGCCAGGAGGCCTTCGAGGCCGAACCCTTCATCCTGGCGTTCGATTGACGGCGCGCATGAAGACGACGTCCCCACCCGCACCGGCCATCGAGATCGGCCTCGCCGCAGCCATCGTCGCAGTCGCCGGCGACATGCCGCAGATCCTGGTGACGCGCGGCAGCGAGGCGGAGCCGGGGCTGCCCTTCGGCGTCTTCAATCCTCTGGCGCATCGCACCTTCGAGATCGGCCTGCGCGCCTGGGTGGCCGAGCAAACCGGGCTTCGCCTTGGATATGCCGAGCAGCTCTACACCTTCGGCGACCGTGGTCGCCATGCCCAGCGAGGCGATGCGGAGGCGCATGCGGTCTCGGTCGGCTATCTCGCCCTGACGCGCATCGGCGAGGGCATGAACGAATTGCCGAAGACCGCCTCGCTCAGGCCCTGGTACCACTTCTTCCCGTGGGAGGATTGGCGCCATGGCCGGCCCGAGTGCCTCGACGCGCTGATCGCCGCCCTCACCGAATGGGCCGCCGACACCCTCGCAGACCAGCAGGATCGCGAGCGGCGCGCGCTGTCGCGCCAGGAACGGCTGCGGCTGAGCTTCGGCCAGGGCGGCATTCCCTGGGACGAGGAGCGCGCGCTCGACCGCTATGAGCTGCTTTATGAAGCGGGGCTGGTGGAGGAAGCGCTACGCGACGGCCGCCCCGCCGCACGGGTGCGTGCCAGCCTGCCGCCCGCCGGCGCCATGATGCGCTTCGACCATCGCCGCATTCTCGCGACCGCCATCAGCCGGCTGCGCGCCAAGCTGAAATACCGGCCGCTGATCTTCGAGCTGATGCCGCCGACCTTCACACTGACAGCGTTGCAGCGGACCGTCGAGGCGATCGCCGGACGCCATCTGCACAAGCAGAACTTTCGGCGCTTCGTGGAGGCCACGGCGCTCGTCGAGCCAACCGGCGCCGTGGCGAAGACGGCGGGGCGACCGGCCGCGGTTTTTCGCTTCCGGCGGGAGGTTCTGCAGGAACGGCCATCGCTTGGGCTCAGGGTCGGGGGGCGGGGCTGATTGCCTCGGCACGCCCAAGATGCTCTCTTGAGCGTGACTGTTTCGCGTGGGGCCGCTGATCGATGGACTATATATTCCTCGGGCTGATCGTCCTCGCCCTGCCAATCATGACCATTGCCGGGTTCGTCATGGCGCTCGGATTGCGGGCGCGCACCCGCCAGCTCGAGGAGCGTCTCGGGGTTCTGGAACGCGCGCTGGCGGCCGGCACGCTGGCGCCTCGGGAGGCAGCAGCCGAGCCTGCGCCGGCCGAATCGCCCGAAGCCGCGGAAGCCGATGTCGACGACGTCGAGGAGGCGGACGAGCCCGACGACGCGCTGGAGGAGCCCCCCGCCCCACCCGCGCCGGATGTCGTTTTACCTCAGCCGCCCCGTCCTGGCCTCGAAGAGCGCCTCGGCTCGCGCTGGGCGGTCTGGGTCGGCGGCGTCGCGCTCGCCCTCGGCGGTTTCCTGCTCGTGCGCTTTTCCGTCGAGCAGGGCTATTTCGGCCCGGAGATGCGCCTCTTCGGCGCTGCCGTTCTCGCTCTTGCCCTCATCGCCGCCGGCGAATGGTTCCGGCGGCGCGAACGCGCCGAGGGCTTCGTCGGCATCCCCTCCGCCCATGTGCCGAGCGTGCTCACCGCGGCCGGCACGGCGACCGCCTTCGCGACCGTTTACGCGGCCTATGGCCTCTATGCGTTCATCAGTCCGGCAACGGCCTTCGTGCTGCTCGGCGTCATCTCGCTTGCCACCCTGACGGCCGCCGTGCTGCACGGGCCGGCGCTCGCGGCGCTCGGCCTCCTTGCCGCCCTCGCCTCGCCACTGCTCGTCTCTACGCAGGAGCCCGCCCCCTGGGCCCTCGTCATCTATCTCGTCTTCCCGGTCGGCGCGGCCTATGCGCTCGCCCGCCTGCGGCAGTGGCGCTGGCTCGCCGTGGCGGCGGCGCTCGGAGCGGCGCTCTGGGGCGTGGTCATCGCCCTCAATTTCGCGGATCAGGTCGCGCCGGCGCTCTGCAACGTCATCATTCAAACCTTGCTCGCCGCCATCATGCTGGTGGTCGACCCCAATCGCGGCGTGAGCGACGAGGAGGCTCATCCCGATCTCCTGGCGCTCGGGGTGCTCGCCGCCTTTGCCCTGCTCGCGGTGCTCGCGAGCACGAATATCACTCAAGGCGCGGGCTGGGCCTGGTTCGGTGGCGGAATGACGCTCCTGCATCTCGCCATCGCCGTCCTTGTCGCACCGGCCGCCGGCGCCGCCTTGCTCGCGGCCGCGATCGCGACAGCGACGCTCGCGCTGTGGCCGGTCGTGCGGATCGCCGAGGGCGAGCCGCAGAACGTGCTGCCCGGCGGTCCGGGCGGCGTGCCGCTGCCGGACGCGCTTCATCTTTATCTCGGCTTCGGCATCCTGATCGGCGCGGCGCTCGCCGGCGCCTGCTTGTGGCGGCTGGTACGCGGACGCGGGCTCGCCTTCCTGCCGGCGGCCTGCTACGCCGCGGCCGCGACGCTCGGGCCGCTCGCGCTCCTCGTCGTCGCCTACTGGCGTGTCGAGGCTTTCGCGGCGAGCATCCCCTTCGCCTTCGCGGCCGGCGCGCTCGCACTCGGCGCCACCGTCGTCGCCGGCTTCCTCAGGGCCCATCAGGGCGAGGCCCGCGCCTTGCCGCTCGGCGTCGCCGCTTTCGCCGCGGCAACGGTCGCAGCACTTGCGCTCGGCCTCACCTTCGCCCTCGAAAAGGGCATGCTGACGGTGGCCTTCGCGCTCGCCGCGCTGGGCACGGCCTGGGTCGCCGCACAAACACGCATCTGGGTTCTGCGCTATGTGGTGGGCGCACTCGGCGTTCTCGTTCTCGGCCGCATCGTCTGGGATCCGGCGATTGCCGGTGGTGATCTCGGCACGACGCCCATCTTCAACTGGCTTCTCTGGGGCTATGGCGTGCCGGCGCTGAGCTTCGCCCTCTCGGCGCGCATTCTGGCGCGCGAGGCACGCGACCGCATCACGCGCCTCAGCGAGAGCCTGGCGATCGTCTTTTCCGCGCTGCTCGTCTTCTTCGAAATCCGCCATTGGATCAACGACGGGGACATTCTTCGGCCGGCCTCCGGCTTCGTCGAGGCCGGCCTGATGGCGACGGCAGGCCTCCTCTTCTCGCTCGTCATGGTGCGGCTCGATGCGCGGCGTCCGGACGCGGTCTATCGCATCGCCTCGCTCGCCTTCGGCGCCTTCACGCTGGTGGTGGCCTTGTTACTGCTGGCGATCACCAAAAATCCCTATATCACCGGCATGGTCATCGCCGGCGGCCCGGTCATCAACGGGCTTCTGCTCGGCTATCTCATACCGGCCGTCGCGGCGCTCGCGCTTGCCTGGTCTGCGCGCCGCACGCGGCCGCGCTGGTATGTGCAACTCGCCGCCGGCCTCGGCCTGTTGCTCCAGCTTCTCTACATGCTCACGGAGATCCGCCGTCTGTTCCAGGGGCCGACGATCGGCTTCAACCAGCCGACCGGCGAGACGGAGCTCTGGGTCTATTCGGTGGCGCTCGTCGGCATGGGCGTCATCCTGCTTGCCCTCGGCCTCCTGTGGAATATCCGCCTCGCACGGCTGCTCTCGGCCGCCTATATCCTCGTCGCGGTCCTGAAGGTCTTCCTGATCGACCTCTCCAGCCTGGAAGGCGCGCTCAGGGCCTTGTCCTTCATCGGGCTCGGTCTCGTGCTCGTCGGGATAGGCTTCGCCTATCAAAAGCTTCTCGCCCGCACGCGCGCCGCGCCGCCTGCGCCTTCGTGAAAGCGGCCTTCGATCGCTGCTTTCGGACTGCCCCGTTTCCCTTGCAACTCGCTGCCGACCGGGTGATAACCCCGCCATGACCAACGACGCGTCCAAAGCCGAAATCGCCGCGCTTCCCTTCGAACGGGCGTTGGCGGAACTCGAGCAGATCGTGCAGCGCCTCGAGCGTGGCGACGTGCCGCTCGAGGAGTCGCTTGCCATCTATGAGCGGGGCGAAGCGCTGAAAGCCCATTGCGAGGCGCTCCTGAAGCGGGCCGAGCAGCGCATCGAGAAGATCACGCTCTCGGCCGACGGCCGTCCCACGGGCGTCGCGCCCCTCGACGTGGAAAACTGAGCCCGGCCCGGTCGGGATGTCTCACTTGCACCGTCGGTTCACCTGAGGTTCCCCCGTGCCGGTCAAAACGCCCCTCCTCGACACCGTCGCCCTGCCGCAAGACCTCCGCCGCCTGCCGGAGACGGCACTCAGGCAGGTCGTCGACGAGCTCCGCGCCGAGACGATCGACGCGGTCTCGGTCACGGGCGGGCATCTCGGGGCGGGGCTCGGCGTCGTCGAGCTGACGGTGGCGCTGCATTATGTCTTCGACACGCCCGGCGACCGCATCATCTGGGATGTCGGCCACCAGGCCTATCCGCACAAGATCCTGACGGGACGGCGCGACCGGATCCGGACCCTGCGCAAGGGCGGCGGCCTCTCCGGCTTCACCAAACGGTCGGAAAGCGAATTCGACCCCTTCGGCGCGGCCCATTCGTCCACTTCGATCTCCGCCGGTCTCGGCATGGCGGTGGCACAGGAGCTCGATGGCAAGGGACCTGCCGACAGGCGCAACGTCGTCGCGGTGATCGGCGACGGCGCGATGTCGGCGGGCATGGCCTATGAGGCCATGAACAATGCTGGCGCCATGAATGCCCGGCTGATCGTCATCCTCAACGACAACGACATGTCGATCGCCCCGCCGACCGGCGCCATGTCGGCCTATCTCGCCCGCCTCGTCTCCGGCGGCACCTACCGCTCGCTGCGCGAAGTCGGCAAGCAGCTCGCCAAGCACCTGCCGAAGTTCTTCTATGAGAAGGCCCAGCGCGCCGAGGAATTCGCGCGCGGCTTCTGGACAGGCGGTACGCTCTTCGAGGAGCTCGGCTTCTATTATGTCGGGCCGATCGACGGTCACAATCTCGACCATCTCCTGCCCGTGCTCAAGAACGCGCGCGACGCGACCTCCGGGCCCATCCTCGTCCATGTGGTCACCCAGAAGGGCAAAGGCTATGCCCCGGCGGAGGCCTCGGCCGACAAGTATCACGGCGTCACCACCTTCGACGTGGTGACGGGGGCGCAGGCAAAGCCCAAGGCCAATGCGCCCGCCTATACGCGCGTCTTCGCGGAGCAACTCATCAAGGCCGCCGAGACGGACGAGAAGATCGTCGCCGTTACCGCCGCCATGCCGTCCGGCACGGGGCTCGATCTCTTCGGCGAGGCTTTTCCGGCGCGGACCTTCGATGTCGGCATCGCCGAGCAGCATGCCGTGACCTTCGCGGCCGGCCTCGCCACCGAAGGCTACAAGCCCTTCTGCGCCATCTATTCCACCTTCCTGCAGCGCGCCTACGATCAGGTTGTGCACGACGTCGCCATCCAGAAGCTGCCGGTGCGCTTTGCGCTCGACCGTGCAGGCCTCGTCGGTGCGGACGGGCCGACCCATGCGGGGTCCTTCGACATCGCCTTCCTCGGCTGCCTGCCCGATTTCGTGATCATGGCGGCCGCCGACGAGGCGGAGCTCGTGCATATGATCGCGACAGCCGCGGCCTATGACGAGGGCCCCATCGCCTTCCGTTATCCGCGCGGCGAGGGGGTCGGCGTCGACATGCCCGAGCGGGGCGTGTCGCTTCCCATCGGCAAGGGCCGCGTCCTGCGCGAAGGCACGCGCGTGGCGCTTCTCGCCCTCGGCACGCGGCTCGGCGAATGCCTGAAAGCGGCCGAGACGCTCGAAGCGCGCGGCCTCTCGACCACGGTCGCCGATGCGCGCTTCGCCAAGCCGCTCGATCTCGACCTCATCCGCCGGCTCGCGCGCGACCACGAATGCCTGATTACGATCGAGGAAGGCTCCATGGGCGGGTTCGGTGCCTATGTGCTGCAGGCACTCGCGGCGGAGGGGCTGCTCGACCAAGGTCTCAAGATCCGCACGATGGCGCTGCCCGACCGCTTCATCGACCACGACAAGCCCGAACGTATGTATGCCGAGGCAGGTCTCGATGCGGCGGGCATCGTCGCGACGGTCTTTGCGGCGCTGGGCCAGACCGAGGTGGCGCGTAGCGCCTGAATGTCCCGGCGGGGTATTTGCCACTGATATTTCTCTTCGTCATGGCCGGGCTTGCCCCGGCCATCCCGATTCGAAGAAAAAACCTTCCGATGGAGATCCTCCGCACAAGGCGGGGATCACGCGAGAAACGACACGGCGATCTTACTGAAAGATCCCGCGAGGCCTGTCGCCCCGAAGCCAGCCTCTTGTGCTTTCTTCCTTGCAGGCCCATTCTTCCTCCTGAGACCGAGGAAGAAAGCGATGGCTCTCAACATCAAATCCGCCGAAACGGAGCGGCTCGCCCGCGAGGTCGCGACGCTCACGGGCGAGACCATTACGGAAGCCGTGCGCAAGGCGCTTGAGCTGCGTCTGGAACAGGCGCGCGCCGAGCGGGAGGACGAGATCGAACGCAGGCGGCGGGCGCTGAAGGATATACAGGAGCGGGTGCGACGGCTCGGTCCCCTGCCGAAGATCACGAAACGTGACTTCGACGAGCTGTGGGGCGAACTCGACGAGTCGGACGAGACGTGATCGTCGTCGACAGCTCGGCCTTTCTCGCCATCCTCTTCGGCGAGCCTGATGCGGGCCCGATCGCGGCTGCTTTCGAAGAAGCCGGGCAACGTCTGGCGTCGGCAGTTACCGTCTACGAGACACGAACGGTCCTGCTCAGACGCGCGGACACGCGTTATCTTCCGCCATTCGAGGAACTGCTCGCGTGGGGCACGGTCGAACAATATTCGTTCGACCGCCGTCAAGGTGACATCGCCAGTGCCGCCTACGAGCATTTCGGCCGTGGCACAGGCCATCCCGCCAAACTCAATCTGGCAGACTGCGCGTCCTATGCGCTCGCCAAGTCGCTGGACGTGCCGCTGCTGTATAAAGGCAGCGATTTCGCGCAGACGGATGTGCGTTCCGCGCTCGCGCCCTGACACCGCCTCGTCCGGCGCTTGACCACCGCGACGCTCATCGCCACCCTGCCCGGCTTTCGTACCATCCGCCGGTGTCGGCGATTCGGGGTCCTGTTGCGATGAATTCCTGGCTGCGGTCGCTCGCCGTTTATGCGGACCGGCGCATCATCGCCATTCTCTTTCTCGGCTTCTCCTCGGGTCTGCCGCTCTCGCTCGTCTATGCGACGCTCTCGGCGCGGCTCGCCGAGGCCGGCGTGTCGATGACGATGATCGGCCTGTTCTCCTGGGCCTCGACGGCCTACGGCTTCAAATGGCTGTGGTCGCCGCTCGTCGACCGGCTGCCGATCCCGCTGCTCACGCCGCTTCTCGGGCAGCGACGGGGCTGGATGGTGCTGTCGCAAGTCGCGACCGCCATCTGCATGATCGGCCTCGGCTCGACCGACCCGTCCGAGAGCCTCGTCGGCACGGCGGCCTGGGCGGTGGCGCTCGCCTTCACCTCGGCCACCCAGGATATCGTGATCGACGCCTACCGGGTCGAGATCCTCAAGGAGCGCGAGCTGGGCGCCGGCGCCGGCAATATCGTGCTGGGCTACCGGCTTGGCATGATCGTCTCGGGTGGCGGCGCGCTCGTCATCGCCGATCTCTTTGGCTGGTTCGCCGCCTATGCCGTGATGGCGGCGCTGATGAGCATTGGCTTGGGAACAGCGCTCCTCAGCAAGGAGCCGGCCCGCCCTGAGGTGGACGAAGCCTCGCTGACACGCGATCCGATCGGCTGGATTCGAACGGCGGTCGCCGCCCCGCTCACGGATTTCATGCAGCGGCCGCATTGGCTCCTCATCCTGCTCTTCATTGCGCTCTATAAATACGGCGATGCGCTGCTCGGCGTCATGGCCAATCCGTTCTACCTCGACATCGGCTTCACCAAGGCCGAGATCGGCCTGGTGTCGAAGTCCTATGGCGTGATCATGACTATCGTCGGCGGCCTCGCCGGCGGGGTCATCGTCGCACGCCTCGGCATCATGCGCGCGCTCCTCATCTGCGGCGTGCTACAGGCGGCGAGCAATCTCGTCTTCGTGGCACAGGCCATGGCGGGCGCCGACCTTTCGGTCTTCGTCGTCACCATGAGCGTGGAAAATCTTGCCGGTGGCATGGGAACGGCGGCCTTCGTCGCCTATCTCTCCTCCCTGTGCAATGTCGCCTATACGGCGACGCAATATGCGCTCGTGAGTTCCTTCATGGCCTTTACCCGCACCATCTTCGCTTCGGGCGGCGGCTGGCTCGCCGACCGGGTGGACTGGGTGACCTATTTCCTGATCTCGACGGCTGCCGCGCTGCCGGGCCTTCTCCTGCTGCTCTGGATGATGCGCGCCTTTCCGCAGGGCGGGGCCGTGCGCCTCGCGACAGACAAGGCATGACCGCCGGCACGCGCGACCGCGCCGACAAGGTTCTCACGGCGCAGGGGATCTTCGACAGCCGAGCCAAGGCCCAGGCGGCTATCGCCGCCGGCCTCGTGAGGGCGGACGGTGTCGTCGTGGCACGTCCATCCGACATGATCGCCGCCGATGCCGTCATCGAGGCGCAGCCAGCCTACCCTTACGTATCCCGCGGCGGCGTGAAGCTTGAGGCGGGGCTCGACGCCTTCGCGATCGATCCGGCGGGCCGCGTCTGCCTCGACATTGGCGCCTCGACCGGCGGCTTCACGGAGGTGCTGCTCGGCCGGGGGGCCGCCCGCGTCTATGCGGTCGATGTCGGCCATGGCCAGCTGCATCCGAGCATCGCCGGCGACCCGCGGGTCGTGACGCTCGAAGGCACGGACGCGCGGCGACTGACGCGCGCTCACATTCCCGAGCAAGCCGAACTCCTGGTTGCAGACGTCAGCTTCATCTCGCTGAAGCTCGTGCTCCCCACGGTGATCCCGCTGCTCGCTGCGAAAGCCGAGCTCGTCGCGCTGATCAAGCCGCAATTCGAGGCCGGGCGCGCCCATGTGGCGAAGGGCATCGTGCGTGACGCGGCCGTGCACGCGCGGGTCTGCGACGAGATTGCCGGTTTGGTGCAGGGGCTCGGCTTTGCCGTGCTGGGGATCATCCCCTCGCCGATCGCCGGCGGCGACGGCAATCGAGAATTCCTCATCGGCGCGCGCCGAGGCGCGATATGAGCGAGCAGCTCACCATCACGCGGCTCGGCCGGCGCGGCGACGGCGTGGCCGAGACGGACGAGGGCCTCGTGCATGTGCCCTATGCCTTGCCCGGCGAGGTGGTCATCGCCGAGATCGCGGGGGACCGGGCGCGACTTGTCGCCGTCGAGGCACCCGCCCCCGAGCGGCGCGAGCCTTTCTGCCCCTATTTCGGCCGCTGCGGCGGCTGCGCCACCCAGCATATGGACGCGGAGCTCTATCGCCGCTGGAAGCGCGACATGCTGATGACCGCGCTCACCCGCGCCGGCATCGAGGCGCCGGTCGGCGAATTGATCGATGCCCATGGCGCGGGGCGACGCCGGCTCATCCTGCATGCGCGGCGCATCGACGGCCGGCCTGCCGTCGGCTTCATGGCCGCGCGCAGCCATGAGCTGGTTGCGATCGATCATTGCCCGATCTCGCTGCCGGCACTCGCGCGCGCTCCAGCGGTCGGGCGGGCGCTCGCCGCGGCCGTCAACCTGCGCAAGCCGCTCGACATCCAGATCACCGCGACCGAAGGCGGGCTTGATGTCGACCTGCGGGGCTTGGGGCCCCTTGCGAACCGGGAGCGGCAGGCGCTGGTCGGGCTTGCCGAGCGGCTCGATCTCGCGCGGCTCTCGCACCACGGCGAACTCGTCGTCGAGCGGCGCCCGCCGGCGCTCGTCATGGGGCGGGCGCGGGTGGTGCCGCCACCCGGCGGCTTCCTGCAGGCGACGGCAGCGGGCGAGGAGGCGCTCGCGCGGATCGTCACCGAAGCCTTCACCGGCCGCAAACGCGTAGCAGACCTTTTTGCCGGCTGCGGCACCTTTACGCTGCGCCTCGCCGAACGGGCGGAGGTCCACGCCGTCGAGTCGCATGCGCCGGCGCTTGCTGCCCTCGACAAGGCCGTCAGGGCGATCCAAGGGCTCAAGCCCATCACGACGGAAGTGCGCGACCTGTTCCGTCGACCGCTCCTGCCGCTGGAGCTCGACCGCTTCGATGCGGTCGTCTTCGACCCGCCCCGCGCCGGTGCGGAGGCGCAGGCGCGCCAGATTGCCGCGAGCAAGCTCCGGCACGTGTTGGCTGTGTCCTGCGACGCCGGCAGCTTTACGCGCGACCTCGCGATTCTGATCGTGGCCGGCTTCCGGGTGCGAAACATCATAGTGCTGGACCAGTTCCGCCATTCGCCGCATATGGAGATCGTCGGCATCCTTGAACGGTAAGAGCAGCCTTGGTCGCGCGATGGACAACGAAGCTTTGATCGATGCCCTGAAGGCTATCGTCGGTGCGAACGCCGTGGTGACGGCCCACGAGGATATGGAGCCTTATCTCCACGAGCCGCGCGGCCTGTTTCACGGAACGACCAGGGCTATCGTGCGCCCCGGCTCGACCGAGGAGGTCGCCGCGGTCATGCGCCTCGCGCAGGAGCACGGCATCGCGGTGGTGCCGCAGGGGGGAAACACCGGCCTGGTCGGCGGCCAGACACCCGAGGCGAACCACCCGGCCATCATCCTGTCGCTGCAGCGCCTCGACAGGATCCGCGAGGTCGACGTTCTGACCGACACGATGACCGTCGATGCGGGCGTCACGCTGCTCAAAGCCCAGGACGCGGCTTCTGCGGTCGACCGGCTCTTTCCGCTCTCGCTCGCCTCCGAAGGCTCCTGCACGATCGGCGGCAATATCGCGACCAATGCCGGCGGCACCGCCGTGCTCGCCTATGGCAATATGCGCGACCTCGTGCTCGGCCTGGAGGTGGTGCTGGCCGACGGGCGTGTCCTCAACGGTCTGGGCAAGCTGCGCAAAGACAATACCGGCTATGACCTGAAGAGCCTTTTCATCGGCTCGGAGGGCACGCTCGGCATCGTCACCGGGGCGGTGCTGAAGCTCTTTCCCCTGCCGCGCCAGCGCGTCACCGTCTTCTGCGGGATGCCCTCGCCGGAGGCGGCCGTTGCGCTGCTCGCGAAGATCAAATCGGAGATCGGCGCGAGCCTCACGACCTTCGAGTTCATGTCGCGTTTCGGCCTGGAGCTCGTTTTGCGCCATGCCCCCGGCACACGCGATCCGCTCGCCGACGCCCATCCCTGGTACGCGCTGATCGAATTGTCCTCGCAGATCGAGGGCGATCTCGACGCGCGGTTCGAACACTGCCTCGGTGCAGCCTTCGAGGAAGGGCTCGTCGCCGATGCAGCACTCGCCGCCTCGCTCGACCAGCGCCAGGACCTCTGGAAGCTGCGGGAGGCCCTGTCGGAGGTTCAGGGGCGCGAGGGCGGTTCCATCAAGCACGACGTTTCCGTGCCGATCGCCGCAATCCCGACGCTGATTTCCGAGGCGAACACGGCGGTGGAGGCGCTCATTCCGGGCGTTCGCCCCGTACCCTTCGGGCATCTCGGCGACGGCAATGTCCATTTCAACTTCAGCCAGCCTGTCGGGGCGGACAAGCAGGCCTTTCTCGACCGCTGGGACGAAGTGAACGCGCTGGTGCACGGCGTCGTGCTCAAGCTCGGCGGGTCGATCTCGGCCGAACATGGCATTGGGCGGCTGAAGCGGGCCGCCTTGCCGAGGGTCAAGGACCCGGTCGCGATGGATCTGATGCGCAGCCTCAAGACCGCGCTCGACCCCAAGAATCTGCTGAATCCCGGGGTAATCCTTTAATAATCCGATCGTTATAGCCGCCCCGATTCGCCAACTGCGTGCATTTTGGCGCGTGTTCCCGCGTCCGCCTGGCACCCCGCGACTAGCCTCGACCTCCCGTAGCCCAGCCTGACCACTGGGCTGCTCAGGAGTTCGCCGGTGAGTAGTTCGCGCGTAAGCATATCGCCCATGAGTATGTTGCGTATCGTCGCGATCGCGGCCTTGACCTGCGCCGGCGCATCGACCGGCGAGGCGGCCCAGTCCACGCCGTCCAAGAAAGTGAGCTGCCGGATGGAGCGCGTCTGTCAGCCCGTCATGCGGCCGGTGCGGGAGGTCGTCAGCAGCTGCGCGATGATATCGCCCGGCAAGGGCTTTCCACCGCGCAAGCTCTGCACCGAGCACCTCGCTCACTCGGAACTCGAAGGCCCGCAGCTCTGCCGATCCACCAGAATCTGCAAGCCACGCTAAGGGCTTAGGTCGAATCTCGAATATCTTGATTCACCGGCGCCACCTCGGCGACATTGATTCCGGATTTGCCGGCAAATCGTTGCAAAAACACGAAGTTCGACGCTCGATCTACGGCTGCTACGGCCTGCTCTACAACCAGCGCTTCCAGCGGAAGAAGAGATAGGGCGCAATAGCGGCGGCCACCATCATCAGGAGCGCCATGGGATAGCCCAGGCGCCAGTTGAGCTCCGGCATGAACTGAAAATTCATGCCGTAGATGGACGCGATCAGCGTCGGCGGCATGAACACCACCGCCATAACCGAGAAGAGCTTGATGATGTTGTTCTGCTCGAGATTGACGAGGCCGAGCGATGCGTCGAGCAGAAATTGGATCTTGTTCGCCTGAAACGTTGCATGCTCTTCGAGCGACTGCAGGTCGCGTAACGTCGTGCGCACCTGCTCGCGCAATTCCTTGGGCGCCTTGGCGGTCCGATAGCTCGCCGAGGTGAACAACAGAACCCGCTCGATCGAGACAAGGCTTTCGCGGCTCATCGAAATCAGCGTGCCGTAGCGTCCGAGCGAACGCAGCGTCTCCTGATAGTCGCTGCGCCGGCGCACGCTGGCAGGTTCCTTCTCGAAGATCTCCTTGGAAATTCGGTCGATCTGGTCGGCCGTACCCTGCAGCACCTCCGCCGCGCGATCGATGACCGTCTCGAAGAGCCCGACGACGATTGCCTCGGCCGTCGGCCCGCAGCCACCGGGCCGGGAGGCGCGATTGGCGAACATGGCGAAGGCCTTCGGCTCGTCATAGCGCACCGTCACGAGCGCATTGTCCTTCAGGATGAAGGTGACACCCGTCATCTGCGGCTCGGCGGCCACGTTGAAGAGAAGGCGCGCCGTCATATAGCGCGCGCCGTGTTCGACATAGAGCAGTTCCGACGGCTCGATATCCTCCATGTCCTCTCGGGTCGGCACCTCGATGCCGAGATATTGCTCGACAAGAGCCTCCTCGCTGTTCGTCGGAGAAACGAGATCAAGCCACAGCGTGCCGGGGACGATGACGTCATCGGGGGAGACGACTTGGCGATCGAGCCGCATGTCCCTGCCGGAAACACGCTCCGGCGGAGCCTTATAGGCAATGAGCATGGCTTCTCCCGACGAGATCCGGTGGACGTGTGGGGCGAGCCGGCGCAGCCGACCGGGCCGCCGCCGTCCAGCATTAGGAGCTTGGGAATGAACCTTCCGTGACCACCGCCGCTGTAGGCGACCGTCGGCGCGCGGTCAACGTGGCACGGCGTCAGTTGCCCAATACCGCCTCGGCGCCGGCCAGTCCCCCTGCCCCGGCCATGACAGTCGCTTCCAGCCCGGCGGCCTCGACTGCAATGGCCTCCGCAAAGAACCGGGTAAGCGCGACCCTCGCGATGGCCTCCTCCGGTTCCGCGGCGAGCGCCGTATCGGCGAGGGCAGCCAGCCCCTGGACGATCGCAAAGAGGCGCAGATAGGGGGTCGCGACCGCCAGCGCATCGTCGAGACGGTCGTTGGCAAGGGAGGTGAGCACCGCGCTGGTCGCGCGGTCGAGGCTCTCGGCGCCACTGCGCAGGCGCGCCGCGGCGTTGCCGAAAGCCGGACTGCCCTCCGTCAGCAGTCGCACCGCCGTGCGACGGATGGCCGCGATGCGCGCGCGCATCGCCGTGCCGCCCGACAGCCCGATCTTGCGGGTGACGAGATCGATGGCCTGGATGCCGTTCGTGCCCTCATAGATCATGGCGATGCGCGCATCGCGCAGATGTTGGGCGGCGCCCGTTTCCTCGATGAAGCCGAGCCCGCCATGCACCTGGATGCCGAGCGAAGCCACCTCGAAACCGACATCCGTGGCAAAGGCCTTGGCCACCGGCGTGAGCAGCGAGGCCGCCTCATTGGCGCGGCGGCGGATATCGGAATCGCTCGCGAGCCGCGCGCGATCGATCTCGATCGCCGTCAGATAGCAGATAGACCGCGCCGCTTCGGTGAGCGCCTTCATGGTCATCAGCATGCGGCGGATATCGGCGTGGCGGATGATGGCCGTGGGCGGGCTGTCCGAGGAGCTATGCGGCAGCCGCCCCTGCCGGCGCTCGCGCGCATAGGCAAGCGCCTGCTGGTAGGCGCGCTCGGCGGCGCCGACGCCCTGGAGTCCGACCGCGAGACGCGCATGGTTCATCATGGTGAACATGCAGGCGAGGCCACGATTCTCCTCGCCGACCAGATAGCCGGTGGCGCCGCCCGCGTCGCCGAAGATCATGGTGCAGGTCGGCGAGCCGTGGATGCCGAGCTTGTGTTCGAGCGAATGGCAGTGGAGATCGTTGCGCGCGCCGAGACTGCCGTCGGCGTTCACCAGGAATTTCGGCACGAGGAACAGGGAAATGCCGCGCGTGCCGGGCGGCGCGTCCGTCAAGCGCGCGAGCACCATATGGACGATGTTCTCGGTGAGATCGTGCTCGCCATAGGTGATGAAGATTTTTTGGCCGCTGATGCGGTATGTGCCGTCGCCGGCGCGCTCGGCGCGTGTCGCCAGCGTGCTCAAGTCTGAGCCCGCCTGCGGCTCCGTCATGTTCATCGTGCCCATCCACTCGCCCGAGACGAGCTTGGGCAGATAGAGCCGCCGCAATTCATCCGTGCCATGGGCGACGAGCGCCTCGACGGCGGCCGCGGTAAGCACCGGGCCGATGGCGAAGGCCATGGAGGCAGCGTTCCAGATCTCAAGGCAGGCAGCCTGCACGATCATCGGCAGGCCCTGCCCTCCCCAGCCCTCCGGCGCTGGCAAGCCGTTCCACCCGGCAGCTGCCCAGGCCGTGTAGGCCTCCTTCCAGCCGGGGGCGGTGACGACGCCGCCATCGACCAGCCGCGCGCCCTGGAGGTCGCCCACACGATTGAGAGGGGCGATCACCTCCTCGGCGAATTTGCCGGCCTCGGCCAGGACGGCTGCGATGTCCTCGGCGGTCAAATCGCCGTAAAGTCCCTCGGCCAAGGCCGCGTCGAGGCCCGCGGCGTGGCGCATGGCGGCGGTGATATCGGCCAATGGCGCGCGATAGATCGTCATGGTGGCGCTACCCCTGCTTGACGGGCGCTCACGCGGGCGCGTAAGCCCCACCCTCATAACACGATAGCCCTTACGATAATGACAGAGCGATCAACGGCGACCCGTGCCGCGACGGAACATTTGCGGCCAGACGAGGTGGGTATGGCGCGCGCTGCCGAGCTCCTGCTCGCCGGCCGGCTCGTCGCCTTCCCCACGGAGACGGTCTATGGCCTCGGCGGTGACGCCACCAACGGCGAAGCGGTCGCGGCCGTCTATGCCGCCAAGGGGCGCCCGGCCTTCAATCCGCTCATCTCCCATGTGAGCGACGTCGCGATGGCGCGCCGGCTCGGTGGCTTCGACCCGATTGCGGAGGCCTTGGCGGAGGCTTTTTGGCCGGGACCGCTGACGCTCGTCGTTGAACAAGCCCCCGGCTGCCCCGTATCGGCGCTCGCCACGGCCGGGCTCACGAGCATCGCCCTGCGGGTTCCCGCCCATCCCGTGGCGCTCGACCTTCTGCGCGACGTCGGGCGGCCGATCGTGGCGCCCTCGGCCAATCGCTCGGGCGGCGTCAGCCCGACGACGGCGGAGCATGTGCTCGCGGATTTGAGCGGCCGCATTGCTGCGGTCGTCGATGGCGGGGCGACGGTGGTCGGGGTGGAATCGACGGTCGTTGCCTGCCTCGGCGGCGTCGCGCGGCTGCTGCGGCCGGGCGGCATCACGCGCGGTGCGATCGAGCGGGTTGTCGGGATGCCGCTCGCCGATGCTCCCGAGAGTGTGCCGGATGCCCCGCAGGGACCGGGCATGCTCGCCTCGCATTATGCGCCGCGGGCGCAGCTCAGAATGGATGCCAGGGAGATAAGACCTGGTGAAGCGGTCTTGCTGTTCGGGAGGGAGCGGCCCGCCGGGATCGACGGGGCCTCGGTTGTGCTCAATCTGAGCGAGGACGGCGATCTCATCGAAGCCGCCGCCAATCTTTTCGCCTATCTGCGCCGGCTCGACATCACCGGCGCGGCGGCAATTGCGGCGACGCCGGTTCCGCAGGAGGAGCTTGGCGAGGCGATCAATGATCGCCTGCGCCGTGCCGCCGCACCGCGGTGATAACGCAACGCGAGTTGATCCTACCTTCATGTGAAGTGATCGCTCGAGGCAGCCGCGTCCCCTCTCCCCGCCTGCGGGGAGAGGTAAACCAGCGCCCGCCGCTGATATGTGAAGCCCTGCCGTTAAGGGGGGTACGGCGGGGTGCTATGCGGCGGCTTTACGCGACTGTAAGTCAGATTTACCGCGCGAGCTTGGCGGCGATGCTCGCCACATGCCGGCCCTGGTAGCGCGCGCCTTCGAGCTCGACGGCGGAAGGCTGGCGGCTGCCGTCGGCACCGGCAATGGTGGAGGCGCCATAGGGCGAGCCGCCCTTGATCTCCTCGAGGCCCATCTGCCCGGCGAAGGCGTAGGGCAGGCCTACGACCACCATGCCGTGGTGCATGAGCGTCGGAATGAAGGTGAGGATGGTCGATTCCTGACCGCCGTGCTGGGTGGCAGACGACGTGAAGACCGAGCCGACCTTGCCGACGAGGGCGCCCTTCATCCACAGGCCGCCCGTCTGGTCGATGAAGGCGCGCATCTGCGAGGCGACGCTGCCATAGCGCGTCGGGGCGCCGAATATGATGGCGTCATATTCGGGGAGTTCGGCCACGGTCGCGATGGGCGCGGCCTGGTCGAGCTTGAAGCCCGCGCCGCGGGCGACCTCTTCCGGCGCCGTTTCGGGCACGCGCTTCACGGCCACCTCGGCTCCCGCCTCGCGCGCGCCTTCGGCCACTGCCTGGGCCATCGTTTCGATATGCCCGTAGGAGGAATAGTAAAGGACGAGAACTTTCGCCATCGATGGAGCTCCGTAACCTGTCGAACCGTGAAGCACGGCTCCCATACCACAGATACGCGCTCATGGGCGCAATGCGAGCGCCATCCTTGCAAGCCAAGGCTTGCAGGGATGCAAACAATAAGTCTTGAGCTAAGCTGGCTGCGGGCGAACCACGGCCTGCTCCTTGATCGGCAGATTGATGGCAGCCGAGGCGATGCCAAGCGCAACCGAGAGCCACCAGACGATCGCGTAGGAACCGTAGCTCTCATAAAGCTCGCCGCCCAGCCACACACCCAGGAAGCCGCCGACCTGATGGGAGAAGAAGGCGAAGCCGAACAGCATCGCCATATAGCGCGTGCCGAACATCAACATAACGAGCGCCGAGGTCGGCGGCACCGTCGAGAGCCAGAGAAAGCCGGTCAGCAGGCCGAAGGTGATCGCCGCCGCCGGCGATGCCGGCAACAGAATGAAAGCCGTCGTGACGACCGAGCGGGCGAGATAGATGATCGAAAGCAGCCAGCGCTTGGGCATGCGCGTCGACAGCCAGCCAGCCGACAGCGAGCCCGCGATATTGGCGAGGCCGATGACGGCGAGCGTCCAGCCACCGACCCAGGCGGGCAGGCCCGTGTCTTCCAGATAAGCCGGAAGATGCACGGTGATGAAGGCAAGCTGGAAGCCGCAGGTGAAGAAGCCGAGCACGAGCAGCACATAGCTCGGGTGGCGAAAGGCTTCCGACAGAGCCTGGCGGATCGACTGCCCGGCTGCCGCACCGACAGCCCCGACCGTGTCCGTGCCGCGGGTGGCAAGGGCCATGGACAACGGCAGGATCGGCAGGAGGCTCGCCGCAAAGATCAGCAGAGTTGCCTGCCAGCCGAAGCTCTCGATGAAGAAATGTCCGAGCGGCGGAAAAAGGAACTGGCCGAAAGACCCGGCCGCCGTTCCCGCGCCGAAGGCCATCGGCCGCCAGCGCTCGGGCAGAAGCTTGCCGAAAGCGCCGAGCACCAGATTGAACGAGCAGCCGGAGAGGCCGAAACCGATGAGCACGCCGGCGCTGAGGTCGAGCATGCCGGGGGTTGCGGCCTGCGTCATGAGAATGAGGCCGGCCATGTAGAGCACAGTGCCCGCACATAGCACCCGCACGACGCCGAAGCGGTCGGCGATGGCGCCGGCGAAGGGCGAGCCGATGCCCCAGAGCAGGTTCTGGATGGCCAGAGCTAGCCCAAAGACATCTCGCCCCCAGCCGTAATCAGTCGACATCGGCAGGAGGAAGAGGCCGGCGGAGGCGCGCGGGCCGAAGGAGATGACGGCGATGATACAGCCCGCCAACACGATCGCCTCAGGCGATAATCGGCGCGGGGACGCGGCGGACAGAGACGGTTGAGCCATGAGCGTTGTCTCGGACTGACCTGGGGAATTCGACCCGTATTATTCGCACCCGCACGAAGCACAGCTATCCCGAGCTGGATTGGGACAGCCTGCGGTCGCCGACCAAAACATACTCTTAGCTGGTCGCATCACCATAATGAATATTCATTGTGCTTCGCATCACCGATCGCGATGCGATAAATGGGGGCCAGAAGTGTTGCCGGTACCTGCACGAGGGGCATGGCTCCAGCGCATCCTCCGCATGCGCGCGATTTGTTTGCCACTGGAAAAGCCCAGGACAGAATGCTACAATCCTTATGCTCGAAATGAGCATAATGCTCGCGACCACGCTTGTAGTCGCATGTTTTTCGTACCTACATATGCTCAAAATGAGCAAAAGGAAACGCCATGACCGGACATCTCGCAACCCGGCTCGACGTCGCCCGGCCCCCCAAGCGGGAGGGGCGGCGCTTCGCGCCGATCGCCGTGCCGGATCTCACCTATACGCCCGAGGTGGAGGCGGAAACCGCCCATCTCTACGAGCGTGTGAAAACGGTGATCCCCCCGGTCGAATGGCCGTTCTTTGCGCCTTACGTGAAGGCCATCAATGCGCTCAAGAAAGAGCGCAACGCCGTCATCCTGGCGCATAACTACCAGACGCCGGAGATCTACAACTGCGTGGCCGACGTCGTCGGCGACAGCCTGCAGCTCGCCAAACTCGCGACCAAGACCGACGCCGACGTGATCGTCCAGGGCGGCGTGCATTTCATGGCCGAGACTTCGAAGCTGCTCAATCCGGACAAGGTCGTCCTCATCCCGGATTCCAGAGCCGGCTGCTCGCTCGCCTCCTCGATCACCGGTGCGGACGTGCGCCTGCTGCGTGAGCGCTATCCCGGCGTGCCGGTCGTCGCCTATGTCAACACCTCCGCAGAGGTGAAGGCCGAGGTCGACATCTGCTGCACCTCGTCGAATGCCGTCCAGGTGGTCGAGAGCCTGGGCGTCGACCGGGTGATCTTCGTGCCGGACCAGTATCTCGCGAAATATGTCGCCGCGCAGACCAAGGTCGAAATCATCGCCTGGAAGGGCGCCTGCGAGGTGCACGAGCGCTTCACCGGCGAGGAGCTGCGCGCCTATCGCCAGGCGGACCCGTCCGTCAGCATCATCGCGCATCCCGAATGCCCGCCGGACGTGATCGCCGAGGCCGACTTCGCCGGCTCCACCGCGCATATGATCGACTGGGTGAAGACCAAGCGCCCGCGCCGGGTCGTCATGGTCACGGAATGCTCGATGGCCGACAATGTGGCGGCGGAAACGCCCGGGGTCGAATTCGTGCGCCCCTGCAATCTCTGCCCGCATATGAAGCGCATCACGCTGCCGAAGATCCTCGACAGCCTGCTCTACATGAAGGAGGAGGTCGTGATCGAGCCCGAGCTCGCCGAGCGCGCCCGCCGCTCCGTGGAGCGGATGGTCAATCTGAAGAGCTGAGTGGGCCCCTACCCTCCCCTCGAGGATGGGCAATCGCGCGTGCGGTGCGTCCCCTCGCCCCGCATGTGGGGAGAGGGACAGGGTGAGGGGGATTTGAAGCCCCTCACCCGGCCGCTTCGCGTCCGACCTCTCCCCGTAAGCGGGGAGAGGTGAACCGGCTCGCCAACACCGGAAAGGCACCTCATGTCCGAGCCCGAGATCGTCATCGTCGGCGGGGGGCTTGCCGGGCTGTTCGCGGCCCTGAAGCTCAGCCCCCTGCCCGTCCTCGTGCTGTCGCCACGCCCGCTCGGCGAGGGTGCCGCCTCGGCCTGGGCGCAGGGCGGCATCGCCGCCGCGATCGCCGAGGGCGACAGTCCGGAGAGCCATGCGGCCGACACGGTTGCGGCCGGTGCGGGCATCGTCGACGAAGCCGCGGCGCTGGCGCTCGCCCGCGAAGCGCCTGAGCGCATCTATGAGCTCCTCGCCTATGGCGTGCCTTTCGACCGCGACCTCGAAGGCAGGCTCGTGCAGTCGCGCGAGGCCGCTCATTCTGCGCGACGCATCGTGCGCGTCGGCGGCGACACCGCTGGCCGCGCCGTGATGCAGGCGCTCATAGCGACCGTGCGCAAGACGCCCTCGATCACCGTCCGCGAGGGCTATGTCGCCGAAGATCTTGCCGTCGCGGACGGCCGCGTCACCGGCGTCTTCGCCCGCGGCGAAGGCGGCGCGGCGGAGCGGCCGGAGTTCTTTCCGGCGCGCGCGACCGTGCTCGCCACCGGCGGCATCGGCCATCTCTACAAGGTCACCACCAATCCCCCCGATGCCAACGGCATCGGCCTCTCACTTGCCGCACGGGCCGGCGCCGTCATCGCCGATACGGAATTCGTGCAGTTCCACCCGACCGGCATCGACATCGGCCGCGATCCCGCGCCGCTCGCGAGCGAGGCGATCCGCGGCGAGGGCGCGACCCTGATCAATGCCGCCGGCGAGCGTTTCATGCTGGCGCTGCACCCGGATGCGGAACTCGCGCCCCGCGACGTCGTCGCGCGCGGCGTCTTCGCCGAGATCGCCGCCGGGCGCGGCGCCTTCATCGATGCGCGCGCCGCCATCGGCACGCATTTCGCCGAGCGCTTCCCGACGGCTGACGCCGCCTGCAAGGCAGCTGGCATCGACCCCGCCGTCACGCCGATCCCGATCGCGCCGGCAGCACATTACCACATGGGCGGCGTGATGACGGACGCGAACGGCCGCACGTCGCTGCCGGGCCTGTGGGCGGCCGGCGAAGTCGCCTCCACCGGCGTGCACGGCGCCAACCGGCTCGCCTCGAACTCGCTGCTCGAGGCCGTCGTCTACGGCGCGCGGGTGGCGGCGGACCTCGCCGGTGCCGATCTCGCGTCCACGCGCCGCGCGCTGCAACCGCCCCGCCCTGCCCTTCCCTTCCTGCCGACAGAGCGCGACCGGGCCGCAATCGCGACCCTGCGCGCGACCATGCAGGGCCATGTCGGCGTCGTCCGCGAACGCGACGGGCTCGTCGGCGCGCTTCACCGGATCGTCGACCTCGGCGCGGCCGCAGAAAGCGCGATGCTCGACCATATGACGACAGCCGCCTTTCTCGTCGCCGGCACCGCGCTTTTGCGCGAGGAAAGCCGCGGCGGCCATTACCGGTCGGATTATCCGACGCCTCAGCCCGCCTTGGCGCGGCGCACGACAACCACGCTCAAAGCGCTCGAGGCGGTCACCGCAGCCGAGCTCGGCGCTCCACAACGGCAGGCGGCGGGAGCATGACCATGCACGATCTTCCCCTCAATCCCCTCCTGGTGCAGGACGCGGTGGCGCGTGCGCTGGCCGAGGATCTCGGCCGCGCCGGCGACATCACCACCATGGCCTGCATTCCAGCGGGCAGACCGGCCGAACTCGTCATCGCCTCGCGTGGCCCCGGCGTGATCGCCGGCCTCAGCCTGGCCGAAGAGGCCTTCCGCCAGATCGACGGGCAAGTGCGCTTCGAGGCAAAGGTTGCCGACGGCGCGAAGGTCGAACGCGGCACCGTCGTGGCGCGGGTGGCGGGGCCTGCCCGCTCCATCCTCTCCGCCGAGCGCGTGGCGCTCAATTTTCTCGGCCGTCTGTCCGGGGTGGCTTCGCTCACCGCCCGCTATGTCGAGCGCGTCGCCCACACCAAGGCGCGGATCGTCGACACGCGGAAAACCACGCCGCTCCTGCGCGCCTTCGAGAAACATGCGGTCCGCTGCGGCGGCGGCATGAACCACCGCTTCGGCCTCGACGATGCCGTGCTGATCAAGGACAACCACATCGCGGTTGCCGGCTCGATCGCCGCCGCGCTCCGCGCCGTCAAGGCGACGGTCGGCCATATGGTGAAGATCGAGATCGAGGTTGACACCCTCGCCCAGCTTGCCGAGGTGATCGACGAGGGCGCCGACGCCGTCCTCCTCGATAATATGGGGCCGGATGTCCTGCGCGAGGCCGTCGCCATGATCGATCGGCGCATGCTGACCGAGGCCTCCGGCGGCATCAATCTCGACACGGTCAAAGCCATCGCGGAAGCGGGCGTCGACATGATCTCGGTCGGTGCCTTGACCCATTCGGCGCCGGTCATGGACCTCGGCCTCGACGTGACCGTGGGGTGACGGACACGAAAGCCCCGCCTTTTCGCGCGCGCGCCGGTGCCATATTGTCGTGCCGATGTAATCCGGCCAAAACGGCATCAGCCGTACGGGGGAGGTAGAACGTGACCATGCGCAAAGGAATTGTCGCTGCTGCAGCGGTGCTCATCGCGGGACTGACGACGGCGCAGGCGGAGACGCCGAGCGTCGCCATCACCGCCATCGTCGATCACCCCGCGCTCAATGCGGTTCGCGACGGGGTGAAAGAGGGGCTCGCCAAAGCCGGCATCAACGCCGACTTCACCTACGAGAGCGCCCAGGGCCAGGCGGCGACCGCCGTGCAGATCGCGCGCCAGTTCGTGGGCCGCAAGCCCTCGGTGATCGTCGCCATCTCCACGCCCTCGGCCCAAGCCGCAGCATCGGCCACGAAGGACATTCCGATCGTCTTCAGCGCGGTGACCGATCCCCTCGGCTCCAAGCTGGTGGCCGATGTGCAGAAGCCCGGCGGCAACGTGACCGGCGTATCGGACCGCTCGCCCGTCACCGATCAGATCGCGCTGGTGACGGAGCTCACGCCAGACGTGAAGCGCCTCGGCGTGCTCTACAATCCGGGCGAGTCGAATTCCGTCGCCTCGCTCGCCGCGATCCGGGAAGCGGCCGCGGCCAAGGGCATCACGGTCGTCGAGGGGCCGGCGACCAAATCGGCCGACGTGCAGACGACCGCGCGCGGGCTCGTCGGCCGGGTGGATGCGCTCTTCGTGCCCACGGACAATACGATCGTCTCGGCCTTCGAGGGCGTGGTCAGCGTCGCCAATGGAGCAAAGCTGCCGCTCTACGCAGCCGATACGGACAGCGTGCCGCGCGGCGCCCTCGCCGCGGTCGGCTTCAACTACCACCAGGTCGGCCTCGAAACCGCGGGGGTCGTCGCGCGGATCCTCAAGGGCGAGAAGCCGAGCGACATTCCGGTGGTCTTCGCGGCGGGCAGCGACCTCGCGGTCAACCGCGCGACGGCGCAGGCGATCGGTGTCACCTTGCCCCAAGCCGTGCTGAAGCGCGCCTCCAAGGTGGTCGACTGATCCCCCATGGTGCGGGCGGAGTGAGGCACGATCATGCCCGTCGGGCGCGAATGGGAGCAGGCCCTGCGCTTTCCTGGGCCGAGAAAAGGCTCTATGTCTCGGCTCCATGTCGATGTTCGCTTTTCTCGGCGCCGTCGAGCTCGGGCTCATCTATGCGCTCGTTGCCCTCGGCGTCTTCCTGTCCTTCCGGGTGCTCGATTTCCCGGACCTGACGGTTGACGGCTCCTTCCCGCTCGGCGCCGCCGTAACGGCGACGCTGATCGTCGGCGGGATCGACCCCTGGAGCGCTACGCTCGCCGCCTTCCTGGCGGGCGCGATGGCCGGCTTCGTCACCGCTTTCGTCTCGGTGCGTTTCGGGGTCCTGCATCTGCTCGCCTCGATCCTCACCATGATCGCGCTGTTCTCGGTCAACCTGCGCGTGATGGGGCGGCCGAACATCGCGATCCTCGGCGAGAACACGATCCTCACTCCCTTCTATGGTCATGGGCTGGAGGATGAGACGGTGCGCCTCCTCGCCGTGCTTGCCATCGTCGTGGCCGTGGGGGCCGCCCTTGCGGTCTTCCTCACCAGCGAGGCGGGGCTTGCCATGCGCGCGACCGGCGCCAACGCGCGGATGGCGCGGGCGCAAGGCGTGGCGACCGGCACCCAGGTGATCGCCGGCGTGATGCTGTCGAACGGGCTCGTCGGTCTCGCCGGCGCCCTTTTTGCACAGACGAACGGCTTTGCGGACGTGACCGCCGGCGTCGGCACCATCGTCGTCGGCCTCGCAGCGGTGATCGTCGGTGAAACGCTGGTGCCGTCGCGGCGCATCCCGGTGATCCTCGCCGCCTGCGTGCTCGGCTCCGTGATCTACCGCATCGCCGTGCAGGCCGCGCTCTCGGCGGATGTGCTCGGCTTGCAGGCCTCCGATCTCAACCTCGCGACGGCCTTGCTGGTGCTCGCTGCGCTGGTGCTGCCGCGCCTTCGGCGAAAGGTCTTCGCGTGATCGCGATCGAGGATCTCTCCGTCGTCTTCAACCGCGGCACGCCTATCGAGCGGCGCGCGCTCAACGGCCTGTCACTGCGCCTGGAGAAGGGCGAGTTCATCGCGGTGATCGGCTCGAACGGGGCCGGAAAGTCGACGCTGCTGGGCGCCATTGCCGGCGATGTGGCGGCAAGCCGTGGACGCATTCTGCTCGACGGCCACGACGTCACCTCCATGCCGGCGGAAGCACGCGCCCGCTATGTGGCGCGCGTGTTCCAGGATCCGCTCGCCGGAAGCTGCAGCGAGCTCTCGATCGCCGACAATCTGGCCCTCGCCATGGCGCGCGGCCGGCGGCGGGGACTGGCCTCGGCGCTGCGGCGCGACCGGCTGGCGCAGATGCGTGATCGCGTGAGCGAGCTCGGCCTCGGGCTCGAGGCGCGGCTCGATCAGCCGATGGGCAGCCTCTCCGGCGGGCAGCGCCAGTCGCTCGCCCTGGTGATGGCGACGCTCGCCCCGTCGAGCATTCTGCTCCTCGACGAGCACACGGCGGCACTCGACCCGCGCAATGCCGAATTCGTCATGGATCTCACCCGCAAGCTCGCCGACCGCTTCGGCCTGACCGTGCTCATGGTGACCCATTCCATGCGCCAGGCGCTCGACATCGGTTCGCGCACGCTGATGCTGCACGAGGGCGCCATCGTGTTCGATGTCGCCGGACCCGAACGGGCGCGCCTCGGCGTCGAGGACCTCCTCGCCGCTTTCCGCCGCGTCCGCAACGAAGACCTCACGGAGGATCGGCTCCTCACCGGCTGACCCGACAGGTGGGACAGCCGAGCCGGACGGCTTTCTCGTGGCACCGTAATGGTTCTGGATCCCGGACACCTCGCTCCGCTCGGTTCCAGGATGACGGCGGTGATTATCGGATCACGTCTGCCCGGGCCGAAGCTTGTAGAAGATGTGCCGGCCGATGACGTCCATCTTCTTCAGGCGCTTTGCCCAAAAGGGCCGCACGTAGTTCGCGTGATAATGCGTCGCGCCGCCGACTTCCGACAGATAGATCTTCCCGTTAAGCACCTGGTCGGCGATCCGCCGGGCGCGGTCCCAGGCGGGCTGCTCGGTGATGCGCAGCGAGCGGCCCTCGCAGGCGAAGGAGAACTGGCAGGCCTTGTAGCGGTTGCGGTTCTGGAACACGACGCCGCAGATCGTCGAGGGATAAAGACCGCTCTTCACGCGGTTCAGCACGACCTGCGCGACGGCCGCCTGCCCATCCTCGGATTCGCTGCGCGCCTCGAAATAGACGGCCTCGGCAAGGCAACGCTCCTCGCTGCCGACGCGGTCTGCCTCGACGAGGCTCGCGTAATCGGGACGCGAGAGTTCCGATTTGGCGACGCTCGATACGCCCTCCTGCGCACCATGTTCGGGGATGCCCAGCAGCGAGACGGGAGCGGCGGCTATCTCCATGGGAACAGCATCGGCCGGCGCCGGCGTCGTCGAGGCCAGCGCGACGGCACGCGGTGCGGCGGGCGTCGAGCCGTCGTCGGCAACCGCCGCCGTGCCGACGCTGGCGAGCGCTTCCGGCGATCGCGGCGCTGTCGCCTGCTCGGTCAAGGTCAGATCCTCCGGCGTCAGCGGCTCGAAGGCGTGCATGGCGTCCGGCGCCGGGATTTCGACCGATCCCGGCATGAAGATCGTCTGTGGCAGGACGCGCTCGCTCTGGGCAAAGACCACATTGAAGGCGACCTGCGCCCCATGGGGCAATTCGAGACCCCGGCGGCTGAGGCTCGGACGCAGCGCAATGAGGGGATCGCCCTTGCTGCTGCGGTCGATGGCCGGATAGCTGCCATGCGCCGGCTTCAGCTCGTCCTTCAACGGCGCTTCGGGCTCTCTCGGCACGAGTTCCTTGGGCGCCTCGAAGGACAAGCTCGCCGTCTGCAGCGCGGCCTGACGTATACCGGGCGGCACGATCATCGGCACGACGAGACGCGGCCGGGCATCGGGTACGATCACAGCGGACTGGTCGATGAGCGCCGCTCGCAGCGGCGAAATCCCGATCTCGGCATTCGGGCTCTGGCCCGCACTCGCCGTGAAAGAGACGAGCACGCCGCCTGCCAATATCCACGGGGCGACCGTGGCGCAGGCCCAGGTCACATTCGACGGCAAAAAGGATCGACGACGCAAACGCAGACGCATACCGGCACAACTATGTCCGAGTTACACCCGGTAGTACTCTACCTGCCCTCCGGTTGTTGCCAAACGGTGACAGGAAAGCAGCACTATCCCTCGGATACCTTTATCGCCGGGTAACGTTGAAAGAGCGTTAAGGGCGGGCTGCAAAGGCGTGCGCAGGGGTTCGTCCCGGAACCGAATGAAGTGAGGTGTCCGGGACCCAGAATCGATGAAGGTCGAGAACGGCAATGCCGGCAGACCCTCGCTTAATGCTTCACGGCATCGACTCTGGATCCCGGACAGCCGCTGCGCGGCTTCCGGGATGACTGCGTCGCAGTTGCGAGAGGGTGACTTCCCTCACCTCTTCGCGCTGAGGGCTGCCTGCGCCGCGGCGAGGCGGGCTATCGGCACGCGATAGGGCGAGCAGGAGACGTAGTCGAGCCCGGCCGTCTCGCAGAAGGCGATAGAGGCGGGGTCGCCGCCATGCTCGCCGCAAATGCCGAGCTTGATGCCGGCACGCGTCGCCCGGCCGCGCTCGACAGCGAGCTGCACGAGCTCGCCCACGCCGTCCACATCGATGGTGACGAAGGGATCGGCCAGCAGGATGCCCTTGGCCGTATAGGTGCCGAGGAAGGAAGCGGCATCGTCGCGCGAGATGCCGAGGGTGGTCTGGGTGAGGTCGTTCGTGCCGAAGGAGAAGAACTCCGCCGTCTCGGCGATCTCGCCGGCTTTGAGCGCCGCTCGCGGCAGCTCGATCATCGTGCCCACCTGGTACTCGACTTTCGTGCCGGTCTCGGTCGCGACCGCCTCGGCCATGGCGACGATGCGCGCCTTGGTCATGTCGAGCTCGGCCTTGGTCATGACGAGCGGCACCATGACTTCCGGCGTCACGGGCTCGCCGCTCGTCTTGGCCGCCTCGACGGCCGCCTCGAAGATGGCACGCGCCTGCATCTCGGCGATTTCCGGGAAAGCCACCGCCAAGCGCACGCCGCGGAAGCCGAGCATAGGGTTGAACTCGTGCAGCTCATGCGCACGCGCCTTGAGTTTGGCGGAGCTGGTGCCGGTCGCCGCCGCCACTTCGGCGATCTCCTCCTCGGTGCGCGGCAGGAACTCGTGCAGCGGCGGGTCGAGCAGGCGGATCGTCACCGGCAGCCCCTGCATGATCGTGAAGAGCTCGACGAAATCGGCCCGCTGCATGGGCAGGAGCTTGGCGAGCGCCGCTCGGCGGCCGACCTCATCGTCGGCGAGGATCATCTCGCGCACGGCGAGGATGCGCTCGCCGTTGAAGAACATGTGCTCCGTGCGGCAGAGCCCGATGCCCTCGGCGCCGAAGGTGCGGGCGGTGCGCGCATCGAGCGGCGTCTCGGCATTGGCGCGCACCTTCATGCGCCGCACCTTGTCGGCCCAGCCCATGAGGGTGGCAAATTCGCCGGAGAGCTCCGGCTCCAGCATCTTGACGCGGCCGGCGAGCACCTGGCCGGTGCCGCCGTCGATGGTGATGACCTCGCCGCGCTTCAGCGTGACGCCCGCCGCCGACATCGTGCCCGCGGCGTGGTCGACGCGCAGGCTGCCGGCGCCCGACACGCAGGGCTTGCCCATGCCGCGCGCCACGACCGCGGCATGGGACGTCATGCCGCCGCGGGTCGTCAGGATGCCTTCGGCGGCATGCATGCCGTGGATATCCTCGGGGCTCGTTTCGACGCGCACGAGAATGACCTTGCGGCCGGCCTTCTTGGCCTCCTCCGCCTCCTCCGACGTGAAGACGATCTCACCGGACGCCGCGCCGGGCGAGGCCGGGAGGCCGGAGGCGATGAGCTTGCGCTCGGCCTTCGGATCGATGGTCGGGTGCAGCAACTGGTCGAGCGCGGCGGGCTCGACGCGCATCACCGCCTCTTCCTCGCTGATCACCCCTTCGGCCGCGAGCTCCACCGCGATGCGGAGCGCGGCCTTGGCCGTGCGCTTGCCGTTACGCGTCTGCAGCATCCACAACTTGCCGTTCTCGATGGTGAATTCGAGATCCTGCATGTCGCGGTAATGCTTCTCGAGCAGGCCGTAGATACGCACGAGCTCGGCATAGGCCTCGGGCATCTCCTTCTCGAGCGAGGGCTTGGTGGAGCCGGACGCGATGCGCGCGGCCTCCGTGATGTCCTGCGGGGTGCGAATGCCGGCGACCACATCCTCGCCCTGGGCATTGATGAGGAACTCGCCGTAGAGCGCCCTCTCGCCGGTCGAGGGATTGCGCGTGAAGGCAACGCCCGTGGCGGAAGTATCGCCCATATTGCCGAAGACCATGGACTGCACGTTGACGGCCGTGCCCCAGCTTGCGGGGATGCCGTGCAGCTCACGGTATTTGATGGCGCGGGCATTCATCCAGGAGCCGAAGACGGCGCCGACCGCCCCCCAGAGCTGCTCCTGCGGATCCTGCGGGAAGGGTTTTCCCAACTCCTTCTGGACGATCTCCTTGTAGCGCGAAACGAGCACGCGCCAATCGTCGGCGGAAAGGTCGGTATCGAGGTCGAGGCCCTTGCGCTCCTTATAGGCTTCCAGCGCCTCCTCGAAGTGATGATGGGCAACGCCGAGCACCACGTCGGAATACATGGTGATGAAGCGGCGGTAGCTGTCCCAGGCGAAGCGCGCATCGCCCGCCGACCGGGCAACGGCCTCGACGGTCGTGTCGTTGAGGCCGAGATTGAGCACCGTGTCCATCATGCCGGGCATGGAGGCGCGGGCGCCGGAGCGCACGGAGACGAGGAGCGGATTGGCCTGGTCGCCGAAGGTCTTGCCTGTCAGCCCGCCGATATGGGCGAGCGCGGCACTGACCTGGTCGGCGAAATCGGGCGGATAGCTTTTCTTGTTCTCGTAGAAATAGGTGCAGACCTCGGTGGTGATGGTGAAGCCGGGGGGCACCGGCAGGCCCAGATTGGACATTTCCGCGAGGTTGGCGCCCTTGCCGCCGAGCAGGTTCTTCATGCCCGCCTCGCCCTCGGCCTTGCCGTCACCGAAGGTGTAAACCCATTTCGCCATCGTTATCGTCCGCCTCTCACTCACAGCTACCGAACGGCTGATGACGCTTGGCGCATCTTCGCCGAAAAGACAATGCCGGGCCGTCGCAGAGGACGCAACGGCCCGGAATGGGCCTCATTGGAGAAGCGGGCCGATGCGGTCGCCGAACAGGCCGACGATGCCGATGAAAATAAGATAGAGCGCTACCACGATGTTCAGCAGGCGCGGAAAGATCAGGATCAGAATGCCGGCGATCAAAGCGACCAGCGGCTGAATGACGATGAGATTGACGTCCATGCAAGGCTCCTTCGCGGGCAGCGAGCCCGCGGGCCGGCGCCGCCACGGCGCCTGACGCGAGCTCGACAATAACGTGCCGAGGAAGGATTAAGTTTCGCTCGATTTGAGACGAAATGAGCGCGGCGGCGCGCCTTTATGCGCGCCATGCCACCCCTATCCGGCGATTTGCGAGAAATCCGCCACCGTCCGCGTTGCCGCGCGGATGGCATTCAACAGCTTCAGCCGGTTCTCGCGGAGCGCGGGATCATCGGCATTGACGGTGACCTTGTCGAAGAACTGGTCGACCGGGTTGCGCAGGCGGCTCAAGGCGCGCATGGCACCCTCGAAATCCTCCTCGGCGACCGCGGCACGCGCCCCCTCCTCGGCCACCCGCAGCGCCTCGATGAGCGCCCGCTCCTCCTCCTCACCCGCGTTGAGGATGAGCGCAGCGTCAGGCGGCGCATCATAAGCGCGGCCGTCCTTCTTCTCCTCGATCCGCAGGATATTGGCGGCACGCTTGGTTGCGGCGAGCAGATTCTTTCCGTCTTCGGTGTCGAGGAACCGCCCGAGCGCCTCCACGCGCCGGACGATCATGAGGAGGTCGTCTTGGATGCTGCCTTGCACGCCACTTCCGCTCCCCTCCCCCGATCGAGAGGCTTGACGGCCACCGCTCCCCTCCCCCTTGCGGGGAGGGGTAAGGGGTGGGGGTGCCTCAGGGGTAGCGCCTCGGTTTGAACCACCCCCCTCCGGCCGCTGCGCAGCCACCTCCCCCGCAAGGGGGGAGGAAGACCGCGTCGCGCCCAAGGCCAGCACGGCGTCGATGAGATCATGCCGCGCGCCCTTCTCGCGGAGATAGACTTTTAAACGGTCAATAGAGAACTTGAAATTCTCCTCTGTCTCCCGCTCGACGACCCATTTAATGTGTTCTTCAAGGTAACTCTGAAGTTCGCCACGCGCTTCTTCTTCAGAGGACCGGCGCCCCACCGAAGTAGCTATTAGAGTAGTATCGCCATAGTACGCTTCAGCAACCAAATCGATGTCCGGAACAACTCCTCGCACCTCACCGCGACCGGTCAGTCCGATTCGAAGCGCCGTCTCAAAAATTCCGGGAAGAGAAGCACGAATGCTCCTCTCGAGCAGAATTCGGATTACCCCCAGCGCCGCTCTTCTCAGCGCATAGGGATCCTTGCTCCCCGTCGGCTTCTCGTCGATCGCCCAGAAGCCGACGAGGGTGTCGAGCTTATCGGCGAGCGCCACGGCGACGGCGACCGGGTCGGTCGGCACCCGGTCGGACGGGCCCTGCGGCTTGTAGTGATCCTCGATCGCCGCGGCGACGCTCGGGTCTTCGCCCTGGGCCTCGGCATAGTAGCGGCCCATCAGGCCCTGCAGCTCCGGAAACTCGCCGACCATCTCCGTGACGAGATCGGCCTTGGCGAGGCGCGCGGCGCGCTCGACCTTGACGACGTCTGCGCCGACGACGGGCGCGAGCTCGCGGGCAAGCGCCACGATGCGCTCCACGCGCTCGCCCTGGGTGCCAAGCTTCTCGTGGAAGATCACGCCGAGATGGGCGAGCTTCGCCATGCGCTGGTCGAGGGGCTTGGCGAGATCGAGCCCGAGCCGCTCCGCCTCGGCGGCATAAGTCGCAGCGTCCGGCAGCGGCCTCTTGTCCGTCTCCCAGAAGAACTTGGCGTCGGAGAGCCGGGCGCGCACGACGCGGGCATTGCCGGCAGCGATGGCCGCGCCGCCGTCCGTCGCCTCGATATTGGCGACGAGGATGAATTTGTTGGCGAGGGTTTCGCCCCTCCCCCCTGCGGGGAGGGTCTTCAGCACGAAGCACTTCTGATTGGCGCGGATCGTGGCGCGGATCACCTCCGGCGGGATATCCAAAAAGGCTTCCTCGAAGGTGCCGACGAGCACGACAGGCCATTCGACGAGCCCGGCGACCTCTTCGAGCAGCCCCTCGTCCTCGACGACTTCCAGCCCCTGGGCGAAGGCGAGGTTCTTGGCCTCGTTCAGGATGCGGCGCTTGCGCTCGTCGAGGTCGAGCACGACCTTGGCGCGTTCGAGCGCCGCGACATAGTCGTCGAAGCGACGCACCAGGATCGGCTCGGGTCCGGCCATGAAGCGATGACCGCGGGTGACATCGGAGCTCGCGATGCCGTCGACCTCGAAACGGACGACCTCGGGCGCCTCGGTCTCCGGGCCGAAGGTGGCGAGAATCGACTGGAGCGGGCGCACCCAGCGGAGCGAGCCGGGCTCAGCGGAGGCCGCGCCCCAGCGCATGGACTTCGGCCAGGGAAAGCCGCGGATAATCTCCGGCAGGATCTCGGCGAGCACCTCCGGCGTCTCGCGTCCCGGCCGCTCGGTGACCGCGACGTAGAACTCGCCCTTCTTGCCGTCGCTGACGATCTTGGCCTGGTCGATGGAGGTGAGCCCGGCGCTCTTCAGGAAGCCCTGGAGGGCCTGCTCCGGCGCGCCGACGCGCGGGCCCTTGCGCTCCTCCTTCACGTCCGGCTGCTTGGCCGGCAGACCGACGATGTGGAGCGCCAGCCGGCGCGGCGTGGCAAAGCCCTGCGCGCCCTCATAAAGGAGCCCGCGCTCGACGAGCGCATCGGTGACGCGCTTCTTCAGATCCTCCGCCGCCCGGCGCTGCATGCGGGCGGGGATTTCTTCGGACAGGAGTTCGAGAAGGAAATCGGGCATGGGATCCTGCGCTTCTTTATGGCTCAGCGCTTGTCAGTTGCCCCTCCCCCCGGCAACTCGGATTCATCCGAGTTGCCCTTTTGACATGCGGAAATCGGGTAAACCCGATTTCCGTGGGGAGGGGTAAGGGGTGGGGGTGGGTCAGTCTTGTCGACAGCGGCGCGGATCGTCTCCAGCACGCTGTCAGGGTGGGATAGGACATCGGCGTTCCAGAAGCGCAGCACGCGATAGCCGTGGCTTTCGATCACCCGGGTGCGGAGCGCATCGCGCCGGGCGTGATCGGCCTCCGCATGCTGGCTGCCGTCGAGCTCGACGACGAGCCCCAGGCGATGCGAGGCGAAATCCGCGATATAGGGGCCGATCACCACCTGCCGCCGGAAATGCGTGCCGATGAGCGGCATCTTGCGGCGCAAATGCCACCAGAGCTCCCGTTCCGCATCGGTCTGCTCACGGCGCAGCCGCCGCGCGCGTTCGCGCGACGATGCGAGGGCCTCTTTCGGGGTCGAGTGTTTGGGCATCGCCGCTCCCCCACTCCTTACCCCTCCCCACAAGGGGGAGGGGCGCAGTGCGCGTCGAGTTTCAACGACATAGGGTCCAGCGGTTCGCTATCGCCGTGAGCGGGATTGATCGCAGCGCTGCAGTCGCCCCTCCCCCTTGTGGGGAGGGGTAAGGAGTGGGGGAGCGGCGATGCCATCATGCCGCCCCACCCGCTTCGGTCTTGAGCCAGGCCGCGCCACAGGCCTTGGCGAGATCGCGGACGCGCAGGATGTAGCTCTGCCGTTCGGTGACGGAGATCACGCCGCGCGCATCGAGCAGATTGAAGACGTGGCTCGCCTTGATGCACTGGTCATAGGCGGGCAACGCGAGCATGTGCCGCTCGCTCTCGGACTTCGGCTCGCCGGCCTCCAGCAGCCGCTTGCACTCGGCCTCGGCATCGCGGAAATGCCGAAAGAGCATCTCGGTATCGGCATATTCGAAGTTATGCCGCGAATATTCCTGCTCGGCCTGCAGGAAGACGTCGCCGTAGGTCACCTTCTCGGCGCCGCTGCGGCCGTTGAAATTGAGGTCGTAGACGTTCTCGACGCCTTGCACATACATGGCGAGCCGCTCGAGCCCGTATGTCAGTTCACCGGCCACCGGCGCGCATTCGAAGCCCGCCACCTGCTGGAAATAAGTGAACTGCGAAACCTCCATGCCGTCGCACCAGCACTCCCAGCCGAGCCCCCAGGCGCCGAGCGTCGGGCTCTCCCAGTCGTCCTCGACGAAGCGGATGTCGTGCAGCCGTGCATCGACGCCGATGGCTTCGAGCGAGGCGAGATAGAGCTCCTGCAGGTTCGGGGGGTTCGGCTTCAGGATGACCTGGAATTGGTAGTAGTGCTGCAGGCGGTTGGGGTTCTCGCCGTAGCGGCCGTCCTTCGGCCGGCGCGAGGGCTGCACATAGGCCGCTTTCCAGGGCCTCGGCCCGAGCGCGCGCAGGGTCGTTGCGGGATGGAAGGTACCGGCGCCGACTTCCATGTCGTAGGGCTGCAGGATGGCGCAGCCCTGCCCCGCCCAGAAGCTCTGGAGCGTGAGGATCAGCCCCTGGAAGGAGCGCGTCGGATTCATGAAATCGGGCGCGTTCATCGCCGAACCTTGCATCTTTGGACGGTGGCCTCGAAGCCGGCGCACCCTAGCCGGGGGCGAGCCCAAGTCAACAGCGTCAGGTCATGATGTGGGGCTTACGCGAGTACGACCGACGCCTCGCCACGGTGGACCGCTTCGGCCTCGACCGTAAAGCGGCCATCCGGCTCGTGCAGCACGAGGCCGTGGAGCAGGCGCAAGGGAGCGCGGCTTCCCTTGACGCCGCCGACGAGGAGACGCGTCGCCGGCTCCCCGGCACGCGGATAGACAGGCTTGAGGGCAATCGCCCCGAAGCGCCCGGCAAGTCCGGTGAGGATCGCCTGAAGCGCGGGCGCTTCGTGGATCATGACGAGCCGCCCGCCCGGAGCGGCGAGATCGGCGGCGGTTCTCAGCCAAGCTTCGAGCGCCGCTTCGTCCATCACATGGGCCGCCCGCCGGCCGGCATCCGGTGAGGCGCGGACCCGCCCCCGCGCAAAGAAGGGCGGATTGGTGACGACCATGTCGGCCGAATGGGACAGGAGCCCGCCTGCCCGGCGTGTCGCGGCCGGCGCAAGCACGTCCGCTTCCACAACCTCAACCCGACCGTCGAGCCCGTTCGCCGCGACATTGTCCCGAGCCAGTGCCACAAGCGCCGGCTCGCGCTCGACGAGGCGCACCCGGGCGGCCGGTGAGGCCTGCGCCACCGCAAGCCCGACCGTGCCGACGCCTGCGCCGAGATCGACCACATGCGCCGCCCCCACATCGCCCGCGGCCGCGGCCAGAAGCACCGCATCGGTGCCGGCGCGGTGCCCACGGCGCGGCTGGATCAGCCGCAATCGGCCGCCGAACAGGCTATCGGTGGTGCATGCATCCGGACCGACGGCGCTAGCCATCACGCAATTCCGCGGCGAAGCCCGCTTCGACGAGGAGCGCGCGGGCGCCTTCCGCCTCGTCCTGGCGGACGAGCAGGCGCCGCTGCAAGGCGCCGACCGAGCCTTCGAGAACGCTCATATGGCCGTCGGCCACGAAGACCTGAAAGCCGGCGCCGCGCAGCAGGGCCTCCACGGCGCCGAGGAGCACGATGTCATTGGTGCGGATCAGTTCGATCATCCCACCCTTGTGCCACGGCGCGTGCGAAAAGTCCGCCGGCATCGCAGCACCTCGCCTGCGTTGGGGGGGCCTTGCGGCAATGCGCGAGGTTGCGATGACGGCGCTCGGCGTGCATGGTCTGCCGCGACGGGCGCCGCGGCCCTATGCGGCGTATGTCAGGTGGAGGGTGGGATCGTGGGCGTTGTCGTCCCTTTCGAGGAAAAGCCGCAGGAGCGCGGTAGCATCGATGGCCTCATCGAGCTCGTTGCCGAGCGCATGGACCGTGTGAACAGCCTCATCCTGTCGCGCACGGGCTCCGACGTCACGATGATTCCCGAGGTTGCGAACCACCTGATCTCGTCCGGCGGCAAACGACTCCGGCCCATGCTGACGCTGGCGACCGCCGTCTTATCCGGCTACGACGGCGAGGGCGACGTCAAGCTCGCGGCCAGCGTCGAGTTCATGCATACCGCGACGCTCCTTCACGATGATGTGGTCGACGAGAGCGATATGCGCCGCGGGAAGCTCGCCGCACGCATGCTCTGGGGCAACGAGGCGAGCGTGCTCGTCGGTGATTTTCTGCTCGGCCAGGCTTTCAAGATGATGGTCGAGGTCGGCTCGCTCGAAGCGCTCGGCGTGCTCGCCAATGCGGCTGCCGTCATTGCCGAGGGCGAGGTGTGGCAACTGGCAGCTGCCAAGAATACGGCGACTACTGAAGACGACTACCTTTCGGTCGTCAGGGCGAAGACGGCGGCGCTCTTTGCCGCCGCAGCGGAAGTTGGCCCCATCCTGGCCGACCGTCCCAAGCCCGAGCGGGCCGCCTGCCGCAGCTATGGGACCAATCTCGGCATCGCCTTCCAGCTCGTCGACGATGCGCTCGATTATGGCGGCGCCGCGGCCCAACTCGGCAAGAATGTCGGCGACGATTTCCGCGAGGGCAAGATCACCCTGCCGGTCGTGCTCTCCTTCCGCCGCGGGACGAGCGAGGAGCGCAGCTTCTGGCGGCGTACGCTCGAACAGGGACAGGTGGAGGACGGCGATCTGGAGACGGCGATCGCCATCATGCGCCGGCACAGGGCGCTGGAGGACACCATCGAGCGCGCCCGCCACTATGGCGCGATGGCGCGCGACGCGCTGGAACTCTTCCAGGACAGCCCTATGCGCAAGGCGCTGCTCGACACCGTGGATTTCTGCATCGCCCGGGCGCATTAGCCGTTTTCGGCATGGCTCGGATGGTTTGGCTCCAGCCGTCTACCACGGACTGCGGCCTTCGCGGTCCGTCACATGCGCACGATCAAACCTTCGGCTTGCAGGAGGCCGCCGATGCGCTTGCGTCCGAAATCCTTTCAGAAACGCAGGTAATTCTGTTTTTATCCAAGTACTTCTGCGGAACAGGCTACGTCATCCGCGCAAATCGCAAGCTGAATCTTCTCCAGAGACAACAGCCGCAAGTGATATTGCCCGCCCATGCGCAACGCGTGGGAGACATATATGTCATATACCGAGATCGACGCAGACAGGCGGGAAGTCTTCCTAGCGCATACCCACGATCTGTCGATCGCCATCCAGCCGCCAGCTTGCGGCTGGATGGGTTCGGAAACATCTGCCGAGGTTGGGGCGAGTTATGTCACGGAACCGGACGAACCGATCATCGGCCTGATCAGTTCTCCCCGTCCCATGCCGATTCAGGTCGACAGGAGCTTGGTCAGCGAATTGGTGCGGATCTTCATAGGTTCCGCGCGCCCTTGGGATTTTGCGAACGGAAGTGAAGGACCATTTTACACCGACTTTGCTCACTGGGGGCTTTCGAACGGAGTTCCCGTACTGAGGGCGGTCACCGCAAAGCCCATGTACCTGGGTGAGGTCCTCGATCTCGATTCGGCCGTACCGACCTTGATCCCGTTCGATGCCCGCCATGCGACCTTCCCTCAAGCCGTCGCGACCGCGAAAACGCTCATCAGCCCCGAAGCCCCTTATCTGTTCTCCTGGCGAGACAAGCATTTCATTCTTGCAGCGCGATCTTCAACCGACAGCGACGGCATCTACGGCGACGACTGGGCCTTCTTCGGAAATGAGCGATCGCTCCTGGCCGCTATAGAGTTGCGCGATCACCTCATCAGGGCCCCAGAGCCTCGAACCGTCGACGTCGGTACGCTCCCCTATGTCGTCGAACTGGCCGGCTGCCGCGCCGGGACAGACGGTAAGCCCCTGCTCACGATCGAGAATTTCGGGACGGACGACAGCCTCCTCTTCAACGGCAAGGTCGTGACGCTCGCAAAGCCGATCGACATCGAGGCGCATGTGGATGCGGTGCTGGCGAGTTTGGTCGGCGAGGACCGGCTCGAAAGCGTCAAGGCACTAACGCTCGACGATCTGTTCGCCGCGGTCATGGCGAGGGTACCGCTCAAATTCATGTCGGGCAGCGCCCCGACCACCTCCATCTTCGATGCTCTCGAGGACCTCGGCTGGCAGGTCGGAATCGGCAGAGCGCTCGTTGCGGCGACGGGAGACTCCGGCGAGGCGCTCTCCGCAGAAACGCTCGTCGCGACCAAAGCCATCCTGAATTTGGTGCGGACAAAAACGGTCACATCATCAGTCGAGGGGGCCGGCAACACCTCCCGCGAATGGCAAGAGACCATCGGGCAGATCACTTTATGCGATGCGGTCAAGGCCGGAGCGAACGACGGTGAGTCTGTTGCAGCAGCTTTCCAGGCCGGCCGCGAGGCGCAGCAGTCATGCGCGAGCGTGGAGCCCGAAGGCCTCGACGCGGTTTCGCAGCACACGCAGACGCCATTGAGAACGGAGACCTTCGGTGGTGTCGGCATTCCGATTTTTCTGCCGGAGGTGAAGAGCGACGGCGCGGGCAATGCACCGACAGCGGCATCGATTCTCGATGCGGTTCTCGGAGCGGCGCTGAGCGAGTTGCGACTCGCCTATCTGCCTGGCGAGCGGCAAGACACCATCGGTGAGATCTTGCCGGCGCTTCTGACGGAGGTGGCACAATCGGCCTTTCTGCGGCAACCGGTCTCCATGGTCCCCTGGGCCGGGCCCATGTTCGAAGTGCCGCCGCATGATGAGATCGTGACCATCAAGCTGCGCGACCGCACTTACGTGATCGCACCGGACGGCTCGACGGTCGAACTGAGGCGAGCGGCGGATGCGGTGTTTTCCGGGGCGGCAGTGCCAGAATTCCTGCCGACGGCCCAAACGGAGGATGACCTTCTCGCCGCGGAGCTAGTCGGGCGAGCCTCCCCGCCTTGCGATTGTGACGCTCTCATGTGACCGGCGACGACATCAGCGTCGTCGATAAGGCGGCTGGTTGCCGCGCCATTGGTGCGCCTGCCCTTTTCGCATTTGAAGTTGCACGACCTCGATGTCATCAAGGCAGGCAGTGCAACGCCGGTTAGAGCCCATGCTGAACGACCCTCGCTCCCACGGCCTGTGGGAAGAGACAGCCCCGCAGGCACCGCCCACGACGCGCGCGCAAGGCACGCTCGAAGCGGACGTGGTCGTGGTCGGGGCAGGCTTCACCGGCCTGTCGGCTGCGCTTCATCTCGCCGATGGCGGCGCGCGGGTCGTCGTGCTGGAAGCGACGGAGATCGGGTTCGGCGGCTCCGGCCGCAATGTCGGGCTCGTCAATGCCGGGATGTGGGTGATGCCGGACGATCTGCCGGCCGCCCTCGGCCCGGACTATGGCGAGCGGCTGCTCACCCTCCTCGGCGATGCCCCGCGGCTCGTTTTTTCACTCATCGATAAGCATGGCATCGCCTGCGATTCCGTGCAGAGGGGGACGCTGCATTGCGCCGTCGGTGAGGAAGGGCTCAAGGAGATCGAGCAGCGCGCGGCGCAGTGGCAGGCGCGCGGCGCGCCGGTCGAGCTGCTCGATGCGGCAGAGGCGGCGCAGAAGACCGGTTCCACCGCCTATCGCGGGGCGCTGCTCGACCGGCGGGCGGGCACCATCCAGCCGCTCGCCTATGTGCGCGGGCTTGCCGCGGCTGCCATCGACGCCGGCGCCGTGCTCTTCACCGGCAGCCCGGTAACGGGCGCCGAGCGCAGCGGCGAACGGTGTCGCCTCAGCACGCCGGCGGCGACGATCAGCGCCGACTGGGTGATCGTGGCGACCAATGCCTATACCGGCACGCCCTGGCCGGAGATCCGCACCGAGCTCGTGCATCTGCCCTATTTCAACATGGCGACCGAACCCCTCGGCGATAATCTCCAGCGGACGATCCTGCCGGAGCGCCAGGGCGCCTGGGATACGCGGGAGGTGCTGAGCTCCTTCCGCTTCGATCGCGATGGCCGCTTGGTCTTCGGCAGCGTGGGAGCGCTGCGCGGCACGGGCACCGCCGTGCACGAGGCCTGGGCGAAGCGTGCGCTGGCCAAGCTCTTTCCGCAGCTCGGGCCGGTGCGCTTCGTCGCGCGCTGGTACGGCAAGATCGGCATGACGGCCGACAACCTGCCGAAATTCCATCGGCTTGCGCCGAATGTGATCAGCTTCAGCGGCTATAACGGCCGCGGTATCGCACCCGGCACGGCTTTCGGCCGCGTCCTCGCCGAGCATATCGGCGGTCGCCTCGCCGAAAAGGATCTGCCGTTACCGGTGACGGCACCGACCGAAGCACCCCTGCGGCGGCTCAAGGAAGCTTTTTACGAAGTCGGCGCGCAGGCCGCCCATCTGGTGGACGCGCGCCTGTAGCCTACCGCAGCACCGTCGGTTTGACCCACCATGCCGGTCGAAGTGCGGCGATATGCCGGGCAGCCCGGCTCGCGGTTCGGCAGTCGTCGAACAGGCCGAAGACGGTCGCACCCGAGCCGGACATCCGTGCGAGGCGGCAGTCGGAATGCTCACGCAACAGCGCCAAGGCTTCGCCGATCGCGGGAGCAGCGGCAAGCGCCGGCGCCTCGAGATCATTCCGTCCGGCGGCAAGCGCTGCGATGAATGTGGGGGGCGGCAGCTTCGTTTCGACGAGCGGATGAGCCGCCCCTGCCCTCTCCTCGCCGGGTGCAAGGCCCAGCCCGCGAAAGACCATTGCGGTTTCCAAGACCACACCGGGGTTGACGAGCACCGCAAAGAGCGGCGGCAGCGTGAGTGCCGGGCCGAGCTCCTCACCCGCGCCGCGCATCATTCGCGCCGTTGCGGCAAGGCATACGGGGACATCGGCGCCCGTGGCACGCGCGGCCGCGACGAGCCGCGGATCGTCGCGCGCAAGGCCGTTCACTTCGGCAAGAAGGCGCAGCGCTGCCGCGGCATCGGCCGAACCGCCGCCGATGCCGGCTGCGATGGGGAGGCGCTTCAGGAGGGTAAAGGCGCCGAGCACGAGCCCCGGCACTTCTCCAGCCAAGGCGAGGGCGGCCCTGAGCACGAGATTGCCGTCGCCGGCCGCGATCTCGCCGGCGCGGGGACCAGCAAGCGCCAAAGACAAGCCTTTGCCGGACCGGAGCGTCAGATCGTCCGAGACGCCGGCAAAGGCCACCAGGCTTTCGAGCGCGTGGTAGCCGTCCGCACGGCGACCGAGGACATGGAGCGTCAGATTGACCTTGGCCGGCGCACGTGTCGCCAGCCGCCCATCACCAGTTTGAAGGACAATGGCCCTGGTCATGAAGGACCGCGGCGTCAGCCGCCGTTCTTGTCCTTCGTCTCGCCACCGGCAGGTTCCTTGACCTCGGCTGCAGCGGGCTTTTCCTCGTCCGGCAAGCCGTCCTTGATCTTCTGCACGATCTTGGCGAGATCTTCGGGCTCGGGGTTCAGATCGCGAGCATGGTTCCACTGGAACTTGGCCTCGAGCCGGCGCCCAACCCGCCAATAGGCATCGCCCAAATGGTCGTTGATGGTGGGGTCGGAGGGCTTGAGGTCGATGGCCTTTTCCAGCTCGCGCACGGCATCGTCGTAGCGGCCCATGCGATAGTAGGCCCATCCGAGGCTGTCGACGATGAAGCCGTCGCGGGGACGCAGCTCCACCGCGCGTTTCAGCATCTGGAAGGCCTCGTCGATATTCATGCCCTTATCGACCCAGGAATAGCCGAGGTAGTTGAGGATGAGCGCGCGATCGCGCCCGATCGACTCCGGCGCGAGATCCAGCGCCTTCTTGAAGTCGGCCTCGGCCTTGGGCCACCGCTTCGAGCGTTCGTAAGCGATGCCGCGGAAATAGAACAGCGACCAGTTGCCCATATCGGGCGTGCCGAGGGCGTCGATCGCCTTGGTATAGGTTTCGGCCGATTCGGCGTAGCGCTTGCGCTTCTGCAGGATGCCGCCGAGCGCCGAGAGTGCCTCCACATCGGTCGGGTTGCGCTCGACATCGCCCTTGAGATAGGCGATCGCCTCGTCCGGCTTTTCGAGCGCATCCAGGGACATGGCGACCTGGACGTCGGCATGCGCCTTGAGCGGCGAATCGCCAGGCAGCGTCTTATAGAGCGCGATGGCCTCATCATATTGTTTCAGGCGCTCGAGGATGTCGCCCAGCGTGATCTTCGCGAGTTCGTGATCCGGAGCAAGGAACAGCGCGAGCCTCAGATAGATCATCGCGGCGACCTCGTCGCCCTGGCTGTTGCCAGCGGCTCCCAAGCCGTAGAGCACTTCGGCCGCACCCTGCTGGGGGGTCTCGACCAGCGGCCGCAAAGGCTTGCCCGCCTTGAGATCGGCGAGGGCTGCGCGCACCACCGGGTGACGCGGCATCAGCTTCTCGAAAGCCTCATAGGCGGCGATCGCATTGTCCTTCTGGCCGCGGCCCGCTTCGAGCCGCGCATAGGCGTCGACGACGCGCAACGTCGTGCGCTCCGCATTATAGGCGGCGGTGAGACGCTGCTCGGCCTCCTTATCGTCACCGCGCAGCGCGGCGATCAGGCCGGCGTGATAGTCCCGGAAGACGTTATAGGAGCTCTCGCCCTTGAGCCGCTCGACCGTGGAGATTGCCTGCTTCAGATTGCCTGATCCCGCCCAGCTCCAGGCGGTGAGGAGCGTCGCAGTAATATCGGCGGCATAGCCCCGCCCACCGCGCGCCAGCTCGCGTCGCGCGGTGGCATAGCGCTTGGCCTCGATATTCTTCACCCCGAGCGTAAGCCGGGCGAGACCGTTGTTCGGTTCGCGCCTTACGATGAAGTCGGCCGCCTTGAAGGCTTCCGGCATGGCGCCATCCGCGAGAAAGGCGACGAAGGCCCGCTCCACGAGTTCCGGATTGCGCGGGTCGTCCTTGAGGGTTTCGCGGAAATAGGTGGCGGCCGCATTGGTGTCGCCGGCCGAACCGGCCACGATGGCGGCGAGAAAATCGCCCTCCAGGCTCTCGGCCTTGGGAAGCTCGATATTCGTCTGAGGTTCCTCGGCGGCGCGCGCCGCTACCGCAGGCAGGGGCAAGCCGACGCCAGCGGCGACGAGAAGGGAGGCTATGGCAACAAGGCGCCGACGCGCCAGCGATGTGATCACGTGTGTTGTCCGAAGTCGCACGCCCAAAGGGCCCAATATAGGGTTCCCGGGTAGCATGACGGTTTTGGCGGATGGGGGCAAGGCGCCGCTCTGTCGCCGGGGTCTTTCGCTCTTCACATGTTCGGATAGTTCGGGCCGCCTCCACCCTCCGGTGGAACCCAGGTGATGTTCTGGGCGGGGTCCTTGATGTCGCAGGTTTTGCAGTGCACGCAATTCTGCGCATTGATGACGAAACGGGGATCCTTCCGGTTGGCCTCGTCGTCATAGACGATCTCATAGACCCCGGCCGGGCAATAGAGCCGCGCCGGCTCGCCATAGAGCGGCAGGTTCTGCGCCACCGGGATGCTCGGGTCGGCGAGCCTCAGGTGAACGGGCTGGTTCTCCTCGTGATTCGTGTTCGACAGAAAGACCGATGACAGCTTGTCGAAGGAGAGGACGCCGTCCGGCTTCGGATAGACGATTGGCCGCACCCGGTCGATCGGCTTCAGCGTGGCATGGTCCGGCTTGCCGTGCTTCAGCGTGCCGAAGAGCGAAAAGCCGAAGAGCTCATTGGTCCACATGTCCATCCCGCCGAGGGCGACACCGGCGGCCGTGCCGAAGCGCGACCACAGCGGCTTGACGTTGCGCACGCGCTTCAAATCGCGACCGATGGCCGAGTTGCGCCAGCCTTCCTCATAGCCGGCGAGTTCGTCGTGGCTGCGCCCGGCGGTGAGCGCGGCAAAGGCCTCCTCCGCCGCCTGCATGCCGGAGAGGACCGCGTTGTGGCTGCCCTTGATGCGCGGCACATTGACGAAGCCGGCCGCGCAGCCGATCAGCGCGCCACCAGGAAAGACGAGCTTCGGCACCGACTGAAGGCCGCCCTCGGTGATGGCACGCGAACCATAGGCGATACGGCGGCCGCCCGCGAAGACCTCGCGAATCATCGGATGCGTCTTGAAGCGCTGGAATTCATCGAAGGGCGACAGGGTCGGATTCTCGTAGTTCAGATGGACCACGAAGCCCACGGCCACCAGGTGGTCGTCGAAGTGATAGAGGAACGAGCCGCCGCCTGTTCGGTTGTCGAGCGGCCAGCCGAAGCTGTGCTGCACCAGACCCGGACGGAACTGCTCGGGCGCCACCTGCCAGAGCTCCTTCAGGCCGATGCCGAATTTCTGCGGCTCCCGGCCTGCCTGCAGATCGAAGCGCTTGATGAGCTCCTTGCTCAAGCTGCCGCGCGCGCCTTCCCCGAAGAGCGTGTAGCGGCCGCGCAGCTCCATGCCGCGGGTGAAATCCGCCTTCGGTTCGCCGTCGCGGCCGACACCCATGTCACCGGTCGCAATGCCCGCGACCTCGCCGCCTTCACCGAACAGCACTTCGGTGGCGGCGAAGCCGGGATAGATCTCGACGCCGAGCGCCTCGGCGCGCTGTGCGAGATAGCGCGCGACATTGCCAAGCGAGCCGACGAAATTGCCGTGATTGTTCATCAGCCGCGGCATCATCACATTGGGCAGACGGACGCCGCCCGCCGGGCCGAGCCAATAGAAACGGTCTGCACTCACTTCTGTTTTCAGAGGCCGCTCGGGATCCTCGCGCCAGTCGGGCAACAGATTGTCGAGGCCGGAAGGATCGATCACGGCGCCGGACAGAATATGGGCGCCGACTTCGGAGCCTTTCTCCACCACGACGACCGAGACCTCCTGCCCCGCGTCAGCGGCGAGCTGTTTCAGACGAATGGCCGCCGCGAGCCCCGCGGGCCCCGCCCCGACGATGACGACGTCGTAGTCCATTGCCTCCCGAGCGGGCAGCTCCATGCCTTTATCCTTCTGTCCTCAAGCGCTTGCCGGGAAAACTCGATTGCCACATTTTCGATGCCAGTGAAACCATCGAGCCGCACTATTGCCGACGACAGATCGGCGCTGATCGAGGTGCAGTCTCGCTGGTCATTTCTGCCGTACCTGACGTAACATAGGGCATGTCCTTTCACGTTCAGGATCTTCAGGCCATCGAGGCGCTCATCGCCTTCTATGCCGAGGCGGGCATCGAGTTCGCCTTGGACGAGGAGCCGCACGACCGTTTTGCCGAAACGGAAGCGGAAGGTCGCGCGCGGGCGGCGCGAGCGAGCGAGGCGGCCGGCGACAACCGCGGCGCGCGAGCCGCACCGGCCGGGGCGAGCCCGGAGCCGAACCGTCCGCCGCCCTTCCCGCAGGGCGCCGAGACCGCCGATGATGCAGCACTTGCGGCCCGCGCCGAGGCACGGGCGGCGCAGAGCATGGAGGAGTTGCGGGAGCGCCTTGCCGCCTTCGACGCCTGCGGCTTGAAACGTACCGCCAAGAATCTCGTCTTCGCTGACGGCAACCCGCAAGCCCGTGTCATGCTCGTCGGCGAGGCACCGGGCCGCGACGAGGATCTCCAAGGCCTGCCCTTCGTCGGCCGTTCCGGGCAATTGCTCGATCGCATGCTGGCGACCATCGGGCTCGACCGCACACAGGTTTATATCGCCAATATCGTTCCCTGGCGGCCGCCGGGCAATCGCACGCCGACGCCGCAGGAATCGGCGATGTGCCAGCCCTTCCTCAAGCGACAGATCGAACTCTGCGATCCCGACATCCTGGTCTGCCTCGGCGGTCCTTCCGCCCAGGCCCTGCTCGGGCTGACCGAGGGTATTCTGCGCAGCCGCGGCAAATGGTTCTCCTATGACACCGGACGCCGCACCATCCGCGCGCTGGCGACGCTCCACCCCGCCTACCTCCTGCGCCAGCCCTTGCAGAAACGGCTCGCCTGGCGTGACCTGCGTGCCCTGCAGAAGGCTCTCCAGGAATTGCCGCCGCGCGTTGACTGACGCTGCGGCATTTTGCACTGCGGCATTTTTGCCGTGAGACAATACGCCGAGCGGATTAGCAGCAGAAGAGGTCGCCTGAAACCCGCTTTTATGGTCGAATAGGTTATCTGGTCCGATACGGGATGACGATTACCCGCGGAAGGAGAGAGGATGCCGTTCGACGCGAGCCTTCTGGCACGGATCCAATTCGCCTTCACGATCACCTTTCATATCATTTTCCCGGCCTTCACCATCGGACTGTCGGCCTTCATCGCGACATTGATCGCCCGCCATCTCTATACGGGCGAGGAACGCTATCGGACGCTGGCGCGATTCTGGACCAAGATCTTCGCCGTGTCCTTTGCCATGGGCGTGGTGTCCGGGATCGTGCTTTCCTACCAGTTCGGCACGAACTGGAGCCGCTTCTCGGTCGTGGCAGGCAATATCGTTGCCCCGCTGATGGCCTATGAGGTGCTCACCGCCTTCTTCCTCGAAGCGACCTTCCTCGGCGTCTTGCTGTTCGGCTGGGACCGGGTGCCACGCTGGCTGCATCTCGTCGCCGCCGTCATGGTCGCCCTCGGCACCTGCATGTCGGCCTTCTGGATCCTTTCGGCCAACAGCTGGATGCAATATCCCACCGGGCACGAGATGCGGGACGGCATCGCCTATCCGGTGGACTGGTTCAAGATCGTCTTCAATCCGACCTTCCCCTATCGCCTGGCGCATATGGTTGTGGCGGCTTATCTGACGACCGCGATCGTCGTGCTGGCCGTCGGCGCCCGTTATCTGCTGGCCGGCAAACATGTGGAAGACGGGCGGACGATGCTGCGCATGGGCCTCGGCCTCGCCCTGGTGCTCGCCCCCGTCCAGGCCCTCATCGGCGACTTCCACGGCCAGGCCACGGCCAAGTATCAGCCGGCCAAGCTCGCCGCCATCGAGGGCCATTGGCCGGCGCAGGAGGTTGCGCCACTCGTGCTCTTCGCCTGGCCGAACGAGGCGACGGAGACCAACGACTTCCAGATTGCCATTCCGCATCTCGGCAGCTTCATCATCCTGCACGAATGGGACGGCATCTATCCCGGCCTCAAAGCCTTCCCGGTGCAGGACAGGCCGCCCGTGCCGCCGGTGTTCTTCGCCTTCCGCGCCATGGTCGGCATCGGCGTCTTCCTCATCCTCCTCGCCTTCGTCGGCGGCTACCTTTGGTGGCGCGGCAGGCTCTTCACCAATCGGCTCTATCTCAGGGTTGCGGCCCTGTCCTGGCCGCTCGGCTTTCTCGCCATCGTCTCCGGCTGGATGGTGACTGAAATCGGCCGCCAGCCCTGGGTGGTGACGGGGGCGCTGCGGACCATCGATGCGCGCTCGCCGGTGCCGGCGATGACCGTCTTCGTGAGCCTCGTCGCCTTCGTCCTCATCTACGGCGTCGTGTTCGCGATGGGCATCCGCTACATCAACAAGCTCATCAACAAGGGGCCGGTGCCCCACGTCACCGGGCCACAAGAGGGCCTGCCCAACCGCCCGCTGTCGGCGGCCGAAGGGGCGACCCGGGCCGCTCTCACCCCGGGCGAATGAAGCGGCGGAGGGAGGCTCGCCATGGAATGGTATCTGCCGGTAATCTGGGCCGCCATCATCGCGCTCGCGGTCGGCATGTATGTCATCCTCGACGGCTTCGACCTCGGCGTGGGCATTCTCTTCCCGACCACGCGGGATGAAGCGACCCGCGACCAGATGATGAATTCGGTCGCCCCCTTCTGGGACGGCAACGAGACCTGGCTCGTGCTCGGCGGCGGAGGCCTGTGGGTCGCCTTTCCGCTCGCCTACAGCATCATCATGCCGGCGCTCTATCTACCGGTCATCGTGATGCTGCTCGCCCTCATCTTCCGCGGCGTCTCCTTCGAATTCCGCTGGGTGGCGAAGCCGAAACACGCGATCTGGGACATCGCCTTCGCCGGCGGCTCGATCGTCGCGGCCTTTGCCCAGGGCGTCATCCTCGGCGGGCTGCTGCAGGGCATCACCGTCGAGAACGGCGCCTATGCCGGCGGCTCCTTCGAGTGGTTCGCCCCTTTCCCGCTGCTCACGGGCGTGGGCCTCGTGGCGGGCTATGCCCTTCTCGGCGCGACCTGGTTGACGATGCGCACGGTCGGCCCGGCCGCCGCGCACGCGCGCCAGCTGGCCCGGCCGCTCATGCTCGCCGTGGCGGCAATCGCCGCGCTGGTGAGCCTGTGGACGCCCATCATCTTCGCGCATATCGCCGAGCGCTGGTTCACCGCACCGAACATCTATTATCTCTGGATCTTCCCGGCACTGACGGCCGTTCTCGTCGTCATGGTGTGGCGGGCGCTGGGGCGGGAACATACGGCGCTGCCCTTCTTCGGCACGATCGGGATCTTCATCCTGTGCTATGCGGGGCTCGCGATCTCCAACTTTCCCTATCTCGTTCCGCCGACCGTCACGATCTGGGAGGCATCGTCAGCGCCGTCCTCGCAGATCTTCATCCTGATCGGCACGCTCTTCCTGCTGCCGCTCGTACTCTGCTACACGGTCTTCGTCTACTGGACCTTCCGCGGAAAGCTGGCAGAGGGCGAGGGCTATCACTGACCCCCGCCGATCAAGATCACCGCATTGGCTGCCAGGCCACCGTTCCCGCTCCGTCGGCAAGCGGCGATCGCTCGTCAATCGCAGCGGAAAAGCCCCTCTCTCCGATCTGCCGCACGATCCGCCGCGAGCCGCGACAGTCAAGGGACCTGCTCTGGCCTGCGATCCTCGCAGAGAGCGTTCCGCAACTGTATCTGTCCGCGCCAGCGCCCGCCACGCGTTCGCTTTTGCTTTCGTCAAGAATTCTCATGCCGAACGTTCCTTAGCTCACATCCTGGAGCTGCTTACCGTCAAGCAAGCCAATAAGTCAAAATATTTATTTAAACCGATTTATACTATACATTCGATCCAATTATTTTTCTTCTTCATCTTCCGTAGAGGGTGCAACAGCCTTACTAAGAACACGTGAGTTTTCCGGAATGGTAATCCTAAGTAAAGCAGGGAACTCACCCAAGCCATTGAGGGATCGTGACTACGGCGACGGTTGATCGGCTCGCCAGTGTTGTTCACAGGGAAAGCGGCTCCGCGAGACGGCACCGGCAATACCGGTTCGTGGCCTAACTTGTCGCCATGGGGGGGCATCTGACGTGAATCCCGAACGGCGGTATGACGGTCCATATCGCACCCTCGCGACAATTTTTCCTCCTCGTTGGCTTGGTCTCGGTCGACAGGTGGAAGGCGGCAGTATCGGCGAGTTCGCGGACCAGTCTGAAACTAGCATAGGAGCCGAGGCCTCCGTGCCCGTCCACTTGCGCGAAGGCTCCGGCAATCGATGTGCTCTTTCCAAGCCCGCCGATCACTGTGCCCGACGCAGTCTCATCCAAAGTACGCATCTCACCTCTCCTGTGAAAATCGTGGAACGTGGCCGCTCTATGGGCAACTTGCGACAAAAATAAGTCGAGCATTTCCGTGCAAAACACATGCGCTGTGCTGATGTACCGAGTAGAACGGCATCAGGCATGAGTTCTACCAATACAAAGCTACCGACGTCGTCGCCGCAGGCCGGGCCGTTCGAATTGTTCTGCTCGCTCTCAGAACCAGTCCTGAAGCGTTTCGGTCGGCACGGTGATTCCGATGCCTTTCCCAGCTTTCGAAAAATCGACAATGACCGGCTTGATATTGGGATCTGGCCAGATATAGGAAGCCGGATCCATCAGCGGCGGGCTCAGATTTTCTTTCGAGTGATTAGGTCGTACGATTCCTAAGATGTCTAGACGCCCAATATTCGCCCCCCCGATCCAAGCACCCGTCACAGCATTTGCGTCGCTGATCTCTATGGCGCGCATCTCACCTCCGTTGCAATTCAGCTGGCGCCAGTATTGACGGCTGGTGACCAAATGATGGCAGGATATCAACGGGAGATAGCGTTCTCATCGCTTCAAAATAGCGCCAATTCTGCTCATCTCCCATAATGGTCGAGTGCCACTGCCAGCCGCTTCAGCCGCGCCCGGCCGAGATGGCCCTGCAGGACAAGGTCCTTCGACACCAGAACCCCGGAGGTGACACGCGACTGGGGAGCCAATCGACGCAGCAGACCGCCCCAGGCCGAGCTCCGGGACCGTGTGAGGCGCGCGCCGCCCAAAACGTCTCCAGGCTTGACCTTGCGGATGAAGCGCTCAGCGGCGACCGCCCAGGCGGGCTCGGGCAGATCGCCGGCGGCGATCAGCAGAAGCCAGGGCCCTTTAACCGCCGCCGCGCCGCGGCACCAGGCATCCTCGCCCGCTGACAGCTTGAGGTAATGCGTTCCCGCTGCATCGGCGATCTCCCAGATCTCCGCGTCGCCGCCCTCGTCCACGACGACGGCATCACGCAGCACACCATCGGCGACCGCCGGCACCAGCGCCGCAATCGTCGCTCCGAGCGCCTCGCCGTCACCACCGGCACGAATGACTGCAGAGATCATCGCGCACCGGCCGCAACCGGCGGGCAAGTCGCTGCGCGCCAGCCAGCGCCGCAGAGCACGCCCTTGCTATGTTCTCTTTTTGTTCCCATAATGAGACCACTCCGACTTCACCGAGATCCGACGTCATCAAGAGGGATCATCATGGCTCAAAGAGCCTTGATCAAGGGCCATTCAAAAGCTGCCGAGCGGGTGCAGTCCAAGGCACTGGACGAGGCGGATCGGCGTCCGCCACGCAAAGGCTCGGGACTTAATCCGGACGACCCGTTGGCCCACATGCAGGTCGATCAGGATCGCCGCCGGGGGCGCGGCGCCGTCACCAATCCCGCCGCACGTTATGAGCCTCTGACGCGCGAGGACGCCGATGACGGCTGGGGCAGTCTGGAGGAGCTTCCGCCGTTCAAGACGGAGGTGAGCGTCGAGCGGGCGCGCAAGATCATCACCCGCAACGAATCGCCGGATATCTCCTTCGACCGCTCGATCAACCCGTATCGCGGCTGCGAGCATGGCTGCGTCTATTGTTTCGCGCGGCCGACCCACGCCTATATGGGCCTGTCGCCGGGGCTCGATTTCGAATCGAAGCTCTTCGCCAAGCCGGAGGCCGCGGCCCTCCTCGCCAAGGAACTGGCGGCGCCGGGCTATCAGCCGCGCACAATCGCGATCGGCACCAATACGGACCCGTATCAGCCGATCGAGCGCAAGTTCAAGATCATGCGCAGCCTGCTCGAAGTCCTGGCCGAGTTCGGCCATCCCGTCGGCATCGTCACCAAATCGGGCCTGGTGACGCGCGACATCGACATACTCGCCCCGATGGCGGCGCGCGGGCTCGCCAAGGTCGCCATTTCCGTGACGACGCTCGACCCGGCGCTCGCCCGCAGCATGGAGCCACGCGCGGCGACACCCGCCAAACGGCTCGCGACGATCGAAGCGCTCGCGGCCGCCGGCATTCCTGTTACCGTGCTCGTCGCCCCGATCATCCCGGCGATCAACGAAGCGGAGATCGAGACGATCCTGGAGCGCGCATATGCGGCGGGAGCCCGCGAAGCCGGCTATGTGCTGCTGCGCCTACCGCTCGAAATCAAGGACATCGTCAGCGAATGGCTTCTCGCCAATCATCCCGGGAAGGCCCGCCACGTGCTGTCGCTCGTGCGCTCGACGCGCGGCGGCAAGGACTACGATTCCCGCTGGGGCCAGCGCATGGTCGGCAGCGGCCCCTATGCCTGGATGATCGGCCGGCGTTTCGAGATGGCTGCGAGCCGGATCGGCTTCAACAAGCAGCGCACGCGGCTCAGAACCGATCTTTTCACGCCCCCGAAAGCCGCGACCGAGCAGCTCAGCCTGTTCTGAGCGGCCGGCACAGACGAAGAACATAGGGAGTTTCGCCATGGCACAGCCTTTTGCCGCATCAGTCAGCCTGATCACGCTCGGCGTCAGCGACGTAGCGAGAAGCACCGCCTTCTACGAGCGGCTCGGCTGGCGCAGGTCGGCCGGCGCGAGCACCGACGAGGTCAGCTTCTTCGCGCTCGAGAGCCTCGTTCTGGCGCTCTGGTCGCGGGCCGAGCTCGCGGCCGACGCCGGTCTTGCCGACACTCCGCCCGGCTTCGGCGGCTTCGCGCTCGCCCAGAACAAGCCGAGCGAAGAAGCGGTCGATGCGGCGCTGGCTGCTGCCGTGGCCGGTGGTGGGCGGCTCCTGAAGCCCGCCGCGCGCACCTCCTGGGGCGGCTATTCCGGTTATTTCGCCGATCTCGACAGCCATCCCTGGGAAATCGCGCATAATCCCTTCTTCCCGCTCGACGCCACCGGACGCGTCACGCTCCCGGCCTGAGGCAGAATGTCCGAGGCCGGCGGCATTTTTCGGTTGAGGATCGATTGGGAACCGGCACCATGGGCGCATGAAGCGCTCCCTCACCGAATCGCCCGCCTCGGCCAAGGCTTCAGCCAAGACCAAGGCGAAGACACCCACGGTGCCGGGCAAGCCGCCAGCAAAAGCGATTGCCAGGGGATCGGCTAAGCCGTCGGCCAAGTCGCGGAGCACGATCGAGCAACTGTCGCTCGTCCTTCCGGCTCTTCCCACCTTCGACCGGGAAGAGCGGCTGAGAGCGCGAGGCCTCTGGCCCGTGGCCGGTGTGGACGAGGTCGGGCGGGGCCCGCTCGCCGGGCCGGTCGTGGTTGCCGCCGTCGTGCTCGATCCCGAGCGTATTCCGGAGGGGCTCGCCGATTCCAAGTTGCTGCCGCCCGAGGAACGCGAGCGGCTTTATGATCTTATCCTGATGTCGAGCCATGTGGCCGTGGCGAGCGTGCCGGCCCGCGACATCGACGCTACCGATATCCGTAAGGCGACGCTCACCGCCATGGGGCGGGCGCTCGGGGCGCTGCCGGTGATGCCCATGATGGCCCTCGTCGACGGGATCGACAGGCCTCCGGCCCCCTGCCCAGTCGAGGCCGTAGTCAAGGGTGATGCGACCGTTGCATCGATCGCGGCTGCCGCCATCGTGGCGAAGGTCACACGCGACCGGATGATGCGCCGGCTGTGCACACGTTTTCCCGCCTATGGCTTTTCGCGGCACAAGGGCTATGCGACGCCCGAGCATCGGGCGGCCATCGCCGCCCACGGCCCCTGCCCCTTCCACCGCATGAGCTTCGCGCCGCTGAAACCCGGTGTCGAGGTGGAGGTCGAGATCACGGCCGAGCTGGATATTGCGCTGGTCGCATCAATCACGGCTTGAGGCGTTCCGGGCTTGCAGTCGAGCGCCGGCATTCGAGAACGCCGGCTCTCGGAGCCGGCGCCTCGCAGCTGAACCCGGACTATTGCCGAGTTCAGCTTCTATAGAGTCGAGGTCGGCAACAGCCGGTCTGGCGCGCCCCACCGGTGCGACCCCTTGGGACGCCAGGTCCTATGGCTGTGTCAGACTCAGAGCTTCTCGATGAGCGCGTCGGCGCCTGAGACCTCCGCCTTGCCGGGCGCGTCCTCGACATTGAGCATCTCGACAGCGCCGTCGTTCACGACCATCGAATAGCGCTGCGAGCGGGTGCCGAGGCCGAAGCCCTTGCCATCGAAGGTGAGGCCAACGGCGGTGGCGAAGTCGGCGCTGCCGTCCGACAGGAACTCGATCTTTCCTTCGGCGCCGGTCGCCTTGGCCCAGGCGCCCATCACGAAGACGTCATTGACCGCCGTGACCAAGATGGCCTCGATTCCCTTGGCCTTGATGGCGTCGGCCTTGGCGAGGAAACCGGGCAGGTGATTGTTGTTGCAGGTCGGCGTGAAGGCGCCCGGTACGGCAAAAAGAACGACCCGACGTCCCTTGAAGAGATCATCCGTGGTCTTGGCGGCCGGACCATCCGCGGTCGGAATGCGAAACGTCACTTGCGGCAGCGGATCACCGACTTTGATAGCCATGGGCTCGACTCCTGAGGGACGATGGGGATCACGAAGGAAACGGCGCCCCGGACCTCATCGGGCTGCGCCGTCGTGTTGCCCCATTGAGTTACCGCGCCGGGCCGCTCGCGTCGAGGTCCGCCACCACCTCGATCGCACGGCCCGCGTCGACCAGCGTGAAGAGCAAGGGCACCTTGGGCGCCGACGGCCCGGAGGGACGATCCGTCAGGGGCACGCGGAAAAGCGCCGTCCCGTCATTGCTGATGGTCACGTCGGGTTTGCCGAACAGCCACCCATCGGGACCTTCCACGAAGAGATCGGCGTCGGGAGATCCGTTCGGCAGTTGCGCCTTGACGAGAAGGGAATCGACGGGCCCCTCGGCGGCGGTGATCGCGAGACCGTCGAGCGCCTCGCCCAAGGCCACGCGCCGCGGCAATTCGGCCTCCTCCGCCCGGCTGAGCGGGATCGAGACGCCCTCGCCAGCCGCCGGCAGTCGCAGCGTCATCTCGGCCGTGGCCGGAATGCAAATGTCCTTGCAGATGGCATAGTCGAGCTTCAGCGCCAGAAGGAGCGGCTTGTCCTTATCGCGCGCGACGACGTTGAGGGGAAAGCGCACGCGCCCGCCATAGCCATTGGCGTAGCCGTCGCCGTCAGGAAAGCGTTTTGGCGCGGGCCAGCGCACCGTCACCGAGGCGAGATTATCCGATTTCGACCAGTCGAAGCTCGGCGGAACCCCCGAATCGCCGGGCGTGCGCCAATAGGTCTTGTAGCCCGGTGCGAGCGTGATATCGAGCGCCACCTTGCGGTCGCCGCTGTCCGGCGGCACGGCGATCGCCTCCAGCCGGACGGTGGAATGGGACGGGGATTGGAGGCGTGCCTCTTCTGCCCGCGCGCCGGAGAAAAACATCGCAAAGGCAGCACAGGAGAGGGCCGCCAATGCCGATACGCCTTTCCGCAGTCCGTCTGCTCTATCTTTCATTTCAGTGACATAACGTCTCTATTTTGATCCCGCGAGGCACGATCCGGTGAGCCTCGCGAACCTATGAGTGCAAAATGCGTTGAAAAGCTGACCCATGGTCTTAGCATAGAACGAAAAGGGGCCCACCATGCGAGCTGAGCAGGCAAGAAGCGGCGAGACCAGCGGCTATCTCGACGGTCAGTTGCTCATCGCCATGCCCGGGATGAGCGATGAGCGCTTCTCCCGGAGCGTGATCTATGTGTGCGCGCATTCGGACGAGGGCGCCATGGGCATCATCGTCAACCGCCCGGCGCCTGACCTCAGCTTTCCGGACCTGCTCGTGCAGCTCGACATCATCCCGCCCGAGGACGTCATCCGGCTTCCAACCCAGGCCGAGCGCATGCAGGTGCTGCGCGGCGGCCCCGTAGAGACGGGCCGTGGCTTCGTCCTGCATTCGGCCGACTTCTTCATCGACAATTCCACGCTGCCCATCGACGACGGCGTCTGCCTCACGGCCACCGTGGATATCCTCAAGGCGATCGCGCGTGGGGAGGGTCCCGCCAGCGCCATGCTGGCGCTCGGCTATTCCGGCTGGTCTCCCGGCCAGCTCGAAAGCGAGATCCAGGCGAATGGCTGGCTGAACTGCCCCGCCCATCTCAACCTTCTTTTCGAGGCCTCGCTCGACGCCCGCTATGATCTCGCCCTGCGGGCGCTCGGCATCGAGCCCGGCATGCTCTCCGGCCAAGCCGGTCACGCCTGAGGCGACATCTTTCGCCGCTCTTATCAGGCCGCCTCGGGCGCCGCACCCACGAGGCGGCGCGCATCATGAGCCGTCATCGGCTCGCCGAAGGCAAAGCCCTGGGCATATTCGCAGCCGAGCTGGTAGAGCTCGATCGCGTCGGACTCGTTCTCCGCTCCCTCCGCCACGACCTCCATGCCGAGGTCATGCGCCAGCGAGACGATGGCGCGCAAAATCACCGGCCGGCCACCATTGCCGAGCTGGCGCACGAAGGACTGATCGATCTTGATGGTGTCGAAGGGGAAGCGCTGCAGATAGTTGAGCGCCGAATAGCCCGTGCCGAAATCATCGAGCGTCAGGCCCGCGCCGAGATCCCGGATGCGCTTCATCATCTGCGCCGCATATTCCGGGTTGTCCATCACGAGGCTCTCGGTCAACTCCAGCTTCAGCGAGCCGGGCTCGACGGGCGTGCGCGCGAGCACGGTCTTGACGTCGTGCAGGAGGTCGTGGCGCAGCAGCTGGCGGCTCGAAATATTCACGCTCGCGAAGATCGGCGGGTCGACCTCGAGCGCCCGCTGCCAGACCGAGAGCTCGCGCGCCGTGCGCTCCAAGGCGAAGGCGCCGAGCTCGGCAATGAGGCCGCTTTCCTCCGCAATCGGGATGAAATCATGCGGCATCAGGCGGCCCTGGCGCGGGTGATCCCAGCGCAGGAGGGTCTCGAAACCGGCGACGGTGCGGTCTTCCAGGCGTACGATCGGCTGGAAATAGACCTTCATCTCGCCGCGTTCGAGAGCACGCCGGAGGTCGCTCTCCAGGGCGAGCCGATCGTTGCGCTGGCCGTGCATGCCCGGCCGGAAGACCTCGATGCGGTCCCCGCCCTGGCGCTTGGCGTGGATCATGGCAATCTCGGCGTTGCGCAGCATCTCGTCGCCTTTCACGTCCTCTTGGGAGTCGTGCAGCGCGATGCCGATCGAGGCGGTGAGGAAGATTTCGCGCTCGGCGAAGGTCACGGGCGTCGTCACCGCGCGCCGGATCATGTCGGCGAAGGCGATGATGCGGTCGGGCTCGCGCTCGGAGACGAGGATGAGCGCCAGCTCGTCGCCGGAAATCCGGGCGAGGCTGTCCTGAGGGCGCAGGAGCCGGCCGAGGCGGCGCGACAAGGTGAGCAGGATCGAGTCGCCGGCCGACAGGCCGACGGATTCATTCACACCCTTGAAGCGGTCGATGTCGACGACGATCACCGTCGGGCGGATCAGCCCGCCGCGGCGGCTGAAGACGAGCGCGGCATCGAGCCGGTCGTGGAACAACTCGCGGTTCGGCAAGCCGGTCAGATTGTCGTGCACCGCGTCATGCAGCAATCGCTCCTCGGCATTGCGGCTTTCGGTGACGTCGCTCAACGTGCCGACGACACGGATCACTTCGTTGTCGCTGCCGACGACCGGACGCGCCTTGAGATTGAACCAGAAATACTGGCCGTCGGAGGCGCGCAGGCGGAAGTCGAGCGCGATGCGGCCACGCCGCTGCTCGAGCACGGCATCGAGCGTGGCGCGGTAGCGATCGCGGTCGAAGGGGTGGATCACGTCAAGCCAGGCCGAGGCTGGCCCCTCCAGGCTGCCACGGCGGAGCGAGAGCTGCTGCTCGACCTCGTTGCTGACGAAAATGCGATCGGCGATCACATCCCAGTCGAAGACGACATCGCCCGAGCCCGCGAGCGCCAGGGCTTTCCGCTCGCTGTCGCTGACGAGCCCCTGGGCCAGCGCCCCGCCCGCGAAGGCGTGCTGCATGACGGTGAAGCCGATGAGCAACACGATGAGCACGAGGCCGCCGATCAGGGCCGGCGAGACGAGATCACGCGTCAACTCACCCAGCACGGTGAAACTCGCTGCAGCCACCCAGACGAGCAGCAACAGCCAGGTCGGGATGAGCATGACCGCGCGGTCGTAGCCGTGGCTCGCCAGATGCACGACGAGCGCGAAGCCGACCGCCGCGATGGCGGCGATGGAAATGCGCGCGACGCCGGCGGCGATCGGGGCATCGAAGACGGCAAGCCCGACGAGTGCGCCGAGGAAGACGAGCCAGCCGAGCGTCACATGGCTGTAGCGCACGTGCCATCGGCTTAGATTGAGATAGGCGAAGAGAAAGACGAGCAAGGTCGCGGCGAGGACCGCCTCGGCGGCCGCCCGATAAATGCGCTCGGTCGCGGCCGCTATGGGAAAGATCTGCTGGAAGAAGCCGAAATCGATGCAGGCATAGGCGAGCACCGCCCAGGCGAGAGCCGCGGCGGCCGGAAAGATCACCGCGCCCTTGACGACGAAGACGACGGTGAGAAAGAGCGCGAGCAGCCCCGCGATGCCGATGATGATGCCCTTGTAGAGGGTCAGCCCATTGACCTTGTGCTTGTAGGCCTCCGGCTCCCACAGATAGAGCTGCGGCAGGTTCGGCGTCTGCAGTTCCGCGACGAAGGTGACGGTCGTGCCGGGGTCGAGCGTGATGGTGAAGGTGTCGGCATCCGACGCCTCCTCCCGCTCCGGACGGATACCCTGGCTCGCCGTGATCGCGGCGATGCGGCTCGACCCGAGGTCCGGCCAGATGACGCCCGAGCCGACGAGCCGGTAATGCGGCGCGACGAGCAGCCGGTCGATCTGCTCGTCCGTATCATTGGTCAGCGCGAAGACGATCCAGTCCGGGCGCGTGCCGCCTTCGCGCGCCTTCACCGCGATGCGCCGCACGATCCCGTCCGGTCCGGGCGCAGTCGAAATCTGGATGAGGTCGCTTTCGGAGTGATAGTGCTCCACCACCGACGTGAGGTCGATGGCGGCGGCATCGAGAGTGACGCGCACGGCTTCCACCGCCTGCGCCTGCGGCACCCCGAGCATGAGCCAGATGCCAGCGATCAATGGGGTGAGGAGGCGGATCACTCGCAATGCGGAACTCTCTTGCGGATAGGCGCCCGGCTCATAGCCCAAGTCCTAGCTGTGCAACCGAATCAGCGCAAGCGGAACCCGGCATTGGTCCCCACCTCATGCTGAAGGCAGAATTCGGGGACTTACAGGACGAGGTCATCTTTGAGGCAGGCGAAAAGAAGATGGTCTTGCCACATACCGGCGATGCAGAGATATCGCCGCGCATAGCCCTCACGCTGAAAGCCGGCTTTTTCAAGAAGAGTAATCGAAGCAATATTGTTGGGTAGGCAGGCCGCCTCTACCCGCTGCAGCCCGAGATCGAGAAAAGCGAAGCGCAGGGCCGCGCGTACCCCGCGCGACATATGGCCTTTGCGGGCATGGCGCATGCCCGTCCAATAGCCGAGCGTGCAGGCTTGTGCGACGCCGCGGCGCACCAGCCCGAGCGTCAGCCCGCCGAGTAGTTCGTCGTCATCCTGCCGAAACAACAGGAAGGGATAGGCAAGATCGCGCCGAAGATCTTCCGCATAGCGGCGGACCCGCCGGCGGAAGGCTGCGCGCGTCAGATCATCGGGCGGCCACAGGGGTTCCCAGGGCTCGAGGAAAGCGCGGCTCTCCTCGCGCAGCGCAGCCCAGGCGGCATGGTCCGCCATCTGCGGGGGCCTGAGATAGACGCCCTCCCCGCGCACCACGAGCGTGATGTCGTGTGGCGCGGAGAAGCGGAACAGCGCCATCACCGCCCCCCAGCCAACCGTTCCGCCACGGCCGAAAGCGGCATCAGCGCCTGCAGCGGGCCGATGGCGGCGAGAATGGGAGGCGCGCGGAAGAGCGCAGCCGCCGCAGCCCGGACATCGGCCGTGCCGACCGCTTCGAGGCGGTCGAGAATTTCGGCGCGCGGCAGAACACGCCCCAAAGCGATGAGCTGGCGCGCGATCTGCTCGACGCGGCTGGTCGGCGATTCCAGGGCGGTGAACTGGGCAACCCGAAGCTGGGCCTTGGCGCGGCCGATCTCGGCCTCGGTGGCGGTCTCGGCGGCCTCGCTCAGGCAATCGAGCGCCACCGGCATGAGCTCGGCGAGATCCTCGGGCGCTGTGGCGGCCGACAGGCCGAAAACGCCGCTGTCGGCAAAGGACCAGTGAAAGGCGTCCACCGCATAGGCAAGCCCGCGCTCCTCCCGCACCTCCTGGAAGAGACGCGACGACATGCCCCCGCCAAGAAGATTGGCGAAGACTTGCAAGGGATAGAAATCGCGATCCAGGAAGGAGGCACCGGCAAAGCCGAGGAGGACATGGGCCTGTTCGAGATCGCGGTCGAGCCGCGCCTCCGTCCCGCCGCGATAGGCGGCCGGCTGTGGCCGAGGCGGTTCGCCCGGCGCCAAGGGCGCAAAAAGCTTCGCGGCCATTTCGACCAGATGGTCATGGTCCACGGCGCCCGTTGCCGCGACGACCGTGCGTCCGGCGCGGTATTCACGCGCGAGGAAGCGCTTCACCGCATCGGGCGTGAAGCCTGCGACTGTTTCGGGCGTGCCGAGAATGGGGCGGCCGAGAGGCTGGGCGGGAAAGGCCGCTTCGAGAAAGACATCGTTGATGAGATCGTCGGGCGTGTCCTCGACAGCGCCGATCTCCTGCAGGATGACTGCCTTTTCGCGCTCCAAATCGCCTTCGTCGATGATCGACTCGGTCAGGATGTCGGCCAGAATGTCGAGCGCGAGCGGGATGTCCTCGGCCATCACCCGGGCGGTGTAGGCGGTGTGCTCGACGCCGGTTTCCGCATTGAGATCGCCGCCGACAGCTTCGATCGCCTCGGCGATCTCGCGCGCTGTGCGCCGCCGGGTGCCCTTGAAGGCCATATGCTCGAGGAGATGGGACAGGCCATGCTCCCCGTCTTCCTCGTGCCGCGCCCCCGTGCCCACCCAGACGCCGACCGCCGCCGTCGCCACATGGGGGAAGCGCTCGCTGACGACGCGCAGTCCGCTCGGCAATGTCGTCACGTCGAGGCCGATCTCCGCCGGCGACGAAGGAAGGGGCTTCATGCGGCGCCCGCCTTCACGGCCCTGGCATTGGCGCGGATGAAGGTTTCGACCGCCCCCTGGTCATTGGCGAGCACCGTGAAGCGCTCGCGCCGCGTGAGGAGGTCTTCGAGATGCGCCGGAAGCGCCGGGCGGACGCCGCAGGCGCGCTCCACCGCATCGGGGAATTTCGCGGGATGAGCCGTCGACAGCACGACCGTCGGCACCGCCGGATCGACGCGATGCCTGCGGCGCGCGGCGGCGAGCCCAACCGCAGTATGAGGATCGAGCAGATAGTCCGCATCCCGCCACGTACGGGCGATCTCGGCAGCCGTCTCCTCCTCGGAAACGGCCGTTGCCGAAAATTCCTTGCGGATGGCGGCGAGCGCCGGCTCGGCGATGGTGAAGGCGCCGGACTGGGACAAGCGTGCCATGAGCCGGCGGATCTCGCCGGCATCCCGCCCATAGGCATCGAACAGGACGCGCTCGAAGTTCGAGGAGACCTGAATATCCATGGAGGGCGAGGACGTGGGCATGACTTCTGTCAGGCGATAACTGCCCTCGGCCAGTGTGCGGGCGAGGATATCGTTCGCATTGGTCGCCACGGTGAAGCCGGCGATGGGCAGGCCCATGCGCTTGGCCACATAGCCGGCGAGCACGTCGCCGAAGTTGCCGGTCGGGACGGCGAAGGCGACCGGACGATGCGGTCCGCCCAGGCTCACCGCCGCGGTGAAGTAATAGACGGTCTGGGCGACGATCCGTGCCCAGTTGATGGAATTCACACCCGAGAGCTGCAGGGCATCCCGGAAGGGGTGGTTGTTGAAGAGCCCCTTCAGGATGGCTTGGCAATCGTCGAATGTGCCCTCCACGGCGATGGCGTGCACGTTCGGCGCATCGACCGTCGTCATCTGGCGGCGCTGCACCTCGGAGACGCGCCCCTGCGGAAAGAGCACGAAGACATCAACCTGATCGAGCCCGCGGAAGGCCTCGATCGCAGCCGAGCCGGTATCGCCGGACGTTGCGCCAACGATGGTGGCCCGCGTCCCGCGCTGCTTCAGCACATGGTCCATCATGCGCGCGAGGAGCTGCATGGCGACGTCCTTGAAGGCGAGCGTCGGACCATGGAACAGTTCGAGAAGGAAGAGATTGTCGCCGACCTGCACGAGCGGGCAGACGGCGGGATGGCGGAAGGTTTCGTAAGCCGCCGTGATCATGGGCGCGAGATCAGGCTCGGCGATCTCGCCGTCGATCAGCCGGCCGATGATGGCCGTTGCCGACTCCGCATAGCTGCGCCCCGCGAGCGCCGCGATGTCGCCGGCTGCCATCTGCGGCCAGAGCTCGGGCATGTAGAGGCCGCCGTCGCGGGCAAGACCAGCGAGCAACGCCTCCGTGAAGCCTATGGCGGGCGCTTCCCCACGGGTCGATATATGCAGCACAATCGGCCTCCTCAACGCTCGCCGGACACTACGCTCCTGTCCCATTCGAGACAAGAAAGTCTCACGATTCAGGGCTCTTGACCCGCTTGACCGCCGAGGCCGCGAAGACGACGAGCAGGGTGGCGGCGAGCCCGAACCAGGTGAAGGCATATTCCAGATGCCGGTTCGGAAAGCTCACCACCGTCAGCCCGCCGCGCGGCCAGGGGCTGCCTGCAGCCGCGCCCTCACTATCGGCGGCCCGGTCGATCGTGAAAGGCGCGACCCGGGAAAGGCCGAGCGCCGCTCCGATACGTGCCGGATCGCGCGTGAACCACACACCCTTGGCCGGATCGTCATTCGGCACGAACCAGCCCTGGTCCTGCGGCGCGCGCATCAGGCCGGTGACCGTAACCTCCCCCTCCCCGCCGAGACGGAGCTCGCCCTTCAGCTCCAGGGGCACGAAGCCGCGGTTGACGATGACGATGCTGCCATCGCCAAGACGCAACGGCGTCAGCACCATATAGCCGAGGGTCGCCCCCGCATTCCGTCCGAGCGACGCATTGGCGGTGACGAAGACCGTCTTCTCGTCGAGAAATTCGCCCTGGACTGAAACAGGCCGGTATTCATCCTCGGCCGCGTTCCAGCGTGGCCAATTCGCCTCGCGCGGCGCCGGCACCGGGGCGGCGTGAATGCGCGCGTCGATGCGCGTGATCAGATCTTCCTTCCAGGCGAGCCGCTCCAGCTGCCAAGCCCCGAGCCCGACGAGGATGGCCATGCCGACCAGCGCGAAAAAGCCCGGAAGGACAAGCGGCTTGAGGCGCGCTACGGACATTCTCGGCTAGCGCTCGATCCGGCCTTCTTCGGCCTTGTTGTAGTATTGCAGGGCGACCATCATGCCCTTGAGCGGCCGCAGCATGCCCAAGCAGACGATGAGGCCGAAGGGAAGCGTCACGAGAAGGTGCACCCACCAGGGCGGCTCGTAGTAGACCTCGAGCCACAGCGCGAGGCCGCAGACGATGAAGCCGCCGATCAGCATGATGAAGACCGCCGGACCGTCGGCCGAATCGGCGAAGGAATAATCGAGGCCACAGACCTCGCAGGACTTGCGCAGATCGATAAAACCGCGAAAAAGCGATCCCTGCCCGCAGCGTGGGCAGCGCCCGGCGATCCCGGTCGAGATCGGCGGCTGCGGCGGATAGTCGGATCCCGACGGATCAGTCATCGCAGGATCTCCTTCAAAACGCGGCTGCGCGATCGATGCCGCCGCTCAAACCGGACGGCTTGTTGCGAAACTCGCCACGGCGGCATTCGATCCCGGTGCACGAGGCCCCTCGCGTGCCAGGGCTGCCTGCCGCTCTGCCGCAAAAAAGCCGAAGCCGGAAAGGCCGGCTTCGGTCGGTAGCTATGGAGCCCGCACGGGCGGAGCTCCAGTTTGCCGATCTATCGCGCGCTATAGGCCGGGGCTTGCCCCCCAGACGTAGATGGCGGCGAAGAGGAACAGCCAGACCACGTCGACGAAATGCCAATACCAGGCTGCGAATTCGAAGCCGAGATGCTGGGTCGGCGTGAAGTGGCCGAGATAGACCCGCAGCAGGCAGATCGCCAGGAAGATCGTTCCGATGATCACATGGGCGCCATGGAAGCCGGTCGCCATGAAGAAGGTGGCGCCGTAGATGTTGCCCGAGAAATCGAAACTGGCGTGGCTGTACTCGACCGCCTGCACGCAGGTGAAGAGAAGGCCGAGCACGACGGTGATCCACAGTGCCTGCCTCACGCCTGCGCGGTCCCCATGCAACATCGCATGATGCGCCCAGGTCACCGTCGTGCCGGAGGTGAGGAGCACCAGCGTGTTGAACAGCGGCAGATGCCAGGGGTCGAAGGTCTCGATGCCCTTCGGCGGCCAGACGCCCCCGGTGAACTCGGAACGGGCGACCTGATGCAGCTCGTTCGGAAAGAGGCTCGCGTCGAAATAGGCCCAGAACCAGGCGACGAAGAACATCACCTCGGAGGCGATGAACATCATCATTCCATAGCGGTGATGCAGCTGCACCACCCGAGTGTGGTCGCCCGTGTTGGCCTCGTGCACCACGTCCGTCCACCAGCTGAGCATGGTGTAGAGAACGCCGAGGAAGCCGGCTCCGAAGATATAGGGCCCGAGGTGCAGACCGCCGATTTCGAGCGTCTTCATCCACAGGACCGCGCCAACCGCCATGATGAAGGCGCTCAGCGACCCCACGAGCGGCCAAGGGCTCGGGTTGACCAGGTGATAATCGTGGTGCTTGGCGTGCGCCTCAGCCATGATCCTTGTTCTCCGGTGCCTCGTGATAGCGTGAGGTCGGCGCCCTCACAATTTGGACTTCGACTTGTCGCCCTCGGCGGCGGCCACCGGCGCGCCATCCTTGGACGGGAACATCGTATAAGACAGCGTGATCGTCGAGAGATCGCGCAGATCCGGATCCTTGTCGAGCGCAGGGTCGACGTAGAAGACGACCGGCGCCTCGATCACCTCGCCCGGCTTCAGCGTCTGCTCGGTGAAGCAGAAGCACTGAATCTTCACGAAATAGGCGCCGGCCTGGTCCGGCTGCACATTGAAGGCGGCAATGCCGGTGGTCTCGCGGTCCGACGTATTGGCGATCTTGTAGAAGATCGTCTTCGTCTCACCGAGCTTCAATTTGACCGACTCGACCTCCGGCTGGAAGCGCCAAGGCACGCCTTGCGACAGATTGGCGTCGAAGCGGACCGTCATCGAGCGGCTGCTGACCGTCTCGGCCGGCGCCGTGCCGACGCGCGGGGTGCCCGCAAAGCCGGTCGTTCGACAGAAGAGGTTGTAGAGCGGCACGGCAGCGAAGGAGAGCCCGACCATCCCGGCCACGACCACGCAACAGATCACCGCGGTGCGGCGCACAGCCCGCTGGGCGGCATCACGCGTCGCGCGCTTCTGCTCGGGCGTCATCGCAACCGGCGTTTCGCGATCGGGTTTGTCCATGGCATTGGTCTCCGGCATCGGCATGCTCACATCGGCCGGTCGAATACATTCGACCCGAGCCGCGCCAAGGTCATCACGTAAAACAGCACGACGAGGGCCGCGAGCGTCACCCCGATCGCGATGTTGCGCGTGCGCCGGCGGCGCTGCTCGGCGGCGCTCAAGACGACGCCGTCACGCTCGCCAGCCGGCGGCTCCTTGGAGCTCTTCTCGGCATCCGGCCGGACGGGGGGCTCGGCGCTCATGACGCGCTCCCCGCCAGCCACTCAGCGACCGCATGGGCGACCGCCGGGCCGCTTCCTCCGAGCTCCCGGCCGAGGCCGAAGGCATGTTCGGCAAGCAAGGACGCGAACAAGAGGCAGAGATAGAGGATCGAGAAGGCGAAGAGGTGCTGTGCGGCCCGCGTCGCAGCCTGTCCCTCGCGGCGGGTGAACACCCGCCATGCGAGCACGAGCATGGCCGCGCCGCTGACGAGCGCGACGCCCGTATAGATCAGGCTGCCGAAACCGAGCACCGCGGGCAGCACGCCCGCCGGCACGAGCAGAAGGGTATAGACGAGGATCTGCAGCCGGGTGGCGTCCGGGCCGGCCACATTGGGCAGCATGGGAATGCCGGCGCGCGCGTAGTCGTCGGACTTCAAAAGCGCCAGCGCCCAGAAATGCGGCGGCGTCCACAGGAAGATGATGAGGAAGAGCGCCAGACCATCCCAGGTCACGCTGCCCGTCACCACCGCCTGGCCGATCATGGGTGGGAAAGCGCCGGCAGCCCCGCCGATGACGATGTTCTGCGGCGTCGAACGCTTCAGCCAGATCGAATAGATCACGGCATAGAAGAAGATCGTGAAGGCGAGAAAGGCGGCCGAGAACCAGTTGGCCGCGAGCCCGAGCACCACGACCGAGCCGCCGGCGAGCATCAGGCCGAAGACGAGCGCCTCGCCCGGTGCGATGCGGCCGGCCGGGATGGGCCGGTTGCGGGTGCGCGTCATCAGCGCATCGATATCGGCGTCCCACCACATGTTGAGGCAGCCGGAGGCACCGGCGCCGATAGCAATGGCGAGAATGGCGACAAAGCCGAGCACGGGATTGACATGGCCCGGCGTCACCACGAGGCCGACGAGCGCCGTGAACACCACGAGCGACATCACCCGCGGCTTGAGCAGGCTTACGAAATCGCCGATCTCGCCCGTGGACATCGCCGGCAGCGATGCGGGGGTCGTCTGCGTCCCGGCTACGTCGCCGGGTGCGGCCGCACCGCCGACATTCACGAGATCATCCCTCAACATCGCCATGGCATCAAACCTCAAGGCCGGCTCGCGCCGGCCCCGAAGACCCTTGCTCTCTCACGACCGCGTCGGACTAAAGCGCCGATGCGGATTTCCTAGTGACATCCAGCGCAGCGCCCGGCCTGTGGGCCAGACGCTGCCGCATTCTCAATGCCCCGAGCCGGTGATCCGGGGGAGCGTCTCGAACTGGTGGAACGGCGGCGGCGAGGACAGCGTCCATTCGAGCGTCGTCGCACCCTCGCCCCACGGATTGTCGGCCGCCCGCACCTTGCGGGAGAAGGCGACATAGATCCCGTAGAAGAAGACGACCAGGCCGAAAGCGAAGACATAGGAGCCCATCGAGGCCACGAAATGCCACCCGGCGAAAGCGTCCGGATAATCGACATAGTGGCGGGGCATGCCGGCGAGGCCGAGGAAATGCATCGGGAAGAAGAGCACGTTGGCGCCGATGAAGGCGAGCCAGAAGTGCAGCTTGCCGATCCATTCCGGGATCATGTAGCCGGTCATCTTCGGGAACCAGTAGTACCAGCCGGCGAAGATGCCGAACACCGCGCCAAGCGACAGCACATAGTGGAAATGCGCCACCACGTAATAGGTGTTGTGCAGTTCGCGGTCGATGCCGGCATTGGCGAGCACGACGCCCGTCACACCGCCGACCGTGAAGAGGAAGATGAAGCCGATCGCCCACAACATGGCCGCGGTGAAGCGGATCGAGCCGCCCCACATGGTCGCGATCCAGGAAAACACCTTCACGCCGGTCGGCACCGCGATCACCATCGTCGCGAAGACGAAGTAGCGCTGCGTGTCGAGCGACAGCCCCACCGTATACATGTGGTGCGCCCAGACGATGAAGCCGACGAGGCCGATGGCGACCATCGCATAGGCCATGCCGAGATAGCCGAAGACGGGCTTCCGCGAGAAGGTCGACACGATGTGGCTGACGATGCCGAAGGCCGGCAGGATCATGATGTAGACTTCCGGATGCCCGAAGAACCAGAAGAGATGCTGGTAGAGCACGGGGTCGCCGCCGCCGGCCGGATCGAAGAAGGTCGTGCCGAAATTGCGGTCCGTCAGGAGCATGGTGATCGCGCCGGCGAGCACCGGCAGCGCCAGCAGCAGCAGGAAGGCGGTCACCAGCACGCCCCAGGCGAACAGCGGCATCTTGTGCAGCGTCATGCCCGGCGCACGCATGTTGAGGATGGTGGTGATGAAATTGATGGCGCCGAGGATCGACGAGGCGCCGGCCAGATGCAGCGCCAGGATGCCGAAGTCGAGCGCGGGCCCTGGATGCCCCGACACCGACAGCGGCGGGTAAACCGTCCAGCCGCCGCCGAAGCCCGGCGTGCCCGGCGCGCCTTCCACGAAGAGGGAGAGGATCAGGAGGCAGAAGCCGGCCACAGTCAGCCAGAAGGACACGTTGTTCATGCGCGGGAAGGCCATGTCGGGAGCACCGATCATGAGCGGCACGAACCAGTTGCCGAAACCGCCGATGAGCGCCGGCATGATGACGAAGAACACCATGATCAGGCCATGGCCGGTCACGACGACGTTATAGGCCTGACCATTGGCGAAGATCTGCAGGCCGGGCTCCTGCAGCTCGATGCGCATGAGAATCGACAAGGCACCGCCGATGAGCCCCGCGCCGAGCGCGAAGAGAAGATAGAGCGTGCCGATATCCTTGTGATTCGTGGACAACAGCCACCGCCGCCATCCCGTGGGATAGGCGTGGCCGTCGTGGGCATGGGCCGCCGTCGAAGCCATCAGATTACTCCGTCCATCTTCTTCTCGCTGCGCCGCACCCGGGGCGCGCAATCACACCTGTTTATTCCGCCTTCGCCGCATCGCCGCGCGCGGCGACCGCCACGGGCGCACGGCTGTTCGACGCGAATTTCTGCTTCGCCTCGGCGAGCCAGGCCGCATACTGCTGATCGTTCACGATCCGGATAACGATCGGCATATAGGCATGGTTCTGGCCGCAGATCAGGGAGCACTGGCCATGAAAAACGCCTTCCTTGTCCGCCTTGAACCAGGTTTCGTTCAAACGGCCGGGAATGGCGTCGATCTTCAGGCCGAAGGACGGCATCGCGAAAGCGTGGATGACGTCCGCCGCCGTGACCTGCACGCGAATGGTCTTGCCGACCGGCAGAACGACCTCGTTGTCCACAGCAAGCAGCCGCGGCTGCCCGTCGGGGTTCAGATTCGAATCAAAGGAGAAGCCGCCAGCCTGGTCCTGCGCATATTCGAACGACCAATACCATTGATGGCCGGTCGCCTTGATGGTGATGTCCGACGGCGGCGTCACGAGCTGGACGCGCAGGAGCCGGAAGGACGGCACGGCGATCACCACGAGGATGAGCACCGGCAGGACCGTCCAGGCGACCTCGAGCAAGGCGTTATGCGTCGTCCGCGACGGGACCGGATTCCGCTTCTCGTTGAAGCGCACCGCCACATAGACGATGAGCGCGAGCACGAAGAGCACGATGACGGTGATGATCCACAACAGGCCGTCGTGGAACCAGTGCATATATTCGGCCACTTCCGTGGCCGGCACCTGCAGCCCCGTCTGCCAGGGAGAAGGCTGCCCCATCGCCGCAAAGGCTGTGCCGGTCCCGGCAAGGACCGCAGCCGCGGCAGCGAAAACGGCGAGGCACCGCAAACGAAGACTGTCCATTCCCATCGGTCGTCCGGAGCTCCCATGGCTGGCGGAGCGCGACACCGGTCGTTGTCGAGCCGCTTGCGCGACTCCCGACCGCGAGCATGCAAGACGCTCCCGCGCCATCTACCTACTTGACTGAGCTCACAAATCACAAGAGGGCGCGCGGCGCAATGTCCATTGCTTCAGCCATTCATGCGGCATAAAAGCGCGAAGGTCAGCGCAGGGTGGCATCGGCCGAAAATGGCAGATGCGACCTAGCCACGCGCGGTGCTGTCGCCATGCTGGCGCCGCAATCACCGGGTGGTTCTGTTCCTTGACAGCGGACCTGCGTCATGGTCCGAACTGACGTCATGACCTTTCATGGCGCGCCCGGATGCGATTCGCTCCGGGCGCGCCATCTCGACTTCAAGCGCATCAGGGGACCAGTCCATCATGCACCGCTGGAAAGCCCGGGTCGCTCGACGGCTTATGGGATCGGGATCGCAATTGGCGACGGCACGACTGGCCCTTTCTCTTGTGACTCTCGCGCTCGCCGCGAGCATCGGCAGCGTCGCGCCCGCGGCCGCCCAGGGGGTGGTCCGCGGCAGCTTCGGCGAGTGGCAGATGCGCTGCGAGGTGCCCCCAGGCGCCAAGAACGAACAATGTGCGCTCGTGCAGAGCGTCGCGGCCGAAGATCGGCCGAATGTGACGCTCCTCGTGATCGTGCTGAAGACCGCCGACAATAAAAGCAGGCTCCTGCGCGTGGTGGCGCCGCTGGGTGTGCTTCTCCCGGCCGGCCTCGGCCTCAAGATCGATCAGGCGGATGTGGGCCGCGCCGGGTTCGTGCGATGCCTCACCACCGGTTGTGTGGCAGAGGTTGTCATGGACGAAAAGCTGACCGACCAGCTGCGGAACGGCAAGGCGGCGACCTTCATCGTCTTCCAGACGCCGGAAGAAGGGATCGGCATTCCCGTCTCGCTCAACGGCTTCGACAAGGGCCTCACCAGCCTGCCCTGACGTGTATAGGTCGGCGTGCCTCGGCGCCGTCGTGCTGTAGCATCGTTTTGAATCTCGGCACCGGCCGCGCCCGCCCGTGATGACCGGCAGTACCCAGCTGTCGCAGCCGTGTCCGTTGCAGAGCGATAGCCACCACGCTATAAAGCCGCGTCGGAAAAGGCAGACTTGGTTTGGTAAGCCCAAGTCCTTTCGGTAACGAAAGCTCTGGTCTTCGGCTTCGTGCACGAGATCCCCACGACGAACATCGGACGCTGCTCAAGCGTCCAATCGTTCGTCCGTGTGGTGTTCAAGCTCGAGGAACGCTCCGGTCGAACATCGACCAGGAGTAGTCCATGCACGATCGACATTCCCCCCTTTATGACGTCGTGATCGCCGGAGCCGGCCCCGTCGGCTTGTTTCTCGCCTGTGAACTGCGCCTTGCAGATCTCTCGGTCTTGGTGCTGGAACGAGCCGAGGATCCGCACTCGCCCTTGAAGCGGCTTCCGTTGGGCATGCGCGGTCTTTCGGTGCCCACCGTCGAAGCCTTTTACCGTCGCGGGTTGCTGGACGACATCGCCGCGGCGCAACGCGCGAGGGATGCCTCTGGCAGAAGTGCGTTGGCGGGTGCGCATTGGATGCAACAGCCGCGCCGCCCCGCCGGTCATTTCGCCGGCATACAGTTCTACGAGGACGACATCGACCCGTCGAAGTGGCCTTACCGCTTGCCAAGTCCGGCTGGCGCGAGCATGGCGGTCGACATGGAGTCCCTCGAATCCGCTTTGGCCGGACGGGCCAGCGCGATGGGAGCCGAGATCAAGCGCGGCCTCGGCGTCGAGGACCTCGACCCCTCGGACGACAATGTAACCGTTCGCGCCGGCGGCGAGACGTTCCGCGGAAGTTGGCTCGTTGGATGTGACGGCGGCCGCAGCACCGTTCGCCGCGTCGGGGGCTTCGAGTTCGTCGGCACCGCTCCCGAGTTCACCGGCTATTCCGTTGAAGTCGAGATGGCCGATCCGGACAAGCTCCGTTTGGGCCGCCACTACACGCCGACCGGAATGTATACCTACGCGCGGCCCGGAACGATCGCGATGGTCGAGTTCGACGGGGGCGCATTCCACCGAATCGAGCCGATCACGCGCGAGTATGTGCAGGCGGTGTTGCGCCGTGTCTCCGGGATCGATGTCACAGTCACCGAACTCAAGCTCGCCACCACGTGGACGGATCGCGCCTACCAGGCGACGGCTTACCGGAGAGGGCGCGTACTGATCGCGGGCGACGCCGCGCACATCCATTCTCCTTTGGGCGGCCAGGGACTCAACCTCGGACTTGGCGATGCCATGAACCTTGGATGGAAGCTGGCTGCCACCATTCGTGGCGACGCGCCGGCCGGTCTGCTCGACAGCTACTTCAGTGAACGCCATCCGGTAGGGGCGGACATCCTCGACTGGTCGCGCGCCCAAGTCGCGATCATGCGGCCGAGCCGGAGTTCGCGCGCGCTCGAGGCAATTATCCGCGATCTCATCGACACGCGCGACGGTGCGACCTACTTCGCCGAGCGTGTGTGGGGTGTTTCCCTCCGCTACGATCTCGGCGACGGCCACCCGCTCGTGGGGCGCAGCGTTCCCGCGTTCGAACTGGTCGACGGGACGAAAATTGGCGCGCTCCTCAAGAACGGCAAAGGCCTTCTTCTGGACTTTGACGCTCGTGCGCCGCTTGAGGCGCTGGCAAGCCGCTGGGGTGATCGGATCACCTATGTAGTCAGTGACGCCAAGGACAGGCTGGGCTTGAGCGCTGTGCTCGTGCGCCCCGATGGCTTCGTCGCCTGGGCCAGTGAAGGCGCCCCGAACGCCGACGAAGCTGCTCAAGCCGCGTCGCGATGGTTCGGCGCCCCAGATCAGGCGCATGAACCTGTTCCCCCTCCGACATTGCGCACGTGAGACATCGCGCACGTGAGTTCGCGCACTCGCGGAAGCCAGGCGATCTTCTGCGCAGCCTGTCCCGCAGCGCTCCGAGACAAATCGCCCCTTCCCGGCCCCGATTTTCGATACGGCCTGCCTATGGCTCTCCGCTGAGGAGTGCTAAAGGCAAAGGTTCTGATGAACGTACGGAGGTCGCGTATGCTTGGGATGGCTCGGATGTGGCACCTCGACGGGCCGGGGCTCCGGACTAGCGCAATCGTTCTGGCCTTGGCCGCGGCGCTCGGGGGCTGCTCGTCCACAGGCTCGACGGGCGAAGGCGGATCGAAGCTCAGCAACTTCCTGTTCTACGGTGGCGCCACCGTTCCAGCCCCCATGGCGACCCCGGAGTACGAAGTCAATTGTCCGTCCGTCGACATCACGGACGGCGGCGCCGCGATTCGCGCCGGCGGCGACAATCCGCGTTATCAGGTCTCGATCAACGACACGGCCCGCGAATGCACGGCGACTGGCGACGGCGCTTATCAGCTCAAGGTCGGGGTCGAAGGCCTCGCCCTGCTGGGTGTCGGCGGCGCTCCCGTCGGTCGCATCTCCGTGCCGGTGCATGTGCTCGTGAAGCGCGGCGCGACAGTCGTCGCCAATCGCACACGGACCGTCGCCGTCAGCATCCCCGCCGGCGAGGATCGCGCCATCTTCAACGTCGTCGAGGAAGGCATCACCGTGCCGCCTGGTGAAGGTACGGTGACGATTGCCGTCGGCCTCGGCAATACGGCAGAAGCCGCCGCCCGGCCGCGGCGGCGTTGAGCCGGCCAGAGGGCGATTGACAGATCGAACCGAGCCCCTATGACGGTGCTGGTCGTTCATTCCCGCGGAAGAGCCCGGACCGATGGTCCGGCGCCGAAGGCGCAACCACCCCGGAAACGCTCAGGCACAAGGGACCGCGTGGGATTTGACACTCTGGAAAGAGATGGTTCTCCTGTGGAGGCCCATCCACCGACGGGGGTAACCGTGGACGCCCACGGGAAATCTCTCAGGTCCCGAGACAGAGGGGGTGCGCATGGGCCCGGCTGCGGGTCAAGTCGCCGATCTCGGCGGCGATGTCCACGAGCGTCCCTTTTGTGGAAGGATCTGGAATGGCGGGCCAGTCTAGCGACGACCTCTCCAAGCAAACACCTCTTCACGCCTGGCATGTGGCCCATGGAGCGCGGATGGCGCCCTTCGCGGGCTATGACATGCCCATCCAATATGCCAAGGGCATTCTCGCCGAGCATCTGCACACGCGCGCGGCCGCCGGCCTGTTCGACGTGTCGCATATGGGCCAGGCGGTGCTCGTCGGCCCCGACCACGCCACGACCGCCCGCGCGCTGGAAGCGCTCGTGCCGGCCGACATCGTCAATCTCGCACCGGGACGCCAGCGCTATACCCAGCTCCTGAACGAGCAGGGCGGCATTCTCGACGACCTCATGGTGTCGCGCTCGTCCGACCCGGCCGACGACGGCAAGCTGATGCTCGTCGTCAATGCCGATTGCAAGGAGGCGGACTACGTCCATTTTTCGCTGAACCTGCCCGAGGAGGTGAGGCTCGAACGGCGCGATGATCGCGCGCTCATTGCGCTGCAAGGCCCGCAAGCCGCCGAGGTTCTCGCCCGCCATGCCGCAGAGGCCGGAGCGATGGGCTTCATGGCGGTCGCCTCCATGAGCATCGCGGGCATTCCCGCCGTCATCTCGCGATCGGGCTATACGGGCGAGGACGGCTACGAGATTTCGGTGTCCAACAGCGACGCGCCTGCGCTCTGGGATCTGCTCGCCAAGGAGGCGGAGGTCGAGCCCATCGGCCTTGGCGCGCGCGATTCGCTCAGGTTGGAAGCCGGCCTCTGTCTTTATGGCCACGATATCAACCAGGAGACCTCGCCCATCGAGGCCGGGCTCGCCTGGTCGATCCAGAAACGCCGGCGCACGGAAGGCGGTTTCCCCGGCGCCATTCGCATCGTGCAGGAACTCGCGGATGGGCCGCTGCGCCAGCGCGTCGGCATCCTGCCGCAGGGTCGTGCTCCGGCGCGCGAGGGAACGCAGATTGTGGATGAAGCCGGCCAGCTCATCGGCGAGGTGACGTCCGGCAGTTTCGGGCCGACGGCGGGCGGGCCGATCGCCATGGGCTATGTGGTGAGCGACTTCGCCGGCGTCGGCACCACGGTGCAGCTCTCTGTCCGCGGCAAGCTCATGCCCGCCAGCATCGTCCCCCTGCCCTTCGTCGCCCATCGCTATAAACGTTGAGCCAATCTTCCGGAGAAGCCCGATGACCACCCGTTACTCGAAAGACCACGAATATATCCGCCTCGACGGCGATACCGCGACCGTCGGCATCACCGACTACGCCCAGGAGCAGCTCGGCGACGTGGTCTATGTGGAATTGCCGCAAGTCGGCACCACCTTCGCCAAGGGTGACGATGCCGCCGTGGTCGAGAGCGTGAAGGCGGCAAGTGAGGTCTATGCCCCGCTCGCCGGCGAGGTCGTCGCCGTCAATCCCGACCTCGAAGCGGCGCCCGGAACGATCAACGAGGATCCGACCGGCAAGGGCTGGTTCTTCAAGATGAAGCTCGCCGACATTGCCGAGTTCGAGGCACTCATGACCGAAGAAGCCTATCAGGACTATGTGAAGTCCGTGAGCTGACCGCTTACGGAGCCGCATCTGGGTCGGACCTGCGGTAGCCAGGCGAGCCTTGGCGGATGGCTGTGGCCCTCCCGAAGGAGGTCCACTCAGCCTTCCCCGTCAGCACCATGTACCGATCAAACAAAAAACCCGGTTCCGAGCTCTCGGAACCGGGTTTTCTGTACCGGCCACCCGTTACGGCGGCCGCGCGACGTTCAGTTCAGCTTGGAGCGCACACCGGCGAGGCTCGCCTCGAAGATGGCATCGGCCCTCTCGCCCTGCACGGCCTTCTTGAGCACGGTCTCCGATGCGCGGATCGCCGCCTCGGCGGCCGCAGCGCGCACTTCCGCCGCCGCCTGGGCTTCCGCCTGGGCGATCTTGGCTTCGGCCGCGGCCGTGCGGCGCACCACGAAGTCGTTCATGCGGCGGTGCGCCTCCTCGGCGATGCGCTGAGCCTCTTCGCGGGCATTCGTGACGATGGCTTCCGCCTCCGTCTCGGCCGCCGCGCGCTTGGCCTGATATTCCTTCAGGAGCGCCTCGGCCTCGGCGCGGAAGCGCTTGGCTTCCTCGAGCTCGTCCGCGATCCGCTTGGTGCGGGCATCGAGCGAGACGAGAACCGTCTTGTGGGCGCCGAAATAGATCGCCACGCCGAGAAAGACGACGAAGGAGACCGCAACCCAAAATTCTGCGTCCATGGCTTAGCCCTTCATCGCCGCCTTGACGGCAGCCGCGACCTCGTCGGCCGGGGGCTGTTCGCCGAGGACCTGCTGCAGGATTGCTGCCGCAGCGTCATTGGCGATGCCCTCGACATGGGTGAGCGCCGCTGTCTTGGTTTGGCCGATGAGTTCCTCGGCCGAAGCGAGCTTCTGCGCAAGTGCCGCATCGAGTTCCCGGCGCTTGCCTTCGGTCTCTGCCTGCAGACGCTGATGGGTCTCGGCTGCGATCGCCTGCGAGCGCGCCTTGGCGTCCGACAGGGCAGCTTCATAGGCGAGGCCGGCGGCCTCCGCCTCTTTCTTGGCGGCGATCGCTTCGCGCAGGTCGCCCTGGATCCGGTCGTGCCGTTGCGTCAGGATGCCACCGAGCCGCGGCACGGCGACTTTCGCCACGAACCAATAAAGGAAGGCGAAGGTCAGCGCGAGCCAGAACAGCTGCGACGCGAATGTCTCGGTCTGAAACGGCGGGAAACCGCCGCTCTCATGCGCGCCCTCATGGGCAACGCCGGTTTCAGTCGTGACCGTTTCGGCCATTCCTCAACTCCAAATCGCGCTTGAGGCCCTCGGACGTCTGCCCGTCCGAAGGCCCAACCGCCGTCACCGCCAGTGTTCGCGCGTCAGACCGCGAAGAGCAGCAGGAGAGCGATCAGCAGCGAGAAGATGCCGAGCGCTTCCGTCAGAGCGAAGCCCAGAAGGAGCGTCGGACGCTGGCCATCGGCCGCAGACGGGTTGCGCAGAGAGCCGGACAGAAACTGGCCGAACAGATTGCCGAGGCCGATGCCGGCACCGGCCATGCCCAAGCAGGCAAGGCCCGCACCGATGTACTTGGCTGCAACAGGATCCATGGACGTACTCCTTCAGGGGTGACGGAAAGGCCGGCCGGTCGTCTTCAGTGGCCGGGATGCAGGGCGTCGTGCAGGTAGATCGAGGTCAGCACGGCGAAAACATAAGCCTGCAGAACCGCCACCAGCATCTCGAGCGCGGTGAGCGCGACAGTCAGAAGCAACGGCAGCGGCGACAGGACGGACCAGGCGCCGGCGGCGAGCAGCGCAGTCACGAAGCCCGCGAAGATCTTGAGCGCGATATGCCCGGCCAGCATGTTGGCGAAGAGACGAACCGAGAGGCTGATCGGCCGCGACAGGAACGAGATCACTTCGATCAGGACGAGCATCGGCAGAAGCCATCCCGGCACGCCCGAGGGCACGAACAGCTTGAGGAAGCCGAGGCCATGCTTGGCGAAGCCGAAGACGATGACCGTCCCGATCACGAGCAGCGACAGCGCCGCCGTGACGACGATGTGGCTCGTCACCGTGAAGGAATAAGGCAGAAGGCCGAGGAGGTTGGCGACCAACACGAAGCTGAACAGCGCGAAGACGAAAGGCACGAAGCCCATCGCGTCATGGCCTGCCGACTGGCGTACCGTATTGGCGACGAATTCGTAGAAGAGCTCACCCACATTCTGCAGCCGACCCGGCACGAGCGCGCGGCGCGCGGAGGTCATCAGGCAGAAGACCGCGACGATCGCCACCACCGCGACCATGAAGCCGGCGGAATTGGTGAAATGGATCGGCGTGTCGTTGACGTGGAAAAGCGGGCCCGACAGGGGCGTGATCGCGAATTGTTCGGTGGGACTGGCCATCGGCCGCTCGGCTCCCGCTTCCCTTACGCGCCGGCGATGCCGTCGCACTCCGCTCCCAAGATCAGGTCCGCTTATCCGGCCCCGATCGCACGAACCCGGCTGCGCGCATGACGTTCATCACGCCGGCCGCAAAGCCGAGCAATAAAAAGACGATGAGCCCCCAGGGTGAGGTTCCGAGGGCATAGTCCAGACCCCAACCGAGCAGGCTTCCGACGATGACGCCGGCCACGAACTCCCCAGCGAGACGCAAGGCACCGGCAAGCGACGACGCATCCGCCGCACCGCCAGACCCAGCCCCTCCCGAAGAGGACGTGGTCGCCTTCTCGGCCGCAGCGAGCCGCTTATCAAGATCGCCAAGCCGTTTGGCAAGCTCGCGATCGCTGGACCCGGCCGGAGGCTCGCTCCCGGTTGGCGACTTTTCGTCACCGGCCATGGCGGGTCCTTGATGAACGGCGCACAACGGCGCGGACCAATCGGTTCATGCAGGCAAAGCTCAAGCCGGCACTCTTTGTCAAGGGTGTCGGCAAGACGTTCAACGCTCCATGAACGCGGCGCACAATAGTGACCACTTCGGAGAGTGTCAAGAATGCGGCGGGAAAGTTTAATCGCTTGATTTTAAAGCGGAAACAGCGTCGCGAGCGAGAATCGTGACAAAAGCCCGGGTGGCGTGCGCCGATTACCCCGCTTCGAGGATACGCTCCGCTACCTCAAGGTCGACCGAGACGAGCTGCGAGACGCCGCGCTCGGCCATGGTCACCCCGAACAGCCGATCCATCTGCGCCATGGTGATCGGATTATGGGTGATGACGATGAAGCGGGTCTCCGTCTGGCGCGCCATGTTGCGCAGCAGCTCGCAATAGCGCTCGACATTGGCGTCGTCGAGAGGCGCGTCGACCTCGTCGAGGACGCAGACCGGCGAGGGATTGGTCAGGAAGACCGCGAAGATGAGCGCGGTTGCCGCCAAGGCCTGCTCGCCGCCCGACAGAAGCGTCATGACCTGGGGCTTCTTGCCCGGTGGCCGCACGAGAATCTCCAGGCCGGCCTCCAGGGGATCGTCGGAATCGATCAAGGTCAGTTCCGCGGTGCCGCCGCCGAAGAGCTCGGTGAAGAGTTTCTGGAAATGGCCGTTGACCACCTCGAAGGCGGCGAGCAGGCGCTCCCTGCCCTCTCGGTTGAGGCTGGCGATGGCTTGCCGCAGCCGCCGGATCGCCTCGGTGAGGTCGTCACGTTCGCCGGCGAGGTTGTCGCGCTTGCCTTCGGCTTCCGCCAATTCGGTCTCAGCGCGCAGATTGACTGCGCCGAGCCGCTCGCGATCGGCGCGCAATTCGGCGAGCCGGCTCTCGACAGCCTGTGCGGGCGGGAGCGTGGCCTCCGCGGCAACGCCGGCCTGCTCGCGCAGGGCAGCCGGCGAGGATTCGAGCGTCTCGGCGACCGCGCGGGTCACCTCCGCCAGCTTCGCCCTGGCGGCTTCGAGCCGCGCCTCGGTGCCGGCCCGCGCCTCGCGTGCGCTGCCGAGCGCATCGAGCGCCGCTTTGGCGGCCCGATCGGCCGCCGCGAGCTCGGTCTCGGCCTCCGCCAGGCGATCGGCTGCCGCCTTGCGCCGTTCTTCCGCGTCGGCGACCTCCGATAGGAGTGCCCGGCGTCGCAGTAGAAAGGTGTCGGGCATCTCGGCGAGAAGCTCGAGCTCCGTTTCTGCCGCGGCGCGACGCTCGCCGAGTTCGGCGGCGGCATCCGCCGCACGGGCCGAGCGTGCCTTCCAGGCCGCGATTTCGGCGGCGAGCGAGGCCTGGCGCTGCCGGCGCATGTCCGCCTCGCGCTGCAGGCTCTGCAGCGCCGCGCGCAGATCGGCGACTGCCGTGCGCTTCTCGGCCACGGTGGCTCGTGCCGCCGCGAGCTTCTCGTCGAGGTCCGGCGCCGGCACCAGCGATTCGAGCGCAGCGTGGATCTCATCGATCTTGGCGCCTGCCTCGGCTTCATTCGTCATCAGACGCTGCTGCGCCTCAACCAAACCGGAGCGCTTGGCCGCCATCTCGGCCGCCCGGCGCTCCGCCGCGGTGAGGTCCTCGCGCGCCTTGTCGAGGCGGCGGCGAGCGGCGCGCTCGCCGTCGAGCGCGGCAGCCTCGGACCTGGCCGCATCAGTTACGGTGGCAGCCGCGGCCTTCGCTTGAGCCGTCGCACTATCGGCAGTGGAACGAGCCTCGGCGGCCTCCTGTTCGAGCTCGGCGAGCCGGTTGCGCTCGGTGAGCCGGCGCGCGGCGGCAGACGGCGCATCGGCGGCCACGGTGAAGCCGTCCCAGCGCCACAGCGCGCCCTCCGGCGAGACGAGCCGTTGGCCGGGCTTGAGCTGCCGGGAGAGCGCGGCGCCTTCATCCTGCGCCACGATGCCGATCTGTCGGAGCCGCCGCGTCAGCTCGGGCGGCGCCTGCACCACCTCGGCCAAGGGGCGCACGCCATCCGGCAATAACACGTCGTCAACCACAGGCGCGCTGCCGGCCCAGTGGACGGGCGCCTCCGGGTCTGTCGGCGCGTCGAGATCCTCGCCCAGCGCGGCGCCGAGCGCCGTCTCGAAGCCTTTGGCGACCTTGACCGCATCGATGATGCCGTACCATTCGCCGTCGGCCGGCGGCGCGACGAGCTTTGCGAGCGTGCGCGCTTCCGTCTCCAGCCGCTGGGCGCGCCGCTCGGCTTCGGCAGCCGGTACCGCAGCCGCAGCCTCGGCGGCGCGGGCAGCCTCCGTTCTCAACCGGGCGGCGGCCATCGCCTCCTCCGCAAGGAGGACGGCCTCTTCGGCGAAGGCCATCTCCTCGCGCAGCCGTTCCAAGGCCTCGCTGCCGCCGCCGGCTTCGTCGAGAGCCGCGAGCTGACGCTCGATGGCGGCGCGCTCGGAAGCGGCGCGCTCCATCCGCGCCCTCTCGTCGGCCAGCGCCCGCTCGAAGGCCGCGCGCCGGGCGGCCGCGTCAGCCGCCTCGCCCTGCAAGGCGGCGAGCGCCTGTTCCGCAGCGGACAATTCGGCCCCGCTCTGGGCAAGCCGCACCTCGAGCGCCTGGGCCGCCTCGGCCTGGTCGGCATCCGGCTCGCCGAGGCTCGCCTCTTCGCTGACGAGGCGCGCAAGGGTTGTTGCGGCATCTTGCGCAGAGGCCTGCTCGCGCGCCAGGTCCTTGTCGATTTCGACGATCCGCCGTTCGAGCTCGTGCTGGCGCTCGCGCGCCCGGCGCTCCTCGCCATCAAGCTCGTTGCGCGCCAGCACCAGGCGCTGCAGGGCCGCCGCCGCTTCCACCTCGGCCTGGCGCAGCTTCGGCAGCGCATGGGCAGCGATCGCCTGGGCCTTGGCCGTTTCGGCCTGCGCCTGTGTGCGGTCGGCGACCAGCCGGACATCCGCCTCCAAGGCCCGTTCGGCCTCGGCGGCGGCATCGCGCGCCTCGGTGAAGGCGATGAGCAGCAGCAGCGCCTCAAGCTTGCGGACATCCGCCGAGAGCGCCCGGTAGCGTTGCGCCTGCCGGCTCTGGCGCCGCAGCGCCTCCACCTGCCCGTCGATTTCGCCGATGACGTCCTCCAGGCGAAGCAGATTGTCCTCGGCAGCCTTGAGGCGCAGTTCCGCCTCGTGCCGGCGCGTGTGGAGGCCGGCAACGCCCGCGGCATCCTCCAGAATGCGGCGGCGGGCGGAGGGCTTCGCGGCGATGATCTCGCCGATCTGACCTTGGCGGACCATGGCATGGGAGCGCGCGCCGGTCGCGGCATCCGCGAACAGGAGCTGGACGTCGCGCGCCCTCACCTCGCGGCCATTGATGCGATAGGACGAGCCCGACTCGCGCTCGATGCGCCGGGCAATTTCAAGCATGTCGGCGTCGTTAAAGGCGGCCGGCGCCGTGCGCTCGCCATTGTCCAGGACGAGCATCACCTCGGCGCTGTTGCGCGCCGGTCGGCCCGTGGTGCCGGCGAAGATGACGTCGTCCATGCCCGAGGCGCGCAGCGACTTGTGCGAGCTCTCGCCCATGACCCAGCGCAAGGCCTCGACGAGATTCGACTTGCCGCAGCCGTTCGGCCCGACGACACCCGTCAGACCCGGCTCGATCAGAAATTCGACGGGCTCCACAAAGGACTTGAAGCCCGCAATCTTCAGCCGCGTGAGCTTCATGCGCCCACATCACCAGCTGCCCATGGGCAGCCGCTCGGATCGGGGCGCGGCCGGCCTGACGAAGGCCGCGCCTCACCCCCCGACGAGAGGCGTGAGAAGCTGGTCGAGACGCTCAACCGTGAACGCTCCGTTTTCGGCCTTGCCATTGATGAAGAAGGTCGGCGTCGCATTGACACCGAATTTCTCCGCGCCGCGATCCTTCACCCAGTTCACGGCATCATAGGTCTTCTGGTCCTTCAAGCAGGCCTCGAAACTTTCCTGTGTGAAACCGGCCTGTTTGGCGAGTTGCAGCAGCGCGTCGAGCGGCTTGTCGGTGAAAGCCCAATTGGCCTGCTTATCGAACAGCAGATCGACCATCGGGTAATATTTGTCCTTGCCGGCGCAGCGCGCCAGCATGAAGCCCGCGGTCGCCAAGGGGTCGAGCGGGAATTCCCGCAGAATGAACTTCACCTTGCCCGTGTCGATATATTTCGACTTGAGCGTCGGATAGGTCGTCTCGTGGAAATGCGCGCAGTGCGTGCAGGTCAGCGAGGCATATTCGATAATAGTGACCTTGGCATCGGGCGAGCCGAGAACCACGTCGCCGAGCGGGCCCTGCTCCGCAAGATCGGCCGCCGAGACGGTCTGGGCGAAAGCCGGCGAGAGCACCGCGGATAAAGCGCCGGAGCCCACCAGAACGGCGCCGAGCACACAGGTGACAAAGGTGCGACGGCTGAGCGTCATTGCGGCAGTCTCCTCGAAGTCGCCGGCCTTCTGCCGGCAGGGCTGATCGACCATCACCTATAGTGAGCGGAGGCGCGCTGGCAAGCGCCCCGCCACTCACGGATGCGTGCATTAACTGTCGGAAAGATGGCGAGACTTCGATATGCCTATCAACCGGAGAGCACGGCTCGGCCGAGCCGCCGCAGCGCCTCCTGCAGCCCTTCGTCCGTGATGTCCGCGACCCGCTCATCCACCATGCGCACCGCGGCCGGATCCGGCGTGCGAATCGTCGGCACCGTCACCGGACGGCGCTGCAGCGGCCCCTGGCGAAGCGCAAGCCGCCCGATGCAGCGCCAGCCGAAATGGCTGTTGACCCTCTCCACCACGACCGGCGCCATATGCTGCAACTCCAGGGCGAAGGCGCCCGTGACCCGCACGACCAGGGTCGCCGGCTCGACCTCCTCGTCATAGCGGCGCCGCGAGCCGCCCGGCCAGTCGAGGCGCACGGGCTCGCAATGTCGCGCAAGCCGTTCCCCCACGATCTCCGGCCAGGCGAGCACCACGTCGGAGGCGGCGAAGCCCTGTTTGGCGAGCACCGGGGCGATGCAGGCGTCGATGAGTTCGGCGAGCGGCTTCACCATCTGCCGCGACGGCCTGAAGGGGCGAGCCGGTGAATTCGGGTCTGCCATGGATTGCCGCCTTGAACCGTCTCGGACTAGAGAATGTCCATGGTAGACATCCTCGTTCCCGGCGTGAAGCCCGAAGGCGTGGCCGCCGTCGATCCCGCCGCCCTCGTCGCCTGGTATGACCGCCACCGGCGGGACCTGCCCTGGCGGGCCAAGCCCGGCGAGCACCCCGACGCCTATCGCGTGTGGCTGTCGGAAATCATGCTGCAGCAGACCACCGTGACGGCGGTAAAGCCCTATTTCGAACGCTTCCTCACCCGTTTTCCCAGCGTGCAGCAATTGGCGCGGGCCCCGCAGGACGCGGTGATGCAGGCCTGGGCCGGCCTCGGCTACTACTCGCGGGCGCGCAATCTCCATGCCTGTGCACAGGTGGTGACGGCCCGCCACGGTGGACGCTTTCCCGCCGATGTCGAACAGCTCAGGGCGCTCCCCGGCATCGGGGCCTATACGGCGGCGGCGATCGCCGCCATCGCCTTCGAAATTCCGGCGGCGGCCGTCGACGGCAATGTCGAGCGGGTGCTGGCGCGCGTCTATGCCGTCGAGGAGCCCTTGCCCAAGGCAAAGCCCCTCTTCCAGCGCCTGGCCGACGCGCTCGTGCCGGCACAGCGCGCCGGGGATTTTGCGCAAGCTTTCATGGATCTCGGCGCGACGATCTGCACGCCGAAACGGCCGGCCTGCGTGCTCTGCCCTTGGCAAGCGGCCTGCCGCGCCCGCGCCGAAGGCACGGCCGAGACTTTTCCGCGCAAGACCGCCAAGAAGGAAGGCGCGTTGCGCAAGGGGGCCGCTTTCGTCGCGGTGCGCGACGATGGCGCCGTCCTCCTGCGCACGCGCCCGCCCGAGGGCCTGCTCGGCGGCATGGCGGAACTGCCCGGCAGCGCCTGGCAGGCCGGCGAGCCGGCGGGCAGCGTGCTCGATACGGCGCCACTGCCGGCGCGCTGGACGGCGCTTGCCGGCCAGGTCCGCCATGTCTTCACGCATTTTCCCCTGGAGCTCACGGTGTTTCGCGCCGAGGTTCCCCAGGACACGCCGGCGCCGGAGGGCATGCGATGGGTGGCTGCCACGATGCTCGGACAGGAGGCGCTGCCGAGCCTGATGCGCAAAGTGCTTGCCAAGGCACGAATCGACAGTCGAAAGGCATAAAGCCGATATAATCCAATCAAATCCCGTCTATCGTTTTGTCCCAGCCTTAAGCTGACCCGTCCGATGATCGACTGAACCGATCAACATGCCGCGGAAGCGGTCGGGTGGTGCAGATGCTTACACATGTACGTCGCCGTTCGCTCGTCGACGATGCCATCGACATGATGCGCACGGAAGTTGAAAACGGCACCTGGCCTGTCGGTACACGCGTGCCGACCGAAGCCGATCTTGCCGCTTTACTCAAAGTCAGCCGGAATACCGTCCGGGAAGCCGTCCGCGTCCTCGCCTATGCCGGGATCCTCGACGTCCGCCAGGGCGACGGCACCTATGTCAGCAATATCAACGATCCGGCCGACGCGATCCGCAGGATCGGCGAAGCGAAACTCCGCGACCGCCTGGAACTACGTCTCGTCCTCGACGAGGCCGTGGCGCGGCTTGCCGCCGAGCGCCGCGATTTCGAAGACATCGCGCGGATTGCGACCACGCTCGACGCCTTGAGCGAACAGCCGGCGAACCTGCACGACATGCTCTTCGACGAGCGTTTCCGGGCGTTTCATCTCGCGATCGCCGATGCCTCCCATAACGCGGCCCTCGGCGCACTCTACCGGCTGCTCGCTTCATCCATCGACCAGGCCTACGCATCCGGCGCCGCCCACCACAGGCGCGGGCCTCTCGCGAAGACGGGCAGCAAGGCAAGGAGATCGCAACCCGACCTGCGGGAACACCGGGCCCTCTTCGACGCCGTCGTTCAGCAATCGCCGGACGACGCGGCCAACGCGGCCCGACGGCTGCTGGCGCCTATCCTCGCTGCTGCAGATTGACCGAAAGCCGCCTCAGGCAGCGGCCTCCTTGTCCGCCTCGGTCTCCTCGATGATGCCACGCGTCTCGGCATTGATGCCGTGCGGCGCGGCGGTCGGTTCCGTCAGCGGCTCGGGCGTCAGTTCGGTGGCGAGGCCGCGATGCAGAAGGTCGGCGCCGCCGAGCAGGCCCTCGCTCTTCTGCAGCATCAGCCGGGCTACATCGCGTCGGCGGACGTCATCCTGGACGGCGATCGCCTCTTCGCGCGAGAAGCCGAGCTCCTCCAGGGTCGAGCGACCGAAGGACAAGGCCGATTCGAAGGTCTCGCGCAGTTGGTAATCCACATCCTGCTGCATGAGGGCGATGGCATGCGACCGATCGAGGGCGCGGGCATAGATCGCGGCTCCCGGAAATTCGGCGCGCAGGAGCTCGACGATCTTGAGCGAAACGTCGGCATCGTCGACGCAGACGCAGATCACGCTGGCATGCGCCGCGCCCGATGCGCGCAGCACGTCGAGCCGCATGCCGTCGCCGTAATAGATCTTGAAGCCGAAGCGCGCGGCCTCGCGGATGCGGTCGACGTTATGATCGATCACCGTCACGTCGACGTGCTTGGCGAGGAGGAGCTGGTTCACCACTTGGCCGAAACGGCCGAAACCGATGACGATGACCTTGCCGCTCGCATCGGCGAAGGCGTCGAGGTCGGCGGCTTCGGCGAGCTCCGGCGGCTGGAGCCGATCCGTCACCCTGTCGAGCAGCTTGGCGAGAATCGGGCCGATGAGCATGGTCAGCGCCGCCAGGGCCGTGAGCACCTGCACAACCTCCTCGTCGAGAACGCCGCGTGAGGCCGCGAGCGGGAAGACGACGAAGGAGAATTCGCCCGCCGGGCCGAGGAGCGCGCCCATGCGCAGGGCGTCGCGCCAGGGGGCACCGAAGACGCGCCCGGCGATCGCGCCTATGGCGAGCTTGCCCACCACCAGGGCGGGCGCGGCTAAGGCGAGCAGCATCGCATGGGTCGAGACGACGTTGATATCGATCGACATGCCGACGCTCATGAAGAACAAGCCGAGGAGAACCCCGCGGAAGGGCTCGATATCGGCTTCGAGCTGGTGGCGGAAATTCGATTCGGCCAGCAGCACGCCGGCGAGGAAGGCGCCCATGGCCATGGACAGCCCGACATTTTCCATCGCGAGCGCCGACCCGAGGACCACGAGCAGCGCCGCCGCCGTCATCACCTCGCGCGCACCGCTCGTGGCGAGCAGCCGAAAGAACGGGTTCAGGAAATAGCGACCGATGAGAATCACCGCCGCGACCGCCGCGAAGGCGCGCCCGATGGCGAGCAGCGTGGTGATGAGATTGCCGCCGGTCGCGCCGAGATCCTCGGCGGTCGCGAGCAGCGGCACCAGGGCGAGGATCGGGACGATCGAGAGGTCCTGGAAGAGCAGGATCGCGAAGGTGCGCTCGCCATAGGGGGTGCGCAGGTCCCCACGCTCCTCGAGCGTCTGCAGCGCGATCGCCGTTGCCGACAAGGCGAGCGCAAGGCCGATGATGACGGCCCCGCGCGTCGCCACGCCGGACATGGTGACCACACCGACCACCGTTCCGGCAGTCAGTGCGAGCTGCGCCAGACCGAGCCCGAAGATATTGCGGCGCATGGCCACGAGCCGCGACAGATTGAGCTCGAGCCCGACGATGAAGAGGAGGAGCACCACGCCGAGCTCGGCGACGCCGGCCGCCGTTTCCGGCTCGCTGATGAGGCCGAGCCCGTCCGGCCCGATCGCAAGGCCCGCGCAGAGGTAGCCAAGAACCGCGCCGAAGCCGATCCGCCGAAAGATCGGAACGGCGACGACCGCCGCGGCGCAGAACACCAATACAGGCGGCAGAAAACTGGCGTGGGAGGCTGCATCGGCCATCGGGGACTCGGAACGGGGCTGGGACGGGAACGATAGTCACGATCGTGGCGGAATTGGCGGAGCTTAGCGCTCCGCTGCAAGGATTGGCAAAGGCGCCGCTCCCTCTTCAGCCAAAAGCCCGTGATCGACAAGGGCTTCCCGAAGCCCCGCCACATTGCGAAAGATGTGTCCGGTGAGGCCGGCCGTCTCCGCGCCGTGCACATTCCGCGGCTTGTCGTCGGTGAAGAAGGCCTCCTCGGGCGCAAAGCCGAGCCGGGCCGTGAGGGCCCGGTAGATCGCCGGATCCGGCTTCTTGGTGCCGAACATCCCGGACACGAAGATGCGTTCGCCGAAGAGCGGCGGGAGCTCGGGAAAGAGGCGTTCCATCTCCTCCGCGGCGAGCAGGCCGTTATTGCTGAGGAGCGCGATCTCGGCCCGTTCCTTCACCCGCCTCACCAGCGCGAGCACCTCGGGCGAGGGCCGCATGCCGAGCTTGCGGATGGATACCCACTCCGCGCGCGTAATGGGATAGCCGAGCCGTTTGCCGAAGCCGGCGAGATAGGCGGCCGCATCGAGGCGCCCGGCATCGGACAATGCTTCGAAGCCAGAATGCCAGATCGCGCGCAGAATCTGGTCCGGCGAACGTCCGCTCAAGCGGGCGAGGGCCTCTATCCGGATATCGCGATCATAGACGCAGAGCACGTCGTCCATGTCGAAGATCGCGAGCCGCAGTCCGGTCATGCCAATCCTTCTACGCCGCCTTCGACGCACACGCGCCTTCTACCCGCACCCGGCTCGTCTTGACAGGAGGTGGCCCCTGCCGCCACATCCAGCCGACAGCCCCACCGGGATCGATAATGCCTCTCGCGCCAACGCCCGCCGCCAAACCGCCGCTGACCGTGCTGATTTGCGCGCCGCGCGGCTTCTGCGCAGGCGTGGTGCGCGCCATCGACGCGGTGGAGAAGGCGCTGACGGTCTATGGACCTCCAGTCTATGTGCGCCATGAGATCGTCCACAACAAATATGTGGTCGAGAGCCTGAAGCGTAAGGGCGCGGTCTTCGTCGACGAATTGGACGAGGTGCCGGACACCACCGCGCCCGTCATCTTTTCCGCGCATGGCGTGCCAAAAGCGGTGCCGAACGAGGCCGAGCGGCGCCGGCTCTTCGGCATCGACGCGACCTGCCCGCTCGTGACCAAGGTGCATCGCGAGGCCGAGGTGCACCACAAGCGCGGGCGCCACATCGTGCTCATCGGCCATGCCGGTCATCCCGAGGTCGTCGGCACCATGGGGCAATTGCCGTCCGGCGCCATCTCGCTCGTCGAGACCATCGCCGATGTCGAGCGGCTGGTGCCGCCCCCTGCCGACAATCTCGCTTATGTGACGCAGACCACCCTTTCGGTGGACGATACCGAGGCTATCGTCGCAGCGCTGAAGCGCCGCTTCCCGGCGATCGCCAGTCCGCATAAGGAAGACATCTGCTATGCCACGACCAACCGCCAGGAGGCGGTGAAGCGTGTGGCGCCGCAAGTCGACGCGATGATCGTCGTCGGCTCGCCGAATTCGTCGAATTCGCAACGCCTGAAAGAAGTCGCCGAGCGCGCCGGCTGCCACATCGCGCGCCTCGTGCTGCGCGCCGAGGAGATCGACTGGACGGTCTTCTCAGGGATCCGCAGCCTCGGGCTCACCGCCGGCGCGTCCGCGCCGGAAATCCTCGTCGAGGAGATCATCGACGCCTTCGCCGAGCGCTTCGAGGTGACCGTCGAGACCGTCTCGACTGCCGACGAGAGCGTCTTTTTTCCCCTCCCCCGCGCCCTGCGCGAAGAGGCGGCGGAGTAGCTGCGTGGCCGTCTATACCGAGGTGAGCGACGAGGAGCTTGCGGCTTTCGTCGCCAGCTACGACATCGGCCAGGTGCTCTCCGTGAAGGGCATCGCCGAGGGCGTCGAGAATTCCAATTTCATGCTGCATACCGAGCGTGGGCATTACATCCTGACGCTCTATGAAAAACGCGTGCGCGAGGCGGACCTGCCCTTCTTCCTCGGCCTGATGGAACATCTGGCGGCGCGTGGTCTCATCTGCCCGCAGCCCGTGCGCCGGATGACGGGCGAGACGCTCGGGCGGCTCGCCGGCCGGCCGGCGGCGATCGTCACCTTCCTCGACGGCGTCTCGGTGAAGCGGCCGACCGCGGCCCACTGCGGCGAGGTCGGCAGGGCGCTCGCGGCCCTGCACCAGGCCGGCGCCGATTTCGCGCTGGCGAGGCCGAACAACCTGTCGCTCGCGAGCTGGCGGCAGCTGTTCGAGCAGGCGGGAGAAGGAGCCGAGCGGGTGGCGAGCGGCTTGACCGCGCGAACGCTCGATCTGATCGGCGCGCTTGAGGCGAACTGGCCGGCGGACCTGCCCCAGGGGGTCATCCATGCCGACCTCTTTCCCGACAATGTCTTCTTTCTCGGGCCGAGGCTTTCCGGCCTCATCGACTTTTATTTCGCCTGCACCGATGCCTTTGCCTACGATCTCGCCATCTGCCTGAATGCCTGGTGCTTCGAGGCCGACAACTCCTTCAATGTCACCAAGGGCCGGGCGATGATCGGCGGCTACGAGACGGTGAGATCCCTGACGGACCGGGAGGTGGAGGCCTTGCCGGTGCTCTGCCGCGGGGCGGCGCTGCGCTTCATGCTCACGCGGCTGGTGGACTGGCTGAACGTTCCGCCCGGCGCGCTGGTGAAGCCCAAGGACCCGCTCGAATACGACCGCCGGCTCGGCTTCCACCGCCACGTCACCGATGCGCGCGACTATGGGCTCGCGCGATGACCATGACGGAGCAGGAGGCAGCGGGCGGCGCCGGCGAGCGCGTCGTCATCCATACGGACGGCGCCTGTTCCGGCAATCCGGGGCCTGGCGGCTGGGGGGCGGTGCTCGCCTACAAGGGCCGCGAGAAGGAGCTCTCCGGCGGCGAAGCCCTGACCACCAACAACCGCATGGAGCTGATGGCCGCGATCTCGGCGCTTGAATCGCTGAAGCGGCCCTGCGCGGTCGACCTCTATACCGACTCGCAATATGTGCGCCTCGGCGTCACCCAATGGCTCGCCAACTGGAAGGGACGCGGCTGGCGCACCGCCGACAAGAAGCCGGTGAAGAACGAGGACCTCTGGCGGCGGCTCGATGAGGCCCAGGCCCGACACCAGGTCAACTGGCATTGGGTGAAGGGCCATGCCGGCCATGCCGAGAACGAGCGGGTCGATGCCCTTGCGCGGGCCGGCATGGCGCCCTTCAAGCCCGTGCGGGCCGTGCGAGGCAAAGAGAGCGCCTGACCCGGCAAAATTTGCAGCCCCAAAACGGGACACTGCGAAATACTTCAGCTAACCCGATTTTTACCTCAATGCGCCATTCTCCGGAGCGTCAGTTGCGTAACCGGATTATCGCGTCATGGGTATTATGCGTACCGATGCCGCTGGTACCTCGCCCCGGATAAAGGTCTCGCGTACCGGGGCGAGGGTATCGGTGGAACCGGTTGAGGTTGCTTCGCTTCCTCTCGACCAAGTGGTTGTCGGCGATTGCATCGCCTCGCTGAACCGACTGCCGGCCGAGAGCGTCGATCTGATCTTCGCCGACCCTCCCTATAATCTGCAGCTTGAAGGCGCGCTCACGCGGCCGGACAACAGTCTCGTCGATGCGGTCGACGACGACTGGGACAAGTTCAGTAGTTTTGCCGAATATGACGCGTTCACCCGTGATTGGCTCGCGGCCTGCCGCCGTGTTCTCAAGAAGAACGGCACGCTCTTCGTCATCGGCTCCTATCACAATATTTTCCGCGTCGGGGCGTCGCTGCAGGATCTCGGCTACTGGATCCTCAACGACATCGTCTGGCGCAAGGCCAATCCGATGCCGAATTTCCGCGGCCGGCGCTTCACGAATGCCCATGAGACGCTGATCTGGGCGGCGCGTGACGCCGGCGCCAAGAACTATACCTTCCACTATGAAGCGCTGAAGGCCGGCAACGAGGACGTGCAGATGCGCTCGGACTGGTTCTTCCCGCTGTGCACCGGCGAGGAGCGCCTGAAGGACGCCTCCGGCCAGAAGCTGCACGCGACGCAGAAGCCCGAGGCGCTGCTCGCCCGCGTCCTGCTTGCCGCGAGCAATCCGGGCGACGTGGTGCTCGACCCCTTCTTCGGCACCGGCACGACCGGCGCCGTCGCCAAGCGCCTCGGCCGCCATTTCGTGGGCCTCGAACGCGACCCGGCCTATGCGGCGGCGGCGCGCGAGCGCATCGCCGGCGTTCGCAGGCTGGACCCCGGCGCCATCGCTGCCGCCCCCGCCAAGCGCACCGAGCCGCGCGTGCCCTTTCTCTCGCTCGTCGAGGCGGGTCTCGTCGCCCCCGGCGAGACGGTCACCGACAATGCCGGCCGCCACCACGCCACCGTGCGCGCCGACGGCACCTTGAGCGCCGGCCCCGCCGTCGGGTCGATCCATAAGATCGGCGCGCTCGTGCAGGGCTTCCCGTCGTGCAACGGCTGGACCTTCTGGTATCTGGAGCGCAACGGCCGGCGCATTCCGCTCGACGATCTGCGCGGCCAGATGCGCGCCGGGTTGGCAGAGGCGGCTTAGCCCGAAAGCGGCCGGTCGGACCTGCGGAAATCTCCATCGTCATGGCCGGGCTCGTCCCGGCCATCCCGATTCGTAGGGCGCTTCTTATCGGGATCCCCGGGACAAGCCCGGGGGTGACGGAGGCGTTTTCAGCGAATCCCTTTTGATCGGAAGCCGGTTTAGCCGCTACGTCACCGCCGGGCGGGCCTGGATGACCGGGGCGGCCGCCGCAAAGATCGCCTCGCGGGTGCCATCGCGCGGCGGATAGATGCGGCTGCCGTTGATCGTCTGCTTCGTCACCTTGGCCTCCGCCCCTTGCGCGACGAGCCGGCCGCGCTCCCAGCCGGCCGTATAGAGCGCGCCCATGGGTCCGAGGTCGAGGATCGTCACATAATCGGGTGCGAAGAACGGGATGCGCTCGTCGGGGCGGCCCATGAGATCGCAGGCCGCATTATGCCCGGCGAGCCGGCCCATGGGGCGCGCATGCTGGCAGGACATCACCGTCCTGTGCCCGGCGTCATCGGCAGCGGCGCTCGCGCAATCGCCGGCCGCAAAGACGCCCTCTACACCCTCCACCGCCAGGAACTGATCGACGGGAAGCCGGCCGAGCCGGTCGCATGCGACGCCGAGATCGGCCGTCAGCGGGCTTGCCCGCATGCCGGTGGCGAAGACCACGGTGGCGGCGGCGATGCGTTCCCCATCCGCAAGGGCGACGCCGCCCGCGTCCACACTGGCGACGAGGGCGCGCGGCCGGGTCTCGACGCCGAGCGCCGCGAGCGCCTTGTCGATCACCCCCCGCCCCTCGCCCATCTCGGCGCCTATCTCGCGATGGTCGACGATGACGACCCGCACGGCCGCATCCGGCCCGAGCGCGGCGCGCAGGCGGGCGGGCAGCTCGCAGGCGATCTCGATGCCGACGAGGCCGCCGCCGACCACCACGGCGGTTGCGGTTTTTTCGTCGCGCGGGCCGGCGGCGAGAGCGGCGAGATGCGCCGCCAGGCGCTCGCCGCCCGCATAGCTGTCGACGTCGAAGGTCTCGCCGGTGATGGGAATGGGCGGGCGCGCCAGCGTGCTCCCTGGTGCGAGAATGAGCCGGTCATAGGCGAGATCCGCCATGCTGCCCTCCACCGCCAGCGTGCGGGCGGAGGGGTTGATGCGCGTCACCCGCCCCTCGATGCGGGCGACGCCGATCGGCGCGAGCACCTCATCGAGGGGCAGCCGCACGGGCCCGAGATCGGCCTCGTAGCAGCGCACGCGGATGGTGTGGAACGGATCGGGTGAGACGAGCGCGATCTCCAGCTCATCCTGTACGCCAAAAAGATCGCGTGCCCGGGCGGCGCTGGCCGCGCTCCAAAGCCCCGCGAAACCACCACCGACCACCACGATTTTCTTGGACATCCGGCGCTCCTCTGCAACTTGCGGCCGATGCTGAGCTCAAGGTGCGGTACGCTCCAGCACGCCGAGCCCCATATCATTCAGATCTTCAATCTTACCGCGGTCGCCTCTCTCTCCGACCTCGTCCCGGTAGACGACGGCAATGGAGAGGCCCAGAACCTGATTGCTCTCAGTCAGGCGTCGGGCCATGTCCTCGAGCTTCGGGAGCGCGGCCATCACCTTGTCGCGCGTCCCTGGCACGGATTGCGCATGCGCGGCAGCGGTGAGGAGGAGGGGACTGAACAGTAAGGGGAAGCTGAAGAACAGAACACGTCCCGCGGGCCGTTTCACCATGGTCATGCTCATCCCAACTCCAGCGATAGCGAAACTATACGCGGAACGGGCGGAAACTGCGCAGTTCTTTTTGGGGAGGGGGCGCGACGGTCGGCGGCGGAGCGCGCCAGGTGGTCACCGCAACCCGAGTTCCACATCTCCGGAACGGGGCGGGGAGCGGACCGGCAGCTCCCGACTGCAAATATTCACGGAGCGGGCATTCAGGCCGGTGCGGACGTCCTCACCCAAAGCGGAGGCCGCGATGGACGAGGTCTTCGGGTTTCATGGTGTAGACGGCGAGAAAGCGGGGCATGCGGCGCGCCCTTCGTGCTGGCAGGCATTCGAGCCTAGACTCCCGACCGGCCGAACGCCACTCCGCAGTCGCGCCACAAGTGCCCGCCGCCTCTCTCAATCGGATCAGGAACTCCGCTTCTTTGTGCAAAGCGGCCCTGAGCATTCCTCGTCGCGGAATTCATCCAGAGGGCCAACGCTGCGCGTATGGCGGAACACGCAGAGCGCCGTATCGCCAGAACCGCATGCGCGGCAGGGTGGCGCGGCCATCGGGAGCGCGGCCGAGACGAGGCATTGCTGGCTGGAGAACAGAACGCGCCTGGGCCGCTTCACCATGATGATGCTCCCCAACGGTAGCGACAAGCCGAACTCGGCGCGGAACGGGCGGAGGCCGCGCCTGTGTTTTGGGGAGGGGGGCCTTCCCAAGGGCGTGCTCGTCGCGAGCCGGACAGCACTGCCATGTGGCGATCTAGGTGCGGGCGGGTGCGACGAATTTATCTTGTACAGCTTCAGATTGTCCTTGGAAAACGGCAGGCATTTATCACATAATCCACGCACCTTTGGGGGGAGGTCGCAGGTATTGTCTGAGGGGATCACTGAAATTTTTGCGGACGGCGCGTTCGCGTCGCCGGCTTCGTCCGCCCTTGACATTTTCTTCGTCCATGGGCTCGGAGGAGACCCGATCGAGACTTGGCAAACCGGACCGAAGAGCTTCTGGCCGCGATGGTTGGCGGCGAAGTTTCCGAACTGCCGAGTGTTCAGCTTCGGTTTCGACTCCAAGAAGCTCGCAGGATTCCTGACTGGCGCCGGTGCCTCTCTCCACGACCTCGCCCTGATGCTGGCGGACGCTCTGCTGAGCCGCGAGCACGCAGCACCGCACGCGCTGTTCATCTGCCACAGTCTGGGTGGCTTGATAGTGAAACAGATGCTGCGCCGCTGTGCGGAATCCGCTGACCCAGATTACAAAGATCTCGCCCGCTCGGTCGTCGGGGTCGCCTTCCTGGGCACGCCCCATCAGGGAGCGTCGCTGGCTTCGGCGCTCGATCAACTACTCCACCGTTTCATGACCAAGCAGGTCAAGCAACTCGTCCATGGCGAAGACTTCCTGGTCGATCTGAACGATTATTTCCGCTCCAATGCTAATCTCCAATCCATTACGGTCCGCTCCTACTACGAAACTGAGAAAACCAATGGCGTTCACATCGTCGACAAGGTGACGGCCAATCCCGGCGTGCTCGGCAGCGAACCAATCCCCGTTCAGTCTGACCACATTCAGATTTGCAAGCCGGAAAGCGAGATGTCGCCGGTCTTCAAATCGGTGTGCGCGCTGATCCGTAAGCTGCTGAAGGATAACAGCTCGCCCTCAAGCGCAGGCGTCGCGGGATCTCCCTACGGAAGCTCCCAAACGGACGGTCACGCGCTCCTCTGCGAAAGCCTGCCGGCGGACGCGCCAGAGGGGTTGTCTGCTGACGTCCTGCAAGACTACAAATTCTTCACGACCGTCGCGGAAGACGATCGTCGCGACTTGGCGCAAAAGCTCACCGATGTTGGGCGGGGCTACGCCATTCGCGACGCGAACCGGAAGAAGGAGCGGTTCAACATGGCACTGCGGCGCCACATCGCTCAGCCGGCGGCGGTGACGCGCTACACGCGCCTGATGTCGGAGGTCGAAAGTCGATTCAATCGCCATGTGACACGCGCGATAGCGGCTGGAGCCTGCGATGCGATGATCGACGGAATCATCCAGAACGACGTGATCTCCCCCTGCGCAGCACTTAACTCGTTAAAGGACGAGCCGACGACTGCCGGGCTTGTCGACGGCGCGCTTTATTACCTCGCGGGCAATTGCCATCTGGCGTGGGACCATGGCTGACTATCGCGTCTGGTACGCTTCGCGCGACCCATATCACTGCATCTTCCGCATGATCCGACTGCTTGAAGCGAAACGCGGGCCGATCCCACTTGAGCAGCTTCGGATCCTCGACATGTTCCTAATGTTTCCCTCATTACTGCATCGACTGAATCTGACATCTGCGTTGCGGGACCGACTCCGGCGCCTACAGATCGAGCTGCCAACAAAGACCTTCGTGCGCCTCCCTGGCACCGCTTCGGTCTGGCAGGATCTGCAGATTTATCAGCTAACGGCGGTGAAACGTCTGGCGGGACTCGGCGTGCTGAAGCGCGAGGATCTGCGCTACCGCAACGCCAGTATCGACCGCTCGCAGGCGCCCGCCGAACTTCTTCGGCACGCGATAGCCCAGAACGAGGCGGCCGAGCCACTGATGCGGTTCCTAGTCGAGGAGCTTGGCGTTCTGCCCATGTCTGGCAGCCAAGGACTTGTCCGGCGAGCCGGTCTGCCGTCGCGCGGTCCGGTGACATGATCGCATCGCTTCAGATCGAACGCATGCTCGTCACGCGAGGGCAGCACGTGCTCTACGACGAAGCGTTTCATCACGGCGTGAACATCATTCACGGCTCGAACGGATCCGGAAAATCGTCCATCGCCGACTTCATTTTTTTCGGGCTGGGTGGAGATCTGCGGGAATGGAAGGAGTCGGCGTCGCGCGCCGAAAAGGTATACCTCCAGGTCGCTACTCCCTCCGGGACACTCACGTTAAGGCGCGAGGTCTCGATAGATCCCGCTCGGCCCATGTCGATCTTCTTCGGCTGCATGAACGATGGCTTGGTCGCCGCGATGGAGAGCTGGCAGCACCTTCCTTATCGTCGCCCGGAGCACGGCTATAGTTTCAGCCAGGTGTTGTTCAAGGCCATAGGGTTGCCGGAATCGATCAGCGACGGCTCCAGCAACATCACGATGCATCAGATTCTTAGGTTGCTCTACGTGGATCAACTGACCCCCGTGCAGCGTATCTTTCGGGTCGAAAATTTCGATACGTGGCAGACGCGACAAGCCGTCGGCGATCTCCTTCTCGGGATTGGCGGCTATGACCTATTCGATAAACAAATCGATTTGAGGGAGACGGAGCAGAAATACAAAGAGGCGGTCACGAACTATCGCAGCCTCGTGGCGGTCGCCTCCGGCTACGGCGAGAACATTCTCATTGAGCACATCACCGCTGCGATCGCACAGATGGACGAGGAAAGAACTGCGCTCCTGAATTCGATCGAAGTGCTGACTGCGCCGCAGGTCGATCCTGACGATCATGCCACAGTACAGTCCCTTCGGTCACAGAACGCCAAGGCATACAACGTCGCGCGTCGCAACGTCTCGCGCCTGGAGAGCGAGATCGAGACGCTGGAATACGAGATTGCGGACTCAGAGGAGTTTATCAAGCATCTAAAGCAATCGATTTCAGACTTCGACGACGCCGCTTTGACCTTCGCTGCGCTCGGACATCTCGCGTTTGAGTTTTGTCCATCCTGCTTCGCGCCTGTGGAACCGAAGGAAATCGGACACTGCCAGCTCTGTAACGCCAAGCGCACAGACGGCGAAGAGGACTCCCGGACTCTCGCGGTTCGCCTGGACCTAGAGATGCAGTTGAAGGAATCTGAAGCGCTTCAGTCCGACCGGGAGGCCGACCTCTCCGCGAAGCGGGCCGCGCTGCGCGTCGCCCGGCAAGCCTTGCGACGCGCGACCTCGGCGGTCGAGTTCGACCGCGCGGGCGCCGTCACCGGGCGCGAAAGCGCGATCGCCGAGTTGAGCCGAAAGATCGGCTTCATCGACAGCCAACTCGAGGGGCTTCAGAAACGGCTCGAACTCTCCCGGCGCATCGACGCCGCCTCCATCGCGAAGGAAGAGCTAAACCATCGGATCAGTAGGCTGAAAGGTGAGATCGAGGCGATCCAGCGTGCCCAGAATACACGTAAGCTTTCGGCCTACACATTGGTCTCGAGGCAGACGAAGGACCTGCTTGACCAGGATCTGCAGGAGCACAGCGACTTCGGCGACATCGAGCACGTCTCGTTCTCGTTCACCGAAGACTGGGTAGCGATCAACGGTGAAAAAAACCGCGCCGGAAGCGCCAGCGGCATGGTCATTTTGAAGAACAGTTTCGCCTTGGGGATGCTCACTAGCTCGCTGATCGACAAAGAGTTCAAACTTCCGCGATGGATGCTGTTCGACAACATTGAGGATAAGGGAATGGTCGAAGAGCGTTCGTGGAACTTTCAGAGATTAATTCTGCGAAAGTCCGCCCAATTTGATCTGCCGCATCAGATCATTTTCACGACGTCGAAGATCGCGCCGGAACTTGACAGGCCCGATCTTGTCGTGGGCAGGCGCTATACGCGGGCGGCCCGATCGTTAAACTAACGGCACGACGTGCGAGGCTCGATAGCGGCGCGGCAATGGTGGTTATGCAGTGCCCCACCCCAATCTGCCCTATAATGCCTCCGCACCCGCGCGCCGGCCGAGCCGCCGTCGGTCCGCCACAGGAGGTCACCGATGTCATCTGCCCAAAACCTCGCCGAGATCGAAGAGCGCATCGCGATCGTCAGCGAGAATTTGCGCGAGCTGATCGAGCATGCGGCCGCCTATTCCGGCGCCGCCGACGAGGAGGAGATGTCGCGCCGCATCGCCGAGCAGGAGGAGGACCTGGAGCGGCTGAAGGCCCAGCGCGAGGAGCTTTTGCGCACCAGCCGAGGCTGACGCGCAAACCACCGGGGCCGCTATGATGGCGCGCGAAGGCATCAGCGCCGCCGTTGGCGGTCGAGGGCGGTCCGTGGCTGAGGGCCGATCAGTCCGCCCGCTCCGCCGTCACGGCCACATGCCGCGGGCGGGCGGCCCCGAGCCCACACGCCATGCCGACGATGGTGACCACGAGATAGAGCACGGCGACGCTGTCCCAGGCGCCCGTCCGGTCGTGCAGCAAACCGGTGAGCAACGGGCTGGCCGCTGCCAGCCTGTAGCCCACTGGGCCATGCTGGGGCCGCGCCGCCACATGGGAATCCGGCGAGCGCAGCACGATGACGCGCAATGCCAGCCCGAAAATGCCGCTCTGGCCGATGCCGAGCAGGATCGCCCCGATGAGCATGCTGCCGAGCGGCGCAACAGCCGACTCCGACGCGGCCGACGTCATGAGGATGGTGCCCGAGGTTTCCTCCCGGCAGCGCCCGGATTTCGCCTCCCCATGATATTGGAGGCTCTATTGGCGCGCGGGCACGTCCGGCACATGCCCCGGCGCGGCGATCACCAGCGAGGCTTCCGGCGACTGGATGAGTTGGAGGTAGCGATCGAACTGCCCGAGCACATCGGCGATGATCTGCTCCTGCGCCATGCCCATGAGGTCGTAGCCGCGGCTGCCGTCGCTGAAGAAGGTGCGTGCCTCGAAGCGCAGGTCTCCCTGGGCCGCTTCGAGCGCCGAGAAGGCCGGCAGCCGATAGGCAGCCGGCTGGACGCCGTAGACGAAATCGCGCACGCCGTTGGCGGGAACGGTGAGCGAGACGGAATGCTCGCCGTCCTCGCGGGATATGGACGCCGAGCGGCCGCGCGTCTCCATCTCCTGCGCCACCTTTTCCAGCGCCGGCGTGACGACCTTGGCAATAAACTCGGTCACCTCCTTTTCGGTCGGGGCGTTCATGATCAGCCCCAGCCGGCGCTGCCACGTGAGCCCGGCGGCCGGAGAGGCGTGGGGTTGAATCGCCCCGTGGCCGACCTGCCGCTGCGCAAGGTCGGCTTGCATCCCCTTGAAGAGCGACCAGATCAGAACCAGCATGATCAGCGAGAAGGGCAGCGCGGTGGCGATCGTCGCCGACTGCAGCGCTGCAAGTCCGCCCGCCATGAGAAGCACGGCCGCGATCAGGCCTTCCAGCACGCACCAGAACACGCGCTGAACCGTCGTGGTTTCGGTGGCGCCGCCCGCAGCGATGGTGTCCACGACCAGCGAGCCGGAATCGGCGGAGGTGATGAAGAACACCGCCACGAGCAAGACCGCCAGCGAAGAGGTGACGGAGGGAAGCGGCAAATATTGGAAGAACTGGAAGAGCGCAACCGACAGATCCGCAGCCACCGCAGTGGACAGGGCGCCGTTCGCCACCGTCGTGTCGATATAGAGCGCGGTGTTGCCGAAGACCGTCATCCAGAAAAAGGTGAAACCCGCCGGGATGAAGAGCACGGCGACGACGAATTCGCGCACCGTCCTGCCGCGGGAGATCCGGGCGATGAACATGCCGACGAAGGGTGACCAGGAGATCCACCAGGCCCAGTAGAAGAGCGTCCAGGCATCGATCCAGGGCCGAGGCTCGTAGGCGTAGATGTTGAAGGTCCGCAATACGATCGAGTCGAGATAGAAGCCGAGGTTCTGGACGAAATCCCGCAGGAGCTGCGCCGTCGGACCGACCGCCAGCACGAAGAGCATGAGCAGGATCGCAAGGATCAGGTTCAGCTCGCTCAATCGCCGGATGCCCTTGTCCACGCCGGTCACGACCGAGATGGTCGCGACGGCGATAATGACCGCGATCAGGATGAGCTGGACGGAGACGGCATTCGGCAGCCCCAGGAGATGGTTGAGCCCGGCATTGATCTGCAGAACGCCGAAGCCGAGGGACGTTGCTATGCCGAAGAGCGTGCCGCATATGGCGAAGATGTCGACCGCGTGCCCGATCGGCCCGTCGATACGATGCTTCAGCAACGGATAGAGGCCCGACCGCACGGTGAGCGGGAGGTTGTAGCGATAGCCGAAATAGGCGAGCGACAGGCCCACCACGGCATAGATCGCCCAGGCATGAAAGCCCCAGTGGAAGAAGGTCACGCTCATCGCCTGGCGTTGTGCTGCGATGGTGCGCGGATCGGCCTCCGGAGGAGCGGTGAAATGCGTGATCGGCTCGCCCACCGCGAAATACATGAGCCCGATCCCCATGCCCGCCGCAAAGAGCATGGCCACCCAGGACATGTAGTGGAAATCGGGGGTGGACTCATCCGGCCCGAGCTTCAGATTGCCGAAGCGGCTCGCGGCGAAGAGGATGACCGAACCGATGAAGATTCCGACGGACAGCAGGTAGAGCCAGCCAAAGGAATCGAGGATCCAGCTCTGTACCGCGGCAAAGATCGCTTCGGCCTGTCCGGGAAAGAAGACGCCGATCCCGAGAAAGGCGGCCGTAACGGCCACGGAACCAAAGAACACGGGCGGATTGATCACCAGTCCGAACATGAAGACCTCGTCCGACGGTACCCAGCGCGACGGTGCACACCGGAATAACGGCCGAGTTCCGGCAACGTTCACTCTCGATTGCAGATGCCGTCGGAGCAGACAACAAGGCGTGAGGCGCCGGCGTCAATTGCGGCGGACAAGAGCGCAGCCTCCCCTTGCGGGCAAAAGGGGCTCGAAAGCGAGCTCCCTCGGCGGGAGGATCGGGTGCCTGGGCTCAAGATCCGCCTGGACGGATTGGGTCGGTTAGCACGCTCGACCCGACACCCCGCCCAACCCGCTTCCTACCCCGCCTGCTCCGCCGTCACCGCCACATGCCGCGGGCGGGCGGCCCCGAGCCCACACGCCATGCCGACGATGGTGACCACGAGATAGAGCACGGCGACGCTGTCCCAGGCGCCCGTCCAGTCGTGCAGCAGGCCGGTCAGCAGCGGGCCGGCGGCGGCCAGCGTATAGCCGACGCTCTGCGCCATGCTGGAAAGCCGCGCCGCCACATGGGAATCCGGCGAGCGCAGCACGATGACGAGCAGCGCCAGCCCGAAATTGCCGCCCTGGCCGATGCCGAGCAGAACCGCCCATATGAGCATGCTGCTGAGCGGCGCGAACAGGCAGCCGATCATGCCGATGAGGCCGAGCGTCATGATGACGACGACGGAGACCGCCTGCGAGGGCCGGCGCGCGGCCAGGATCGGCGTGATGAGCGCCGCCGGCACCTGCGCCAGGATCGAGGCCGAGACCATGAAGCCGGCGTTCAAGGGTTCGAGCCCGCGGTCGCGCAGGATCTGCACGAGCCAGCCGATGACGATATAGGCGAGCAGCGACTGTAGCCCTGTGAAGAGCGTCACCTGCCAGGCGAGCTCGTCGCGCCACAGGCCCCGCACCACGTAATGCGGCCGCTTGATCTCGCCCTTCCGGCGCGGGATCGCCGGCCACCAGAAGAGCGCCGCGACCACCGCCGGCACCGCCCAGAAGGCGAGCGCCATTGGCCAGCTGTCAAAGGCGCGAGCGAGCGGCACGGTGGCGCCTGCGCCGAGCGAGCCGCCGGTGCACAGCGCCATCGTATAGACGCCGGTCATCAGGCTGGCCTGCCCCGGAAAATCGCGCTTGACGAGGCTCGGCATGATCACGCCGATGATGCCGATCGCCGCGCCGGCGATGACGGCGCTCGCCAGGAGCGCGGTGAAATTGGGAAAGACCCGCAAGCCGAGTCCGGCCGCCATGACGAGCAGGATGAAGAGCACGACGCGCTCGGTGCCGAAGCGCCGGGCGAGCGGCGGCGCCAAAAGCCCGAAGACGCCGAGGCAGACGACCGGCAGCGTCGTCAACACGCTGGCGAAGACCGGAGACGCGCCGGTGTCGCGCATCAACTCCTGCAGCACCGCGCCGACGCTCGACAGGGCCGGCCGCAGATTGATTGAGACCAGCACCAGGACGATCGCAAGCCACCACAGCGGCAGCCGCGGCCCCGCCTCCGGCAACGGCGCGGCATCGACGAGCTCGGCCTCCGGCAGGAGTTCGTCGGCGAGCGTCGGCTCGGGATTTGCTGCGGAGGAAACGGACGGCGCCGTCACCTTTGAGGTCATGATCAGGCTTTCGCGGGCTGGCGTTCGTCTCGGCGACGGGAAGGGCAGTTCGGCCGCCAGTGGTGGCGTCTGCCCAATAAGACGGCAACCGGCGCCGCACAAGAAGACTTTTGGCGGGATGCGCAGCCGCCTTGCCTCGCCTGAAGGGATCACCCACCGGGGACGATCGGCCAAAAAAGAACGGGCCGGTGATTGATATCAACGGCCCGTTCGATCGCTATGCATTATGTCAGCCCATCGGCCGGCAGTATGTCGCCCGTCCTTCATGGGCGGCGCATCGGCCGGCGGACCCGTTTCTCGGCCCGTTCCGCCAGGATCACGGAAGGATCGCAGTGCAAGGGCTCCGACAGCGCGCCGAGAACGTCGCCGCGCACGAGGCCGATGTCGTGCAAGGCCCGCTCGTCATAGTCGGCAAGCTGCCACACCTCGCGCCGGTGCCGCATGGCGCGCACCGTGCGGGCGATGAAGGCGCTCGCCGTATGAATGCGCAGCCGCTCGATCCAGGAACGGAGGCTGGAGGGCCCCTCCGACACCCGATGGCCGAAGGTATTGGGCTTTGGACAAACGATCTCGCCCATGGTTCAATCCCTTATGCTGGGGTGACCGCACAGCCGAGCGCTGCCGCGCCTCGGGGCGAGGCCGGGTGAGCGGGTCGAGATGCCTGGTCACGATCTTGGAACAGCGATGAATATACTGCAGAGCGACGAATCATCCCAGTGAATGTTTTGAATTGAATTCATCATGGATTATGATTGAATGACGTCAGGAATGCCGGAGGCTCCCATGTCTCACCTTCTCGACACGGACCAGCTCAAGACTTTCGTCGCGATTGCCGATACGGGCTCCTTCACGCGCGCCGCCGAGGCCGTGCACAAGACGCAATCGGCCGTGTCGATGCAGATGAAGCGGCTCGAGGAGCGTTTGGGCATTCCCGTCTTCGAGCGCGACGGGCGGCATTCGCGCCTGACCGAGGAAGGCGAGCGGCTTCTGGACTATGCCCGGCGCATCATCCAGCTCAACCGCGAATGCCTTGCGAGCTTCGGCGAGGCCGATCTCGTCGGGCGCGTGCGCCTCGGCCTGCCGGACGATTATGCGGACCGCTATCTTCCGGAAATTCTCGCCCGCTTCTCGCGCTCGAACCCGAAGGTCGAGGTAACGGTCGTCTGCGAGCCGACGCCGATCCTGCTCGAACGGATCCAGGCGAGCGACCTCGATCTGGCGATCATCACCCATATCGAGGGTCGCCAGCATTTGGCCGAGGTTGTGCGCGTCGAGCAGCTGCTATGGGTGACCTCGATGCGCCATTGCATCCACGAGGAGACACCGATTCCGCTGGCGCTCGGGCGCTCCACCTGCAATTGGCGGCAAAGCGCCGCCGAGGCGCTCGAGGTCGCTGGCAGGCCCTACCGGGTGCTGTATTCGAGCTGGAATTCCACCGCGGTGGGGGCTGCGGTCCTTGCGGGTCTCGCGGTCGCGGTCCTGCCGGAAAGCGCGGTGCGACCGGGCATGCGTGTGCTCGGCCCCTCGGACGGCTTTCCCGCCCTGCCCTCGTGCAAGATCGGCCTCGTGCGCAACCAGCGGGCGGCGTCGAACCTAAGCGCGGCTCTGGCCGAGCACATCGTGCAGAGCCTCGATAACCTGCGCCGCGAGCGCTACTATGTCGAGGTCGCAGCGGCGGAATAGCGAACCTGCGTCTGCCGCGGCCGTGCTACGCTCTGAATTCCGGCCTTGACGCTCTCGCCCTGAAAGAGCGCCCCGCGCCGGGGTGCACCTCAAGGTTTCTCATTCGGCTGCCGAACATGGCGCGGGACAAGCGTATCCCATTGAAAGAAATTTCCGCGATTCCGGCGGCTCGGACAATGATCAGGCAGGCTCGTCTTCAAATAGACGACGAATTTCATATAATTATATATCAAATATACTTTTATCTTGAGAAATATACGATTTCCAAACGCGATAATTTTCTCCAGGGTTATGCAACGGTGCATTGACGCCCGTGAATTTAAGAAGGAGAATTGTCATGACCCAGTTTGTTGATCTTAAATCCGTGAGCGGCTTCATTCCCGGTGTCATCGATTCCATCGGTCAGACGTTTTCCCGCGCCATCGACTACGTTCGTGGCGAGTTGTTGCCCGAAGCCGCCGACCGCATCGGCGCGGGCGCCGAAACAGTTGCCAGCGCCTTCGACGCGACCGTTCACACCGGCGGCGAGATCATCGACACCCTGTCATCGGGACTATCCGGGTTCGGACATTGGGTGGCGACCAGATTTTCGTCGCCCGAATACACGACCGGCGCCCCTCCGACCTGGGATCCATCAGGGATTGGCGTCATAGATCCTGACGCCCAGCTTTATCCTGACGCCGCTATACCAGACACTGTCGCGCTTATACCGCCGTCGGCATCCCATTATGAAATGACCTTTGGCTTATAGAGAGCTAAGTTACAGCTGTTTTGGCTACTCTACAGCCAGATCAGATGCAGCGGGAGGCGGCTTCGCTTCCCGCACCATCCAGAATGGCGGCAGCACCGGATACCGCCTATGTCCATCACCGGCCCACGACGCGGCGCGGGGCTTCGCTTGGCGAAGGGACAACCGCTCATTAGGGCAAGTGGGTGCTGCCGATAAGGCGCGCGACTGCAGGACCGATGATCGTCAGATTGGCGATGATGCCGAGGATGACGAAGACCGCGATGACGCCGTATTCAATCGTGGTCGATCCCTTCTTGTCCCGCAAAAACGCCTTGCCCATCGCCACTCTCCTGTGTTGCGGGCAGGATCGCGGGGCGGTCTCACGATGGCGTTAACGGGACGAGCCTGGCGGCGAGAACTCATCGCCAGGGTATATGACCGGTAAAGGCCGGGCGTTGCGGCCGGTGGCCGAGCGCCCGGTCAGTAGACGAATTCGTCGAACAGCGGCGCCAGGCTGCCCTTCCACTCCGTCTCGTAGCGGGCGAGAATGCGGTCGGCGGGCACCAGGCCTGTCTCGACCACCTCGTCGAGCGGCGCCAGAAAATGCTCTTCGTTGCGGTCTCGGACATCGCGCTTCGCGCGGCGGGCGAGCCCTTCATGGGCCAGCGCGAGCACCTCGCGCGCCACCGCGCGCAGAGGCCGGCCAGCAATCTCCGCATCGAGCGCAAGGCGCGGCACGTCGTTGCGCAGCGCCTGACGCTCTTCGGCCGTCCAGGTCTTGACGATCTGCCAAGCGCCGTCGCGCGCCGTCTTGTCGTAGAGGAGCCCCACCCAGAAGGCTGGCAGCGCACAGAGAAAGGGGGTGGCTCCCGTGTCGGCGCCGCGCATTTCGATGTAGCGCTTCAGGCGCACCTCGGGAAAGAGCGTCGAGAGGTGGTTCGCCCAGTCGGATAGCGTCGCCCGCTCGCCCGGCAGCGCATCGAGCCGCCCCGCCATGAGATCGCGGAAGGAGGCGCCGGCCACGTCGTGATAAACGTCGCCGCGCTTGACGAAATACATCGGCACGTCGAGCGCCCAGTCGACATAGCGCTCGAAGCCCATCCCGTCCTCAAAGGCAAAGGCGAGCATGCCCGTGCGGTCGCCGTCGGTATCGAGCCAGATCTGTGACCGCATGGACTTGAAGCCGTTCGGACGCCCGTCGGTGAAGGGCGAATTGGCGAAGAGAGCGGTCGCCAGCGGCTGCAGGGCCAAGCCGATGCGCAGCTTCTCCACCATGTCGGCTTCCGAGGCAAAGTCGAGATTGACCTGCACAGTCGCCGTGCGGAACATCATGTCGAGCCCGTGGCCGCCGACCTTGGGCATGTAGCGGCGCATGATTTCGTAGCGGCGCTTGGGCATGACGGGGGTTTCGGCACGGGTCCATTGCGGGCTCATGCCGAGGGTGAGAAAGCCGATGCCCAGCGGCTCGGCGATCTCGCGGACCTGCGCCATATGCGCATGGGTCTCCCAACACATCTGGTGCAGCGTCTCGAGCGGCGCGCCCGAAAGCTCGAACTGGCCGCCGGGCTCCAGCGAAATCGCACCGCCGCCGGTTACGTCCTCGAGGCCGATGGGGTGGCCGTCTTCCATGATCGGCCCCCAGCCGAGCAAGCCCTGCATGCCGTCGAGGAGTGCGCGCACGCCGCGCGGCCCCTCATAGGGCACCGGCTGCTTGTCCTTGACGTAGAAGGGGACCTTCTCGTGCTCCGTGCCGATCCGCCATTGATCCGGCGCCTTGCATCCCGAGGCCATGTAGCCAACGAGCGCATCGCGAGAGGCGATGGGCGTCGAGTCGGACGAATCGCGGGCCATGGGCCATCTTTCCTGAAGGGCCCGCAGCCGGGCACGATGACAGTCGCGGCTTAGATAGATCGCCCCGCGTCGGTCGGCAATGGTGCCGGAGTGGTGCCCTGGTCGGACGGGTCAGCGCCAGTCGCCGAGCACGCCCTGCACGAGGGCGAGCGCCGCGACCGCGGCCGTATCGGCCCGGAGGATGCGCGGCCCGAGCGACAGGCGCAGCACGTCGGTGCGGGCGAGCAGCAGGCGCCGCTCATCCTCGTCGAAGCCCCCTTCCGGCCCGATCAGGACGGCAACGCCAGGCGGCGCGCCGGCGGCACGCAGCGCCGCGATGGGGTCGGCCTCCGGCGCCTCCTCGTCGCAGAAAACGAGGAGCCATCCGGGAGGCAACGCGTCGAGCGCGGCAGCAAGTCGCGCCTCCGGCGCCAGCCGCGGCACCGCGAGGATCCCGCATTGCTCGGCCGCCTCGATCATATTGGCCTGGAGCCGGTCGCGATTGAGGCGCGTGACCTGGGTGCGGCGTGTCAGCACGGGGGTGATGACGGCCGCCCCCATCTCCACCGCTTTCTGCACCACATAATCGAGCCGTGCCTGCTTCAGCGGCGCGAAGAGATAATGGATCGTGCCATGCGCACTCTGCGGCCGGGTCTGCGACTGCACGACGAGCAGAAGCGCCTTGCGACCGACCGGCTCGATGGCAGCGAGCCATTCGCCGTCGCGGCCGTTGAAGACGAGCACGGGATCACCCGCCTGAAGGCGCAGGACATTTCCCAGATAATTCGTCTGCCCCCGGTCGAGCGGCACGGCGGCGCCGGGGGCGAGCGCGACATCCACGTAAAGGCGAGGGGCTTTCGCGGGCGCAGTCATTCTTGCCTCCTTGCTGCCATACAGGGTGACCCAACAGCTTTTTGATCGAGCGGACATTGAAACGAGCGCCCCAGCTATGAGACTCTCGGCAGACGATCGAATCGGCGGGTTCGGCCACGATCACCGGGCTTAATGCAATGGGCTGCTAACGAAAACCGCCACAATTGGCTGCAAAAGGGAGGAAGGCGGCCTGCGGGCCGCTCCCTGGTCACCACGGTGAAAGCTTTTGCGGCCTAAACTCCGAGAGCATTTTCGGGGGATGGTGCACCGGGTAGGATTGCGGCATACAGCAGTGTAACTTATCGACGATCGTGAGATGTGAGGGTTCTAGTGATGAAATGGTCTGGTGGCTCGCGGCCGTTACACGCGGCCTTAGTGGCTGCGGTGGTCCTGACGCCGTTCATCGGACCCGCCGTCTCGCCTGCGGCAGCACAGGCGGCGGGGTGCGAGAAGATCAAGTCGTTTCTCGATGAACGCAAGTCGATCGTCACGCGGCTCAACAAGCTCGGCAAGCGCCCGAATGCGAAGGCGGCCTGCAGCTTGTTCACGACGCTAGTCAACAACGGCTCGACGACCTTGAAATGGGTCGACAGCAACAAGGACTGGTGCCAGATTCCCGACCAGTTCGTGAACGGCTTCAAGGCCGACAACGCCAAGGCCGCGTCCTTCAAAGGCAAGGCCTGCCAGGCTGCCGCCCAGCAGGCGAGCGCGGAAAAGCGCGCCCGCGAGCAGCCGGCATCGCCGTTCAACGTTCCGCGCGGGGGCGACATTCTGACCGGGCCGATGCAGATTCCGAAGAGCGCGCTGTAACGCCACCGCGCAGGACAGGCTTGATGACCCACGGCGCGGACCAGCCGCTCCCGGATGCTCCGGCCGGCAACTGGGTGGATCGGCATGCGCCGGTTGCGTGGCGGCCTTATCTGCGGCTCGCGCGTATCGACCGGCCGATCGGCTGGTGGCTCCTTCTACTGCCCTGCTGGTGGTCGGCGGCACTTGCCGCCGTTGCGCTGGGGAAGGAAGGGCCAGATCCCTGGCAGCTCCTCATCTTCATGATCGGCGCGATCGCCATGCGCGGCGCCGGCTCCACGTATAACGACATCGTCGACCGCGATCTCGACGCGAAGGTGGCGCGCACGCGCCATCGCCCCCTGCCCTCCGGACAGGTCACCGCGCGACAGGCGGCGGTCTTCCTGATGGCCCAGGCGCTCGTCGGCCTGATCGTGCTCCTGCAGTTCAATCGCTTCGCGATACTCGTCGGCCTCGCCTCGCTGGTCATCGTTGCGATCTACCCCTTCATGAAGCGGGTGACGTCGATGCCGCAGCTCGTTCTCGGCTTCGCCTTCGCCTGGGGCGGGCTGATGGGCTGGGCCGGCCTTGCCGGGCGACTGGATACGCCTGCTTTCCTCGTCTATGCCGCAGCGATCGCCTGGACTGTCGGCTACGACACCATCTACGCCCTGCAGGACATCGAGGATGACCCGATCGCCGGGATCAAATCCTCGGCGCGGCTCTTCGGGCGCCATGCCCGGGTCGGCATTCTCATCTGCTACGGCGCGGCCGTCGCATTGGTGGTGGGGGCACTGCTGCTCGCTGGAGCGGGCATTCCGTCCTATCTCGGCGCGCTCGCCTTTGCCGGCCATCTCGGCTGGCAGGTCCGGCGGATCACGCCCGGCGACGAGCGGGTTGCGCTGATGCTTTTCAAATCGAACCGCGACGCCGGGCTCCTGCTCTTCGCGGGCCTGGTGCTCGATGCGTTGATTGCCGCAGGCTGATCGGCCCGGCTCAGTCGCGCCGGCGCCAGATCACCGGCCGCTCCGGCATGCGGCTCGGCTTGCGGCGCACCAGGAAGCGCGGCCTGCGCCCGGCGAGCAGGGCATGCCGCCGCCGTATGGTGATGGCGCCGAGCCGCACCGCGCCGATCTTCTCGTAGAGCAGTTCGAAACCGCTGCCGTTATGCAGGAGCAGCGGAAGATTGGTCTTGGCGCCATGGGCCTGCCAGGCGGCGATGATGTCCTCGGACGAGAAGATGCCGATGACCTCCGGCAGCCGGGCGGGATGGATGACGACCAGGGCGAAGCGATTGTCGTCGCACGCCTTGATGGCGACGCCGCAGGGCTTCTGTTGGGGAGAGGATCGGCCGGCGGCGGATGATGCGCGGCCGGGCATGGCGGGATCGAGCTTGCACGGGATGGACCGCTCGATGCGGTCCATCCCGGCAGCCATGCCCGCTTGGGGCGGGACGCCTGACATTGTGACACCTTCTGCTTGACGTGCGGTCGAGCTTTCTTGAGTGAAGCCCCTCGCATCGACACACCGATCATGCATCCGGCTCTGGTGATATCAGGTTAAAGTGTTCGGTTAAGAGGCCGTTTCTGAACGGAACTGATCGGAATGCTCAACGAAATCTTGCCGACCGGTCCGGCTCCTCATTCACGAGGGGCATCGGACGAGCGCTCCACGTCCTTGAACGCGAGGGCGGTGGCCACCTGCGATGGGATCGAATGGGTGCCTCTCGCGTTGACAGCATGATCTCTTCTGCAACCGAACCGGCTTGGCCGGCGCGGGCTTGTCCTGTTGCCGGTCGACCGTGGGCGTCGTAGAAGCCGAGCAACCGATACCGCCGCACTTCGCCAGGGACGATGCCACTCCTCGTCGACCAGCCTCTTCAGCTGCGCGCCTTTCTCCGGAAAGTGGCGAACGAGGCCGGCCGCCTTGCGCTCGACCATTTCCGCGAGGGCAACAAGACGACGGCGCGAACCTGGGCCAAGCTCGGCGGATCGCCCGTCACGGAGGCTGATATCACGGTCGACAGCTTCCTCAAGGAGCGGCTCTCGGAAGCGCTGCCGGAAGCGGGCTGGCTTTCCGAGGAAACCGTCGACGATCCCATCCGCTGCGAAAAGCGCATTCTCTGGGTGGTCGACCCCATCGACGGCACACGCGCCTTCGCCGCAGGCGACCCCCGCTGGGCGGTGGCGATCGCGCTCCTCGTCGAGGGTCGGCCGATCGGCGGCATCGTTCATGCCCCGGCGCTCGCCGTCAGCTACGAGGCGACACGGCGGCACGGCGCCTTCCGCAACGACAGCCCGATGCGTCTTTCTAATCCCCCTCCCCTCGATGCCGCGCGTGTCGCCGGACCGAAGCCGGTGGTCGAGATGATGGCGCGGCATGCATCCGGCCTGATGCTCCAGCCGAAGGTGCCCTCTTTGGCCCTGCGCCTGACGTTCGTCGCTGACGGATCGATCGATCTCGGTCTTGCCTCGGTCAATGCGCATGACTGGGACATCGCGGCCGCCGATCTCATCCTCACCGAGGCTGGCGCCGTCCTTTCGGAGGCCGACGGCAGCGCGCCGGTCTATAACAAGCTCGAGCCGACCCACGGCGTCTTGATCGCCGCCGCGCCGAAACTGCATGCCGAAGCGCTCGCAGCGCTGGCCGGACGTCGCTAGGCTCACTCGACCACGGCGCCCAGAGGGCGGCCCACCGCAAGGAGGCAGGCAATGACGGAAACAGGCGGCAAGCAGCTTCTGCATCTCGTCTTCGGCGGCGAGCTGGAGCACCTCGACGGCATAGACTTTCGCGATTTGTCGAAGCTCGATCTTGTCGGTATCTATCCCGACTATAAGAGTGCTCATGCGATCTGGAAGGCGAAGGCGCAGTCTACTGTCGACAATGCGCATATGCGGTATTTCATCGTGCATCTGCACCGGCTGCTCGACCCGGCGACGAGCTGACCGCGCGATGGCGCGCAACCAACGGGATCGAACGGTTCTGCCATGGCCGGATTGACGAAACGCCTCATGCGCTCGCGCCCGGTGCAGAACACGCTGGGGCGCCTGCTCGCCGGCTATCTTCGCCTGGTCGAACGGACGAACCGTTTCGTCTGGGAGCCGGAGGATGCCTATGAGCGCGTCGGGCCGATGCCGGTCATCGTCGCCATGTGGCATGGGCAGCATTTCATGGTGCCCTTCGCCAAGCGTCCGCAGGACCCCGCGGCGGCCCTCGTTTCGCGGAGCGGCGACGGAGAGTTCAACGCCATCGCGCTGCAACAGCTCGGGATCCGTGCCGTTCGCGGCTCAGGCGCGCGTCAGGCGGCGAAAGCCCGCGAGAAAGGCGGCGCAACCGCCCTGCGCAGCCTCCTCAAGGCGCTCGAACAAGGTGAGACGGTCGTCATGACCGCCGATATCCCCAAGGTGTCGCGCGTCTGCGGCCAGGGCATCGTCACGCTCGCGCGCCTCTCCGGCCGGCCCGTGGTGCCGATCGCGGTGGTGACGAGCCGCCGCATCGATTTCAAAAGCTGGGACAGCGCCTCGATGGGCCTACCTTTCGGACGCGGCGCCATCGTCATCGGCGATGCTATTCGCGTGCCGCGGGATGCCGATTCATCGATGATCGAGGCGCAACGGCTAAAGATCGAACGGGAGCTGGATGCGGTGCACGCCCGCGCCTATGCTCTAGTCGGTTCCGCGGATCCGGGATTGCGGCGGACCGCGGCTGCAGCGAAGACCCACGCGGCGTGAACGGCCCCTCGTCTCGGGCGCTCTTCTACAGGCTTGTCTTTTGTTAACATATGTTATAGGCGACAGTTCACTCCCCATCGGTGCAGCACCTTCTAGTTATACCAAGTATTCGAACTGCAACATTTGGATGATCAAGGCGTGAAATATCTGGAAAAGTCGAACCGGAGGCGGCTTGCATGAGCAAGCATTACAGCTTTCCGCTACGGCTTTATACGATCGGCATGGCATTGTCGGAGCCGGCGGCCGCTCTCGCCCTGAAGATGCGCCAGCGACGCGGCAAGGAGGACCCCACCCGTATCGCCGAGCGGCGCGGCTTTCCCGGCCGGGCGCGGCCGCAGGGACGGCTTGCCTGGCTGCATGGCGCGAGCATCGGCGAAACGATTTCACTTCTGCCCATCATGGAGCGCCTCACCCGGCGCGGCTTCACCGTGCTCGTCACATCCGGCACGATCACCTCGGCGAAGCTCCTCGCCCGCCGTCTGCCGCCACGGGTGCTGCACCAATTCATGCCGCTCGACGTGCCGCGCTACATGCGCCGCTTCGTGAACCACTGGCAGCCCGACCTCGTGCTCTTCGCCGAGTCGGAGCTCTGGCCCAATGCCATCGGGGAGATCCGCCGGCGTGGCATTCCGCTCATCCTGGTCAATGCCCGCATCTCCGAGCGCGCCATGCGTCGCTGGCGCCGCTTTCCCAAAAGCGCCCGCAGGTTGCTCGAGAGCTTCGATCTCTGCCTCGCGCAAACCAAGGCCGATGCGGAACGGCTCGCCTCTCTCGGCGCGCCGCGCGTCAATATCGCCGGCAATCTCAAATTCGACGTGCCGGCGCCACCGGCCGATGCGGCCTCGCTCGCGACATTGACCGGTATGATCGGCGACCGCCCGGTCTGGGTCGCCGCCAGCACCCATGGCGGCGAGGAAGAGATGATCGCCACGGCCCACCGCATGGTGGCGAGCCGCCAGCCCGATCTCCTGACCATCATCGCGCCGCGACACCCGGAACGGGGGCCGGCGGTCGCGGCGATCATGAAGGCGGCCGGCCTGAGCGCGGCTCTGCGCTCACACGGGCTCCTGCCCGACCGGCGCATCGACGTCTATATCGCCGATACGGTGGGCGAGCTCGGATTGTTCTACCGGCTTGCGCCGGTCGCCTTCATCGGGCGCTCGCTGGTGCCGCTCGGCGGCCAGAATCCGATCGAGCCGGCGAAGCTCGGCACCGCCATCCTGCACGGGCCCTACGTGCATAACTTCGCCGATGTCTATGCGGCTATCGACCGGCGCGACGGGGCCATGCCGGTGAGCGACGAGGACACGCTGGCGCGGGCGCTGTTGATGCTGTTCTCGGACGGCGCTCGCGCCCGATCCATGGCACGGGCGGCGGCCTCGACCGTGGAGTCGCTCGGCGGTGCGGTTGAGCGGACCATGGATGCCATCGAGCCCTATGTGCTGCAGATGCATCTGGAGAGGCGCCCGTGAGCCGCTCGGCCCGCGGCGGAGGATGATGCGCGCGCCGGGCTTCTGGTGGGCTGAAAAGCCCGGCCCGCTCGCGCGTCTCCTGGCGCCGATCGGCCATGTCTATGGGGCGGTGACCGCTGCACGGATGGGCCGCAGCGGAATACGCGCATCGCTCCCGGTGATCTGCATCGGCAATCTGACGGCCGGTGGCGCCGGCAAGACGCCGGTCACCATCGCACTCGCGGCTTTGCTCCGCACCGGGGGCGAGGCGCCGGTCATCCTGAGCCGCGGCTATGGCGGAGGCCTCACCGGCCCGGTCCTCGTCGACCCCGGTCGGCATGATGCAAGCGCGGTCGGCGACGAGCCGCTTCTCCTCGCCCGCCATGCGCCCGTCGTCGTCGCACGCGACCGGATCGCAGGGGCGGGGCTCGCGGCGCGACACGGCAACGTCCTCCTCATGGACGATGGGCTGCAGAACCCTTCGCTCGTCAAGGACGCCGCTTTCGCCGTCATCGACGCGGCCACGGGGATCGGCAACGGCCTCGCGATCCCAGCCGGGCCGCTGCGCGCGCCGCTTCCAGCGCAACTGCCGCATGTGCATGCCCTGATCACCGTGGGCAGGGGCGCGGCCCACCACCGGGTGGTTGCAGCCGCCGGGAGCCGACCGGTCTTCGCCGGCGATCTCGTGCCCGATCAGAGCACCGCGGCCGCGCTCGCCGGCCGGCGCGTCCTCGCTTTCGCCGGGATCGGTCGGCCGGAGAAGTTTTTCGCGACGCTTCGGGAGATCGGCGCGGAGGTGGTGGACGCGGTCGGCTTCGGCGATCACCAGCCCTATCGCGAGGCGGATCTGGCGGCGCTCGCCACGCGCGCCGAGGGGCGCGGCGCCATTCCCGTGACGACCGAGAAGGATGCGGCGCGGCTCGGCCCGCTGACAGAGCGGGTGCCCGGCCTTGTCATCCTGCCCGTCAGCTTCGTCCCGCCGGACGGAGCCGCGCTCGCCGCTTTCCTGGCGCAACGCATCGCGGCGGCGCGTCAGACCTTGTGAAGGCTCTTGAGGCGCTCGAGCACGGCCTCCGGCGAGGCATAGGCCTCCTGCCGGTCCACGCTCCAATAGCGTAGCCGTTCGAGCGGAATGGGCTGGCCCGTGACGGCGCAGCGGACATAGGCCCCGGGCCTGACGATACGGAAATCCGCATCGAGGTACTGGACCGTCGCCTCGTTGCCGCCGGGAAATGGATGATCGTGGCGGTTCACCGGCCGGCCCCCTTGGACAGGTCGAACATCATGCGCATTCCTAACAGAAGCCCGCTCAGCCGTCGAACAGGCTGCTCTGGGCTGCTTCGCTCTCGCGTGTCGACGCCGGCTTGCCGCGTCGTGGCTTGGCCGGCGGCGCCCCGCCCTCCCCGGCGACGGCGCCGAACTCGCCGTCGGCCAGGAGGATGCCGAGCCGCATGCCGGGCGAAACGGCTTCCACGCTGCGCAGCGGGCGCCGTTCCTCGTCGAGCACGAGCGCATAGCCGCGCGCCAGCACCCCCATATGGCCGAGGCTCTGAATGAGCTTCCATACGCCCTCGAACTGCACGCGCTTGCGGGCGACGAGGGCGGGATAGGCGCGTGCCAGACGCTCGTTCATGCCGTCGAGCCGCTCACGGCCCCGCTCGACGCGCCCCCGCAGGGCCCGATCCGACAGGCGCGCGGCGATGCGCGTGAAATCACGTGCATGCCGGTGGTGATTGGCGGCGAAGCATTTTTCCAGGCTCTGCCCGGCGCGATCGAGCCGCGCGCGTGACTGCTCGAGCAGCACATGCGGCGAGACGCGTGCGAGCCGCTGGGCAACGCCGGCGAGCGCCACCTCGTGGCGGCGGGCATTGACGCGCAGGCCATGGGCAAGCTTGCCGGCGGCGAGATCGAGTCGCTGGCGCGGCACGGCGAGAATATCCTGCGGCCGCATCAGGGCGCGCGCCAGCGCGCGGACGTCGGCGCGCCGGCGCTCGCCGAGGCGCGTCATGGCTTCGAGATGGCGCCGGCCGAGATCGCCGACCCGCAGCAGCAGGTCGCGGCGAACCGGCACGACTTTCTCGGCGGCGCCGGTCGGTGTCGGGCAGCGCAGATCCGCCGCATGATCGATCAAGGTCCAGTCGGTCTCGTGGCCGACGGCCGAGACGAGCGGAATATCGCTTTCGGCGGCGGCGCGCACCACCGCCTCGTCATTGAACGACCAGAGGTCTTCGAGCGAGCCGCCGCCGCGCGCCACGATGATGACGTCCGGGCGAGGAATGGGCCCGCCCGGCGGCAGCGCATTGAAGCCACGGATGGCAGCCGTGACCTCGGCGGCGCTCGTCTCGCCCTGCACGCGCACCGGCCAGACGAGAACCCGGCGCGGGAAACGCTCCTCGAGGCGATGCAGGATGTCGCGGATGACCGCACCGGTCGGCGAGGTGACGACGCCGATGACCTCCGGCAGGAAGGGCAGAAGCTGCTTGCGGGCGTCGTCGAACAGGCCTTCGGCGGCGAGCTTGCGGCGCCGCTCTTCGAGAATCGCCATGAGCGCGCCGATGCCCGCCGGCTCGATGGTCTCGACCACGATCTGGTATTTGGACGAACCCGGAAAGGTCGTGATGCGGCCGGTGACGATAACCTCGATGCCCTCCTGCGGCTTGAACTTGAGGCGTCCGAAGGCGCCCTTCCAGATCACCGCTTCGAGCTTGGCGCCCTCGTCCTTCAGCGCGAAATAGCAATGGCCGGAGGCATGCGGGCCGCGATAGCCGGACACCTCGCCCTTGAGGCGCACATGGCCGAAGGCATCCTCCAGCGTCCGCTTCAAGGCGCCGGAGAGGCCGGAGACCGTCCATTCCTGCAGATTGCTGGCTGTCGTCACATCGCTCATGGCGGCAAGATAGGCTTTCACCTCAGCCCCGTCACCCCGCCAATGCGCCCCGGCAATGCCGCAGCGCGAGCACCGGCCGCCGATGGACCGCCTCAGCCGACATTGGGAGCAAGGCCGCGCTGGCGCTCGCGGTGAAAGACATAGACGACCGAGCCGATGACGATCGCCGCCCCGATCAGCACATGCAGCGTCGGCTGGTCGTTGAAAAGCAGCATGCCGACGATCAGCGCCCAGATGAGCTTCGTATATTGCATCGGCGCCACGCTCGAGGCGGGCGCAAGCCGCAAAGACTCCAGAAAAAGGAACTGCGCGCCGACGTTGAGAAGGCCGCCGAGCACCGCAAGGCCGGTATCGGCCAGAGTGGGCGGAGAAAACATGAGGAACGTGCCCGGCAGCCCGGCGATCATCTGGCCGGCGAGCACGGCCCCGACCATGGTGCTGCGGTTCTCCTTGGCGCCGATGGACCGCATGATCAGGACGACGGCCGTCGACACGAAAATGCTGACGAAGGCCGCCACATGGCCGATGGACAAAGGCGCATAGCCCGGCCGCACCATGACCATGATGCCGATGAGTCCGGTGACCACCGCCGCCCAGCGCCGCAGGCCCACATCCTCCTTGAGGATGAGGACGGAGGCGACCGTCACCAGGAGCGGTGAAGCGAAAGTAATGGCATAGACGTCGGCGAGCGGAAGCAGCGAAAATGCATAGAGCGCCGACGTGGTGCCCACCCCCGCAAGAAAGCCGCGCGCGGCGAGCAGCTTCGGATTGTGAACGCTCCGATCGACCACGAGGCCGCTTCGCCGCGCGACATAACCACCGCGCAGAAAGATCAGCAGAACGACGACGCAGGCGGTGCTCGCCTGCATGGTAATGATCTGGAAAACGGGGTAGCGCGTGGAAAGAAGCTTAACGAGCGTGTCGCTGCCTGCGAACAGCAGGTTGGCGAGCACGGCGTAGAGCATTCCGCGCGCCTGTGTGGGAATGATCACGATCTTGGCTGGGCGGCTTGTCGCCGCCACCTTCTGGGCGTTTCACTGGTTAGTTGTACTATGCATGTTCCCGGCCTCAGCGTTAGGGCCTTGCGAGCATGGCTGACCAGCGCCTACCGATATGGTTGATGCTGTGCTTGCGCCTTCGCTGCCGGCGGCTCGCCCATGCGGCGGCTCGCCCATGCGTCGGTGTGGGAAGCTTCTGCGGTGCAGAGCTAATTTCGACGACAAACGGCATCGCCGATGGCATGTCTAACCGGTTCGCCCTTTTAACGCCGAGTGATCCAAGCTTGATCTTTCTGCAGCCCGCATCGCTCACCTTCGTCATTCACGCGATCGTCGTCGCGGCCGTCGCCATCCATGTGATCATGCGCAGACCGGCCACCGGCGTTGCCCTGGCTTGGCTTCTGCTCGTCGCCATCCTGCCCTTCGTCGGCCCGTTCATTTATTTCCTGATCGGCAACCGGCGCATCAGCGGCCGCCGGATCCGCGGTTTCCGGCGGCTGCGCCGGACCTATGAGCGCAATGCGGATATGGCGGCAGCCACGGTGGCCACGGGCTTCGACTGGAGCCCCTTCCCCGCCGCGGCCCCTGGGCTTTATCGGCTGGGCTGCGTCACGGCGGGCAGCGACATGGCGACGGGCAACGGCTTTCGCCTGTTTGCCCAGACCCAGGAGGTGCTCGCCGCGCTCGCGCGCGATATCGACGCGGCGAAGACGAGCGTTCTCATCGAGTTCTACATCTGGAACCAGGGCGGCGCGGCCGACGAAGTGCTGGAGGCCTTGATCCGGGCGGCCCGGCGCGGCGTGCGCTGTCTGGTGCTCATCGATGCGGTGGGCGCGCGACCGTGGTGGAAGAGCCCGCAGCCGCAACGGCTGCGGGAAGCCGGCGTGCATCTGCGCCAGGCGCTGCCGGTGAGCCTCTTGCGCAGCATCTTCGGCCGGACCGATCTCAGGCTGCACCGCAAGATCGCCGTTATCGACCAGACGATCGCCTGGACCGGCAGCATGAATCTGGTCGACCCGCGCTTCTTCAAAAAGGACGCGGGCGTCGGCGAATGGATCGATGCCATGGTGCGCCTGGAGGGCGGCGTTGTCACCTCGCTCGCCGCCGTCATGATCGGCGACTGGTCGCTTGAAGCCAATCAGGAGCTCGCCACGGCCGCGCCGGGGTCGCAGCCGCTGTTGGGCCCCTCTGCGACAGCCGAGGATCTGGGCGACGGTCGTGCGGCGGCTGCGCTCGCCGACACCTTCGCGCGAGCCGACCGCGCCGGCATGCAGGTGATGGCGACGGGCCCCGGCGAGACAGAGGATGCGCTCCTCCTCATGCTGCTCGCCTTGATCGGCGCGGCGACCACCGAGATCGTTCTGACGACGCCTTATTTCGTCCCCGAGGAATCGGTGCTGCGCGCGCTGCGCACGGCGGCCGGCCGCGGCACCAGGGTTGTTCTCGTCGTCCCGGAAAAGGTGGATTCCTTCCTCAGCCGCTACGCGAGCCGCTCCTACTACGACGAGCTGCTCGAAATGGGCGTGGAGATCTGCCTCTACCGGGGCGGGCTGCTGCACACCAAATCCATCACAGTCGACGGCTCCCTGTCGATGTTCGGAACGGTCAATCTCGATATGCGCAGTCTCTGGCTCAACTACGAGGTCGCCCTCTTCGTCTATGATCGGGATTTCGCGCGCGACCTGCGCGCGCTGCAGGAGAGCTACATCAGGGATTCCATCAGGCTCGACCGGAACGCCTGGTCGGGACGCCCCTTCGCCGAGCGCTTCATGGAAAATGCCTTGCGGCTCGCCGGACCGCTTATCTGAGGACCGGCGTGAAGGATTCGCTTCTCCCTCCCACGGGTCGGCCATCACGGTGGAAGCGGCTGCGATCCGCCTGCCTCGGCCCCTCGAAGGCGCGCGAGGTGTCGCCCGGAGCGGCTGGGCCGGTTCGCCGCGAAGAGCGCAAGGGGGTTCCCAAGACCGGTCCGTGGCCGGCCATAAGACGCATCGTTCTCATCCTTGGGCTTCTCTTCGTCCTGCCGCTCGCGAGCCACGCCGCCTGGTGGTACGAGCGTGGATGGCCGCAATCCTGGGCCGCCGCCGACTGGAGCTCGGCCCGGCTGCTGCCGGCCGCCGAGGAAGAACTAGAGGCGGTCGTGCATGTGCTCGCCGCACGCGTCGGCCGCTGGCGGGGTATCTTCGCCCATCACAGCTGGGTGGTCGTGAAACCGGCAGGAGCCCCGCGCTACACGCGCTATGACGTCGTCGGCTGGGGCAACCCCCTGCGCACCAATCACCGGGAGGCCGATGCCCGCTGGTTCGGCAACGAGCCGAGCGTGCTGCTGACGCTGCGCGGGCCGGCGGCCGAAGCGGCGATCGGCCGGATCGAGGCGGCGGTCGCGCGCTATCCCTATGCCCTTCGCGACAGCTATGCCGCCTGGCCGGGTCCCAATTCCAACACCTTCGTCGCCCATCTCGCCGTCTATGCGCCGGAGCTCGCCCCGGCGCTTCTGCCGACCGCCATCGGCAAGGATTTTCGCGCCGAAGGCGCCCTCGCGGGCAAGTTCTTCGCCGGCCTGGCGCCGAGCCGCAGCGGGCTTCAAGTTTCCCTTCTGGGCGCCATCGGCGTGACGGTCGCCTGGGTCGAAGGCATCGAGGTCAACCTGCTCGGCCTCGTCGCCGGCATCGATATGCGCCGGCCTGCCCTGAAACTGCCGGGCTGGGGTCGTATAGGTCTTGCACCATAGGTCTTGCACCGCGCTGATCGTGAGACGGCCGCGTCCTCACGATCGTGATCAAGGGCCGGCTTGATGGGCGCCGACGACCGCCGTAGGTAATGGGGGCCGAGAAATCCACCGGAGACATGGCCGATGAAGATCACCTCCGTCCTGGGCTTCGCGATGGTTGGAGCCGTCGTCCTACCGGCGGCCTTTAGCGCGGCACAGGCCCACCACGGCTGGGGCAGCTATGATGCCTCCAAGTCCTTCACTATCTCTTCGCCCGTCGAGCGGCTCGCCTGGAGCAACCCGCACGCCCATATGGTCGTGTCCTACGACGGCAACCAGTGGGAGGCGACGCTCGCCCCTCTTTTCCGCATGCAGGCGCGCGGCCTTTCCGAGGCGATGCTGAAGCCGGGCACGCAGGTCGTCATCGAGGGCTATCCTTCCCGGGTCAACCGCTATGAGATGCGCGCCGAGCGCATCACCGTGGCCGGCAAGACCGTCGAACTGCGTTAGTGCTCAGCGACCTTCTCCCAACGATTACCGCCATCGAGCAGTCGGCGCTCGGGGCGGCGGCCCGCAACGCGACCTGGATCTATCCACTCGCCAATCTCGGCCATGTGCTCGGGGCGGCACTTCTCGTCGGCGCGATCGTCGCGCTCGATGTGAAGCTCCTGCGCGGGACGGCGCTAGCGGGAGCCGTGGCGCGCGCCGCCATCCCGGTCGCGGCGGTCGGCCTCGTCCTCCAATTCGTCACCGGCGTGGTGCTCTTTTCGGCCGAGGCGGTGGCGCTGTCGCGCAATCCCGCTTTCCTCCTCAAGATGGTGGTGCTGGTGCTCGGCCTCGCCAATATCGCCTTTTTCCACTGGCGGTTTGGCGCGGCGCTCCGACAGGAGAAGCCGCTCGCGGGCGCCCGGCCGCTCGCGGCGCTCTCGCTGGGAAGCTGGGTGACCGTGCTGCTCGCCGGCCGCGCCATCGCCTATCTCTGAGCCGGCCCGTCCCGCTTATGCGCGCCGTGGCCTTCCTACGGATCCACGCCAAAAAATATCGACGGAGCGGCCGGCTCGGCCGGGCGCCACGGCGAAGTGGGATCATGGTCTTGCCGGAACCGCCGTTCTGCCGGACGCGTGATGATTCGGCCTGCCATGGAACTGCAGCTTGCGCAGAAGGGTGGCTTGCACCGCCATGACGGGCCCGCAGTGAAAATATATCAGCGGGATCGCGCAGGCTGCGAACGCGTTTATCGGCATGCCCTTGCCGCCATCTCGGCAAGGGATTAGATCGCGAGCCGACAAGCGGCATGGCGTGAAAGAGCAGCGAATGAACATTCTTCTCATCGGGTCCGGAGGGCGCGAACATGCGCTCGCGTGGAAAATCAGCGCGAGCCCGCTGTGCGATGCGCTCTACACCGCGCCGGGCAATCCTGGCACGGCCCGATGCGGCGAGAATGTCGCACTCGATGTGACCGACCATGCGGCCATCATCGACTTCTGCCGCGCCAAGACGATCGACCTCGTCGTAGTCGGGCCGGAGGCGCCCCTTGTCGCGGGTCTCGTCGATGACCTCACCGCGGCCGGCATCAAGGCCTTTGGCCCCACGAAGGCAGCGGCCCAGCTCGAGGGCTCGAAGGCCTTCACCAAGGAGCTCTGCGCCGAGGCCGGCATTCCGACCGCGGCTTTCGCGCGCTTCACGGAGGAAGCGGCGGCACGCGCCTATGTCGCCGAGAAGGGCGCGCCGATCGTCATCAAGGCGGACGGGCTCGCGGCCGGAAAGGGCGTCGTCGTGGCGGAGACGCTCGACGAGGCGAACGACGCCCTCGCCATGATGTTCGCGGGCGGGCTCGGCGCGGCCGGCGCCGAGGTCGTCATCGAGGATTATCTCACGGGTGAGGAGGCGAGCTTCTTCGCCTTCTCGGACGGCACGCATGTCGTGCCGCTCGCCTCTGCGCAGGACCACAAGCGCGCCTTCGACGGCGACACCGGCCCGAATACCGGCGGCATGGGCGCCTATTCGCCCGCCCCGGTGCTGACGCCGGCGCTGGAAGAAGAGGTGATGGCACGCATCATCCGCCCGACGGTCGCCACGCTGAAGGCACGCGGCACGCCCTATCGCGGCGTGCTCTATGCCGGCCTGATGATCACCGCCGCCGGGCCGAAGCTGATCGAATATAATGTCCGCTTCGGCGATCCGGAATGCCAGGTGCTGATGCCGCGCATGAAGACGGATCTGGTCGCAGCCATGCTCGCCGCCGTCGATGAAGAGCTGAAGAGCTTCGATCTGCGCTGGTGGGACGAGGTCGCGCTCACGGTGGTCATGGCGAGCAAGGGCTATCCCGGCGCCTATCCGCGCGGCAGCGAGATCGGCGGTCTTGATGCCGCCGAAGCCGTCGAGAATGTCCTCGTCTTCCACGCCGGCACCAAACAGGCGGGGGGGCGCCTGCTCGCCGACGGCGGACGCGTGCTCAACGTCACCAGCCTCGGCAAGAACGTCGCCGAGGCGCGGCGCAACGCCTATGACGCGGTCGCCGTCATCGACTGGCCGGAAGGCTTCTGCCGCACCGATATCGGCTGGCGCGCCATGGCGCGGGAGAACAGCTAGCCTTCAGGTCAGCGGCGTCATGACTGCCGTTCGGTAAGCGGGCCGCTCGGTCAGGCGCTGATACCAGGCCGCCAGATGCGGCAGTTCGGCGCGCTCGATATCCATGTTGAACCAGGCATAGGCGTAAGGCCCAAGCGGAATGTCGCCCAGGCCGAAGTCGCGGCCGGTGAGATAAGGCTGCTGGGCGAGCGCCGCATCGGCCATGGTGAAAAGCGTGGCGCAGCGCTGAAGGCCGCGGGTCATCTCGGCCTCGTTGCGCTCGGCTGGCGGGCAGCGCACCTTGTTCCAGAAAAGGTCGCGATAAGGGCCGCCGAGCGACGAGATGACCCAGTCCATCCATTTCTCGGCCGCGGCGCGTTCGCCGGGGTCCTGCGGGCAGAGCTTGCCGGCGCCGTATTTGGCGAGGAGATAGCGGACGATCGTGTTCGATTCCCAGAGAACGAGGTTGCCGTCCTGGAGCGTCGGCACGAGGCCGTTCGGGTTCATGGCTCGGTAATGCGGCTCATTCACCAAGCCGAAGGGCCCGCCGGCCTCGATGCGCTCGTAAGGGAGGCCGAGTTCCTCGGCGGTCCACAACGCCTTCTTCACATTGGTGGAATTGGCCCGTCCCCAGATCGTCAGCATGCGATGGCTCCTTTATTGCGTGGCAATCAAAGCGCGATCGGCAACGGCGTCAATGGGGGACGGTGTCCGAAAAAGGTAGGTGCTAGGCCATGAACCTATAGACAGGTTGCGCGATGGTTGACGAGAGTCTGCTTTGGACTGATGTCCGGAAGTCAGTCTTGGTCGGAGCCACTTCCAGAAAGCGCCAAGAGTGGCAATGCTGAGACAGGAGTCTCAATTCCGTTGGCGGTAGAGGAACGGCATAACAGCAGCGATTTCGTTCCGCCGCGGCCGCTTGGCTGATAAGCTTCGCTCATCGCACTGCCCCTCGCTCGCTTCCCCGCCGGAGTCTGAAACAATGAAATCAGCCAGAATTTGCCTCGGGCTCCTGGTGATGCTCGCGCCTTGGGCACTCTCGGGACAGGCGACGGCGGCGGAGAAGCCATCGCCGATCGATTCCGCCGACCGGCTCTTCAAGGCCGGGGAGTTTGCTGAGGCCGGCGAACAATACGCCAAAATCACCGCCGACCACCCCAATGACTATTCGGCAACGCTCCAGTTGGGCCGGATCGCGCTGCTTTCCAACCGGCTTGATGATGCCGAGCGTTGGCTGAAAAAGGCCGGCGACATCAGGCCCGGCGAGGCCGACCCCAAGGTCATGCTCGCCCAGGCCTACTATCGCCGCGACGATTTCGAAAAGGCGGCGGCTGCGCTGAATGGCGTCGACGTGGCTACCAACCAGTTGATCGTCAATCAGTATCCGACACTCAACCTTGCGAAGTTGCAGAGCTTCAAGGGCCAGACACCCTATGAGGTGCAGGGCGACGGGCAAATCATGCGTCTCAAGTTCCTGAGGACAGATCCGCTGCCGTTGGTCAGTGTCCGCGTAAACGGTGGCAAGGAGGTCACTTTCTTCATCGACACCGGGGGCTCGGAGGTTGTGCTCGACACGAACTTCGCCAAGGAGCTTGGCGTCCCACTATTCGGAGCGGTGCAAGGCACTTTTTCCGGCGGCCAGACCACCGAGGTTCAGCAAGGGCGGATCGAATCGCTCACGATGGGCGACTGGACGGTGAAGAACCTGCCCGTCGCGGTGCTCCCCCTTCGCCAGCTCTCCGAAGGTCTACAAGCCAAGCAGATCGACGGTATCATTGGCACCACGCTCTTCTACCATTTCCTTGCGACCCTCGATTTTCCGAACGGCGAGCTCGTCCTCCGCCGGAAAAACGCGGCAAACCTCAAGGAGTTCATGGCTGCCTCGGGCAAAAGCGTCGCGGTGCCTTTCTGGATTGCAGGCGACCATTTCATGGTGGCCCGGGGGCGCGTGGGGACGCTTCCACCTACGCTTCTCTTCGTCGACACAGGGCTGGCTGGCGCGGGAGTCAAGCTGGCGACGTCTGTGATCAAGGAAGCCGGGATAAAACTTGAGGAAGACAAAGCGACTTCAGGGGCCGGCGCTGGCGGGACGCTGAAGACCGTGCCCTACGTCGTGCATCGCCTCTCCTTGGGAGACGTGCAGGAAGAGAACGTACCGGGCCTCTACGATGGGCCATTCCCCTGGGAGAACCTTTTTGGCTTCCACCTCGCGGGCATGGTCGGCCACGATTTCTTCATGCCTTATGCAGTAACCTTCGACTTTGAAAATATGAAGATCCTGTTGCAGTAGAGGCTTCGATCCGATGGCTTGAGGGTTGTCCTGGTTGCGAGCCATTCCGGAACGGTCCGTAGAACCAGTCCCGGGATGACCGCCCGCCTCACGCCGCCTTGGCGCTCTTCTGGTAGTCCTTCACGTCGGTGAAGCTGAGGCCGGGCCAGCGGTCCTGCTCGTATTTCAGCGAGAAGGCATTGGCCGCGAGGAAGACGGGGTCGCCGTCGAGGTCATCGGCGATGGACGAGCCGTGGGCGTTGAGAAATTTCTCGTAATCCACCTTGTCCTTGGCCTGGAGCCAGCGGCAGATGGAAAAGCGCGTCTGCTCGTAGTCGATCGGCAGGCCGTATTCGGCCTGCAGCCGCTCCTTCAAGACGTCGAGCTGCAGGGCACCGACCACGCCGACGATGGCGCCCGAGCCGTCATGCGGCAGGAAGAGCTGCACGACCCCCTCCTCCGCCATCTGCTGCAGCGCCTCGCGCAGCTTTTTCGCCTTCATGGCGTCGTTGAGCTTGATGCGGCGCAGGATCTCCGGCGCGAAGCTCGGCACACCGCGGAAGACGATGTCCTCGCCCTCGGTGAGCGTGTCGCCGATCCTGAGCGTGCCGTGGTTCGGCAGGCCGACCACATCGCCGGCGAAGGCCTCGTCGACGATGCCGCGCTCGCGGGCGAAGAAGAACTGCGGGGCGGAGACGGTGATCGGCTTGCCTGTGCGCACGAGCTTCGCCTTCATGCCGCGCGTCAGCTTGCCCGAGCAGACGCGGATGAAGGCGATGCGGTCGCGGTGGTTGGGGTCCATATTCGCCTGGATCTTGAAGACGAACCCGGACATGCGCGGCTCCTCGGCCGCGACGACGCGCTGGTCGGCAGCCTGGTCCCGCGGCGCCGGCGCGATCTCGGCGATGGCGTCGATGAGATCGCGAACGCCGAAATTCCTCAGCGCGCTGCCGAAGAAGACGGGCGTCAGATGGCCCTCGCGGAAGGCATCGAGGTCGAAGGGCTGGCAGGCGTCGAGCGCAAGCGAAGCTTCCTCGCGCCAAGCCTCCACCTCATGCGCCGGCAGGAGCTGGTCGATGAAGGGATCGTCCGGCCCGGAGACCGGCGTCGGCTCCTCGTCCGTGTCGATGCGGCGCACGAGATTGCGCCGCAGATCGAGCGTGCCGGCGAAGCTCCGGCCCGAGCCGATTGGCCAGGTCACCGGCGCAGTGTCGAGCGCGAGCGTCTTTTCGATCTCGTCGAGCAGGTCGAAGCGGTCGCGCGCCTCGCGGTCGAGCTTGTTGATGAAGGTGATGATGGGGATGTCGCGCAGCCGGCAGACCTCGAAGAGCTTCTTGGTACGCGCCTCGATGCCTTTGGCGGCGTCGATCACCATGACGGCGGAATCCACCGCGCTCAGCGTGCGGTAGGTGTCTTCCGAGAAGTCCTCATGGCCGGGCGTGTCGAGCAGGTTGAAGACGCAGTCGGCATATTCGAAGGTCATGACGGAGGTCACGACCGAGATGCCGCGCGCCCGCTCGATCGCCATCCAGTCGGAGCGGGTCTGGCTGCCGTTGCGCTTGGCACGCACCTCCCCCGCCATCTGGATGGCGCCGCCGAACATGAGCAGCTTTTCAGTCAAGGTCGTCTTGCCGGCATCCGGATGCGAGATGATGGCGAAGGTGCGCCGGCGCGCGACCGGTGGCGTGTCAGTCATGAGTCACTGTGATCATCGAGGGTGGGCCGCCGAGCGGCCGGGTTGCGGCAAGGCCTATGGCTTCGCAGCCCGGAGATCAAGCATCGTTGTCGCCGCGGCCGACGACGGCTAGCTTGTCGGCGACAACAGGAGGCGCCCATGGCCGATCTCGCCGATCTTTTCCCCGGCTTTCAGTCCCATTGGATCGACGTCGCGATGGGCCGCATCTTCGCGCGCTCGGCCGGGTCCGGGCCGCCGGTCGTGCTGCTGCACGGCTTCCCACAGACCCATGTCTGCTGGCATCGGATCGCGCAACGGCTCGCGGAGGACTTCACCGTGGTCGCCATGGACCTGCGCGGCTACGGCTGGTCCTCGGCACCGGCGGGCGATGGCGGGCGCGAGGTCTATTCGAAGCGCGCCATGGCGCGTGATGTCATCGAGGTGATGGAGGCGCTCGGCCATTCCCGTTTCTCCATCGTCGGCCACGACCGCGGCGGGCGCATCGCCTATCGCATGGCCCTCGACGAGCCCGGCCGCATCGACCGCCTCGTGCTGCTCGACATCGTGCCGACATTCATCCAATGGCAGCGCATGGCGGAGGACGCGAGCATCGCGCCGCATTGGCGCTTCCTCGCCGAACCCGCGCCGCAGCCGGAAAACGAGATCCTGAAGGATCCGATCGCCTACTTCGACGGGCTGATCGCGCTGTGGTCGAAGGCAAAGGACTTGTCCGCCTTCGACCCGTGGGCGCTCGCCCATTACCGCGCCGGCTACAACGAGCCGAACCGCATCCACGCCTTTTGCGAGGACTACCGCGCCGGCGCGACGACCGATCGCCGCCAGGACGAGGAGGATCTCGCTGCCGGCAAGCGTTTTGCCAACCCGACTCTTCTCGTCTGCGGCGGCAGCTACCTTGCCGGCGGGCTTGCCTCTTCGCTCCAAGCTTGGCAGGAGAGCTTTGCGGCGGAGATCACAGGCGCTGAAGTCGATTCCGGGCATTTCGTGGCCGAAGAAGCACCGGAGGAGGTGCTGGCCGCTGTGGTTCCGTTCCTGAAGGCCCGCGCATGACGCCCTTTATACGTGAAGCCCGACGCGAGGATCTCCCGGCCATCGTCGGGCTTCTTGCCGACGACGCGCTCGGCAAGAGCCGCGAGAGCCTCGGCGACGAGCTGCCCGCCGGCTATGCGGCGGCCTTCGCGGCGGTCGCGCGCGATCCCAACAACCGGCTCCTCGTGCTGGACGCGGAGGGCCGCGTGGTCGGCTGTTTCCAGCTCACCTTCATTCCCGGGCTGAGCTATGGCGGCGCGACGCGCGCCCAGATCGAGAGCGTCCGCGTCGCCGCCGACTGCCGCAACCGCGGCTTCGGCGAGGTCATGATGCGCTGGGCGATCGACGAGGCCCGCCGCGTCGGCTGCCGCTTCATGCAGCTCTCAACCCACGCTTCGCGAAAGGACGCCCACCGGTTCTACGAACGCCTCGGCTTCATCGCGAGCCACGTGGGGATGAAGCTCGATCTCACAGCCCGGAGCTGAGACCGCCTGGCTAGCGCTGGCCAAGCCGACGCGTTCCGGCCGGGCAAAAAGCCGCATTACGAAGGGTCGAATGCGGCTTCGCAGGCATAGGATCCCCCGGCGATCACAACGGCTCCCGACATCAGCCCGACACCGGGCCCAACGAGGATGGCGGCTGGCGCCATGGGACTGAGCGCCATGACGATTGTCGATACCACTCCGACTGCCGCGCCGACCACATGTCCACCGACGACCACGCCGCGCTTGCAAAGCATTGAGGTGGACATTGCTCCGTTGATCGCGCGCGTCTCGTCGGGAGATAGCTCGTGCATGCAGGTACCTTCCTCAACAGCATATTGTATGCCAGCAGAAAGGCCGATTTTGCATGGCATTATTGTCTGACTTACATGCATACAGCGCTGCCACAGAGACTATGGACAGGTTTTTGTCGAGGCATTACCTTCGTCTGTCGAGGCGCGTGAAAATCGCAAGACCCGAGGGCTTGAGCGGCTTCCGGCCCGAATGATGCATCGGCGTGTCGTCGCCACGGTCGGGACAAGCCTGGACAAGCTCGGGGATGACAGTCTCCCTCCCCTGCGGTAGGACGCGTGTCGGGTGGTCAGGAAATCGAACCACCCGCAACTTTTTCCAACCAGATCGACATTGATGTCCGACACGCCGAAGCCTCAAAAACTGCTCGCCCGCCTGCCGCGCGGCTTTGCCGACCGCGGGCCCGGTGACGTCGCCGCGACGGAGCGCATGCTCGCCAAAATCCGCGAGACCTATGAGCTCTACGGCTTCGAGGCGGTGGAGACGCCCTTCGTCGAATTCACCGACGCCCTCGGCAAGTTCCTGCCGGACCAGGACCGGCCGAACGAGGGGGTGTTCTCCTTTCAGGACGACGACGAGCAGTGGCTCTCGTTGCGCTACGACCTGACGGCGCCGCTTGCCCGCTACGTGGCGGAAAATTTCGATGCGCTGCCGAAGCCCTACCGCAGCTATCGCGCCGGCTGGGTGTTCCGCAACGAGAAGCCCGGTCCCGGCCGCTTCCGCCAGTTCATGCAGTTCGACGCTGACACGGTCGGCGCAGCCACCGTCGCCGCCGATGCCGAGATCTGCATGATGGCCGCCGACACGCTCGAGCGCGTCGGCATCAAGCGCGGCGACTATGTCATCAAGGTCAACAACCGCAAGGTGCTCGACGGGGTGCTGGAGGCAATCGGCCTCGGCGGCGAGGAGAATGCCGGTCGCCGGCTCACCGTGCTGCGGGCCATCGACAAGCTCGACAAGGTGGGGCCGGAGGGTGTGCGCGACCTCCTCGGCAAGGGCCGCATGGACCCGAGCGGCGACTTTACCAAGGGCGCGGAACTCGATATCGCCGCCATCGACCGGGTTCTCGCCTTCACCTCCGCCAAGGGAGCACGCGCCGAGGCGACGCTTGCCAATCTCGCGGAAGTGGTCGCCGGTTCCCCCCGCGGCACGGAAGGCGTCGCGGAACTCAAAGAGATCGCCGCGCTCGTTGTCGCGGGTGGCTATGACGACGGGCGTGTCGTCATCGATCCCGCCGTCGTGCGTGGCCTCGAATATTACACCGGCCCTGTCTATGAGGCGGAACTGACCTTCGAGGTCACCAACGACGAAGGCCAAATCGTGCGCTTCGGCTCGGTCGCCGGCGGCGGGCGCTATGACGGGCTCGTCTCGCGCTTCCGCGGCGAGCCGGTGCCGGCGACCGGCTTTTCCATCGGCGTCTCGCGGCTGCTCGCTGCACTGAAGGCCATCAACAGCCCGCTGGTTGCAACGGCCGGCGCCGAAGCGCCGGTCGTCGTGCTCGTCATGGACCGCTCGGAGATCGCCCACTACCAGCAGCTCGTGGGGCAGCTGCGGGCCGCCGGCATCCGATCGGAGCTCTATCTCGGCTCCTCCGGCATGAAGGCGCAGATGAAATATGCCGACCGGCGCGGCAGCCGCTGCGTGGTGATCCAGGGCTCGGACGAACGCGCCAAGGGCGAGGTGACGATCAAGGATCTCGTGCTCGGTGCGGAACTCGCGGGCGCCGACAAGAACCGCGAGGATTATCTCGCCCGCCAGGCCGAGGCGCAGTTCGCCGTTCCGGAGGCGCAGACGATCGAGGCGGTGAAGAAGGTGCTAGCCCGGCACCGGTGAGGCATCATCGGCCCCGAAACCGCATCGTCATCCCGGAACCGAGCAAAGCGAGGTGTCCGGGATCTAGAGCCGATGCCGGTTACGGATTGCCGCGCCGGTGGCGCCCGACCTATGGCCCTCACCGGTTCTAGATCCCGGACAGCGCCTGCGGCGCTTCCGGGATGACGACGGTGAGATGCGGCATCGTTCGCGCCATCTCAGGCTTCGCCCTTCGCGGCCCGGAGATGACAAGCGCCTGGGACAAATCGCTGCCCAATCCATAGCCGCCGTTCACCCTCCTTGGAGAATTGGGTCGCCTCGCCACGCCGCAGTTGCTAAGACGCGGCCACGAGAGGAATGGACCTTATCATGCTGCAACTCGACCAGGCGGATGCGCTCGGCGCCCTGTTCGCGCGGGCGGGCTATGCCCGCGTCGAGCCCACCGTGCTCCAGCCCGTGGATGTCTTTCTCGACCTGTCGGGCGAGGACATCCGCCGGCATATGTTCGTGACGCAGGATGCCGCGGGCCACGAGCTCTGCCTCCGCCCCGACTACACGATCCCGGTCTGCCGCGATTATCTCGCCTCGCCGCGCGCCGGCGAGCAGGCCGCTTTCAGCTATTACGGCCCGGTCTTTCGGCTGAGGGCCGGCACCTCCGGCGAGTTTCCGCAAGCGGGCGTCGAATCCTTCGGCCGCGGCGACCTTGAGGCCGCCGACGCAGAGATCATCGCGCTCGCTCTCGAAGCGCTCGCCTCGCTCGGCATCGCCAAATCGGTGGTGCGGGTCGGCGACGTCGGCCTCCTCACGGCACTGCTCGATGCGCTCGCCCTGCCGCCAGCCGTGCGCCGGCGCGTGCAGCGCGCCGTCGTGCAGGGCGATATCGAGACCATCCTCAATGGCAACGATACGGGCCGCAACGGCCATGACCATGCCGGGCTGCTCGCCGCCATCGAGGGGCAGGACCAGCAGGCCGCCCGCGCCTTCGTGGAAGACGTCATGGCGATCGCCGGCATCGTCAGCGTCGGCGGGCGCTCGGCCGCGGAGATCGCCGAGCGCTTCCTGGCGCGCGCCGCCAACCGCCACAGCCATCTCGACGGCGAGGTCCGTGACATCCTCGCGCGCTATCTTGCCGTCACGGGCGATCCGGACACGGCCGTCGCCGAAATCCGCAAGCTCTGCCGGGACGCGGGGCTCGACCTCGACGAGGCACTCGACCAATGCGAGGCGCGCACCGGCTTCATGGCGGCGCGCGGCGTCGACGTGGGGAGCCTCGTCTTTGCCGCCGACTTTGCCCGCAATCTCGACTACTATACCGGCTTCATCTTCGAGGCGCATGACGGCCAACGGCCTGAAACCAAGCCGATCGTCGGCGGCGGCCGCTACGACGGTCTGCTCGCCCATCTCGGCGCCGCCGAACCGATCCCCGCCGTCGGCTTCGCCATCTGGCTCGACCGCCTGAACGGCCTCAACGAGGCCGATGCTGGAGAGGGACAATGACACCGCTCGTTCTCGCCGTGCCCTCCAAGGGGCGGCTGCAGGAGAATGCGGCCCGCTTCTTCGCCCAGGCCGGGCTCAATCTGGTGCAGTCGCGCGGGGCGCGCGACTATCGCGGCGTCATCGCCGGCGTGCCCGATGTCGAGGTGCTGTTCCTCTCTGCCGCCGAGATCGTGGCGCAGCTCGCGAGCGGCGGCGCCCATCTCGGCGTCACCGGCGAGGATCTCATCCGCGAAGACATCGCCGATGCGGATGCGGTGGTCGAGCTTCTGACGCCGCTCGGCTTCGGCCAGGCGAATGTGGTGGTGGCGGTGCCGCAAGCCTGGATCGACGTGCGCAGCATGGCCGATCTCGACGATGTGGCGGCGGATCTGCGCCACCGGCACGGCCGCCGCCTCAGGGTCGCCACCAAATATATCAACCTGACGCGGCGCTTCTTCGCCGAACATGGCATCGCCGACTATCGCATCGTCGAGAGCTTCGGCGCGACGGAAGCGGCTCCCGCCTCGGGGACCGCCGAGATCATCGTCGACATCACGACGACCGGCTCGACGCTCGCCGCGAACGCCCTGAAAGTGGTGGACGACGGCCTCATCCTGCGCTCGGAAGCCAATCTCGTCGCCTCGCTCAAGGCGCCCTGGAGCCCGGAAGCGCAAGCTGCGGCCCGCACCATACTCACGCGCATCGCCGCCGAGGAAGAGGCGCGCACCACGCGCGAGTTGCGCGCGCGGCTGCCGGAGTTCGATGCTGCTCTGCGTGCAGAGCTCGAAGAACGGCTCTCCTGCCGGTTTCCCTTCGGCGGGTCGGATGAGCGCGGGTTCGTGGCAATTCACGTCCCGGCGACGCAGGTCTTCGCGGCCGTCGAGCTCCTCTCGGCCAATGGCGCCGATCCGGTGACCGTGCAGCGGCTCGATGCCGTGTTCCATGCCACCAATTCGCTCGCCGAGCGCCTGTTCGCGCGGCTCGGCTAGGCAGCTGCGACCGTTTCTCCCGCGCCGCTGCCACGTCTTTGCCACGGACTCAGTGAAGGTAGTCATGCACCCTCGGGTCGCACGGTTGATGAGCACAGCACGCTGGCGTGGATTTGCGGTGAAGGCGCGCTGGCGACATTGCACATCGGAGGCGTGGCGATTAGTGTCCCGCCGTGACCTGGTGGAAGCATCCATGAATTGTCGTTATGCCTTGATCGTCCTCGCCCTGCTGGTTGCGTCACCGGCGCTCGCCCAGCGCGCTGGCCAGCGTCCGCAGCAAGCGCCGCCTGCGGGCAATGCCCAGCAGCAGCCGCGGCAGGAAAAGCAGTTTCCGCTCGGTGCCTCCTGGGCGGCCGATACCTTGAACGACAGGCAGTTGCCGCGCGGCGACAAACGCCCCTCCTTCACGCTCGACCAGACGCTCCGACTGCGCGGTTTCGGGGGCTGCAATACCTTTTCGGCCACGGCTTATCCCCTCAGGGGACAGTCCTTTGCCGTCGGTCCCTTCGCCATTACCAAACGCGAGTGCGCCAAGGACATCATGGCGACCGAGCGCGCTTTCTTCATCGCGCTCCGTACGGCACAGCGGTGGGACATCGTCGGCGGCCAGCTTGTTCTCGTCGGGCAAGGCGGCGTGCTGAAGTCCGACCGCTCGCTCTGATAACCCCTGACGCTCCAGACATTAACCACCGACTTATCGAATCAGCGCGGCTACGGCCGCCTGCCACGGCCAGCGTTGTGGAAAGCTTGACTTGCGCCTCTCCGTTGCGTATTTCCAGGGCCATTAGCACTCAGTTTGCTTGAGTGCTAGCAAGGCCCATCAACCTCCGCCGACATGCACAGGCGAGGTTCGCCGAGAGGATTTACATTCATGGCTTTCCGTCCCCTGCACGACCGCGTGGTCGTTCGCCGTCTCGACAGTGAGGAAAAGACCAAGGGCGGCATCATCATTCCCGATACCGCCAAGGAAAAGCCGCAGGAAGGCGAAATCGTGGCCGTCGGCCCAGGTGCGCGCGACGACAACGGCAAGCTCGTCGCTCTCGACGTCAAGAAGGGCGATCGCGTCCTGTTCGGCAAATGGTCGGGCACGGAAGTGAAGATCGACGGCCAGGATCTCCTGATCATGAAGGAATCCGACATCATGGGCGTCATCGGCAAGTAAGCTGGCGGGCAAGTCATTCCGCGCGGGACGGCATGCCGCCCTGCAGACGCTTTTCATTCCCATTCAGGCTTTGCTCAGGAGCTGATCCATGGCTGCCAAAGAAGTCAAGTTTTCGTCCGATGCGCGCGACAAGATGCTGCGCGGCGTCGACATCCTCGCCAATGCGGTGAAGGTCACCCTCGGCCCGAAGGGCCGTAACGTCGTCATCGAGAAGTCCTTCGGCGCGCCGCGCATCACCAAGGACGGCGTCACCGTCGCCAAGGAGATCGAGCTCGAAGACAAGTTCGAGAACATGGGCGCCCAGATGGTGCGCGAGGTCGCCTCCAAGACCAACGACCTCGCCGGTGACGGTACGACGACCGCGACCGTCCTTGCCCAGTCGATCGTCAAGGAAGGTGCCAAGGCGGTTGCCGCCGGCATGAATCCGATGGACCTGAAGCGCGGTATCGATCTTGCCACCACCGAGGTGGTCAAGGACATCGAGAAGCGTGCCAAGAAGGTGAAGTCGTCGGAGGAAGTGGCCCAGGTCGGCACGATTTCCTCGAACGGCGACCGCTCCATCGGCGAGATGATCGCCAGCGCGATGCAGAAGGTCGGCAATGAGGGCGTGATCACGGTCGAAGAGGCCAAGACCGCCGAGACCGAGCTCGACGTCGTCGAAGGCATGCAGTTCGACCGCGGCTATCTTTCCCCGTATTTCATCACCAATGCGGAGAAGATGATCGCCGAGCTCGAGGACCCCTTCGTGCTCATCCACGAGAAGAAGCTCTCCTCGCTCCAGGCTATGCTGCCGGTGCTCGAGGCTGTGGTGCAGACCGGCAAGCCGCTCGTCATCATCGCCGAGGACGTTGAAGGCGAGGCGCTCGCCACGCTGGTCGTCAACAAGCTGCGGGGCGGTCTGAAGGTGGCAGCCGTCAAGGCGCCCGGCTTCGGCGATCGCCGTAAGGCCATGCTCGAGGACATCGCCGTGCTGACGGCCGGCCAGGTCATCTCCGAAGACATCGGCATCAAGCTCGAGAGCGTGACCCTCAACATGCTGGGCCGCGCCAAGCGCATCCGCATCGAGAAGGAAAACACGACGATCATCGACGGCGCCGGCAAGAAGAAGGACATCGAGGCCCGCGTCGGTCAGATCAAGGCGCAGATCGAGGAGACCACCTCGGACTACGACCGCGAGAAGCTGCAGGAGCGGCTCGCCAAGCTCGCCGGTGGTGTCGCGGTGATCCGCGTCGGCGGCGCGACCGAGATCGAGGTGAAGGAAAAGAAGGATCGCGTTGACGACGCGCTCAACGCGACCCGTGCAGCTGTCGAAGAAGGCATCGTGCCGGGCGGCGGCACCGCGCTGCTGCGCGCCAAGGTTGCCGTCGGCAAGCTGAAGGACGACAACGCCGACGTCCAGGCCGGCATCAATATCGTGCTCAAGGCCCTCGAAGCGCCGATCCGTCAGATCGTCGAGAACGCGGGCGTTGAAGGTTCGATCGTCGTCGGCAAAATCCTCGAGAACAAGTCCGCGACCTACGGCTTCAATGCCCAGACGGAGCAGTATGTCGATATGCTCGAAGCCGGCATCGTCGATCCGGCCAAGGTCGTTCGCACGGCCCTGCAGGATGCAGCGTCCGTCGCCGGCCTGCTGGTGACGACCGAGGCCATGGTCGCCGAACTGCCGAAGGACAAGCCCGCTCCGGCCATGCCGGGCGGCGGCGGCATGGGCGGCATGGACTTCTAAGTCAAGTCCACGTCTAAGCTCAGTCGATAGACACGTCAGCGAACCCGAGCCGGAAACACCGGTTCGGGTTCAGCTCAGAATGAAGCGCGGCTCTGGCCGCGCTTTTTTTGTTCGAGCTCACGATCAGACGAGTCCCATGGCGGGAGCCGCCATACGCTCCGCCTCGCCGAGCGCGGGTTTGCCCGGCCCCATCGGCGCGGCGACGATCATACCGCCTCGATTGGGGCATCCGTCTTTGGAACTATACAACCGCAACCCACAAGGAAATATTCAGTCATACCCACCCTAAGCATTTAAAGCATAAGAATTGTTCGTGATCTGAAATACGGATGCGTGAATTACAAATATACTTATAACTTCTTAGTGCTAATAAACGTTGGCTTGACGGTTTCGAGAGACATCGAATCTCAATAAATATCGCCGAGATTCGCCTAGTTTGCCGTGAAGCGCCTTAGGAAACTTGGCAGGCATCCCGTTTTGCACGTGCACTGTGTCTCTCGCGAATGACGGGAGCCGGCCGAGTCTGAATTCATGCAGAAACTCGGAGATCACATGAGCAGCACAAAAAATGGATGCGATCCTTCAGTCTTGCTCCTCGATGGGACAGACGATGGCGAGCACCTGACACGCCGTGGACGACAAGTATTTATCGATGCCAAAGGCGGTGACGATGTCATCGACTGCGGTCCGGGGTCTGGCGTCTATTTGGGACGAGGAGGCGCCGACATATTCAGAATGATGGGTGGGGGCGAGCACTGGATTGCCGACTTTGACCGAACGCAGGGCGACAAGATCGACGTTTCAAGAATCGGCATAACCGATATGTTGAGCTTGTTGAAGTACGCGACGAACAAGGATCAGGACGAAGGCTGCGCCGCGCATGTCGAAATCCCGCTCGCCCCGAACGGCCGCCTGGTTATCCAAATCGAAAGTCAGACGGTCGAAACCTTGGAACTTAGCGACTTTATTTTCGCACCGCCCAGGGTAGATACTGCGCCAACTGCTCACAACGCCGCCGCCTCCCCACTTGCCGTCTCGCTGGCACAGACCGAAATCGGCCCTGCGGCACTTGTCGGCCAGACCCTACCGACGGAGATCGCCTCGCTCGACCCAGGCTGAGGCCACGACCGCCTCCGCCCAGGCGGAGGTCACTTCGCCAGGCGCGGCACCACTCCCGACAGGATGGTGCCGCAACCCAAAAAATCGGCCGGCACAGCTCCCACCTGTGCCGTGCCGCACCCCAGGAGGCAAGGCAATGGCCGTCGCCTATGAGCTTGCCACTTCAAGATCATCTCGTGGAATTATCTTATCATGAATTATTCTAATGAATACAGTATTGACAATAGATTCACACACGGATCCTGTATTTACATAAGTAAATCAAGTCATCTCGTCATGGGAACAGCCGACGATGATGTTCTCATCGCCGGCAGTCACTGGAGCATGCTGGTGGGGGATACGGGGAAGGATAGATTCGTTCCCAAGCCCGATACCACTACAATGGTCATGGATTTCAAGCGTGAAGAAGGCGACAAGATCGATTTGTCAGCTTACGCTATTGATAAAGATCACTTGCAGGCACGTATGAAGTCCGTAGGCGAAAGCACCTCACTTCCCTTCGCCCGGGACGGGGGCTCGCTCATGATCTGGGGCCACCAGCCGGAGGATCTTCAGCGCGACGATTTCATCCTGCGCCCGGATATCGAGAACGGCGTTACACCGCTGATCGGCTTGTGCCCATTGCTCCCGCCCGATCAGGCTCTTTGAGCTGACAGCCCGCGCCGCGCCGGAACTGTTTCGGCCGGCATCTCCCGCTTGCCGTGAAAAAAGCGTAAGGAGCCCGTAACGAGCGCGACAGCCGGCTGGCTCCAGATTGTGAAGGGCGCATACTCGCGCCAACTGGAACGGGACGGCAGAATGGCACCGGCAACCCGAACGCGACAATGCGGCCATTGAGCATTGTGACGTTCGGGTCTATCGCGCTGATACGTCAACTGAAGGGGAAGCGGCCCTCTGCGCCCGGCGCACGGCCGAGATGAGCATGATGCACGGACTGAAGACCTTCCTCGTCGCCATCTGGCATTTGACCAAGCCCTATTTCGCCTCCCGCGAAATCAGCGAAATGCGGCTATGGCCCTTCGGCACGTTCCGCATGCAAGAGCGGTGGATCGGCCTCTTCATGCTCGTCACCGTGGTGGCGCTGGCGCTCGGAGGTGTCGCGCTCAGCGTCGTGCTCTCCTACTGGCAGAACAGCTTCTACAACTCCTTGCAGGCCAAGGATGCCGCCTCCTTCTGGCGGCTCATCGGCCTGTTCTGCATTCTCGCGACCGTGTGGATCACCCGCGCGGTCATTGCCTATGTCGTGCGCTCCTATCTCTCGATCCGCTGGCGGCGCGTCATGACCGACCGCTATCTCGATCGCTGGATGCGCGGCAATGCGCATTATCGCATGCGCTTTCTCGGGCATGGCGCCGACAACCCGGATCAGCGCATCCAGGAGGACATCGACCAGTTCGTCACGACGACGCTCACGCTTTTCCTCGGCCTGCTGACCTCGGTCGTCAGCTTATTCTCTTTCGCCTTCATCCTCTGGAGCCTCTCCGAGAAGATGACGGTGCCGTTCCTCAATACCACCATCCCAGGCTTCCTGTTCTGGGTGGCGCTGATCTATTCGATCGCCGGCACGATCGGCGCCCATTATTTCGGGAAACGGCTGATCCATCTCAATTTCATGCAGCAACGCTATGAAGCCGATTTCCGCTTCGGCATGGCGCGCGTGCGTGAATATGGCGAGCAGATCGCCCTCATGCAGGGCGCGGGCGCCGAGCGCAGGCGCCTCGGCGGGCTGTTCGGCTTCGTCGTCGGCAATTTCCTGCAGCTGATCGGCGTGCAGAAGATCCTGACCGCCTTCACCGCAGGCTACGGCCAGGCGGCCGTCATCTTTCCGTTCCTGCTCACCGCCCACAACTATTTCGCCGGCAGGGTCACCTTCGGCGATCTGATGCAGACCAACCAGGCCTTCAGCCAGGTGCAGGACGCGCTGTCCTTCTTCGTTGATGCCTATTCGACGGTCGCCGCCTACAAGGCGGTCGTCGATCGTCTCACCGGCTTCGACGAGACCATGGAACGCGCCACGGAGGTCGGCACGGAACAAGAGAAGCTCGCACGCGAGACGGTGGCTGCTGACCATGTGACGCTCGAAGGCGTGCGGCTGGCGGCCCCATCCGGCGAGGCCATTCTCGCGGTTCCGGCGCTTTCGCTCGAAGGCGGGCGGGAAACGCTGATCGTCGGGCCCTCCGGCTCCGGCAAGTCCACCCTCTTCCGGGCGATCGCGGGCATCTGGCCCTATGCCGAGGGCAAGCTCTCCATCCCGGCCGGCAAGCGTCTGCTCGTGCTGCCGCAACAGCCCTATATCCCGCTCGGCACCTTGCGCGAGGCGGTGAACTATCCAGCGGAGATCGGCACCTATGACGATGCGGCGATCCGGGAGGCGCTGACCGCCGTGCAGCTACCGCATCTGATCGACCGGCTCGACGACATCGACACCTGGCAGCAACGGCTCTCCGGGGGTGAGCAGCAGCGGCTCGCGGTCGCGCGCGCGCTCCTGGCGAAACCCGACTGGCTCCTCCTCGATGAGGCGACGGCAGCCCTCGACGAGCCCACGGAAAAGGCGATCTATGCCATGCTTGCGGAAAAACTGCCGAACACGACGATCGTGTCGATCGGGCATCGCACGACGCTGCAGGCCTTCCATGACCGCCGCGTGACCATCGCGCGCAATGCCGACGGCACCTTCACGCCCGCTGCGGAACCTCTACCCGTCGCTGCCGAACCAGCATAACAATGGCGCAGCGCGCCGGAAGCTGGCGGCGCGTAGTGTCTCGAAACGGTGGCCGCGGGCGGCATGACGATCATTCTGACTTTTGCCGTCAATTCCGCCCTCAATTTCGTGCTCGGCCTCCTCGTCGCCAAATATCTCGGGCCGGAGGAGTTCGGCCGCTATGCCATCGCCAATGCCGTCGCGACGGTGGTGAACACGCTCCTGCTCGATTGGCTCAGGCTGTCGGCCACGCGCTTTTATTCGGAGCGTACACGGCAGGAGGAGCCGGCTGTGCGCGCCACGCTCGAAGCGAGCTTCGCGACGATGGCGCTCCTCATCATCGCCGCAGCCGCCATCCTCGTCCTCACGGGCGCCGAGCTCGGCCTTCCGCCAGCCCTGCTCGCCGCGACGGCCGCGATGACGGTCGCCATAGGTCTCTTCGATTTCCATACCGCCATGGCACGGGCCCGCTTCCTGGAGCGCGCCTATGCGCATCTCGTCATCGTCAAGAATGTCGCCATGTTCGTCCTGATGGTCGGCGCGTCGATCTTGTTCAAGGATGCGGCTGTGGTGGCTGCCGGCTTTGCCGCGGGCACCGTGACCGCGGTCCTCATCGGCCGGCTGGCGCTACGCGACCCGGGTATAGGCCTGCGCGCGACCCGTTGGCCGCTGACGCGCACCTTCCTCACCTATGGCCTGCCGCTGGTCGGTGCCAGTGCCATCTTCCAGCTCATGACGATCGGAAATCGAAGCTGGGTCGCCAGCAGCTATGGTTTCGCGGAGGCGGGCTATTTCTCTTTGGCGGCAGATCTCGGCATCCGCATCTTCGCGGTCGCAGGCTCGGCGGTCGATATTTTCCTGTTCCAGCTCGCCGTGCGTATCGACCACATGCACGGGCGCGCGGCAGCGAACCGTCAGGTGGCGCGCAATCTGGTGCTGGTCCTTGCCTTCCTTACGCCGCTCGCCATCGGCTATGCCATGCTGCTGCCCATCTTCCAGCACTTCTTCGTGCCGGCCTCCTACCAGGGTCCCTTCGCCTCCTACAGCTTGGTGCTGATTCCGGCCCTGCTGTCCTTCGCGCTCCTCCAATTTGCGCTCAATCCTGTGTTCCAGATCCAGGAGCGCACGGCGCCGGTCATCGCCGCGGCCGCATGCGGCCTGCTCGTCAATCTCGCGCTTATCCTCGTATTGCCGCGGCATTTCGGGGCGATCGGCTTCGCCCTCGCGCAGATGAGCGGCATGGTCGCGGCGCTCATCCTTACGGCGGTGCTCGCCCTGCGTCTGATGCCGGAGCTTCCGCGGGCCAGGGATATCCTCGTTATCCTCGCTGCGGCAGTTGCCCTTGCCGCGGTGCTCTGGGTTCTCCGCCGAACAGACCATAACGCCATCATGCTCGCCGGCGGCCTTGGCGGCGCCGTCGCCTATGGCGCGCTGGTGCTCGCCTGCGATGTCGGAGGCTTGCGCAAGGTGCTGATGATGCGTTTCATGCCGCGAGCGTGACGTGCTGGTAACCTAAGGTGATCACCAACTTCTAACCCTATTCTCAGAACGGGCAGCCAGTGCCCGTTTTCCGCCGATTGCTGTAAGCTCCGATTCACTGGACCTGGTACTAAGCTCCTCGTGATTATTGGCAACCGAGGATCACCGATGCGCCATAGCTTTTACCTCAGGGCCGTCGTGCTGACCGCTGGTCTCGTCCTGCCATCGCTCGCGATGGCGCAGGCGCCGCAGAGCGATCTCGGCGGCGGACTGATCGAGTTTCTGGTCACCGGCGGTAGGAACCCGGCCTACGCCCCTCCTCCCGAATATGCGCCGCCGCCCGTCTATGCACCGCAGCCGCGGACCGTCCGTCGGGCCCGGCGCCCGGCCGGCGTCATCTATGCGGAGCCGATCGAGGAGGATCCCTTCGCTGCAGGCGCGCATGCCCCGCCGCGCGGGGTCTACGGCTATGACGAGCTCATGGATGATCCGCTCGAGACACGTCCGCCGCCCCGCCGGGTCCGTCCACGCGTCGCGCGCGTGCCCGATCCGAGCCGTGACCGACGCGAAGATTGGGCGCCCCAGGCAGCGGTATCGGCGCAGTTGCAGCGCCAGGAAGTCGCCTATGACGGCGGAGAAAAGCCCGGCACCGTCATCGTCGATACCCGCGCGCGCTTTCTCTATCTGGTGCAGCCGGGCGGCAAGGCGATCCGCTACGGCATCGGCGTCGGCCGCGAGGGCTTCACCTGGAAGGGCCGGCAGGTCATCAGCATGAAGCGCGAATGGCCGTCGTGGCGTCCGCCGGCGGCGATGCGGAAGCGCCAACCGGAACTGCCTAGCTTCATGGCGGGCGGTCCGAAGAATCCGCTTGGCGCCCGCGCGCTCTATCTCGGCAACACGCTCTTCCGGATCCACGGCACGAACCAGCCGAGCACCATCGGCCGGGCCGTGTCATCCGGCTGCATCCGCATGATGAACAAGGACGTGATCGACCTCTACAACCGCGTTCCGATCGGCGCGCCCGTCATCGTCAGCTAGAGGCCGGACTCAAACGGTTTCGCCAAGCTCGGCCGCCATGGCGGCGAGCTTGGCAACCGTGTTCATGTTACGCGCCGTTCCGTCTCGCGCCGCCGGGATTTTTAGCTTCGAGCGGCCCATCCCCTCGCCATAGCGGACATAGACCTCCCGCCTTCCGAGCCGCAGTTCCTCGCCGTCCCTGCCAGTGACGCTCGTCAGTGCGTCGGGGGCGGGGGCCTCGTCGAGGAAGATCGCCACGGTCCAGTTCGGGGCAGCGTCCGGGAACGGATTATCGGCAAGCACTTCGCCCATCTGAGCCGCCGTTCGCACGAGCACGCCCACTGGCCTGCCCGCATACACCTGCAACTCCGCCTCAAGGGCCGCTTTGACCTCGTCCTCCGAGCCTGCGCTCTGGAAGACGACATTGCCACTGGCGATATAGGTCTGGACCGCATCGAAGCCCGCGCGCTCGCACAAGCCTTTCAAATCGCTCATGGGCAACTTGCCCGTCCCGCCGACGTTCACGGCGCGCAAAAGGGCGATGTATGCGGCCATATCGGGGCTCACTTTGCGATCAGCGCACAAATGAGCCTCGGCGCGAACGCGCCGAGAGCTGATTCAAGCCGAGGCGCTCAGACCCAGTCGGAGCCGCCGTCGCCGAAATCGGCATCGTCACCGGCGCCGAAATCGGCATCGTTATTGCCGTCATCATAGGCGGCCTGGTCGATGCGCGCGTCGTTGTCCTCGGGTGGCGACGTATCGCTCGCATTACTGGCGACGTCGGGCTTTGCCGCTTCCGCCGTCTGATCGCCATGGGAGCCAAGCCCGAAGGCACTGGCCAGCATATTGCCCACGACCATGCCGCCGGCGACGCCCGCCGCAGTGGTCAGCGCCGTGGATAGAAAGCCGCCTCCCCCGCCCATGCGCGCACCCCAGGGCCCAGCGGACATCGCTCCCTGGCCCATCGCGTCGGGTTGCTGGGCGTTCTGCCATGCGGGTCCAGCGCCGCGCCCCATCGGAGAGCCAGCCTGCCCCGGTCGGGCGGACGAGGCCGGTGGGCGGGGCGCTTGTGGCGGCTCGCTCGCGCCACCGCCGAAGAGCCCCGACAGAAATCCGCCGCCGCTTGTCTGCGCAGTGGCGCCGCGCCGGGCCTCTTCCAGTTCGGCCTCCAGCCCGTCGAGCTGCTCCTTCAGCCGGGTCAGCGCCTCTTCCTGCACATGCACCACCTGCGCGAGGGCATAAGGCGCGTAGGGCTGGGCGGCGACGCGCTCGGCGATATAGGCCTCCGCCTCCGGATCGCGCGGATGACCTTCGACCTGCCTCAGCCGGTCGAAAATGCCGTTGATGACATCTTTTTCCTGCGGATTCATCGCTCTGTTCCTCGACCTGTCGTCCAGCCACGCGTGGCATTGCCCTCCATATAGGAACGCCATGACGAAAATCCGACCGGCGAGGGCGGCAGCGGGCACGATGCGTATGGCAAACCGCGCCCGCTGGATGGATCAGGCGACGGCGCGGATGACCTTCCGCAGCTTGTCGGCGATCTCGCCGATCTCGGCCTCGCGGATGATGAGCGGGGGCGACAGCGCCAGCGTGTCGCCGGTGATGCGCAGCATCAAATCATATTCGTGGAAGGCCCGCTCCATCACCTCATAGGCGCGCGCGCCCGGCGCGCCCTCACGTGGCGTGAGATCGATGCCCGCGACGATGCCGATGGTCCGGATGTCCTCGATATTCGGTTCACCCTTGAGGCCGTGGATCGCATCCGCCCAGGCCGGCTCAAGGGCACGGGCGCGTTCGAACAGGCCCTCGTCGCGATAGATGTCGAGCGTGGCGAGCGCCGCCGCGCAAGCGAGCGGATGGGCCGAATAGGTATAGCCGTGGGGAAGCTCCACGGACCGCTCGGGCCCCTGCATGAAGGCATCATAGATGCCCTTGCGCACGAAGCAGCCGCCCATGGGCACGGAGCCGGAGGTGACGCCCTTGGCGAAGGTCAGGATGTCCGGAACGACCCCGTAACGCTCGGCCGCAAAGCCCGCGCCGAGACGGCCGAAGCCGGTGATGACCTCGTCGAAGATGAGGAGGATGCCGTGCTTGTCGCAGATCTCGCGCAGGCGCTGGAGGTAGCCCTTGGGCGGCGGCAGCACGCCGGTCGACCCCGCCATGGGCTCGACGATCACCGCTGCCACCGTCGAGGCGTCGTGCAGGGTGACGATGCGCTCGAGCTCGTCGGCCAGATGGACGCCCCAATCCGGCTCGCCGCGGGAATAGGCCTGCTCGGCCCTGTTATATGTATGGGGAAGGTGGTCGACGCCGGCGAGCAGCGTGCCGTAGAGCTTGCGGTTTGAAACGATGCCGCCGACCGAAATGCCGCCGAAGCCCACCCCGTGATAGCCGCGCTCACGGCCGATGAGGCGGGTCTTGGAGCCCTTGCCCTGCACGTTCCAATAGGCGAGCGCGATCTTGAGCGCGGTGTCGACCGCCTCCGATCCGGAGTTGACGAAGAACACATGGTCGAGATCGCCGGGGGCGAGCGCCGCAAGCCGCGAAGCGAGGGTGAAAGCCTTGGGATGGCCGAACTGAAAGGCCGGCGCATAATCGAGCTCGGCTGCCTGCTGCTGGATGGCAGCAACGATGGGGTCGCGGTTGTGCCCGGCATTGCAGCACCAGAGCCCCGCCGCACCGTCGAGGATCTTGCGGCCGTCATTGGCGATATAGTGAAGGTCCTTGGCCCCCGTAATCACGCGCGGCCGCGCCTTGAAGGCCCGATTGGCCGTGAACGGCATCCAGAAAGCTTCGAGATCGTTCGGCGCCGATGCGGCCGACCCTCCGGCCTGGTCGTGAGCGAGGGACATGGAACATCCTCCGTGGTTGACATGTTGCACCGTGCCAGGGCGCGGGACGGGTCCGGCCGCCAACCGGCCGTGTCCCATCTCGCGTGCAAGAACCCCTAGCCTTCATGGACCCCCAGCCTTCGTGGATCCCCAGCTTTCATGGGTCCCCTGCTTTCATGGCATTGGCCCTCGGGAACTTCAAATGCGAAAACCGCGCCGGATGGATAAAGGCGGCAGCGGGAGCAGTCGCCCGCGCCGGCGATCGGTTGACACCGCGCCGGGGCCGCCTTAGCGCAATTCCGGCCGCCCCGGCCAGCTATCCAAGGGAGAGATCATGACCGACGCTTCGGGACCCGTCCCGGTGATCGCCGGCCTGTCGTCGATCGCCGACCGTTATGACGTCATTCTTTGCGACATCTGGGGCGTGCTGCACGATGGCATCCGCGCCTTCCCCGAGACCGGCGAGGCGCTAAGCCGTTTTCGGGCGCAGGGCGGCACGGTCGTGCTCGTGTCCAATGCGCCGCGGCCGGGCAGCGACGTTCTGCCGCTCCTCGACCAATTGGGCGCTCGACGCGACGCCTACGACGACATCGTCACCTCCGGCGACGTCACCCGGCGCAGCATCACGGCACGCCCGGGCGAGCCGCTGTTTCACCTGGGGCCGGAACGCGATGAACCACTCTTCGGAGGCCTCGACTGCCGACGCGTCCCGCTCGAGGAGGCGCGCTATGTGGTCCTGACCGGTCTCTTCGACGACGACCATGAAACGCCCGAAGACTACCACGACCGGCTTGAGGCCATGCGCGCCCGCAAGCTCCCGATGATCTGCGCCAATCCTGATCTGGTGGTCGAACGCGGGCATCGCCTCGTCTATTGCGCCGGCGCGCTCGCAGCGCTCTACGAGGCGCGCGGCGGCGAGGTCACCTATGCGGGAAAACCACATCGCCCGATCTACGAAGCTGCCCTGGCGCGGGCTGCCGCCGCCCGGCAGAGGCCGGTGGACGAGGCGCGCACCCTCGCCATCGGCGATGCGATCCGCACGGATATTACCGGCGCGCGTGGCGTTGGATTGGACGCTCTCTTCGTCACCCGTGGCATTCACGCGCGCGAATTTGCCGACGCACATGGCGCGCATGACGAGATGGCGCTCGCCCAGTGGATCACCGAACAGAGCGTGCATCCGACAATGATGATGGAAATGCTGACCTGGTGAAAACTGCCAGGCGGGCAGCCTCCTGCAATGCCGCAACAGGGCACGTGAACAGACCGGTCTCGTGGTGCGCCTTTAAGCTCAAGATTGGATAGAGCTAACACCATACCGGTCCATCAATTTACATTGCTGTAGAGACCGGTTGACGACAGCCGGGAAAAGGCGAGCCAGCCCTTTCGACTTTGATTCAGGAATACATCCTATCTTCCTGAATTATCGAGACGTTTTCCAGCAATCGGCGCCCTGGCCGTATCGCGCCCAAACGAACGCGCAGCAGGCAGGGTCCATATTTGATTCAACGAACTCTACTAAGCCTTTGTCCGGATTGTGTGTTTCCGAAGCGAGCGTGGACGAGGGTCAGCCGTTTCTTTTCTAATTGACCGTGCTGCAGGTCGCCTCGATCTTGGCCTTCAAAGTCTGAGCGTTGAACGGCTTGACGATGTAGTTATCCACACCCGCGCGCTTGGCGGCGATGACGCTCTCGGTCTTGGATTCGGCCGTGATCATGATGAAGCGCATGTCATCGAAGGCCGGATTGGCGCGCACCAGTTGCACGAGCTCGAAGCCGCTCATCGGTTCCATGTTCCAGTCCGAGATCACCAGCCCATATTTCTTGAGCTTCAGCTTGGCGAGCGCGCTCTCCCCGTCGGGAGCATCATCAATGTCATAAAAACCAATTTGTTCAAGGAGGTTACGGACAATGCGGACCATTGTCTGGAAGTCGTCGACTATGAGAATAGGCATTGCCAAATCAAGCGCCATAGCCGGCTCCAAACGAATACGTCACATGGCCCGGATCGTCCCCGCGGGATGCGAGGCGCGCATAAAAACCGCGGAATTTCCTCCGTTTCCAGGCATCGGCAAAATCAGAGGAGTCACACGTCGCGTTAATAGAGTAAGCAGCGCCGGACGCAACTACTTCTTTACCGTGAATGCAACGAACATACCATCGGTGAAGCCGTCCGCGAGGCCGCACAAAGACGCCGTGAACGGACGTGCCGCTTGACCTCAGGGGCTCCCTCTTGGCAGGGTCCGCCCGCCGCCTGCGACGGTCGCCGCAGTTCTCGCCATGCCGGAACGCCATGTCGTTATCACCCCCTCCCCAAGCGCCGTTCATTATTGCACGCGGCGCGCCGAGAACGCCGGCCCTGTCCCGTCCGATTCTCGCGATCGGCAATTTTGACGGAGTGCATCGCGGGCACCAGGAGGTGCTCGCGAAGGCCGTCATCCTCGGCAGGGATCTCGGGAGACCGGCGGCAGCCCTGACCTTCGATCCCCACCCCAGCCTGTTCTTCGCGCCGCAGCGGCGGCTGTTTCCGCTCACGCCTCTGCCGACCAAGCTGAGGCTGATGGCGCATTTCGGGCTTGACGGTGCCATCGTCCTGACCTTCGACCGGGCGCTGGCGAATACGACGGCCGAAGCTTTCGTCGACGATCTGCTCATCGGCCGGATCGGCGCGGCCGGCATTGTCGTGGGCGGAGACTTTCACTTCGGAAAAGGCCGTGAGGGGTCACCGGATTATCTGACCCGCCGGGCCGCCCACCACGGCGTGCCGGTGATCATCGTTGCGCCCGTGGGAGATGCCGGCGGCCGCGTCTCGTCCACGGCCATTCGCGAGGCATTGGCGCGCGGCGACGTGGCTTCTGCCAATCAACTTCTCGGTTATCGATGGCTCGTGAGCGGCACGGTCATGCACGGCGACAAACGGGGGCGAACCCTCGGATTCCCGACGGCCAACATCCACCTTGCCGCCGATTGTGAGCTGCATCACGGCATCTATGCGGTCCGCGTCGGCCACGGCGGTCGCATCTTCGACGGCGTTGCCAGTTTCGGCCGCCGCCCGACCTTCGATAACGGCGCTCCTCTGCTCGAAGTCCATCTCTTTTCCTTCGACGGCGACCTCTACGAAGCGCCACTCGATGTCGAATTCGTGGCCTGGTTGCGTGGCGAAGAAAAATTCACCGACGTAGCGGCGCTCGTTCAACAAATGGAACGTGATGCCGCCGATGCACGCCGGCATCTTGCGATGCCGGAGGCGGACTGCGCCTCGCTTCTCGAAGCGATCGCGGGCGTGTCGGTCGAGAGCGAGGCCGGGGCGGCGTGACCCACCTTCCATAAGCGCGCCTGTTGTCAAAAGCGCGTTCTTTGCACTTTTTCTTAAATCCTGGCGGATAGATTGACCGCAGTTTGCAAACGGTTGCCGCCACAGAATGAGCTTCAGCAAGACATCGAAGGCTACGATCGGCGATCGCCTGATTCGCTTCGGCCTGCTTTTCGTCGTCTTCGCGGCGGTGCTGGTGATTGCGCGCGAGTTGCCCGAGCCGACCGGGATCAACTATATCGTCGCGATACCCTCCCTCGCCGCGGTGCTCGCGCTGATCGCCGTTCTCCTTCCGGCGCCCAATATGCGCCGGCGCGACGCGCTCGCCGAGCGCCTCATCACCATGGCGGACGGCGATCTCGCCACGCCCATTCCCCCGTCGGAAAGCAACGGCTCCCAAGCGGAGATCGAGGCCGCGCTGGCCGGCGCCCTGGAGCGCGTGCGCAAGCAACTGGCATCGGCGCAGACGACAATCGAAACTCTCGAGCGCGAAAAGGCGGCGGCGGCGCGCGACACGCGCATTGCAGTCGACCAGCGTGCGGCCGATCGCCTGTCGCGCCTTGCCTCGACCGTCGGCGAGGCGGCCCGCACCATCGACATGCAGGCGCGCGAAACGGCCGAGACCTGCGAAACGGTCATCGCCCGCATGCGCGAAAGCATTCGTTCCGCCCATGTCTCGACCCATGGCGTGCAAACCGCGGCGGCCGCAGCCGTCGAGCTCACGAGTTCCATCAACGAGATCGGTCGGCAGTTGGCTCAGGGGTCCGACATTGCCGCCCGTGCGGTGCGCGAGGCCGAAGGCACGAGCGCCCTCGTCGGTGCCCTCGATCGCTCGAGCGCCAAGATCGGCGAGGTCGTGACGCTCATCACCGCCATCGCCGAACAGACCAATCTCCTCGCCTTGAACGCGACGATCGAGGCGGCGCGCGCCGGCGAGGCCGGTCGCGGCTTCGCCATCGTGGCGCAGGAGGTGAAGGCGCTGGCGAGCCAGACGGCGCGCGCCACGGAGGATATTCGCGGCCAGATCGCTTCGATGCAGGCGGCCACGTCGCAAGCCGTCGCCGCCATCGGCTCGATTACCGGCACGATCAGTTCCATGGACCGCATGACCATGATCATCGCCGATGCCGTGGGCCAGCAGAGCTCCGCAACCCAGGAGATCGCCCGTTCGATCGAGGCGGCCGCCTCCGGCACCGGCGAACGCAGCGACACCCTGGTGCTCGTCGAGCGGACGGCCGAGGACACCCTGCGCATGCGCGAGAGCATGGCGCGCAGCGTGGAGAAGCTCACTAGCGACGTGGAGACCTTCCGCAGCCATTGCGAACGGCTGCTCGCCACCGCGAACCCAGGCTGAGCGAGCAAAGCCGGCTCGACCGCTGCCGGGGGCAATCGTAGCGGCTACCCCGATGTTCTCTATCTCCTTGTTCCGACAGGGTGTTTACCCAACGCCAAAAGGCTCGCAGCGGGCGAAAACCGGCTTCCCCTTTTACGCCGCATGCTCTAGAAGACGGTTCATGGGCAGGCTGTTCGACATCAAGCGAATTAACGGCCCGGCCTTCGCCTGAGCACGTGTCTTAGGAAGCGTCCGTCTCCCGGAACCTTGTCCTCAGGCGCGCTACTCGCGAAGCTCCGGGACTTCGGGCCGATTGCGGCCCCCCGCACCGTTTCTCATGCTGGCGCGCCCTGGCGTGCTTCAACCGGCTTGGCCCATGACCCACTCTTCCACCGACACGCCTGTCCCGCCGACGCAGCGGGATTATTCCGAGACGCTCTTTCTGCCGCAGACGGATTTTCCGATGCGCGCCGGCCTGCCGCAGCGCGAGCCTGAGATCCTGGCGCGCTGGCAACGCATTGGCCTCTACCAGCGGCTGCGCAAGGCCGGCAAGGGGCGTCCCCGTTTCGTGCTGCACGACGGCCCGCCCTATGCGAACGGCAACATCCACATCGGGCATGCGCTCAACAAGATCCTGAAGGATCTGGTGGCGCGGTCGCAGCAGATGCTGGGCCATGACGCCAATTATGTGCCGGGCTGGGACTGCCACGGCCTGCCCATCGAATGGCGGATCGAGGAAGAGAACTACCGCGCCAAGGGCCGGCAGAAGCCGGACCTCTCCGATTCCGCGGCGATGATCGCCTTCCGGCGCGAATGCCGCGCCTATGCCGATCATTGGCTCTCCGTGCAGCGCGAGGAGTTCAAGCGGCTCGGCGTCGAGGGCGACTGGCAGCACCCCTACACGACCATGGACTTCGACGCGGAGGCGCAGATTGCCCGCGAGGTGATGAAATTCGCGGAGACCGGGCAGCTCTATCGCGGCTCGAAACCCGTGATGTGGTCGGTGGTCGAGCGCACGGCGCTCGCCGAGGCTGAGGTGGAGTATCATGAGCACACCTCGGCGACGATCTATGTAAAGTTCCCGGTCGTCGAAAGCACGGATCCCGCGTTCTCGGGCACGTCGGTGGTCATCTGGACAACGACGCCCTGGACGATCCCGGCGAACCGCGCCATCGCCTTTTCCAAGACGATCACCTACGGCCTCTATGAGGTGACGGCCGCGCCCGAGGACAATTGGGCCAAGCCCGGCGACCGCTATGTGATCGCCGACAAGCTCGCCGAGGAGATGTTCAAGGCCGCCCGCGTCGAGAGCTGGACGCGGCACGGCGACGTGCCGGCGATCGCGCTCGGCCAAATCGTCTGCGCCCATCCGCTGCGGGGGGTCGAAGGGGCGAACGCCTTCTATGACTTCAACGTGCCGCTGGTCGCGGCCGACTATGTCACGGACGACCAGGGTACCGGCTTCGTCCACACCGCCCCCGGCCATGGCGCCGACGACTACATCACCTTCATCAATAACCGCGAGGTCTTTGCCAAGGCCGGCACCACAGAGGTGCCGCATACCGTCGGGCCCGACGGCGCCTATTACGGTCATGTCGCCCTGTTCGCCGGCGCACGCGTCATCGACGACAAGGGCAAGACGGGCGACGCCAACGACGCGGTGATCAAGGCGCTGGCAGCGGCCGGCATGCTGGTCGCGCGCGGCCGGCTGAAGCATCAATATCCGCATTCCTGGCGGTCCAAGGCGCCGGTGATCTTCCGCAACACGCCGCAGTGGTTCATCGCCATGGACAAGCCGCTCGGCAAGCCGGGCGACACCCTGCGCAACCGGGCGCTCAAGGCCATCGCCGACACCACCTGGGTGCCGCCCACCGGCCGCAACCGCATCAACGGCATGATCGAGAACCGGCCGGACTGGGTGGTCTCGCGCCAGCGCGCCTGGGGCGTGCCGATCGCGGTCTTCATCCGGGAGGACGAGGCCGGCAATGTGCTCGAACTGGCGCCCGGCCCAGCCTTCAAGGGCAATGAGAAGCTCGTCGAGCGCATCGCCCAAGCCTTCATGGCGGAAGGGGCGGATGCCTGGTTTGCGGCCGATCCGCGCCGCTTCCTCGAAGGCCTGGTGCCCGACCCCTCGGCGTGGACGTCGGTCACCGACATCCTCGACGTCTGGTTCGATTCAGGGTCGAGCCATGCCTTCACGCTCGAGAAGCGCGAGGACCTGAAGGTCAAGCGCCGCATCGACGGCGGCCACGACACCGTCATGTATCTCGAAGGCTCCGACCAGCATCGCGGCTGGTTCCACTCATCGCTTCTGGAGAGTTGCGGCACGCGCGGGCGTGCGCCCTACGACGTCGTCCTCACCCACGGCTTCATTCTCGACGAGAAGGGCGAGAAGATGTCGAAGTCGAAGGGCAATGTCACCGCGCCGCAGGACGTCATCAAGACCTCGGGCGCCGACATCCTGCGCCTGTGGGTCGCGGCGAGCGACTATAGCGACGACATGCGGATCGGCCCGGAGATCGTCAAGACCTTCGCCGAGACCTATCGCAAGCTGCGCAACACGATCCGCTGGATGCTCGGCAGCCTGCACCATTTCCACGGCCATGACATCGTGGCTGTCGGCGAGATGCCCGAGCTCGAGCGGCTCATGCTGCACCGCCTCGTCGAGGTCGACGAGGAGGTCCGCCGCGCCTATGCGGCTTTCGACTACAAGCGCGTCGTGACCACGCTCATGCATTTCATGACGGCGGATCTCTCGGCCTTCTATTTCGACGTGCGTAAGGACGCGCTCTACTGCGACCCGGCGTCCAGCGTCGTCAGGCGCAGCGCGCTCACCGTCATCGACCAGGTCTTCCGCTGCGTCGTGACCTGGCTTGCGCCGATCCTGCCCTTCACGGCGGAAGAGTCCTGGCTCGCGCGCTTTCCCTCCGAGACCGGCTCTGTGCATGTCGAGTGCTTTCCGCAGATCCCGCCGAACTGGCGCAGCCAGAACCTGAAGACCAAATGGGACAAGATCCGGCGGGTGCGGCGTGTCATCACCGGGGCGCTCGAAATCGAGCGCGCCAACAAACGCATCGGGTCGAGCCTCGATGCCGCGCCGACGGTTTTCATCGCGGATGAGGAACTGACGGCCGCGCTCAAGGGTATCGACCTGGCCGAGGTCGCGATCACCTCGGCGATCGCCGTGGTGCCGGGGCCCGGCCCCGCCGACGCCTTCCGCCTCGACGACGTGCCGGGTGTCGCCGTCATGCCTGGGCTCGCCGCCGGCCGCAAATGCGCGCGGTCCTGGAAGATCTCGCCTGCGGTCGGCAGCGACCCCGACTATCCGGACGTCACGCCGCGGGATGCGGCAGCGCTGCGCGAATGGGACGCGGCGCATAAGCGGGCATGACGAGCGCCATGTCCGCGACCCGCTTCGGCGCCCTCGTCGCTGTCCTGACCTTCGTCATCGATCAGGCGACGAAGAACTGGCTCTACCATGTCGTCGACATCGGGGCGCGGCCGCCGATCGAGGTCACGTCCTTCTTCAATGTCATGCTCGTATGGAACCGCGGCATCTCCTACGGGCTCCTGCAGCAGGACGGCGGGTTCGGCCGCTGGCTCCTCGTCGGCCTGTCGATCGTGGCCAGCATCGGTCTGTCGGTCTGGCTCGCGCGGACCCATGTGCGCCTCGTGGCGACGGCCATCGGCCTCATCATCGGCGGCGCGCTCGGCAACGCGCTCGACCGCGCCGTCTATGGGGCGGTGATCGACTTCGTGCATCTGCATGCCTTCGGCTACAGTTGGTATGTCTTCAATGTCGCCGATGCGGCGATCGTCGCCGGCGTCATTGGCCTGCTCTACGATGCGCTCGTGCTCGAACCGCGCCGCAACAAGGCGGCGGCGGGTGCCAGCGGGACCTGAGGCGGGGACAGCGGCGGGCTCGGGCTTCTCGATCCGCGCTTAGGCTGCTATTAAGAGATCTGATGGCCTGCTGCCCAGCAGTAAGGCGCCGTCATGGTGCATCGAGGGGGGCCGGTTGTGGTGGTTGCCGCAGATTTCGCGGATACTGCCTCACTGTCGCCGCACCGAGACAGCAAGGCTGATCGTCGAGGATCGGCCGATAAGAGTGGGACCGCTATCATGATTCACCACGACCGAAAGACGTGGGCACTATCCATCGCCACCCTGGTGGTCGGGCTTGCGGCCGGCATGACGCCGGCGCTCGCACAGGAAGGCTCGGGCGTGTTCATGAAGGACGTCCTGGGCAAGCTCGGCATTATCGATGAGGAAGCGCCGCCGATCGAGTACAAGGATCGGGCGCCGCTCGTCATTCCGCCGAAGCTCGACCTGCCCCCGCCGGGCAGCGTCGGCGCGGCCCGTCCGGCCAATTGGCCGAAGGACCCGGACGTCGCCGCCGCCCGACGCGCTCGCGAGGAGGCGAACCGCCCGGCGAAGGTGCGCAACGATCACGACGGCGCGACCGTGCTCTCGGTGGACGAGATCCGCAAGGGCCGCCGCCCCGGCGCCCAGGTGGTGAATACGCCTGACCCCGACCGCTGCACCGGCGACAACTGCCGGCTCTATCTCAGCCCCGACTTCCTGCGCAACAACGGCCGTATCGGGCCGGAGAAATCCAATCTCGCCTATGGTCAGGAGCCGGAGCGCAGCACCCTCGCCGACCCGCCGAAGGGCTACCGCATGCCCTCCGCCAACGCCCCGCTCGGCGACGGCCGGGGAAGCCCGATCGTGCGCGAGGACGAGGCGGACACGCATAAGTTCATCCGCCAGCAGGCCGGGCAGAGATAGGCTAAGCGAACCTTCACTCCCACGCTTTCTGCCGGCGAGCCCTTCAGGCTCGCCGCAGGCATTTCTGCAGGCTTGCCTTTTACCGGTGATATTGCGAGCCTCACTTGGCTTTGTCGCGACCCAGCCCTGATCAAGAGATCTCGATGCGCTTTCGCCCGCTCGCCGGACTCACGCCCGTCGCCTCGTCCCCAACCACGGCGGGCGGCCCGGATGTCACCTCCTTTACCCTCGACAACGGGCTCGTCGTCGTCGTCATTCCCGACCGGCGCGTACCGGTGGTCACCCATATGGTCTGGTACCGCAACGGTTCGGCCGATGATCCGCCGCTGAAATCCGGCATCGCACATTTTCTTGAGCATCTGATGTTCAAGGGCACGGACAAACATCCCGCGGGCGAGTTCTCGCAGGTCGTGGCGAGCCTCGGCGGCCAGGAAAATGCCTTCACCTCCTACGACTACACCGCTTATTTCCAACGTGTCGCCAAGGAACACCTCGGCACGATGATGGAGTTCGAGGCCGACCGCATGAGCGGGCTTTCCTTCGACGAGGCGGTCGTCGGCCCCGAGCGCGACGTGGTGCTGGAAGAACGGCGCATGCGGGTGGAGACCGATCCCGGCGCGCAACTCTCCGAGGCTTTGTCCGCCGCCCTCTATGTGCACCACCCCTACGGCACGCCGATCATCGGCTGGATGCACGAGATCGAGGGGCTCACCCGCGACGACGCCCTCGCCTATTACCGGCGCTTCTATACGCCGGAGAACGCCATCCTCGTGGTTGCCGGCGATATCGGCGCCGATGAGGTGCGGGCGCTCGCGGAAGAGACCTACGGCCGCATTGCCGCGCGCGGTGAGCGGCCCGAACGCCGCAGGCCGCGCGAGCCCGTGCTCAATGCCTCCCGCCGCGTCACCGTGGCCGACGAGAAGGTGGAGCAGCCTTACCTGCAGCAGGCCTTTCTCGTGCCCTCGTCGCGCACGCAGGAGGGCAGCGAAAGCTATGCGCTCGAACTCCTCGGCGAGGTCCTCGGCGGCGGCCAGACCTCGGTGCTCTACCGGACCCTGGTGCTCGAGAAGGAAGTGGCGGTCTCGGCCGGCGCCTATTACTACGGCACCATGCTCGATGCCGCCCATTTCGGCATCCACGCCGCGCCACGGCCGGGGGTTACCCTCGAGGCGCTGGAAGCGGCGATCGGCGAGGCCGTCGCGCAATTCCTGGCGCGCGGCGTAACCACTGAGGAATTGGAGCGGGCGAAGACCCGCTTCGTCGCCGAGATGGTCTATGCGCAGGACAGCCAGGCGCATCTCGCCCGCCTCTACGGCTCCTCGCTCGCCATCGGCGAGAGCGTCGAGGACGTCGTGCTTTGGCCGCAACGGATCGAGGCGGTCACCGCCGATGAGATCCGCGCCGTCGGCGAGCGTTATCTCCTCAAGGGCCGTCCGGTCTCGGGCTATCTCGAGCCCCACCGCGCCTGATCATCCGCATCGAGAGCGAGTCGCCTCATGACGCTTGTTGAAACCACCGCCGCATCGCGCGCCGCCCAGCGGGTCATCTCACCGGGCGGCATCGAAGCCTGGCTCGTGGAAGAACATGCGATCCCGCTGATCGCCATGGAGGTCGCCTTTCTCGGCGGCGCGACCCAGGACGCGGACGCCAAGGCCGGCACCGCCGCGCTGATGGCGGGCCTGCTCGACGAAGGCGCCGGCGATCTCGATGCCGACAGCTTTCAGGAGCGCCTGGCGGATCGGGCGATCGAAATCCATTTCCATGCGGACCGGGATAGCTGGCACGCGGCGCTGAAGACTCTGGCGCGGCATGCCGACGGGGCCTTCGACCTCTTTCGCCTGGCCCTCACCCGTCCACGTTTCGACGACGATGCCATGGAGCGGGTCCGCGAACAGATGTTCGCCGGCCTGCGACACGAGGCCAAGGACCCCGAGAGCATGGCGAGCCGGGCCTTCTTTGCCCATGCCTGCGCCGGACACCCTTACGCCCATCCGGTCCGTGGCACGCTGGAGAGCCTGCCCGGCATCGGCCGCGACGACGTCGTCACGCTGCACCGGGCGAGCTTTGCCCGCGACAATCTGATCGTCGCGGTGGTCGGAGCGATCGATGCAGCCACGCTCGGCCGTCGTCTGGACGAGGTTTTCGGCGATCTGCCCGCTGAGGCCGCCATGGCGGCGGTGACGCCGACCACCGTTGGCGAGCTCGGCAGCCATGCGATCGTCGATCTCGACGTGCCGCAGTCGGTGCTGCGCTTCGGCCTGCCCGGAATCGGGCGCCGCGACGACGACTATATGGCGGGCTATGTGGTGAACCACATTCTCGGCGGCGGCTCCTTCACCTCGCGGCTGTTCCAGGAGGTGCGCGAGAAGCGCGGCCTCGCCTATAGTGTCTGGACCTCGCTCCATCCGCTGCGCCACTGCCCGCTCTTCATGGGCGGCACGGCGACCAAGAACGAGCGCGCGGCCGAATCGCTCTCGGTCATCAAGGGCGAGATGGCGCGGCTCATGGCCGACGGTCCGAGCCAGGAGGAACTCGCCAAGGCCAAGCAGTTTCTCATCGGCTCCTATGCCCTGCACTTCGATACGTCCACCAAGATCGCCCGCCAGCTCGTGCAGATCGCCATGGACGGTCTCGGGATCGACTATATCGACCGGCGCAACGAGCTGGTCGCCGCCGTGACCATGGACGACAGCCACCGCGTGGCGCGGCGCCTTTTCGGCCAAGGCGATCCCCTCGTCGTCGTCGCCGGGCGGCCGCAGGGGCTGTAGTCGGTATGGACTTTCCCAAAGCCCCCACCCCTTACCCCTCCCCACAAGGGGGAGGGGCGACGGAGGCGCTGGCTGCCATGCGTCACGGCGAAGACTGATCCAGAAGCGAGGCAACGCGTGGACCCTCCCCTCGATGGGGAGGGTCGGCGAGCGAAGCGAGACGGGGTGGGGTGGCTTGGAAGGCCGATGAGGTCACCATCGGGTTCGGCCTCATCGACTACATATCCACCATCCCGCCCGCCGATCGAATCGTCTAAGATGGCCGGGTGACCAGTTCCGTCCTCATCGTCGAACGGCCAGCCAAGGTGATCCGGCGGCTTGAACCTGTGCTGATCGACCAGATCGCTGCGGGCGAAGTGGTCGAGCGGCCGGCTTCGGCCGTGAAGGAACTCGTCGAGAATGCGATCGATGCGGGCGCCTCCACCATCGAGGTGGTGATCGAGGGCGGCGGGCGGCGGCTCATCCGCATCACCGACGACGGCGCGGGCATGTCGGCCGAGGATCTCGTGCTCGCCGTCGAGCGGCATGCGACCTCGAAGCTGCCGACAGCCGATCTCTTCGCCATCCGGTCCCTCGGCTTTCGCGGCGAGGCGCTGCCGTCGATCGGCGCCATCGCGCGCCTCACCATCACCACGCGCCAGCGCGATGCCGCGAACGGCTGGCAGATCGTCGTCGACGGCGGCCGCAAGGGCGAGGTCCGCCCCGCAGCGGCCAATCCCGGCACCCGCGTCGAGGTCACCGATCTCTTCTCGGCAACGCCGGCGCGCCTCAAATTCCTGAAAACCGACCGGACCGAAGCGCAGGCCGTCGCCGAGGTCGTGAAGCGCCTCGCGCTTGCCCATCCCTCTGTGCGCTTCGTCCTGTCGGGCGAGCACCTCACCGGCTTCGACCTGCCCGCCGAGACCGGTGGCGAAGAGGCGCTGCTCGGCCGCCTGACGCGCGTCCTCGGGCGCGACTTCCACCCGAATGCCATCCGCATCGACGCGGCTCGCGAGGGGGTCGAGCTCGGCGGCTATGCGGGCCTGCCGACCTTCCACCGCGGCACGGCCGCGCATATTCATGCGGTCGTCAACGGCCGGCCGGTGCGCGACAAGCTCCTCTTCGGCGCCATCCGCGCCGCCTATATGGACGTATTGCCATCGGACCGGCACCCGGCCATCGGGCTCGTCATCGGCTGCGATCCGAGGCAGGTGGACGTCAATGTGCATCCGGCCAAGACGGAGGTGCGCTTTCGCGATCCCGGCCTCGTGCGTGGCCTCGTCGTCGGCGCGCTGAAGGAGGCCTTGGCACGCGCCGGGCACCGGGCGGCCACCACCGGCGGCGCGCGCACGCTGGCGGCCTTGAGGTCCGTGCTCAACCCCTCGCAGCGCCCGGCCGCGTCACCCTCCAATGGGTTTGCTTTCCCCGCACCGGCGGTCGCGGCCCAGGCCCCGGAAGGCTGGCAGTCGCCGCTGCAAGGCTTCGCCGAACCGCAAAGGGGCTTCGCCGGGCTCGCCCCGTCCGCGGACGGGCGTGCTGGCGCTACGCCCATGCCGGAGGGAGCCCTCGACCAGCCGCTCGGCGCGGCGCGGGCGCAGATCCACGAGAACTACATCATTGCGCAGACGCGCGAGGGGCTCGTGATCGTCGATCAGCATGCGGCGCATGAGCGGCTCGTCTATGAGCGGCTGAAGCGGGAGCGCGCCGAGCGCGGCATCGCTCGCCAGCTTCTCCTCATCCCGGAGGTGGTCGAGCTCGACCCCGCCGAGGTCGACCGGCTCGATACCCATGCCGAGGCGCTAGCGGCGCTCGGGCTCGTAGTCGAAAGCTTCGGGCCGGAAGCCGTTGCGGTGCGTGAGGTGCCGGCGGCGCTTGCCGGCGGCGACATCCGCCGGCTCGTCATGGATGTGGCGGACGCCCTCACCGAATGGGGCGACACCCGCGCCCTCGAAGAAAAGCTCGACCATGTGCTCGCCACCATGGCCTGCCATGGTTCGGTGCGCTCCGGCCGGCGGCTGACGGCGGAGGAGATGAACGCGCTGCTGCGCGATATGGAGGCGACGCCCTTCTCCGGCCAGTGCAACCACGGCCGCCCCACCTATGTGGAGCTCAAGCTCGCCGACATCGAGCGCCTGTTCGGCCGGCGGTAGGCGTGGACCAATATCCGGCTCACGCACCGAAGCGAGCAATGACGACTTCCGTCTCTCCGTAGTCGCGGCGTTCGATATGCTCGAAGCCGTCGGGCAAGGTGAATTCGGCGCCTGCGGCCTCTTCGACCAAGACGAGCGCGCCGAGCGCGAGCCAGCCGCCGGCCGCTGCCGAGGCGAGCGCCCGTTCAGCCAGGCCCTTACCATAGGGCGGATCACAGAAGACGAGCGAGAAGGGCTCGAAGGGCGTCACCGGGCTGAGCTTCGTCGCATCGCGGCGGAAGATGCGGGTCACGCCGGCGGCCCCGAGCGCCTCCACATTGGCTCGGATGAGGCCGCGGGCCTCGGCTCCGTCATCGACGAGCACGGCGAAGGCGGCCCCGCGAGAGATCGCCTCCAGCCCCATGGCGCCGGTGCCGGCGAAAAGATCGAGCACGCGCGCGCCCCGGACGGGATCATCATAGGCATGGGCGAGCACGTTGAAGATCGTCTCGCGCAGGCGGTCGGAGGTCGGGCGCACGGCGCTCGACCTCGGCGTCGCGAGGCGACGTCCCTTATGCTGCCCGCCGATGATGCGCATGGCCGGAAAGAACCCGGATATCAGGATCGTGGCCGGCGCGGCCCACCCGGGCGGTCGCCGCGGCTCTTGCTGTCGGGGCCCTTGCCGTCGGGCCCTTTGCCGCCGGGCCCCCTGCTGCCGGGCCCCCTGCTGCCGGGCCCTTTGCCGCCAAACCCCTTACCGCCTGGCGATCTCGGCCGGAAGCCTTCGCCGGCCGGCTTCGGCCCACGCGGCTTTGCACCGCCGGGTCGGCCGGCGGTATCCGCTCCACCCCTAGCCCGCGGCCCTTGAAAGCCCCTGCCCTCGCGACGCTCCGGCGCCTCGGCCGTATCGCGCGGCGGTCGTCGCGGACCGCTTCTCGCGGGCTTCGCCTCCGCCGGCGTGCTGACGATGCGCTCGACGCGGACGCGGCGCCCCTTCGGATCGGTCACCGGGCTCTCCCGGCGATGTTCGCGCGCCGCGTTCTCCTCGCGTGCGGTCTTCGGATCGGCACCACGCCGCGGAACGCGGGTGTTGGTGCTGACCGGCCGCCTCTCCTCCGTCTCCGAATCGCGCCACACGCTGCGGGCCGGGCGCCCATGGTCGTCGCGGCCCCTGCCCTTGCCGCCTGCCCGCTGCTCGAAAGCTTCGGCGCCGCTGCGCGGCGTGGCGCGGCTCGGCTCTACAGCTGGTGCCGGCCCTTCGAGATCGACGCCGGCCTCGGCGGCGAGCCTATCCCCTAGCTGATCGCGCAGGACGGCGGTGCGGACTTCCTCAACCGCGCCTTCGCCGAGATCGCCGAGCTGAAAGGGACCGAAGGAGACGCGGATGAGGCGATTGACGCGAAGCCCCAGATGCTCCAGCACCCGTTTGACCTCGCGGTTCTTGCCCTCGCGCAGCCCGAGCGTCAGCCAGACATTGTCGCCTTGCACGCGTTCGAGCTTGGCCTCGATCGGCCCGTAATGCATCTCGTCGACGGTGATGCCGTCGGCGAGGCGGTCGAGCGTCGCCTGGTCGATTTCGCCATAGGCGCGCACGCGGTAGCGCCGTAGCCAGCCGGTCGCCGGATGGGCGAGCACGCGCGCGAGCCCACCGTCATTGGTGAGGAGGATGAGGCCCTCCGTATTGATGTCGAGGCGCCCGATCGTCACGACACGCGGCAACTCCGCCGGCAAGGCATCGAACACCGTGGCACGGCCCTCCGGGTCACGGGCCGTGGTGACGAGGCCGCGCGGCTTGTGAAAGAGCCAGAGGCGGGTGCGCTCGCGTGCACTGATCTCAACCCCGTCGACCGCGATGCGATCCTCTGCGCCGACCAGCGTCGCCGGCGTCGAAACAGGCTCGCCGTTCAGCGAGACGCGACCTTCGGCGATCATCACCTCTGCGTCGCGACGCGATGCGACGCCGGCGCGCGCCATGGCCTTGGCAATGCGATCGCGGCCGTCGTCGTGGCCCGCGTCAGCGGCGGGGGCGGCAGACGCCGGCCGTGGGGGCTTACGCATCCTGACCGCCGCGCCGGAGGGGGCGGTGGCGGCGCGGCTACGAGGCCGCTCGCCGTTGTCGACGCGGTCATTCTTGGCAAAGCGGCTCGTGCCGCCGCGACGCTCGCCGGTCCCGAAACGCTTATCGCCCCCTGTGGGCGCTTTGGACGGGCGGGCCTCGCCACGAGGTCCCGAGGCGCGAGGTGCCGAGGCTCGCTCGCCATCACGGCTCGCGCCCGGCCGCTTGTCGGGTGCTGTCCGTGGGCCGCTGCGTGTCCGGCCCCCAGAAGGCGGGGCCGCTTCGCCAGCGGGCCTTCCCTCGAAGCGCGGGTTTTCGTCATAGCGCGGCTTCGATTCGAAACGAGACTTGGCGGGCCCGCGCGACCTGTCCTCGGCACCACGCCCGCCGGTGACTCGGCCCTGGGACGCCGCGCCTTTGGCAAAGCTGCGGCCGGCGCGAGGTTTTTCCCCCGCCTCTCCCGGCGGGCGGTCAGCGGGCTTGTCCTTGAAGCGGCCGGTGCGCGGGCGCTCGGCGCGCGCGGCAGCGTCGCGCTCACCCTTAGCGGAGAAGCGGGGCGCTGGCTTGTCGGCACCTTGTCTGGCACGAGGACCGGCGCCGCGCGGCGCGTCCCGGCGGCCGCGCCCCTTCGGGCGCTCGTCTTCCGGCTTGTCATTCATGACTGCCCTGATAGCAGAGTGATGCAGGCGGCGCGAGAGTTCTCCACGCGTCAAGACACGGCATGAGCGATTGGACGGCTGAAGCGATTGGCACTGGAATGACGGACCGACGCAGATCGGAGGCGATGTGACGCAGAGGCTCGATCCGATGGCCCGGGCTTTCGATGAGGCGCGGGCGGCGGCGGCCCGCGGCGAGGTGCCGGTCGGTGCGGCCGTGGCGCATGGCGAGCGCCTGCTCGCCGCGGCTGGCAACCGCACGCGTGCGCTCAACGATCCCACCGCGCATGCGGAAATCCTCGCCATCCGGGCAGCTTGCGCGGCACTCGGTGCCGAGCGACTGACGGGCTGCGACCTCTATGTCACGCTCGAGCCCTGCCCTATGTGCGCGGCGGCGATTTCCTTCGCGCGCATCCGGCGGCTCTATTTCGCCGCTTACGATCCGAAGGGCGGCGCGGTGGAGAACGGGGTGCGGCTTTATGGCCAGCCCACCTGCCACCACGCTCCGGAGGTCTACGGTGGCTTGCGCGAGAGCGAAGCGGCAGAGCTGCTGCGGCGGTTTTTTGAAGAGAAACGGTAAGTTGAGGTAAGGCAATCACGCGGCTGTCACCCCGGAAGCGGCGGAGCCGCGGTCCGGCGTCCAGAACCGATGAGTATAGAGATTGGACGCGCCGGCCAGACCTCTGCTTTTTTCGCCCGGCATCGGTTCTGGATCCCGGGCGCCTCGCTACGCTCGGCCCCGGGATGACCGGCTGAGGTTCACGCGATCAGCTTGTAGGCCGGCAGTGTCAGGAATTCCTCGAACTCCTTGGCGAGCGACATGTCCGCGAAGAGCTTGATCGCTTCGGGGAAGCGGCCCTTGTCGTAGACGGCTGCGCCGAGCACGCCGCGCAGCGTCGCCATCTCGTCGTCGAGCAGGGCCTTGAAGAGCTCCGGGGTCACCGTGCGGCCGTCGTCAAGTGCGGCGCCGTGATAGAGCCACTGCCAAATCTGCGCCCGGCTGATCTCGGCGGTCGCCGCATCCTCCATGAGATTATAAAGCGGCACCGCACCGCGGCCGCGGAGCCAGGCCTCGATATACTGCACGCCGACGCGGATATTCTCCCGCAGGCCCGCTTCGGTGCGCGTGCCCTCGTGGACCTCGAGCAGGTTCTCGCGGGTGACCTGAACATCCTCGCGGCGCTTGTCGAGCTGGTTCGGGCCGGGCATCAGCCGGTCGAAGACCTCCATGGCAACGGGCACGAGATCGGGATGGGCGACCCAGGTGCCGTCGTGGCCGTCGCCGGCCTCGCGCTCCTTGTCGGCCTTGACCTTGGCAAAGGCCGCCTCATTCGCGGCCGGATCGTTCTTGACCGGAATCTGCGCGGCCATGCCGCCCATGGCGAAGGCGCCGCGCCGATGGCAGGTCTTGATGAGCAAGAGCGAATAGGCGCGCAGGAAGGCCTTGCCCATCACCATGGCACCGCGATCAGGCGTCAGGAAGGCCGGATTCTTGCCGAGCCGCTTGATGAAGGAAAAGATATAGTCCCAGCGGCCGCAATTGAGCCCGGCCATATGCTCGCGCAGCTCGTAGAGGATCTCATCCATCTCGAAGGCGGCTGGCAGCGTCTCGATGAGCACGGTCGCCTTGAAGCTGCCCTTGGTCACGCCGAGCACTTCCTCGGCATGGGTGAAGACGTCGTTCCACAGCCGCGCCTCGAGATGGCTCTCCATCTTCGGCAGATAGAAAGCGGGCGTCGCGCCCTGGGTGAGGATCGCCTTGGCATTGTGGAAGACATAGAGCCCGAAATCGAAGAGCGATCCGGACATCGGCTCGCCGTCGACGGTGACGTGATCCTCCAGGAGATGCCAGCCGCGTGGCCGCACGATGAGCGTCGCCGGCCGTTCGGAGAGCTTGTAGTGCTTGCCCGAGGTCGGATCGGTGAAATCGATCGTCTTCTGCCAGCGGTCGCGCAGATTGAGCTGGCCCTCGACCATATTGGCCCAGGTCGGCGAGGACGCATCCTCGAAATCGGCCATGAACATCTTGGCCCCGGAATTGAGGGCATTGATGATCATCTTGCGGTCGACTGGACCGGTGATCTCCACACGCCGGTCGAGCAGATCGCGCGGGATTGGCGCGACGCTCCAATCGCCGTCGCGGATATGCTTGGTTTCCGCCAGGAAGTCGGGTGTCTGGCCCTGGTCGAAGGCCTTCTGCCGCTCGACCCGCAGGGCGAGAAGGCGCCGCCGCGTGGCATCGAACCGGCGATGGAGATCGGCCAGGAAAGCAAGCGCTGCCGGTGTCAGTATTTCGTTCGTGCCGGTGACGGCTTCTCCCGTCACGGCGACGCCGGCCGGCATGGTGTGGGTTTGATCGGATTGGGACATGGCGCGTCTCCTCAAGACCATCACGGTTGGATGCAATGCGGACGCCGCAGCGGCATCCTTACACGGGCTCTACGAAGTGTCCGCCAATCGGCTTGTGAAGGAAAGCTCGGGAGTGGACCATCATTTGTGCCGGTTTGGAAAAAGCGGGGCGACCCGCAAACGTAACACCCCGCCGGACACCGGGTCGTGTTCATCCATTTACTAGGCAGAAACAGAGAAGGGATATATCAATGAGACATCCGCAGTCCTGCGGGCTCGTTGCGTATTTTCGCGAGGACGCGTGGCTATAGTGAGCCTGTTCCGGCTTCGCCGCCCCGAGGCGGAGATGACTGCGCCCGTGCCCGAAGCACCGGCGCCGGAGCCGACGCATGTCCAGATCGCTCCCAATATCGAGGAGCTGCTGAAGCAGCTCGAGAACGACACGCGTCTCACCATGCGGATCATCAGCCATTCGGCTGAACAGGTCCAATCAAAGGTCGAGGAAAGCGTCGCCCTCGTCGACCGCATCCGCAATGCGAGCTCCGAGCTGTCTGCCTTATCGGCGACGGCGCATGACGTCACCACCGGGCTCGTGCGCACGACCGAGCGGCTCGATCAGGCGAGCCACGCCATCGAGCGGGACATCGCCGGCACGGACGACTTCATCCGCGAGGCGCATGCACTTGCCAGCGACGTGACGAGCCGCATGCAGCGCCTCGGCTCGGCGGTGGAGCGCATCGCCAATATCGTCGCGGTGATCGGCACCGTCGCCCGGCAGACCAACCTGCTCGCCTTGAATGCCAGCATCGAGGCGGCGCGCGCCGGTCCTGCCGGGCGGGGATTTGCCGTGGTGGCGACCGAAGTGAAGCTACTTGCGAACGAGGTGCAGGAAGCAACCGGGGATATTTCTTCACAGATCACTATGCTGCAGACCTTCGCGAGCGAAAGCCACGAGGCGGTCGACCGCATCGCGACGCTGATCCGGCGGCTCGACCCGGTGCTGGGCTCGGTGCGCGACGCGGTCTCCGCGCAAATCGCCGGCACGCGCGATGTCGCCGACCGGGCGATGCAGAGCCTCAATTTCGTGAGCTCCGTGTCCACCAGCGCCAAGACGATGCAGGACATGACCGAGCTCGCCCGCGCCGCGAGCCGCAGCGCCGGCAGCGCGACCGGCAATATGGAACGCTCGCTCGGCTGGCTCACGCAGCGCTCGATGGCCGCTCTGCGCGACACGCCGATCGGCAACCGCCGTCGCTACGAGCGCGTGCCCGTCGCGATCCCGGCGATGCTGACACTTGGTGGCGACACCTATCCCGTTCGCGTGCTCGATCTCTCCAAAGGTGGCGTGCTGCTGGAATCCAACAGGATCGCTCTCGAGAAGGGCATGACAGGCTGCCTGGAGCCGGATGGCATCGGGCCGGTCGATGTCGCCGTGGTCGCCGTCAGCGACGATGGCGCTCATATCCGCTTCGAGAACCTCACCGATCCGATTCTGGCCCGCATTGAGGCGGTGATCCAAACCGTTCACCGCGCCACCCTGCCGCTCATCGAGATCGTGCAGTTGGCAGCCGGCGAAATCAGTGTTGCTTTCGAGAACGGAATGGCGGCCGGGGAAGTCGCGCTCGAGGACCTGCTAACCGTGGATTACCGACGGATCGCGGGCACCGACCCCGTGCAATACGAAACGAATGCGACCGCATTCTACGAGCGCGTGCTGCCGCCGATCTACGAACGATCAAAGGAATTCTGCCCCGGGAGCCTTTTCGTTCTCGCCTGCGACCGCAATTCCTATGTGCCGGTACATCACCCGCAATACTCCCTGCCGCAGCGGCCGGGAGAGCACGACTGGAACGACCTCAATTCCCGCAACAAGCGCATCATGGAACGGTCGAAGATGCTCGTCTCCGCCCGCAACCGCAATCCCTATGCGGTCACGCTGTTCCAACGCCACATGAGCGACGGCCGCATCGCGCCAACCAAGCTGATCGCCGCCCCCGTTTTCGTCTGCGGTCAGCTTTGGGGCAGTGTTCACATGGCTGAGATGTTGTAGCTCCCTCGAAAGAAGCCGGGCTTTGGCCGTCTGCGGTTGCCGCCCGAATTCCGGAGTAGACGTCTCAAAAAGATGCGGGTGGGAACATTCATCCGTTCCCACCCGCATACAGCCAGCTTGCCCTAAGGCTGCCGCCCCCTCCGAGCGGTGTCCTACCGTTTTGTGGCGCACTAGACGGCAAGAGCCCCCCGATCATCCCCGTGCACCGACGCCGACCGCCAACTTAGGCCGGGGCGCAGCACATCACGAGGCTGACCGTCTTGTAGCCGGCGCGCGTCTCGATCCGGCCCCAGGTGTCGACCGCGTCGTCACCGAAGACGCCGTGCTCTTCTGCGGGGATGAAGTTGTTGTTCGCGTCGGCGATGTGGATGTGGAACCCTTCGGGGACCTCGAAGCCATTGATGGCCCGTGCCGTTCCTTCGGGATCCTTCTCGAAGGCAGCGAGGAGAGACGTGTCTTCATAGACCGCCTTCGCAACGCCGCGCATCTTTTCATAGTCAACAGTCGCCAGCTGCCCTGCATTGGCAGCGACGAATTCCTTCAAGCTTTCGGTGGTCGTGGCCATAGCCGCCTCTTTCTGAGAACATGGTTAACAAATTATTAACACGCCAAATCTGGAGGAATGACAAGTCGTTCGGTCACGGAAAATGCCGAGTGCGAGCTGGTAACCGTTGCTGCTGGATCCGCCGGCAGTGCCTGTCACGGACTTTTGAACCGCTTGAAAAACCGCGAGCGCGGAACCCGCGCGCAGTGGGCATAATGCCGCGGTATATGGTTAACGTTGCGTGAAATCAGAAAGTTTTATCGCCGGGCCAAAAGGCTCAGGCTGTTGCGGAGCCCGCAACGCCGGCCATGGCGGGCGGTAACGGCCCACCATCAGCCCAGTCGAGCAGCTCGACTGTATGCAGTAAAATCATACCGGCGTTGCGCTCAGCGAAACCCTTCCGGAGCTGCTCCAGACACCCGATATTCCCGGTCGCAACAATCGGCGCTCCCGTCCGCAACAGATTCGCGGTCTTGCGCTCGCGCAATCCGGCGGAGAGCTCCGGCTGCAGGAGGTTGTAGGTTCCCGCCGAGCCGCAGCAGATATGCCCCTCGGGGACATCCTTCACGGTAAAGCCGGCGCGGCTGAGCAGGGTCTTGGGCGTATCCTTGATCTGCTGGCCGTGCTGCATGGAGCAGGCTGAGTGATAGGCGACCACGAGCCCGTTGCCCCGTGTCGTCCGCGGAAGATCAAGGGTTGCGAGATATTCCGTGATGTCCTTGGCGAGGCCTGCGACCCGCGCGGCCCTGTCCCGGTAGGCTGGATCGTCGCGGAACATGAAACCGTAATCCTTGATGGTCGTACCGCAGCCGGAGGCGGTGATGACGATCGCGTCGAGCCCCTCGCCTTCGATTTCCCGCGTCCAGGCGTCGATGTTGCGCGCGGCAAAAGCGTGGCTCGCCTCCTCCCGCCCCATGTGGTGCACAAGGGCGCCGCAGCACCCCTCGCCTTCCGCCAGCACGACTTCGATGCCGTGGCGGGTCAGCAGCCTGATGGTCGCTTCGTTGATGTCGGGATTGAGCACGGGCTGCGCGCAGCCGCCGAGGAGCGCGATGCGCCCCCGCCGCTCGCCTTGCGCCGGGATGACGCGCGGCCCTTCAGCTGCCCCTGGGGGCAGCCGGTCGGGCACGAGCGCCAGCATGGCGGCTAGCCGCGGGCCGATGCTCGGCAGTTTCGCGAGAAGGAAAGCAAGCGGCTTGCCCAGATGCGCTGCCCTCAGCGCCAGCCGAAAGCGCCGGGGATAGGGCAGAACGGCCGCGAGCACGGCGCGCAGCAGCCGATCATGCCACGGCCGGTGGTAGGTTTCCTCGATATAGGCCCGGGCATGGTCGACCAGATGCATGTAATTCACGCCCGAGGGGCAGGTCGTCATGCAGGAAAGACAGGACAGGCAGCGGTCGATATGAGTAACCACCTCTTTTGTGGCCGGCTTGCCCGATTCGAGCATGTCCTTGACGAGATAGATGCGGCCCCGGGGGCTATCGAGCTCATCGCCGAGCAGAAGATAGGTGGGGCAGGTCGCCGTGCAGAAGCCACAATGGACGCAGGTGCGCAGGATCTTCTCGGATTCCTGCATCTGCGGTTCGCGGAGCTGCTCGGGACGGAAATTGGTTTGCATCGAAGTCTCGATCAGGGGTGACAAAATCGGGCTTGCTCGGAGAGCCAGCGCGAGCGCAGGTCTTTACAGGCCCTCGTACATCCGCCCGCGCTCGAAAATGCCGGCGGGATCGAAGGCCTGCTTGATGCCGTGCGTCAGCCGCATCAAGGGCTCTGCCAGCGGCTGGAACACGGGAACGGCGCTGCGGATCTCGGCCGGGGCCCGCACCAGAGTGGCGTGGCCGCCACCGGCCGCGACCGCTTGCCGGATCGTCGCTGCGCCGACATCCCCCACGGCCGGGACGGCGGCCCAAATGAGCCCCCCGCCCCAATCATAGAACCAGCGGGCGTCGGGAATGGCGGCGAGCGCCTCGCCCATGTCCGGTCCACGCGAGGGCGCCACCGAAATGCGCCAGACGACGTCATCCGACCCGACGAAAGCGGTGACATCACGGATGCCCTGCCACACGGCTGAGGCCGCATCGTCGTCGAGAAGATCGGCCCGGCCGAAGGCCTGAAGCAGGCCCTGCAGCGCCTCCACCCGGTGGCGGACGGAAAACGCAAATCCTTCAGTGCGCAGATAAGTACGAGATGCGCGGTCGCCAATACCCGAGGGCAGATGAGCCGCGCCGCTCACCTCGAACGGCGAGCCCAAGGCGGCCGCCATGACCGCCACGGCGGTCCGGTCGTCGAGGCCGGTGAAGACAAGTGTCGCGCGGCGTTCCGGCTTCGGCAGAACCTTGAAGGTGACCTCTGTCAGGAAAGCGAGCGTTCCCCAGGAGCCGGCGAGCAATTTCACGAGATCGAGGCCGGTGACATTCTTCATGACGCGGCCGCCGGACTTGACGCTTTCGCCGCGACCGTTCACCGCCCGGATGCCGATGAGGCTGTCACGACAGGCGCCGGCCATGATGCGGCGCGGGCCGGAGAGATTGGCCGCGGCGAGACCGCCGACTGTCGGCTCGCCGGTGGCGCCGAGAAGGCCACGCAGATCTGGTGGCTCGAAGGACAATTCCTGCCCCCTCTCGCCGAGCAGTTGCTCCACCGCATGCAATGGAGTGCCGGCGCGGGCGGCGACGACCAGTTCCGCCGGCTCATAGAGCGTGATGCCGGTGAGGCCGTTGGAACTGAGGACCATCTCCTGCGTGGCGGCCCGGCCCATGCGAGCCTTGGTCCCGCCGCCGCGAATCGTGAGTGGGGTGCCCACACGCGCGGCCTCTACAACGAACCCAGCGGCTTCAGCTTCGGTGCCAGGGATCAGAGCGTTCACGACGCGGCCGCAGCATCTCCTCTCCCCGCCTGCGGGGAGAGGGTGGGGTGAGGGGCCAGCTCCGTTTGGCGAAGCGTTAGCAAGATCGTCTCCAAAATCCCGTCCAAATTCTGATTGATCTCGTGGTTCCAGAAACGCACGACCCGAAAGCCCTGGGCGGCAAGATACATGTCCCGCTTTTGGTCGTGCCGGCTCTCTGCATGCTGACTGCCGTCGAGTTCTACGACCAGCCTGCGCTCGCGACAGACGAAGTCGACGATATAAGGCCCGATAGGCTCCTGACGAACGAACTTATGTCCGGCGAGCTGACGGTTGTTGAGCCGGTACCAAAGTTTCCGTTCAACATTCGTTTGTGTCCGACGGAGATATCTCGCGCGGCCGATCGCAGCTGAATTCGCCCCACGCACTATCCGTCCCCTTGTTTCGCCGCCCCTCACCCTACCCTCTCCCCGCACGCGGGGAGAGGCACGCCCTAGGATGTGCGTTATTGGCTCACACCAACCCTGCCCTCAAGCGGGAAGACCTTGGCAGGATTGAGCAGCCAGTCCGGGTCGAAAACCCGGCGCACGCGCATCTGCTGGATAAGGTCGGCCTTAGTATATTGCGTGCTCATGAGATCGCGCTTCTCGATGCCGACGCCATGCTCCCCGGTGAGGCAGCCGCCCACCTCGACGCAGAGCTTGAGGATCTCAGCGCCCGCCGCCTCCGCCTTTTCGAGCTCGCCCGGCTTGTTGATGTCGTAGAGCACGAGCGGGTGGAGATTGCCGTCGCCGGCGTGGAAGATGTTGGCGACCTTGAGCCCATGGCCTGTGACGATCTCGTCGATGCGCTTCAGGACGTAGGGCAATTGCCCGGTCGGGATGGTGCCGTCCATGCACAGGTAATCGGCAATGCGGCCCATGGCGCCGAAGGCGGATTTGCGGCCCTTCCAGATGGCGGCGCTCTCGGCCTCCGACTGCGACACCTTCATCACCATAGGCGAGAAGCGTTCGGCGATGGCGCAGACGCGTCCCAAGGAATCGTCGATCTCGGCGTCGGAGCCCTCGACCTCGATGATCAGCATGGCTTCGACATCGAGCGGATAACCCGCCTGGGCGAAGGCCTCGCAGATGGTGATGGCGGGCCTGTCCATGAATTCGAGCGCCACGGGAATGATGCCGGCGCCGATGAGGGCGGCCACGCAGGCCCCCGCCGTCTCGTTCGACGAGAAGCCGATCAGCACCGGCCGCGCGCCCTCGGCTTGACGCAGGATGCGGACGGTCGCCTCGGTGAAGACGCCGAGTTGGCCCTCCGATCCGGTGATAAGGCCGAGAAGATCATAGCCCGCGCTGTCGAGCGCCTCCCCGCCGATCTCGACGATCGTGCCGTCGAGCAGCACCATGGTGACGCCGAGGAGATTGTTGGTGGTGACACCGTATTTCAGGCAATGCGCCCCACCGGAATTCATGGCGATATTGCCCGCAATGGTGCAAGCGAGCTGGCTCGACGGATCGGGCGCGTAAAAAAAGCCTTCCGGCGCGACTGCCTGGCTGATAGCGAGATTGGTGATGCCGGCCTGCACGCGCGCGGAGCGGTTGGCAAAATCGACGGCGAGCACGCGGCTGAGCTTGGACGTGCCCAGCACGATGGCATCTTCCTGCGGGATCGCGCCACCGGCCAGCGAGGTGCCCGCGCCGCGCGGGACAACCTTCACCCCCTGCGCGTTGCAAAAGGCGAGCACGGCCGAAACCTCGGCGGTGGAGGTCGGCAGCACGACGGCGAGCGGCAGGCGGCGGTAGGCCGTCAAGGCATCCGTCTCGAAGGCGCGCCGCTCGTCCTCGCTGGTGATGAGGCTGCCCGCCGGCACGAGCGCCGCGAGCCCGGCAATGATCGCATCGCGCCGGGCGAGAACGGACGCATCGGGCGTGGGAAAAGCGATGGCCGTCATGATGTCCTCCTGGTCCGCGGCTGCTCGACGGTCCGCGGTTCTCCATGCGCAGCATCGACCCAGCGAGTCTAACCGACGCTGTCGGGCTTTGACAGGATGCTACGCTGAGAGACATTATTTCCCTTTTGGAAAGAATGTCACGCGCTATGGACCATTTGGGCGATCTCGATATCTTCGCACGTGTCGTTGCGAGCCGAAGCATGTCGGCCGCCGGCCGCGAGCTCGGCTTTTCCGCGGCGGTCGTGTCCAAGCGCATCCGACGCCTGGAGGAGCGGCTCGGGGTGCGCCTTCTCCAGCGGACAACGCGGCAGATTTCGCTGACCGAGGCCGGCCAGGGCTTCTACGAGCGCGTCGTCTCCATCCTGTCGAGCATCGAGGAGGCGGAGGCCTGGGTGGCGCGCGGCAGCAGTGTGGCGCGCGGCGTGTTGCGCGTCTCCGCCCCCACCTCCTTCGGGCGACTGCATATCGCGCCGCATCTCAAGGCATTTCTCGACCGCTATGCAGCCGTGACCGTCGATCTCGACCTGTCGGACGGCTTCGTCGACGTGGTCGGCGAGGGGTTCGATCTGGCGATCCGCATCGCCGATCTCGAAGATTCGAGCCTCGTCGCCAAGCGACTCGCGCCCAACAACCGCGTGCTGTGCGCCACCCCCGACTATCTCGCCCGGCACGGGGCGCCGGAAGCAGTCGAGGATCTCGCCCGCCATCGCCTCCTCGTGCACAACGCCGACCACTGGCGCCTCGACGGGCCGGCGGGCCCGGTCGTCGTGCCGATCAAGGCGCCGCTCAGGACCAATTCGAGCGAGGTTGTGCGGGAGGCGGTGCTCGCCGGCATCGGCATCGCGCTGCGCTCGACCTGGGATATCGGACCGGAACTGCAGGCCGGGCGCCTCAAGGCCGTGCTGCCGGACTACGGCGGCTCGCACCGGGTCGCGGTCTATGCCGTCTACCCGAGCCGTCGCCATCTGGAGCACAAGGTACGCGCCTTCATCGACTATCTCGCCGAGCTTTACGGGCCAACGCCCTATTGGGACAGGGGACTCTCGGATGCGTGAAGCGCGAGGGTTCTTTTGCCGGCGACAATATTCTTAACTTGTGATTATTATTTGAGCAGCGAAGCTCAGGTCTCGGGCAGGGCGTCGGTTAGACACGCACCAGATCGCAGCGAGAGGTTGATGGCACAGTCTTNCTACGGAACGGCCGCCCCTTCTTTGTCCGCACAAAAAAGGCCGTGCCTCGCGGCACGGCTCAGTTGATTTGGCAGCGGTCGAAGCCATCGCGCCGACGACACGCCGTTCGATGGTCCCGAACCAGGAAAACGAAGAAGCACCCGCCTCACAGGAGACTAGAGCGACGCAGGAGCCGTCTTGGACGGCTCCTGCGTATTCCCGATTAGAACTCCACCGCGACGCCGACGCGTCCCACATGCTCCTTGCCGCCGCCGTTGGCATAGCCGGCATGGATCATTACCGGCATATTCGTGTCCAGGCGATGCGCCAGGCTCACGCCGAAGCCGAACTCGCTGCGGTAGAAGCCCGCCGAGGCCGAAACGGTGGTCTTGCCCGGAGCTGAGGGGGTCATGACCGGCGAGAGGGCTGCCGTCGCCGCGATACCCCGCCGGGTCTCCTTCAGCATGCTCTGGGTATAGGTGTACAACTGCCCTACGTTCACGGCATCGTTGGGAGCGATGCCAGGCGCCACATTGGTGATGCGGCGCTCGGCGCCCGGCGCACCGACTGACACGGTGTTGGGCTGGTCCGCCACCGAACCCGCACCGAGAGCGACGGAGTTGGGCGCACTCACAATGCTATCGGCACCCATGGCCACGGCCCGCGGGGCACTCGCCGTCACGAGGGCGTTCGTGCCCTGCGCAATGGAGTTGTCGGCCTCGACCCGTGCATTATGGCCGATGGCGATATCGCCGGGACCCGCAGCATAGGCGCTGTGGCCGATGGCCGTTCCGCCCCCGCCGAGCGCCTGGGCGTTGTAGCCGTAAGCCGTGGAGTAATCGCCGCTTGCGACAGATCTTCCGCCGATGGCCACGGATTCCGTGCCGGTCGCCGTGCCGACGACGACCCCGCCGGGAACCCCGCCACCGCCACCGCCACCGCCGTCACCGCCACCGCCATTGGCGCCACCGCCATTATCGATATCGACTCCGGCCTGGCTCAACCAGCCTCTTACCTCACCACGCGTCACTGCGTCGTGGTCGCCCTGGCTTTCAGCCACATTGGTGATGCGCCGGTAGAGCCCGGTGTTCCCGTCGCCCACCGAGACCGTCTTCGCCTGGTCGGCGACGGAGAAAGCGCCGATCGCCACGCTGTCGTCCGCACCCACTCCGACCGTCGCATGGGAGCCGAAAGCGGAGGCCCTGTCCGCAAAGGTCTGGGCGTAGGAGCCGAACGCGGTGCTGTAGTTGCCGGTGGTGCTCGCGGATACGCCTCTACCGAAGGAGTCGGTGCCGACGACGGTGCCGACTATGGCCTCCCCAGCCGTGAGCTGGCCTACAGCGTTTTCCAGATCCGTGAACTTCCGCAGGTTCACGGCATCAGACTGTTCGAGAGGATCGGCCACGCCGGTGATCCGCGTCTCCTGCTTGCTGCCGCCGACATCGCGATAAGCCGAGTACGCAGCGCCGCCCGTTGCACTCGCATCATAGCTGAGTGAGTTACCGATTTGGGTCTGTAAAGTCGCGACATCTTCATTGGTTTGATACAACTGGCTACCGACGACAACTTCATTGCTGTCTTTCTCTACGGCACCAGCCTGCACGCCAATGATCTTTCTCGGCTGCGGATTGCCGTTACCGCTCACTGCCCGCGAGGCATCAAAGAGCTTTTGGCTCTGACCATAGTAATCTTTACCTTGCTTATAGACCAGGGCATCACCATAATTTGCGGCGAAATCATCGACTTTGGTATCGACGTAACCCTTGTTGGCAGCGTCGGTAGTGTTGACCGGAGTAGCAACTCCAGTAATACGTTGCGCGACGCCGTTCCGAATGGCATTAAACGTGCCACCTGTATACTGCAATGCATTGGCGTTTAGATTTTGAACATCCGGTTCGAGACCGTCGATCCTCGTTCTCTCCACTTTCAACTGCTGGTAGTTGACCGCATCGTTATCCGCCGTGCCTGCACTGACATTGACAATACGGCGCTGCAGAGTGCCATCACCGACCGAGACGGTATTCGCCTCACCGGCGACCGACCCGGCGCCCAATGCGATCGAGTTGGGACCGGAAGCGGTGGCACTGCGGCCGATCGCAACGCCGCCTTGCCCCTGCGCTCCCACACCGGAGCCCTCGCCGATAGCGACCGATGAGGCTGAAAGAGCTTGTGCATTGATGCCGAGAGCCACGGCGTTCGTCTGCCCCCCGGTGTCCGCACCGAGCAGCACCGCGCCATCACCTGCCGTTACCCTGCCAGCGTTGGCACCGATTACGACGCTATCCTGACCGCCGCCACTCGTCCCGCCAGCATTCTGGCCGATGCCGATTGCCCCATCCTTGGCGGCATTCACGCCAGCGCCCAGCGCGATCGCACCGACTCCGCTCGATTTGCTGCCACGGCCGACGGCCACACCGTCGTCCGCCGACGCAGTGGCCGAGCGGCCGAGTGCAAGAGCGCCGACGCCATTTGCGGTAGACCCCGCTCCAAGCGCGATGGATCCTTCGGCGGACGCGTTCGCGTCTTTGCCAAATGCAAGTGCTTTCTCCGCCCCAGCCGTTGCATCACCGACGGCAAGCGCGTCGGCAGCACTGGCCGCAGCGCCGGCGCCGAGGGCTGTCGCGTCACTAGCCGATGCTGCAGCACCGGTGCCGACTGCCGTGGCATTGGTGGCCGTTGCTATTGCATTCGAGCCTAGAGCGGTGGCGTCGGCCTCGGTGGCTTGGGAATTGTTTCCGAGAGCAGAGGCCCGTTGCCCCGAAGCCGTGGCGCCATCGCCGAGGGCGCTCGAGTGCAGAGCCGACGCCGAGGCGTTGCCGACGGCGACCGCCCCCTCCTCAGTCGCGCCAGCGCCCTTGCCGATGGCTACGGCGTTCAGACCTTCGGCATGGGAGTTCTGGCCGATCGAAACGCTCGACGCGCCCGCCGCATTGGCGTTCACACCCACGGCGATGGCATTATCGGCGGCGCTACTCCCACCGGTGCGCGGGCCGACAATGAGGCCACTTCCGACAGTTGCCTGCACGATGACGTTGTCGATGAGCGACGTCTTCATCGTATTGTCGCCGGTCACGTGCAGCTTGTCTATCGTCTGATCATTAGTTGTTCCGTTGATCGCCACCGTATTAATTGTGGCGTTACTGGCCGTCAGATTATCAATCTGGGAATCCGCAATGTTGGAATTGGTAATTACTGCCGCATCGAGAACGTTCGCATTGCCCACGAGCTTCAAACCGGCCGCGAGGGTCGGCGTACCATCGGTGACTTCAACATTGTTGAGCTTCGACGCATTGATCGTGTTCGATCCGGTCATCACCAAAGTATTGGTTGCCGCTCCGACATCGGCAGCCGAAGCGCCGATCCCCACATTCTTGACGGTGGCCATTTCCATAATGGCGTTGTTCAGCTTGTTGACGGTCTCGTCACCCGTCAGGGTTAGGCCACTTTGGGCGGTGCTACTGGACACGATCTTGACGCTGTTCAGCTCGCTGGCATTCGTCAATGTAAGTGTATCGGTCGCCGAGTCCGTTGTTCCGGTGATCGCCGCCTTGGTAACACTGCCGTCGTTCAAGACATTCGTTGTGCCGGTGACCGTCAGCACGTCGTCATCGGCGCCGGTGGCAGTGCCACCGTTGATCGTGACGCCGTTTCCCTTGAAGTCGGTCGTCGTGGTATCCGTAAGCGTGCTGGCGTCGAGCGTCGAGCCGTTGGTTTTGTCAGTAATAGTAATAGTATTGATATCTCCGTCGGCACCTTGGGTTGCCGTAACTCCTACCAGTGGGGAAGTGCCGCTCACCTGCGCCATCGCCGGGCTTGCGCCGAGCGCGCAGGCGAGGGTCGCGACACTCACGCTGCCGAGCACCGCGGCCGCATAACGCAGATGCATGGGCTTCTTCTTCGTCGCAATGCGTTTGTCCTGTCCGCGCCGCTTCGGCGGGCTCTTTCGAATAGCTGCCACTGAAAATCTCCTTATTATCGAAATCCGGGGGGAGCCTTAGGGCTCTCCTGTCGACGATCAATGTTCGGAAACGCGACGGGCGAAACCACAGACACCCGCACTGCCTCAGTCGCTGCGAAACGCATCGCAACACGACAAGGCGGTCAGAATCGACGAACGCAGACTGGGAATAACGCGACAGTGGGCTATCACCGGCCCATCAGCGTGGCGACTTGCGCACCACACCGGGCATGGAGCGCTACACGCACCGGCAACGGAACGGCGATGTAAACATGCCACAGACTAAAGGCTTGTACTAAGGGGCATTTAAGCCGGGAAGGACCGGCCGGCCACGTCGACCCTGTATAAAAGCAATCGTGACGGCTACTCTTCGAAGCTCTTCTTATCCCCAACGACGCCTTGCTTCGGCGGGCGGCTCGAATGTCACTCGGCCAGCACGCGCGTGCGCGGCAGGACGATTTCCACCAGCGTGCCCTCGCGCTTGGCGCTGGTGATGGAGAGAGCGCCGCGATTGGCCTCCACGAGCGCCTTGGTGAGCGGCAGGCCAAGGCCCGTGCCGCCATGGCGGCGGGCGGTCGCGAGCTGCCGGAAGGGCTCCAGCGCCTGCTCGATTTCGGTATCGGTCATGCCGATGCCGGTATCGCGGACGCGCAAGGCCACTTCACCGCGGTCCGTCAGCGCACTCGAGACGATGACCTGGCCGCCGGCATCGGTGAATTTCACCGCATTCGACAGAATATTGAGCACGACCTGGCGCATGGCGCGCTCGTCCGCCACCACCGGCGGCAATTTGGGCGCAAGCGACGTGCGCAGCACGATTCGACCGCGCGCCGCTTCCGGCTGCAACAGCGCCACGCAGCTCGCCACGATCTCGTTCAGATTGACGCTGACGAAATTGAGCTCGAGCCGGCCCGCCTCGATCTTCGCGAGATCGAGCAGATCGTTGACGAGGCTGATGACATGCCCGCCGGAGACGTGGATGTCCTTGAGATATTCCTTGTAGCGTTCGTTGCCGACCGGGCCGAAGCGCTCCTCCTGCATCACCTCGGCGAAGCCGATGATGGCGTTCAGGGGCGTGCGGATCTCGTGACTGATCTTGGCGAGGAAATCGGATTTCTGGGCGCTCGCATCTTCCGCGGCCTTCTTCGCCTTGAGAAGATCGGCCTCGGCCTTCTTGAAGGCCGTCATGTCGCGGGCGACGAGGCAGAACTTGCGATGCGGCGGCTCGCTGATGCGCCCCATGGTGATCATCAGGGGGCTGCGGCCGCCCTGGCGCACGCGGCCCACGACCTCGCGGCCGTCGTTCATGACGCTCGCCACGCCGCCCGCCTTCAGCCCTTCGAGATAGTCGACGGCGACCACGTGGCTTTCGGGAGCGAGCAGAAGGGTGAAGAATTCACCCGCCACATCGCTTTCCTCATAGCCGAACAGGGCCTCGGCCGAGCGGTTGAGCGAGAGGATGCGGCCGCCCTCGTCGAGCACGATGACACCGTCCGTCGCCGTGTCGAGAATGAGGCTGAGCTCCTGCGCCCGTGCCTCGTGCGACACGAGCTCCTCTTCGAGCATGCGGATGCGGTCGGCGATCTCCGGCTCATGCGCGCGGCGGAAGGAGAGCAGCGTCGCCGGCGCGCCGTTCCATTCGAGCGTCGAGAGCCGGGCATCGACGGCGAGATCGGCACCATTCGCCGCCTTGAGCGCGATGGGCGCGGCGCCGTCGCCGACCTGCGCGCGGCTCGCGAAGAGATTCCACAGGCCGACTTCGGCCAGCGCCGCAACGTCCTGGTAGCCCAAGAAGTCGAGCAGCGTGCGGTTGGCATAAAGAATGTCGTCGCCGCGGCTGACGAGAATGCCGATCGGCAACTTGTCCGTGAGCGGCGCAAAGGACGGGCGATCGCCGGTGAAGGTGACCTGCCGGGCGGCTTGACGGGCCTTGGCGGCGGCGTCCGGCACGCTTCGCGGGACCGATTCGGGCGCCGGGGCGATCGGCGCCGGCGATTCGGGCGCCGCATCGGCGCGCGGGGCGGCCGCCGGCTCCGCATCCCGGCTTTTCGGCGGCGGGCCACCGGGCTCTTCCTCGCCGAGATAGCGGGCGCCGAGCGCCCGGGCGATCTCGCGGAAGGCGTTGCGCTCGTTCGGCGACAGGCTCGGGCGGCTCGGAGCGTTTGCCTCGGCCTCGCCGCCGCGGCTCGTCTCCACCACACGCAGCGGCACCACCTTGGGCGCGCCGAGCGTGGCGCCGACATGGCCGCGGACCGGCGCGAAAGGCCCGGGCGTGACCTCGGCCTCCGTCTCGCCCGCCTTCGGTTTGTCCGCCGCGGCGGGCGCGGGCACATCGGCGTCCGCTTCGGTTTGTGCCTCTGTCTCGGCCATGTCCGCGTGCTCCGCCGCTTCTTCCGGCGTGCCCGTCTCGGTTTGCGCGTCGATCTGGTCGGGAGCCTCTTCCTGAGGCGCTTCCTCGCCGACCGGGGCTTGGAAGGCGACAGCATCCTCAACTAAGAGCTCCGGAACCACCGGCTCTTCAGCTGCGGCGTCCTGAGCGACGGGCTCATCGGCCGTGGCTTCCGGGGCGCCGTGCTCTTCAACGGCGGTGTCCTGCGCGATGGGCAGGTCGGCGGCGACCGCCTCCTCGGCCGTGGCTTCCTGGGTGACGGCCTCCTCGGCCGTGGCTTCCGGGGCGATGTGCTCTTCAGCGGCGGTGTCCTGCGCGACGGGCAGGTCGGCGGCGACGTCCTGGACGACCGCCTCCTCGGCCGTGGCTTCTAGGGGAGCGGGCTCGTCGCCCACGGCGTCTTCGGCCACCGATTCTACGTCTTCGACGACGGCGCCTTCCGCTGCACCTTCGGCAGCGTCGTCCTGAGGCCCCGTGTCTTGAACCTCGGTCTCTTGAACTTCGGGGTTTTGGATATCCCTATCCTGGACGTGAATGTCCTGGGGCTGGATGCTCTGCAGGTGAGCGTCCTGCTGTTGAGCGTTCTGGAGTTGAGCGTCCTGCGCCTCAGCGTCTTGGACTGCTGCTTCCGCCGGTTCATTTTCGACCGTCGTCTCGCCGCCCTCGCCCGAGGTCAGGTCTTCCGCTTGCCGCTGATCGTCGAGCCCGCTTTCAAAGGGGGCCTCTTCCGCCGCGATTGCCTCAGCCGCGATTGTCTCAGCCGGCGCATCGGTCTCGTCCTGCTCGGACGGGGCAGTGACGAAGGCGGCCTCGTCGGTCCGATCGTCCGCATCGCGCTCTTCCGGCTGCCCCGGCTCGAAGGCGGTCGACTCATCCAGATGGGACGCACTTTCGGCGGTCGCCACGATGGCGGCGACTTCGGCCGCGTCGAGCTCTGCCATCTCTGCCTCGGCAGGTGGCTCGTCTTCGATCGCGCTGGCGGTTTCCTGTTCGGTCTCGTCCGGGTCGTGGAGAACAGCGGTCTCCTCGCCGTCTTCGCCCTGTACAGCGTCTGCGACCACCGGCGAAACCGCGGCGGGCGCCTCCTCGACCTCGCTCAGGCGGCAGAGGCCATAGCCGCGATAGGCGTCGCCCGTCTCACCGGGCACCGGCACGGCGCCGAGTTCCACGGGGACGTAGGCCTCACCCTGCCCCACCCGCCAGGACACCGTGCAGCGCGGCCATGTGGTCTGGCGGCTGAGGGCCTCCAGGATGCTGCCGGCGGGATCGCGGACGATATCACCGACGAGTTCGCTCCATTGCCGGCCGACGACAGCCGCCGCATCCGGCCCGACGACCTCAGCCAATTCCGGCGAGACGCGCGTGATGAGCCCGGTGCCGTCGCAGGCCCAGACGAAACGCATGGTGCGGCGCATCGCGGCGAGATGCCGCAGTTGCGCGCGTTGGTCGTGAAGGTCGGCCGTCTCCGGCGAAACCTCGGGCTCGGCCGGCGAAGGCTCGGCCGAGTCCGCTGCCGGCTCAGCGATTTCAGCCACGGATTCGTCGGCTCGCGGCTCCCCGTCGGTCCCGGCAACCGCAGGTACGGCAGGGAAATCGAGCGTCGCGAAGCTTTTCGGCAGAGATCCGACGACGGCGGTCAGCACCGCGCGCTCGTTGTCCGCAGTGGTGATGCTACGGCAGGCCACGGTGACGAGTTCTGCCCGTCGGCCGACCATGATGCGCCACCGCTCGAGCCGGATGCCGTTCTCCGGCGCCCGCTCGGCCAGCGGCCGCAGGTAGCGTTCGGCCTCGGCGGTCGGTCCGCCCGCCGTCAAGGCGCCGACGAGCGGCATGGCTTCGGGGGAGGCCCACAACGCATGCGCATCGGCGGCCGACCACACGACCACGGCCGCCTTCGGCTTCAAGAACGGCGCCAGCGACGGGTCGCGTCGCAGATCGGCTATCACCGCACTGAACTCCATCAAACTTGCGCCCCGCCCGTCACCGCCGCCTCGCGCCGACAATGGCTAACGAAGCTTTAATAACAGGCATGGCCGCGAGCCGTCACGGCACATGCCCAGCCTATCCGCACTAACCTGATGTTAGTGTTAATCGGTCGCGGGGCAAGTTAACATAAGCCTCGAAAAGCCAAGCGGGTTTCTGGCCAGGCTGTGGACAGCTGCCGCCTCCCGCGCGATCGCCGATCCTTGCATTTGTGCGTTGCAACATGTATATTGCGCCGCACAACAACGCCACGCTATCCAAGGAGCGCAAGATGATCAATCCAGGAATGCCCAATTACGAGATCCCCGCCGAGTTCCGCCGCCTCGCGGAACAGAATGTGGAGCAGGCGCGCAAAGCCTTCACCGGCTTTCTCGATGCGGCCAACAAGGCCGTAGAGGTCTTCGGCGGCTCGACGCCATTGCCTGGTGCCGGCGAAGTGACGCGGCGTACGCTCGCCTATGCGGAGCAGAATGTCACGGCCGCCTTCGATCTGGCGCAGAAGCTGGTGCAGGCGCGCGACGTGAACGAGGCGCTGAAGCACCAGTCCGACTACCTGCACGCCCAGGTGGCGTCTCTGCAGGAGCAGCTCAAGGACTTCACGGCGGCCGTCGACAAGGTGCGCGAAGATGTAACCGGCGGGTCGACACCGACCGGTCGCAATGGAAGCGGCAAGGGCCCGACGGGTCCGGGCACCGGCGCGCCCGGCAAGGCGGTCTGAGCACGGGCTCAGAGCTCAGCCGTCCCTGAACAGGGTGGCCGCCCGACAGTTCTTCCAGCGACGCTGATCCACGAGGAAATGACGCATGGACAAGCCAAAGCAGATGGGTAAGCCGCAGCCGCAAAAGGCGGTGGCGAAAACAAGCTCCCCACGATCGGCCGCTCCGAAGCCGGCGTCCACCGCAATCGCCAAACCTGCGGTTGCTCCAAGCAAAGCTGTTCAGGAGAAGGCCGCGCCCCCCGCGAAAGCCGCGCCGGCGCCATTGCCTGCCGCCACGACCTCGGTGGCGGAGACGCTGGCTGCGACGAAACCGACAAAAGCGCGCACTGCTGCGCCAAAACCGAAGGTCGGGCCGGCAGCTGCGCTGTCCACAGGTGTTGCCGACCGCACTGTCGAGACCGCCCTCGATGGCGGCAAAGCCGCAACGACCCAAGTCGGTCAAATGGTGGCGAAAGCCGCTGTGAAGGCTGCCGAGCATGCGCCCCAAACGGCCGCCCCGCCCCCGCCACGGCCGATCTCCTCGCCACCCCCCGCACGGGTCGCCGCGGAGCCGCCCACCGCGCCTCTCGTTGCCTTGACCGAGACAGGTCTCGCACAGGCCAGGCAAACCTTCGCCACCGTCCAGGAGCAGCGGGAAGCCTGGAACCGCAGCCTCGTGGCCAGCGCCAATGCGACGACCAAGGCCGCCACCGTGATCAACGGCAAGGTGCTCGACCTCGTCCGCAGTCAGACGGATGCAACGCTCGGGCTCTGGCGGGCGCTGCTCGACGTGACCTCCGTGGCCGAAGCGGTCGAACTGCAGACCCGCGAACTGCGCCGCCAATACGAGAATACGACGACGCGGGTGAAGGATATCGCGGAGACGGCATCGCGGCTCGCGCAGGAGGCCACCGCGCCTCTCGCCAAGGGACCCACGCGCCCCGGCGCCTGATCGAAAACCGCCGACGCGTGGTCTTGCATTCACGCGTCGATGCGCATAGTTTCCGGCCGCTGATGGACATGCGCCGCTTCTGGCGTCGCGTTCGCAGCCGCGTGCAGCTGTAGCTCAGTTGGTTAGAGCGCCTGATTGTGGATCAGGAGGTCCCCCGTTCAAGCCGGGGCAGCTGTACCATCCGCCTCAGCCCTCCCTATGACGATATGCTCCGCCGCTTTGCGGGACATCCCGGCCCAGCTGTCAAATAGCCGCCAGGCCCGACGATCTGTTCACCAGAATAGTGCGATTGCGGCCCGCGCGCTTGGCCTCGTAAAGGGCTTCGTCAGCACGGTTCAGGAGATCGCGCAGGTCCGTTGGCTCGTCCATCGATACGACGCCGACGCTGAGGGTCGCGCCGATCTTATGTCCGGCCACCGTCTCGGTTGCGGCGCGGAAGGCTTTGCGCAGACGTTCCCCAGCGACGAAAGCATCCTCGGCCGGGGTATCCGGCAAGAGACAGACGAATTCCTCGCCACCGATGCGGTAGACCACATCGCGCTTGCGTAGGACGGCTTCAGCCGTGCGCGCGGCAATGACAATCACCTGGTCGCCGAAGTCATGCCCGTAGCGGTCATTGATCGCCTTGAAGTCATCGATATCCACCACCAGCAGGCCGAAGGGCGACGCCGCCGTTCGGCGGCTGCGCGTCCAGGCGTCCGCCCGTTCCTCGAAGGCGCGCCGGTTCTGGACGCCGGTGAGCGGATCGAGGATCGCCATGCGGTAATTGTCGAGCGCCACTCGCTCGCGCGAGAGGGCGATGAGAAAGGCGCTGACGAGGAGCGCCTGGGTGACCACGGCGAGATTATAGACGACGGTCGCCCATATCTCGCCGGGCGCCGACCCGAGCGGTGCCGGCAGAAAAGCTACGAAGGGCACGCGCAGGGCGGCAAGGATGGCATAGGCCGTGAAGACGCCGAGCAGGATCGACCGCGAAGGAAGATCCTCGGTGCGACTTCGCCAGAGTTCGCGGGCCGCCAGGCCGTTGAACAGGGCGACGATGAACGCCCGCAGGGCGGCACTCGTCGTGTCGAGCTCGAAGGCCTGAAAAACGGTGGCCGAGAGCACGAGCCATACGGTCGCGACGAGGATGACGAGGCCGGGAAGGACAGGCCGGCCGTAGAGGATGCGGACAGCCTGCCAGCCGAAGCCATAGGCGAGAAGGATGAACCAGACCGCCAGCCGCCCTGACCATCGGCCGGGCAAGATCGTGGGGTCGACCAAGGAGGCGCCGCCACACATGCCCATGAGGAACGGCAGGCTCAGCCACAGGAACCGCCCATGCCCTTCCTTCAAAGAGAAGATCAGGAAGAGCGCGCCGATCAAGGCGAACAATACGACGCTGTAGGCGATCAAGGTGGAGGTATCGACACTCAACCGGACGTTCCTGACGACTGTGATGCGACGACGAAGGTCAGTCTTATCGCATTACCGCGCCGGATCTGCCCAATTCAAGAATGTCGTACCCCATGGTCGGTCATTCAATATCCACAGTCGGGTTCGCACCTGGCGGCTTTGATCGCCAGCCCTCCGATCTGGCCGCGACCGCCCTTCCCCCGCCGCGAGCGGGCGAACAGGCGGTGAATGATCGTGCGGAGAGCCGTGATCGCCGATCCGCGGCCGGCCGGAGCCGATCAGTTCAGGACGATGGCGAGAACAGCGAGAAGGACCAAGACAACAGCCAATATGGCGAGCGTCGGAATACGCCGCACGCTCTCCTCGCTGCCGCCGATGCCGCGCTTGTGCTCGTTGGTGTCGTGCGGGGCCTGGCCGAGGTCGGCTCTCACCTCGCTTCGGCGCGCGAGCTCGACCTCTTCATACGTCGCCGGCGCGCCTCCAGCCTCGTCGTCGGTCCCGAGCGGCGCGGCGGCGGGATCGGGCATGCGGACCTTGTCGCCCGTACGCCCTCGGTCGATGTCGTCGCGCAGTTTGTCCGGCGTAGGCATGATGAGCTCCCGAGCCTCAGCGCCTGCCGAGGCTGTTCGAGGGAACTTGCAGGAGCGATCGTCGGTTCCCTCCTCGGACAGCCTAGGACGTGAGATGGGGAAGTATCGCGATGAAAGCCGTCCTGTATGACGAGGAGACAGCCCGCGCGAAGGGCATCGGCCCGGGATGGTGGGTGATCGACGATATCGGCACGCCGCTCTTCGGGCCCTATGCCACCCGCGAGGCCGCCATCCTGGCCATCGGCAAGAACAGCACGCCCGACGAGTTCAAATAACCGCGCAAGACGAATGGGCGGCGGCCTGCACCACCGCCCATCATCGGCACCGCCTCGATCAAAAAGTCGCCGCCTCAGGCGGCCTTCTTGTTGACCCGCATGGTGGCTAGCTTGGTCAGGAGCTTGTCGGTCTTCACTTCTTCCTGCAGCGTCTGGTCCAGCAAATCGGCCGCTTCCTTGAAGCCGAGTTGGCCAGCCCAGGTCTTGAGCGTGCCATAGCGGGCGATCTCGTAATGCTCCACCGCCTGAGCCGCGGCGATCAAACCGGCATCGAGCGCCTCCGAGCCCTCGAATTCTTCCATGACTTCCTTGCTTTCCTCGATAATGCCGAGAATAGCGTCGCAAGTCTTGGCGCGTGCCGGCTTGTTGATCAGCTCGAACACCTGCTGCAAGCGCTCCACTTGCGCTTCTGTTTCGTCCCTATGGGTTTCGAAAGCCTGCTTGAGTTCCGGAGAAGCAGCGCCCCGCGCCATCTTCGGCAATGCACGCAGGATCTGCTTCTCGGCGTGAAGGACATCCTTCAGCGTCTCGACGAACAGCACTTCAAGATTTTTCTCTTTGGCCATGTCGCAGGGCTCCCTGATTTCGTGGCAAGGACCTCGCACCATCCTTGCGAAAGTCCTGTGCTCGGCTTCGTGAGCAGTTCGAGCGCCATCGGCTTCAATCGCTCGAGACTGCCGAAGCTAACAAACCGGGGGCGCGCTTGTTCCTGCGAGGCTGCCGCTCACTGGGTCACGGGTGTCAGGGTGAGATCCGCGACGCCGACTGCCAGATCGACACCGGTCATGCCCTCGACGGAACTGGGGTGAAGAGCGACCGAGCGATTGGATCCGCCCACGAGCACATTGGCGCCGAGACCGAGGGCAAAGGCGACATCTGCCGATGCGCCGACATATTCACCGGCCAGATCGCCGGGACCGACGTTCTTGGTCACGGTGAACACTTCCCAGATGAGAATGCCGGCCCCGGTGACGCCGAGATCGATGCCGAACCGCTTGATCACACCGCGATAGACGCCGGTCAGCTGTCCGGGGATGCCGCCGGTGCGCAACTCGCACTGCATCTCCTGGCGCGAACCGACTACGAAGCCGACGGACGGCGCCACCGCGCACCGCAGCCGGCCGATCTGGATGTGCTTGCCGATCTCGCCGGAGGCCAGCGGCGATGTCTGCGCGGCTGCGGGTCGAGCCTCCGCGACAATGCCGCAGGCGAGCGACAGCCCCAACAGGATACCGAGGCGCTTCTTGATCGACCGTGGATTTAACATATGCCGTCCCTGCTGAACGTGTGGAGCAAATGCCCGGCTCGCCGCGTTCAGATGGCGATCCGAGCTCCTGGGCGTGCGTCTCGACATGACCCGACGAGCGACAGGAATGACGACGATCGCGTGGATCCGGGGAACGATATCGTCGCCGCGCTCTGCGCCGACATGCGCCCCGCCTGCTCCGTTCAGTCAGCCATGATGTCCGCGGTTGCGAACACTGCCCCAGCCTCGCCGCCCATCATCCAGGCCGTTGTGCCGGACAAGTCACGCGCCAAGACTTCATGGCAGAAAAAGCTTCATTCTTCTCGCATCTCTGCCGTCTTTGGTTAACGCTCGTCACGTTCGACATGGAAAGTCGGGGTCATTACCCCCAAATCTACACTGTGTTGATCGAAGAGCCCCTTCTGTGCGATTGTCACAGAACAGTGGTAGGAGCATTGAGTTGACCGTAAGAGCAGTGACCAGCGCACAGTTGCGGGCAGCGCGCGGACTCGTCAATTGGACGGTGCGGGACCTCGCAGAGCACAGCAAGGTTCACCGCAACACGATCTCCGCCTTCGAGAGCGACAAGACCGTGCCGAATCACGCGACGCTCGCGGCCCTGCGCGGCGCCCTCGAACGGGCTGGCGTCGTCTTTGTCGAGGACGGCGCGGCCAGCCCGAGCGGCGGACCGGGCGTTCGCCTGCGTCGGCAGCCGGCGGAGTGGCTGAGGCCGGAAGAGCTCTCGGCCGAAAACGACGGATAGGCCTACTTCGGCAGGCCGTTGATGACGAAAAGCGCGTTGATGAACTGATCCGGCGGGAAAGACCCGAAACTGCGCGCATAAATCTTCTTGATGCGGTCCGTCCGGTAGAGTTCGGCAAGCGTCGCATCGACCAGCAGCCGGAAAATATCATCGCCGCGCGGCAGGGCGAGCGCATAGGTCTCGAAGGTGAAATACTGATCCGAGATTTTGAGGCCCGCCGAATCGCGGCTGTTCACCAACAGGTAGTTGAGAATTCCGCGGTCGGCGAAATAGGCGTCGATCTCGCCGTTGGTCAGCTGCTTGACGCCCGCCGGGTGATTGCTCGTCGGCACGATCGTGGCCTTGATGTCGAGCTGGCCCAAGGTCGTCCGCAAGGTCTCCTCTGTCGTCGTACCCCCGAGAACCCCGATCCGCTTTCCGCGCAGATCCTCGAGGCCGTGCACCTGCCCCGTGCGAAACAGCACGCCGGCACCGTCGATGAAGGTCGGCAAAGAGAAATCCACGGTCGCCCGACGCGACATGGTCATGGAGGTGGGTTCGCAGAGAAGGTCGATCTTGCCGTCCCGCAGCACGTCGAAACGGTTTGCCGCGGTCACCTCGACATAGTCGATGGCGAGTTTCGGCAGCTGGCGCGAGGCTTTGACGCTGTTGGCCACCTCCCGGCAAAGGTCGACGATATAGCCGGCCGGGTCACCACTCGTGGTGCGGTAGGAATAGGGCGCGGCATCGGCGCGAAAGCCGATTCTGAGCGTGCCGGTCTCCGCGATGCGCGCCAGTGTGTCGGCCGCGAAAGCCTGTGACGCCAGCAGCGCCACAAGCCCGACGATCGGCAAACTCCATAGCGACGAGATCTTCATGGCCACCCCTGCCCTCCCTGTTCAGATGAAGCCAGGGTAAGCCAGTTTGGCGATCAGCGTAAATGATGTGGCTCAGGCCGCCCGGTGCAAATCGCCGCCCGGCATCGGCTGCGGCACGCCCGTCGTCGTCGGCAGGCTGAGAGGCAGACCGCGCAGGCTGCGCACGGCGAGATAAGCGAAAGCCTCCGCCTCCAGGAAGTCGCCGTGCCAGCCGACGACCTCGACAGGCTCGACAGGGACGCCGAGGCGTTCGGCGAGTCGCGTCATGAGATGACGATTGTGGCGACCCCCGCCGGTGACGAGCCAGCGCGCCGGCCGCCGCGGCACATGGGCGAGGCTCGCCGCGACCGATTCGACGGTGAAGGCGGTCAGCGTCGCCGCGCCATCGGCATCGGAGAGGTGCTCGACGTCGGCCGCGCGGCGGTGGAAGTCGTTGCGGTCGAGAGACTTCGGCGCTGGACGCGCGAAGAAGGGATTGCCCAGGAAGGCCGCGACGAGATCTGCCCGGACGAGTCCCTTCGCTGCGAGTTCGCCGTTCGCGTCATAGGCGAGGCCGCGCCGGCGGCGGACGAAATCGTCGATCAGCGCGCTCGCCGGCCCCGTATCGAAGGCGATCACCACATCGCCGTCGAGATAGGTGACATTGGCGACGCCGCCGAGATTGAGCACCATCAGCGGCTCGCCGAGGCCCGCCGCAAGGGCTCTATGATAGAGGGGGGCGAGCGGCGCGCCCTCCCCGCCGGCGTCCACATCCGCATGGCGAAAGCGATTGACGGTATCGATACCGAGCCGGCGCGCCACCTCCGCACCGAAACCGAGCTGCCGTGTGAAGCGGCGTTCGGGCCGATGGTAGACCGTCTGGCCGTGGAGGCCGATCAGATCGACCTCGCGCCTGGAGAGGCCGACCTCCCCCATGAATGTCTCGACGGCGGCGATATGGGCGTCGGTCACCGCCTGTTCGAGTTCTGCGAGCGGCTCGGTGAGCGCCCGCTCGGGCTCCGCGATGAGCGCAAGAAGCTCGGCCCTGACCGCGTCGGGATAGGGGATGGTGCGCCCGGCACCCGGCTCGACGCGCCGGTCGCCGTCGGTCCTCGCCACGGCGACATCGATGCCGTCCATCGAGGTGCCGCTGATCACCCCGATGGCGGTCAGCCTGTCCTGTTCCATGCGCGCCCCTGCCCCGCCCCGCCGTCAGCTCGAGTCAAAGCTTCTTGTCGCGGAGATAGTCGGCCAAGCCGACATTGGTATATTGGTCGAGCTCCTCGGCGGCCTGTTGAAAGCGGTCGCGCATCGCGAGCATGGCCCGCACGAGCTGGGCCGATTCCTGCGGCACGCCCAGCCGCATCCAGGCATCGATGGTGCGCATGGGCAAGCCGACGACGCGGCCGAACTCATGCACGGAGGCATAGCCGAGGGTCTGGACGGTTTCGCGCAGTTCATCCGGCGACATGCGGGGTTCGACGGCATGGGCGTGGATGCGGTCGAGCACATGGCGGATGTCGCCCGGCGAGAAGCGGAAGGCGCGGTCCACGATCCGGCTGAGGTCGGGTGGAAACTGGTTCGACATCGAATGGCGCCCCTGTTGCATGGGGTCAGTCTAAACGGCTCGCACGGCTTGCGAAAGTCCGGCAGCCTTCATTCCTCGGGCGCCATTCGGGCGACGAAGGCCGGCGGAAGCGGCGCCATACCGAAAGCGCTGAAGCGCACGAGCGTGGCATAGCCCGCATCGATCAGGCTGTTCTCGTCGCCGGCCGAGGTGGTCTTCGGCCGGCCGCGCGGCACCACGAGCGTGGTCACCTCATCACCCGTTGCGACGACCTCGGCGCTGGACGCGATCTTGTCGCGGGTGATGAAGGCCTGGCGCAGTTCCGCCGGCAGGCGTCTCGGCAGGTTCAGCGAGAGGAAATGACCCTCGACGAGCCACTCACTGCGCGCCGTCCACAGGCGCTCGATCAATTCGGCGAGCCAGGCGGCGTCGCCGGGCGCAACCTCCGGGTGCTTGTTGCGCGAGAAGCCGATGGCCGGCACGCCCCAGAAGGTCGCCTCACGCGCGATGCCGAGCGTGCCCGAATAGGCGACGTCCTCGCCCACATTGCGGCCGTCGTTGACGCCGGCGAGCACGAGATCGGGCTTCGGGCCATCCTTGAACAACCAGGCCATGGCGGCCACGACGCAATCGGCCGGCCTTCCCGAGCAGCTGAAATGGCGCGGGCCACGGCGCGTCAGCGTGAGTGGCGCGGCGATCGTCAGGCTCTGGCTCGCGGCGGTGTGCTTCACCTCCGGCGCGATGACATGGACGTCCTCCGTGACCCTCAGCACCGCCTGTTCCAGCGCCGCCAGGCCTGGAGCCGTAAAGCCGTCGTCGTTTGAAATCAGGATGCGCATGGGCTCACGTCTAAAGCTCGAAAGTCTGCCCGGCGACGGCGGTTGCCACAAGCGAGAGCACGCGGGCGGCAATCGGCCCGAGTTCGGCCAGCGTACAGGAATGGCCGAAGCTCATGCGCGGCTTCATGGCCGCGAGCAGCGCGATATTTTCGGCCAGCGTCGGGTGGGTCGGCAGCCGCTGCCAGGCGGCTTGGCCGGCGGCCAGCATGACCTCCGCGGGACTGCCCGCCGGCAGATGTCCGGTGAGCAGCACGGGATGGGCGTCCTTCGCCGCGCGCGCCAGGAATTCCGCCGAGGGTCCCGCCAGCCCCATGCCGTCATGGGCGAGAAGCGGCCTGTCGGGCCAGCCCGGGCCGCCCCAGTCCTGCGCATGCGCGAGCTTCTGCGCAAGCTTCTCCTTGACCCCCGGCCAGAGCCAGCGCTCGTCGGCGATCTGGGCGGCGAGGCCATCGCGCATGCCGGCGGCGATGGCGAGCGGGCGGTCGAGAATGGCCATCAGCTCCAGCGAACGGCCGGCGAGCGGCGTCGGCAAGAGGCATTGCGGATGCGCATCGACCCAGGCGACGACGGCTGCGGCGCGCTGCGTCGCGGGCACGTCGTCGCTGCCATAGGAGGCGTCGAAGAGAACGACATCGCTCGGCGGCGGCGCGTCATAGGCGAAGACGGCGCTCGCCGGAACGATGTCCCCGCAATGGAGCACGCGGTGCCCCTCGCCTTCCGCCGCGCACCAGACGCCGCCGACCGCATGGCCGTTGCGGCCCGTGCGGATGGTGAGATCGCCAATGGCGAGCGTCTCGCCCGGCGCGAAGGTCTCGATGACAGCATCACGCACCAGCGCTCGATCCGCCGGCTCGGCATAGGCGGCGAGGCAGGCCTCGGTATCGCCGCGCGTTTCCGGCGTCATCAGAATGCGCCCGCCAAAACCCTGGGCGAGGCACCAGCCGAGCCCGCCGACATGATCCTCATGGGCATGGGTGACGATCAGGGCATCCGCCTGCCCGAGCTCCTCGGCACTGATGGCAGGGTAGTAGTCGCGGCCCGTTGCGCTCGTGTTGACGCCGATATCGATGATGAGCCGCGTGCGCGCCGTCTCCAGGCCCACGCTGACGCCCTTGCCACCGAAGCCGCCGTAGAGCTTCAGCCTCATTGGACCGCCGCGGCGGGCGCCGGGTCCCTCTCGGGCGCGGGAATGATCCAGCCGCCGCCGGGTTTCACGGCGATCGCCACCGCATCGCCCACCGCGACCGACGACGGCTCGGGCACATCGAGCCAGAGCCGCACCTCAGGAGCTGCCTCCGCAGCGGCCTCGACGTGGAAAAGCCCGCCGCGATAGACAACGCGCATCACCCGGCAGGCGATGCCGCTGGTGCCGGCGGGTGCGATCTCAAGATCGCCTGCCCTGACGCAGACGGCGCCCGAGGGCGCGGCGCGCTGATCCGCGGCGCAGCGCAAGGTGAGGCGCTGCCCGAGCAAGTTCGCGGAGGCACGCCCCCCACCCTCCGGCGACACCTGGGTGATCGGCACGACCATGCCGTGGCCGATGAAGGAAGCGACCATCGCCGTCGCCGGCTCGCGGTAGAGCTCACTGGGCGTCGCGAGCTGCATCAGCCGGCCCTGGTCCATTACCGCGATGCGGTCGGCGAGCGCCATGGCTTCCGCCTGGTCATGGGTGATGTAGATCATGGTCGTGCCGGTGCGGCGGTGGAAATCGGCGAATTCGTCCTCCATGGAGGCGCGCAGGTGGACGTCGAGATTGGCGAGCGGCTCGTCGAGCAGCACGAGCGAGGGCGCGGCGACGAGGCAGCGTGCGAGCGCCACCCGCTGACGCTGGCCGCCCGACAGAAGCGCCGGGCGGCGATCGCCGAAGCCCGCGAGATCGACGAGTTCCAGCGCCTCGGCCACGCGCTTGTTGCGCTCGGCGGCGGAAACGCCTGCGACCCTCAGGCTGTAGCCGACATTTTCGGCGACCGTCATATGCGGCCAGAGCGCATAGTTCTGGAAGACGATGCCGACGCGCCGCCGTTCCGGCGCGAGATGGCCGGCCGTCGAGGACACGGGCCGATCGCCGATGCGGATTTCGCCCTCGTCCAGCTGATCGAAGCCCGCAACCAGCCTGAGCAGAGTGGTCTTGCCGCAGCCGGAGGGGCCGAGCACCGCGACGAATTCGCCGTCGGCTATATCAAGGCTCACCCGGTCGAGTGCCCTGTAAGTGCCGAAGATCTTGGTCACGCGGTCGAGCGTCAATCGCGCCAAGGCAGAACCCCTGCAGGAATGCGCTTGGCCATGAGAAGCGTCGACAACATCAGGGCCAATGTCACGAGAACGGTGAGGACGGCGATCGCCGCGGCATAATTGGAATCGCCGCCTTGTTCAAAGGAGAAGACGACGACGCCGAGCGTCTCGGAGCCGGATGACCAGAGCAGGGCCGAGACGGTCAGCTCATTGAAGGCGGTGAGGAACACGAGCAGAGCGCCGGCGGTCGCGGCCGGCGCGACGAGGGGAAAGATGATCGTGCGCAGCCGGAATAGGAGACCCGCACCGGCGACCTGGGCCGCTTCCTCCAGCGCCCGGTCGATCTGGTGATAGCCGCTGACGGTCGGGCGCACGCCGAGCACGAGAAAGCGCGCGAGATAGGCGAAGAGAATAATCCAGACCGTGCCGTAGAGACCGAAACCCAGGATCGGCAGCGGCTTCAGAAAGATCAGGATGGCGGCGATGGCAAGCACCACGCCCGGCAGAGCATAGGGCAGTTCCACGATGAGATTGAGCGCTCTGAGAGGCGGCGAGCGGCGCCATACCAGGAAATAGCTCAGGGGCACGCAGAGGAGCATGATGACGACAGCCGCCGTGGCCGACAGGGCAAAGCTGTTGGCGAAGGCGCGGCGCGCTCCCTCGTGTTCGAAGAGGACGAAGGCATAATTGGCCAGCGTCGCCGTCGTGGCGTTGAGCGGCACGCCATAGGCCGGCACGAGCGAAGTGAGGAAAAGCCCGAGCATCGGCAGCACGAGGACGATGAGCGCAATCGTCCATAAGGCGATCTCGACGGGCAGCCGCCATGGGCCGAGCGCGAAAGGCCGGGCGGCGATCGAGGTCGTGGTGATGCGGAAGTCCCGCCTGCGCAGCATGATGTCCTGCAGGAGGATGCCCACCATGGCGATGACGCCGATCAGCATCGACAGTACCGCCACCTCCGACAGCACGGAGGGGCCGAGGCCCGACAGGCGCTGATAGATGAGCGTCGGCAGCACGACGAAGCGGCCGGGAATGCCGAGGAAGGCCGGGATGCCGAAATTGCCGACCGAGGAGACGAAGGCGAGCGCCACGCCGGCGACGAGTCCCGGCGTCATCAGCGGCAGAATGATGGTGCGCAGGATGGTGAAGCGGCTCGCTCCCGCCGCGAGCCCCGCCTCGATCAATTCCCGTGGCAGGCTTCTGAGGCTCGCGCGCAGCGTGAGGAAGACGAGCGGCGCATATTGGATGCCGAGGAGAAGGATGATGCCTTCGGCCGAATAGAGCGGGTTGCGGGTGCCGATGGGCGGGGCTAGCCCGATAAGCTTCAAGAGCGGACTGGCAGGCCCGACCACCTGCAGCCAGGCGAGGGCCGTGACCTGCGGCGCGATCATCAGCGGCAGCACGAAACAGAGGACGAAGGCGTTGCGCGCCCGGATATCCGTCAGAGCCACCACGAGAGCGACGACACTGCCGAGCAGGACGGCGATCAGCGTGCCGCCGATTGCCGTCTCCAGGCTGTTGAGCGTCGCCGTCCAGGTGATCGAGCTGGAGAGGGTCGCCTCGAGCGCCGCAAGGGATGGAACGCCGCTGGGCGCAAGGGCTTCAAGAACAAGCCGCGCCAGCGGCAGCAGCGACAGCAGCGCGACGATCGCGCAGAGCGCGACGAGCAAGACGTGGTCCTGGCGACGCCCAGAGGATTCCGCTGCCAGGACCATGGAACGAGAACGCCTCCTCAGCCGCCGAACATGTCGGCGAAGCGCTTCTTGTCCGCTTCGGTGGTGGACAGAACCGCCTGGGTGTCGATCGGCATCAGCTTGATCTCGGTGCCTTCAGGCAGCCAAGCCGGGTTGGGAATGCCGGCCTTGGCGGGCACATAGCCCTGCGAGACGGCGAGCTTCTGGCCGTCGTCGGAGAGAATGAAATCAATGAAGGCCTTGGATGCGTCGAGATTTTTGGTGGTCTTCAGGATGGCGACGGGTTCGGTGACGGCCGGCACGCCTTCCTTGGGGAAGACGAATTCGACAGGGGAACCCTTGGCCTTGGCGTTGAGCGCCATGAAGTCGACGAGAATGCCGTAGGACTTCTCGCCGCCGGCGACCGACTTCAGCACCGCGCCATTGCCGCGCACCGCGACCGCGTCATTGGCCTTGAGCCCCTCGAAATATTTCCAGCCGAGGTCCGGCCGCGCCGCGAAGGCGGAGAGCATGATGGCGGCAGCCCCCGAATAGAGCGGGCTCGGCATCACGATCTGGCCCTTGAGGGCGGGATCGGCGAGATCGGCCCAGGAGGTCGGCTTCTTCGCCGCTGCGGTGTTGTAGGCAATGCCCGTCGTGATGAGCTTCGAGCCGAAATAGGTCTTGCCCGGATCGTAGGAGCCCTCGCGCAGGCCGTCGATCTTGGCGCCGTCGTACTGATAGAGGCGGCCATCACGCTTCAGCGCCTCCATGCTGACGGCATCGGCGATGAGAAGCACATCGGCGCCCGGCTGGCCGCCGGCGAATTCGGCCGCCAGCTTCGACATGACTTCGACCGTGCCGGAGCGGAAGACATCGACCTCGACATCGGGATGGGCCTTGCGGAAGGCAGCGACCGTCTTGGAGGCGTCGGCTTCCGGCTGCGATGTATAGAGTACGATCTTGCCCGACTGGGCGGATGCGGGCGACAGGCCGAGCGCCAGTGCACAAGCCGCGACCGCGGCGAAAATAGCTGAAACTCTCAACGACATGGGACCCTCCCGTTACGACGGTGACGCCTTATACGGCGTTTCGCATTACACTTTGGCGACAGTCACACAGGTGTCATCGAAGCAGCAAGGTCGAAGGCGGAAGGGCTTTCCAGCCCCCGTCGGGGCAAAGCCTGCCGAGCATCGGCGCGCGGCACTTGGCAACGAATGCTGCATGAACATATATGCCAAGTCAAATACGTTTGTTCGGGCATTTTTACCCGTAGTCGCCCCCTTGAGCGAGCCACAGGTCGCCTCGCGCGAAAAATCGCGAGCACCCGGGATTAAGATGCAGTCCGGCTTCGTATACGGGGCATGATGCGCGATAATCCTCGCTTGAATGTCGTCGCCCAGCTCCCGGTCCTGCGCCGCTATGCGCGCGCCCTGACGCGCGACGCGGCCCAGGCGGAAGACCTGGTGCATGATACGCTCGTGAAGGCCTATGAGAAGCGCGACGGTTTCCGGCCGGGCCGGAACCTGCGCGGCTGGCTCCTGTCGATCCTGCACAACCACTTCATCGACGGTCTGCGCAAGCAGCGGGCGGAGGTGCTGCGCCTCACAGGCGCAAAGCACGTGACCGAGACGTCCACGCCGCCCGAACAGGACCACAGCGTGCGGCTCGCGCAGGTGGCGCAGGCCTTCATGGCCCTGCCGGACGAGCAGCGCAGCGCGCTCCATCTCGTGGCGATCGAGGGACTGAGCTACCAGGAGGCGGCCGCGACGCTCGGCATTCCGACCGGCACGCTCATGTCGCGCCTCGGCCGTGCACGGGCGGCGCTGCGTGCCTTCGAGGACGGCAATGCCGGGGAGCCGGCGGTCAAATCCTTCAAAACCCCGACATCACAGCCGGCTCATGGCCGGCCCGACCACTTGCGCGTCGTGGGAGGCTCCGATGAACAGACCGAATGATCCGATCACGGCCTTCGATCTCGACGCCTATGTCGACGACCAGCTCGACATGGCCCGGCGCATCGAGGTGGAGGACCATCTCGCCCACCACCCGACGATCGCTGCACGCGTCATGGCCGACATGCGCACGCGCGACACGCTCAGGCTGGCCTTTCCCGATCCGGCCTCGGCCATGCGCGCCGAGACGATGGAGGCCGCCCGCCGGCTGGAACGCGGCCTGGCGCGGGCTCGCGTGCTCGGCCGGCTCAGGCGTTTCGCGACGGCCGCGGTGATCGCGGCGGCCGGCTGGTTCGCCCATGCCGAATTCGGCACCTCGCAGAGCGTGGCGGCGCCGACGCCGGCTTTCGTCGACGATGCGCTCTCCGCCCGTCAGGCGGAGGCGCTACGCATCGGCACGCGGCCGCAAGCCCTGAGCGCCACCTATGACCCCGCCCAGATCCGCGCGGCGACGGATATCGCCATGCCCGCGCTGCCCAAGGGCTGGCGCGTCATCGACGTGCAAGTCGTGCCGTCATCGGCGGGACCCAGCGTCGAACTCGCCTTCGAGACGGAAGGCCTGGGCCGGGCCTTCCTGTTCGCTGCGCGCATGGACCGCTTCGCGGTGACCCCGCCGGCCATCGCCCGCAAGAGCAACGAAGCGGTCGCCTTTTGGCAGATCGGCGACACCGCCTATGCGCTGACCGCCGCCGCCGATCGCGATCTCGACGCGGCCGCGAAAACGCTCGCCAACAGCCTGTACTGATCCACCTGGAGAACACATCGATGAACGCGAACTACAGTTGGCAAAATCCCGCCGTCGCTCGGACGGGTGCTCTCTTCGACGAGGGCCTGCGGCGGCATATGCTCAAGATCTACAACTACATGAGCCTCGGTCTCGTCGTGACGGGCATCGTCGCTTATGTGGTCGGGACCACGCCGGCGCTTTATGTGCCGATCTTCCAGACGCCGCTCAAATGGGTGGTGATGCTGGCGCCGCTCGCCTTCGTCTTCTTCTTCTCCTTCCGCATGGAGCGCATGTCGGCCTCGGCGGCACAGACCACCTTCTGGGCCTTCTGCGCGGTGATGGGCCTGTCGCTCGCCTCGATCTTCCTCGTGTTCACGGGGGCGAGCATCGCGCGCACCTTCTTCATCGCCGCCGCCATGTTCGGCGCAACCAGCCTCTACGGCTACACCACCAAGCGCGATCTCTCGCAGTTCGGCTCCTTCCTGATCATGGGGCTGATCGGCGTCATCATCGCGAGCCTGGTGAACCTCTTCCTGCAGTCGAGCGCGCTGCAGTTCGCCGTCTCGGTCATCGGCATCCTCGTCTTCGTCGGCCTGACCGCCTGGGATACGCAGGCGATCAAGGAGCGTTATGCCGAGAACTTCTCCGCCGAGTCCCAGCAGAAGCTCGCCGTATTCGGCGCCTTCTCGCTCTATCTCAATTTCGTCAACATCTTCCAGCTGCTGCTGCACTTCACGGGCCAGCGCGAGGAGTGAAACCGGCGACGACCATGGGCGCGCGCCGCTTGCGATCATCGCGGGCGCGGCCATCGTAATTCCCTCATATTAGGCCCATATGCTATGACGATCGGGGCACCGGACGGATCCGGTGCCCTCTTTCTTGTAGCCCCAGCGGCGCGGCCTCACCGTGCCCGGCCAACGATGATCGCATGTACGAGCTTGACAACGTCAGTCGCGCGACGCCAGCGCCCGCCCATAGGCCTTCCGATACGCGACCGTCGCCAGAGCTCGACGGATCTCACAAGACCAGCTTATCGGAGATCCTCCAGGCGATCGCCGCGGACACGACGCGCGCCCGGATCTCGCTGCGCGATCTTCTCGCCATAGGCGACCGTGCCTTTGGCGCCCTTCTCTTCATCTTCGCCGTGCCGAATGTGATCCCGACGCCTCCGGGCACGTCGGCCATTCTCGGCATCCCGCTTCTTTTTCTGGCCGCCCAGCTTACCCTCGGCCAGGCCCAGCCCTGGCTGCCGAAGATCATCGCCGATCGCTCGATGGCCCGGGAAGACTTTGCCGCGCTCATCGCCCGGGTGGCGCCGTGGATCGCCAAAGCCGAGCGCATGCTCAAGCCGCGGCTCGATTTCATGGCCAATGCCTCGCTGGAGCGGATCATCGGCGGCGTCTGTCTGCTGCTCTCGATCGTGCTTTTTCTGCCGATACCGCTCGGCAATATGCTGCCGGCGCTCGCGGTCTGCTTCTTCGCGCTCGGCATTCTCGAGCGTGACGGCCTCGCCGTCCTCGTCGGCGCGACCCTCACGGTCGTGTCGCTCGCGGTGATCTCGGGCGTCGTTTGGGCGATCGTCGAGAGCGCGCTCTACCTCATCCGAAGCCTCTTCTGAGAGAAGGGGCGCCCGTCGCGCCCCTCCCCCGAAGCCGCTTTAAGAGGTCGCGGCGAACAGCGGCCAGACCTCGACCGTGCCGCGGTAGATCATCTCGAGCGACACATAGAGAATGATGACGAGGCCGACATAGGCGATCCAGCGGTGGCGCTGGAGAAGGCGCGCGATGAAGCTCGCGGCGATACCCATGAGGGCGATCGAAAGGGCGAGCCCGAAGATGAGCACGACCGGATGCTCGCGGGCAGCCCCGGCCACGGCGAGCACGTTGTCGAGCGACATCGACACATCCGCGATGACGATCTGCCAGGCGGCCTGGGCAAAGGTCTTGCGCGGTGCGCCGGTGGCGATCGTGCCGTCGGCGTTGAGATCCGCCTTGGCCAGCGCCTCCGCGGCGGCCTGCTCGTGTTGATGAGAGGTGCGCAGCTCGCGCCACATCTTCCAGCAGACCCACAGGAGGAGGATGCCACCGGCGAGCAGCAGACCGACGATTTGCAGAAGCTGCGTCGTCAGCGCGGCGAAGATGATGCGCAGTACGGTCGCGGCGATGATGCCGATAAGGATTGCCTTGGCGCGCTGCGCCTTGGGCAGGCCGGCGGCCGCCAGGCCGATGACGATCGCATTGTCACCGGCGAGAACGAGGTCGATCATGATGACCTGCAGGAACGCGGTCAGCGCCTCGCTCGTCAGAAGTTCGCTCATCACAGGGTATCCTCTTTCACCTCATGGGAAAGAGTGGCCCGCCCGACGGGGATCCATATCCCTCGCGGCCAACCGCCAGGACCCAGTCGGGTGGGTTCGCTCGCAGGGTCCAGCCACTGGTGAGGAAGCGCGCCGCAGGCCACTCCGTCAGACGTCCAGTCCGACATCACAGCTCGCGGGAGCTGCCAGAGGGGCCCGGCCTGGTTGTGGTGATGTAGCCGATGACGCGCGGCGGCTCAAGGCCGCTTCGTGTTCCGGGTCGTCGTGCGGGTCGTATGTAGCGCCTCGGCAGGCGCGTGGGTGAGAAGATCACCGGCCGAATTGGTTGTGTCGGAGATCGTATTGCCGAGCACTTCCACCTGGCCGCCGAAATTGTCCCGCGAATGGGGATCGACCACCGCGACCGGCGCGGAGAGGATGAGGCCTGCGGCCGTGCCCGCCGTCGCCGCCGCACCGGCGGTCACCTCGATGATCCGGTCGCCGATGCCAACGCGGGAATCGGTGATGGTCTGGCCCGCCGCGAGACGCTGGCCGATGAGCTGCACCACTTCCGGGCTCTCTGCGAATTTGCCGTGATTCAAGCTGTCGCCGGCCTTGAGCTTGGTGAGATCGAGCACGGTGAACTTATAGCCCGCCAGTTCGTCCTTGTAAGGTTCCGCTTCCGGATTGATGGCCCCGAGCCGCGCGACATTGCCCCAGACGCGGCGGGAAACGGCCAGCGCCCGGTCGTCCTGCGACACGAAGAGCGTGAAGTTCGGCCGCGGCTTGCCCATGTCGGCCATCTGCGTGCGGAAGACGTCCACATCCACATCGGGGGCCGCGAGCATCACGTTCTTGATCTTCGGCGAAACGCGGCGGTTGCGGATGGCCATTTGCCGCAGGGCTTCGAGCGTCACCCAATTGCCCATGGAATGGGCGAGGACGGAGACCTCGCCGACCGCCGGATCCCGCGTCAGCGCCTGCAGCAGATTTTCCAGGGCATTGCGCGAATAATTGGCGCTCTCGCGATCGTAGCCATAGGCGAAAATGCTGCCGCGCGAGGGCCAGGTGAAGAGCACCGGCGTCACGTCGGCGCCGGAATCGTGGATGATCTGCGCGAAGCGGAAGACCGCATCGTCGAAACGGTTGTTGAAGCCGTGGACAAAGACGAGCACGGCGCGCTTCGGCGTCTTCTTCACGGTGCGATTGAACCAGGCGAGTGCCTCAGTGCGGCTCACCGTCTCGGCTTTCACGGTGACGAAGTCGGTGGCTGGATTGCCCGGGACGCTGCGCGGCCATTGGACCTCGCCGATCTTGCGGCCGCTGTCGGGCGGGATGGAGACCGTGATCTCCGCGAAATGGGGATCGGCCCCGCGCTCTCCGGAGAACATCACGCCGGGGTCGCTCGCCACGCCGCGTGTGGTGGCGACGATCATCGCCACTTCGGATGTGCCCGGCGCCCGTTGCGCCACCGGCAGCAGCACGCCCTTCGGCGTCCCGGCGCAGGCCGCGAGGCCGAACAGTCCTATTGCTAACAAAAGGCCAGCGGCCGCGGGACGGGGACGCCGCCGACAGCGCAGGTCACGGACGACCCGCTGCCGCGCATCTGGAGCACGCGACGTCAACGCAAGACTATCAGACCGCATGCCGGACGCGCTCTCCATGAGCCGCACAGCTTGCAGGTCCGACGGCGGAGATCAAGAGAGCGCGAGCCCGGCCCGCAGATTGGCGGCACACCGTCTCCTTTTCGTCGCAGGCCCATCCGACAGGGCCTGATACCTGGAGAGTCCTTCCGACGAAACCTCGGCAAGGCGCCGAAAGTGCTCGTCGTTTCTTCCAAAGTGCCGAAGTTTGGCGCATTCTGCGGCCAGTTATGCCGTCGGAGATGAATTCATGACATTCCAATCGCATGCGCCGGACACGCCCATGCCGGTGGTCGATCTCGCCATCGTCGAGGCCAATCTGAGGCGCATGCAGGCCTACTGCGACCAGCACGGCCTCAAGCTGCGTCCGCATATCAAGACGCACAAGATCCCGGATCTCGCCCGCCGGCAGCTGGCGCTGGGTGCCGTCGGCATCACCTGCCAGAAGATCGGCGAGGCCGAGGTGATGGCCGATGCCGGCATCGATGACATCCTGATCTCCTATCCGCTGATCGGCGCGTCGAAAGTCGGCCGGCTCGGTGCCCTCGCCAAGCGCGCGCATATCTCGATCGTGGCGGACAGCCCGATGGGTATCGAGACGGCAGCGGCTGCTGCACGCGATGCCGGAGCGCGCATCGGCGTGCTTGTGGAGTTCGAGAGCGGCGGGGCGCGCGTCGGCGTGCAGTCACCGCAGGAGGCGCTGGCGCTCGCCAGGCTGATCACGCAAACGCCGGGGCTCGATTTCCTGGGCCTCATGACCTATCCGCTCGGCGAGCGGGCGGCTGCCTTCCTCGTCGAGGCGAAGCGCCTGTTCGAGGTCGAGGGGATCGCGATCCCCTCGATCTCGGCCGGCGGCACGCCCACGGCCTTCTCGGCGCATAATGTGCCCGGCGTCACCGAGCTGCGCGTCGGCACCTATATCTACAACGACCGCAATACCGTGGACGCTGGGGCGGCGGGCCTCGACGACTGCGCGCTCCACATCGAGGCGACCGTCGTCAGCCGGCCGACCGAGAACCGCGCCATCATCGATGCCGGGTCGAAGACATTGTCGAGCGATCTGACGGCGGGCGGCGCGGCGCGGGGCTATGGCCTCCTGCGCGACTATCCCGAGGCGGTGATCGTCAAGCTCAACGAGGAGCACGGCATCATCGACCTATCGGCGTGCAAGGAGAAGCCGGCGCTCGGCGAGCGCCTGCGCATCATCCCGAACCACGTCTGCGTGGTGGTCAATCTCCACGACGAGATCCTGGTTCACAACGGCGGAAGCGACGCGAAGATGGTGCGCATCGCCGCCCGCGGCCTGACACGGTGAGTTCAGGGGTGAGGGGCTCCCCTCACCCCACCTTCTTGAGCCGCGTGATGAGGCTCGAGGTATCCCAGCGGCTGCCGCCCGCCTTCTGCACATCAGCATAGAATTGATCGACGAGCGCCGTCACCGGGAGCGAAGCGCCGTTGCGCCGCGCCTCGCCGAGGCAGATCGACAGGTCCTTGCGCATCCAGTCGACGGCGAAGCCGAAGTCGAACTTGCCCTGGTTCATCGTCTTGCCCCGGTTCTCCATCTGCCAGGAGCCCGCCGCGCCCTTGGAAATGACGTCCAGAACCGCCTCGATGTCGAGACCGGCGCTCTGGCCGAAATGGATGCCCTCCGACAGACCCTGCACCAGGCCGGCGATGCAAATCTGGTTGACCATCTTCGTGAGCTGGCCCGATCCCACCGGCCCCATCAGGCGCGAGGCGCGCGCGAAGCATTGGATGGCCGGCTCGGCCCGGGCATAGATGTCGGGTTCGCCGCCGCACATCACGGTGAGCACGCCGTTTTCCGCACCCGCCTGGCCGCCGGAAACCGGCGCGTCGATGAAGCCGACGCCTTTCTCCTTGGCGGCGGCGGCGATCTCGCGGGCGACATCGGCGGAGGCGGTCGTGTGGTCGACGAGGATTGCGCCCTGGGCCATGGCCTGAAGCGCGCCATCCGGCCCGAGCATGACCACCCGCAGATCGTCGTCGTTGCCGACGCAGCTCATGACGATCTCCTGGCCGGCCGCGGCGTCGGCCGGCGTCCTGGCGACGCGTCCGCCATGGGCGGCGACCCAGGCCTCGGCCTTCGCCGCGGTGCGGTTATAGACCGTGACCTCGTGGCCCTTCGCAGCGAGATGCCGCGCCATCGGAGCTCCCATCACGCCGAGGCCCAAAAATGCGATTTTCATCCCTCACTCCCCGATTGAAATTGCTGCCGAATAAGGGGCAGCTGCCAGACGGGTGCTCACCCGTCGCTCGTAACCATCACTCGACCATCAAAACGCGCCCGGTCAATGCCGCCATGGCGAGGTCGAGCAAACGCGAATCCGAATACTGCGGCACCGGGCGAAATGCTCAGTTCATCGTCGGATAAGGAATGAAGGTGGTGAGCGCCGCCTCGGGATCATAGGCAGCACCATAGGGCCGCCCGCCGATGGGCCGCAGGACAAGCTTGCCGGGATTGGCGCGCGCCGCCGTCAGAAGCGCATCGACCGAGGGACCGATTTGACCGGGTATGAGCGTCGGTTCGAGCACCGCGACGATGGCGCGGAGATAGGGTGCCACACTCGCGGACGGATCGCGGCAGGAGTCCTTGATCGTCACTGAAAAGGTCAGCAGCACCGTCTGGCGGGTCGCATGCCCCTGCCCCTTCACGCAGTCTCCACCGGAGAAGAAGATGAGCGAGCTGCCGTCCGGCGCCGCCATCGTCTTGTCGATGACGAAGCGCTGCTTGGTCGAGGAGAGCCCCGCCTCCCCATTGAGGGCCGCGAGAAAGGCCTTGGCTTGAAGATTGAAGCCGTCGTCCGCCCAGGCGGGCGCAGTCGCTGCCCCGGCAAGGGCAAGGCCCAGGATGGCGGCACGACAACCGCCGGACAGTCGGTGCAGAAACGATGTCATGGTCACCCCTGGAACGATGAAGCGGACGCTGCTGGAACGGAACAATACAACCTCAGCGGTCCTTGAAAACCGCCGGCCGCTTTTCGACGAAGGCCGTGCAGCCCTCACGGGCATCTTCGGTGGTGGCCGCGAGTGCGAAGAGCTCCGCCTCGATGCGCAATCCCTCGTCCAGGGGAAGCGCTGCGCCGCGCACGACGGCAGCCCGGGCGAGTGCCTGCGCCATAAGGCTCAGGCCGGTGAATTCCCCGGCGAAGGCGACGGCTGCCTCGACCACGTCGTCGTCGACCAGGCGGTTGAGGAGACCGAGGCGATCCGCCTCCGCCGCCTCGACGAAGCGTCCGCTTAGAATGAGCTCCAGAGCGCGCGCCTCGCCGATGAGGCGGGAGAGGCGCTGCGTGCCGCCGAAGCCCGGAAGCAGGCCGAGCTTCACCTCGGGCAGCCCGAGCCGCGCCGACACGTGAGCGACGCGGAAGGTGCAGGCGAGTGCGAGCTCCAGTCCTCCGCCGAAGGCGAAGCCGTTGATCGCCGCAATGGAGGGAATGCGCAGTGCGGTGAGCTTGGCGAACGTGGTCTGGCCGCGCTCGGCGGCGCGGCGCATGTCCATCGCCGTCCGGCCGACGAATTCCTTGATGTCGGCGCCGGCGCAGAAGGCCTTGGGACCCGCGCCGGTGATGACGAGGGCCCTGATCTCGTCCATGCCGGCGACCTGGTCGATGGCATCGCCGAGGGCAAGGAGCGTCTCGGCGTTGAGCGCGTTGAGAGCCTCCGGCCTGTTCAGGCGCAGAATCATGGAGGCCTGCCTCGGTTCAAGCTCGATCACCGCCACTGTCGCCTCCTACCGAATAGCGATTCACGCCGCCGTCGTAGCATGCCGTGCTTTAAGCGTCTGCGGCATGAGTATCTCAACTTTCCTGTGGTGATGTCATCCGTGCCGTGGTCGCCTGTCAGGCAAGAAACGCCCTTTCTGTTGACGGGCGGTCGGTGATCGCGCATCCACAGTTAGATCATCGGAGTTTATCCATGACGGCCGCTTCCAGCCGTTTCGCCCTTATCGGTGCCGAAGTCTTCGACGGCAGAACGCGTCACCACGACCAGGCGCTGATAGTCGAGGACGGGCAGATCCTGGGATTGAGCCCAGCGCGCGACATTCCCGCCGACTTCACCACCGTCGACCTCGACGGAGGCCTGCTCACGGCGGGCTTCGTCGATCTCCAGGTCAATGGCGGCGGCGGCGTGCAGCTCAATGCCAAGCCGACCGCCGAAGGTATTCGCGCCATCGCCGCCGCTCACGCCCGCCACGGCACGACGGCCCTGCTGCCCACCGTCATCACCGATGATCCGGTCGTGACCTATGGCGCGGTAACGGCCGTACGCCAGGCGATCGACGAGGGCGTTCCGGGCTGCCTCGGTCTCCATATGGAAGGGCCGTTCCTCTCGCCGGAGCGCAAGGGCGCCCATGACCCCGCGCATCTCAGGTCACTGAACGAGGGCGAGCAGCTGCGCCTGACGCGCACCGGCCTGCCGCATCTTCTCGTCACCGTCGCGCCGGAGGTGGTCGGCCCGGAGCAGATCGCCGCGCTCGTCGCGGCCGGCATCACGGTTTCGATCGGCCATAGCAATGCGGGCTATGACGAGGTCATGGCAGCGGCCGCCGCCGGCGCGCGCTGCGTTACCCATCTCTTCAACGCCATGAGCCCACTCACCAGCCGCGAGCCGGGCGTCGTCGGCGCGGCGCTCGCCAGCGAACAGCTCTGGTGCAGCATCATCGCCGATGGTCATCACGTTCATCCGGCGACGTTGGCCGCTGCCATGCGGGCCAAACGCGGCCTGCCCTTCTTCCTCGTCAGCGATGCCATGGCAACGGCCGGCTCGGAGAAGAACAGCTTCACGCTGAACGGCCGCAAGGTGACGCGCAAGGACGGCCGGCTGACGCTGGAAGACGGCACGCTCGCCGGCTCCGATCTCGTCATGCTGAGCGCCGTGCGCTTCATGGTCGAGACGGTGGGCGTCGGGCTCGAGGAGGCGCTGCGCATGGCATCGCTCTATCCGGCCATGGCGCTCGGCATCTCGACCCGCTACGGCCGGCTCATGCCCGGCCGTCGCGCCGACATCCTGCATCTCGGTGACGATCTTGACGTTCGCGGCGTGTGGATCGGCGGCGAGCGGGTTGCCGGGTGACGGCCAGGCGCTGCGTCATGCGTTCCTGGCACCCATGTCGGCACGCGTTACACCTCCGTCTTCGAAATGCTCCGCTACATGGTGGTGGCTGCTACGGTCGGGATATCGTCTCCGTGTGGCGCTCGTCGGGCGCAAATCGCTCCGGTTCATTGACGATCATCTCCGACAAAGGTCGTAGTGAATCTTTGTGAAAATCACTTAGACAGGTCTATCCTGCCTGTTCCGGGTCAGGTTCACTTGCGGAAGGCAGGTTCACTGCAGAGGAAGGTGCGCCGTCGGCAGACCATCGTCGGCAAGAGGACGAAGAATTGACCCGTGTGAAGGGGGGGTAATGGCCCAGCAAGAAGAATCGGCCACCGAATCACGACATCAATTGATCCGCGGCCCGCAAAATTTCGCGGGCGGGTTGAGCCTGATCGCGATCGCGCTCTTCGCGCTGTGGGCCGGGAGCGACCTGTCGCAAGGCTCGCTCAGAGCGATGGGCTCGGGCATGATGCCGCGCGCCGTCGCCGTCCTTCTCGGCCTCTGCGGCGTGGCGCTCGTCGTCATCTCTTTCATCAAGCACGGCGATCCACTGGAACGCTGGCATCTGCGCGGGCCCTTCTTCATCTGCCTGGGGCTTCTCGCCTTCGCGGTCACCGTGCGCACCGTGGGCTTGGCGCTTGCCGGCCCGCTGCTGGCCGTCATCTCCGGCTTCGCTTCGCCGGAAACGCGCCTGAAGGAGCTGATCATCTTCGCGATCCTCGTGACCTTGTTCTCCATCGGCCTGTTCAAATACGCGCTCAATCTGCCGATACCCGCCCTGATCATTCCCGGCGTCATCTACTACTGAGGGGCGGACAATGGAGATCTTCGATCATCTGGCGCTCGGATTCTCGACCGCGCTGACCTTCCAGAATGTCGGCCTTTGCCTTCTCGGCTGCCTCATCGGCACGCTCGTCGGCGTGCTGCCCGGCGTCGGGCCGATCGCCACCATCACCATGCTGCTGCCGATCACCTTCGGCATCGACCCGATCGGCGCGCTCATCATGCTCGCCGGCATCTATTACGGGGCGCAGTACGGCGGCTCGACCACGGCGATCCTCGTCAATATTCCGGGCGAGGCGACAGCCGTGGTGACGACGCTCGATGGCCACCAGATGGCCAAGCAAGGCCGCGCCGGCACGGCGCTGGGCATTGCGGCCATCGGCTCCTTTTTCGCCGGCTGCGTCGCAACCCTCGTCATTGCCGCCGTGGCCACGCCGCTCACGCGGCTCGCGCTGCTCTTCGGGCCGGCCGAATATTTCTCGCTGATGACCATGGGGCTCGCCTTCGCCGTCGTGCTGGCGCGCGGGTCGGTGCTCAAGGCGATCGCGATGGTTTTGGCCGGGCTTCTACTCTCGACCGTCGGCACCGATCTCGAGACCGGCGAGGAGCGCATGACCTTCGGCTATGCGCCGCTTTCCGACGGCATCGATTTCGCCATTCTGGCCATGGGCATCTTCGGTTTCGCCGAGGTACTGCGCAACCTCGAATTCACCGAAACCCGCGACGTGGTGAGGCAGGCGATCGGCCGGCTTCTCCCCTCCCTCGCCGATTTCAAGAAGTCCGCCGCGCCCATCCTGCGCGGCACCCTCATCGGCGGCACGCTCGGCATTCTGCCGGGCAACGGTGCGGTGCTCGGCCCCTTCGCCTCCTACTCGCTCGAGAAAAAGATCGCCAAGGATCCGAAGCGCTTCGGTCGCGGCGCCATCGAGGGCGTCGCCGGCCCGGAATCGGCCAACAACGCCGGAGCGCAAACCTCCTTCATTCCGCTGCTCACGCTCGGCATTCCGCCCAATGCTGTGATGGCGCTGATGGTCGGCGCCATGACCATTCACGGCATCGTGCCGGGGCCGCTCGTCATGACGCGCAGCCCCGACCTGTTCAGGGGCATGATCGCCTCGATGTGGATCGGCAATCTGGCGCTCCTCATCATCAACCTGCCGCTGATCGGCGTCTGGGTGCGCCTGCTCAAGGTACCCTACCGCCTGATGTTCCCGGCGATCCTGATCTTCTCCAGCATCGGCGTCTATTCCATCAATAATTCGCCCGCCGACGTCGTGATCACGGCGGTCTTCGCCCTCATCGGCTACGGCATCATCAAATTCGGATTCGAGCCGGCGCCGCTTCTGCTCGGCTATGTGCTCGGCAAGCTCATGGAGGAGAACCTGCGCCGCGCCATGATCATCTCGCGCGGCGACATGATGACTTTCATCGAGCGGCCGGTGAGCGCAGTGCTGCTCCTCATCGCCTTCGCCGTTCTCGCCCTCGCCGTCATCCCGTCCATCCGTCGGGGACGCGACGAAGTATTTACGGAATAATCGGGCGCAAATCGCTACTATCGGTGAATCTCAAGCACATGCAGGGAGGAGAGCATGGGATTCACCAGACGGGGACTGATCGCCACAGCGGCGGCCATCACCCTTTCGGCTGGCCTGATATCCGGGCACGCCGCCGAAGCAGCCTATCCCGAGCGGCCGATCACCATGATCGTGCCGTTTGCGGCGGGTGGCCCGACCGACATCATCGCGCGCATCGTCGCCGAGGACATGTCGAAGACCCTTGGCCAGCAGATCGTCATCGAGAACGTCACCGGCGCTGGCGGCACCACGGGCAGCACGCGTGCCGCCCAGGCCGCGCCCGACGGCTATACCCTCGTCATGGGCCATATGGGCACCCATGGCGCGGCGCCGGCCCTCTACCCCAATCTCAAATACGATCCGGCCAAGGACTTCGAGCCGATAGGTCTTGCCGCCGGCACGCCCATCGTGATCGTCGCGCGAAAGGATTTTCCGCCGAAGGATCTCAAAGAGTTCGTCGCCTACCTCAAGGCCAATGCGGACAAGCTGAACCAGGCGCATGCCGGCGTCGGCTCGGTCTCGCACTCGACCTGCACGCTGCTCACCTCGCAGCTCGGCATCAAGCCGACACTCGTGCCCTATAACGGCACGGGGCCGGCACTGAACGACCTTGTTGGCGGACAGGTCGATTTCATGTGCGACCAGATCGTCAATCTCGTGCCGCAGATCGAGGCGGGCACCATCAAGGCCTATGCGATCGCCATCCCCGAGCGCTCGCCGTCGCTGCCGGACGTGCCGACCACGAAGGAAGCAGGACTGCCGGATTATCAGGTGAGCGCCTGGAACGCGATCTTCGCGCCCAAGGGCACGCCGGCCGACGTCGTCGCCCAGCTGAATGCGGCGCTCGTCAAGGCGCTTGATGATCCGAATACGCGCAAGCGCATCCTCGATCTCGGCGGCGTCATTGCCGACAAGCCCGGCCGCTCGCCGGAGGCGTTGCACGAGCTCGTGGTCAGCGAGATCGCCCGCTGGACGCCGGTGCTAAAGGGCGCGAACGGCAAGTAAGGCGCCAGGAACCTGAACGAAGCGTCCCGGAAGGAGCACACATTTCCCTCCCCCCTTGAGGGGGAGGGTTAGGGTGGGGGGGATGGTGAGCGATACGAATAGACCGGCTTCGCACCGCCTAGTCTCCCCTCGCTTGCGCAGCAATGCACGGTCTTTACGCCGAAGGATGACTGAGGCCGAGCGGCGGCTATGGTGGGGGTTACGCCACCGTCGGATTGAGGGCTTCCGGTTTCGACGCCAAGTGCCGATCGAGGGCTTCATCGCGGATTTCGCCTGCCACGAGGCGCGGCTCATCATCGAAGTTGATGGGGCAACACATTCGACCACGAAGGAGATGAGCTATGACCGCGAGAGGGAGAGCCGCCTCAGGATGTGCGGATATGACGTCCTGCACATCTGGAACCGTGAGATTTACGATGATCTCGGCGGCGTCCTTGAGACGATCCGGCTGAGGCTCGCGCGTAATAGTACCCCCCACCCTAACCCTCCCCCCTTGAGGGGGAGGGAATAATCCTCAATGAAAATCGCGCGATTTCGGCAGGATGCGCAGATTGCGGGGGTGCCGTCCTAGTGACGGCGCCTCGGTCGCATCGAGGGGCAAGCGGCCGAGCTCGTCGGCACGGGCGAGCGCGGGGCGCAGACGGCTCTCGGAAAGCGCCGACAGCTCCTGCGAGCGGTCGTCGAGCCGCTCGGCGACCAGGTGAATGACGCCCTCGGGACTGCGCTGCACCCGCCCCGAGACAAGGATGAGCCGCGCGCCCATGGCCTGGCGGCGGTAGCGCTCGAAGAGCCGCGGCCAGACCACCGCATTGGCGATGCCCGTCTCATCCTCGATGGTCATGAACATCGTGCCCTTGGCACTGCCGGGGCGCTGGCGCACGGTGACGATGCCGGCGAGCCGCGCCGCCTGCCCATCGCGCGCGCGGGCGAGCTCGGTGCAGCTCAACACCCCTTCACGCGCAAAACGCGCCCTGAGGAACTGCATGGGATGGCCCTTCAGGGAAAGCCGCAACGTTTGGTAATCGGCGATGACATGCTCGGGCGCCGGCATGGCCGGCAGGGGCACCTCCGGCTCGGGCGCGAGCTCGTCGGCATGAGCCGCCGCAAACAGCGGCAGCGGCTGATCATCCGGCAGGCGGCGCACCATCCATAAGGCCTCGCGCCGGTCCAGACCGAGGGAACGGAAGGCGTCCGCCTCCGCCAGCCGGATCAGCGCCCGGCGCGGCAGGCGGCTTGCCCGCGCCAGTGCCTCGACATGCGGGAAGCCGCCGGGGAAGTCCCGCCGCGCGGCGAGAAGCGCCCCGCCCGCCGTCTCACCCAGGCCATCGACCTGGCGCAAGCCGAGCCTGAGCGCCAGCGTGCCATCGGCTCTCTCCTCGAGCGTATTGTCCCAGGCGCTCAGATTGACATCGACCGGACGGATGTCGACGCCGTGCTCACGGGCATCCCGCACGATCTGCGCGGGCGCGTAAAAACCCATGGGCTGCGAATTGAGGAGGGCGGCCGCGAAGGCCGCCGGGTGGAAGCATTTCACCCAGGCGGAGGCATAGACGAGAAGCGCGAAGGAGGCGGCATGGCTTTCGGGAAAACCGTATTCGCCGAAGCCCTCGATCTGCTGAAAGCAGCGCTCGGCGAAGGCGCGCTCATAGCCGCGCTCGACCATGCGCTCCACCATCTTGGTGCGGAAGAGATGGATGGTTCCGGAGCGGCGGAAGGTGGCCATGGCGCGACGCAGCTTGTTGGCCTCGTCGGGTGTGAATTTGGCCGCCTCGATGGCAATGCGCATGGCCTGTTCCTGGAACAGCGGCACACCCATGGTGCGCGAGAGAACACGTTCCAGCTCATCGCGCTCGCCGTGTTCTGGCGCAGGCGATGGATAGCTCACCGTCTCCTTGCCCTGGCGCCGGCGCAAGTAGGGATGCACCATGTCGCCCTGGATGGGGCCGGGGCGGACGATCGCCACCTCGATGACGAGATCGTAGAATTCTTTGGGGGCGAGGCGCGGCAGCATATTCATCTGCGCGCGGCTTTCCACCTGGAAGACGCCGAGGGAATCGGCCTTGCGCAGCATGGCATAGACCTCGGGCTCCTCCGCCGGGATGGTGGCGAGCTCGTAGCGGTTGCCGCCATGGGCGGCGATGAGGTCGAGCGCCTTCCGGATGCAGGTGAGCATGCCGAGCGCCAGCACATCGACCTTCATGAGACCGAGCGCATCGATGTCGTCCTTGTCCCATTCGATGAAGGTGCGGTGGTCCATCGCTGCATTGCCGATGGGCACGGTCTCGTCGAGACGGTCGCGGGTCAGGACGAAGCCGCCGACATGCTGCGACAGATGGCGTGGAAAGCCGATGAGATCGGCCGTGAATGCCACCGCCCGGGCAATCATGGGATTTGACGGATCGAGCCCGGCCTGCCGCACCTGGTTTTCCGGCAGGTCCTTGCCCCAGCTGCCCCAGACCGTATTGGCGAGCGCGGCCGTCACGTCCTCGGTGAGGCCAAGCGCCTTGCCGACCTCACGGATGGCGCTGCGCGGGCGATAGGAGATGACGGTGGCGCAGATGCCCGCTTTCTCCCGGCCGTAGCGCTCATAAATATACTGGATCACCTCCTCGCGGCGCTCGTGCTCAAAATCGACGTCGATGTCGGGTGGCTCGCGCCGCTCCTCCGACAGGAAGCGCTCGAAGAGGACATCGATCTTCCGCGGATCAACCGCCGTAACGCCGAGGCAGAAGCACACCACCGAATTGGCGGCCGAGCCGCGCCCCTGACAGAGGATCGGCGGATTTCGACTGCGGGCGAAGCGCACGATGTCGTGCACGGTGAGGAAATAGGGCGCGTAATCGAGGCGCTCGATCAGCGCCAGCTCCTTTTCGATGGTGGCGCGGATATCGGGGCGGATGCCGTCGGGAAAGCGCTCGGCGGCGCCGGCCCAGGTGAGGGCCGTGAGATGCTGCTGGGGCGTGACGCCCGGCGGCACCGGCTCCTCGGGATAATGATATTTCAAGTCATCGAGCGAGAAGCGGCAGAGGTCGAGGAAGCGCAGCGTCTCGGCGACCGCTTCGGGCGCATGGCGGAAGAGGCGCGCCATCTCGGCGGGCGGCTTCAGATGGCGCTCGGCATTGGCCTGGAGCCGCCGGCCGGCGCTCGCGATGGTGACATGCTCGCGGATGCAGGTGACGATGTCCTGCAAGGGCCGGCGCTCGGGCCCATGATAGAGCACGTCGTTGATGGCGAGCACGGGCACGCCCGCCCGCCCCGCCATGGCGGCGAGCCGGTCGTAGCGGCGGCGGTCGTCGCCGTGATGGGGCATGTCGACGGCAAGCCACAGGCTGTCGCGGGCGCGCGGGGCCAAGCGCGCGAGGAGATCCTCGATCTCCGGGCCGGGCTCGCGCGGGGCGATTACCGCGAGCAGAAGCCCCCAGAGATGCGCCTCCAGATCATCCAGCGTGATGTGGCACTCGCCCTTTGGCGCGCGCAATTTGCCCAATGTGAGCAGCCGGCAGAGCCGGCCATAGGCGGCGCGGTCGCGCGGATAGGCGAGGATGTCGGGCGTGCCGTCGGTGAAGACGAGGCGCACGCCGACCGCGAGCTTGAGCCCGGTTTCAGCGGCATCCGTCTCGCGCATGGCGACGAGCGCCCGCACCACGCCGGCGAGCGAATTACGGTCGGCGATGCCGATGCCGGCAAGCCCCATCTCCGCGGCGCGGACCACCAGTTCCTCCGGATGCGATGCCCCGCGCAGGAAGGAGAAATTGGTGGTGACGGCGAGCTCGGCATAGGCCATGGGGTCCCGTCCTCAGGCGAAAAGCCCGTGCAGGAACCATTGCGGCCGCCCCGGCTCACGCTCGTAGAGGCCGTCGCGATAGAGCCAGAAGCGGCGCCCGGCGGTATCTTCGACGCGGAAGTAATCCCGCGTCGGCCGGGTGGCGATCCACCATTCGCCGGCGATGCGCTCCGGCCCCTCGGCCTTGGCAACTTCGTGCAAGGCGCGGCGCCAGCGGAAGCGCGCCGGCGGGCCGTCCGGCACTTGGGCGATGACCTCGACCGGCTCCGGCCGATCGAAGAGGCGCAAGGGACGCATGGGGATCGCCGACCCTGTCGGCCAGTCCTGCCCGCCGGGGGCACGAAGCGCCGGCAGAATGCGGGCCGCCTCTTCCGGAATATGCGTGTCGCGCGCCACGAAACGCGCAACACGGCGGATGCCGAGCCGGGCGCTCAACCGGTCGGCTAGATCGCTGATGAGCGCCTGCGCCCCCTCGCCGGCCATGCCGGCGTGGAGATCTTGGCGATTGAGGCTCTCCTGGCGGGCGTCGAGCGGGTCCGTCGCGCCGATGGCGAGCCGGATCATGTCGAAGCCGAAGCCGGGGTCGATGGGATCGGCAAGCGCGTCGAGCTTGAGGGCAAAGAGCCGGTCGATGGTCTCGGGATCGCGCAAGGGCCGGCCGGTCTCGATGCGGATGCGGCGAAGCTGACCATCCGTGCGAAAGAAGGAGGCCTCGTAATCCCGTGCGCCCTCCCCGCGCCGCTCCAGCATGCCGGCGAGATCGGCCGCGAGCCCCTGCAGCACGCAGCGCACGGCGGTCGCCTCGGCCAGCGGCTCGGGAAAGCGGCGCTCGGCGATCAAGGCCGGCGGCGGCCGGCGCGGGGTGATCGGCTCCTCCAGCCGCCCGAGCGCCCTGTCGAGCGCGAGGAGCAGCCCTCGCCCGAAGCGCGCGGCGAGCGGCGCCCGGGCGCGCGTTTCGAGATCGGCGATGGTGAAAAGCCCCATGCGTTCGAGCCCCTGCACCACCTCGCCGGCAAGGCCGAGGGCTGCGACCGGCAGAGGCATGAGGGCCGCAGCCTCGCCACCCGCCGGCACGATACCGCCCTCGCCGAAGCGCGCCACCGCCCGCGCCGCGCCGGGTGTGGAGGCGATGGCGGCGCGCGTATGGATGCCCTGCGCCAGGAGCCGGCGAATGAGCTCGCGCCCCAGGGCCCGTTCGCCGCCGAAGAGATGCGCGCAGCCGGAAATGTCGAGCATCAGCCCAGCCGGGCCGTCGCCGGCGACGAGCGGCGTGAAGCGGTCGCACCAATCGGCGATGGCCTCGCACAGGGCGGCATCGGCCGCGAAATCGGCCTCCGCCACAGTGAGATCGATGATCATCGCGCGGGCGTCGGTCAGCGCCATGCCGGGCTTGAGGCCGAGCCGGGCGGCACGCGGATCGATGGCCGTCAGCCGTAGGGCGTTGTTCTCCTTGGCGACGACGACGAGCGGCCGCTCATCCGGCGGCACGATGGGGCGGCTGCCACGCCGCAGGCGGTCGATGGGCAGCAGCGGGAGCCAGAGGGAGAGATAGCGGCTCGCAGAAGGCACGGTCATGACCATCCCACTCCATATTCCAGGCGCCCGTGATCCCGCGCCGGTGGCGCAGCAACGCGACGCGAAAGGCCGGCCGCGCCGGCCCGTGGCTTTCCACGCCCGGCACGCGCTGCAGGGCTGTGGAGGGCGCCGCGGCAACTTCCCAGCGGATCGCCGCCGCGCTCGCATCGGGCGTGGCGGCGGCGCGCAGGAGAATGCCCGTCACGCCGTTTTCGCGGGCCAGGAGCGCGAGCCGCCGGCTCGTCGTCAGATCGAGCAGCTTCGGCTCTCCCCAAGGCTCGACGACGACCGCGCCGATGCCGCGCGTCGCCAGGGCATCGCCCGCCGCCCGCAGCACGTCGCGAGCATCCGCGCCATGCACGAGAAGAATGCGGCCCGGGTCGACGCCGAGCGCGGCGAGCCCATGGGCATGGAGTTCGCCCCCTTCGCGCGCGACAAAATCCTGCCGGATCCACACGATCGGTGCGCCACGGGCAATGGCGCGCGCCGAAAGGCAGACGGCAAAGCCGGTCGCCGGCCCTTGGTCCGCCGCCGTGGCGGCGAAGACCTCGTGCAGGAGACCGCCAGGCATGGCGCCCAAGGCGGCATCGGCAGCCGGGTGCCCAAGGCGGAAGACGGGGGCGCTTCCCCCATTCTCCGCACCATAGGGCTCCAAGCCGGCAATGCTCCGCCGGAGCGTGGCAACGATGGAACTGGCCACCGCAGTCACTCCCGATCTCTCAAAAATGTTCCTATTTTGTTCTTTATGACTCCGGCCCTGCCCGGGAGTCAACCGCTCTTGGCGATCCTGATCGGAATCCGCCTCTGTGTCTCAGGGCGGCGAGACGGAGCCCGGCTGTGACGCTTCAGCCCTGGCCGCTCCGGGCAGCAGGATGTCGCGGCAGCGGCGCGCCTCCGCCACCACAAAATCGATGAAGGCGCGGTTCGGGGCCGTCTCCTTCATATCCTTGTGAACGATGAGCCAATAGGCGCGCGCGAGCCGCACCTCCTCGCCGAGCACCGGTACGAGCCGCGGCTCGGCGGCGGCCATATAATGCGGCAGGACGCAGAGCCCCGCGTCCGCCACCGTCAGCGCCATCTGCGCGATAAGGCTCGACGACTGGAAGGATGCGCGCAGCCCGGGCAGGATCTCACCGAGATAATCGAGCTCGGGCATGACGATGAGATCGTCGATATAGCCGATGATCCTGTGCTGCGAGAGATCGCTCCGCCGCATCACCGGCTCCGTCCGCGCGAGATAGTCCCGCGACCCGAACAGGCCGAGGGAGTAATCGGCGATGCGGCGCATGATGACGCGCCCTTCGAGTACCTGGCCGACGGTGATGGCGATATCGGCCTCGCGCTTCGAGACGGACAAGAGATGAGGCATCGGCGTGAGCTGCACGTCGAGGCCGGGGTGGGCCTCGCCGAGGCGCCCCAGACGCGGGGCGAGAAAGGCGCAGAGAAAGCCCTCGGGGCCCGCGACGCGCAAGGTGCCGGTGACGGTGGAGGAGGCCTCCGTCAGGTCGCGGTTCGCCGCCAGGCTCGCCGTCTCCATCTCCTCGGCCCGCCGCAGCAGCCGCTCGCCGGCCGCCGTCAGCACATGGCCGCGTGGGCCGCGCTGGAAGAGCGGCGTGCGCAAGGCTTCCTCGAGCGCGCGAATGCGCCGGCTGACCGTCGCCTGGTCGACGGCTAGCCGCCGGGCTGCCTTCGCGGCACTGCCGGCACGCGCCGCCACCAGAAAGAACTGGACGTCTCCCCAGTCGAAGCCGGCGTTGGAGGATATGGATTTCTGCATTACCTGATCGGCGTTCCGGCCTATAGTCTGGCTATAAAAGCAGAGCTATCGTCACCCCACGAGAGTCAAGGGGGACCATGCCAGAATCAGGTCCAATGAAGGTTTACCGCTGGCCGGCATCTGGGGCACCTCACCCTCGGCTTGAGGGGGAGGCTATGTCACATGGTCGGCGGGCACTGATTGACCTCTCCCTGCTTGCGGGGAGAGGTCGGGCGCGAAGCGCCCGAGTGAGGGGGAACTTCCTACGGCCAACAGTTGACGCTCCTCACCCTGTCCCTCTCCCCGCAAGCGGGGAGAGGAGACGCAAACGCCGCATGCAGTATCCCTGCCCCCGGTTTGTACGGACAGCCCCATGACCGAGCCGACCTTCGACGCCGTGATCATCGGCGGCGGCACCGCCGGCTGCCTCCTGGCGAACCGCCTGTCGCGGGACCCGGGAAACAAGGTTTGCCTCATCGAGGCGGGCGGCCGAGACAACTGGATCTGGTTCCACATTCCCGTCGGCTATCTCTTCGCCATCGGCAATCCGCGCTCGGACTGGATGTTCAAGACGGAGAGCGAGCCCGGCCTCAACGGCCGCGTGCTCAATTATCCGCGCGGCAAGGTGCTCGGCGGCTGTTCCGCCATCAATGCGATGATCTATATGCGCGGCCAGCGCGCGGACTACGACCATTGGCGCCAGCTCGGGCTGGAAGGCTGGGGCTGGGAGGATGTGAAGCCGATCTTCCGCCGCCATCTCGACCATTTCCTGGGCGATGGCGAGCATCACGCGGTGGGCGGCGAGTGGCGGGTCGAGCCGCCACGCGTGCGCTGGGCGCTGCTCGACGCCTTCATCGAGGCGGCGGTCCAGGCCGGCATTCCCCGCACCAATGATTTCAACACCGGCGACAACGAAGGCATCAGCTATTTCCACGTCAACCAGAAGAACGGGCGGCGGTGGTCATCGGCGCGCGGCTTCCTGAAGCCGGCCCTCGCACGGCCCAATCTGAAGGTGGAGACGCATGCGCAGGTGACGCGCATCCTCTTCGAGGGACGGCGGGCGGTGGGCGTCGAATTCCGCCAGGGCGATAGGCTGCGCCAGGTGCGGGCGCGGGAGGTCGTGCTCGCGGCGGGGGCGGTCGGCTCGCCGCATCTCCTGCAGCTTTCCGGCATCGGCGACGCCGACCTGTTGCGCGAGCACGGCATCGATGTCGTGCACCATCTGCCGGGCGTCGGCGAAAACCTGCAGGACCATCTGCAGCTGCGACCGATCTTCAAGGTGAGCGGCGTCCGCACCCTGAATGAGGATTACCGCTCACTGATGCGCAAAGGCCTGATGGCATCGGAATATGCCTTTCTCCGTCGCGGCCCGCTGACCATGGCGCCGTCGCAGCTCGGGGCCTTCACGCGCTCGTCGCCGGAGCAGGCGACGCCCAATCTGCAGTTCCACATCCAGCCGCTCTCGCTCGATAAATTCGGCGATGCGCTGCACCCCTTCCCGGCCTTTACGGCGAGCGTCTGTAATCTCAGGCCGACGAGCCGCGGCACGATCAAGCTGAAATCGCCCGACCCGCTCACGCCGGCGGCGATCCGCCTCAACTCGCTCGCCACCCCCGAGGACCAGCGGGTGGCCATCGATGCGCTGCGCCTCGTCCGGCGGGTCGTCGCCATGCCGGCGCTCGCGAAGTACAACCCGCGCGAATACAAGCCCGGCGATCACCTGCAGAGCGACGAGGAAATCCTGCAGGGCGCGCGGGAGACGGGCACGACCATCTTCCACCCGGTCGGTACGGCCAAGATGGGCCGCGACGATGACCTCACGGCCGTGACCGATCAGCGCCTGCGCGTGCGCGGGATCGAGGGACTGCGCGTCATCGACGCCTCGGTGATGCCGACGATCACGAGCGGCAATACCAATTCGCCGACGCTCATGATTGCGGAAAAAGGGGCGGAGATGTTGCTGGAGGACTGGGCTGCGGCCGCGTCGATGCGCCGGTCGGCATAGCCGCGGGTGAGCGGATGGCGCGCTGCCGCAGCAGAAGCTGGGCGGCGTCCGGACCACGCGCGCCATCGATCAACCGTTGGCCGGCGGCTGTGTCGAGAACGTCAGTGAGCTTCGCGTCCTCCTGCCGGAGGAAGCCGCGCGGGGCGAGCTTGCCGGCGAGGAAGAGCTCGATCATGGCGACGCAGCCCGCCGCGGTGGTGAGCTGGATGGCGGCGAGTTCCGGCGTGCCGTCATAGCGCAGGATGATGCTCTCCTCCTCCATCTGTCCGCCGCGTTCGCCGATGCCGGTGACGAAGATCACGACCACGTCCTTGCGCGTGAAGGGCGCGGCACGGCCGAGGATCGAACGCATGGTCGCGCGATCCTCGGCGAGCCCGAGGCCTTGCAGCAGGAGCTTCATGACATCGGCATGGCCGGGGTAGCGCAGGGTCTTATAGGACAAGTCCTCGACCTTGCCGGCCAGCGTCTCGGTCAGGGTGCCGAGCCCGCCCGAGGTGTTGAAGGCCTCATAGGCGACGCCGTCGATCATTACGCTTTCGAGGCCATCGAGCGCGGGCACGTGGATGGGCTTGCCGCCGGCGATGATCTCGCAAGGATTGCAGTATTCGTTGATGAGGCCGTCGATGGACCAGGTCACGTTGTAGCGCAGCGCATTGGTCGGATAGAGCGGCAGCGCGCCGACGCGCATCCTGATCGCCTTCACGCGCGCGAAGCGCGAGGCCATGTCGGCGCCGAGCACGCAGATGAAGCCCGGCGCCAACCCGCATTGCGGCATCAGGGCGACATCGGCACCGGTCGCGATCTCGCGAATGAAGGCGGTGGTCGCGACATCTTCCGTCAGGTCGAAATAGTGGGTGTGGGTATCGACCGCCGCCTGGGCGATGGCCCTGTTCAGGAAATACGGCAGGGCGCTGACGACGATCTCCTGATGAGAGAGCGCCGCGCGCAGGGCTTGCTGGTCGGCAGCATCGATACGCCCCGTGGTGAAGGCCTCCTCAGCCGATCGCGCCACCGCCTCCTCGCTCGCATCTGCCAGCATGACGGCATGGCCGTCCTCCGCGAGCATCGCAGCGATCGCCGCGCCGATATGGCCGGCGCCGAGCACCAGGATCTTGCGAGAGTGACTCGTCATGGGCGCTCTCCATCCGCGGGGAAGGGCGGCGGGCAGCGATGACTTCTTGCCGCCCAAGCGCCAAGCGACCGATCCGCATGCGCTGCGCAAGGCACCCTTCCCGAGCCATCAGGAATAGGTCAGAGACGTGAATTATTCCTCACGGCGTCAGGCGAAAAGGCGCGCAATCGCCTCGGGGAGGCTCCGACGCCGGACCAAAGCAGCCCCGCCTCATCACGATTTTTCGATCACCGCGCAAGCGATCCGCGAGCCCGCCTCGCCGGACGGCTGGCTGGCATAATCATCCACACCGTCATGGATCACCAGCGCAGCGCCGTTGCTGTCGAACAGGGCAGCCCTATGCGCCGCGTCGCCGGACGCCAGAGTGACGTTGGGGTTGAACACCTCAGCCCTCAATACCCCGTCGGCGGCGACGAATTGATTGGGCATGTCGCCGGCATGAGGGCCATGCTCATCCTTGAAGCCATGGCGGCGATCACCCGGCCCGAAGTGTCCGCCGGCGGATTCGAAGCCCGACGCCGCATCACAACGGCCGGTCTCGTGGATGTGAAAGGCGTGCTCGCCTGGCGGCAGCCCTTTGAGATCGAGGGAAACGAGCACGCCGCTCGGGGTTTCGGTCAAGGTCGCGGTGCCGATCGACTCGCCCTCGACATTGTGGAAGGTCGCCTTGACGGTCGGCGTGGACTGAGCCAAGGCCGCGAGGCCCGTACTGCCGGCCACCAAGAGTCCCAATAACAACGGCTTCATGAACACCTTCCTTGTCTTAGAGCGCTTTCGAGCGAAGTGGACAGGAGCGAAAAAGGTTCCAGTCCATCGATCCTCCTTCGCTATCGCGGCGCGAACCGGACAGCAACGGGGCGCGCCGCGGCGCGCCCCGCTTCGGCAACCCGCAAGAAAGGCTCAGATCCTGCGCGCCGTCGCCGGCTCGCGGAACCTCGGCAGCGCGCTCCAGACCTTTCTCCAAAAGTCGCGGAAAGTGGTCTTGCGCGCAATGGCACGCGCCTGCCCTGCAACTGCGCGCGACGTGATCGCGCCAACATAGTGACAGTCGCAGAAAAGGTTATGCGCTTCCCACTGGGAGAGATCGAAGAACGCTACCGCGTCGCCCAAGGTGTCGCCCTTGAGCCCTTGCCCACGTAGGACGGGATCCGCATAGGCGATCTCGAGCGGCGAATTGTCCGCGCGCAACGCCAAACGTGCCTCACCATGTACATATTCCATTCCGGACAGGAGCTTCAGCGGCCCGGTATGCTCTTCGAGCAAGTGAGCCAAACGCTCTAATCTCTCCCGCCGCAGAGAACGCGACGCTTCCTGTGTGGCCGGCGTGACCGTTCCGGCCGGCCTGATCTCGTCCAATGTCCTGTATTCCATTTGATCTCTCCCTCACGAAAGACGTGCCCCTCGCCAAGATCACACCGGGGAGACGCGTCGCCGGTCGTCCGCGCAGGGGTGCTTCGCGCCGCGTTCAAGGACGGCGGCGGATAGAGGTGGTGCGTCCCGACATCGATCGCGGGGCCGGAGGGCTGGCAGATCGCGCCACCATTGTTCCACGCAGCGGCACCGGGTGGTCACATCCCATCGCGGCGGCGTTGCGCGCACGCCCTGCTTGGCCAGCGCAATACGGGTGACCTACAGGTCACCGTCCGCTTCATCGCCTCGTCGAAGCATAAGCTTGCCCGATCCGAAGTCCGCGTTAGAAAAGGCGGGTGCCTCGTTCCGGCTTCATGCTCCACGACCCACTCATCGGTCCGAAGCGATCGGCTGCAGGGTCTATCCGATCATGGCTCGGCCTGCCGCTGGAACCCCGCACGGCAGATATGGCCGGACCATATCTTTCGCTCCTATTCGGATCTACAAAAGATAGATCACAAGTCTCTGGTGTCCACCCCGCGGAGACGGGACGATGACGAGAGAAACCGGCTTTTTCATCAAGCCGCATGTTGGGCTGCCGATCACAAAGACGAAGCCTCTACGAGAACCATTGTCGCGCTTTCCGGTTCCGCCGACTAGCCCCAAATTCAGGAGCTCCGAACGTTTTGATGGTTCGAACGTTGTTCTTTCGAGACGCTCCGGGCCGCATGCCCGGCGGGGTCCCCGGCGAGGAGCCTGGCCATGACACATGAAGCCTCCACTCTCACCCATTGTGCCATCCATGCCCGCGATGGCGAGATCGGCAGTGTCGTCGATCTCCTCTTCGACGACGACAACTGGACCGTGCGCTGGCTCGTCGTCGATACGGGGAACTGGCTTCCGGGCCGGCAGGTTCTTCTGCCCTCCTCGCATCTCGACGCCATCGACGCGGACCAACGCAGGATCGCCGTTGCGCTGACGCGCGAACAGGTCAAGGCGAGCCCGGGCGTCGAGACCCATCTGCCGGTCTCACGTCAGGCAGAGGCCGCCATCTACGGCCATTACGGCTGGGATCCCTATTGGTTCGGCCCCGTCGGCCTCACCGGCGCCGGTATGGGCTATCCGGCCGCACCGCCCTATGTGGCGCCGGACATCGCCCATCCCGCCGAGGGGCCGGACGGCGGCCGGCCCGACGCAGACGAGAGCCCGAGCGTCGAAGACACGCATCTGCGCAGTGTCAATGAAGTCACCGGCTACGCCATCGCGGCGCAGGACGGCGACATCGGCCATGTGGAGGATTTTCTCATCGACGAGAACAACGGGGCACGGCCGTGGTCCATCCACCATATCGTCGTCGATACGAAGAACTGGTGGCCGGGCAAATTCGTGCTGATCACGCCTGACGAGGTGCAGGACATCCGGTGGAACGACCGGGCGATGCAAGTGCGCCGCAGTCGCGAAGAGATCAAGCAGGCGCCGGAATATACCCCGCAGAGCAGCCGTTCAGCGCTGGGCTTATAACCGGGCCGAGCCCTTCACTGGGCGAGGAAGCCACCATCGACCGGCAGCGTGTGCCCGGTCACCATGGCCGCGGCGGGGCTCGCGAGATAGAGGATGGCCGCCGCGATGTCCTCCGGGTCGGCGAGGCGCCTTAGCGGCGTCATTTCCTCGATGCGACGCATCAACTCCGGCTGATCCAGAAGCGATCTTATGAAGGGCGTGCGCACATAGGTGGGCGCGACCGCATTCACGCGGATGCCGTTCGGCGCCCATTCCACCGCCAGTGCCCGCGTCATATTGACGATCGCACCTTTGGTGGTCTGATAGGAGATGTTGGGATAGAGCCCGCCGCCCGAGAGTCCCATGATCGAGGCGACATTGACGATCGCCCCCGGCCGGCCGGCCGCGATCATGAGGCGAGCTGCTTCCCGCGCGCAAAGAAAGCTGCCGGTCATATTGACCGCCACGACGGTGTTCCAGTCCTCGACCGAGACGTCGAGCGCCGGCTTGCGAATGGCCGTGCCGGCGCTGTTGACGAGAATGTCGAGCCGGCCGTGACGCGCCGCGATGGCATCGAAGGCCGCGCGGACTGCCTCCGCATCGGCGACATCGACGGTGATCCTCTCGACCGCCTCGCCCTCTTGGGGCGCTCGGTCGAGCACGACGACGGTCGCGCCGGCCTCGGCAAGCGCCCGCACGCTCGCCTGACCGATACCGGAATCGCCGCCGGTCACCGCAGCCACTGTGCCGTCAAGCCTGAACAGCATTGGAAGATTGGTCGCGCTCATTCTGTCCCTCTCGCCGGCAAGCTTACAACGTCAGTGCCGGAACGTAACTCATCAAGGCGAGCACCAGGAAGCCGACCGCATAGAAGGGCAGAAGCTCCTTCACGGTCTGGCCGATACTCGCCTTTGACAGCATGCTGCCGATGAACAAGGTCGTGCCGACCGGCGGGGTATAAAGCCCGATGGCAAGATTGACGACCATCATGATGCCGAGTTGCACGAGATCGATGCCGTAGGAATTGGCCAGCGGCACGAACAAGGGCGCAAGCAAGAGAATAGCGGCCGGCAAATCGACGAACATGCCAGCCACCAGCATCATGACATTCATGAGCAGGATGACCGAGACCTTGCTGTCGAAATTGCCCTTGGCCCAGTCGAGGAAGCGCTGCGGCACCTCTTCGAGCGTGAGAATCCAGCCGGCCACGGTCGAGGCCATGATCAGAAGAAGAACGACCCCGGTCGCCATCCCCGCGGTGTAGACCGATGATTTTACGCGCTCCCATGTAAGGTCTCTATAGAAGAAAGCCGACACCAGCATGGCATAAACTACGGCTGATGTGCTGACCTCCGTCGGCGTCAACACGCCGAAACGCAGAGATATCAGAACGAGAACAGGCATCAATAGTGCCGGCATGGCGTAAAGACCACGCCGGATCATCTGCGGCCAGACGACCGGCTCGCGTTGATAGGGAAAGCCCCGCAGCCGCGCGCTTACGTTGCAGACCACCAGGAAGCCGACCGCGAGGAAGAGCCCGGGCAGAACGGCGGCGAGGAAAAGATGGCCGATCGAGGCGTTCGAGACGAGCGAATAGAGGATCAGCGGGATCGAGGGCGGAATGAGGATGTCGATCGTCGAGGCCGCGGCGATCGTCGCGCCGCAGAAGGCTCTCGGATAGCCGTTCTTGATCTGCCAGGGGATCAGCAGCTTGCCGAGCGCCGTCGCATCCGCCACCGCCGAACCGGAGACACCGCCGAACAACGTGGAGCCGAGCACGCTCACCTGTGCATGCCCGCCACGGAACCGCCCGACGAGATCCGTGGCGAAGTCCATGAGATGCCGGCCGAGCTTGCCGGTCATCATCAGTTCCGCCGCCATGACGAAGAAGGGAATGGCGATCAGCGGAAAGCTCTGGGTCGGCACATAGAGCTGCTGGATGATGCCGTAGAGGGACAGATAATCCGACGACATCACGCCCAGCGTCGCCCCGACGAGGAGCGCGTGCGAGATCGGGAAGGAGAGCGCGAGCAGCAGAAAGAAACTCGTGACGAGGATGAGGCTCATGTCACCGCTACTCCCGGCTCGGTGAGATCCACCTTGACCTCCTCATCGCCGAGCAACTGCCGGGCAAGCGTCGTCAGGCTGCAAAGCCCGACGAGCGCCAGCCCGGCGGCGAGACAGCCGTAGCCGACACTCCAGGGGATTTGCAGTACCGGTGTCGTCTGGTCGTTGGCGATGATGGCATTCTGCATCGCATACCAGGCGAGCAGGAGATAGACGGTCGCCGTGACCGCATGGATGAAAACCGAAAGCGCCAGCCGCCAGCCGCCGGTGAGCACGCTGAGCAGGAGTTCGCTCGCCACATGTGCGCCGCGGCGCGCGGCCTGCGCGATACCCGCCATCACGAAGATCGCAAAGAGCAGCTCGGTGAGATCCGGAGCGAAGTTCAGGCCGGATTCGAAGAAATAGCGCAGTCCGACGACGACCGTCAGCAGCGCCAAAAGGCTGAGACCCGACAGCAGCATGAGGCCGTTGCAGGCGCGTTCGACGAGATATTCGATGGCCTGTGCAACGGATACGGCGCGCCTTCGCCACATGGTCCGCTCGTCCTTCTGCTTCATGCCGATCAAGTCGGGCGTGAATTTCGGATCATTCGATCACAGGAACGCGGGAGTTCTCCGCGTTCCGTCAGTTGCCCTCTGAAGTGGATGAGCGGTCTTGGGTTCCCCAGCAGCAAGAAGACCGTCCCCCGCCTAACCTCTTCTCTGCTTCAGGCGGCGCGCATCGCCCGCAATTGCTTGACGAAGTCGCCGAAGGGCTTCTTCTCCCAATTGTCCCAGACCACTTCGGTCGCCTTCCGGAAGGGCGCCGTATCCACCGTGTTCAGCGTGAGGGAGGGCATCTTCTTGAACTCGCCCATGAGCTTTTCTTCCGAGTCGGCCATGGCCTTGCGTTGGAAGGCGGCGGCCTCGGTCGCGGCTTCGCGGACCATGACGCGATCGTCGTCCTTGAGCCGGCGCCAGGCGGCGGTGCTCATGATGAGGCCGGTCGGCTCGTATTTATGATTGGTGAAGCTGATATATTTCTGCACCTCGTAGAGCTTCGCCGCGTAGATATTGGCGAGCGGATTCTCCTGCCCGTCGACGACCCCGCTCTGCAGGGCGAGATAGACCTCGCCCCAGCTGATCTGCTGGGGATTGGCGCCCATGGCCGAGAACATGTCGACCGTCGCGGCGTCGAGGGGCGTGCGGATCTTGAGCCCCTTGAAGTCCTCGGGCGTGTGGATGGGTCGCTTGTTGTTCGAGGTCTGGCGGATGCCGTTGCACCACCAGGACAGGAAAACGACGTTCTTGGCTTCCAGCCGCTTGGCGAGCTCCTGGCCGATCGGACCATCGAGCATCGACCAGGCCTGCGGCAGGGTGGAGACCAGAAAAGGCAGCCCGATCGCCGACACCTCTGGGGCGACCGACAGAAGCGCCCCCTGCCCCAAGGCGCCGAAATCCAGCGTGCCGGTGCGTAGTGCCGCCATGTTGGTATTCTCGTTGCCGAGCTGCTCGGACGGCGCGACGTGAACGGTAATACGGCCCTTGCTCTTGGCCGCCACGAGCTCGGCGAATTTGTCCGCGCCCATGCCCTTGGGGCTGGAGGGCGCGGAATTGTGGGCGAGCGTCAGCTTGATCTGCGATTGGGCGGATGCGCGCGCCATGGGCGCCATGAGCCCTGTGGCGGCGAGGCCGAACGTCATCTGTCGACGGGATATCAGCATTGCTTCCTCCTCCTGTGCGACGCCTGCGGCGTCTTTTTTGATCTTTGGGGCCGCCTCCTCGGTGAACCCTTCAGCTAACCCGGGCCTTCCGGCACCGGCGCGTCGGCGCGCAGAAGGCCTGCCGCTTTCAGCTCCTGCCAGAAGGCCGCCGGTATCGGATGGCGCATCCATTTGAGATTGGCGCGCAACTGGTCGGCATTGACCGGGCCGGGAATCACCGCCGCGACCGCCGGATGGGCGAGCGGGAACTGAAGCGCGGCCGCACCGAGCGGCACGCCGTGGCGCTCGCCGATCTCCTTGATGGCGCGCGCCTTCTGCAGAACGGGATCCGGGGCCGGCTGGTAGCCATAGGTCGCGCCAGCGACGGGGCCGATGGCGAGAATGCCGGACGCGAAAGGCGCGCCGATGACGACCGAGGCGCCGCGGGCCTGGCACAGCGGCAGTTCCGCGTCGAGCGCCTCCTGGTTCAGCAGCGTATAGGGCATGGCGACCAGGAAGAAATCGATCGAAAAGCGGTCGAGGAATTTCGGGATCATGCCGAGGCGATTGATGCCAGCGCCGATCGCCGCGATCTCGCCCGCCGCCTTGAGCGCGGCGAGCGCCGCAAAGCCCCCACCAGCGTCGAGCTCGTCGAGGCGAGCCTCGACCGCCGCGGGGCTTCCCAGATGGCTCTCGTCGAGATCATGGATCAGGAGCGCATCGATCCTGTCGATCCCGAGACGCAGCAGGCTCTGCTCATAGGAGCGCAGCACGCCGTCGCGCGTGTAATCGAAGGTCGGGCTGAAGGGCAGCCCGCCGCGCCAACGCTGCTGGCTCGGGTGGTCGGGATCTGTGCAACGCTGGTAGACGCGGCCGACCTTCGTGCTGAGACTATAGGACGCGCGCGGCTTTGCCCTCAGCACTGCGCCGAAGCGCAGTTCGCTCTTGCCGTTGCCGTACCAGGGCGAGGTGTCGAAATAATCGATGCCGGCGGCATAGGCCGCCTCGATGGTCGAAAGCGCCTGATATTCGGGAATGCTCCCGCCGGCGTCGCCCAAGGTGGCGCCGCCGAAGCCGAGAACCGGCATGGCGAGGGTCGTTTGTGCAATCTGGCGGCGCTGCATCGGGTCCACGACTTGCCTCCTTGGCACGACTTGCCTTCCGCGAGAGTGGGTCACGCATCCATCGGATTGGGTGCGGGCACGGCCGTCAATCGGTAGAGGTCGGATGCCGTGCCGCTGAACAGGGCAGTCTTCTCGTCGCGGCTCGCGCCGGCCACTATTCGCTTGAAGGCATTCCACAGCACCCGATAGCTGCAGCTTCCCTTCTCGACCGGGAAATTGCTGCCGAAGAGGGCCCGGCTTACGCCGAAGACCTCGACCGCGGTTTCTACATAAGGTGCCCAGGCCGCCGCGAGTTCGGCAGAGGATGGCGGCCTCTCGCCCGCGCCGAAGCCAAAGCCCATGACGCGCATGCCAAGCCCGGTGAGCTTGATGCGGACATTCGGGCAGCGCGCCAGGTCGCGGATGCCCTCGCGCCAGTGCCGAAACACCTCGTCGCGCTTTGCCGCATAGGGCCCGATGCCGATCGGCCCGCCGAGGTGGTTTGCCACGATGATGAGATCCGGGCAGTCCCGCGCTAGCGCCGTAAGCTCGCCGAGCTGGGTGTGATAGACGAAGGTCTCGAAATTGAGACCGAGCCGCGTGAGCTCGCGAAGTCCGCGCCGTGCCTGCGCTTCCCCCAGCAGGCCGGGCGGCGGCGTCGCCATGGATCCGCGTGCGGCGGGATCGGCATGCCAGGCGGCGATATGGCGGATGCCGCAGAAGCGCTCGCCGGCGATCACCCTGTGCCGCTCCAGCACCGGCGCGATTCGGTCGCCGAGGAGCAGATCGCCGAAGCCGGCGATCGCCGCGCAGACCCTCGTGTCGCCATAGGCGCCGCTCGCGCTCAGGGCGGCGACCCCAGTCGCAAATTCCGTCTCGCCAAGCGGGCGCAGCTCGGCCCGACCTTCGCTGCGGTACATCGCGCCGCATTCCATGAAAACCGTGGCGCGAATGTCGTGACCTGAATTCACGTCATCGAGGAAATCGAAGAAGAGATAGCGGTTCTCCGGGCGATCCCAGAGATGATGATGGGCATCGACGATGGCCACATTGGGCTCGAGCACCGGCTCGTCATGGCGGGCGAGCCAGTCCGGGCGCACCGCGAAATGCGGGCTCGGAGCGCCGGGCGCAATGCTCATGGCGTCTCCTCCCGGAGGTTCGGTGTCTCGATCGCGAATGCGGCTGGTCTGATCATGACGCCTATCGCCTCACGATGAGCCCTCACTGGGCGGCGGTGGCGACCCCGTTCGCGAGCCCCTTCACCACGAGAGCGGTGACGCCGCTGGTGGTCGCCCTGCCGCCGAGATCGCGCGTCAGGCCGTCTGGCGCCATCATCGCCGCCTCGACGCTGCGCTCGATGAGATCGGCGGCATCGATCAAGCGCGGATCGTTGTGGCGCTCGCCGAGCCATTGCAGCATGGAACCGGCGGAGAGAATAGTGCCGTAAGGATTGGCGATGTTCTGGCCGGCGATCGTCGGCGCCGAGCCATGGGCGGCCTGGAAGAAGCCGTGATGGTCGCCGATCTCGGACGACGGCGACATGCCCATGCTGCCGACGGTGGCGGCGGCAAGATCCGACATGATATCGCCGAACATGTTCTCCATGACGATGACGTCGTAATGCTCCGGGCGTTCGAGCAGATAGACGGTCATGGCATCTGCATAGGCATAGTCCTTCTCGATGTCGGGATAGTGCTCGCCGACTTCGTCGAAGACCTTGCGGAAGAAGGCATAGGTTCTGAGCACATTGGCCTTGTCGCAGCAGGTGACACGCCGCTTGCCGTCGCCCGGCGCGCCGTTGCGCTTGCGGGCGAGCTCGAAGGCTGCACGGCAGATCCGTTCGATGCCCTTGCGCGTCACCACCAGGGAATCGACCGCCAGCTCGTCGCGCAGGTTCACGCCATTGCCGCGGGCTGCATAAAGACCCTCGGTGTTCTCGCGCAGGATCACATAATCGATGTCGCCGGTCTTGCGGTCGCGCAGGCGCGAGGTCACGCCGGGACGCAGCTTGATCGGCCGCACATTGGCATAGAGGTCGAGCTGGAACCTGAGCTGCAGACCGAATTCGATGCCGGTCTCGGTGCCGTCCGGGTAGGTCACGCCGGGAATGCCGGCCGCGCCGTGCAGGATGGCATCGGCCTTCGTGCAGCCGGCATGGGTCTCCGGCGGAAAGGCGTTGCCCACCTTCAAATAATGCCCGGCGCCAGCCGGATATTCCACGAAGCTCAGCGCATTCGCCACGGGCGTTGCCTTGAGCACGTCGATCGCCGCTTGGCAGACCTCGGGCCCGATGCCGTCACCATGAACGACCGCGATCTCGTATGTCTTCATCCTGCACCGTCCAACCTTGGGCTTTCCTCCGGGACGTGGCCAGCTGGCCCGCCCCATTTGCCGAGAGGTTAGGACGGGTGATTACATATATCAACAAATATATTTGGAGGAGTCAGAGATTGGCGAGGTTGAATTTCTCGACGATGCCGATGAGCGCCTCCTCGCCGCGCTGGCGCTGGTCGAAATGCCGGGCGGCCGCCGCGCGGCTGTCGCCCGCGAGAATGATGTCGACGAGCGCGGTGTGGTTGGCGGTGGAGCGAGCGCGATAGGCATCACTCTGCAGACGCAGCGCCACCATATGGGCGCGCTGGGCGAAATCGCGCAGCTGGCAGCCGACCGCATAGAGCTTGCGGTTGCCGGAGAGGCGCATCAGCTCGCGGTGGAAGCGCTCATCCGCCTCGCCCCAACGATCGATCTCGCCGGCCTCGAGCGCCTGTTCCATGTCGCTCGTCGCATCGAGGAGGCTGGCGAGCGCCTGACGCGAGGGCCGACTGCGGGCGAGCAGCGACACAGCGACGACCTCCATGCCGGAGATGACCTGGTAGATGTCACGCATATCGCCAGCAGAGAGCGGCAGCACGCGAATGCCGCGGCCGCGCGCGATCTCGACGAAGCCTTCGGACTGCAGTCGAAGCAGCGCCTCGCGCACCGGTGTGCGACTCATGGACAGGCGCTTGGCCGCATCCACCTCGTCGATCAGCCCGCCGGGCGGGACCTGAGCGGATTGGATCCAGCTCTTGATGGCGTCATAGGCCGCATCGGAGGCGCGTGCCATGCGATTTTCCACTCCAGATTCCATCATCCATTGCCCGCAGCCGCGCGTGGACGCAAGCGAGCCTGCGTCTGCGCATACCACCGGGCGCGTCCCGATCCGCGTCGCGAAATGCAGGACCGTCAAAAGCTTGGCGGCAATCCAGCGCCTTCCGGGGATGTGAAGGAAATCGACAACCGCCCTTGCGCCGACCGGCCTGGGGCGCTATGCAGTGAATTGCTGCAATGCAGCAACATCTTGCCGTGATTCTCAGAGCCCCCGCGCCAATGTAAGTCGACCCTGCCCCTTTTCTTCCGCGCCTGCTGAACCGCACTTTTCCGGTCCTCGGCTGCGCGTGACGGCAGCCCTCGTCTTGGCATCTACACGGCCTTGTTCCGCAGATCCTATGGTTTCCCTCGTCCAGGCGGCGGGGTCCGCTTGGAGATTTCTTCCTTGAACAGCGATCTATTGCTCAAGCTTCGGTCCGAATGGTTCGGCAACATCCGCGGCGACATCCTCGCGGGCCTCGTGGTGGCGATGGCGCTGATCCCGGAGGCGATCGCCTTCTCGATCATTGCCGGCGTCGATCCGAAGGTCGGGCTCTATGCCTCTTTCTCGATCGCGGTGATCACGGCGATCGCGGGCGGCCGCCCGGCGATGATTTCCGCAGCGACGGCCGCGACCGCCGTTCTGATGGTGACGCTCGTCAAGGAACACGGGCTGCAATATCTCCTCGCCGCCACCATCGTCGCCGGCTTGCTGCAGATCGCGGCCGGGGCACTGCGCCTCGGCTATCTGATGCGCTTCGTCTCGCGGTCGGTGATGACGGGTTTCGTCAATGCGCTGGCCATCCTCATCTTTCTGGCGCAGCTGCCGCAGCTCATCGGCGTGCCCTCGGCCACTTATGTCATGGTCGCCGGCGGGCTCGCCATCATCTATCTCTTTCCGCGGGTGACGAAGGCGGTCCCCTCACCGCTCGTCTCGATCCTCGTGCTGACGGCGATATCGCTCGCCTTCAACCTCGACCTGCGCACCGTCGGCGACATGGGGCAGTTGCCCTCCACCCTGCCGGTCTTCCTTCTGCCTGACGTTCCCTTGACGCTCGAAACGCTCGAGATCGTGCTGCCTTATTCGGCGGCGATCGCCGTCGTCGGGCTGCTCGAATCTCTCATGACGGCGGCCATCGTCGACGAATTCACGGATACCCCCAGCAACAAGAACCGCGAATGCGTCGGGCAAGGCATCGCCAATTTCGCCACCGGCTTCATCGGCGGCATGGCGGGCTGCGCGATGATCGGCCAGTCGGTCATCAACGTGAAGTCGGGCGGGCGCGGCCGCCTGTCCACCTTCGTCGCCGGCGTCTTCCTGCTCATCCTCTGCGTGGTGCTCGGCGATTGGGCCAAGCGGATTCCCATGGCCGCCCTCGTCGCCGTCATGATCATGGTGTCGATCGGCACCTTCAACTGGGCATCGGTCAAGAACCTGGTGGTTCATCCGCGCAGTTCATCCGTCGTGATGCTGGCGACGGTGATCGTGGTGGTCGCGACGCATAACCTGGCGCTCGGGGTGCTCACCGGCGTGCTCCTCTCGGGGATCTTCTTCGCCTGGAAGATCGGACGCCTTGTCGGCGTCACGTCCTCCCTCTCCGAGGACGGCATCACCCGGACCTATAGGGTCGATGGCCAAGTCTTCTTCGCATCGGTCGAGACTTTCGTATCGGCCTTCGACTTCAAGGAGAAGGTCGCGCGCGTCGTCATCGACGTCTCGCGCGCCCATATCTGGGACATTTCGAGCGTCGCGGCGCTCGATACAGTCGTGCTGAAATTCCGCCGCGGCGGCGCCGACGTGACGATCGTCGGCCTCAATGAAGCAAGCGAGACGATCGTCGAGAGGCTTGCCGTTCACGACAAGCCCGGCGCCCTCGATCGCCTGGCGGCGCATTGATCGACGCACCCTGACGGCAGGCGACAACGGGTGGCTGGGGATTGCCGACCCGTGGACGCATCGGGGCACCGATGCGTCCCTAGTTCTTGCGCCGCTCGACGTGCTCCTCGATCCATTTGATGAGCACGTCGGCAACCTGCAGGTTGTTCCTGTCCTGCATGAACATGTGGCTGTTGCCCTTCATGCCGAGGTCCGGCAGCGCGATGAAGGTCATGTCACCGCCCGCCTTGTTCACCGCCTCCATTTCCTTCACGCATTCCGGCGGCGGTTGCGGTGTCGAAAAATGATCGCCAACGACCACCAGGATCGGCACCTTCGCGAGGGCCGCGACCTGCTCCGCATCGAGATTGCCGTAGCAGCCCGTCTCGAGCTGAATGATGCCGCGAATGCCCGGCCTGCCCTTGAGCACCGCTTTGGTGGGAAAGCCGCTCGATTGCGAATGGCCGACGAGAACGGCGCCGCCGAGGTCCTCCGCGAGCTGCGCCATGGTGTCGACGGTCGGCACGCTCGTCCGCGGATCGCTGAACTGGGCGAGAAGATCCGGAGTCTGCGTCAGGATGAGATCGGGGATGACCTGCTTGTAGAGCTCGTCCACCTTGTCCATAGGGAACTGCTGGTCCGGCCAGGCCTCGCCGAATTTCGGGCCGAAGCGAAAGATCGGCCAGGCGAATTGGGCGGTGGCCATCAGCACCAGCGGCTGCGTCGACGGCGGTTTCAGGCCGTCGCGTACCTCGTTGAAGCCGACCGTATTGAAGCCCGATCTGGCGCGGCCGGACTGCTCGGCAAGATAGGTGGGATAGCCCTTGCGGGTGAAATATTCATACCAGCCCATGCGCCCGTCAGGTGTCGTCTCCCAGGTCTTCGCGCTGAGGCAACAGCCGTGCACGAAGACAACCGGCACGTGATTGCCTGCATTCGCCGGCTTCTGGAACTGCACATACATTTGGTCGACCATGACATCGCCCTGCGGCGAGCCGAATAGATCGGGCGAGAGCTCGCTCCAGCCGGTCCGCGGATTGGTCATCTTGCGACCACCGACGAAAAAGCTGCCCTGCTGCTGCAGCACCAGCGGTTCCGGCGCGGGCTTGAGATCGGCAAGGGATTGGGCCGACACCGGCGTCCAGGATGTTGCGATGAGGACGAGCGCCGCCACCGTCGCGATCTTCACGTGATCCGCCATCGATTTCCCCCGTTGCCGTGGCCCGGCAGCTCCCTAGACGCCGCCGGCGCAGGCTTGCGTGCCATTTCCCGGCACAGCATCAGTCAGGCTATTGAATGCTTTCATGATGGTCAAGGCGGGTAGAATAGGCCCTTGAGGCTCCTGTCGTCCCTGTTTGCAGAAAGCGATTGAAACAATTCAAATAGCCGATATGCTCTGCCGAAAAGCGAGCCTTTGTGGGAGGAACCGTGCAGCAGGACATGATCGAGGTCGAGATCGCGGCGCCCCATGTCGCGGTCGTCGCGCTGGCGCGACCACCCGTCAATGCGCTGAGCCGCGACATGCGCGAGGCTTTCATCCGCACCTTCGAGGCGCTGCAGGAGCGCGACGACGTGCGCGTCATCGTGCTGACCGCCCGGGGTAAGGTGTTCTGCGCCGGCGCCGACATCAAGGAGAAGGAGACGCTGGTCGCCGAAGAGGGCGATTATCTCCGCGCCAACCGGCTCACCCGCGACGGCTTCTTCTGCGTCTTCGACAGCAGGAAGCCCGTCATCGCTGCCGTGAACGGTCCGGCGCTCGGTGCCGGCTTCGTGCTGGCCGCCTGCTGCGATATGATTTTCGCCGCCGAGAACGCCACCTTCGCCATGCCGGAGATCGATGTCGGCCAGGGTGGCGGCGCGAGCTTTCTGCAGCGCATCATGCCGCCTTCCAAGATGCGGCGCATGATGTTGACCGGCGAGCGCATCAGCGCCGCCGAGCTCTATCGCCTCGGCGTCGTCGAGGCCTGCCTGCCGGAAGGCGAGCTCCTGCCGGAGGCGCTCAGGGTGGCATCGATGATCGCCGCGAAGAGCCCGACGGCCGTGCGCACCATTCGCAGCTCCTTCGCGACGGTCGAAGGGCTCGATCTGCGCGAAGGCTTCCGCATCGAGCAGGCCTATACGACCGAGCTCAGCAAATCCGCTGATGCGGCGGAGGCGCGCCGCGCCTTTGTCGAAAAGCGCAAGCCGGTCTTCTGAGGACAGGACATGAGCGAGCGCTGGATACGCCGTCCGGAAGGATCGAACTGGGGCGATTTCGGGCCCGACGATCAGCTCGGGCGGCTCAACCTGCTCACGCCCGCACGGGTCATGGCGGCCATGCGGGAGGTGCGCGAAGGAAAGACCTTTTGCCTGAGCCTGCCGCTCGAATATCCCGGCGGCAATGCCCTGAGCCCGAGCCGCTTCCCGCCGGTTCTCAGGCCGACCGTGCGCAACGGCCGGCCCCGCATGAACTACAGGTCCGCCGACGACGGGCCACGCGTGCCGGACATCATCTGCGACGATGCGGTGGTGCTGCACACGCAATATTCCACCCATTGGGATGCGCTCTCCCATGTCGGCTTCATGTTCGACGCGGACGGCGACGGCATTCCCGAGCCCCGCTACTACAACGGCTTTCGCGGCGGCATCGACATCGTCGGCCCGAGCGATGCGGCGGATGCAGGCGCTTCCGGCGTCTTCGAAGCGAAGTCGACCTCGGCCGCCCATGCCCTCGGCATCGGCAATATGGCGCCGACCTGCGTCCAGGGCCGCGGCGTGATGATCGACATCCATGACCGCGTCGGGCGGGAACGCGCCGTCATCCGCTACGACGACGTGATGCGCATCATCGAAGAGGACGGCATCACGATCGAGGAAGGCGACATGGTGTGCCTGCACACAGGCTTCGCCGACATGATCCTGGAGATGGGTGGCACGCCCGATCCGCACCTCCTGCACAATGCCTGCGCGGTGCTCGACGGGCGCGACCAGCGCCTGCTCGACTGGATCACAGACACCGGCTTGTCCGTGCTCATCGCCGACAATTTCGCCGTCGAAAGCTTTCCCGCCGTCGAGCAGCCGGAGTGCTGCGCGGCTGCGCCGCTGCATGAGCACTGCCTCTTCAAGCTCGGCATCCATATCGGCGAGCTCTGGCATCTGACGCCGCTCGCCGCGTGGCTGCGCGCCAACCGGCGGCACCGTTTCCTCCTGACCGCGCCGCCGCTCCGGCTTACCGGCGCGGTCGGCTCGCCCACCACGCCAGTCGCCACCGTGTGACGGGCCGAGACTTCGTCGGCGGCGCGATCGCCGCCCCGGCCCAGTCGCACGTCGGCGGCCGGATGCCATTCGTCGTTTTCGTTCCAGCCAGCCAAGGTGAGACCATGCGATACGAGAATACATACGATCCCGCCAATGCGCCCAAGAACCTCGAATTCGTGAAATACGAGAAGAAGGGCCATGTGGCTTACGTCACGATCAACCGGCCCGAGGTGCGCAACGCGCTGCACACCTATGCCTATCTCGAGCTGCGCTCCTGCTGGCGCGACATCTCCAATGACCCGGAGATCTATTGCGGCATCGTCACCGGCGAGGGGCCGGCCTTTTGCGCCGGGCGCGATGTGAAGTTTCTCGCCAAGCATGCGGGCGACGGCAAGCGCACCCCGCACGAGGACCCGAACAGCCCGACCTACCATTGGGGCGGCGGCGGCCAGCCACAGGACGTAGAGCTCTTCAAGCCGCTGATCTGCGCCTTGAACGGCTTTGCCGTCGGCGTCGGTCTCTCGATCGCTCTGCAATGCCAGCTGCGCGTCATGGCCGACGATGCCTGGATCGGCGACCAGCACACCAATGTCGGCCGGCTCGGCTCGCCGCACGAGATCTATCAGGCCCTGCCGCGCACGGCAGCCGCCTTCCTTACCTTGTGCAACGGCCGGCTCTCCGCGCAGGAATGCCTGCAACTCGGCATCGTCAACAAGGTCGTGCCGCGCGATCAGCTCATCCCGACGGCCGAGAAACTCGCCGAGATGATCGCGATGGGATCGCCACTCGCCGTGCAGGGCGCCGTGCGGCTCTATCGGCTCAGCGCTGCCTTTCCGGCCTCACTCACAGCGCTGGCGCGCGACCTCGACCAGCAGATCGCCGAGACGGACGACGGCGTGGAAGGCGCCCGCGCCTTTGCCGAGAAGAGAAAGCCGGTCTGGAAGCTGCGCTGACGCGAGGCGCGCCACTCGGCGTCATCCCGCAATGGAGGCCACGGTGGCCTCGATTGCGGGGTCATGTCGTCTCCTCTGTGGTCATTCCGGATCGATGCGCAGCATCGAGTCCGGGATCCAGAACCGATGCGGGATCTGAAGGGAACGCCGGCGGAAGCCGTCGCGAATAACCGTTCAGTGGCATCGGTTCTGGATCCCGGGTCCTCGCTCCGCTCGGCCCGGGATGACCGGTGAGACCAATCAGGGCTCTTCGACGATGATCAGGCCATCCACGGCGGTGACGCCCGCCGATCGCCATTTGACGGGATTGATCTCGATCACGAAGCGCCTCCAGGGCACGCTCATCGCCACCCGCGAGACATGGGCCACAAAAGCCACAAGGTCGGCGAGCTTGGCATCGGGATCGAGCTTGCGGGCGCCGCGCACGATCCTGAGCCGCTCCAGCATGGCGACCGCTTCCTCTTGGTCGAGGGGGGCGCTGGCGATGGTGACGTCGTCGATGATCTCGGTCAGGTTGCCGCCGGCGCCGCAGGACACCATCACGCCGAAGACGGGATCGCGAAAAGCCGAGACGATGATCTCGATGCCCCCCTTGATCATGGTCTGCACATAGACGCCGTCGAGGCTCACCCCGAGCTCCGCCGCCCGGCCGGTAAGGCTCTGATAGGCCGCCTCAACCTCCGCCTGGCTGCGCAGATCGAGCCGGACGAGCCCGGCCGCCGCCCTATGCGTCACCGCAGCGGAAATCCCCTTCATCGCAACCGGCAGGCCGACGGCATGGGCCGCCGTCGCCGCTTCCTCCGCTGTCGTCGCGAGCCGGCCCTTGGCGACATCGATGCCGGCCGCGGCGAGCAGCCGATGGCATTCGTGTTCGGAGATGACGGTGCCCTCGCCCACCGGGCCGGCGCTCGTCCAATCGAGCGGCTCTACAGGGGCTGTGGCACGCCTTTCCCGTGGGGTGCGCGAGGCGAGCTTGCCGAGCACGGCGATCGCCCGCTCATATTCCTGGAAGACATGCACGCCCCGGCTGCGCAAAACGTCCGGCGCGCCGCGCGGCGCCAGCGGCCAGGCCGTGCAGACGGTCTTCCCCGTCCGCTCGCGCAGATCGGCGATCATCGTCGCGATCTCGTTGCCGCGCTGGGACATCGGCCCGAACTGGCAGAAGACGATGTCGATGCCGGGATCGGCGGCGATGACGTCGAGCGCCTCGCTGAAACACGCGAACCACTTGTCCTGGTTGTAGACCTGGGGGGTCACGTCGATCGGATTGGCGATCGACGCGATCGGCGGCACGAGCGGTGCCAGCCGCTCGCGCGTCTCCGGCGTGAGCGGCTGGACGACCAGCCCGTGGACGGCACATTGATCCGCCGAGAGCACGCCGCTGCCGCCACCAAAGGTAATGGCGGCGATGCCCCGGCCCTTGGGAAGCTTGGCGAGATCCGTGCTGCTCAGGAACAGCACGACGTCGAGCAGTTCTTCGAGGGACGCGACGGGAATAAGGCCGTGCTCGCGCACGATCGCACTCCATACCCGGCTCTCGCCGGCGAGCGCCCCGGTATGGGCGGCGGCGGCCCGCGCGCTCTCGACGGTCGCCCCGCCCTTCATAACGACAATCGGCTTGCCCGCGGCGCGCGCCGCCTCGACCGCAGCGAGAAAACGCGCGCCGTCACGGACGCCCTCGATGTAAAGGGCGATGACCTTGACCTCGGAATCCGCGGCGAGCGCATGGATGTAGTCGGCGGCCGTCAGAACGGCTTCGTTGCCGGCACTGATCATATAGCGGAAGCCGAAGCCAGCCTTCTGGGCGAGCGCCTGCGCCATGGTGGCGAGCCCGCCGCTCTGGCTCACCATGGCGATGTCGCCTTGTCTCAGCTCCTCGGCTTCGAGGAGGAAAGAGGCGAAGCTCGCCACCATCGGCATGGCGGTATTGACGATGCCGATGCAGTTCGGGCCGACGAGCGTGAATCCGGTCTCGCGACAGGCCGCGACTAGATTTGCTTGCAAAGCCGCGCCCTCGGGGCCGGTCTCCGCATAGCCCCCGGCCCAGACGATACCCTGCAGGATGCCGGCCGCCGCGCATTCGCGCACGAGGGCCGGCACCGATTCCGCTCCCGTCGCGATGATGGCCAGATCGACCGGCGCAGCCAGATCGGCGATGGAGGGCACGCAGGCGATGCCGTGCACGGAAGGCCGGCGCGGATTGACTGGAAAGATCTCGCCCGGACAGCCGAATTTCTGGAGAAGATGAACGGCGACACCGCCGAGATTTCCCGGTTGCTCGGAGGCGCCGACGATAGCGATGGAACGGGGCGACAGAAGCGGGGTGAGATCGCGAAACCGCGGCTCTTCTATGGGTGCGTGCATATCGTCCTGCGGGATTGCGATCTCTCTACCGGAATACGGGCCTGTTACCTGCAATGACAGGCGACCTGCGTCGTGCGGAGACGCGGGCCGCCGCCCTGCAGCGCCCGATTGAATTGTTTCAACTTACATTGCTCGATCAGAACCGCAAGCCATTTGATAGGTGGATGGCGTCTGCCTGTGACCTCTTGTCCACAGGTCCGACGCAGGGCTGTGCTTTCGACTACAGCGGTGAGCGCCGGCCTTGCTTTCCAGGCCAACCGGTAGACCGCTTCGCGCCTCATATTCGCGCCTCGGAGGGATGCGTCATTGAAACTTTTCAATTGACGCTCGAAATGGTTCTGCGCCACAGTTGAGCCTACTGATCAGCTCCGGCTGGAAGAAGACGGTGGGCCGTGCAAGGCCCCTGAACCATTGGGAGGAGCAGGATGAAACTCGGCAAGGTGAGCGGCAGGCCGCTGCTGCGACGCACGGTTTTGAGCGCCGGACTTTTGAGCGCGCTCGCGCTGGGCATGACGGCGACGACTGCATCCGCCCAGGAGTACAAGATCCGCCTCGGCCACCCGCTGACCACATCGGACGCGGCGCATAAGGCGATGGTCTATCTCGCCGACAACATCAAGAAGGCGACCAACGGGCGCGTCGAGGTCACCGTTTATCCGGCCGACCAGCTCGGCAAACAGAAGGACCTCGGCGAGATGGTCCGCCAGGGGGCCAATGTCATCCAGCTGACGGATGCCCTGTTCCTCGGCGATGTCGAGCCGGACGCGGCCATCCTTCAGGCGCCTTATCTCATGGATAATCCGGAGGATTTCCGGAAGATCCTGGGGAGCGACTGGCTGAACGACCTCGACAAGCGTCTCCAAGCCAAGGGCATCCGCGTCATCTCCTGGAACAATTACTTCGGCACGCGCCAGATCCTGGCCAATCGGCCGATCCATAAGCCGGCTGACCTGAAGGGGCTGAATTTCCGTGCAGCCGCTGCGCCGATGTATGTGGAAATGGTCAAGGCGTTCGGTGCGCGACCCATCACCACCGGCTTCGCCGAGGTCTATACCGGCCTGTCGCAGAAGGTCATTGACCTGCTCGAGGCGCCCTTGCCGACGATGTATGCCTCGAAGTTCTACGAACAGGCGAAATATGTCACGCTGACCAGCCATATGATCGGCTGGGATCCGGTGATCATGAGCGAGACCTATTTCAAGTCGCTGCCCCCCGATATCCAGAAGATCATCCTGGACGAGGCGAATAAGGCGGCCGACTACATGAGCAAGCTGAAGAAGGAAGAAGAAACGCAGATGATCGAGCTCTACAAGAAAGCTGGCGTGACAGTGATCACCGATGTGGACAGGCAAGCCTTCAAGGATGCGACCAAGGTGGTCTACGATAACTACCCCGGCTGGACGCCCGGCCTTCCCGACAAGGTTCGCGCCCTGCTCGACCGTTAAGCCCCCAAGCCCCACTGGAGCTTTCCGATGGCGCTGGAGAATGCCCACCCGCTGCCGCCGGACGCCATGACGGCAGCGCCGGGGAAAACGCGCGGCCGCCGTATCGAGACACTCGAACAGCTCATCGCCATCGTCGCGCTCGTCGTTCTCGCCGGCGCGATCATCTGGGGCGTGCTGTCGCGCTATGTGGTCACCACACCGGCCGCCTGGGTCGAGGAGGTGTCGAGCATCGCCTTCTCCTGGCTCATTTTCGTCGGGGCGGCTGAAGTGCATCGGCGCAGGCTGCATATCAGCGTCGACATCCTGACCTCGCTCCTGCCCAAGGGACTTCAGCGGGGGCTGGCCTTCGTCGTCGAGGTCCTCGTGCTCGGCTTCTGCTGCTATGCGGCCTTCCTCGGCGCCGAGCAGGCGCTCGCCAGCACCGGCTCCTTCACGAGCATCCTGCGCATTCCGCTTTGGGTGAACTATCTCGGCCTGACGGTCGGCTTCGGGCTGATGGCGTTCCGCAGCGCGCAGCACATCGTGCGGCGCCTGCGCGGATCGGGAGCCCATTGATGGACCTCGTGCCACTCGCCGTCTTCACCGTCCTCATGTTCCTCAACGTGCCGGTCGCGGTGGCGATCGCGCTCGGAGCACTCACCTTCTTTCTCAGCCAGACCGGCCTGCCGCTGCCCCTCTATGCGCAGCGCCTGTTGAATTCCTCCGATTCCTTTCCGCTCGTGGCGATCCCGATGTTCGCGCTGGCCGGCGTGATCATGAATCACTCGGGCATTACGGCCCGGCTGCTCAATCTCGCGGAATGTCTCGTCGGCCATCTGCCCGGTGGGCTCGCACAAACGAATGTCGTGCTGGCCGGCCTCATGGGCTTTGAATCCGGCTCCGGCAATGCGGATGCCGCCATGCAGGCGAAGCTCCTCGGCGCCAATATGGTCAAGCGCGGCTATGACCCGCCCTTCGCGGCAGCCGTAGTTGCAGCCTCCGCGGTGATCACGCCGATCATTCCGCCCGGCCTCGGATTCGTGATCTACGGCTATCTCGCCAATGTGTCGGTCGGGCGGCTCTTCATCGCCGGCCTCATTCCCGGGCTCCTGATCGCCGTGAGCCTGATGATCGTCACGCATGCCATCGCCAAGCGCCGAGGCTATCAACCGGTGCGAGCAAGAGTGGCGCGGCCGAGGGAGCTCGCAACGGCCCTCCGCGATGCGACCTGGGCGTTGACCGTTCCCGTCTTCATCATCGTCGGCCTGCGCTACGGTTTCTTCACGCCGACAGAAGCCGGTGCCGTCATCGTGGTCTATGCCACGCTGATCGGCGCCTTCGTCTACCGCGAGCTGAAGCTCAGCGACGCGGTGGACATCCTGACGGAAGCGGCCCTGGCGACCGCCGCCGTCATGATCATCATCAGCGCGGCGGATGCGCTCGGCTATTACATGACGCTCGAGCAACTGCCCTCGCATGCAGCGACTTTCCTCACCTCGCTCACTTCCAATCCGCTTCTGCTGCTCGTCATCATCAACGCCTTCCTGCTCGTGCTCGGCATGTTCCTGGAGAGCCTGGCGGCGCTCATCCTGGTGACGCCGGTGCTCGCCCCCGTTGCGCTGTCGGTCGGCATCGATCCGGTGCATCTCGGCCTGCTCATCGTGCTCAATCTGACGATCGGGGCGATAACTCCGCCGGTCGGCACGCTCATGTTCATCTCCTGCGGGATCCTGAACGTGAGGGTCGCCGATTTCACACGCAGCATTCTTCCGATGCTCGCAGCCCAAATGGTCGTTCTGGCGCTCCTCATCCTGTTTCCGGTGCTGGCAATCGGCCTGCCCAACCTGCTCATGGGAATGGAACGGTAGGGTGCTAGATTGCCGGGCGGGCGAAGGCGGCCGCAGAGTGGAAACGCAGTTCCCCTCGCATCGTCAGGCTTCAATTCCCTGAAGGAATGATCATATTGCCCGCAAGAGGCGGCGGATCGAGAAAGGATGCATCGTGAGAGAAGCCTATATTTGCGATTTCGCGCGAACGCCCATCGGCCGTTACGGCGGCAGCCTCTCGGCTGTGCGGGCGGATGACCTCGCGGCGCATCCCATCCGCGTTCTCAAGGAGCGCCACGCGCAGGTCGACTGGGAGGCGCTCGACGAGGTAATCCTCGGCTGCGCCAACCAGGCCGGCGAGGACAACCGCAATGTCGCGCGCATGGCGGCCCTGCTCGCGGGCCTACCTGTCAGCACCCCCGGCAGCACCATCAACCGGCTGTGCGGCTCGGGCCTCGACGCGGTCGGCACGGCCGCCCGGGCGATCAAGGCCGGTGAAGCCGATCTCATCATCGCCGGCGGGGTCGAAAGCATGTCGCGCGCGCCCTTCGTCATGGGCAAGGCGGAAGCCGCTTTTCAGCGCTCAGCCGAGGTCTATGACACGACGATCGGCTGGCGTTTCGTCAATCCGCTGATGAAGGCGCAATACGGCGTCGATTCCATGCCGGAGACGGGCGAGAACGTCGCCGCCGAATTCCAGGTCTCGCGCCAAGATCAGGACGCCTTCGCGCTGCGCAGCCAGCAGCGAGCCGTGCGGGCGCAGGAGACCGGCTATTTCGACCGGGAGATCGTCCCGATCACCATCAAGGGCCGCAAGGGCGACACAGTTGTCGACCGCGACGAGCATCCGCGCGCCGACACGACGCTGGAGGCGCTCGCCAAGCTCAAGACGCCCTTCCGCAATCCGGGCACGGTGACCGCCGGCAATGCCTCGGGCGTCAATGACGGCGCCGGCGCCTTGATCATCGCTTCAGAGGAGGCGGCACGGAAGCATGGCTTGACGCCTCGGGCGCGCATCCTGGCGATGGCGAGTGCCGGGGTGCCGCCGCGCATCATGGGCATCGGCCCGGTGCCTGCGGTCCAGAAGCTGCTTGCGAGGACGGCGAAGAGCATGCGGGAGATCGAGCTGGTCGAGCTCAACGAGGCCTTTGCCTCGCAGTCGCTGGCCGTGCTCCGGCAACTCGGGCTCAGCGACGATTCCGAGCATGTGAACCCGCATGGCGGTGCCGTCGCGCTCGGCCACCCCTTGGGCATGTCGGGCGCGCGGCTCGCCATGACGAGCGTCAACGGTCTTGAAAGCCGCGGCGCGCGCCTCGCCGTCGCGACCATGTGCATCGGCGTCGGCCAGGGAATTGCCGCGCTGATCGAACGCGTCTGATGGCAGCGGGCGGGCGACACGCACGCCCTGCTTCCACTCAAGCCGCGAGCTTCAGGATCTCCCGGACCTCAGTCGTGCCGATGTCGTGGCGCTCGCCGAGCGCCGTTTGGCCGGCGCGCTCGAGATGGGCCACGACGTCGTCGGCCGCGATCTCGACCGGTGTCGCATCGCTGAGGCGGACGGGGCAACCCATCCGGCGGAAGAAGTCTTCGGTGCGGCGGATGGCTTCCTCGGCAGCCTTGTCCGCGTCCGGCTCGTCGATCTGCCAGACGCGCCGCGCATAGCGCGCGAGCATCGCCTGCTTGTCCTTGCTCTTGAAGCGCATCAGCGCCGGCATCACCATCGACAGCGTGCGAGCATGGTCGATGTCGTAGAGAGCCGTGATCGCGTGGCCGATCATATGCGTCGACCAGTCCTGCGGCACACCGGCACCGACGAGCCCGTTAAGCGCCTGGTTCGCCGCCCACATGATGTTCTCGCGGGCCTCGGCATCGTTCTTCTCCACGAGGCGCGGCCCCCATTCGATCAGCACCTGCAGGATGACTTCGCTAAAGCCGTATTGAACCGGCGTATTGACCGGCGTGGTGAGATATTGCTCCACCACATGGGTAAAAGCGTCGACTACGCCATTCTGCAACTGGCGCTTGTCGAGGCTCGCCATGGTGTCGGGATCGAGAATGGCGAAGCGCGGCCGAGCGGCCTCGTTGGCGAAGGGGATCTTCAGATGCCGTTCGCGGCTGGAGATCACGGAAACGGGATTGCTCTCCGAGCCCGTCGCCGGCAGCGTCAGGATGGCGCCGACCGGCAGGGTCTTCCCGGCAGGCTTGCCGCTCGCCAGATGATCCCAGGGATCGGCCACATCGAGCGGGATGATGGTGGCCAGGAATTTTCCGGCGTCGACAACCGAGCCGCCGCCGACCGCGAGGACGAGTTCCGAACCCGATCGGCGCGCGAGATCCCGCGCATTGAGGATCGTCTCGTAAACGGGATTGACCTCGATGCCGCCACGCTCGACGACCTCACAGCGGGAGAGCGCGGCCATCACCTGATCATAGACGCCGTTGCGCTTGATGCTGCCGCCCCCATAGAGCAGGAAAACCTTCGTCCCCGGAGCGATCAGATCCGACAAACGGGCGATCTGGCCGGAGCCGAACAGGATCTCCGTGGGGTTGCAGAGCCGAAAGCTGACCATAGAACTTCTCCTCACGTCATCGGTGCGTCAACGTCTCCGCAGCCAAGCCCCGATGTAAGGTGGTCTGTGCCAGAAGCAATGTGCTTGATGCCACCTCGGGGCTCACGCGATCGCGCTGAAGGCGAGCGGCTCATCCCGGCCGACGGCGCGCACGGAATCGCGAATGATGACCTTCGCTTCCAACTGAATCTGCTGTGTCGAATCCGCCTGGTTCTTCATGCGCTGGATCAGAAAGGTCCAGGCCATGCGCGCGATTTCGCGGGTCGGCTGGCGCACCACCGACAGGGATGGCGTGATCAGATCGGCCCATTCCGGCTCGTCGAAGGCGAGCAGCGAAACGTCCTTCGGGCAATTGAGCTTGAGCACGCGCAGAGCCCGAAAAACCTCGGCCGCAATCGTGCTGTTGCTGACGATGATCGCCGTCGGGCGCTTGGGCTTCTGCATCTCGATCGAGAGCAGCGCCGTCAAGGTCGCTTCGTCGGGGCCGGATTCCAAGACCTTCGTGGTCACCGGGCTCGGGGCGGCGGCGGCCGCCTCGTTCAGCCCTTGCACACGCTGCACGGTGACGATGAGGCGGCGCTGGCGCACGATGAAGAGAATGTTGCGGTGGCCGCGGTCGATCAGTTCCTGGGTCGCCTGGCGCATGGCGGTGGTGTTGTCGAAGGTCACGCGATCGAAATCGAAGCCTTGCGGGGCTCTGTCGACGACGACGACCGGCACGCCCGAGGCCTTGAGCATAGCGAAGGTCTCCTCGGGCTCCATGCTCGGCACGAGCAGAATCCCGCCGACATGGTATTTCAGGAGCGACTGCACCCGCTCGTATTCGGTGCGGGAATCCTGCCGGCTCAACACCTGCATGATCTCGATGCCGTTGCTCGAGGCGACTTCCTCGAAGGCGTCAACCAGCGCGGAAAAATACGCGATCGAGGTATGCGGCACGCATAGCCCCACCACCGGCGAGCGCTTGCGACGCAGGCCATGGGCCAGCATGTTCTGGGAATAGCCGAGGTCCTTGATCGCCTTGAGCACGCGATCGCGTTTGGCCTTGCTCACCGGAATCGTCTGGTTGAGGACGTTCGACACCGTCCCGACCGAGACACCGGCAAGCGCCGCAACATCCGCGATCGTCAGTTTGCGTTTTTCCAAGACGAAACCCCGTCATCCCTAGCGCGACCCTCGATTATGGCCCCCGCCGGGTCAAGCGCAACAGCGATGGCATGCCTCGACATCCGGTGTCTTGCGGGCCGGCGCCGGCAGAAATCTTGGCTGCCACTGTTATCCACGCATTGATGCGACCGGCAAGAGGGCTTAGCTTGAAACAGTTCAAAGACGTCGCCGGGAGGCGGCTCAGTCAGAAGATCGGCCAGCGATCTCAGTCCAGGAGGAGCCCAGGAATGACCCTTTCGTCGCTCGTGAAGGCCGTGCTGCCCTTGATCGCCGTGCTGTCCGTCGGCCAGGCGGCACGAGCCGAGACCGCCTTTCCGATCAAGGGCAAGACCATCACCCTCATCGTGCCCTATGCGGCCGGCGGCGTCACCGATACGGCCGCCCGCATGATGGCGGCGGGGCTCGAACAGACCCTCGAAACGCCCGTCCAGGTCGTCAACAAGGCCGGCGCGGGCTCGCAGGTCGGCTTGACCGAGCTCATGCGCGCATCGCCGGACGGCTATACCCTGTCCTATGCGGTGTTGCCGACGGTCACCACGCATTATCTCGATCCGACGCGCGGCGCCGCCTATACCCGCAAGGACTTTCAGCCCATCGGCATGCATCACTATACGCCGATGACGCTGTCTGTTCTGGCAACGAGCCCGTACAAAACCTTGAAGGACTTCGTCGAAGCCGCCAAAGCGAAGCCCGGAACGATTCGCATCAGCGACAGCGGCCTGCTCGCCAATCCGCATTCCATGGTGCTGGCGCTCGAACAGGCCAGCGGGGCCAAATTCGCCTCCGTCCACTTCACCGGCGGGGCGCCCTCGGTCACGGCGCTGCTCGGAGGCCATGTCGAGGCCATGGCGGGCGGCGTCGCCGATGCGCTCGCCAACAAGCAGGCGGGGACCTTCAGCACCCTCGGCGTCGCCTCCGACAAGCCGGATCCGGCCATGCCGGACGTGCCGACCATGCAATCGCAAGGCTATGATGTCATCCTGGCCTCAGCCACCGGCATTCTCGCCCCGGCGAAGACGCCGAAGCCGGTCGTCGACGTCCTGACGGCGGCTGTGAAGAAGGTCGTCGAATCCCCCGATCATCAGAAGAAACTCAATGAATTCGGTGTCCGGCCCTATTATCTGGACCCTGCTGCTTACGAGAATTTCTGGGTCGATACCGAAGAGCGCATGAAGCCCATCATGGCGAACATGCGTGCGAAATGAGCCTTAGACAACGAGATGGTGGCGGTTGACAGCCGCCATCGCCGTTTCTACGCTCGTAAAGCATTTCATTACTCACTCCGCAGCGCGGTCGATCCATCTCATGCGCCTTGCTCTTCAGATCACGGGCTTCATTCTGCTGCCGGTTGCTGCGCTTCTCGGCTACACGGCCGCGCAACTGCCCTATGCGACGGTGATGGGTCCGGGGCCGGGCTTTTTCCCGCTTTGGCTCTGCGGATTGCTCGCGCTGCTTGCCATCATCATGATCGCGCAAGCGACCTTTGGCTGGTCCCCGCCGCTGCCCGCCGATTTTTTTCCCGAAAGATCGGGGTATCTTCGCATCATCGCCGCGATCGCCGGTCTCCTCGGCATTGCCGCCGGCATGAGCCAGCTCGGTTTCCCGATCACGGCCTTTGTCTTCTATCTCGTCCTGCTGACGGTCTTCGGGCGCCGCAATCCAATCGAGATCGTCGTGCTGGCAGCCATAGGCAGCTTCGGCGTGTATTATCTCTTCACAAAACTCCTGAGCCAGCCGCTTCCGCCTGGGCTTTTCTCGTGGTGAGGCAGCGGCCATGACGAGTTTCGATCTGCTGATGGCCGGCTTCGGCACGGCTCTTGAGCCCACCAATCTCGCCTTCGCCTTCATCGGCTGCATCCTTGGAATGCTGGTCGGCGTTCTCCCGGGCATCGGCCCGGTGGCGGGCACGGCCATTCTCTTGCCAGTCACCTTCTCCATGGGCCCGACGCCGGCGATCATCATGCTGGCGGCCATCTATTACGGGGCCATGTATGGCGGCACGATCACCTCGGTGCTCGTCAATGTGCCCGGCGAAGGCGCCTCCGCCATCACCTGCCTCGACGGCTACGAGATGGCGAAACAGGGCCGCGCCGGACAGGCGCTCGCCATCGCCGCGATCGGCTCCTTCATCGGCGGCATCGTCGCGACGGCCGGGCTCGTGCTGCTCGCCGCCCCGCTCACGACCCTTGCGCTGAAATTCGGCCCGCCGGAGTTCTTCGCGCTCATGCTGGTCGGACTGTCGCTCGTCACGGGCCTCGCCGGCCATTCCCTGGTGCGCGCGCTCATTTCCGCGATCCTTGGGCTGCTCGTCGCCATGGTCGGCATCGACCCCGTCATGGGCGCTCCGCGCTTCACCTTCGGCAATCTCAACCTGCTTGGCGGCATCGACGTGGTCGTCGTCGCCATGGGCCTGTTCGGCGTCGGTGAGATCCTGATCGGGCTTGAGCGCAAGGAGGGCGACGCCTCGCTCAATGCGAAGGCGCCGACCTTGCGGCTGACGCGCGACGACATCCGCCGCTCGGCGATGCCGATCGTCCGCGGCACCGGCATCGGCTTCTTCCTCGGCCTCATTCCAGGCGTCGGCGCCATCGTGCCGACGGTCATGTCCTATGTGGCCGAGCGCAAGCTGTCGAAGACGCCGCAGAAATTCGGTACCGGCATGATCGAAGGCGTGGCGGGTCCCGAGACAGCCAACAACGCCTATTCCAATGCCGCGCTCATCCCGCTGTTTACGCTCGGCATTCCCGGTTCGCCGACGGTCGCCATCATCATGGGCGCTTTCATGATGAACGGAATCGTGCCCGGGCCCTTCCTCTTCCGCGACCACGCGGATCTCGTCTGGGGCGTCATCGCGAGCTTCTGCATCGGCAATGCCATTCTGCTTGTGCTGAACCTGCCGCTCATTCCGCTGTGGATCAAGATCATCCAGATCCCGCGCGCCATCCTCTTCACCTTCGTGCTCGGCTTCTGTGCGCTCGGCGCCTATAGCGTCAACGGGCAGGCCTTCGATATCGGCACCATGACGGTATTCGGCATCCTGGGTTATCTCTTCAAGAAGGTCGACATTCCGCTCGCGCCGATGATCCTGACGCTGATCCTCGGTCCGCTGATGGAACAGTCGCTGCGCCAATCGCTCGAGATTTCCGGCGGCGATTTCTCGGTCTTCTTCACCCGCCCCATCGCGCTCACCCTCATTCTCGTCGCGGTCGCCTTCATCGGCCTCGCCACGCATCAGACGGTGGCGCGCGTCCGCGGCGGGGATTCGGAAGTCTAGCTCAAGCCTGAAGGACATCTGCCTTGAGAGATCGTTTGACGACCCTGCCGGAGGCCGTGTCGCGGCATGTCCATGCGGGCGATACCGTCTTCGTCGGCGGCTTTGGCCAGTGCATCCCCTTCGCCGCAGCTCACGAGATCATCCGGCAGAACATCACAGGGCTGACTCTCTGTCGCTCCGGCGCCGATATTCTCTTCGACCTGATGATCGCCGCCGGCTCGGTCGGCAAGGTCGTGTTCGGCTATCTCGGCAATCCCGGGCTAGGGCTGGCGCATGCCTTCCGCCGAGCCGCCGAGGCCGGAACGATCGAGGTCGAGGACTGGACCAATTTCGCGATGGTGCTGCGGCTCCATGCCGGCGCCATGGGCGTGCCCTTCCTGCCCACGGCCTCTCTCACCGGCGGCGATCTGCCGGGGAGGATCGACGTTCGGCGGGTGACCTGCCCCTATACCGGCGAGCAGCTTGCCGCCGTGCCGGCGCTCAATCCGGATGTCGCGCTGGTGCACGCGCAATATGCGGACAGCGAAGGCAATGTGCAGCTTTACGGCCTCTCCGGCGACACGCTCGACGGCGCGTTCGCGAGCCGGCGCATCATCGCGACCGTCGAGCAGATCGTGCCGCGCGAGGTCATCCGCGCACGGCCGGACCGCACCGTGCTGCCGGGCTTCCGTATCTCGGCCGTCTGCCACGTGCCAGGCGGCGCCTATCCCTCCTATGTGGAGGGCTTCTATGGCCGCGACGACGAGGCCTATGCCGCCTGGGACAAGCTCGCCCGTTCCAGCGACGCGCTCGCCGCCTGGATCGACAGGGAGATCCGGAAAACCTCATCCTTCGCCGATCATCTGGCGCAGCTCCCGCCGGGGCGCCTTGAGGCGCTCAAGGCGGCCAACGCCCGCGAACTGTCGAGCGCGTCATGACCGAGATCACCGACCCCATCCGTTTCGTCGCGCTTGCCGCTCAGGAGATCGCCGACGCCGACGTGTGTTTCGTCGGCATCGGCGTTCCGTCGCTCGCCGCCATCGCCGCCAAGGCGGTGCATGCGCCCGATGCGGTGCTGATCTATGAATCGGGTGCCATCGATTGCGAGCCGCCGGTGCCGCCGCTCTCGACCGGCAGCCCCTCGGTCGTCGCCGACACGGCCATGGTCACCTCCTGTTTCGGCGTCTTCTCCATGCTGCAGCAGGGGGTCTTCGACCTCGGCCTTCTCTCGGCCGCACAGGTCGACCGCTACGGCAATCTGAACAGCACGGTGCTCGGCCCCTACGACAAGCCGAAGGTGCGGCTCGTCGGCTCCGGCGGGGCGCATGACATCGCGGTACTGGCGCGCGCGGTGGTCATCCTCATGCCGCACGACCCGCGCCGTTTCGTGCCGAAAGTCGATTTCGCCACGAGCCCCGGCATCCACACGGCCGCGAACGGCCTCGCCGACACGCCCATCCGCGGCGGTGGTCCGCGCTGCGTGGTGACCCCCCGCGCGCGCTTCACCTTCGAGGCCGGCGAATTGACACTCGAGGCACTCGCCGACGGGGTGGACGAGGCAGCCGCGCTCGAAGGCTTCCGCTGGGAGGTGCCACGGGCGGCGAAGCTGCGCAGGTTGCCGCCGATCGCGCCGGCGCTCGCCGCGGCCTCGGTCGACATCCTCGCGCGTTGGGGTCGTGAGGCCAATTGAGAGGGAATGACGATCGAGCCCAGTTGCGACAGCCATGCCCCAGCGGTCGCGCGCCCCCGTAGCGTCAATGGGAGATTGGCGGCGCCCTATCGGCCGGCCTCGTGATGCCGCGATAAGGGGCTACGGCGGGCGCCCCTCCCCGCTCCTGCTGCGGACGGCGGCCGAGCCGAGCTGCCCTTCAACCCGATCAGGCGAATGCGCTTGCGCGGGCTAGTTGCCCAGCCGGGCGATCCGGCGGCAGTGGTCCAGCGCGGCATTGATGAGATTGTCGCTCGCTTCGGGGGTGCGGAAGCCGGAATGGGCGGACAAGGTAACGTTCGGCAGCGTGATGAGCGGATGATCATGCGGCAGGGGCTCGATATCGAACACATCGAGCCCGGCATGGCCGAGATGGCCGCTTCGGAGCGCCTCGATCATCGCGGCCTCGTCGACGAGCGCGCCGCGCGCGGTATTGATCAGGATCGCCCCTGGCCGCATCGCCGCCATCCGCTCGCGCGAGAGGAAGCCGCGCGTCTCGTCGTTCAAGAGGAGATGCATGGAGACGACGTGGCTTTCTTTGAGGAGCGTGTCGATATCCACAAATTCCGCGTGCGGCGAGGATTTCGGCGTGCGGTTCCAGGCGAGAACGCGCATGCCGCTTCCCGCCGCAATGCGCGCCACTTCGGCGGCGATGCCGCCGAAGCCGACGAGGCCGATCGTCTTGCCCTTGAGCTCGATGCCATCCGTCCTCAGCCACCGGCCGGCCCGCATCTCACGATCCATGACGGCCAGCCCTTTCGCGGCCGCCCACATCAGGGCGATGGCGCATTCGGCAACAGCCGTATCGCCATAGCCCTTGATGATATGAACCGAAATGCCGCGTTCGGCGAGCTCCTCCGGATTCATATAGCTGCGCGCGCCTGTCCCGAGGAAAACCACATGTTTGAGCGCCGCGCATTGGCCGGCGATGGACGTCGGCAGGGCGGTGTGATCGATGATGGCGATCTCTGCGCCGGCCAGTCGTGTCGGCAGCGCCTCCGGCTCGACATCGGGCTCGTCATTGATGACGATCTCGACGTCATCGGGCCGCACCAGGCGCCTCATGACGGCCGCCAAGGTCGCATTAGCATCGACAAAAACAGCGCGCACCCAGTCCTCCCATCGCTCCATCAGGCGTTCTGCCGATAGAAAGCCGAGCATCGCCGGGCCCGCAAGCTCTTATCGCGTCTGATCCCCACGAAGGTGGCCGTGCGACCATCAGGCAGAGCTTACGCGGTCTGGCGGTTCTTCTGGTTTATCTTTTCGAGCGCGACGCGGAGGTAGGCAGCGCTGTTGTCGATATGCCCGCGCATGAGCGTCTTGGCCGTGACCTCGTCGCGAGCCCGCAAAGCCGCAAAGATATCGGCATGTTCGGTATAGGCTGCCTCGAGCGATTTCGTCGGCACACGGCTCGTCACGCGGATCACCTCGGTGATGAGGCTGTAGAGATTGTCGTAGAAGACGGACAGAATTTCGTTTCCGGCAGAATGGACAAGAGCCAGGTGGAATGCTGCATCCGCCTCGGTGAAGCCCGTGAAATCCCGGCTGTCGCGCGCCCGCCGCATGGCTTCCAAGGCGTCCTCGACTTCCGCAACCGCCTGGCTCTCGCGCTCCGTCAGGAGGCTCAGAACCTCGGTCTCGATCATCCGCCGCACGACCATGAGCTGCACGAGATAGTGCGGATCCGTCGAAAAGAGCTGCCGCACGGTCACCGCCAGCGTGCCGAGGAATTCGCCCACGTCGTCACGCACGACGACCGAGCGCCCGCCGTGGCGACGGCGGATGAGACCCTTGGTCTCGAGAATCTGCATGGCCTCGCGCACCGACCGCGTCGAGACGCCGAAGTCGCGCGCGATATCGCCTTCCGAGGGCAGCCGCTCGCCGATCGGCAATTCGCCAGACAGGATTTGCGCCTCGAAGGCACTCACCACTGACGAATACAGCTTGTCGCGGCCGCGTATGGCCGGGTTACTGACAGGCTTCTTGCTTTCAGGCGCCATGATCGATCGTCGTTCCGTAATCTGCCGCGGCGGACAATCCGTCTCTACCGACTGTGAACTTTCGCGCCATCGAAAAGGTGGCCACTCACGTCGCGATGGGAACGCAGGACAACGGTTTGCGGCATCCGCACCGAATGCGAGGTTGCAAATTCGTTGATCGCTCCACCCGTCAACGCTGTTGACACTAGCTTATGTCATAAGTCATATGTCAAGAGCGATACGGACGCAGGGCGGGTCCTCTCCAGGACAAAAGCTCTGAAATGTTCGATCGGAGCGCGATCGGGCTCGAAGGCGCCGACGGCCGGACAGGCTGGGCGAGAGAGCCGGGTCTGACCATCCCGCGAGAAGGGGGCAACCCTCGAGGCGGGACTCGGAACTGGGGAGGAAAGAGTATGATTGGACAATTGACCCGCCGCGCGGCGGTTGTGGTGGCACTGGCTGTGGCCGTTGCCCTGCCGGCGAGAACAGTCTTCGCCCAGACGGTCGACGACATCACGAAAAAAGGTCAGATCACGATCGGCGTCCTGACCGGTATTCCACCCTATGACACGGTTGATGCGAGCGGGAATACCGATGGCTTCCTAGTGGACCTCGCCAAAGCCGTGGCCAAGGAGCTCGGCGTCAAGCTCAACGTGGTGCCGGTCAATAATGCGTCGCGCGCCGCAGCCCTTGAATCGGGCCGGGTCGACATGCTGATCGCGCATATGACCGCGACGCCCGAACGGGCCAAATTGTTCCTGATGACAAATCCCTATGGCGCTTATGAAATGCGCTTCGTCGCGGCGAAGGAGATGAAGCTCACCTCGCTCGACGATCTCAAGGGCAAGCGGATCTCGGTGCCGAAGGGCAGCACCCAGGATGCAGCCGTCAGCGGCTATGGAATCGAGGGCCTGGAGGTCGTTCGCTTCGACGATGATGCAACGGCTATGCAGGCGCTGATCTCGGGCCAGGTCGATGTGACGGCCGCCGTCGCCACGGTCGCCAACGACGTCATCGCCAAGCGAAAGCTCGAGAACTTCGAAGTGAAGAAGGACGTGCCGATCTTCACGCTCTACTGGTCGATGGCGGTGCGCAAGAACGCTCCTGAACTGCGCCTTTGGCTGAACAACTTCATCTATTACTATGAAGTAACCGGCCAGCTCGACGCCATGCACAAGAAATGGGTCGGCGTGCCGATCCCCGGCGGCAAGCTTCCGACCTTCTGATCCGGCAGGCGCCGGAGAAGCGCCAGGTTTCAGCCGTTCCGCCTTCGGCCACTCTGGAGCCAAGGGTCTCATGGCCTACCAGATGCAGTTTGCGCCGGTGCTCGACCGCGCGCCGGAACTGATCCAGGGCACGATCAACACGATCGTGCTCTCGGGCCAGTCGATCGCCATCGGCCTCGCCATCGGCCTGACGGTGGCGATCGTTCGGATCGACGGGCCCAGATGGGCCGCAGGCTGCGGGGCCGCCTATGTGGAGGCCTTCCGCAACACGCCGCTCCTGGTGCAGCTTTTCCTTCTGTTCTTCGGCCTGCCCTATATGGGCGTGAGGCTCAGCGCCGATACGGCAGCGGTGCTGGCGATGTCGCTCAATCTCGGCGCCTATTCCACCGAGATCTTCCGTGCGGGGCTGCTCGCCATACCGCGCACCCAGATCGAGGCCGGGCTGGCGCTCGGGCTCTCGCGTCTGCAGGTGGTGCGCTATATCATCGTCATCCCCGCCCTGCGCGTCATCTATCCGGCTCTGACCGGGCAATTGACGTTGACGCTTCTCGGGTCGTCGATCGCTTCGTCGATTTCGGCGACGGAGCTCACGCTCGCCGCTTCCAAGATCGAGTCGCAGACCTTCCGCAGCCTTGAGACCTTTCTCGTCGTTGCGGCGATCTACATCACGATAACCTTCACCTTCAGGCTGATTTACTGGCTCATCGGCCTATGGCTCTTCCGCCGCCGCAGGCCGAAGCTGGCCTCGATGGGCGTTCCTGCGATCGCCACCGCGCGGGAGGTGGACGCATGATCCAATCATTCGGCTGGTCGAGCATCGAATTTCTCCTCCACGGCCTCCTGTGGACCGCGGTCCTTTCGGTCGTGACCTTCATCGGCGGAGGCTTCTTCGGGCTCATCTTCGCGCTGATGCGAGCGCTCGGGCCGCGTTGGCTGCAGATGATCGTGGCGTCCTACATCCAGCTCGTGCAGGCGACGCCGCTCCTGATCGTCGTCTTTCTCGCCTATTACGGCTTGAGCTTCCTCGGGCTCTATTTCCCGCCGCTCGCCGCCGCTGCGATCTCGCTGACCATCTACGCCACTGCCTTCCTCGCCGACATCTGGCGGGGCTGCATCGAAGCCATTCCGCGCACCCAGTGGGAGGCCGCCGATGCGCTCGCGCTCGGCCCCGTCCAGAAGCTGCGTTACGTAATCCTGCCGCAGGCCTTCCGCATCGCGCTCGGGCCGACCGTCGGCTTCATGGTCCAAATCGTCAAGAACACGTCGGTGACGGCACTCATCGGTTTCGTCGAGTTGACCCGCGCCGGCCAGCTCCTGAACAACATGACCTTCCAGCCATTCCACGTCTTTCTCGCTGTGGCGGTGATCTATTTCCTCGTCTGCTACCCGCTTTCACTCTGGAGCGAGACGCTGAAGGAGAGAAGAAGTGCCCGCGCTGCGCATTGAAAACCTCGTGAAATCCTACGGGGCTGTGCCTGTTCTCAAGGGCATCAATCTGTCGGTCGAGAATGGCGACGTGATTGCCGTCATCGGCCGCTCCGGCTCCGGCAAGAGCACGATGCTGCGCTGCATCAACGGGCTCGAGCCCTTCCAGAAGGGGGCGATCGAAGTGGCCGGGCACAAGGTCGACACCGCGAGTACCCATCTCCGCGCCCTGCGCAAGGAGGTGGGCATGGTGTTCCAGAGCTACAATCTCTTTCCGCATCTCAACGTCTTCGAGAACATCACGCTGGCGCCGCGCGTGGTGAAGCGCCTGCCCCGCGACGAGCAGGCTGCCCTCGTCAAGGAGGTGCTGACGCGCGTGGGGCTGGAGGAAAAGGCAGGCGCCTATCCTGACGAGCTCTCCGGTGGGCAGCAGCAGCGCGTCGCCATTGCGCGCTCGCTCGCCATGAAGCCGAAGGTGATGCTCTTCGACGAGGTGACGTCGGCGCTGGACCCCGAATTGACCGGCGAAGTGCTGAAGACCATTGCCGAGCTCGCCGAGGCCGGCATGACCATGGTGCTCGTGACCCACGAGATGGGCTTCGCCCGGCGGGTCGCGACACGCACCGTCTTCATGCACGAGGGCCGCGTTTGGGAGGAAGGCTCCTCCGAAGAGATCTTCACCAATCCCCGCACGCCGGAGCTGCGCAGCTTCATCGCGCCGAGCCTGAAGTAGACCGGGCGCAGTCGCCATCCTCATCAGTCCTCAAAGCGGTGCGAACGCCCGCCGGAACCAGGGAGCAAACCGTTGCCAGTGCCAGAAAATCACCAACTTGCGCAGAAGATGCGAAGTGGAGAACCGACCTTCGGCGCAACCTTCTACACCGGCTCGACCACGGCCATAGAGGCGGCCGGAAATTGGGGGCTCGATTTCGCCTTCATCGACGCCGAGCACACCCCGGTCAATGTCGATGCGCATCTCGAGAAGCTCGTGCTCGCCGCCTTGCTGGCAGGCATTGCGCCGCTCGTCCGGGTGCGCGGCACCAATGAATGGGACATCCGCAAATCGCTCGAATTCGGGGCGACGGGCGTGATCGTGCCGCAGGTCGGCACGGCCGCCGAGGCCCGCGCCATTGTGCGCGCCGCGAAGTTCCCGCCGATCGGCCGCCGTGGCGGCGACGCATCCTGCCGGTCCGCCGGCTTTGCCGGACCGGGCTTTCAATGGTCCAGCTATATGGAGCGTGAAAACGCCAGCAAGCTCGTGATCCCGATGGCCGAGAGCTACGAGTTCTTCGACAATATCGACGAGATCCTGGAGGTCGAAGGCATCGACGTCATCAATTTCGGCCCCGCCGATTACTCGATCTCGCGGCGCATCTCGATCGACTATTCCATGTCGCATCCCGAGGTCGACGAGCGTCTCGCCGAGCTCGTGGAGAAGTGCCACCAGCGCAACATCAAGGTGATGGCGCCGTGCATTCCACCCGTCGCCGAGAACGTAGACGCACTGAAGAAGCGCGGCGTGGACATGATCATCATGGGCAACGATGTGCTCTTCCTCAATGAAGGCTGCCGCCGCGTGCGCGAGGCGATCGACACCGCAGCGAAGACGGCGTGACGGCCAAGGCAGGAGACGAACAGATGAACGATCCTTTCAGCGTCGAGGGCCGGGTGGCGGTGGTGACCGGCGGGCTCGGCCAACTCGGCACGCAGTTCTCGAGGTCGCTGGCGGAGGCCGGCGCGAAGGTGGCGATCTTCAGCCGCCGCCCCTTCGACAAGGCGAAGGTCGCGGAGAAATTTACCGGCCTGGAGGAGCGAATCCGCGTCTACGAGGCAAACGTGACCGACAAGGCCGCCCTCGACACCGCCACCGAGACGCTCGTTGCCGACTGGGGCGTGCCGCATATCCTCGTCAATAACGCCGGCATCGATTCGAAGCCCGACGGTTCTGCCGAACAGAATGCGCCCTTCGAGGTCTATCCGCAGAAATACTGGGACGAGATCATCAACACCAACCTGACCGGCGTCATGCTGACGAGCCAGGTCGTGGGTAGCCGGATGGCGGCCGAGCGGCGTGGATCGATCATCAATGTCGGGTCGATCTACGGCATCGTGTCACCCAACCAGGCGCTCTATGCCTATCGGGAGAAGCGGGACGGCGTTCCCTTCATCAAGGCGATCTCCTATGCGGCGTCGAAATCGGGGCTCGTCAATCTGACGCGCTATCTCGCCACCTACTGGGCGCCGAAGAAGGTGCGGGTGAATCTCATCTCTTTCGGCGGGGTCAAGACGGCGACCTTCGACAAGGAATTCATCGACGCCTTCATCGAGCGTGTACCGATGGGCCGGCAGGCCGAGATCGACGAATACAACGGAGTCGTGCGGTTTCTGGCGTCCGATGCGTCGTCATACATGACCGGCTCGAATGTTGTTGTTGATGGGGGCTTCACGGCCTGGTAGGGGCGGCGCCCCGTGTGGGGTGTTGAGGTCGGACTAAACGCAAAAAGGCCGTCCCTTTGTATGGGGACGGCCTTTTTGTGTGATTTGGTTGCGGGAGGGCGCAACACCCGATTCTTGCGATTGATCGAGAGGGCGATTCCCAGATTTGCCGCTTAGACACTCCATATAGAACGGGTTCGAATCCCTCTCGACTCGACCCCGCCAATTTCACGCCATGGCGTGATATTCTGCGACATGGCCGCCGACTGTCGCACGTTATCATGGTAGCCATCGAGTATTTTCAAAGGGTCAACGCAGGCTAACGGCGACCTCCTCAACGCGTTCGACCAGCCATCTGAGATCAGAGTCGGACCGGGTAGACGAATGTCGTACCACGCTGATGGGAAAGCTCTCGATCGCCAAGGGCGGGTCCAGCACCCGCAGGTCGAACTCCGCCCCGAAACGCCTTGCAAGCCGAATAGGAACAGTCGCGACGAGATCGCTGGTGGCGACGGCAGCGAAGGCTGTCAGGAACATAGGCACGCTGGCACGCACGCGGCGTTTCAGTCCTTGCCGGGCAAGCGAGCGCATCGTCGACCACACCCGTCAGCCTGCCGGAAAAAGACACGAGCAGGTGGTCGAGATCGACATAGGTCTCAAGATCGAGGGATGCGGTGATGGCCGGATGGCCTCGACGCGCCACCACAGCGAAGCTCTCCTGCAAGAGAACCTTGGATTCGAACTCGTCGGAAACCTCGTAGAAGCGGCCGATCGCCAGATCGATCTCGTCCTTCCGCAGGGTTTCGAGAGCTGCCTCGCCGACCGCGAAGCGGGTCGTCAGCCGTGTTCCCGGCGCCTCCGTCGCCAGCTTCGCCAGGAGCGGCGCGCCGAGCAGCGTGGAAACGAGATCGTTGGCGGCCAGCCTGAACAGCCTTGCGGAGGTAGCCGGATCGAAAGTCGCGCGCCCGCCGACGACATCTTGCGTCAAGCGCATGAGATCGCGGATTTTCGGCGCGAGTTCGAGCGCGCGCCTGGTGGGCGTCAGTCCGTCCGGCCGGCGCGCGAAAAGCGGATCGTCGAAAAGATTGCGCAGGCGCGTCAACGCGTGACTGATCGCCGACTGGCTGAGGCCCAGCCGCGCGGCCACGACCGTTGTGCGTTCATGGCGCACAAGCTCGTCGAAAATCAGGAGCAGCGAGAAATCGAGCTGCCTGATCTTAGTTTTATCGATATCCATTATGAACGGATATCAGTTCCATTGCGAAGCGCGCAAGTCTACGAAGCTATCAGAACCCCGATTTCACCGCTGAGATACGACCACGCTAACTACAGTCCCCGTATTCTGCAGCCTTCGCGAGAACCACACCATGATCGTCGAATATATCCGCTACGAACTGACAGAGCATAGTGGGAACGATCTGATTTCGGCCTACCAGACAGCTGGCGAGAGCCTGCAGGCATCTCCCGAATGTCTCGGCTTCGATCTCACTCAGTGCGAAGAGGCGCCGACCTGCTTCATCCTGCGTATCCGCTGGACGTCGACCGCCGACCATCTTCAGAAATTCCGGAAAGGCCAACATTTTCCGCCCTTCTTCGCCGCCATCCAGCCCTTCGTGAGCGAGATCATTGAGATGCGCCACTACATAGGCCCAGGCGTGGAGTGGTCCCGTTGAGCGGGGCTGGGGTCCGCCGGGCGGGCCGTGCCAAGGATGATGCTGGCTTAGTGTCGGCCGGAACGAAACTGGCCTGCGAAGGGGCGTATAAACATGACGAAACGAATCCTGATCGTCGGAGCGGGCCAGGTCGGCGCTCGGGCGGGGCTGGCTAGGGCAAGGGCACGACGTCCGTTTTGGCGTCCTCCATCCCGAAAGTCCGAAATATGCCGACCTGCCGCAGGAGCGCCTGCAACCAGCCAGTGAACGGCGCGACGCTGAAATCGTGGTGCTCGCGATTCCCTTCTCGGCGGCCCGACCCGCGATCGAGGCGCTGGGCGATCTGTCCGGCGTGGTCCTGATCGACTGCACCAACCCGCTCGGCATAGGTGCGGACGGCCTCCATCTCACGATCGGCTTCGACGCTTCGGGTGGCGAACAGGTCGCCGAATGGGCGAAAGGGGCGAGCGTGTTCAAGACATTGAACCAGACCGGCGCGGAGAATATAGCCGACGCGGCCGCGTTTCAGCCAAAGCCGATGATGCTCGTGGCCGGCGACGACGAAGACAGGAAGCCGCTCTTGCTCGGTTTGGTCGCGGATCTCGGATTCGATGCGATCGATGCCGGGCCACTGCGCGCCGCGCGCCTCCTGGAGTCGCTCGCCATGCTGTGGATAGACCTCGCGACCAAGCGCGGCCAGCCGCGGGGTTTCGCCTTCGCAAAGGTGCGCCACACGTGAGCCTCGCCAGATGGAAATGGAGAGTTTTGCCCTGGTTCGGCCTTTCGCCGGCTCTCTAGCATCGATCATCTATGTGCGGTTGTCGTGCATAACACTGGCAAGGTATTTCGCCGGCGGCTTGCCGAGTGCCTTCTTGAACATGGTGATGAATGCCGCGACGGATTCGTAGCCCAGGTTGGCCGAAACCTGCTGGACTGTCGCGCCATTGGACAATTCTCGTATAGCGACGATCAGGTGCAGCTGTTGTCGCCAGCGTCCGAAGGTCAATCCTGTTTCCTTGATCACCAAGCGGCTGAGGCTGCTCTCACTGAGTGCGACGCGACTGGCCCACGCGCCTAACGTGGTTCGGTCGGCAGGGTTCGTGGTCAATGCATCGGCAATGTGTCTGAGACGCGGTTCCGATGAAATCGGCAGATATAGCTGCTGGACAGGCATACGTGGCAATTCGGCGAGCAGCACCTTGGTCAGAAGCTCATCACCGTCATTCGTATCCGGACGTTCGGAAAGCTCAACGATCAGTTCGCGCAACAACGGCGAGATTGAAACGGTGCAGCATCGAGCCGGAAGATCAGCAGCGCCAGGTTCAATATAAACGAAGAAAAGCTTCGCATTGGCGGTCGCGATATTGCTGTGTTTTATACCTCCTGGAATCCAAACCGCGCAATGCGTCGGTACCATCCATAAGCCGATGGGAACGCGACACGTTACGCCCCCCGCCAGCGCAAAAACGAGCTGACCCTTGCGGTGCTGATGATCGGCTACCTCCGCTCCCGTTTCGATGACGTCAACGCGCACCGAAATTGCCGGAACGACGGTTCCGTCCACATCGAAATCCGTCCATGGATATTGAAGAGGCTGCCGCATTGATTGACTGATTTTGATAATGGATTGGTAGAATATCTAAATTCCTTCGTGACTAAAAGGGCTAAGTCCCTTGACGCGCCCCACGGCAGGGCATTGACGAGGAGTTGACGGATGGCGAACGTTGTTATCGTGGCGGGCGGCTGGCATGGAGGCTGTGAGATCACGCCTTTCGGCCGCAAGCTGCGTGCACTTGGACATGAAGTCTTTACTCCAACACTCACGGGATTGGGCGAACGGGTGCACCTCGCGGCGGCGCGACCTAACCTAAACACACACATTCTCGATGTGGCCAACGTACTCGAATTCGAGGATCTTTCCGACGTCGTTCTTTGCGCGCACAGCTACGGTGGGATGGTGATAACAGGGGTGGCGGATCGGATGCCCGAGCGCATATCTGCGCTCGTCTACATCGACGCGCTTGTGCCCGAGGATGGCGATTCCTGGTGGGGCTTGGTCAACGACCACTTCCGAGCGATCGCCATTGACGGGGCGGACGAGGACGGCTTTGGCGTTCGACCTCCCGCGCATATGGACCCACGTTGCCGGCCGCATCCCATGGCGTCGTTTCTCCAGAAGATCCGACTTGCCGGGCGATGGAAAGAGGTTCGAGAGAAGCTCTTTGTCTACGCCACAGGGTGGACCGACAGCCCGTTCCCTCCGACGGTCGACCGCCTCAAAAAGCTCGCGGACTGGCGGATCGAAGAGGTGCCCACCAGGCACAACATTATCGCTGCAGCGCCTGATCAGTTCTTGGCAATCCTGACCAAGCTCGACGCAATGCGATAGTGATTACGCAGGCCTTCATCACCGTTGAGGGCGCGCGACCAGATTAAGCCTTCCGCCAGCGCCTTCGTATAACAGCGTAAGCGTGCGTGTTCGGGCGCAGCGTGGAGTGGTTGCGGGGGCCCCGCAACACCCGATTCTTGCGATTGGTTGTGCGGGAAATTCCAAGATTAGCGGCGTGATTACCTCACTACCGCCGGGAGGTCGAACGGTGCTGCGATGCGCACTCCTCTACGCACGGCTGTTTCAGGTTAGCACAGCTGCACGTTCACTTGGTTGCGAATGAACGGGTTGTAGACCGGCGCATCAGGTTTGAGCTTGCGGCGCTCGCCATCGAGCTCGGCGAGCCAAGTTCGATACGCCTGCAACCGCGCATCAAGATGGCGATTGTGTGTACTCAATTGCAGTTGGCATTATTCGCTCCCGGCCAGGCGCAGGGCGTCGCGCGCCATGCATCGGGCTTCTTCCAGCCACGCTTCGCGCTCCACTGCTAAACTCGTCGCCACGATGCCGAAGAGTTTGCGTCGGACGTGTTCGATACACAATGATCTCGAAGGATCTGCTGAGCTGCGCGACAGCACGGAATAAGGGCACCTGTGACAACCGGCTAAATATCCGACGCGATGCATTGGAAGCCTCGGTGCTGAGCGGCTTGCGGACGCACCTGATGGAGCCGGAGCTGTTCAAGGAATTCTGCGACGAGTTTACCCGCGAGGCGAACCGGCTGCGGATTGAGCGTGGAGCGGGCCTTGCGGCCACGCGCGACGAGCTTCCGCGTATCGAACGCGAGCTCGGAAAGTTGCTGGCTGCTATCAAGGCAGGCGGTCCGATCGAAGCCATCGTCGAGGATATGAAGCGGCTCGAGGCGCGAAAGGCCGCGCTGATCGACTTGCTTTCCAACGCCGAAGAGCCCACGTCGCTATTGCATCCGAACATAGCGGAGATCTACCGCCAGCGCGTAGCCGCTCTGTACGAGAGCCTGCAGAGTGAGGATGGCGAGCCGAGGCGGCTGAGGTGTTCCGCACGCTGATCGATCAAGTGACGCTCGCGCCCGACGATGCAGAGCTGGCGATCGTGCTGCGCGGCGACCTCGCCGCGGTCCTTCGGTTCGCGGCGAACAAGAAAAACCCCGGCGTCCTTTCGGAGGCCGGGGTTTTGGGTGCCTTGCTTTCGCAAGAATCGTTGGTTGCGGGGACAGGATTTGAACCTGTGACCTTCAGGTTATGAGCCTGACGAGCTACCGGGCTGCTCCACCCCGCGTCAACTGATGTCTGG
>NZ_JBHTDB010000008.1:0-303757 GCF_042666455.1 Chelatococcus sp. GCM10030263 | reverse complement strand
CGAGGTCGGGTCGACCTCGACCTGATAGGTCGCGCCGCTCGCCTGCGTGTAAGTGCCGGCGACCTGGAGGGTGCCGATGGAATGGCCGGGCGCGATGGTGCCGCCCGCGGCGACCGTCAGGCCGCCGACCGTGCCGTTGCCGGCGAGCCGCGCGCCCTGATGCACGGTCACCGCCGACCCGGCGATCGCGCCGTCCACCGCCAGCGTGCCGCCGACGACATCGGTCGCGCCCGTGTAGCTGCTGGTGCCGGTGAGCGCCAAGGTGCCGGCATCGGTCTTGGCGAGGCCGGCCGAGCCGGTGAGCGCGGCGGCGATGGTCGCCGTATAACCGGCGCCGTCTGCCGTGCCGTCGCCGACGCGGACGATCGCCTGGGTGCCGCTGCTCGGCACCAGGGTGATCGACCCGCCCTGGACGGTATAGCCGTCGGTGGCGAACTGCATGCCCGACGCGCGCACCTCGCCATTGGTCGTGTCGACGCTCACTGCGCCGGCCTTGCCCGCGAAGATGGCGAAGCTGCCGTTCGAATAGGGCGCATTGGCTGCGCCGTTCACATCCGTCCAGTTGTCGTCGCCGGTTGCCCGCCAGATGCCGTCGCCGCCATTGATGGCGCCGTCGTTCTTCGGCCCGAGATCGCCGTCCCAATAGCTGAGCGGCAGGCCGCCGCTGTTGACCAGATTGATCTGATTGGCGATCGACGTCTGGACCGTGGCCTGCGCGCCGGCCGGCAGGGTGCCGAGCTGGAGGCCATTATCGGTGAGCGTGCCGCTATAGCTGATGATGCGGTAGAGCCCCGGCCCGAAGCTGCCGCCGGCCGTCTGGGCGACGTTCAAGGTGCCGTCGAGGGTGAGGTCGCCGCCGACCGTGAGGAGGTCGTTGAGCGCCCCGCCCGGCACATTCGCCTGGCCGAAGTCGTAGTTCAGGACCGAGCCCGTCCCGAGCGCCAGCCCGCCGTTGATGGCGAGCGTGCCGACGGCATTGGGCTGACCGGGATTGATCGCCCCGTCGGCCACTGTGACGCCGCCGCCGATCACCCCCGTGCCGCCCAAGGTGCCGCCGGTCGCGACGGTGGTGAGCGCGGTCGCTCCCGACTGGTCGCCGTTGACGAGGAGCGTGCCGGCGCTGACCGTCGTCGGGCCGGCATAGCTGTTGTTCGCCGTCAGCGTCGTCGTGCCCGGACCGATCTGGTCGAGACCGCCCGTGCCGGTGATCAGCCCGGCGAAGCTGTAGCTGCCGGGCAGATTGAAGGCGAGCGTGCCGTTGTTCACCACATCGCCCGTGAGCGAGGCCGCGCTGCTGCCGTCGCCGAGCTGCAGGGTGCCGGCCGCAATGGTCGTGCCGTTCGCATAGCTGTGGTCGCCGACGAGCGTCAGCACGCCCGTATTCTGCTTGGTCAGGCTCTCGAAGCCGGTGACGCTCGCCGCAGCGAGGGTCATGGCCGCGGCATTGTCGGCGACGAGCGCGTCGGTGCCGGCGCTGCCGTCGATCCCGGTGCCAGTGATCGCCGCGCCGTCACTCAGCGTCAGCCGGTCGTCGTCGTCGCCGAGCGTGAGCGCCAAACCGGCCGTGTCGAGCGTGCCGGCCAGGGTGAGGACATCGCTGCCGCCGCCGAGGTCGCCGTTCGCCCGCAGCGTGCCGTTGACCGTGATGGTGCTCGCCCCGGCATCGCCGGTGACCACCACCGGCGCCGCGCCGGCCGCTTCGACCGTGCCGTTGACGGTGAGCGCGGCGCTGCCGGGCAGGCCGAGCGTCGGCGTGGTCAGGTCGCTATCGACCTGCAGCAGGCCGGCGTCCACATTCGTCCCGCCGGCGCTGTTGCCGGTGCCCGCCAGCACCAGCGTGCCGCCGCCGCCCTTGGTGAGCGAGCCGGTGCCGGTCACGCTGCCGTTCAGCGTCGTCGTGGTCAGGGTATCGGTGAGGATCGTGCCCGCGCCGGCGAGCGTCACGTTGCGCGCCGAGGTGACGTCGGCCGTCGTCGCCAGCGTACCGCCGTCGAAGGTCAGCCCGCCCGCCGCATCGCCCAGATTGGCATCGGCGGAGATGCTGAGCGTGCCGTTCCTGATCAGCGTGCCGCCCGTGTAGCTGTTCGTCCCCGAAAGCACCAACGTCCCAAGATCGTCCTTCACAAGCTGCGTCGCGCCGCTCAAGTCCGACGCGATGGTGGCGACATAATCCGCCCCGACCGAGCCGACGCCGACGCGGATGACCGACTGTCCACTGGCCCCATCGGACACCAGCGTAATGGGGCCGCCCTCGACCCTGTAGCCATCGACCGCGAACTGCATGCCGGAGGCGCTGACGCCGCCCGTATCGACCGTTACCGTGCCCGGCGTGCCCTGGAAGATCGCAAAGCCGTTGGGCGCGAAGGCGCCGTTGGCGATCCCGTCCTGATCGGTCCAGTTGTCGTCGCCGCTCGCCCGCCAGGTGCCGTCGCCGCCGTTGATCGCGTTGTTGTTCTTCGGTCCGGCGTCGCCGTCCCAGAAGTTGAGGGTCAAGCCCGCGGCATTGACCAGATTCACCTGATTGGCGATCGAGCTCTGGACGGTGACGCTGCTGCCCGCCGGCATGGTGTCGATGGCGAGCCCATTGTCGGTGAACGCGCCGTTATAGCTGATGACGCGATAGACGCCGGGGCCGAAGGTGCCGCCGGCGCTCTGGGTGACATTGATCGTGCCATCGAGCGTGAGGCCACCACCCACCACAAGGTGATCGTTGAGCATCCCGCCGACGATACCCGCTTCGCCGAAATTGTAGTTGAGGGCCGAGGCGCCGCTGAGCGCGAGACTGCCGTTGATGGTCAGCGTCTGCGGCGTAGCGCCCAGGTCGCCTGGGCTGATCGCGCCGTTGGCCACCGTCACATTGCCGCCAACTGTGCCCACGCCGCCGAGCGTGCCGCCCGTGGCCACGCCCACCGTGCTCGTCGCATCGCCGAGTGTGTTGTCAACCAACAGGGTGCCGCCCGAGACGGCCGTCGCGCCGGTGAATCCGGAGCTGTCCCCTATGAGCCTAGTGACGCCTGCGGCCTGGTTGATCGCGCCGGCGCCCGACATGGCTGTCGCGAAGCCGTAATCGGTTTCGGTGTGGTTGAAGTTCACCCGACCCGTGCCGGGCGCTGCGAAGGTGAGCGTCGGCGCATCGAGGGTACCCGCCGCGGCGGCGGGCTGGCCTTCCCCGCCGCCGATGTTCAGGACGGCCGAGGCCCCGAGCGCCAATTGGCCGCCGACGCGCAGCTCGCCGTCATCGGCGAGCGTAACGGTCGAGCTCGTGCCCGCGCCTCTGACGGCCAGATCGCCAGCACTCGAAAATATCGCGTTCGCGCCCGAGACGATGAGGGCCGCCGGGACGGTAGCAGCCGTCATGTCGAATGAGCCCGTGCTCAGCTGCGCGCCGTCGAGCACGGACAAGGTTCCACTGCGAATGTTCAAGCTGGTCGTATTCGTCCAGCTGGTTCCCGCGCCCGAGAGCGTGACCTTTTTGTCCCCCAGGGAGGTGAAGGGGGCGCCGATCTGGGCGCTATTGCTCTCGATCCGCGCGCCGTCGGCGATGTTCGCGTCCAACGCCGCTTGGGAGCGTGTCCCCAAACGAAGCGCGCCACCGACTTGCAGCGATGAACCCGCACCATTGAGGGTGAGTGTCGCGGCATCGGCCTCCAACGGAACGCCCCCGAAGTTGGCATCGCCACCGACCTTCACGACACCGCCATTGTCGATGGCGACCGTGGATGTGCTGCCTGCGGCCTCCCCAACGCGCAGGGTTCCGGTCGAGAGCTCCGATCCGGCTCCGCTCACTGTCAGCGTGCTGTTGTCGTTCAGAGTCGTGCTGGCCGTGCCGACGATCGAGCCGCCGCCCGAAAGGGTGAGCCCGCTGCCACCGTTGATGGTGGTGTTGCCGGAATAATTGCTGTCGCCGGTCATCGTGAGCGCAAGACCGCCGGAGACCTGGAGCTGCCCTGTGCCGGCGATCACGCCCGCATAGCTCAACGCTCCCGTGCGGTTGAAGGCCAGCGTGCCGTCGTTCGCGACATCGCCGGTGATCGTACCCGTGGCCCCGCCGTTGCCGACCTGCAGCGTGCCAGCGTCGATCACCGTGCCACCCAGGTAGCCGTTGTCGGCCGCGAGCACGAGCGTGCCCGCGCCGTCCTTTATGAGGGCGCCGGCGCCGGTGACGGGGCTGGTCAGGGTCAGGGTCGTGGACGTGTCCGTGGAGAAGGCGCCGCCGCCATTCTCCAGCGTGACGGCACGTGCCGAGGTGAAACTGCCTGTGCTGTGCAGCGTGCCGCTGTCGAGGGCGAGCGCCCCGGCCGCAGCACCGAGATTGGCATTGGAGGACACTTGGAGCGTCCCGCCGTTGATCGCCGTGCCGCCGGTATAGCTGTTGGCGCCAGTGAGCACGAGCGTACCGGGGTCCGTTTTCACGAGCTCGGTGCCGCCGGTCAGCGTCGCGTCGACCGTGGCGACATAGTCGGCCCCGACCGATCCGAGGCCGACACGGATCATCGACTGGCCATTCGCGTCAGGGGCGAGGGTGATCGTCCCGCCCTGAACGGTATAGCCGTGGACGCCGAACTGCATGCCCGAGGCGCCGACGCCGGCGGCATCGACCGTGACCGTTCCCGGCGTCCCCTGGAAGATGGCGAATCCGTTCGGGGTAAAGGCCCCATTGACCTGCCCGTTCTCGTCGGTCCAGTTGTCGTCGCCGCTTGCCCGCCAGGTGCCGTCACCGCCATTGACGGCATCATTGTTCTTCGGCCCGGCATCGCCATCCCAGAAGTTCAGCGTCAAGCCCGCCGTATTGACCAGGTTGACTTGGTTGGCCGCGGTCTGGATGGCGAGGCCCGGTCCCGAAACCCCGAGGCTGCCCGTCAGGTTGCCGTCGTAATCGATGACGCGATAGACGCCCGGGCCGAAGGTGCCGCCGGGTGACTGCATGACATTAAGGGTGCCGCCGAGCGCGACATCGCCATGCACGGTCATGAGATCGTTGAGCGCTCCGCCGACGAAACCGGCCCTGCCGAAATCATAGGCGAGAGTCGAATTGGCCCCGAGGGTCAGATTGCCGTTGATGGTCAGCGCGCCCACCGTACCGGCGGTCCCGGGCGTGATCGTTCCGCCGTCGGCTACGGTGACATTGCCGCCGAGCGTACCGGTGCCGCCGAGCGTACCGCCGGTCATGACATCCATCGTGCTCGTCGCATCGCCGAGCATGCCGTTCACCAGGAGCGCGCCGCCCGTAATCGAGGTGGCGCCGGTGAAAGTCGAACTGTCGCCCGTCAGGGTCGTGGTGCCGGCGCCGATCTGCTGCAGGTTTCCGCCACCAGTGATCCGATCCACGAAAGTCAGCGCATCTGAGCGGTTGAAGGCGAGCGTGCCATTATTGCTCACGTCGCCGGCGAGGCTGCCCGAGATCCCGCCGTCGCCGACCTGCACCGTGCCGGCGGCAATGGTCGTACCGGCGGTATAGACGTGGTCGCCGGTCAGCGTCAGCGTGCCGGCCAGCGTCTTGTCGAGCGCCTCGAAGCCGCCGACGCTCGCCGCGTCGAGCGCGCGCGCCACCGCATTGTTGACCTGCAGCGTGTCGATGCCGGCGCCGCCGAGGACGCCGGCGCCGCCGATCGCGCCGCCATCGTTCAAGGCGAGCCTGTCGTCGCCGTCGCCGAGGCTGAGCGCCGCCGCGCCGGTGTCGAGCGTGCCTGCGAGCGTCACGACATCGCTGCCGTTGCCGAGATTGCCGGTGGCCCGAAGAATGCCGCCGGCATCGACCGTGATCGTCGATGCGCCCGCATCGCCGGTGATCACCGCCTGGGCGCCGCCCGTCGCGTCGGCCGTGCCGCCGACGGTCAGCGTCGAGCCCGCGTTCATGGCGATGGCCGGCGTCGTCAGCGTGCCGCCGGCCGACACCGCGAGCACGCCGGCATTGACCGTCGCCGCGCCCGTCGTAAGCCCACCGTCGACCTGCAGCACGCCGGCATCGACGCGGCTCGCGCCGATCGTATTGCTGGTCGAGGTCAGCACGGTCGTGCCGGTGCCGATCTGCGCGATGCTGCCGGGGCCGCTCAGGGTACCCGCGAAGTTGAAGTTGTCGCTGCGGTTGAAGGACAGGGTCGAGCTCGCCGCATTGACGATGACATTGCCGACCCCGGCATTGCCGGTGGTGCCGCCGTTGCCGATGATCAGATTGCCGTCGTTGACGACCGTATTGCCGGTATAGCTGTTGTTACCGGTCAGCACCCAGGTGCCAGTGCCGTTCTTGGCCAGCAGCGTCACGCCGCCGGGGCCGTCGACGATGGTCCCGCCCATGATGTTGTTGTCGGTATTAGTGCCGCCGAGCGCCAGCGTGCGGTTGCCGTTGCCGGTGTAGAGCGCCGAGCCGGTGTTCGAAAAGACGATCGCCCCCGTGCCCGAGGATTCGATGAAGCTGACGCCCGTCTGCAGCGTGAAGAGGCGGTCGGTCGTGTCGCCCGCGCCGGTGTAGCGCAGGGTCGAGCCGCTGCCGATGACGAGACTCGTCGCGGCGTTGGACGACATGCCGATCGAGCTCGCCTCGCCGCCGTCGGCCAGCTTGTCGACCGCGAGCACGCCGCCCGAGATCGTGGTGACGCCCGTATAGGTGCTCTCCGCATTCGCCAGGACCCAGGTGCCGTCGCCGGTCTTGGTGAGCGAAGTGGTGCCGCTCGACGGATCGTCGATGCGGGCCGACAATGTGTTGTCGGCCGTGCTGGTGCCGGTGAGCGTCAGCGTGCGGTTGCCGGCGTCCGTCAGCGTCACCGGCGCCGTGCTGGTGAAATCGATCGCGCCGGTGCCGGAGGCATCGAGGCTGCCACCATTGCTACCCAGCGTGAACTGCCGGTCGGTGCTGTCGCCCGTGCCATTATATTGCAGCGTGCCGCCGTCGAGGATCAGGTTGCTCGCGTCGGAGGCCGAAGCGCCGATGGAGCTGTTGCTGTTGCCATTGGTGAGGCTCGCGACGGCGAGTATGCCGCCATTGATGACGGTCGAGCCCGTATAGCTGCTGGCCGTGCCGGACAGCGTCTGCGTGCCGTTGCCATTTTTCACCAGCCCGCCCGTGCCGCTGATGGCGCCGTTGTAATTGGTGTTGGCTGCTCCGCTAAGTGTCAACGTCGCGCTGCCGAGCGTGATGCTGCCGCCAGTGATGTCAAGATTGGCCTGATTGATATAGGCGACCGTATTGTCGAAATCATCCAGATCGAGCGTCGCGCCTGTGGTGTCCATCCTGAGGCCGCTGACGCCGAAGGCTTGGGTCGACCCGGCGCGCACGGTGCCGCCGTTGACTAAGGTGGCGCCGCCGGCGCCATAGGTATTGGCGCCGGAGAGCACGAGCGTGCCCGACCCGATCTTGCTGAGGCTGGTCCCAGTCACCACCCCGGCGAACTCCAGAGTGGTTGCGGCGTTCGACACGTTGATGGTGCCTGTGCCGGTCAGCGTGAACCCGCGGTCAGTGGTGACGTTGCCGCCGGTATAGAGCAGGATGCCACCGGCGAGATTCAGATTGGCCGAGTCCTTGCTCGAAGCGCCGATGTCGCTCGACTGCAGGCCGTTACGCAGGCAGCTGACGCTCAGCGTGCCGGTGATCGTCGTTGCTCCCCCGTAGCTGTTGGTGCAGCCGCTGAAGGTCTGCGTGCCGCTCGCCACGGTGACGCCGCCGGTGCCGCTGATCGTGCCCGAAAAGCTGCCGTTGCCGTTCGTCGTCAGCGTGGCCGTGCCCAGCAGCACGCTGCCGGTGCCGTTTAGGCCACGGACCGTATTGGCGTTATTGGCGAGATCCAATGTCGCGCCGGTGTTCACCGTCATGGCGCCCGTGCCGAAGGCGCTGGTGGAACCCGCCTGCAAGGTGCCGGCGCTGACCGTGGTGGCGCCCGTATAGGTGTTCGTGCCCGACAGCACCAAGGTGCCCGCGCCGTTCTTGGTCAAGCTGCCCGCGCCCGTGGCCACCCCGCTCATCGTCAGCGTCGCAGCGTCCTCGGCGACATCGATGCCGCCGCCGCCGGTGCCGAGCGTGAAGCCGCGATTGCTGGTGCTCGTTCCCCCGCGATATTCCAGCTCGCCCCCACCCTGCAGCACCAGGTTGGACGAGTCGTTGCTGGCCGCGCCGATGCTGCTCGGCGAACCGCCATCGGCCAGCGTGGTCACCGCCAGCGTGCCGCCGGCGATCGTGGTGACCCCGACATAATCGTTGCTGGCGTTGGTCAAGGTCAGCGTGCCGGTACCGGTCTTGGTGAAGCCGGCATCGTCGGGGCTGGTCACCTGACCCGAGAAGGTCAGATCGGCCGTCCCGTCCACCTGAATCGTCCGCGATGGACCGCCATTGACGAGGGTGAAGCCGCGATCGGTCGGGGCCGTGCCGCCGGTATAGCGCAAGGTGCCGTTCTCGAGCACCAGGTTCGAGGGATCATTGGACGATGCGCCGATGGCGCTCGGCGCGCCGCCATCGGCGACGCTGTTGATCACGAGTGTGCTGCCGCTCACCGTGGTCGCGCCGGTATAGCTGTTGGTGCTGGTCAGCGAGACGGAGCCCGTACCCGTACCGCCGACGGTGAAGCTGGTCGCGCCGCCGTTGTCGACGATGGTCGAGGCGATGGTGAAGGTGCCGCCCCCGTTCTGCTGCACGCCCAGCGCGCTGGCGCCGGCGCCGCCGGTCAGGGAGCCTCCCTGGATCGTCTGGTTGGCAGTGGCTACCGACGGTGAGACAAGAATGGTGCCGTCCACGCCGAGCGTGTTGCCGGTGCCGACCGTCACCGCGGAATTGGCGGCCGCCGTGTATTTGAGGCCGCCGAGCGCGACATTGCCGTTGACCGTACCGAAATAGGGCGTGTTGGGATTGCCGCCCTCATCGCTGACGATATTGCCGGTCGCCCAAAGGCCCGCGTCGTCCTGGTTCACGTAGTTGGTGAAGGCGGTGATGAAGCCGCCCGACACCTGCGCATAATCGGTGCCGTTGACGGTCGCCCAGCCGCCGAGCGCGCCGTCGGCGTTGCTGGTCGCCATGGACGTTCCGGAGGCGATGCCGAAATCGGCGAGACCACTGGTGCGCGCGATGGCGCCGAGATCGACCGTCAGCGCGCCGCCCGCCCCCGTTGTCGCGTTGATCCTGTTGTTGCCCGCGGTGATGGTCAGGCCGTTGAAGCTCTGGCCGTTCGTGCCGGTCCCGCCCATGATCGAAAGCGTGCCGCCGCCCATCGTGAGCGCCGACGATGCGGAGATGATGTTGCTGGCGGGCGCGCCCGCCGCCGTGAAATTCAGCGCCAAGGTGCCGCCGCCGATGCTCGTGGTGCCGGTATAGGTGTTGGCTCCCGTCAGCGTCAGCGTGCTCGCGCCGAGCTTGGTAAGGCCGCCGGAACCTGTGATGGCACCGGCGAAGGTCTTGCTCCCGGATGTGGCGTTCAGCGTGAGGTTGGCGCTGCCGAGGGCGACCGTGCCGCCGGTTCCCTCCAGGGTCGCCGTCGTCATGCCGAAGCCGTTGAGGTCGAGTGTCCCGCCGTTAACGATAAGGCCCGCCGTGCCGAAGGCCGAGGCGCTGCCGGCGCGCAGCGTGCCGCTCTGGACGGTGACGCCGCCCGTAAAGCTGTTGGCGCCGGAAAGCACCCAGGTGCCCGACCCGTCCATGACCACGCGGCCGGACCCGGTGAGGCCGCCCGAAATCGTACTCTCGCCCGTGAAGCCGCCGCCGAGGTTGAGCGTATCGATGCTCGCCGCGGGGTTGAACGTCACCGCGCCGGTGAGGGCCAGAGCCCCCGTGCCGTTGTTGAGTAGGCTCGAGTTGTTCGAAATTTGCCAGGTGCGATTGCTGCTGTCACCGTCACCCGTATAGTCGAGCACACCATTGTTGATCTGGATGTCGGCGGGCGCCGTGCCCGTATTGTCGTTGGTACCGAGGGAACTTGCGGTGCCGCGGTCGGCGAGTGTCGAGACCGTCAGCGTCACCGTGCCGATGCTGCTGGCGCCCGTATAGGTGTTGCCTTCGCCGAGCGTAATCGTCCGGCCGGCATTGCCGCTGAAGCTGTAGTTGCCTCCGCTGAGCACACCCAACAACTCGATATCGGCGCCTTCAGCGACGAAGCCGGATCCGCTTGAGGTATCGACATCACCGGTGATGGAAAGGGTTCCTGTGCCTCGGTTGCGGATGAGTGCCGCCGCGCCGTTGAGGTCCCAATTGCGGTTGGAGCTGTCGCCATCGCCAAGGTAGATGACATTATCGGAATACTGGCTCGACTGGTTGAAGACGATCGTGCCATCTTCGACCGTGGTCGGCGCGCCGAGCGAGCTTGCTTCACCGAGGTTGCCGATCGAGGTGAAATAGCTGCTGGCAACTCCATTGACGCCACTAAAAGTCGTGCGTCCCGTATAGGTGCTGGCGTCATTGCTCATCGTGACGCCATTTCCGACCGAGACCCGGCCGTTACCCGTGATGAGCGCAGAGCCTGCACCGCTGCCGCTCAAGGTCAGCGTGCCGCCATCTCCAATATTGACCGCACGGTTTGTGTCGGCACCCGCGATCTGTAGCGAGACTGATGTGCCTGCCGCGGTGAAAATAGCGTTGTTTGCATTACCAAGGGCAGCATCGCTGGCTGCCGCGATCCCGCCAGCGTTGAGGTTGATTGCTCCCGTGAACGTGTTCGCGCCGCTCAGCGTGAGCGTGCCTGCCCCTGCCTTTGTCAGCCCTGCGGAGCCCGCGACAATCGAGCTGATGGTGGCGCTGCCGGTCGCCGTGATGGTGGGGGTTGCGCCGCCGAGCGTCAGCGTGCTGCCCGCGATGGTGTAGCCGCCGACACTGAAGGTGAGGCCGCCCGCCGTGATCGGCGCCCCCAGCGTCACCGTCCCGGCCGTGCCGTCGAAGATGGCGTTGTCGCCGGCTGCGTTGTTCCAGGTGAAGAACGGGCCGCCGATGCCGTCGTTGTTGGTGCTCCAATTGAGACCGGTCGTGTTCCAGGTGCCGGTGCCGCCAAGGGTCGGGCTCGTCACTCCATCGGCGTCCCAGTAGAGATCGGCGGCACCCGCCGGACTTGCCGCAAGGCCAAGGAAAAGCGCCAGAGCGGCGAGGCTCGCATTCCGCGGCCGTGCGACCATGGCCATGAGCTGCGCCAGATGGGGCGCGTAGCTCGCCGCCTCGCCCTTCCACTTGGTGAGACAACCGCCACGCGAAAGGTGGGAACCAAAGGTTTCATCCTGGCCCCGGTGCCCAGACCGATCCTTCACTGCCGCACAAGCCCGAGCCCCGGTGTTGGATTCTGCCCCCATAGCCCTCATCTCACCCTCGCGTGACTTGGTCGCCGTCGGTAGCGCGGCATTCAAAAGACCTGCACGCCGGCCTAAACCTGCAGCTTGAGGCGCAGGATAGGTCGACGCTCGCATGTCGCTGATTGTCTGATTGCAGATGTTGGAATGGAGCTCAGCCCAGCCCAGCATCGGCGAGATCGAGGCCGCGGCGATGTCCCCCAGCGCGGTGCTCATTGTATGAGCACCGGCGGCGATCTCTTCCGAGCTGGCCGATTGTGAATGCCGAGCGGCTCCCGCCCATCGGAGGAAACATCCACGACAACCACGGATTTTTTTTTGCTCTTGTCTCCGCGGCCAGCCACCTTCATCGACCCAAACCTGCCCTAAGCGTGCCCAAGTGGCGACGGCAAAGCTATTGCAGCGTGCCGGCACAGAGAACCTGCAACTTTAAGGGGAGTCCGATGTGACTTCCCCTGCAATATGCACCCGATTCGCCGTCTCGAAAATTGGCGTAACCAAGGCAGGAAGGCAACCCAAAAGTGGTATAAAGATGGTTAATGACTTGTTTGCTATACGAGGTACTTCTGCTCCGGCTATGCCCCTGGGAAACTACGGCTTCCGGCGAATCGAATCGTCTAAACTGGATGATGGCTTGTTTCCGCCTTGACAAGCCTCCATGATCCACAAGAAATACTGCAATTTAACTCGATCTTTGCGATTTTTTGCGTGTGATTTTACCCGCATTTCTTCGATCTGGCGATGTCGATGACCGATGTTGTGGGCGCGCGAAAGGCGGTCGCATGCAAGTCCACGACGGTCCGCATCCGCCGACGGAAGGTCGCTGATAACATCGGCGTGATCTGCCACCGACAGCGCTTGCACCGGGCCAGCGCGGGCGCCCAAGCCATACGTCTGTTGCGGGAACGCGCCTCCGCTTCAGACAGAAAGGGGTAGCCCCCTGGCCGAATGTGGAGATTGCCGTTGGGGGGCGGCCGAAATTACGCTCGGGTCTCTGCATCAGGAGGCCGATAATGGCGGACATCGATCGAGGGCAGAAAGAAGTCGCGTCGGAGAAGGCTGCGGTTGATGAAGATCGCCGCGTTTTCCTGGCCAAATGCGGTCGCTTCGCCGTTATCACGCCGCCTGCCATGACGGTTCTCCTGTCGACGACCTTGAACTCCACGGCGATCGCCAAGTCCGGCGGCGGTCAAGGCAATAACGGCCGCGGCAATGGCGGCGGCGATGGCGTCCCCGGCAATTCAGGGCATAGCGACGCCGGGCGCTAAACCTCCAAGACGCCGCCGCGCCTTCGTTCATCGCGGAGGTCATGCCTATGGAAGCGGGGCTCGGGGTGCAGAGGGTCGCGATCGCAGAAGGCGCATCCTTCAGCTTGGCCTTCGGCCCCGGCATCGTCTTCAGTGAGACGAGCCAGAAGATCTTCGAGCTCAACGACACGGCCGCCTTTATTTGGTGTCACCTGGAAGATGGTCACGCACCGGACGCAATCGTCGCGCGTCTTGTCGACCAGGGGCTCGCGGTACCTGTCGCAAGCGATTATGTCAGCAAGACCATTGCCGATTGGCATCGCCGCGGCCTGGTGCTGCGCGGTCCGACCGACGTTCCGAAAGCTCGGCCCAGTTTACGCAGCCGGCTCGCCTTATGCGGCCTGGGCATCGATATTCATTACTCTTCTCCGGCGCTCAAAGAGGTCGTTGCGCCGCACTTCGCGCATCTCACCGGCGATGGGGGCCGGCCGTTGCTGTCGCTCCTTGTGAAACGCGGCGGGGACGGGCTCAGCATCTTGCGCAATGGTGAGAGGATTCTTGCCTGCACAGTGGAAGAGATCGTGCCGGCGATCAAGGCGCAGCTGACAACCGAGCTCCTTGCCCATGGCACTTATGATCTTGCACTGCATGCCGCATCCCTCGTCCGCAACACAGGCCTGTTGCTGCTGAGCGGCGCTCCCGGTGCAGGCAAGTCGACGCTCACGGTCGCTCTCTCGCAGGCCGGCTTCCGCTATGCCGGCGATGACGTCGCGCTGTTGAACTCCGCCGGATGCGCCTTCGGTGTGCCCTTTGCGCCGACGCTGAAGGAAGGTGCATGGAAGCTCCTGGCCGATCGCTGCCCGAGCCTTCGGGAGGCGCCAATTTTCCGGCGCTACGACGGCAAACGTGTTCGCTTCTTGCAGTCCGCCGACCTGTCGCCAGGCGCCTGGTTGCCTGTCCGATGGCTGGTGCTGCTCCGGCGTCGTTCCCATGCGGGAGCAGCTCTCGAACCCATGGAACGGGTGGCCGCCATGCGCGCCCTGCTGGCAGGCGCCTCCTCCCCGGACCGCCGCCTCTCCAAGGTTGCTTTCGACGCGCTCGCACAGATGATGCGAGGCGCCGAATGCTATTGCCTCACCTACAACCACCTGGACGAGGCCGTCGGCCTCCTGCGCGACACTTGCCGATGACGTCCGCCAGCGTCGCTCTGCGGGCCTTGATTGCCTGCGTGAAAGGCGAGCCGCCCCGCATGGACGCGTGGACGCCGGTCATCGAACTCGCCAATCGGAGCTGGCTCACTCCCGCCTTGTTTTCCGCGCTGGCACGCGCCTCCCGGCTCGATGTCCTGCCGCAGGAGGTCGGCGCCTATTGCGCCTTCATCCACGAGCGCAATCGGGAGCGCAACCGGCGCCTGCTCGCCCAGCTCGAGGAGGCGGTCGGCGCCCTGAACGGATCTGGCATTCGCCCGACCCTGCTCAAAGGGGCAGCCATTCTCGTCACGGCGCCCGACGACAGGCAGGGCAGCCGGATGATGTGCGACCTCGACCTCATGGTCGACCATCACGAGCATGAAGCCGCCGACGCCTGCCTCCGCGGGATCGGCTATCGAACGACATACGGCATGGAGGGTATGTGGCGCCCGGACGATACAGGGCTCCTGGAGCTCCATTGCGGCTCCGGCAGCTTCGACCGCTATTACCCGGCAGAAGAACTGGCGCGCAGCTCCGCTCTCGTCGCTCGTGGTGCGATGAGCGCGAGATTGACATCAGCAACCTGTCGCGTGCTCCATCTGGTCGTGCATGATCAAATCAAGGAAGGCGATTATTGGCGCGGCACGCTCGACCTTCGCCATCTGCACGATCTCTATGAATTGACCCGAGCGCCAGAGGCAATCGACTGGGGCTACCTGCGGGAGGTCTTGTCTGACAGGTTGGGGCGGCATGCCCTCCAGACGGAGATCTTGAGCCTGCACACGCTGTTTGGCACCCCGCTCCCTCACGAGATCCATTTCGATGTGATGGCTCGTGCCCAGCACCGGCGCCGGATGCTGCAGCAGAGCCATCCCGTGGCCAGCATGCCCCTCCGGCTGGCAGGCGAAATGGCCTGGATCCGTCAGCGGGTCCGTGCGCCCGATGGCGTGGATCCGTTCCGCCAAGGCTTCGCCCGCCGCGTGCTGCGAAAGCTTCTGCAGGGGCCGAAGAAAACCTATGCGTCGCTGCGCGGCGTCCATCTTGGGCCGAAGCTCTAGCGCCACCCTATCGTCACCGCGCGCTCGGCTGGCGCATTTGGTTCGAGCGTCACCTCAGAGAAAGCGGAGACGCGCGCGCAGCGTAGCGCGAGGCTGGCGTCGCGGGCTGCATCACGTGCCGCGATTCCCCGCCCTTTCTCTCGCCGGGCAGTTCAATATGCTGGCGGCGTGAAAGGTACGCCATGCCGCCGCTCAAAGGCCCACGCAGAACTCACGAGAAGCCCCGCGATATCGGCCACCTCTCGACCAAGGCAAATCCCTGGCCGGTTCTGGCCATCGCATGTGTTTCTCTCGTCCTGTCGATGACCACCTGGTTTTCGGCGACGGCCGTTGCGCCGGAGCTGAAGGCCGCCTGGGATCTGACCGACACGCAAGTGGCGTGGCTGACCAATGGCGTACAGATCGGTTTCGTGACGGGGGCGCTGCTCGCAAGCCTCATCAACCTGCCCGACATCGTCTCTCTCAAGCGCCTGATGGCTGCAGCCTCCATCGGTGCCGCCGGGGCGAATGCGGTCCTCCTCATGGAGCCCGGTGCTCTCGGCGCAATTCTCTGCCGCTTCGCGACGGGTGCGGCGCTGGCCGCGGTCTATCCCCCGGCCATGAAGCTCGTCTCCACATGGTTCTCGCGGAACCGCGGTCTGGCGCTCGGCGCCGTTGTCGGTGCGCTGACGCTCGGCTCCGCCATGCCGCATCTGTTTCGCGCGCTCACCGAGCGCATCGATTGGCATATGGTCATCGCGCTATCGAGCGCTGCTCCCCTCCTCGCCGCGCTCCTCTTCCTGCTGTTTGCAAAAGAAGGCCCCCACCCATTCGGCAGGGCGGTCTTCGACCCACGCCAGATTGGTCGCGTGCTCCGAGATCGCGACCTCCGCCTCGTCAATATCGGCTATTTCGGCCATATGTGGGAACTCTATGCCATGTGGGCGTGGTTGCTGATCTTCATTCGATCAGCCGCCGGTCAGGCTTCACCGCCCATCTTGTCGTCCACCTTGCCGTCGCTCATCACTTTCATTGCTGTGGCGGCGGGGCTCATCGGCTGCGTCGCCGCCGGCGTCCTGTCCGATCGGTTCGGTCGGACATTGACGGCTGCAGGCTTCATGGTGGTTTCCGGCCTCTGCGCCCTGCTCATCGGCTTCGCCTTCGGAGGGCCGCTCTGGCTCATCGCGCTGATATCCCTCGTCTGGGGCGTCGCGATCGTCGGGGACTCTCCCCTGTTCTCAGCCGCAGTAACCGAACTGTCGGATCGCAGCCTGGTCGGCACCGCCCTGTCGTTGCAGATGGGCATCGGCTTCGCGCTGACCATCTTCGTCATCTGGCTCATGCCGCAGATCGCCGGACTGCTCGGAGGCTGGCAATGGAGCTTCGCCATTCTCGCGCCCGGCCCCCTCGTCGGCGCCTGGGCGATGTTGAAGCTGCGTCGCTCGCCTGCGGCGATCAAACTTGCCGGCGGCAGGCGTTGACGAGCACGCGTGCGAATGTCGCCGGCGTAGGGCCGGCACTCGCGACGCGCGCCTCCGTTTGACAGCAGGCGCTATCTGATCAGCCTCTGCCGACAGATGATCAGACTAGCGCTCGTCTGCATCCAATAGCGGCGGTTGTCCCGCCTTGATTAGCCGGCCGCGTGCTCACCGATATCGATGCCGACCAATTTGGTGACAAGCCCCGCGCTTTCGGGTGCGGCGGCAGAAGCGGCATAACTGTCGGTGAGATCTCGCGCGGCCTGCAAGCTGGCCGCGTCGAACACGGCCCTGCCGCCGTCCCCGTCGTTCAGCCCCTGCTCGATGGCAAAGTAAGCGCTGATATCCGCCTTGTTTCTCAGGGTCTCGATGTCGGAACCCGATGTCGGCGCCCAGGCAGCGTCGACAAAATGCAATAGGAAATCTTCAGCTTCGAGACGCCCGCTCGCAAGTTCTCCAACCCAGTAATTCAGCCCGTCTGTATCGGGGGAGCGGCCCAGGATATCGGCATAAGCGGCGGAGACAATCGCAGTTGTGGATTGCCCCTCCGGTCTCGCCGCTGCCGCCTCGTCGGAGTGAAAGAAGGTGGCGGCCATGTCGTGCAGGCTCATCCCGTCGCTCAGCCGGCCAGCCCAATAGTAGAGCCCGAGCGCGTCGGGTGCGCGGTCCAAATAGCCCGTATAGAAATCGAAGACCTGACTGAAGATCGACGCGTCCAGATTGGCCGCCTTGACCAGCAGTGATGCGTCGACCGAATGATCGGCGAACTGCAAAGACTGCACATTCGAGACGGTATCGGTGCCTTCCCCGCCGAACCGGTCTCCCACGCTGACGGCGTGTTCACCGGCCCTGATACTCATCGCGAAGTTCCGGGCGACACCGGTGTAGAGGGCTGTGTTGAGGCCGGCGTCGCCATCTATGACATCGTCGCCGCCTGCGCCGGCCAGACTGTCGTCGCCGGCGCCACCGGAGAGATATTCGTGGGCGGCAGTGCCGGCCACATGTTCGTGGGCCGTGCTTCCGAAGACGCTCGCAAGCTTCTCGACTTTCACCGAGTCGACATCGAAATAGAATGACTGGTTCTGTGCCTGACTGGCGGCCGCCTTCAGGCTCGCATCCCCGGTCGGCCAGCTGGAAGGCGGGCCCCATATATTGAAATGCATCGCCATGGCCTTGTCCGGCACGCGCACCGTTTCCGTGCGGACTTCCTTGCCGTCGACGAGCCAGCGAACCATGTTCGGAAGCCACTCGATACGATACGTATGGTAGTCCGACAACGAGCCCGTTACCGGATAGGAGAGTGGGTGGCCCTCACCCAGGGGCTCATTGTGATAGATGTTGGTCTGGATCTGGTTGAAGCTATTCGACATAGCTTCGAAGTCGATCTCGTCATGGGTGTCGGGAGGACCGGCGAAGGTGAAGAAGCCACCGATGAGGCCACGTTGATCCTGGGCGTATCGCACCCGCGCCTCAAAGGCGATGGGGCCGGAACTCAGATCGAACAGCTGTTTGGTGATCGCCTCCGAGCCCAGGAACGTCGAGTGGTTCGGGTCGGATGCATTATAGGTATCCAGCCGGAGGTTCATGGCGCCACCGGACGCGGTCGGCAGTTCCTGGCGCTGCTGCGTGTTGCCATAGAAGGACCCGCCGCCACTTGGCGGCGTCCAGACATTGTAGTTCCACTTGCTGGAATCGATCGGTCCGTCCGTCGAGAAATCATCGCTGAAGATGATTTCCGTTCCTGCAACCTGCGCCATTTTCCGCCAGCCCCGTTCCCGATCTAAGCAGTGTAAGCTATTTTTATTGCAATATTTTTTAAAGGATGAACAGCGGTATTTCTGGAGACGCTGTCTGCTATGACAGGTTATCCGCCCTCTGAAGCCGCCCGTCAGCGTTGACGGCCGGGCTGATGGCGCCTCCGGGTCCCGAGCGCACTGAAGATTGTAAGCCGTTAGTCTTTCGTTCTTGCTCCGTTCGTGTCGTCTGCATCGTGGAGGCGACGGTCATTGCCTGTAATGACCACCGGCTGGCGAGCGAGCCGGACGAGCTACAAGAATTCTTCCGATATTCAGGAGAGCTTCGGTCGAGCTTGTACTGTCCCGCCGGCCGACGCTTTTGGTCGAGAAGACGCTCGCGGAACGCGCTAGGAGCTTTTTTCGCTTCCGTAGATCGCGAAAAGAGCTCCAGATCCTCGATTTTCGCCTTCTGTTTGACGAAAACCGGTATCCACTTCGCGCAACAACGTGCTAGCCGACCGAGCGCGCCGCTTCCTGCAGTACATTGGCGACCGCCGCAACATAGGCCTGGAATGTTGCGGCCACCGTATCGTCGGGGCCGGTCCAGTTGATTGTCGTGCAGAAGGTGATGGGAACGCCGGAGACGATCATCTGGCCCGGAAGACACCGCGCATGGAAGCCGTCGAAATCGATGCTGCCGCCTTTGGCGTAAGTTACGGTATTGGACGGCGCCACGGTCGCGATGGCATCGGCCATGGCCTGAATGCGTTTGAACTCGACGAGGGTCTGAGGCTTTTTGAAGAAGGTGCCCGCCAAGGCTTGCTGATACCAGCGCACCATCTCGTCGGCCGTGCTCACCATGGATTGTCGATCGTTGATGGCCGGTCGCGGCTTGCCGAAGCTCTCTCCCTTCGCCATCCGCTTTTCGCCCTCCCACCCGATATCGACGCCTTCCGGGGCGCCGACGAGATAGGAGACCATGCGGCGGGTCGAATCCGGGATCTGGGTCTTGGTCAGTCCGGCCTCCGTGATCAGAGCACGGACGCGATCGGGACCGGCGGCAGCCAGCGCGATATCCGCGGCGGTGTTGTCGCTGTGGGTTATCATCGCTTCGAGGACGCTGCGCGCCGTGGTCGTCCCGGTGAGATTGACGAAGACGGCGCTGCCTTGCGTGCGTACGGCGTCGTCGATCGCCTCTTGTGTCTCTTCCGAGAGGCGGCCGGCTTCGACCTCGCGCAGGAATTGGGCCAATACGAAGGTCTTGAAGGCACTCGCGATGAATAGGCGGGTGCCGGGATTGTGACCGACCTGCCAGCGGACCTCGGGATGGCCGGCGACGACCAGACAGCTCGAGGTTCCCGGCAGGCTGGAAAAGCGGCCAACGGCCGCCTGCAAGCCCGGGCTCGCCTCCGCTGCCGCGGCACTCTGGATGATGGCGGGGGCGCCCAGGGCTGAAACCGCGAGAGCCAGCGCACGACGGCGGTTGATATTCATGGAGAGCTTTTCCTGGGGCCGAACGACGAACCCGTCAGGGCAGGTTCGTTGTGGTTGGGCGCAGTCTATGAACTACCGATTGAACCGGCCCTGATCGAATTCGAGGTATTCGATGTTCATAGCGGTGTAGACTTCGTTCTTGGGAGCGCTGAAGCGCAGCGTCGAGACCGAACCATAGTTTTGGTTTTCGCTCGTCGGATAGAAGACGAAGGTATTACCGTCCAAATGCGTAAGCGTATATTCGATTTTAGCGGGACCGATCGTCAGCGTCAGGGCGCCTTTATTCTCCCCGATGGACGCCTCGCCATAATAGTCGCTCTTATAGGTGCCGACATAGGCAGCCGACGGAGCGGCCGGCGTGGGGTTCTCTGGCGGCGCTTTGCCGAGCCGTTCACCGGTTGGCGCCATCATTTGGGCGAGGAGGGGATTGTAGGTCGCGAACCAGTCGCGATTGATCCTGCCGAATTGTACGAGATCCAGGAACTCGTGCGCGACCGACTCCGCGGCTCCCGTCGGCGATGCGTTCGTCAGGACCGCAATGCCGATATTCGCAGAGGGGAGGAGCGCAAAGTTGGTGCCGGCGCCCTGCGCAAAAGCCCCGGAGTGGCTGATTTCCATGCGACCGGCGGCTGTTACGCCGACATTGAAGCCATAGCCGTAAAAGCCCGGGCGCGCCGCGACCGAATAGGACGGCGACGCGACGATTTCGGCCGTCATGGCGGGCAGAAGCGCAGCCGCCGGGATGATCTCCTTGCCGTCATACCTGCCGTTCTGCAGCACCAAAGCCAACCACTTGCCGAGATCGTTAGCCGACGAACTCACGCCGCCGGCGGGTGCTTGCGCATCAGGCTGCCGTTGGTATTTCGCCTCGTAAGTCCCGGCGATCTTGACATGCCCATAGGCTTTGTTCTCGCGCTTTTCGAATTCCGCGAAGCGTGCGCTGGTCGCGCTCATGCCGAGCGGCTTGAAGAGCACGTCCTCGGAGAGCGTCGCCCAATCCTTGCCGGCGGCGGTGGCCACCGCTTCCGCAGCTGCCGTCAGACCGAAATTGGTATAGGCATAGGTGATGCGGAACGGACTGAGCGGCAGCAGGCTGAGCCGCTCCAGCACTTGCCGGCGATCAAACCCCAAATCCTCGAGGTCGTCGCCTGCGTGATCCGGCAGGCCGGAACGGTGCGCAAAGAAATCGGCGACCGTTGCATGGGCCGTCACATAAGGGTCGCTGAGCTTGAACCAGGGAAGATGTTTGACGACAGGGGTATCCCAGTTGATCACCCCGGCGCCGATCTGCTGCGCGACCACTGTCGCGCTGAGGGATTTCGACAGTGATGCGATCTGGAACACCGTATCGGCGTCGACCAGGGCAGGCTCGCCGACTTTGCGGATGCCGAAGCCCTTCGCATAGACGATCTTCCCGTCGCGAACGACCACCACCGCCATTCCGGGAACACCGCTGCGTTCGCGGATCGTTGCCGCCAGGCTGTCGAGCTGTCCGATGGCCTTGTCGATCTGACCGCTTGGAATATCGACGCCGGGCGTCTCCGGAGGTGGCAGCTCTTCCGCCGCGAAGCTCGGCGCGGGCTGCAGAAGGATGGCGGCCGCGACGCCCCATGAACCGACAAAGATCTTGAAACTGCTGATCAGCGAGGCAGGCGAGCGGAGCGAATTCATGTCGCATATCCCAATCATCGGGCGGAAGACCTCCCGCGTTCGGCCTCGCGAGCTCTCGCTCGCAACAATTCCGGCATTATCCCTCGCGCCCCAGGCTGTCAGTCATGGATGCCGGGCAGTCTCAGTATAAGTCCGAGCAGGCGGTTCATAACGTTAAGTCGCCGTTGTCGACGCCATGCATAAGGTAATATGAGGTGCCTGAACAGTCCTGCGCCCAAGGCTTTCGTCCACAGCTGTGGCCGCTGGTATTCGCTTCCAGCCGAGGGGATATGGCGGATACGGCGCCGTGCGTGGTCCGGTCAGGGACTGGGTCGGCTATTCGGCCCTGCGGCGCTGGGGCAGCACGAAGGGCATCGGCGGTGGGGGTACTGCCCGCACCGGCAGGTCGACCCCGAAGGTCTCCTTCACCAGTACGTCGGTCACGACGGTTTCGGGCGCGCCCCGTTTGATCATCCGGCCGCCGCTGATCACCACGAGCTCGTCCGCATAGGCTGCGGCGAGGTTGAGGTCATGCAGAATGGCGAAGACGCCGATTCCCTGGCGTGTGAGCCCGCGCGCCGTCTCCAGCACCGCGATCTGATGGGCGAGGTCGAGCCCGGCGATCGGCTCGTCGAGAAAAAGGGTCTGCCGCTCCTCGCGGGTTCTCCCGGCCCGCAGCTGGCAGAGAACGCGCGCGAATTGCACGCGCTGCTGCTCGCCGCCCGAGAGCGTGGGAAAGCTGCGCTCGGCGAGATGGCCGGTGTCGGCGGCCATGAGCGCCTCCGCCACAAGAGTCTCGGCCTGACGGCTCGAGGCTGCGCCGAAACTCGCGAGTCCGAGGGCGACCACCTCGTGGACGGTGAAAGGAAAGGTGACACCGCCGGATTGCGGCAGCACCGCGCGCTTGGCGGCAAGCCGCCAGGCTGGGATCTTCGCCAGCGGCTCGCCGTCGTAGAGCACATGGCCCCGGCTCGGCGTCAGTTCGCCGACGAGGAGCTTCAGCAGCGTCGATTTACCCGCGCCGTTCGGGCCGACCGCGATCGTGAAGCGGCCGGGCATCAGCCTCAGTGTCACGTCGCTCAGAATGTCCACGCCGCGGGCGGCAAAGCCGATGCCCGCGGCCTCGATCAGCGGCGTCGTCATGGCAGTGTCCGGCGGCGTGCCAGCAGGAGCCAGAGGAAGAACGGCGCGCCGATCATCGCTGTCAGAATGCCGATGGGCAGTTCCGCCGGTGCCACCACGAGCCGCGCCACGATGTCCGAGCCGACGAGGAGTGCGGCACCGAGCAACGCACTGGCCGGCAGCAGCACGCGATGGTCGGCGCCGATGAAAAGCCGCAGCAGATGCGGCACGACGATACCCACGAAGCCGATTACGCCGGAGGCCGCCACCGCCGCCCCCACGGCGAGGGCTACCACCAGGATGGTGGTCCGTTTGATGCGCTCGACCGCGAGCCCGAGATGAAAAGCCTCCGCCTCACCCAGCGCGAGCGCATTGAGGCCGCGTCCCATGAAGGGCATGGCGATCGCGACCGGCAGCATGGCCGGGGCGATGGTGGCCACCTTCGTCCAGGTCGCGCCGCCGAGGCTGCCCAGCATCCAGAAGGTGAGATCGCGCAATTGCTGGTCGGTGCTGATGAAGGAGATGAGGCCGGTGAGGGCGCCGGCCAAGGCCCCGAGCGCGACGCCCGCGAGCAGCAGGGTTGCGACCGAGGTACGCCCCGCCCCCGAGGAGAGGAAATAGAGCACGGCGGTGAAGGCGAGCCCGCCGAGAAAGGCCGCGGCCGGCAGAACCGCGAAGGGGAATTGCGCGACCGGCAGGGAAGGCATCACGGCTTCGCCGAGGACGATGACGGCAGCGGCGGCCAGCGCCGCGCCGCTCGACACGCCGACGAGGCCGGGATCGGCGAGCGGGTTGCGGAAGAGCCCCTGCATGAGTGTGCCACAGACGGCGAGCGCCGCGCCGACCATCAGGCCGAGCAGCATACGCGGCAGGCGGATATTGACGATGACGATCGAGTCGCGCACCGCCGTAGGGTCGAGCGGCGCTCCCGTTGCCCAGCTCCAGAGTACTGCGAGCGTGCGGCCGGGCGGGATCGCGACCGCGCCGAGGCCGAGCGACGCGATCGCCGCTGCGGTTGCCAAAAGGGCCAGGAGGAGGAAGGCGAGCGCCACGCGCCGCCGCTGGCGAGCGAGCGCGAAGCGCAGAATTTCGGCCGGCTCGGCCGTGAGCCCATTCACCTTTGGGCGCTCACGGCTTGCTGGTCGCCGACGGTTGCGGCAGGTCGAGCCCCGCCGGCACCGGCAGATCCGGATAGAAGGCTCTGAAGAGGAAGCCGGCGGCCTCCGGCGTGCGGGGCCCGAAGCCGAGGAGCCACAGCCCGTCCGCGCTGACCAGCCGGCGGGCGGCGCCGGCCGGGGTCGCCGCGAGCGCGGGCAGGGCGAATACCGTGTCCGGCGTCGGCAGCGCGCCGCCATTGGCCATCATCACCACGACCTCGGGTGCGGCCGCTATGATCGCCTCGTCGGTCATCGCCTTGTAGCCTTCGAAGCCGGCGCCGACATTGGTTGCACCGGCGAGCGCAATCATCCCGTCGGCGGCGGTCTTGGTGCCCGCCACGAGTGGCCGCCCACCTTGCAGGGTGAGCACGAAGAGGGCGCGGACCGGCGTCGTCACCGTCTTGCGCGCGGCCGCGACGGCGGCGAAGCGCCGCTCGACGTCGGTGGCCAGCTTGTCGGCCCGAGCTTCCGCGCCGAGCAGCCGGCCGATCATCCGGATCTTCTCGGCGGCGCCCTCAGGTGTCGGATTGTCGGGGATCGTCACCAGCCTGACGCCGGCCTCCTCCACCAGCTTCAAGACTGCCGGCGGGCCGGAGCCCGCCATCGCGACCACGAGATCCGGTTTGAGCGACAGAATGCCCTCGGCGGACAATGCCCGCATATAACCGACATTCGGGTGCTCCTTCAGCGCCTCGGGCGGATAGAGGCTTGTGGTATCGACCCCCAGGAGCCGGTCGGCGAGGCCGAGCGCATAGACGATCTCGGTGACGGCGCCGCCGATGGCGACGATGCGCGCGCCGGCCGGCTCGGCCGCGAAGGCGCGCCAGGGCTGCGCGCCGAAGAGGATAAGGGCGGCGCCGAGAACGGCGCGCCGGGTCGGAAGCGGGCGGACGGAATGGGTCATTTCGTCAGGATCAGCTTGTCATTGGCAGTGATGCGCAAGCGGTACTGCGCGCCGTTGTGAAGGATCACCAGCTCGCGCCGGCCGCCGAACAATTGTCGCGCATCCAGCAGCGGCGGATCACCGGCCGGCGGCTGGGCGGATGCCGCGGCAGGTGCGGTGGCAGAGGAAAGGGGGCGCTCGCGATCGGATGTCATTTTCGGATTATTCAAATGTAAGATTGCCCTATTCGTTCGAACTCGTAGTTTAGAAGAAGATGAAACTGCGAATTCGATTATATTGACACGTGTAAATTAGGTATTTACCAAACGCAACGCCGGGTGCGGTTGCGCCCGTCTCTTTCACGCGAGCCAGCCCGAGCGCTTTTACGCCGCGCGCGACGCCAGCCAGCATCACCGTTTTGCAGGTCGCAGAGCGACCCTCGGGGGCGTTGACGATGGTTCGGGCAACGAAACTGCCAGTTTTAACCTTCCTATCGCTTGCAGCCGTCACGGCGGCGCAAGCCCAGCAATCGGGACCCGGATCACCACCGCCTCCGGCAAGCGGAGCGGCGACGGTCGGCCAAGCCGAGCCGCTCGACGCCGTGACGCTCGATACGATCACGGTGACGCCGACGAAAACCGCGGAATCAGTGGTCGACGCCCTTGCCGGAGCGAGCGTGGTGTCGCGCGAGGACATCACCCGTTTCCAATCATCGACCATCGCCGATACGCTGATCGGCGTACCGGGTGTGGTGGCGCCGCAGGCGATGAATGATCCCGCGCAGTCCATCAACATCCGCGGCCTGCAGGATTTCGGCCGAGTGAATGTGCTGGTCGACGGCGCCCGCCAGGATTTCCAGATCTCCGGCCATAACTCCAACGGCACCTTTTATCTCGACCCCGAGCTCGTCGGGCAAATCGATATCGTGCGCGGGCCCGTGTCCACCATCTATGGCTCGGGCGCCATCGGCGGCGTCGCCTCCTTCCGCACACGCACCATCGACGAGATCCTGAAGCCGGACGAGACCTGGGGCATGGAGCAGAAAGTCGGCGTCGGAACCAATGGCGCGGGCTTCCTCAACTCGTCCTCCATGGGCGTGCGGCTCGGCACATCAGCCGATCTCTTCGGTCAGTTCGTCTTTCGCAATACCAATAATTACGAGGATGGCTCCGGCCAAAAGGTGCTCGATACCGGCTCGGAGCTCGTTGCCGGCTTGCTGAAATTCAATATCCGTCCGGCCGACGGGCATCAGTTCAGCCTCAGCGCCTTGCAGCAAAGCTACGACTTCTCCAACAACGGCACGAGCGGCGAGGGTACGCGCTGGCGCAACAAGGCCGAGACCGGCACTTATACGCTTGGCTATACCTTCAGCCGGCCGGACGTGCCTTGGCTCGATCTCAGCATCAAGGGCTATTACACCAACACCCGCCTGCGGCAGACGGCGCTCGTTCCGGACGAGACTTACGAGGCGCTCGGCGTCGAGCCCGGCGACCCGCTGTCCGATCGCATCCGGACCTACGGCTTCGACCTCCACAACACCTCGCGTTTCGCGACGGGCCCGCTCGACCATGCCTTGACCTATGGCGCCGACGCGGCCTGGGATTCGGTGACGACGGTGGACAATGCCGGTGGCTATATCTCGGCGCTGACGCCGTCCGGCAGGCGTCGCCTCACCGGCGCCTTCATCCAGGACGAGGTGAGCTACAACGGCTGGCTCAGGGTGATCGGCGCGTTGCGCTACGACGAATACAGCCTCAACGGCGGCGGATATGAATCGAGCGGCAGCCGGCTGTCGCCGAAGCTCACGGTCGGCGTTACCCCGATCAAAGGCATCGAGTTCTACGGCACCTACGCCGAGGGTTACCGCGCCCCCTCGATCACCGAGACGCTGATCGCCGGCCAGCATCCTTTCCCGGCCTTCACCATCCTGCCCAATCCCGACCTCAAGCCGGAGGTCGCCCGCAGCATCGAGGGTGGCGTCAACCTCAAGTATAACGACGTCCTCAAGCCGGGCGACACCTTCCGTGCCAAGGCGACGGCCTTCCTCACGAAGATAGACGACTATATTGACATGGAGGAGACGGGCGACTTTACGCTCGTGCCGTTCATTCCGGGCATGCCGGTCAGCGTCTGCAACCGCGCGCCACGGCTCTGCTTCCCGATCTCTTCCTATCAATATGTCAATATCGCCAAGGCCAAGATCCAGGGCGTGGAGCTGGAGGCCGCCTATGACTGGCGCTGGGGCTTCGCCACCGTGGCCGGCACGCTCATCGACGGCAAGAACGACATCACCGGCGGCCCGCTCAACACCGTCCCACCGAGCCGGGTTTCCTCGACACTGGGCTTCCGCTTCTTCGATGAGAAGCTGACGGTCGGCACGCGCCTGACGCTTGTGGACAGCACCAAGCGCACCGTCACCAATCCGGAACCCGGCTATGGCCTCGTCGACCTCTTCGCGTCTTATCAGTACAACGACGATATTCGCGGCGATCTGGTGATCCAGAACCTGTTCGACCGCCGCTATACGCAATATCTCAACAGCGAGCCGAGCCCCGGTCTCACCGCCAAATTCGCGCTGACGGTCAGGTTCGCCAGCAAATAGCGCCACGGCGCTGGACAAGACGACGGGCGGCGGTTCCGATGGCCGGGGGTCGCCGCCCTTCGCAGCCTACAGACAAACGAGGCAGGAGAACTCCATGTTTATCGCCATGAATCGCTTCAAGGTTCCGCACGGATCGGAGGCGGCGTTCGAGGAGGTGTGGCTGTCACGCGACACCCATCTCAAGGACCTGCCGGGCTTCGTCGAGTTCCACCTGCTGCGTGGTCCGCGCGCCGACGACCACGTGCTCTATTCCTCCCACACAATCTGGCGCAGCAAGGCCGATTTCGAGAACTGGACGCGCTCGGAGGCCTTTCGCATGGCGCATAAGGGGGCTGGCCAGTCCGGCAAGCTCTATATCGGCCATCCCCAATTCGAGGGCTTCGAGGTGATTCAGACGGTGACGCCCGAGACGGACTCGGCCGCCGCCTGAGCCGCCGATGGCGGCCGCTGCCGCCGCGCATTTATGCTTGTCCCCCCATGGCGGCGTTTTTTCGCCGGCCATGCTCATCGCCGCCGGCTACTCGCGCCGGCGGCGATTTGATTCTTGATAAGGCTCGTGATTCGCCCCGATCGGCTCCTGCCGGCTACGGGCCTCGCCTCCGGTAGCGCGCTTGTGATGGCCGTCCGTTCTCCATTCTTGCAGAGGCGCGCATATCTCACCGCGGAAGCCGTTTCTGGTGGAGTGCATCGATCTGGCGCCCGTCCTGCCGCTGGGGCTCCCTTGAGGCCTTGCGGTCGAGCGACCATTGGTCTCTTGCAACCTGCCTTGCTTCAAAGAAGAAGTAGCACCCGTCAGGGAGGAGGTAGACCGGATCCGGTCTGTCTCACGGAACGTCTCACCGCGAGGGCTCGACACAGCAGCCGCGCGCTTCCCCCATTGCCGCGCAAAGGAGTTCAATGTGGCCCAACCCGCTTTGTTCACGCCCGTCCGGGTTCGCAATCTCGATCTGGCGAACCGGATCGTGATCGCACCGATGTGCCAATATTCCGCCGAAGACGGATGCATGACCGACTGGCATCTCATCCATCTCGGCCAGCTTGCCCTCTCCGGCGCGGCGCTGCTCACCATCGAGGCGACGGCGGTTCTCCCGGAGGGCCGCATCACCTACGCGGATGTCGGGCTGTGGAACGACGAGACCGAGGCCGCCATGGGCCGCACGCTGGAGAGCGTGCGGCGCTGGTCGTCGATGCCGATCGCCGTTCAGCTCGCCCATGCCGGCCGCAAGGCCTCCACCGACGTGCCATGGAAGGGCGGCGCGCAGATCGCGCCGAGCCATCCGCATGGTTGGCAGACGCAGGCGCCTTCGGCCGTTCCCTTTGCCGATGGACAGGTTGCCCCGGCGGCGCTCGATCGGGACGGGTTGCGGCGGGTACGCGAGGCCTTTGCTGCCGCTGCTGTCCGCGCCGCCCGCCTCGGGATCGATGCGGTCCAGCTCCATGGGGCCCACGGCTATCTCCTCCATCAATTCCTGTCGCCGCTGTCCAATCAGCGCGATGACGAATACGGCGGCTCCCTCGAAAACCGGATGCGCTTTCCACTCGAGGTCTTCGACGCGGTGCGTGAAGCCTTTCCGAGCGACAAGCCCGTTACCATGCGGGTGTCGGGCACGGACTGGGTTGCGGGCGGCTGGGATGTGGAGCAGACCATCGCCTTCGCCGAGAGGCTCGCGGCCCGCGGCTGCGATGCGATCCACGTATCGAGCGGCGGCGTGAGCCCCGCCCAGCAGATCCCGATCGGGCCGAGCTATCAGGTTCCGCTCGCCCGCGCCGTCAAATCGGCCGTTCGGATTCCGGTCGTGGCCGTCGGGCTGATCACCGGTTTCGAACAGGCGGAGGCGATCATTGCGACCGGCGATGCCGACATGATCGCGCTGGCGCGCACGATTCTCTATGACCCGCGCTGGCCCTGGCATGCGGCTGCTGAACTCGGCGGCCAGGTCCGCGCGCCCAATCAATATCTGCGTTGCGAGCCGCGGCGGGCAAGGGGCCTCTTCGCGAGCGAATAGGCCCGCGGTTTTTCAGCTGTCTCAGGCGCCGGGACCTCCGGCGCCTGGCGGGGCTTTGAGGCCGCGCGCGACCGACATTGAACGGTGGTTGGTCGCAGCGCTCTCCGCGGGCGAGAGAGATCAGGCCGCGGCCATGCTCGGGCGGCTGATGCTCGGAAAATCCTGACGCGGCCGGCCGTTGCCGTGCTGTTCGCGAAAAAGCGCGGTCACATCGACATGCGATGGTGCAGATCGAACATGATCCAGAAGCTGCCGCCGAGCATGATCAGGATGAGGACCACGGTGAAGGCGATCGCCAGGAGGTTCTCGCGCGGCGTGGATGTGAGGTCCAGATGCAGGAAATAGCGCAAATGCACCAGGATCTGGATGACGGCCGCCAGCGCGATGACGATCAGCGTTGCCGGCCCGGACAAGAGCTTCGTCGCGACCATTGCGAAGGGGATCGCCGTCAGAATGAGGGCGAGCATGAAGCCCGTCAGATAGGACCTCAGACCATGGTCCTTGCCGGTGACTGATTGTGCCATTCACAGGACCCCTGGGAGATAGACGACCGAGAAGATGCCGATCCAGACGATGTCGAGAAAGTGCCAGAACAGGCCAAGGCGCAAGAGGCGGGAGACGACCGGTGGCGTCAGACCCTTGATCATGACCTGAGCCGCCATCACGAGGATCCAGATAAGGCCCGCGCTGACATGGAGCCCGTGGGTTCCGACGAGCGTGAAGAAGGCCGAAAGGAAGCCGCTGCGGTCCGGCCCCGCGCCGACTGCGACCATCCCGGAGAATTCACTGATCTCCATTGCGACGAAGATGACACCGAGCACGAAGGTCACCAGGAGCCAGCGGATCAGCGCCGTGCGGTTGCCGGCCGTCATTGCAGCGGTGGCAAAGCCGAAGGTGATGCTGCTGACGAGCAGCATCAGGGTTTCACCGAAGGCATGCGACAGGCTGAACAGGGTCTGGCCGTTCGGGCCGCCGGCCGTGTTGCCGACCATCACGGCATAAGTCGCAAAGAGCAGCGCGAAGATGATCGCGTCGCTCATCAGATAGAGCCAGAAGCCGAAGGCCCTCTGCTCGAAAGCCTCGGTCGCTTCTTCGTGCGCCGGTGCGGCGGTCGTGAGGGATGCGTCCGTCATCTCAGGCCTTCAGCGGCTGCGTTGCGGGGATGAGGCCGTCCGCGCCGCCCAGGCGCGGGGCCTTTGCCAGCATCTGGTATCGATGATCCTCGATAGCTTTCACCTCGGCGGCGGAGAGGTGAAATTCGGTGTCGTCGTTGGAGGCCCGGGCGATGATGACCGCCCAAATGGCGAGCGCCGACAGAGCCGCGATCCACCAGATATGCCAGACCATGGCGAAGCCGAGCAGGAAGGCGAGTGCCCCGAGAACGGCGCCGACGCTCGTTGGCTTGGGCATGAAGATGGGATCGTAGCGCTCCGGCCGCCGATAAGCGATGCCGCCCTGCTTCATGTCGTAGAAGGCGTCGATGTCCCGCACCTCAGGTAGCACGGCGAAATTGTACGGTGCCGGCGGCGAGGATGTCAGCCATTCCAACGTGCGCCCGTTCCAAGGATCGCCGCTGAAGTCGAGCGCCTCACGCCGCCGGTTTATGCTGACGGCCAGTTGCACGACGAGACAGGCGATGCCGGCAAGGATGACGAGCGCGCCGAAGGCGGCAACGATCAGAAGGGGCTGCCAGTCGGCAAGATTATAATGTTCCATGCGCCGCGGCATGCCCATGAAACCGAGCGCATAGAGCGGCATGAAGGCGAGATAAAAGCCGATGATCCAGCACCAGAAGGCGCGCACGCCCCACTGCCTGTCCAGCGTGAAGCCGAAGGCCTTCGGGAACCAGTACATATAGCCGGCGAAGTAGCCGAACAGCGCGCCGGGGATCAGCATGTTATGGAAATGCGCGACCAGGAAGGTCGTGTTGTGCATCAGATAATCGGCGGGCGGCATGGCGAGCAGCACGCCAGTCATGCCGCCGATGACGAATGTCACGATGAAGCCGAGCGTCCACAGCATCGACGGATGGAATTCGATGCGGCCGCGATAGAGGGTGAGCAGCCAGTCAAAGATCTTCACGCCCGTGGGGACGGCGATGACCATGGTCGCAATGCCGAAGAAGGCATTGACATTGGCGCTCGAGCCCATGGTGAAGAAGTGGTGGAGCCACACCGTGAAGGAGAGAAGCGCGATCACCGCCGTCGCATAGACCAGCGATGCGTAGCCGAACAGGCGCTTGGCCGAAAAGGTGGCGACGACCTCGGAATAGATGCCGAAAGCGGGCAGGATCAGGATATAGACTTCCGGATGCCCCCATATCCAGAACAGATTGATATAGTTCATCATATTGCCGCCGCCGTCGTTCGTGAAGAAGTGCATGCCGACGATGCGGTCGAGCGCCAGCATGGCGCAGACGACGGTCAGGGCGGGAAAAGCGAAGATCATCAGAATGCTGGTGCAAAAGGCCGTCCAGGTGAACATCGGCATGCGCATCAGCTTCATGCCGGGGCAACGGCATTTGAAGATCGTCACGACGAAATTGATGCCGGTCAATGTGGTGCCGACACCGCCGATCAGGATGGCCCATAGCCAATAATCGACGCCGACACTGGGGCTGTAGGCGACGCCGGAATAGGGCGGATAGCCGGTCCAGCCGGCGGTCGAAAACGTCCCGATGACGAGCGAAATCAGCACCAGCCCGGCGCCGGCGGTGGTGAGCCAGAGGCTGACGGAATTCAGGAAGGGAAAAGCGACGTCGCGCGCTCCGATCTGCTGCGGCACGACGATATTGATGAGCCCGGTGAGGAACGGCATCGCCATGAAGAAGATCATGATGGTGCCGTGTGAGCTGAAGATCTGATCAAAATGGCCGGGCGGCAGATAGCCGTCTGAATTCAAGGCGAACGCCTGCTGGGCGCGCATCATGAGCGCGTCGACGAAGCCGCGCATGAGCATGACCAGCGCGAGCAGTACATACATGACGCCGATGCGCTTGTGGTCGACGCTGGTCAGCCACTCGCTCCAGATATAGCGCCACTGCCCGAGCCAGGTGATCGTGCCAACGACGGCTAGCCCGCCGAGCACCGTCACGAGGGCGCCGCTCATCGCCACCCAGCTGTAGAACGGCAATGCGTCGATGGTCAGCCTTCCGAGCATGTTCAAACCTCCGGGCTGGCCTAGCGGTGGGCAGCATGGCCGGCGCTCGCCGGGCCATGGGTGTATTTCGCGATGGTCTGGTCGAACAGATCAGGTTCGACGGTCGAATAATAGGTCACCGGATGGGCGATGCTGGGCGCCGCCAGGGCTTGGTAGGCAGGTGCATCCAGCCTGTCGGGCGATTGTTTCACCTTCGCCACCCAGGCTTCGAAGTCTTCGTCCGATGTTGCGAGCGCCTCGAAATGCTGATCGGAGAAGCCGCGGCCGCTGTATTGCGAATTCCTGCCCATGAAGCGCCCGGGTGCATCAGCCAAGAGATGCAGTCGCGTCTGCATGCCCGCCATGGCATAGATCTGGCCGCCGAGCGCGGGGATGTAGAAGGAGTTCATCACCGTGTCGGATGTTATCTTCAGGCTGAGCGGCCGTCCGCTGGGGAAAACCAGCTGGTTGACCACTGCAATCCGCTGTTCCGGGTAGATGAACAGCCATTTCCAGTCCTGCGCGACAACCTGAACTTCGGTCGGCGGGAGATTGGAAGCGAGCGGCTTGTAAGGATCGAGCCTGTGGGTCGCGCCCCATAGGAGAAGCCCTAGCGCAACCACGATCACCGCCGGGACGAGCCAGATGACCGCGTCGATGCCGGCCGAATAGGACCAATCCGGCGTATACCGCCCCTTGCCGTTCTTGGCCCGATACCGCCAGGCGAAAAGAAAGGCCATGATGAAGACCGGAATGACGACGATCAACATCAGGACGACGGCGGTGAAAAGAAGATCGCGCTCGGCCTGCGCGATCGGGCCGGCAGGATCCAGAACGGGTGCGCTGCGTAGATTGCAGCCGCTCAGCAGGAATGCCGCACCGAAGGCCATCGCCATCCGGTGCGATCGGTGAACAATACTGTCTTTCACGATCGCTTCCGTGCCCTTCGATTCAGCAGCCGTAAGTTAAAGCCAAGATATAGGTTTAGCAATCTCCTTCACGGCCTCACAGGCGCAGCCGCCGAGCCTCACGAGCGGCGCCTGCTTCACCATGGCGGGCATCCGTGCTCGGGCTGTCTCGCGCGCTTCTCGGGCCGCGTTGCTGGCGCCTTCGCCAACGGTGGACGGCCCGTCAGCGGGCAAGCCGTGTCGCTGTACTTTGCGCGACTTGTGGCATCAAATGGCATGCCATGAGCGCCTCGATTTACGATCTTTCCCGGCTGTCCGCCGCCGACCGGTGCCGGGGGCGATCTGCGATCTCTTCGTCATAGGGAGCCTCCCATGCCTCGTCACGGCGTCGCAATCATCGGGCTCGGCATGGCGGTCACGCCCCATGCCGGCAGCTTTCTCGATCTCGCCGATCGGGCCGAGGTCGTCTGGGCGGCGAGCCGCTCCGAGGCCCGCTGCCAGGCTTTTGCCGCGCGGTTTCCCTTTCCGGTGACCAGCGATATCGACCGGGCCATCGCCGACGATCGCGTCGAGACGGTCGTCCTGCTCACGCCGCCGGCAAGTCATCTCGCCCTCGGCCGAGCGGCGCTGAAGGCGGGCAAGCACCTTCTTGTCGAAAAGCCCGTGGGGCTCACCACGGCAGAGACGGCGGAACTCGTCGACCTCGCCGGCGCAACCGGCCGACGGCTCGGCGTGGTGCTGCAGCACCGCTTTCGTCCGGCGGCGCTGCGCCTCGGCGCACTCATCGCATCAGGTGCGCTCGGGCCGCTTTGCGCGGGGCAATGCCTCGTGCCCTGGTGGCGGCCGCAGAGCTACTACGACGAGCCCGGCCGCGGCACGCTCGCCCGCGACGGCGGCGGCGTGCTGTTGACGCAGGCGATACACGTCCTCGACCTGTTGCGCGCCCTGGTCGGCACCGTGGAGGTTGTCGCCGCCCGCACCGCGACGACCGCGCTCCATCGCATGGAGACGGAGGACTATGCCGCCGCACTCGTCGATCTCGGCGGGCATGCGCCCGGCACCATCATGGCATCGACCGCCTTCCACCCCGGCTTCCCGGAGCGTATCGATCTCGTCTTCGCCCGGGCGACGGCGCGGATCGAGGGGGGCAGCCTCGCGCTGTTTCATCATGATGGGCAGCAGGAGCGCCTGGGTGAAGAGCAGGCTCTCGGCAGCGGTGCCGATCCCATGGCCTTTCCGCGCGACGCCCACCGCGCACTGATCGCCGATTTTTTCACCGCGCTCGATGAGGGGCGCGATCCGGCGGTGAGCGGCGCCGATATCCTCGCCACCCGCAGGCTGATCGATGCGATCCTGGCCGAATGACGTCGTTTACCGATGACCCTGCAGACCTTTGCCCCGTCACGGATGCTGGAACGACGATCACGACAGCACGTGCCAACCGTCGCCGCATGCGGCGTTAGCTGATTTTTTGCGAGACGTCGGCTCACGAAGGCTTTATAAGCTCGACCATAATGTCGTGCTCGCCTAACTTTTTATCGTTAGCTTTTGATTTTATTTGATATTTTGCTCTACCATGAAATCGCAACATCCCTTCGATCGCTATGTCAACAAGGCCCGTGGGGGCCGGTTGGGCCTATGGCGCCTCGCAGGCGGCGTCATCCTGATCATCGGCATCGCCATGCTCAGCCAGATGATCGTCTCCTGGGCGCTGGCGACCCTGACACTGGTGGTCGAAGCGAAGACGAACAGCGATCTTGCGATCGGGGAGGCTTGGAGGATCGCCGCTGCCTCCCTCGGCTCATGGACCGGTAGCCTGTTCCGGATCGGCTCCATCGGCGCAATCTGGATCGGTGTGTGGGTCGCCGTCGTGGGGCTGCAGCGGCGTCCGCTCGCTTGTCTGCTGGGGGCCGACTGCCGGTTGTCCGGCGCGCATTTCGCGCGCGGCTTGCAGGCCGCTCTCATCATGGGCGTGGCCGGTGAGATCGCCTTTTACGTGATCGACCCGTCACTGCACCGCAGCCAGGTCCCCATCGGTGATTGGCTGAGCTGGCTCGTACCCTTTGCCCTTGCGCTGATGGCGCAAAGCTCGGCCGAGGAACTGCTGTTCCGCGGCTATCTGGTGCAGTCCTTGGCCGCGCGGTTTCGCAACCCCTGGATCTGGGCGTTTCCGCCGACGATCGTCTTCGCTTTCCTGCATTGGGAACCGGGGGCATCGGGTGCAATGAATGCGGCCATCCTCGTCAGTATCGCGGGCTTCGGCACGGCGGCTTTGTTGGTCACCTATCTCACGGGCGATCTCGGCGCCGCTATGGGGATCCACTTCGGCAATAACCTATTCGCGCTTTTGATCGCGTCGCACCAACGGTTGTTCAACATTCCGGCGCTGTTTCAAAGCCGTGCCTTCGAACAACCGGGATGGTCGGTCGCCCATGCGATCTCCGTTGCCTCGATCGGCATCGCGAGCCTCGGCGGAACGCTTCTGCTTCTTGTCCATCCGCGCTCGCCTCTGCGCATATGTCTGGCGGCGGACCTCGTGGCACCCGCCAGCCGTTCGTGACTAGGATGACGGCCGGACAGCCTCGGTAGCTCCGACTCGAGCTGCGGCAATTGCAAAGTCGCGGACCAGCGGCTAGCGTTCCGCTCCGCCGCGGGAATGGGCCGCCATGCAACGGCTTGCTCCAGCCCGGTTGGCCTGCTGTCGGCTTTTTTGTTATTCCGACGCCGCGCGGATGTGGAGATAGGCACGGCGATGGCTGAGTTGCCCGACCGGACCATCGCCTTTCGGACAGTGCGGCTGCTGCGTGGCGGACGGCCGTTGTTCGACGGGCTCGATGTCGTCCTTGCCGAGGCCAGAATAGGCCTCGTCGGCGATAACGGCTCCGGCAAGAGTTCGCTGCTGCGCCTCGTCAATGGTCTCATTCTGCCTGAGGCTGGAGAGGTCATGGTCCATGGCCGCGAAACGCGCCGTCACCGCAAAGACCTGCCTGGCGAGGTCGGCTTCGTCTTCCAGAATCCGGATCACCAGATCATCTTCCCGACTGTCGGCGAGGAGATCGCCTTCGGCTTCGGCAACCGCGGTTTTGCCGGGCGTGCTGCCGAGGAGGAGGCCGTCGCTTTTCTCGCCGCGCACGGCTGCGCCGGCTGGGCGGACCGCGCCGTGCACGAACTGTCGGGCGGCGAACGGCAGCGCGTGGCCATCCTGAGCGTCCTTGCGGCGCGGCCGTCGGTTCTTCTTCTCGACGAGCCATTCGCCAGCCTCGACCTGCCCTCGCGGCTCGCTTTCCGGCGTCTCGTCCTCGGCCTGCCGCAGCAAATCATCATGGCGAGCCATGATCTCGAGCTGATGAACGATTTCGAACGCATTCTCTGGCTGGAGCGCGGCCGGATCCGCGCCGACGGGCCGCCGGATCGTGTTCTTCCGACCTATCGGGCCGCCGCAGAAGCGCGGGCGGAGGCCGTGCTCGGCGCGCCGGCTGCGGCGTTGGTCCCGTGATCTCCTCCTATCTCGCGCGGCCGACATGGCTGCACCGCGTCCCGGCGGGGCCGAAGCTCGCAGCCGTCGCAGTCCTGAGCGTGCTCGTGCTGCCCATCAACGATTGGCGGCTGCTGGCATCGGGGCTTGCCGCGGCCGTGCTGGTCTACGGCAGCCTCGGCCGTGAGGCGCTCCAGCGGATCACCACCTTGCGACCGCTTTTGCCGGTGATCGTCGTCATTGGGGCCATTCAGGGATTCGCGGACGGCTGGCAGGCCGGCGCGGTCTCCATGTTGCGGCTCGTGCTCATGGTTCTCGTCGCCGATCTCGTGACGATGACGACAACCTTGCGGGCGATGATGGCGGCGATCGCGCCACTCCTTCGACCGCTGCGCCACCTCGGCCTCGATCCCGAGCGCCTGTCGCTCGCGGTGGCGTTGGTGCTGCGCTTCGTGCCGGTCCTGCTCGCCCAATGGCAGGGGCGGGAAGAAGCCTGGCGCGCTCGCACCAGCCGGCGCATGCCGCTCCGCCTTGTCGCACTCTTCGTGGCGGAAACGCTCGTCATGGCCGATCATGTCGCCGAATCACTCGATGCGCGGGGCTTCTCGAGACGTCCATCTTCGCGCAAAGCACAAATGAAAGCCGATCTTCAGCAAAAGGATGACTGATGGAGACCCGCGTACTCGTCCGAATCGCGCTTTTTGCAGCGCTTCTCGCCGTGCTCGGCCTTTTCCCGAAATTCGATGTTCCGATCGCCGGTGGCGTGCCGATCACGATGCAGAGCCTCGGCGTGATGCTGGCGGGCGTGCTTCTCGGCCCGCGTCACGGCACGCTGGCCGTTCTTCTCTTCGCCTTCGTCGTGCTTCTGGGGGCCCCGCTTCTCGCCGGGGGGCGGGGCGGCATCGGCGTGCTCGCCGGGCCGACGGCCGGCTTCTTCATCGGCTGGATTCCGGGCGCGGCCGTCGCCGGCTGGTTGATGGGCAGGCTGTCCCGCCTTCCGGTTCTGGCAGCGGGCGTGCTGGCCTCGGTGGTCGGCGGCATTGCCGTCGACTATCTGTTCGGGATCGCCTGGCTATCCTATGCCGCCGGCCTGGGCGTGAGCCGGGCCACGCTCGGCACCCTCGTCTTTCTACCCGGTGATCTCATCAAGGCTTTTGCCGCCGGCTGCGTGGCGGAGGCGGCGCGGCGGCTCGAGCCCTCGCGCTTCACCGAGGCGAGCTGATCGTCATGTGGGCTTCGGAGTGGGATGATTGCGCGTCGCGCGGTCATTCCATCTGGTGTAATTGAGCCGACTCGATCCGAAGACCTGAACCGGATCGTGCTCTCATGGAGCGAACTGATGCAGACCTTCTTCGTTCAGATCAAGTGCAAGCTCGGAAAGACCTACGAAGTCGCGAGCGCTCTCGCCGATCGCGATATCGCGTCGGAGATCTATTCGATCGCTGGCGACTTCGACATCCTGGCTAAATTTCACGTCGACGCTGACGTCGACATCGGGCATTTCGTTGCCGAAAGGGTGCAGAATATTCCGGAAATCGCCGATACGCGGACCTTGATTACATTCAAGGCATTTTAAGCGCGAAGAGTACTTTGATCGTCAGGCCGCCACCCGCACGTAAGGCGGCGGCGCTGCCGTTCTCACGGCCAAAGCCCCGAGCCGGGCGAGGATCAGCGCTTCGAAGGCGGCGCGCCGACGGGGCGACTGGCGGTTGCGCGTGTTGATCACGGTGGTCAGTTCCGCCAAGACGATCTTGTGAAGTGCGGCGAAGCTCGCCTGGTCGAGGCCGACATGGCCGCAGGCGTCCCGCAGATAAGCGACGATTGCGCTTCGGTCGGCATCAGCCCTATCGGCCAGGAGCATCATCACCGCCGCGCCATGCAGTTTGCTGACCTGCTCGGCTTTCGTCGGATCCTGCGGCATGAGGTGACGGTAGACAGGCCTGACGATGTCGTGCACCACCGGGAAAACCCAGGTGAACACATCCGTCGCGTCCTCACTGTCGACCTCGGCGTCGCCGGTTGGATACGGCACCGCCGGTGGGGAGAGAGCTCCCGGCCAATCATTGCCCATTGCACGCTCTTGCCTGTTGGTAAAAGAAACAACATCAAATGATTAATGAAAACTTAATCAGATGCGCTTGATAGATCTGCAGCTGATTCTCGACGTAAGATGATAGGGTCGATGTTCTGCGACTGGCAACATGTCGAAACTGCTTTTATTCATAATCCCCTATGCTTATCGAACCAACGCAATCGCAAAGAATCGCGCGCTCTCTCGCTGGCAGCCAGCGCTTTGGCGGCATGGCGTGGCGACAAGCGAGCATCCCTGGAAGAGGCCGCCACCCAAGAGATTTGCGAATCCGTTGCTGCCGGTATCTGATATGTCGTGTTGAGAACGACGCTATTTCCATCGGCAGGGATCATGATCACTTCGGCGAATGACCAGACGCATGAATCTGCTGCTGCGGCAGCGCCCCTGGCAAAGCGCTCGCTGGGCCGCAGCGGTCTCAAAGTATCGATCCTCGGCTTCGGCACGGCGCCTCTCGGCGACCTCTACGAGCGGCTCGACGAGACGGTGGCGCTCGCCACGATCGCTGCGGCGCTCGACGGCGGCATCAGGCTTTTCGACACATCGCCGCTCTATGGTAGCGGGCTTGCCGAGCATCGGCTCGGCACCGGCCTGCGCGGAGCCGTACGCGAGGATCTCGTCATCTCGACGAAGGTCGGGCGATGGATGGATCCGTGGCGCAAGGCCTCGGCCTCTTCGGCTACGGCGGCAAAGCCCGCAACGGCCGCGCCAGGCTTTGCCGGTGGGCTGCCGCATCGGGCCGTCTTCGACTATTCCTATGATGGCACCATGCGCGCGCTCGAGCAGTCGCTGCTGCGGCTCGGAATGGATCATGTCGAGATTGCTCTGATCCATGACGTCGACGTCTGGACGCATGGACCTGACGCCATCGAGGGACGCGTGCGCGAGGTGATGGCCGGCAGCTATCCAGCCCTGCAGCGCTTGCGCGACGAAGGCGTGGTCAAGGCCATCGGCGTGGGCATCAACGAGGCGGAGATGGCGGAGCGCCTTGTGAGCATGGCCGATCTCGATTGCGTGCTGCTGGCCGGCCGCTACTCGCTCCTGGAGCAGCCGGCACTCGACCACTTTCTGCCGCTCGCGCAGGAGCGCAAGATCGGCGTGATGCTCGGCGGCGTGTTCAATTCCGGCATTCTGGCGACCGGTGCGGTGCCCCGCGCGCGTTACAATTACCAGCCGGCGCCGGCCGAAATCCTGGCGCGGGTCGCGCGCATCGAGGCTGTGTGCCAGGCCCATGGCGTGCCGCTCGCGGCCGCTGCCATGCAGTTCGCGCTCGGTCACCCAGCGGTCGCCACCCTCGTGCTCGGCGGAGTAACGCCTGCGGAGGTGAGCGCCAATATTGCAGCGCTTGCGTCGCCTGCGCCTGCGGAGCTATGGGCGGATCTGAAGGCGGAAGGGCTTCTTGCGCCGCAGGTGCCGGTGCCGGCCTGAAGAAGGCGCAATCAGAAAATCGGGTGGGAAGGACGCAACGCATGCTCAAGGGCATCGATCCGCTGCTGACGCCGGATCTTCTGTGGATTCTGCGGGCCATGGGTCATGGCGACGATCTCGCGCTGGTCGATGCCAATTTTCCCGCCGAGGCGGTGGCGCGCGAAACGGTCTCCAGCAAGATCGTGCGCCTGCCGGGGTTGAGCGTCGCGCAGGCGGCGCGTGCGGTTCTGTCGGTCCTGCCGATCGACGATTTCGTCGAGGATCCCGTGCGGCGCATGGAAGTGGTCGGCGATGCCACAGTGATCCCGACGGTGCAGCGGGAAGTGAAGGCCGAGATCGATGCCGCAGCCGGGCGCCCCGTCACGGTGCACGGTGTCGAACGCTTTGCCTTCTATGCGGCAGCCAAGAAGAGCTTTGCGGTCGTGCAGGCGGGCGATGCCCGCGCCTATGGCTGCTTCCTCATCCGCAAGGGCGTCATTCTCGCTGAGTGACGTATGGCGGCGACATGTCGCCGCGATCTATCTCTTGCGTATCGTTCTAGCCTTCACGACCTCAGGAACAGTATGGTGCGAACAGAAAGCCGCGCCCGGAGCTTACGGAATTCATCATGAACCAGGCAGTCTTGGACAAAGTCGCCGCGCCACGGACGATCCGCCTCAACATGGCCGACAATGTCGTCGTCGCAGTCGACCCCATCGAGCCCGGTGCCGTGGTGGAAGGGGTAGCGGCGGCCAATCGCGTTCCGCGCGGTCATAAGATGGCGGTGGTGCCCATCGCCGAGGGCGAGCCGGTACGCAAGTTCGGGCAGATCATCGGTTTCGCGTCCAAGCCCGTCGCGCCGGGCGAGTGGGTGCACGAGCATAATGTGGTCATGCACGACTTCGCGCGCGACTACCGCTTCGCGGAGGAGGCTCGCGAAGAGCCGGTGCTGCCGATCGAGCAGCAGGCGACCTTCGAGGGCTATCGCCGCGCCAACGGTAAGGTCGGTACGCGCAACTACATCGGCATTCTCACCTCCGTGAACTGCTCGGCGACGGTCGCGCGCTATATCGCGATCGAGGTCGAGCGCTCCGGCATGCTGAACGACTATCCCAATATCGACGGGGTCATTCCGCTCGTGCACGGCGGCGGCTGCGCGCTCGACGTGAAGGGCGAGGGCTATGAGGTTCTGAAGCGCACCCAATGGGGCTATGCCACCAACCCCAACATGGCGGGCGTGCTCATGGTCGGGCTCGGCTGCGAGGGCTTCCAGATCGGCCGCTGGAAGGAGGCCTATGGCGTCGGCGAAAGTGACACCTTCCGCACCATGACCATCCAGGAGGTCGGCGGCACCAAGAAGACGGTGGTTGCGGGGGTCGCTGCGGTGCGTGACATGCTGCCCATTGTGGCCCAGGCGAAGCGCACGACGGTGCCTGCCTCGGAGCTCATGCTCGCCCTGCAATGCGGCGGCTCGGACGGCTATTCCGGCATCACCGCTAACCCGGCGCTCGGCGCCGCGGCCGATCTTCTCGTGCGCCACGGCGGCACGGCGATCCTCTCCGAGACGCCGGAGATCTACGGCGCAGAGCACCTTCTGACGCGCCGCGCCGTCGACCGCGCGACCGGCGAGAAGCTCGTCTCCATGATCCGTTGGTGGGAGGACTATACCGCCCGCAACAAGATGGAGATGAATAACAATCCGTCGCCCGGCAACAAGGCGGGCGGGCTCACGACCATCCTGGAGAAGTCGCTCGGGGCGGCCGCCAAGGGCGGCACGACGACGCTCAAGGGCGTCTACCACTATGCCGAGCCGATCGACCGGCACGGCTTTGTCTATATGGACACCCCCGGCTATGACCCGGTGTCGGCCACGGGGCAGGTGGCCGGCGGTGCCAATGTGCTCTGCTTCACCACCGGCCGCGGCTCCGCCTATGGCTGCAAGCCGACGCCGTCGATCAAGCTCGCCACCAATACGGTGATGTACCAGCACATGATCGACGACATGGACATCAATTGCGGCGATGTGCTCGACGGGGTGTCCATCGAGGAGAAGGGCCGCGAGATCTTCGAAAAGATCCTGCGGGTTGCCTCGGGTGAGCGCTCGAAATCCGAGGAGAACGGCTATGGCGACGCCGAATTCGTGCCCTGGCAGATCGGCGCGACCATGTGAGGGCGCCATCTCTTAAACCTTCGCAGGCCCACGCTTCCGCCCGGCGAGAGCTGAAATCGCACCGAGATTGGTCGGCCTCGCCGTGGCTCCCCAGGTCATTTTGCTTTATGCATTCGCCGGATGAACACCACCAGGCTGGATCATGACGGGCGACAGCTGAACCGCGGTGCGAGCGCCGGGGACGATACGGCAACGCCCTTGGACTTCGTCGAGCTGTGTCGCAGTCAGTCGCTGCTGGTGAGAGACGATCCGCAGGAAGACGCGGTTCTGCTCTGGATCGAAGCCGCAGCTGATCGTCAAGATTGGACCTGAGAGACAGCAGCGGCGTGCCCTCCCTCCTCTTCCTCGTCACCGAAGATTGGTTTTTCGCCTCGCATTTCCTGCCGATGGCGCGGCAGGCGCGCGCCATGGGGCTCGACGTGCTGGTGGTGACGCGTGTGCGCAATCATCGCGAGGCGATCGAGGCAACGGGCGCGCGCGTCATTCCGCTGGAGGCCGAGCGCAAGAGCCTCAATCCGCTCGCGGTCGTCGGTCAGCTCGCGGCGCTGGCGCGCATCCTCAAGAAGGAAAGGCCGGCGATCCTCCATTGCATCGCGCTCAGGCCGATCCTCGTCGGCGGCATTGCGGCGCGCTTCGCCGGTATGCGCAACCGGGTCTATGCCTTGACCGGGTTCGGCTTCTTCGGCGCGCGGCGTGATCTCGTCGGCCGCACCGCGCGCGCCATGCTGCGCGGCGTCTTGCGCGGACCGCTCGACGGGCCGGGGACGCGCTTTCTCTTCGAGAACGAGGATGATGCCGCGGCGCTCGGGCTTGACCCGAAAGGCGCCGAGGTTCTCGTCGTCGGAGGCGCCGGCGTCGATCCCGACGCCTATCCTGCCGCGCCGCTGCCGGTGATGCCGCCGCTGAAGATCGCGGTCGTGGCGCGCATGCTCTGGTCGAAGGGCGTCGACCTTGCCGTGGAGGCCGTGCGCCGGGCGCGCGCCGAGGGTGCCGATGTGACTCTCTCGCTTTACGGCGCGCCGGATGCCTCGAACCCGAAAGCGATTCCGGAGGAGCGCCTCAGGGCCTGGGCGACGCATAAGGGCATCGAATGGCACGGGCGCACGGCGGATGTCGCCGCCGTCTGGCGCGACCACCACGTCTGCTGTCTTCCCTCGCGCGGCGGAGAGGGCCTGCCGCGCAGTCTCCTCGAAGGGGCCGTGTCGGGCCGGGCCGTGCTCACCACTAATGTGCCGGGCTGCCGCAGCCTCGTGCGCGACGGTGTCGAGGGCATCGTCGTGCCGCCCGATGTCGGGGCTCTGGCAGAGGCGATCCACAGGCTCGCGGCCGATCCGGCGCTCGTCGCACGGCTCGGCACGGCGGCACGCGAGCGCGTCCTCGAGGGCTTTACAGAGCAGCACGTCATGGATGGGGTCGGCCGGCTCTATGCGGGGCTTCTCGCGGAGGTGCCGGCGTGATCGATGACGCGCAGGCCTTCATCACGGCCCATACGCGCCTCACACCCGTGCCGCATGCGCCGGAAATCAGCCTCTATGTCGCCGACGAGGCGACGGCACTCTGGCACAAGACCGAAGAGGAAATCGGCACCATCGGCCTGCCGCCGCCCTTCTGGGCCTTCGCCTGGGCCGGCGGGCAGGCGCTCGCGCGCTATGTCCTCGACCATCCGGACCTGGTTCGCGGCCGCCGTGTGCTCGATTTCGCCGCCGGCTCCGGCCTCGTCGGCATCGCCGCTGCCCGCGCCGGCGCCGGACAGGTCATCTGTGCCGACATCGACGCTTTCGCGATCGCGGCCATTCGTCTCAACGCCGCCGCCAACGGTGTCGACGTGGCGGCTTGTGCCGGCGACATCCTCGGCTCCGACGAAGGCTGGGACGTGGTGCTCGCCGGTGACATCTTCTACGAGCGCGACCTAGCGGCGCGCGTTACCGACTGGTTGCTCAGCCTCGCAGGTCGCGGTGCGGGCGTGCTGATCGGCGATCCCGGACGGAGCTACCTCCCCAAGGACCAGCTCGACGAAGTGGCGAGCTATCAGGTGCCGGTGACGCGGACCTTGGAAGACAGCGAGATCAAGCGGTCTTCGGTGTGGTCGCTTCGGGAGTTTCCGTAAGTCACTGAAATGGAAGAGTCTTTCCGAGAATCCGGCCGTTACATGAGCTACACAATCCCTCGCTAAGGTCGCGCCGATTGTTGATCACCGGGCGGCCCTTCGGCCGCCGGCAGGAAGGGTCTCGACATGGCGACATGGATGGCTTCGTCGACGGGCGGCCGCGGCACCGGACAACTGGGCCTCACCAGCCGCCGCACGCTCCTTAAAGGGGCAGGCGTGGCAGCCGGCGCGGCAGTTTTCGCCCCGGCGCTCCTGCGGCCTGCGCGGGCGGCGAGCGAGCTGCGCATCTTCTCCTGGGCCGGCTATCTGAAGGACGACCTGCTCAAGGCCTTCGAGGCGAAGACGGGCATCACCCCGGTCCGTACGGAATTCGGCACCAACGACGAACTGCTCAATCAGCTCAAGGCGACGCAGGGCAGCGGCTTCGACATCGTCTGGCCGACCGTCGACCGCGTGCCCAATTACGTCGAGCTCGAGCTGATCCAGCCGATCGACGAAAGCAAGGTGCACTGGGACGGCGTCGTGAAATCCATTCTCGACGGTTCGGGCTCAATCGGCGCGATCGTCGGCGGCAAGCGATACCAGGTGCCCACCGACTGGGGCACGGAAGCCATCGCCTTCAACAGCAACGACGCCAAGCTGGAATATGGCAAGGCGAGCTACGGCGATCTGTGGCGGGACGACTTCGCCGGCAAGGTGACGGTGCGTGGCCATACCGCGCTCGTCGGCATCGGCCTGTGGCTCGAGGCCGAGGGCAAGCTGCCCCATCCCATGCGTGACAGCTTCAAGGACGAGGCGACAATGGTCGCCAATTACGACGTGATCATCAAGACGGCGATTGCCAACAAGAAGAAGGTCGGCCAGTTCTGGACCAACGAGAACGAGGCGCAGGGTGCCTTCCGCACCAACGGCTGCGTCATCGGCCAGAACTGGGACACGACGGCCGCGGCCCTCGCCAAGGACGGCGCGCCGGTGCGCTATGTCGCGCCGAAAGAGGGTGCGCTCGCCTGGCTCGAAGGCATCAGCATTCCGCGTGGGGCGAGCAATCTCGACAATGCCTATGCCTTCATCAACTGGCTGCTGACGCCCGAGGGCGGCGCGATGTTCGCCAACGCGAACGGCTTCAACACCGCCACGGCGGGCGTCGAACCGCTGCTGAGCCCGGAGAAGAAGGCCTTCTTCGCCCAGTCCTACCCCGGCGACGCGCTGGACAAGCTCTGGTGGTGGCCGATCCAGGACAATTGGTTCGTGTCGAAGCGCAACGAATATCAGGACCGCTTCCTGTCGGCCTGACCAGCTCAGGGCCGAACGGGGCGGGCCGCGGTCCGCCCGCGGGCGACCGGGGGACGCCATGAGCCACAGCGTCGAACTCGATCACGTCACCATGCGCTTCGGTGACGTGGCGGCCGTGCGCGACGTCAATCTTGAAATCCGCGCGGGCGAATTCTTCAGCGTGCTCGGCCCTTCGGGTTGCGGCAAGACGACGATCCTGCGGCTCGTCTGCGGCTTCGCCGAGCCGACTGCGGGCAGCATCCGCATCGGCGGGCGGGATATGCGCGGCATCGGCGCCAATCGCCGGCCAACCGCCATGATCTTCCAGAACCTCGCCCTCTTTCCGCTCATGACGGTTGCGGAGAACATCGCCTTCGGGCTCGAGGTGCGCGGCGTGCCGCGTGCCGAGCGCCGGCGCCGCGCCGAGGAGCTCCTCGCCCTCATTGCCTTGCCGGGCTATGGCGAGAAGATGGTGAGCCAGCTTTCCGGTGGGCAGAGGCAGAGGGTCGCCATCGCCCGTGCGCTCGCCGTCGAGCCGCAGGTGCTGCTCCTGGACGAGCCGCTCTCGGCGCTCGACCTCAAGCTGCGCCAGCATATGCGCGCGGAGCTTCGCGCCATCCAGAAGCGCACGGGCGTGACCTTCATCTATATCACCCACGACCAGGGCGAGGCCCTCACCATGTCCGACCGCATCGCCGTGATGAGCGGCGGTGTCGTGCAGCAGGTCGCCGCGCCCGAGGACATCTACGAGCGGCCGAGCACGCCTTTCGTCGCCTCCTTCGTCGGCGAAACCAATTGCTTCGCCGGCCATGTGGTCGCCGTGGAGGGCGACGAGGCGCGGCTCGACACGCCACTCGGGCCGCTCGTCGGGCGCAATCTGGCGCGGGTTGCGGTCGGCGACCGTGCTTCGATCTTCATCAGGCCGGAGCGTCTCGTGCTTGACGCGGCGGGGCTGTCCGCCCGGGTGAGCCACCGCAATTTCGAGGGATCCTTCGTGCATCTCGTCGCGGAGGGCCCACGCGGCGAGCCGATTACGGTGCAGCTCACAAATACCGGCGACCTACCGCCGCTTAAGCCGGGCGAGACCATCGGGCTTGCCTTCCGTCCCGACCATGCGGTCGTGCTGAAAGAGACGGGCGCCGCCCGTGGCTGAGCTCCTGCGCCGGTACGGCGGGGCGCTTTCGGCGCTGATCCTCGGCGTCGTCGTCCTGTGGCTCGTGCTCCTCGTTCTGCTGCCGCAGTTCCTGATGGTCGAGTACTCCTTCCGTCCGAACCTGCCGCCGTCGAAGATCGGCGGGGCCGAGGACGTGCTGACGCTCGCCAACTACGCCGTCCTGTGGACGAATGCGATCCACCTCGGCATCTTCGTCAAGACGATCTGGGCGAGCGTGCTCGTTACGGTGATCACCTTCGTTGTCTGCTATCCGGTGGCCTTCTATCTCGCGCAGGTGGCTCCGCCGAAGGAAGCGCCGCTCCTTCTGCTCATGCTGATCGTGCCCTTCTGGATCAACGAGGTCCTGCGCACCTTCGCCTGGTACATCGTGCTTGCCTTGAACGGTCCGCTCAACGGCGTTCTCGTCACGCTCGGCATTCTCGACCAGCCCGTGCGCTGGTATGGCAATGCGGGCGTGATCCTCGGCATGGTCTACGCCTATGTGCTCTTCATGGTCTTTCCGCTCTACAACGCCATCGAGACGCTTGACCGCAACCAGATCGAGGCGGCGCGCGACCTCGGTGCACCCTGGTGGCGCATCCACTGGCGTGTGGTCATTCCCCATGCCAAGCCCGGGATCGCCACCGGCGGGATCATGACTTTCATGCTGGCGGCCGGCAGCTATGCGGTGCCGGCGCTGCTCGGCTCCCCGAGCAGTCGCTGGTTCACCGAAATCATCTACAACTGGTTCTTCGAGGGCGGAAACTGGAACATTGGCGCCGCCTATGCCATGGTGCTCCTCGTCCTCTGCATCGCCTTCATTCTCGTCGTCCTCAGGGTCTTCCGCGTCGGCCTGGGAGACATTGCGCGATGAGAGAGCGCCTGCCCCGGCTCCTGATCCGCGGCTATCTCGCGATCTTCTTCATTTATCTCTTCCTGCCGCTCGTCATCATGAGCGCTGCGACCTTCAACGCGAGCCGCTTCCCGACGGTGACGCCGTGGCAGGGCACGACGCTCGCCTGGTTCGCGGCACTGTGGGCGGATGGCGCCATGTGGCAGGCGCTGCGGACGAGCATCGTCATCGGGCTCGGCGTCATCGCATTGTCGCTGCCAGTGGGGCTTGCCGCGGCGCTGCTCCTCGGCTCGGTGCATGCGCGGGCGCGCAGCCTGCTCTACGGCCTGATGGTCTCGCCGCTCCTCATGCCGGGTGTGATCATCGGCATTTCCACGCTCATCTTCTGGCAGCGCTTCGGCGTCCAGGGCGGCATTCTGCTGACCGTCCTCGCCCAGTCGAGCTTCATCATCGCCTATGTGATGCTGATGGTGACGGCACGCCTGCAACGCTTCGACCGCACGCTGGAGGAGGCGGCGCTCGATCTCGGCGCCAGCCATCTGCAGGTCTTCCGCCACATCACCTTGCCCTATCTCAGGCCGACGCTGCTCGCCGCCGCCCTCGTCGCCTTCCTGCAGAGCTTCGAGAATTACAACACGACGCTCTTCGTGCGCGGCATCGAGAACACGCTCACGGTCTATATCGCAACCAAGGTGCGCATCGGCATCACGCCGGCCGTCAATGCGCTCGGCCTCGTGCTCATCGCGCTGACGCTCGCGGCCGCACTCGTCTATGAGCTCCACCGGCGCCGGGCGGGCGCGGAGGAGGGCAAGGCCGGGGAGGGCAAGGCGGGGGAGGGCACGGCCCAGGCTCTCGCCGACGCCCCGGCTCCGGCGAGGCTCGCGACCGTGCCGGGCGATTAGTGCGCCACTGCGGCATCGCCGCCTCGGGGCGGCGGCCGGCGGCCGTTGTGTCGAAACCGGCCCTGTGTTAGCGCCGTCGTGATGAAGAGGATCAGCTTAGCCTCCCTGCCCGGCGACACGGTGCCGATGCTTCTGCGCCTGTGGCGCGAATGGGTGAGGCCGCACTGGCCGACGCTCGCCGTTTCGCTGGCCCTCGTCGTCGTGGTGGCGGCGACGACCGGCAGCTATCCGCTGCTCATCAACAAGGCCTTCGACGCTTTTGCGGCGCGCGACGAGCGTGCGGTGCTGCTCGCGCCCATCTTCGTGATCGTGGCGACGATGGTGCGCGGATTTGCCATGTACGGCCAGACGGTGCTGACCAACCGGGTTGTCACGCGCATCGAGGCGGACATGCAGAGCGCGCTCTATGCGCATCTCATCGATGCCGACCTGGCACAGCTCGCGCGCGAAAGTCCGGCCACGCTGACCCAGCGTTTCACGACCGATTTCACCTATATCAAGGAGGCGATGACGCGCGTCTTCACGGTGCTCCTGCGCGACGGCGCCACCGTGATCGCTCTCGTTCTCGCCATGCTGTGGATCGACCCGGTACTGACCTTGATCGCCGGGGTGGTCGCTCCCTTCGCGAGCCGCCCGATTGCCGATCTCGGCCGGCGGCTGCGCCGGGTCGCGACCTCCACCCAGGAGGAGGTGGGCGCCATGGCGAGCCTCGTCTCGGAGAGCTTGGGGGGCATACGCGTCGCCAAGACCTTCTCGCTCGAAGGCTATCTCAAGGGCCGGGCGCGCGAAGCCTTCGAGCGGGTGCGGCGGCTCAAGATGAAGGCAGCCAATGCGCGCGGCCGGCTCGATCCGCTGCTCGAGATCGCCGGTGGCCTCGCGGTGGCTGCCGTCCTCGTCTACACCGGCTGGCGCATTCTCGCCGGCACGAGCACGGTCGGCGATTTTACGGGCTTCGTGGCGGCGCTCCTCATGGCCGCGCAGCCCATCCGCACCCTCGGCAATCTCAATGCCGTCGTGCAGGAGGCGATGGCGGCGCTCAGGCGCTACTACGCGCTCATGGATCTCAAGGCCACCATCATCGACAGGCCGGGCGCGCCGCCGCTCGCTCTGACCAAGGGCGAGGTGGTCTTTTCCAGCGTCCGCTTCAGCTATAGCGGCGATGCGCTCGCCCTCGGCGGCATCGACCTCGCGCTCTCGCCGGGCCGCATGACCGCGCTGGTCGGCCGCTCCGGTTCAGGCAAGTCGACCCTCATGGCGCTCGTGCCGCGGCTCTATGACGTGACCGACGGTGCCGTTCGCATCGACGGCCAGGATGTGCGTGACGTGTCGCTCGCGAGCCTCAGGGCGGCGGTTGCGGTCGTCAGCCAGGATGTGGTCATCTTCGACGACACGGTGCGTGCCAATATCGCTTTCGGTAGGGCAGGTGCGAGTGACGAGGAAATCGTCGCGGCTGCCAAGGCGGCGGCTGCGCACGACTTCATCATGCGCCTGCCGGAAGGCTACGATACCCGCGCGGGCGACCGCGGCTCGCGCTTTTCCGGAGGCGAACGCCAGCGGCTGTCCTTGGCACGCGCCATCCTGAAGGATGCGCCGATCCTTCTTCTAGACGAGGCGACCTCGGCGCTCGATGCGGAATCGGAGCGGCTCGTGCAGGATGCCCTGGCCAAGCTCATGGTCGGTCGCACCACGCTCGTCATCGCCCATCGCCTGTCGACGGTGCGCAAGGCGGATCTCATCGTGGTCATGGATGGCGGTCGCGTGGTCGAGACGGGGCGCCACGACGCGCTGATCGCCGCGGGCGGGCTTTACGCCAATTTCCACCGGCTGCAGCTCGCCGATGATGGCGCGCTGCCGCTCGATGCCGAACCGCCGCTTACTCGCGCCGGATCAGGCGATCCACAATAAGATCGGCCCAGAAGCGCGAATGGAACTCGCGCTTCAGCCGTTCCGGATCGTAGTGGTGCTCCACCCAGGCGTAGAACTCGATGCCGCGCGCCTCGCCCTCGCGCTCGTAGAGATCGAGGAAGGCGTCGAGAATGCCGGTCTTGGCGAAGCGGAAATGGCCGTAGCGGGCCGACAGCTGGCGCTTGGCCTCGGCGGCCGGCCGTTTCTCCGCGACGAGAAGATAGAGCGCTGCCATGAAACCGGCGCGATCGGCGCCCGACTTGCAATGCACCAGCACGGGATAGGTGATGGTCGCCAGCAGGTCGCGGATCGCGAGCAGCGATTGCCGGTCGGGCGCTTCACGCGAGCGCAGCACGAATTCCTTCAGGACGAGACCCGCCGCCGCGCAGGCCTCCCGCTCCAGAGGCCAGGAGCCATAATCGCGCCCGCCGCGCAGATTGACCACCGTGCGAATACCCAACCGCGCAAAGGCCTGGATGTCGTGCGGAGCCGGCTGTGCGGACCGCCAGAACCGGTCCGTCACCCGGTGACGGTTAAGATAGATGACGCGAAATACGCCGTGGTCGACGAACAGCATGTTCGTGACCGCGCCGAACCGATGGGCGAGGCCCACGATGGGGCGGTCCCACCGGGCGGCGCGCTGCATGCGACGGGCATAGCGCAGTTCGGGCTTCAAGAGACGGTTGAGCACGGATCCTCGAAAAATGTCTCGTTCGCTGGGGCCATAGCAGGCCGACGGCGGGCGGGCAATCCTGCCGCGGCTGGCCGGAGCCCCGACCAAGGTTGCGGGCGCGTGAAGGCGACGGTCCCGATCATTTGATGCGAAATTCACGCCTCGTTGAGGAGATGGTGACGCCGGACTTGTGGAACCAGCCTGTCTCGGCTTAGAATCGAGCAATGAGAGAGCTCGTCGTCAGCATCCGCCGCCCAGTACCCGCCGATGCGGTGGGCTTGACGGACGTGCACGACGCAGCTTGGCGCGAGGCCTATCGCGGCCTCCTGCCGGGTTTGGCCTTGGAGCGGATGATCGCAAGACGCGGCCCCGGTTGGTGGCACGCCACGATCAAACGGCAGCGGCCCATTCTCGTCCTGGACCTCGGCGATCGCATCGGCGGCTATGTAAGCTATGGCCCCAGCCGTACGCTCGTGCTGCCGCAGCGCGGTGAAATCGACGAGCTCTATCTCGATCCTCTCTTTCAGGGCCTCGGCTTCGGTACCAAGCTCTTTGCGACCGCGCGCCGGGATCTCGCCTCGAACGGCCTGAAGGGCCTCGTCGTCTGGGCGCTCGCGGACAACATACGCGCCTGCCAGTTCTACGAGCGGCTCGGCGGTCGGCGCGCGGCGACGGCGCCTGCCCGGTTCAGTGGCGTCACGCTCGAGAAGGTGGCCTATACCTTCGCCTGACCCGCGACCGTCGCGGCAGGTCGATATGTTCTGCCGCGCGTCGAGCGCCGAAGGAGACGGTGACGCTCCTCGCAACCTCCCGCATTGGCCGGCGCTGCCCCGTGGCAACCGAAGCTCTAATGGGACTTGCCGCAATGGGACTTGCCGCAATGGACCCTGGCCGGCTATGAAACGCCGCCGCATGGTGCGGTGCAATAAAGCGTCAAGAGGTGGTCATGCGTCTCGAGGCCGTCAAGATCGGTCCCAATCCCCCCGATGAGGTCAATGTCGTCATCGAGGTGCCTATCGGCGGTGAGCCGATCAAATACGAGCTCGACAAAGCCGCGGGCACGCTGGTCGTGGACCGCTTCCTCTATACGGCCATGCGCTATCCGGGCAATTACGGCTTCATCCCGCACACGCTCTCAGACGACGGCGATCCCTGCGACGTGCTGGTGGCCAACACGCGGGCGATCGTCCCCGGCGCCATCATGGCCTGCCGGCCCGTCGGCGTGCTGATGATGGAGGACGAATCCGGCGGCGACGAAAAGATCATCGCGGTGCCGATCCACAAGCTCACCAAGCGCTATGACCGGGTTCAGAGCTATGAGGACCTGCCCGAGATCACGCTCAAGCAGATCGAGCATTTCTTCGAGCACTACAAGGATCTCGAGCCTGGCAAGTGGGTGAAGATCGCCCGCTGGGGTGACGCCGACGAGGCCAAGAAGCTCATTCTCGAGGCGATCGAACGCGCCAAAACGGCGGGTGAGTGAGCACAAGGCCCTTACCCTCCTCTTGCTGCAGGGCAACGGCATGTGAGAGGCGCGCGGACGTGATCCTCCCCTGAAGGGGGAGGTGGCGCCACGAAGTGGTGACGGAGGGGGGTAGTCAGCAGGCTTGACCCCACCCGTCTCCGCGCTATCGAACTCGATTTGCCGAGTTCGATAGTAACCGAAGTCGGATAAATCCGACTTCGGTCGCGCAGATCCACCCTCCCCTGAGGGGAGGGATCGGCGCTGGGCCTCCAAATGGGATTGCCCTGCCCTCAAGGGCACGCAGATTGTTCCTGCGGGAGGGCTCCGCGCGGGCAGTTCAGTCCCGCCGGCTCGCCAGCACGCGCTCAGCGATGGCGAGGTGGAGGCGCTCCACCATCTGACCGTTGAGTGAAATGGCGCCGGCTTCGGCATTCTCTGGTCGGGCGAAGGCGGCGACGATGGCTTCCGCCTCGGCGATTTCGTCCGGCGTCGGCGCGAAGGCCTCACGCGCTATGGCGATCTGGCTGGGGTGGATCACCGTCTTGCCGTCGAAGCCCCAGTCGCGGCCGTCGATGCACTCGGCCCGAAAGCCCTCGCTGTCGCCGATCGCATTATAGACGGCGTCGAGCACGGCGAGCCCATAGGCCCGGGCCGTGACGACGATCGTCGAGAGAATCGGCAGCAGGGTGGCGCGGCCGGGCTTCACCCGCAGCCGCATGTCCTTGGCGATGTCGTTGGCGCCCACGACGAGGCAATCGAGCCCCGTCCGCGGCGCAGACCCGGCGATCTCCTTCAGATTGACGATTGCGGCCGGCGTCTCGATCATGGCCCAGAGACGCACCTCCGCCGGCGCGCCATGCGCGGCGAGCGCCGCCGCGACCCGTTCGAGATCCGACGGTTCGGAGACTTTCGGCACGAGCACGGCATCGGGCCAACGGGGCGCAGCCGCCAAGGCGGCGAGATCTTCCTCGGCATAAGGCGTATCGAAGCCGTTGATGCGCACGACCACCGTGCACCCCGAAAGCGCCCCGCCATCGGCGAGGGCGTCCTGCATCTGCCGGCGGGCGAGGCCCTTCATGGCAGGCGCGACCGCATCTTCGAGGTCGAGAATGAAGGCGTCGGCCGGCAGCGACCGTGCTTTATCCAAGGCGCGCTGGTTGCTCGCCGGGATGTAGAGCACGCTGTGGAGTGGGCCGCGTGCCGGCACGGGCTTGCTCATTCCGCCGTCCAGCCGCCGTCGATCGGCAGGATCGAGCCGGTGATGGCGGCAGCCGCATCGCTCGTGAGGAAGAGCGCGAAGGCCGCGACCTGCTCGACCGTCACGAATTCCTTGGTCGGCTGAGCGGCGAGAAGGATGTTCTTCGCCTCCTGTTCGCTGATGCCGCGGGCCTTGGCCTGGTCGGGAATCTGCTTCTCGACGAGCGGCGTCCACACATAGCCGGGGCAGATGGCATTGGCGGTGATGCCGAAGGTCGCCGTCTCCAGCGCCACCACCTTGGTCAAGCCGGCGATGCCGTGCTTAGCCGCGACATAGGCGGCCTTGAAAGGGGAGGCGACGAGGGCATGGGCGGAGGCCGTGTTGATGATGCGCCCCCATTTGCGAGCCTTCATGCCGGGCACGGCGGCGCGGGTGGCATGGAAAGCCGCCGACAGGTTGAGGGCGATGATCATGTTCCACTTGTCGACGGGGAACTCCTCGATCGGCGCCACATACTGCACCCCGGCGTTGTTGACGAGGACGTCCACGGAGCCGAAGGTCTCGGTGGCCGCGGCGATCAGCTTTTCGCAATCCTCAGCTTTGGTGAGGTCGGCGGCGACATAAGCCGCCTTGACCCCGAAATCCTTCTCGATGCCGGCCCGCTCCTTCTCGATCGCATCGGCATCGCCGAAACCGTTGATCACGACATTGGCGCCGTCGCTGGCAAGCGCTCGTGCAATGGCGAGGCCGATGCCACTCGTTGAGCCGGTCACGACGGCCGTACGCGATTTCAGCGACATGATCTTACTCCCGTAGGGTGAGCCTGCACGCAATGAGAAGGCCGCCAGCCACTATCGCTTCTGGCCTTCGGGAAAGCTATCCGCCGCGAAGCGCGAGCGCAGCCGAAAATTAAACGGTCCTGCGTCACCATGAGATGACAGGACGTCATGACATTTTCGGCACGCATGCACATCTAAGGGGAGGTGGACAGTGCTACGACCCGCTTAGTTTGCGAGGCGTCGTCCATGAATTTCGGACGAGTACCCTGGAGCGAGAGGCGCCGGAGGGCTATGATCGTTCACGACAGGCCAGGATTGAGGGGCTAGGGTTGCCGCTGTGACGGTTTCCAGGCAGCAAGGAGCGGTGCGCGGCGTGTCCGTCGGGAAAGCGACAGGTCCGGACCTGCGCCAAACTGACGCGCCTCAGGCAGAGGGCGGTGGCCACGGCGAAGCTTCAACGCCTCATGCCGTCCATGTCGCCGGGCCGCATGATCATCTGCACGATCACGGGAGCGGCTGCGGCCATGCGCAGGAGCGGGCGGCCCAGGCGCCGCAGGCCCTGGCCGAGGCTGAGGCCTTATGCCGGAGCCGGGGGCTCAGGCTCACGCCCATCCGTCGCGATGTGCTCGAGGCGCTGCATGCGACCCACCGACCGCTCGGCGCCTATGACCTGGCGGAAGAACTCGCCCGGCGCAACAAGCGCCGCATGGCGCCGATCACGATCTATCGCGCGCTGGATTTTCTGCTCGAACAGGGGCTTATTCACAAGCTCGCGACGCAGAATGCCTTCGTGGCCTGCCCTCACCGACATGCTTCCGACGAAGTTGTCATCTTTCTCATCTGCGAGATCTGTGGGGGCGTCGACGAGGTTTCCTCGCCGGAACTCGGCGCCGCCATGCAGCGTATCCGACGCAAGGCCGACTTTATGCCGCGCGCGGAAGTCATGGAAATCACCGGTACCTGCGGCCACTGCAAGGCCGCCTGATCGTTCTCGTTCTGTCCAGCTCACGCCACCTTGAAGTGCGATCCCTCGGCGGATAAGAGTTTCGACGCATGACCTTCGCGCCTACGATCGTGTCCGACAGAATTCCCGAGGCGAGCGGGCCGCGACCGCGGCACAGCACCGTCGGCGTTGCCGTGGGCAATGTCATGGTCGGTGGCGGCGCGCCCATCGTCGTGCAGTCGATGACCAATACCGATACGGCCGATATTGACGGGACGGTCGCGCAGATCGCCGCGCTGGCGCGCGCCGGTTCGGAGCTCGTGCGCATCACCGTCGATCGCGGCGAGGCGGCGCGGGCCGTGCCCCATATCCGCGACAAGCTCCGGTCACGCGGCGTCACCGTGCCGATCGTCGGCGATTTCCACTTCATCGGGCACAAGCTGCTCGCCGATCATCCGGCCTGCGCCGAGGCACTCGACAAATATCGCATCAATCCCGGCAATGTCGGCTTCAAGGAAAAGAAGGACCGGCAGTTCGGCATGATCGTCGAGGAAGCGGCCCGCCGCGGCAAGGCCGTGCGGATCGGCGCCAATTGGGGCTCGCTCGACCAGGAACTGCTGACGGCGCTTATGGATGAGAATGCCCGCGCGCCACGGCCTTTGCCGGCCCGTGCCGTGACCCAGGAGGCGATGGTCCGCTCCGCGCTCCTCTCGGCCGAGCGCGCCGAGGAGATCGGCCTTGCGCGGAACCGCATCATTCTCTCGGCGAAGGTCTCCGCCATTCAGGACCTCATCGCGGTCTATCGCGAGCTCGCACGCCGCTCCGATTATGCGCTGCATCTCGGCCTCACCGAGGCGGGCATGGGCTCGAAGGGCATCGTCTCGTCCTCGGCGGCGCTCGGCATTCTGCTGCAGGAGGGCATTGGCGACACCATCCGCTATTCGCTGACGCCGGAGCCCGGTGGCGACCGCACCGTGGAGGTCAAGGCCGCGCAGGAGCTCCTGCAGACCATGGGTTTCCGCACCTTCGTGCCGCTGGTCGCGGCCTGCCCGGGTTGCGGCCGCACGACCTCGACGGTCTTCCAGGAGCTCGCCCGCGACATCCAGACATGGATCACCGACTCCATGCCGGACTGGAAAGCGCGCTATCCCGGTGTCGAGACGCTGAACGTCGCGGTCATGGGCTGCATCGTCAACGGCCCCGGTGAATCGAAACATGCCGATATCGGCATTTCTCTGCCGGGCACGGGTGAGATGCCGTCTGCGCCCGTCTTCGTCGACGGGGAGAAGGTCGCGACACTGCGCGGCCCGACGCTGGCTGCGGATTTCAAGACAATGGTCTGCGAGTATATCGAGCGTCGATTTGGCGCTGGGGAACGCCGCGCGGCCGAATGATGGTCAATACAGCAACGGTGGTCGAGGCTGCCTGCCTTGAACCAAAGCATTGTCGGCGCAAGCCGTTAGCCGCGAGATCCTGCGCGGGATGCAATCCGATCGTGTGGAACGGCTCAGCTAGTCGGGCGTTCTTCATGCCAACCGGCCTTGCCTTCAACGAGCAATGGGCCAAGAGCGGGCTTGCGCCAGATGAGTGATATCCCGGCGTCCGCCCAGGACCCGATCAACACGGCCGCAAGCCACAAGGACCGTGGCGTTCCGGCCCTGGACGAGGGCGAGCACCACGTCCAGCCGGCGAGTTACCGGGCGCTCGTGCTGGGCTCGATCGGCGTGGTCTTCGGCGATATCGGAACGAGCCCTCTCTACGCTCTGCGCGAGGCGATCGGTGTCGCCATGGGCGGCTCGCAGGTTTCGCTGCACGAGACCGTGCTCGGCGTGCTGTCGCTCATCCTATGGTCGCTCGTCCTCGTGGTGACCTTCAAATATGTGCTGATCCTGCTGCGCGCCGACAACAACGGCGAGGGCGGCACCCTCACGCTGGTCGCGCTGGCGCAACGCTCCATGAAGCGGGGGCGGGGCGCCATCCTCATGCTCGGGGCGGTGGGCGCCGCCCTCTTCTATGGCGACGCGGTGATCACGCCGGCCATCTCCGTCTTGTCGGCGGTCGAGGGCGTGAAGCTCGCGACGCCGGCGTTGGAAGCCTATGTCGTGCCGATCACCGTGGTGATCCTGATCGCGCTGTTTGCGGTGCAGAGCCGCGGCACGGGCAAGGTCGCCGCCTTGTTCGGCCCGGTGATGGCGGTGTGGTTCATCGGGCTCGCCGGGCTCGGGATCATGCATATCGCCGATCAGCCGCAGGTCTTTCAGGCGGTCAATCCGAGCCACGGCATCCGCTTCCTGATCCGCCACGCGGACATCTCGCTTTTCATTCTCGGCGCCGTCTGCCTTTCCGTCACTGGGGCCGAGGCGCTCTATGCTGATCTCGGCCATTTCGGCCGCGGGCCGATCCGCACCGCCTGGCTCGTCTTCGTCTTCCCGGCGCTCGTCCTGAACTATTTCGGCCAGGGCGCGCTCGTGCTGAGCGATCCGACAGCAGTCGAGAACCCCTTCTACCGCATGGTCCCGGGCTGGCTGCTGCTGCCCTTCGTCGGGCTTGCGACGCTTGCCACCATCATCGCCAGCCAGGCGGTGATCACCGGGGCTTTTTCGCTGTCGCGTCAGGCGATCCAGCTCGGCCTCTTGCCGCGGCTTGCGATCCGCTTCACCTCGGCGTCGCATTCCGGCCAGTTCTACATGCCGCGGGTGAATGCGCTGCTGCTCATCGGCGTGCTTCTGCTGGTCGCGCTGTTCGGCTCATCGAGCGCCCTGTCGCATGCCTATGGCATCTCGGTCTTTGGCGCGATGGTCGTCGACGGCATCCTCGCCATCCTCTTCATCTGGAAGGGCTGGCGCTGGGGCCTCCTCGGCGCCCTGGCGCTCATGCTGCCCTTCCTGTCGATCGACATCGCCTTCTTCTCCGCCAATCTGCTGAAGCTCTTTTCCGGCGGCTTCGTGCCCCTGATGCTCGCCTCCCTGCTGATCCTGGTGATGTGGACCTGGGTGAGGGGCAGCGCCATCCTCTACGCCAAGACGCGCAAAGCGGATGTCATGCTCGACGAGCTCGTGGCGATGTTGGAGAAGAGCCCGCCACACCGGGTGAAGGGCACCGCCGTGTTCCTGACGAGCGATCCCGACACGGCGCCCTCCTGCCTCCTTCACAATCTCAAGCACAACAAGGTGCTGCACGAGAAGAATGTGGTGCTGACGGTGCGCACGGCCGACACGCCGCGGGTGATGGACGAGGAGCGGGTCACCATCGAGCATGTGGCCGACAGCTTCTGGCGCGTCGAGATGACCTACGGCTACATGGAAATGCCGAACGTGCCGCGCGGTCTCGCTATCCTGCGCAAGCTAGGCTTCAAGTTCGACATCATGTCGACCTCGTTCTTCCTGTCGCGGCGTTCCATCCGGCCGTCGGCGCAGTCGGGCATGCCGGTCTGGCAGGATCGGCTGTTCATCGCGCTTGCGCGCAATGCGAGCGATGCCACGGACTTTTTCCAGATTCCGACCGGCCGCGTGGTCGAGGTCGGCACCCAGGTCGCCGTCTAGCTCCGCCGCTCGGCGGTGAAGCGGGCGGCTTCGCGCAGACCATCGGCCTCGGCCCCAAGCAGCGCGAGGGCGGCGATCGCCTCGGCGGCTGCCTTGTCGCGCATGGCGCGGGCGTCGGCGAGGCCGAGCGCATCGACGAGCGTCGCCTTGCCCTTGTCCGCATCCTTGGCCGCTCTCTTGCCGAGGGCGGCGGTGTCCGCCTCGCGGTCGAGCAGATCGTCGGCGATCTGGAAAGCCGCGCCGAGCGCCCGGCCATAGCTGACCAGCGCGCGCCGGGTCTCGGGAGCGGCTTGCCCCAGAATTGCACCCGCCTCCACCGAGAAGGCGAGAAGCGCGCCGGTTTTCATCGCCTGCAGGACACGGATGCCGGCCTCGTCCGGCGGGGTGTCGCCGTAACGCCCCTCGGCGGCGAGATCGAGGCTCTGGCCGCCGACCATGCCGCCGAGCCCGGCGGCGCGGGCAAGCCCGCGCACGAGCTCGAGCTGGGCTGCCGCAACCACACCCGGCGCGGGCGCTGCCGCCACCTCGAAGGCGAGCGTCAGCAGCGCGTCGCCGGCGAGGATGGCGGTCGCCTCGTCGAAGGCTTTGTGAACAGTGGGACGACCGCGGCGCAGATCGTCGTCGTCCATCGCCGGCAAGTCGTCATGGACGAGCGAATAGCAGTGGACGAGTTCGAGCGCGCAGGCCGCCTTGACGACACCGGGGCCCTCGCGGCCGAGAAGCCGGGCCGTCTCGATGACGAGAAAGGGTCTCAGCCGTTTGCCGCCACCGAGCACCGCGTGGCGCATCGCCGCCATCAGCCGCGGCGGGCGTGCCGTCTCGCCCACATGCACCGTGGAGTCGAGCAATTCCTCGAGCGCCGCCTCTACCATGGCCGCCGAGGCGGAAAGCCGGTCGGAAAAAGTCATGCGCCTCACCCTTGCCTCTATCCGCCTTGGCTCTGTTGGGCCAGCGGCTGGCGAATGGGCAGCCTTGTGCGCCGAATCGGTGCCGTTTTCCAGCAAAGCCGTTATCGTGATCGTCACCGGTTTCGGCGAAGCTGCCAGCCGGGACGGGAAATCCTCTCGATTCGAGACATTTAAGCCTCGTGCCGGTGGATAACCGGATTCCACTTTTTCGGTCGCCCGCTCTAAGCTGCGGATCTCGATCGCCGAGACTTTGGAGGAGCCTCAGCTTGGGCGCGGGACGGGCAGCGACCTCGGACGAGAAGGCGACGGCGACCTCGATGGGGCAGGCGAAGGGAAAACGAGCGAGGCGCCTCGGCATCCGTGGGATCCTCTGGCGGATCGTCGCCGTTCTGGTGCTCTTGCCGATCGTGCTTGCGCTCGTCTATCGCTTCGTGCCTCCCGTCTCCACCTTGATGTTGGCGCGCTGGCTGGCTTTCGAGCAAGTCGACCGCCAGTGGGTGCCGTTGTCGGAGATTGCGCCCGATCTGGCGCGCGCGGTCGTTGCCGCGGAAGATGCCCGGTTCTGCCGCCATCATGGCGTCGATTGGGTGGCGCTCAACGACGTTCTGGCGGATGCGGGCGACGACGGGCCCTCTCGCGGCGCTTCGACGATCACCATGCAAACGGTCAAGAACGTCTTTCTCTGGCCCGGCCGCTCCTATGTGCGCAAAGGGCTGGAGATCCCTCTCGCGCTCGTTGCCGATGCGCTCTGGCCGAAGCGCCGCACGCTGGAGGTCTATCTCAATGTCGCCGAATGGGGGGACGGCATTTTCGGAGCGCAGGCGGCGGCGCGTCATCATTTCGGCAAGAATGCCCGCCAGCTCACCCGCCGCGAGGCGGCGCTCCTGGCCGCCGCCCTGCCCAATCCCTTCACCCGCAACCCGCGACGACCCTCGCGCTACATGACGGTCTATGCCGGCCGAATCGGCGCCCGCATGCGCGGCACGGATGTGAGCTGCCTCGCCCAGTGACACGGCCCGACAATTTCCTGCCGAGCGGGGCTAGTCACGGCGTAGCCCAGCCTGTATAAGCCGCCATCCCATGATTTCTGGATGATCCGGGAGCAACGCGCGGCTCGCGCGAATCCACGGCTCATCGACCGGAGTTCTGCCATGGCCGTTCCGAAGAGAAAAACCTCGCCGTCGAAGCGCGGCATGCGCCGGTCCGCCGATGCGCTGAAGAAGCCGACCTATGTCGAGGACAAGGATTCGGGCGAACTGCGCCGCCCGCACCATGTCGACCTCAAGACCGGCATGTATCGCGGCCGCCAGGTGCTGAAGCCGCGCGCCGAGGCCTAAGCGGCTCACAATCCCGTCATTCGTGACCACTGAAAAGCTCGGCCTGCGGCCGAGCTTTTCGCGTTGGGGAACCTACGGCGCCGCGTGCCGTTCTCCCAGTGAGCGGCCGTGGCGGGCTCTGCCAAATTGTGCATATCGCAGTACCGGGCGCCCCTCCGTTGAGCCTTTGTTAACCATTTTGGCGGAGCATTGCCTATAATGCCTCCGACCCGCTCGGGCGCAGATCTTCGTGAGGTTTGCATCGCGCGGGGGACTGAAGCAGTGCAGCCCATGACGACGGCTTTCAACCGCGCATCGATGGCGCAGGCAGGTGACCTCAGGCCGACCGGGGAAACCGCCGCCGGCCCGGTCGGCGCCGTTACCGGCTGGCCGACCCTCGTCAGCGCAGTCGACGCCGACCTGCGCGAGGCTGCCAAGGCGCGCACGCCCCTTACACTGCTCATCCTGGCCATCGACAATCTCGACGAGATCAACCGCGAGGTCGGCAGCCGCGATGCCGATGACGTCCTCGGCGCGGTCGCGGTGAAGCTCGCGCGCGCCGTCCGGCGACGCGATCGCATTATCCGCTATGCCGGCAACCGCTTTGCGGTCCTTCTCCGGTCATGCCCTGTGGCTGAGGTCGGCGGAGTGGCCGAGCGCATGGCGCGCGCCGTCGAACGGACGCCGGTGACCACGCCGCATGGCTCTGTCCGAGTGCGGCTGCGGATGGGGGCTGCAGAGGTGTCGGACCAAGCCGCGGATGCCGAAACCGTGTCGCGCCATGCCCGCGACGCGCTCCGGGCCGCCAAGAACGCGCCGGGCGACCGCGCGCTGGTGGCTCATGGTTCCGCCTTGAACGTCGCGCGGGTGCGGTTGGTCGAGCGGCAGAACGACGCGATCGACCCCGTGCAGCTTCTCAACGAACAGCGGCTGATGCTCGCGGGACAGCCGATCGTGTCGGCGACGGATCGCAGCATCGCCTTTCATGAAGCGCTGGTTCGGGTCCGTCTGGCCGAGGGCCCGATCATGGGCGCCGCCGAGGCGGTGCCGCTCGCCGAGCGGCACGGGGTCATTCCCCTGTTTGACTACCGGGTGCTGCAGCTCGCCATCGATCACCTCAACCGCAATCCGGGCACGCGGCTCGCCATCAATATGTCGCCGCTGACACTATGCGATGCCGGCTCGTGGACCGCTTTCACGGCCCATCTCGGCGCCCATGCGGCGCTTGCCGAGCGGCTCATCATCGAACTCACCGAAACGGCGGCGATCGAGGACCCCACGGGAGTCCGGGGACGGCTCGCAGCCCTGAAGCGCCTGGGCGTGACGATCGCCATCGACGATTTCGGCTCCGGCCACACCTCATTTCGCCATCTGCGCAGCTTCCCGGTCGATATTCTCAAGATCGACGGCAGCTTCGTCGCCAATCTGGCGCATTCGCGCGAAGACCGCTATTTCACGCGGATGCTGGTGGAACTCGCGCAGCATCTCGGCATCGAGACGGTTGCCGAATGGGTCGGCGACGAGGACACGGCGAGAACGCTCACCGATTGGGGCGTGACCTATCTCCAGGGCGATCATATCGGCCCGGCCCAATTGTGGGAGGTCGAAAGGCCCCTGGCGCGCGACCGGCGCAGGACGAAGTTCGGACCGGTGGTCCAGCGACACGCAAGCTGACGGCTGAGCGTGCCTATTCCTTGCCGAGCCGGTCGAGACGCGCCTGCATCTCCGAGACTTGCCGCTTCAATTCCGTAAGGTCGTCCGTGCTGGGGGGCTGCGTAGGGGCAGGCGCAGGCTCCGCGGTGCCGTTGGCCGCGCCGTTGCCGGTGCTGTGCGGGGCGCCGCCGGCTGCGCCGGTGAAGGGCGTGAACAGCCGCAAAGCCTCGCTGAACATGACCATATTGGCACGCACCTGCTCCTCCATCGCCTGAAAGGCGGCGGCCGGGCCGAAGGTCTGGCTCATGGTCTCGCGGAGCTTCTGCTGGTCGCGGGTCAGATTATCGATGGAGAATTCCAGATACCGCGGCACCAGCGCCTGCATGCTGTCGCCGTAGAAACGAATGAGCTGGCGCAGGAAGGTGACGGGCAGGAGGTGCTGGCCCTGCTTGTTCTCTTCTTCGAATATGATCTGCGTCAGGACGGACCGGGTAATATCCTCGCCGGTCTTTGCATCGAAAACGACGAAATCCTCACCCGTGCGGACCATCGCGGCCAGATCTTCCAATGTCACATAGGTGCTGGATCCTGTGTGATAGAGGCGTCGATTTGCGTATTTCTTGATGACGACCGGCTTCGTTTCACTCGACATGGCTGCCTTTGTCCGATGCGATTCAGCCCGCACGCGCCGCCCTCCCCGGTTCGGATGCTGCGTTGCGGCGGCTCCCCAGAGAAAGGATATGACGTAATAGCAGTGTCGGAAACTCATTTGTTCGCGACAGTCTTGGCGAAGCGCCCTGGATCGAGGGAAGCCGCTTGACGGTTGGGACCCGCACTCGCCAAATACAGGGCAAGAGCAAATTTTTGCGGCGCACATAATCAGCACCACGGGAGACTTGCACCATGGCCTCAGACGACATCGTCATCGTGGGCGCGGCCCGCACCGCGGTCGGCTCCTTCAACGGAGCCTTCGCCAGCATGGCCGCCCACGAGCTCGGCGCGGTAGCGATCACCGCTGCGCTGGAACGGGCGGGCGTTGCCGTCGCGGAGGTGGACGAGGTCATTCTCGGCCAGGTGCTTGCGGCCGCACAGGGACAGAACCCGGCCCGCCAGGCGGCGATGAAGGCGGGCATTCCCGTCGAAAAGACGGCCTGGGGGCTCAATCAGGTCTGCGGCTCGGGGCTGCGCGCCGTGGCGATCGGCATGCAGCAGATCGCCAATGGCGATGCCGACATCATCGTCGCCGGCGGCCAGGAATCCATGAGCCTTGCGCCGCATGCGGCGCATCTCCGGGCCGGCACGAAATTCGGCAACATCGACTTCATCGACACGATGATCAAAGACGGGCTGTGGGATGCTTTCCACGGCTATCACATGGGCGTGACGGCGGAGAATGTCGCGACCAAGTGGCAGATTTCGCGCGAGGAGCAGGACCACTTCGCGGTCGGCTCGCAGAACAAGGCGGAGGCGGCTCGCAAGGAGGGACGCTTCCGGGAGGAGATCGCGCCTGTCACCCTTTCGACGCGCAAGGGCGATATCGTCGTCGACACCGACGAATATATCCGGGATGGGGCGACCTATGACGCTATGGCCAAGCTGAAGCCGGCATTCGCCAAGGAGGGCACGGTGACCGCTGCCAATGCGTCCGGTCTCAACGACGGTGCGGCCGCCGTCGTGCTGATGACCGCGGCGGCGGCGGCCCGGCGCGATCTGAAGCCGCTCGCCCGTATCGCGAGCTGGGCGACGGCGGGTGTCGAACCCGCCGTCATGGGCTCGGGCCCCATTCCCGCCGCCCGCAAGGCTCTTGCCAAGGCGGGCTGGAACGTGGGTGATCTCGACCTCATCGAGGCCAATGAGGCCTTTGCCGCGCAGGCTATCGCCGTCAATCGCGACCTCGGGTGGGATACGGACAAGGTCAATGTCAATGGTGGGGCGATCGCGATCGGACATCCGATCGGCGCGTCGGGAACACGCATTCTCGTCACGCTCCTCCACGAGATGCAGCGCCGGGACGCCAAGAAAGGGCTTGCGACGCTTTGCATCGGCGGCGGCATGGGGATTGCTTTGACCGTGGAGCGTTGACGCCGGCCTTTTTTGGCCCGGCGTGCCGGCGGGTCCTGTGGCATAACGCGTGAAGACTCGTCCGAGAACGAGCGGTTGGAGTGACGGGAGGTGACATGGCGAGGGTAGCGGTCGTGAGTGGCGGCACGCGGGGGATCGGTGCTGCCATCTCGAAAGCCTTGCACACGGCCGGCTACAGGGTGGCTGCGACCTATGTCGGCAACGAGCAGGCGGCCTCCGCCTTCACGGCCGAGAGCGGCATCCCGGCGTACCGATGGGACGTCGGCGATCCGGAGGCCTGCTCGACGGGCCTTGCCCGCGTGGCGGAGGATCTCGGCCCGATCGAGGTGTTGGTGAACAACGCGGGCATCACCCGCGATTCCATGTTCCACCGCATGACCTTCGACCAGTGGTCGTCGGTCATGCGGGCCGATCTCGACAGCCTCTTCTGCATGACGCGGCCGGTGATCGAGGGCATGCGCACGCGGGGCTTTGGCCGGATCATCAATATCTCCTCCATCAACGGCCAGAAGGGGCAGGTTGGGCAGGTCAATTATTCCGCCGCCAAGGCTGGCGCCATCGGCTTCACCAAGGCGCTCGCGCAGGAGAATGCGCCGAAGGGCATCACCGTGAACTGCATCTGCCCCGGCTATATCGATACCGACATGGTCGCGGCCGTGCCGCCCGAAACGCTCGCCAAAATCGTTGCGGGCATACCGGTCGGTCGCCTCGGCAAGGCCGAGGAGGTCGCGGAGGCCGTGCTTTACCTCGCCTCTGAAAAAGCGGGCTTCATCACCGGTTCCGTGCTCACCATCAATGGTGCCCAATATTTAGCCAACGGCTGACGGTTCGCGCATGACGCCGCCTTTAACGATGTCGCGTGCCGGGCTGGCCGATCACATATGATCGGCGAACGCGATTACCTCTTGCGGCATGCGGGAAGGGGTTCGGACGCGAAGTGGCCGGGTGAGGGGGCATTCTTGCGACCGAAGTCATGCCTCTCACCCTGTCCCTTTTCCCGCAAATGGCAGGGCAATCGCATTTGGAAGGTCAAGCGCCGATCCCTCCCTCAGGGGAGGGTGGATCCGACCGAAGCTCGGAGACGGGTGGGGTGCAAGACAGCCGGATGTCCCCCTCCGTCGCCACTTTGTGGCGCCACCTCCCCCTCCAGGGGAGGATCACGCCCGCGCTACTTTCATAGGCGACTGCCCTGCCGCCAAGGGGGAGAGGCGACCATAGCCGCAAGTGCGGTTGGCCTTCCTCGCGCGGAGCGGCGGCGATGACGACACGGTCTGCCACGCGTCTCGGGCTCGGTGCGATCGGGCTATGGTCGCTCCTTGCGCTACTCACCGCCGCCTCCGGCCGCATGCCGGCCTTCCAGCTGGCGTCCATCACCTTCGCCTTCGGCGGGCTTGTCGGCGTCGCGGCCTGGGTCCTTGAGCCGCGTCGCATGAAGGCGCTGCATCAGCCACCGCTCGTATGGCTCGTCGGGGTCGGCGGGCTCTTCGGCTATCACGCGCTCTATTTCGCGGCGCTGAGGCTCGCCCCGCCCGCGGAGGCCGGGCTCATCAATTATCTCTGGCCGCTGCTCATCGTGCTCTTTTCGGCGCTTCTGCCGGGCGAGCGGCTGCGGGCCGGGCAGATCGCCGGTGCCATCATCGGCTTCGGCGGGGTCGTCACGCTCTTCCTTGGCCGGGGAGACCTTTCGCTGGGCGGCGCCTATCTGCCGGGTTTTGTCTGCGCCTTCGCGGCGGCCTTCTTCTGGGCCGGCTATTCGGTGCTGTCGCGCGTCTTCGGGGCCGTGCCGACCGATGCGGTCGCGGGCTTTTGCCTCGCGACCTCCGTGCTGAGTCTCGTCTGCCATATGCTCTTCGAGCAGACGGTCTGGCCGGACGACGGGTGGCAGTGGCTCGCCATTGCCGGGCTCGGCCTGGGGCCGGTGGGCCTTGCCTTCTATCTCTGGGATATCGGCGTCAAGCGCGGCGACATCCGCTTTCTCGGCGTCGCCGCCTATGCGGCGCCAGTGCTGTCGACGCTCCTGCTCGTGGCGGGCGGCTTTGCCGAGCCCACCTTATCGCTCGCGCTCGCCTGCGCCCTGATCGTTGCGGGCGCCTTCACGGCCTCCCGGGCTGCCAGCCGGCCGGCGCCATCTCGAACCCCGCAAAGCTGAAACCTGGCGCCACCGTGCAGCCGACGAGAGTCCATGCGCCCAGGCTCTCGGCCGCTTGCCACCAGCCGGCCGGCACCACCTGCTGCGGGCGCTCGCCCGCCCTCAGATCCGGGCCGAGGCTGCGGGTCTCGCGGGTCACGCCGTCCGGCGACAGCGCGAGGCGCAACGGCGCGCCGGCGTACCAGTGCCAGACCTCGGCCGCATCGACCCGGTGCCAATGGGAGCGCTCGCCGGCGGCCAGCAGATAGTAGATGGCCGTGGAATGTGCCCGGTCGCCATTCCCGGCCGGATCGCGAAAGGTCTCGCGAAAGGCGCCGCCCTCGGGATGCGGTTCGAGGCCGAGGAGCGAGATGACCTCGGCTGCGGTGAGCCCGTTCGTCAGTTCCCCCGCCATGAGCTCAGAACCGGTCCTTCCAGGCTCTCAGCGCTGCGAATACGGCGGCGGGCTCGCTGCCGTCGAGGTCGACCGCCCTGGCAAGCGCCGGGTCGCCGGCGCGCAGGAAGGGATTGGTCGCCTTTTCCTCGCCGAGCGTCGAGGGAATGGTCAGCCGGCCGGCGGTGCGCGTCTCGTCGATCTGCTTGGCGCGGCTGACGACGGCCGGGTCGTCCGGCGTCACGGCGAGCGCGAAGCGGGCATTCGACTGGGTATATTCATGGCCGCAGTAAAGGCGGGTGTCGTCGGGGAGCGCGGCGAGCTTCTGGAGCGAGTCCCACATTTTGGCGGGTGTCTCCTCGAACAGCCGTCCGCAGCCCATCGCAAACAGCGTGTCGCCGGCAAAAAGCGCGTGCTCCTCGGCGAACCAATAGGCGATATGGCCGGCGGTATGCCCCGGCGTCGCGATGACCTTGGCCTTGAACGAGCCGACGATCACCTCGTCGCCTTCGACGACCGTCGCATCGAGGTCGGGAATGGCGGCCGCCTCGGCCCGCGGGCCGACGACGCGGGCACCGGTGCGCGCCTTCACGGCCGGTATGCCCTCGATATGGTCCCCATGCTTATGGGTCACCAGAATGTCGGTGAGGCTCCAGCCGGTGCGGGCGAGCGCCGCCAGCAAGGCTTCGGCGTCGGGCACGTCCACGGTGGCGGTAGCGCCGGTCTTCGGATCGTGCATGAGCACGCCGATATTGTCGCTGCGGCTCAGGAAAACGTCGATCTCGGCGGCCATTGGCTAGCTCCGTCTGATGGGGCGGGGGCAGCGGCGATCGTCCTGCCGCAGCGCCTTCGGCCATGGTTATCACGGCCGAGGCCTGCTCGGAACCGCGGGTCGCGACTTGTATGGGGGGTGACACGACCCCATCATTGCAGGAGACAGGGGGGTAAGCTGGTGCGCGATGGCGGTCGACGTCGTTGATCTCAAGGCCTTTTACGGAACGCCGCTCGGTGTCGTGGCGCGCCGTCTGGTCGGGCGCGCCATCGAGCGCCTGTGGGGCGACATCGATCGCCAGCGCCTCCTCGGCATCGGCTATGCGACACCGTATATCTCTCCTTTCCGGGCGCGCATGGAGCGCACACTCGCCTTCATGCCGGCGATGCAGGGCGTCGTGAACTGGCCGTCCCCGGGCGTCTCGTCCTCGGCGCTGGTCGACCCGACCATGCAGCCCCTGGAGGATGCCTCCATGGACCGGGTGCTGGTGGTGCATGCGCTCGAGACGAGCGATGCGCCGGAGGAGCTTCTTTCCGAGGTCTGGCGCATCCTGACGCCGGGCGGCCGCATGATCGTGGTCGCGCCCAATCGCCGCGGCCTGTGGGCGCGGATGGACACGACGCCCTTCGGCCAGGGGCTGCCCTATAGCCGTTCCCAGCTTACCGGCCTCATGCGGCGCACGCTGTTCTCGCCGGAGAACTGGGGCGAGGCGCTCTATGTACCACCTCTGCAGCGCAAGCTCTTCCTGCGGGCTGCTGTCGCCTGGGAGCGGGCGGGCGCACGCCTGTCGCTGCCCTTCGCCGGCGTGCATGTGATCGAGGCCGCCAAGCAACTGCATCGCCCCGTGACCGTGCGGCCGGTTCGTGCATCCCGCAAGCTCAGCCCCGTCCTCTTGCCGAGCCCCGGCCCACCGGTGGCGACCGGCCGGTCCCTATGCCGGACCGCGAGCCGGGGCTGCGACAGGGATCAGCCGACATGAGCGTTCGCTCGGACGTTCCCATGTCGCGCAGCCCCACAACGTCGCGCAGCCCCACAATGTCGCGCAGCTCCACTTGGCTGCCGCGCTTGACTTGGCCCGCCCAGGGCGCCAAGGTCCCGCCGCCGTCGCCCCCGGCGGGCGGATTGGTCGGTCCCATCGCCCCAGGGGCGGAGCTGTTGTCCCGACCCCCTCATTCGATGAGTTGATGCGTAGCTATCTCGATTTCGAAAAACCCGTCGCCGAACTCGAAGCCAAGGTCGAGGAGCTGCGCGCCCTTGCCCAGTCGGGCGATGCCGTCGCCATCGGCGACGAGATCGGGCGGCTCGAGGCCAAGGCCGAGCGTGCGCTCGAAGAGCTCTATGCGGCGCTGACGCCCTGGCAGAAGGCACTTGTCGCGCGACATCCTCAGCGGCCGCATTTCATCGACTACTGCACGGCGCTGATCGAGGACTTCACGCCGCTCGCCGGCGACCGTAAATACGGTGAGGACGAGGCGATCGTCGGTGGCTTCGGCCGCTTCCGCGGCGAGAGCGTCTGCGTCATCGGTCAGGAGAAGGGCTCCACGACCGAAACGCGCATCCGTCACAATTTCGGGATGGCGAAGCCGGAAGGCTATCGCAAGGCTGTGCGCTTGATGGAACTCGCCGGCCGTTTCAATCTGCCGCTCATTACTTTCGTCGATACGGCAGGCGCCTATCCCGGCATCAATGCCGAGGAGCGCGGCCAGGCGGAGGCGATCGCCCGCTCAACAGAGGCTTGCCTGGCGCTGCCGGCGCCGAGCGTGTCGGTGATCATCGGCGAGGGCGGATCAGGCGGGGCGATCGCGCTGGCGACCGCCAACAAGGTCCTGATGCTCGAACATTCCATCTATTCGGTGATCTCGCCCGAAGGCGCCGCCTCGATTCTGTGGCGCGATTCGTCGCGGGCGCAGGATGCCGCGACCGGCATGAAGATCACCGCCCAGGACCTTCTGAGATTCGGTGTCATCGACGCCATCATCCCCGAACCCTCGGGCGGCGCCCATCGCGATCCGGTGCAGGCGATCACTGCAACGGGCGATGCAATCGCCGCAGGCCTGCAGGATCTCGCCGGGCTCGCCCCTGAAGATGTCCGTCGTTTGCGCGCCGAGAAATTCCTCGCCATCGGCAGACAGTTGTGAAACCCGCGCAATTGCGGCAAGATCGCCGCGGCTGGGGTCAACTTGCGTGGCGTCCGTCTTCGGAGCTGCGCCCTCCTGCCGCCGTCTTTCGGTAAGATTAGGGTAAGGCTGAGGGCGTAAAACTTATCAACCGGCAAATTTCATCCCGCCAAGATAATGGGTGCCTGATGTTGATGCGCGTCGCCATGCTCGTGATCGTGGGGCTAGGGCTCGCCTCCTGCCAGGAGGGAGGCAACTATGGGCGCAGCGCCCGGGCCTATGTACCCGTCCCTCCGGCTACGCTCGCACTCATGTCCGAGAAGGGTATGACGAAGAGCGCTCCGATCCTCATCCGCGCCTATAAGAAGGAGGCGGAGCTCGAGATCTGGAAGAAGGACAATTCCGGCCGATACGCGCTCCTGAAGAGCTACCCGATCTGTCGCTGGTCCGGCCAGCTCGGCCCCAAGGTGCGCGAAGGCGATCGCCAGGCGCCGGAGGGCTTCTATACGATCACGCCGGCGCAGATGAATCCGAACTCGAACTACTTCCTGTCGTTCGATACCGGCTTCCCGAACGCCTACGACCGCGCGAACGGATTTACCGGCTCCTTCCTCATGGTCCATGGCGCCTGCTCTTCGCGTGGCTGCTATTCCATGACCGACGAGCAGATCGCCGAGATCTACGCCGTCGCCCGCGAGGCTTTCGCCGGCGGCCAGCGGTCCTTCCAGTTCCAGGCTTTTCCGTTCCGGATGACGCCGGAGAACCTCGCCAAGCACCGCAAAGACCCGAACATCGCCTTCTGGCGGATGCTCAAGCGCGGCTCCGACTATTTCGAGGTGACGCGCGAGGAGCCCAAGGTCGGCGTGTGCGGCCGGCGCTACGTCTTCAATGCCGTCTCCGCCAACGGCCTGCGCCTCGATCCGGTCGCCACTTGCCCGCCGCTGCGCGAGGAAGAGGCGGTCGCCGCGGCGGTCAATGCCAAGGAGCGCCAGGACGAGGCGAAAGTTGCGGAACTCGTGCGCGAAGGCGTTCCGGCCATCCGCCTCGTCTACCAGGACGGCGGTCAGAACCCCAAGTTCCGCACGGCCTCCTCCTCGGCTGACGACGGAAGCGGACGGGCGATGATGTTCGCCTCGGCACGGCCGGCCAAGCAGCTCGAAGTGAGCCGGCCGGAAGCGCTGGAAGCGGGGCCGCAGGAGATCGTGCTCGATGACGGCGGCAGGGCGGCGGCGCCTGCGACGGCGGTCGCGGCCGTCCAGCCCGCAGCAGGCGCAGCCTTGAACAGCGCCCCAGTCACCCAAGCCATCAAGGCGGAAGAGGCACCGGCCCCCATCCTCGCCTCGGCTGCGGCCGGGCCGGGCGAGAAGCCGTCTCTCCTCCGGCGCGTGTTCTCGTGGTCCGAAGCATCGAAGCCGGCCGCGACGGGTGGAACTGCTGCCGCGCCAACCGCGGTGCCGCTTCCGCCGCAGCGCGGCTCCGCAGGGGCCGACCAGCGGGCGGAACTCGCGGCACGGCCGCAACCGACACCTGAGACGGCACCCGCTCAGGCGGCACCGAAGCGCATCTGGCCGCTCTCCATGTTCTGACATGCGTCGCCGTGTATCGGTCAGCCGGGCAGCGCGACCTCTTCGCGCGGCATGAGCTGATCGACCACGACGACGCCGACGACGAGCAGGGGGACGGCCATGAAGGCGCCGATCGGTCCCCAGATCCACGTCCAGAAGGCGAGCGCCAGAAAGACGAGGAAGGGATTCAAGGTGAGCCGCCGCCCCACGATGTTCGGCGTGACGATCTGCCCCTCCAGGATATGCGCGGCGAAATAAAGCGCGACCGGGAGAAGCGCGTGCGCCAGCGTGGCGAAGCTCAGCACGCTCACGAAGAAGAGCACGACCAGCATGAGGATCGGCCCGAGGAACGGGATGTAGTTGAGCACGAAGGCCAGCATGCCCCAAAGGGCCGGGTTGGGCAGGCCGGAGACCCACATCAGAAAAGCGGTGATGATGCCGAGGCCTGCATTGATGACGGTCACCGTGCCGAGATAGGCGCCCAGACGCCGCTCGATATCGCTGACGACGCGCAGCGCCAGCAGCCGCCCCTCGCGGGTCATGAAGCCGACGATGAATTTGCGTCGCATCTGTGCCCGGCCGGCCAGGAAGAAGAGCAGCGAGCCAAGGAAGAGCACGAGCTGTGTGACGGCAGGGGTCATCGCCGAGATCACCGTCTCGATCATGGTGCCCTGGCGGACATCGACGGGGATGCCGCCGGCCTCGGTGCCACGCAGGGAATTGATCATGTCCTCGAGCCGTTTGAGAACGCCGAGCGGCTCGCGCAGGTCCTGGAAGCGCTCGTGGAGGGTGGCCCCGATCTCGGGCGTCCGCTGCATCCAGATCGCGAGCTGGCTGGAGAACGCGATCCCGAGGCCGTAGAGGGCGGCGATCAGAAGGAGGAGGACGAGAATGGCGCCGGCGAAAGGCGGAACGCCCCATCGCGCCATACGTTCGACGAGCGGGCCGAGAATGCTGCCGACGATGAGCGCCGCAACGACAGGGGCGGTGATATCGCGGGTCACCATCAGCGCGGCACCCAGCATGATGATGAAAATGCCGATGACGGCGAGCCGCATGGCGCCGTCCCAGACCGGCGTCAGATCACGCTCGGCCACATCGCCGTCGCCGTTGGCGTGGTTATCCTTGGCCGCGGCCAGCGGGAGACGCCGCCTGTGAAGACGCAGGTCCATGCGGAATAATGCCCGAGAGCGAGGCAGAGCCGGCCCATTCTGTTATGATCGCGCTAGGTCGTCTGACAAAGCCGGCCTCCGGCTCGTCCGCCAGGCGCGCGAAGCCTTCCGACCAGGAGCAGAAACCGCCGGTCCGCTCGTTGCGGTACTCGCCGGCCATCGGCTTCATGCGCCGGAAATCGTCGCATCGGTGAACGCGAGCCGGACCATTCCAGTTCCAGCCGCGTTGCTGTGAGGCCTGTTCTGCGCAGAGGCGTGTTGAAAGACCATGTGGATCGACGAAACCGGAACCCCGATTGCTGTCCTTGCACCTATGGCACGGCCTGTGGCAGGCAAGGGCTCGCCTGCGCGGTGGACGGTCGCCGTCTTGCGGATCGGTGCCGTTCTCTTGAGCGTCCTGGTCGGGGCGAGCCCGGCCTTGGCCGAGGATCCGCCGAAGCCTCCGGCCGCCACTCCCGCGACACCGGATCGGCTCGATCTCAGGGTCATGGTCCGGGAGCACGCCCTGCGTGCCGGCCTGCCGCCCCAGATCGCCGATGCGGTTGCCGAGGTCGAGAGTGCCTATAACCCGCGCGCGTCAGGGAGCTATGGCGAAGTGGGACTGATGCAGGTGCTGCCGTCCACGGCGCGCCTTCTCGGCTTCGGGGGCACGCTCGCCGAACTCGCCGACCCCGCGACGAATATCCGCTATGGCGTCGCTTATCTCTTCGGGGCGTGGCGGCTCGCCAAGGGTGATGTCTGCACGACGGTGATGAAATATCGCGCCGGGCACGGCGAGACGCGCTTCTCCTACCGCTCCGTCGACTATTGCCAGCGGGTGCGCGCCATTCTCACGGCCCAGGGCTATCCGGTAACGGGCGAGGTGCCGAAGCCGACCTTCGGCGATCCGGTTGTCGCCGGGCGCGGCGGAGGGCGCAAGGCTCTGGCGCGGGGCCGCAAGAGCCGCGTCAACTGGGCGGCCTATGACGCGCGCATGCGCGCCCTCTCCAGCAAGGTCACCGCCTCCACCCTGCGCATCATGCAGTGAGGAAGCCGGCGGGCCGCCTCACACGAAACGGCCGTGGCAGTGCTTGAACTTCTTGCCCGAGCCGCAGGGGCAGGGGTCGTTACGCCCGACCTTGCCCCAGGTGGAAGGGTCGGAGGCATCGACGGCAACCCGTGGCCGGCGCTGAGCAACTAGCGTATCGGCATCGTCGCCGACGAATTCCTCTTCACCGCTGAAGGGGTTGAGGTGGTGCGCTTCCATGGGCGGAAGCTCTGCTTCCGGTGGCGGCGTGAACATCACTTCGACGCGCATGAGCTGTGCCGTCACCTGCTCGCGCAGCCGGCCGATGAGGCCATCGAACAGCTGGAACGCCTCGGACTTGTATTCGTTGAGCGGATCGCGCTGGGCGTAACCGCGCCAGCCGATCACCTGGCGCAGGTGATCCAGGGTGGAGAGATGCTCGCGCCAGAGATGGTCGAGGGTCTGCAGGAGAACCTGCTTCTCCACATAAGCCATGACGTCGGGCGTGTTCTTCTCCACGCGCTCGGCATAGGCCGCATCGGCCGCCGCCTTCAAGCGATCGCGCATCTCCTCGTCGGCGATGCCCTCTTCCTTCGCCCAGTCCTCGATCGGAAGCGTCAGGTTGAGCTCGTTCAGCGCGGCCTCGGCGAGGCCCGCTGCATCCCACTGCTCGGGGTAGGAATTTGCCGGGATGTGGCGGGAGACGAGTTCCTCGATGACGCCGTGGCGCATCTCGTCGATGGTCTCGCGCACCGACTCCTGGGCCATGAAATCGCGACGCTGCTCGAAGACCACCTTGCGCTGGTCGTTCATGACGTTGTCGTATTTCAGGATGTTCTTGCGCATGTCGAAGTTGCGCGCTTCGACCTTGCCCTGCGCCTTCTCGATCGCCTTGTTGATCCAGGAATGGACGATCGCCTCGTCCTCCTTGAGGCCGAGCCGCTGGAGCATGCCGTCCATGCGCCCGGACCCGAAGATGCGCATGAGATCGTCTTCGAGCGACAGGAAGAACTTGGAGCGGCCGGGGTCGCCCTGGCGGCCCGAGCGGCCGCGCAGCTGGTTGTCGATGCGCCGGCTCTCGTGTCGTTCGGTGCCGATGACATAGAGGCCGCCGGCGTCCAGGGCGCGTTGCTTGAACAGCGCCACCTCGGCACGGATCTCGGCCTCGCGCGCGGCGCGCTCCTCGCCCTCGGGCATGTCGGCGAGTTCTTGCGGCACGCGCATGTCCGCATTGCCGCCGAGCTGGATGTCCGTGCCACGGCCGGCCATATTGGTGGCGATGGTGATCGCCCCGGTCACGCCCGCCTGCGCGACGATGAACGCTTCGAGCTCGTGGAAGCGGGCGTTCAGGACCGCGAAATGCTTCGACGGCTTGCCGCCGCGGGCCGCCTTGAAGATGGGGTCGAGCGCATCGGGCTTCGTGAAGTCGACCTGCTTGTAGCCCATCTGGGTGAGGAACTTGGCAAGCACCTCCGACTTCTCGATCGAGGTGGTGCCGACGAGCACCGGCTGGCCCTTTTCAGAGGCCTCGGTAATCTCGCGGGCGATCGCCTTGTATTTCTCGACATCGGTCCGGTAGACCTCGTCGTCCTCGTCGATGCGTCTCACCGGCTGGTTCGTCGGGATCTCGACGACGGAGAGATTGTAGATGTCGAGGAACTCGTCCGCCTCAGTCGCCGCCGTGCCGGTCATGCCGGCGAGCTTCTGATAAAGACGGAAGTAGTTCTGGAAGGTGATGGAGGCGAGCGTCTGGTTCTCGGGCTGGATCTGCACGTGCTCCTTGGCCTCGAGCGCCTGGTGCAGTCCTTCCGAATAGCGCCGGCCCTGCATCATGCGGCCGGTGAACTCGTCGATGATCACGACCTCGTCGTTGCGGACGATGTAATCCTTGTCGCGCTGGAAGAGGGTGTGGGCCCTCAGCGCCTGGTTCACGTGATGGACCAGGGTCGCATTGGCGGCGTCGTAGAGCGAGCCCTCCTTCAGAAGGCCTGCTTCCTCGAGGAGCGCCTCGATGCGCTCGTTGCCGGATTCGGTCAGCGAAACGGCGCGCTGCTTCTCGTCGACCTCGTAATCCTCGCGCGAGAGCCTCGGGATGAGCACGTCGATGGCGTTGTAGAGCTCGGAGCGGTCGTCCAGCGGGCCGGAAATGATGAGCGGCGTACGCGCCTCGTCCACCAGGATCGAGTCCACCTCGTCGACGATAGCGAAATGGTGCCCGCGCTGCACCATATGCGCGAGCTCGTATTTCATGTTGTCGCGCAGATAGTCGAAGCCGTACTCGTTGTTGGTGCCGTAGGTGATGTCGCAGGTATAGGCCGCGCGGCGCTCGTCGTCGTCGAGGCCGTGGACGATCACGCCGACGGTGAGCCCGAGGAACTTATAGACGCGGCCCATCCATTCCGCGTCGCGGCTGGCGAGATAGTCGTTGACCGTCACTACGTGAACGCCCTTGCCGGCAAGCGCGTTGAGGTAGACTGCGAGCGTCGCCACCAGCGTCTTGCCTTCACCGGTGCGCATCTCGGCAATCGCGCCTTCGTGAAGAACCATGCCGCCGATGAGCTGCACATCGAAATGCCGTTGGCCGAGCACGCGCTTGGCGGCTTCGCGCACGGTCGCGAAGGCCGGCACCAGAAGATCGTCGAGCGTCTTGCCCTCGGCGAGCTCGCGGCGGAACTGCACCGTGCGGGCGCGCAGGTCCTCGTCCGAGAGAACAGCGACCTCCGGTTCGAGCGCATTGATGGCCTGAACCTTGGGGGCGTAGGTCTTCAGGCGCCGGTCATTGGCGGAACCGAATATTTTTTTCGCAATAGCGCCGAGCATAGACATTCTTTCTGCGCGTAGGGCCGGCCGGGATGGCATCCCACCCGTCGGCCACACGATTAAACCCCCGACGGCGCCGGGTCCAGCGCGGGGTGTCCTTCGCTGTTGGGCGAAATGGGTGTATCCGTCAAATCTGTCAACCCGTTTACGGCCTGAAGCGGGCCGGGCGCGGCAACGTGCCCTCGTGTCTTGCCTCTTGCCAAGGCACGCGGCTTCGGCCACTCATGCAGGCTGATCATAGACCCGGACTCGTGCGGCCAGCCGGCAGCCAGTCGTTCACCGGCCATCGGCCGCATTGCGGAAGCCAGACATGAACGCCCGTCGCTTTTTCCTGACGACCGTCGCCACGACAGCGCTCGCTGTTTCCGCGGCCGTTTCCCTCCCGGCACAGGACGCTTTGGCGCAGACCGGCACGCCTGCGCAAACCCCTGCCGCACAAGCGCCTGCAGCGCAAGCTCCGGCCGCACAGGCGCCCGCCGCGCAGTCGCCGGCCCCCGAGAAGCCGCTTGCCCTCGTCAACGGCGTGCCGATCACCCAGAAAGACCTCGACATGGCGAGCGAGGACCTCGGCGATCGTCTGCCCGCCATGCCGGATGCGCAGCGCCGCACCTATCTCGTCAATTATCTCATCGACATGAAGATCCTGGCCCAGGCGGCCGAGAAGGCGAAAATCGCCGATACGCCCGATTTCGCCCGGCGCATGGCCTATTACCGCGACAAGGTGATGCTCGACGACTATCTCGCCTCCGAGGTCAAGAAGGCGGCGACGCCCGAGGCGGCACGCAAGCTCTATGAAGAGACCATCAAGACCATGAAGCCCGAGGAGGAGGTGCGCGCCCGGCATATCCTCGTCGAGAGCGAGGACGACGCCAAGAAGATCGCCGCGCGGGTCAAGGGCGGCGAGGACTTCGTCAAGGTGGCGACCGAGGTCTCCAAGGACCCGGGTTCGGCCAAGGACGGCGGCGATCTCGGCTTCTTCACCAAGGACCGCATGGTGCCGGAATTCGCGGAAGTCGCCTTCAAGCTGAAGCCCGGCGAGATTTCCGATCCCGTGAAGACCCAGTTCGGCTGGCACGTGATCAAGGTCGAGGAGAAGCGCGAGAAGCCCGTGCCGACCTTCGAAGAGGTCAAGGACCAGGTGGACAGCTATCTCGCGCAGAAGACGCAGCAGGACATCATCCTGGCGTTGCGCAAGGACGCCAAGATCGAGCGCTTCGACGAGCCGTCGCCTGCGCCGGCGACCCCCGCCGAGCCCAAGAAGCCCTGACAGCCCCTTTAACGGCCTCTGCAAAGGCGTCGCGACCCGCCATGGCCCCAGCCCATCCCGTTTCGCCGCTCGCCCCGAAGACCGAGCCCGCCATGCCGGCCATCGACGGCGTGCGCTTTGCGACCGCCGAGGCGGGCATTCGCTACAAGGGGCGGACGGATGTGCTCCTCGTCCTCTTCGATCCGGGCACGACCGTTGCCGGCGTCTTCACCCGCTCCAAATGCCCCTCGGCGCCAGTGGAGTGGTGCCGCGAACGGCTTGCCGGCGGCAAAGCCCGTGCCCTGGTCGTCAATTCCGGCAATGCCAATGCGTTCACCGGGCGCAAGGGCCGTGAATCGACGGCGCTGACGGCGAGATTGGCGGCCGCCGCGGCGGGCTGCGCGGAGAGCGAAGTGTTCCTCGCTTCCACCGGCGTGATCGGCGAGCCGCTCGACGCCTCGAAGTTCGAGGGCGTGCTCACCGATTGCGCCAGCCGGACAGCGCCTACGCCCTGGATCGAGGCTGCGCGCGCCATCATGACCACCGACACCTTCCCCAAGGTGGCGACGCGGACGGTGACCCTGGACGGTGTCTCCTTGACCCTCAATGGCATTGCCAAGGGGGCGGGCATGATCGCGCCGGATATGGCGACGATGCTGTCCTATGTGATGACCGACGCCCCGATCGCCGCGCCCGTCCTGCAGCAGCTTCTGAGCGAGGGCGTGAAGGGCTCCTTCAACGCCATCACGGTCGACAGCGACACCTCTACCTCGGACACGCTGATGGCCTTCGCCACCGGGACGGCGGCCACCCGGGGTGCTGCACCCATCACAACGGCAACCGATCCGCGGCTGCCCGCTTTTAGGGCCGCGTTCGACGAGCTCCTGCTCGATCTCTCTCATCAGGTCGTGCGCGACGGTGAGGGCGCGCGTAAATTTGTCGAGGTCGCGGTGCGCGGCGCCGTCGATGCCGGCTCGGCCAAGCGCGTCGCGCTGTCGATCGCCAATTCGCCGTTGGTGAAGACCGCGGTTGCCGGCGAGGACGCCAATTGGGGCCGCGTCGTCATGGCCGTCGGCAAGGCGGGCGAGCCCGCCGAGCGCGACCGGCTCGCCATCTGGTTCGGCGACATTCGCGTCGCCGTCGAGGGCGAGCGCGACCCGGCCTATGACGAGGCGGAAACCTCGACCTATATGCGCCGCGACGAGATCCGCATCACGGTCGATCTGGGCCTTGGGGACGGCTCTGCGCGGGTGTGGACCTGCGATCTCACCAAGGCGTATGTCGAGATCAACGGCGACTATCGGAGCTGACCCCGTGGCCGGGGATCCGTCCATCCTGGAGATCGAGACAGCAGCCCTCTCCTCCTGGCCGGCGCTGCGGACGGCGCACGACCGGAGCTGGGTCTGGCGCTGGGCGAAAGGCTACACGAAGCGGGCAAATTCGGTTCAGGCGCTCGACCCGGCCGATGACGAGGATCTCGAGCGCCGGCTCGGCGAGATGGCGAAGCTCTCGCGGCGAAACCGCATCGAGCCGGTCTTCCGGGTGACACCGCTCGCTGCGCCGCGCGTCGCCGAGGTGCTCGCCGCTGCCGGCTGGGACGCCTTCGACGAAAGCATCGTGCTGACGGGCCCCTTGCCTCAGCGCGACCTTCCGCCCGGCGTCGAGGGCCGCGAGGTGCCTTCCACCACCTGGGCAGCCCTTAATGCGGCGATGAGCGGTTATGACGAGGCGAGCCGGGCAACGCTCGCGGAGATGCTCGCCGTGATCCCGGCCGAGGCGCGTGCCTTCACGGCGACCGCCGCGGACGGCGCGCCGGCGGCCTCCGCGCTCGCAGTCCGGACCGGCCGGATCGTCGGCCTCTTCAATGTGGTGACGGCGCCGCGATACCGGCGCCAGGGTCTCGCCCGCCGCCTCCTCGACGCGGCCTTCGCCTGGGGGCGCGAGGCGGGCGCGGGTTTCGCCGCCATCCAGGTGGTCGCGACCAATGAGCCGGCGAAACGCCTCTACGCATCTTACGGGCTTGCCGAGCGCTATCGCTACCATTACCGGCGACCGGCCGTCACCGTTCTCGAGGCAAAGTGAGCGCCGTGCCCGATACGTCCTTGCCCGCCGCCGTCAAGCTCACCCTCGTCGTCGCCTGCGCCCTCGTCGATGTGGACGGGCGGGTTCTCATCGCGCAGCGGCCGGAAGGCAAGCAGCTCGCGGGCCTCTGGGAGTTTCCGGGCGGCAAGGTCGAGCCCGGCGAGCGCCCGGAGGAGACGCTCATCCGCGAACTCCACGAGGAGCTCGGCATTGCCGTGAAGGCCGACTGCCTCGCACCCCTTACCTTCGCCAGCCATGCTTATGAGAGCTTCCACCTTCTCATGCCGCTCTATATCTGTCGGCGCTGGGAAGGGATCGTCGCTGCGCGCGAGCACCAGGCGTTGAAATGGGTGCGCGCCAAGGCGCTGCGCGACTATCCCATGCCGCCGGCCGACGAGCCGCTCATTCCGGTGCTGGTCGACCTCTTGGGATAGGCCGGCGCTAGCCCGGCTTTTCGCCCGTCCGGATCTCCTTCGTGCCCAAGGCATCGGCCAAGCGGGTGCGAGCTGAGCCCGGCCGCAAAGGCTTCTGCTGGCTCTCATGCGGCACCCAGCCGGACACCCACAGGAGCTCGAAGGTTGCGGGAATGCGCCCGTCCGGATCGGCAAAGCGTTCCGCGTAGAGCGCGATGGCGCGGGCCAGCGTCGCGCGCTTCAGCGGCGTGCGCCGGCGCTCGACGAGGCTGTTGGTGAGGCCCATGGCGCGCAGGTCATGCATGAGCGCGACCGGGTCGCGATAGCGCACCGTCAGCGTGTCGATATCGGTGACCGGCAGTGCGAAGCCCGCCCGCTGCAGGAGCCCGCCCATGTCGCGGATATCGACGAAGGGGGCGACCCGAGGACTGACGCCGCCCTCGACCTCCGCTTCCGCCTCCGCGAAGACTTGGCGCAATTCGGCGAGCGTTCGGCCACCGAGCAGGCAGGCGAGAAAGAGCCCATCCGGCTTCAGGCTGCGGCGGATCTGCACGAGCGTGCCCGGCAGGTCGTTGACGCCGTGCAACGCGAGCAGTGAAACGGCGAGGTCGAACCGCTCCTCGGCAAAGGGCAGCGCCTCCTCGTCGGCGACCACCAGCATCGCGGGGTCGGGCGCGCCACGCGGCACGAGCGGAGCCGCGCGGAGGACGGTCCGGATACCGGCCGCGGCAAGCCCGGCGGCAGCCGCCGCCGTCGGCGTGCCGAGGTCGAGGGCGAAGTGAAACTCGCGCTTTACCGCGGACAACCGCTCGATCAGATCCTCGCTGGCGCGGGCCAGAAGAAAATCCGCAAAGCCTCCTTCGGCGGCGCGTTCCAAGCGGCGGCGTTGCAGGGCGCGGTCGAAGACGAGGGGAGCGGCCATGGAAACCTGTCCGTAGGCGAGGGCGGCACCACCCATGTGGGGCAAGCGCCGGGCACGACAAGGCCGGTTACCGCGCGCCCGGCCGTCCGTCAAAGATCTTTCGCGGATCGCCCTTTGCGATAAGCTGATCGCGGGGGACTTCGATGGTCGACGACGCTCGATCGGCAACCGTGGGGGGCGGCCGCCTGCACGCGTTCTTAGGCGAGGCGCGGGCCAAGGGCGCGACCATCGCCGGGCATCTTCTCGGCCTCGTCTATCCCCCGAGCTGCGTCGCCTGCGGGCGCGCCACGGCCGAGCCGCACGGGCTGTGCCCGGTTTGCTGGCGCGATCTGCCCTTTATCGAACGGCCCTATTGCGAACGGCTCGGCACGCCCTTCGCTGTCGATTATGGCGGCCCGCTTTTGTCGCCGGGCGCCATCGCCGATCCACCGGTCTTCGGGCGGGCGCGCGCCGTGGCGCGCTATGACGGCGCGGCGAGGGAGCTCGTGCATCGCCTCAAATACGGCGATCGGCCGGAGCTCGCGAAAACCCTCGGCCGTATGATGGCCGTCGCCGGCGCCGAGCTGCTGGCAGAGGCCGATCTCATCGTGCCCGTGCCGCTCCATGCCTGGCGGCTCTGGTCCCGTCGCTTCAATCAGGCGATGGCGCTCGCCGCGGTTGTCGCGCGGCAGAGCGGCGTCACCTGCAACGGCTTCGTGCTGGTGCGGCGCAAGCGCACGCGCTCGCAGGTCGGGCTCACCCGCAACGAGCGGGCCGCCAATCTCCAGGGCGCGTTCCACGTGCCGGAGGCCCGCCGGCTTGCCGGCGAGCGGGTCGTTCTGATCGACGACGTGCTGACGACGGGGGCGACCGCCAATGCCGCCTCGCGCGCCCTGCTTCGGGGCGGAGCAGGCCATGTGGACATACTCACCTTCGCCAGGGTTGTCGTGGAGGGATGAAAATACCTATATCTTTGCAAGCTTGGTATTAAGGCACGTGTCTTGCAGGGGTTATCCGCATGCCGCCGGTCACGATCTATACGAAATCCTGGTGCCCCTATTGCCAGTCGGCGAAGGAGCTGCTGACGTCGAAGGACGTTGCCTTCACGGAAATCGAGATTTCCGGCAAGGCCGAAGAGCGCGCCGCCATGATCGAGCGCGCCGGCGGCCGCATGAGCGTGCCGCAGATCTTCGTCGGTGATCGGCATGTCGGCGGTTGCGACGACCTCTATGCGCTCGACGCGCGCGGCGAGCTCGACAAGCTTTTGGCGCCGTGAGGCGAGCCGGCCTGCTCAATCGGACCAGAGAAACGAATAACAGATGATCCGCTACACTCTCGTCTGCGATCAGGAGCACAGCTTCGAAAGCTGGTTCAAGGACAGCGACGCTTTTGACGAACAGGCCACGCGCGGCCTCGTCTCCTGCCCCGCCTGCGGCTCGGCCAAGGTCGGTAAGGCGATCATGGCGCCCTCTGTGGCGCGCAAGGACAAGGAGCGGCGCCCCGTCGCCGTTGCAGAGCAGCCGCAGCCCGCCGCCCAGCCGGGCGCACCGGCCCCCGTCACCCTCCTCAGCGAGAAGGAGCAGCAACTGCGCGAGATGCTGCGGGCGCTGCGTAAACAGGTGGTGGAGAACGCGGCCTATGTCGGCGATGAGTTCGCCGACGAAGCCCGGCGCATTCACGCCGGCGAGGCCGAAGGGCGCGCCATCTACGGCGAGGCGACGCGCGAGGATGTCCGTGAACTTCTGGAGGAAGGCATCGAGGTCCTGCCCCTTCCGCCTGCGCCCGAGCAGGGAAATTAGTCCATCGCACGGCGAGCCGTGGCAAGGTGATGCAGCACGATGCCGCTCGCCGTCGCCACATTGAGTGAATCGAGCGTGCCTTGCATGGCGATGCGCACGGTCTCCATGCGCGCCATGATGTCCGCCGGCAGGCCCGGCCCTTCCGTCCCGAAGATGACCGCCGTCCGCTCCGCCGGGGTTATGTCGTGCAAGGCTCGTTGGCCGGATGGGCTCAGCGCGAGCGCCGCGAAGCCGGTATCGGCGAGCAGGCTGAGGATGTCCTCGCCGGCATCGGCGCGCGCATAGGGCACGATGAAGGTCGCCCCCACCGACACGCGGATCGCCTTGCGGTAGAGCGGATCGCAGGATGTGGCATCGAGGATGAGCGCATCGGCGCCGAAGGCGGCGGCGTTGCGGAAGAGCCCGCCCATATTGTCGTGATTGGCGATGCCGATGGCGACGGCCACCAGCGCCTGCCCGTGCAAGCCGGCGAGAAGTTCCCGGACGCGCGGGCTCGACACCCGCCGGCCGACCGCCAGCACACCGCGATGGATATGGAAGCCGGCGATTCGGTCCATCACCGGCTGGCTCGCCACATAGACCGGAATGTCGGGCGCGAGGGCCGCGCCATCGAGCGCCGCGAGGCGCTTGTCACTGACGAGAAGCGATTCGACCGTAAACCGCCTCTGCCGCAGGAGCACGGCGAGCACGACCTCGCCTTCGGCGATGAACCGTTCGCCGCGCCCGACGAGATCACGCTCGCGAATATGGCTATAGGCGGCGATGCGCGGGTCGTCGGGGTCGGCGATGGGGATCGGCGCTGGCACCTCACCCCCCACTCTCGGCTTCCTCGCGCAGGAGCTCGAGCCTCAGCCATTCTTCCTCGGTCGCCGCCAATTCGCTCTCGGCATGGGCGAGCGTCTCAGTCGCCTTGGTGAAGCGGGCGGGGTCGCGGGCGTAGAGATCGGGATCGTCGAGCACCGCCTTCAGCTTCGTGATGTCGCGCTCGAGCGCCGCCATGCGATTCGGCAGGGTGTCCAGCGCGTGTTTGTCCTTGAAGCTCAGCTTGGGCCGGACCTGCTGCCGGGCCGATTCGGCGAGGTCGCCGGCTGGCCGGCTCCGCGGCGCGGGGCGCGAAGCGCCCACCGGCTCGACGCCCGAACCGCGCTGCGCGAGCATGTCGGAATAGCCGCCGGCATAGTCCTGCCAGCGGCCGTTGCCTTCGGCCATGAGCACGGAGGTCACGGTGCGGTCGAGGAAGTCGCGATCGTGACTGACGAGGAGGACGGTGCCGGCATAAGCGGCGAGCATCTCCTCCAACAGGTCGAGCGTTTCGAGATCGAGGTCGTTGGTCGGCTCGTCGAGCACGAGCAGGTTCGAGGGCTGGGCGAGCGCCCGCGCCAGCATGAGCCGGCCGCGCTCGCCGCCGGACAGCTTGCCGATCGGCATGTTCACCTGTTCCGGCGTGAACAAGAAATCCTTCATATAGCTCATGACATGCTTGGGGGTGCCGCCCACCATGACGCTGTCGCTGCCCCCGCCCGTGAGTGCATCGCGCAGGGTGACGTTCGGGTCGAGGGCTGCGCGGCGCTGGTCGAGGCTCGCCATGGCCAGGTTGGCGCCGAGGCGGACCTCGCCGGCATCGGGGGGAAGGAGCCCGGTGAGCAAATTAATGAGCGTCGTCTTGCCGGCGCCGTTGCGGCCGACGATGCCGATGCGGTCGCCGCGGGCGATACGCATCGAGAAGTCGCGGACGACCGTTTTGTCGCCATAGGTCTTGGAGACGCCGCGCGCCTCGATCACCAGCTTGCCGGAGACCTCGCCTCCGCTTACCGTCATGCGTACGTCGCCGACAGCCCGGCGTGCGTCGCGCCGTTCCTGTCGGAGGGCGCCGAGGGCTCTCAGCCGCCCCTGGTTGCGCTTGCGCCGCGCCGTCACGCCATAGCGCAGCCAGTCGTTTTCCTGGGCGATGCGACGGTCGAGTTTCTGCCGGTCGCGTTCCTCTTCTTCCAGCACCGTGTCGCGCCAGCTTTCGAAGGCGCCAAAGCCCTTGTCCAGTCTGCGTGTAACGCCGCGGTCGAGCCAGACCGTGGCCCGTGACAGCCGCTCCAGGAAGCGCCGGTCGTGGCTGATGAGGACGAGGGCCGAGCGCAGTGACGCGAGTTCGCTCTCCAGCCATTCGATCGCCGGCAGGTCGAGATGGTTGGTCGGTTCGTCGAGCAGAATGATGTCCGGCTCGGGCGCGAGCAGGCGCGCTAGCGCCGCCCGGCGCGCCTCGCCGCCGGAGAGCCGCGCGGGTTCCTCCTCGCCGGTCAGCCCGAGCTGCTCCAGCAGGTAGCCGGCGCGGTAGGGATCATCGCCCGGTCCGAGGCCCGCCTCGACATAGGCGCGGGTCGTGGCGTAACCGCTCAGGTCCGGCTCCTGCGGCAGATAGCGGAGCGTCGTGCCGGGCTGCAGGAAGCGTTGGCCGCTGTCCGGCGCCACGAGCCCGGCGGCGATCTTGAGCAGCGTCGACTTGCCGGAGCCGTTGCGCCCAACCAGGCACAGTCGCTCACCGGCTTCGACCGACAGCGCGGCGCGTTCGATGAGCGGCGTGCCGCCAAAGGTCAGCGCGACGTCCTGGATGAGAAGAAGAGGGGGAGCCATGGTCTCCAGATGGTGCGCATCAAAAGGTCATGCCAGGAATGGCCCATGCGCGACCCGAATGGCAAGCGCTCGTCTGCCGCGCCGGCATGTCGTAACGCTCGCCTACGCCCGGTGGAAGCCGCTGTGCGGCAAGTTCGACTGCGGCGATATGGCGTTCATGATTTGTCATCCTTATCATGGTCTGATGAATTGGAGTGAAGTGCAGCGGCCGAGGTGGAGCCTTGCCCGGGTCGAGCGCGGGCCTGTTGAGTTGAGTTGCGTTCAGTGAGAGTTGCCCCGTTCCGCACGGCCGTCAGGCGGCCGCGCCGTCTGATCGGCATCCCCTCTGGGCTTCCCCTGGGAGCGCTGGGGATTGTGCTCGGCATGTTGGTGCTCGATGCGGGGGCGGCGAATGCCCAGACCGCCGGGCAGGCCGGTAAGGACAACGACCGCTCGTTCTTCGATTGGCTCTTCGGCCGCAAGAAGGAGCCTGAGCAGCCGAGCATCCCCGTACCCGATGCCGTCCCCTATACGCTCACCCTGAATGTCGCCGGCGATGACGACACCCTCACCGGGCGCCTTCGCGACAGCTCCAATCTGGAGGAACTGAAGGAGAGCCCGCCTTCCGGCGCCGAAGGCCTGGTGCAGCGCGCCGCGGCCGATCTGCCGCGCCTCTATGCGGCGCTCTCGGCACTCGGTTATTACGAGGGCAAGGTGACGATCACGGCCGCCGGCGCGGACGTGGATTCGCCGGCAGCGCCGGCCCGAATCAATGGCGCGCGTCGCGCCGGCCCCGTGCCCGTGGCGATCAACGTCGATCCCGGCCGGCGCTTCGTCTTCGGTAGCCTGCGCGCGGAAAACGCCGCGACGCGGCAGCCGGTCCCGCTACCCGAGGAATGGGAGAAGCTGAAGTTCACGGCCGGAGAGCCGGCGGAGAGCACCGTGGTGCTCGCGGCGGAGGCGGCACTCGTCGCCCGCTTCCGCGACTTGGGCTATGCCTTCGCCAAGGCCGTCAAGCGCAACGCGGTGGTCGATTTCGCATCCGACACCATGGACGTGACGCTACGCGTCGACCCCGGGCCGCTGGTGCATTTCGGCGAGGTCACGGTGTCGGGAACCGAACGCCTCAACCCCGACTTCATCCGCCGCAGGGTGACCTTTCAGCCGGGCGACGTCTTTTCCACCAAGGCGCTCGATGATTTCCGCCAGGATCTCAACGCCTACAACGTCTTCGATTCCATTCGCATCCGCGAGGGCACGGCGCTCGACGAGGAAGGCCAGCTGCCCATTACCGTGGACGTGAAGGAGCGGCTGCCGCGCTTCGTCGGCTTCGGCGCGCGCTATTCCAACACGGACGGGCCGGCGGTGAACGCCTATTGGGGGCACCGCAACCTGTTCGGCAATGCCGAGAGCCTCAGGCTCGACGCTACCGTCGGGGCAGGGCAGGGCGACATCAAGACGGCGACCGGCCAGGATGCCAGCTGGCGCGAGCGGCTCGGCTTCAATGTCGGCGCGACTTTTGAGAAGCCCGGCATCTTCACGGTCAAGGACGACCTCGTCGTCAAGGCCAATTTCCTGCGCAACGTCACGGAGAATTATACCCAGCAGGGCTTCATCGGCTCCATCGGCGTGCGGCGGAAGTTCTCGGACGAGCTGACCGGGCAAATCGGCCTCAGCTTCGAGCGTGCCAAATTCACCAATGTGGTGGATCCACTCGAGCGCAACGGCCGTTATTACACGCTGGTCGGGATTCCGATCGAAGCCACTTACGACACCACGGATTCCAAGCTCAATCCGACGCGGGGCTACAAGGTGACGGCTGCGGTGACGCCCTATCCGGCCCTTCTCGGTTCGACCGTGTCGATGACGGAGATGCACGGCTCGGTCTCCGGCTATCTCAGTTTCGACAAAGATTCGCGGTTTATTCTCGCGGGTCGCATCGGTATCGGCAGTATCGTCGGGGCGGATCTTTACGATATCCCCCCTCCGCATCGCTTCTATGCAGGCGGCGGCGGCTCGATCCGCGGCTACACCTACCAGAGCATCGGACCGAAGAACATTTTCGGCCGGGTGATCGGCGGACGAAGCCTGCTCGAGACCTCGCTGGAGATGCGTATGCGGGTGACGGAGACCATCGGCATCGTGCCCTTCATGGACGCCGGCGGCGCTTTCCGTGACAGCTTCCCGTCCTTCGACGAGGAGATCAAATACTCCGCGGGTCTCGGCCTGCGCTACTACACGAGCCTCGGGCCGCTGCGCCTCGACGTTGCGCGCGGCCTCAACCGGTCGCCCGGTGATCCGCCCTACGGCATCTATCTCAGTTTCGGACAGTCCTTCTGATGCGCTGGCCCTCCTTTCCCGCCCTGCGCGTTGTTCTAACCGCCATTGCCGGCATCATCGTGCTGGTCGGCGTCGGGCTCGTCGTACTGACGCGCACCGATTTCGGCCGGGCCGAACTCGCGCGGATGGTCGAGCGGCTGGCGAGTTCCGAGGGCATGACCATCCGGATCGGGCGGCTCGATGGAGCGCTCCCCGCGGAGATGCGGGTGACGGACGTCACCGTGGCGGACAGGCGCGGTGTCTGGCTCTCGCTCGATCGCGCCGATCTCTCCTGGCACCCCCTATCGCTCCTGAGCGGGCGCCTCGACATTCGGCAGCTGGCGCTCGGCCGGCTCGATGTCGCGCGCGCGCCGGAAAGCCAGCCGGCTCCGGCGGCACCGGCGGAGCCTTCCGCCGGCTTGCCGCGCCTGCCCGTCGGCGTCGCCGTCGAGCATTGGGAAGTGGCGCATCTCGCGCTCGGCGCGGCGCTCGTCGGTGCGCCGGCCGAGCTCGCGCTGAATGGCACGGCCCGGCTCGTCGATCCCGCGCAAGGCCTGGTCGCGGAGCTTCAGGCGCGACGCATCGACGGCACGGCGGGTGAGGCGCGTGCCCGGCTGCGCTATGTACCCGAGAGCAAAATGCTCGACGTCGACGTCGCGGCGAGCGAGCCGTCTGGCGGGCTCGTCTCGCGGCTTGCCGACCTGCGCGGGGCGCCGCCCGTTGCGCTTACCGTCACCGGCAGCGGCACGCTCGACGACTGGCGCGGACAGCTCAAGCTCGGGCTGGGCGACCGGGCCGGCGCCGAAGGCGAGGCGGTACTCAGGCGCGAGGGCGCCGGCCGCCGGCTCGATGTGAGCCTCAACGCCAATCTCGGCGCCGTGCTGCCGGCCAATGTCGAGCCTCTCGCCGGCCCGACGCAGCTGACGCTCGCCGCCTCCCTCGGCGACGACGGCGCTGTGACGGTGAGCCGCTTCACGGCCGAGAATGCAGCGCTGAAGGCGAATGGCTCGGGCAGCTACGCCGCCGATGGCGCTGTCACGGGCACAGCCCATGTGGAGACCGCCGGCTCCGCACCCTTTGCCGCCCTCCTGCCCATGGCCGTGATCGCCGACGGCAGCACCGCGCCGATCGCGGCGTGGCAGTCCGTGGTCGCGGACGTCACCCTCGGCGGAACAGGCGATGCGCCACAGGTGCGGCTCGCCCTCGACGGTCGCGGTGTGAGCCTCGTTGCGGCTGGCGAACGCTATGGCGCACAGGCCCTTACGCTTAATGCAACGGCCAACGGCGACGGTCTGCTGCTGGCGCCGGCCACGCGCTTTGCCACGACGCTCAGCGCCGTGGCAGATGGCCTTTCGGCCAGCGATCCGGCGGTCGCGGCGGCACTCGGCTCCCGCCTCACCCTGACCGCGCAGGGGACAGGCGACCGCAGCGGGCGCGTCGATGTCGACAATGCCCGGATCGAGGCGGCGCCGCTTGTCGCGACCTATGCCGGGCGGCTCGATGCTCAGGCGCTCGCCGGCCGGCTCACGATCGAGCGCGCCGATCTCGCCGCTCTCCGGGCGATCGCCCAGCGCGATCTCGGTGGCGAGGTGCGAATGGTCGCCGATGTCGATGCCGCCTATGATCTCAGCCGGCTGGTGGCGACGCTCGACGGCAGCGCCAGCCAGTTGCGGACAGGCATAGCCCAGCTCGACGGCCTCCTGGGAGGCCAAGCCACCGTCAAGGGCACGGTGCGGCGGGCGGCCGACGGCAGCTTCGGTTTCGAGACCTTCTCGGTCGATGGCGCCCATGCCTCGCTGATGGCGGATGGCTCCGCCACGGCCGACCGCGCCAATGTGGTCGCCAAGATCGCCTTGCCGGAGCTGCAGCATGTCGATCCGCGCCTTACCGGTCGCGGCGACGTCTCGGCCACCTTGACGGGCAGCCTCGCCAAGCTCGACGGACGCGCCGAGATCGCCATTCGCGATGCGCGCGCCCAAGGACGGCCGATCGAGCGGTTGACGCTCGACGTCACCGCCTCCGACATCCTGAAGGCGCCGAGCGGCAGCTTCACGCTGGACGGTGCGGTCGACGGCAAGCCGGCGCGCGGCAGCGGCCGATTTGCGCGAGAGGCATCCGGCGCGAGCCGTCTGGAGGCGCTCGACGTGACGCTCGGCTCGGTCGTGGTACGCGGGGCGCTCGCCGCCGATCCGGCGACGCTGGTCACGGGCCAACTAGCCGTGACGGCGGGCGATCTCGCCGATCTTTCGCCGCTCCTGCTGACCGACCTCGCCGGCCGGCTCGAGCTCATGGCGCAATTCGATGCCGCCGATGGCAAGCAGGCCGCGCATATCGCCGGTTCGGCGGCGCGGTTGCAGGCTTTCGGCCTGTCGCTCACCGGTGCGAAAATCGATGCGTCCGGCCGCGACCTCTGGCAGGCGCCGGCCTTCAACGGTGAGGTCACGGTCGACAATGCCGCGACCGGCGGCGTCAGCCTGTCGCGGGCGCGGCTCACCGCCCAGGGCAGCGGCACGACGACGGATGTGACGCTGAATGCGGTCGTGCAAGGCGCCGACCTCGCCGCTCAGGCACGGATCACGCCGGCTGCCGGCGGCCTCGATGCGGTGATCCGGCAGCTCACGTTGAGCCGCGGCCAGCGTATCACCCTTGCGCCGGATGCCAGGATCAGCCTGCGCAACGGCACGGTGACCTTGAGCGGGGTCGAGCTCGCCTCCGGTTCGGGGCGTCTCACCGTCGAAGGCTCGGCGGGTGCCAATCTCGATATTCGTGCGACGGCTCGGGCGCTGCCGCTCACGCTGGCCGAGCTTTTCGTGCCGGGACTTGGGGTGACGGGCGCGCTCAATGGCGATGTTGCCCTCTCCGGCCCAGCCGCCCAGCCGAATGGACGCTACACCATCACCGTCAGCAATCTGACGGCGTCGCAGATCCGCGACGCCGGGCTGCGGCCGCTCGGCATCACGGCGCAGGGCACGCTCGCCGGCGGGCGCGTCACGGTCGATGCGCGCGTCACGGGGCTCAGCGGCTCGAACATGCAGATCACGGGATCGGCGCCGCTCGGGGCGGGCAATCTCGATGTCGGCATGAACGGCCGCATCGACCTCGGCCTCCTCAATGCGCGCCTCTCCGCTTCTGGGCAGAACTTTACCGGCCAGGCCATCGCCGATTTGCGGATCCGCGGTACGGCAGCGGCACCCGCAGCCTCCGGCACCGTTCGGATTGCCAACGGCCGCTTCGAGGATGCGCTCAACGGCGTCTCCTTCAGCAATATCGAGGCGCTCATCACCGGATCCGAACGGGAGCTCGTGATCTCGAGGCTCACCGCCCGGGCGCGGAACGGCGGCTCGGTGACCGGCTCGGGGCGCGTGGCACTCGATCCGGCCGCGGGCTTTCCCGGCTCGATCGCCATCCGCGCCAGCAATGCCCAGCTCATGGCGAGCCCGGTCGTCAATGCGACCGCCAATGCGGATCTGACGATCGCCGGGGCGCTGGCGACGCGACCCACCGTGCGAGGCAGCGTGGACTTCTCTACCCTCGAAATCACCCTGCCGAAGCGCTTTCCCTATGCGGCCACACCGATCGACGTGCGCTATGTCAATGCGCCGCCTGCGGTGCGAGCCAGGCTCACGGCGGAGCGCAGGGAAGAGGCGGCGCAATCCGCCAATCCCTTCACCGCCACGCTCGATATCGCGCTTTCCGCCCGCAGCGGCATCGCGGTGCGCGGCCAGGGCATCAATGCCCAGCTCGGAGGCCAGGTCCGGCTCGGCGGCACGAGCGCCGCGCCGCAGGCGGACGGCGCCTTCACGCTGAGGCGCGGCACATTGTCGATCCTCGGCCGGCAGCTCACCTTCACCCGGGGCGAGGTGACGCTCGTCGGCGATTTCGATCCGGAGATCGATTTCGAGGCCGAATCGACCGCGAGCGGCATCACGGCGCGCGTGCTGGTGACGGGCAAGGCCTCCGCGCCGAAAATCGACTTCAGCTCCTCGCCGGAACTGCCGCGCGACGAGATCCTGGCGCGGCTGCTCTTCGGCCGTCCGTCAGGCGGGCTGTCGACCGGCCAGGCCATTCAGCTCGCGCAGGCCCTTGCCCAGCTCACGGGGGAGGGCGGCGGCCCGCTCGGCACGATCGGCTCGTCGCTCGGGCTCGATTCGATCGACCTCGGCACGACCAATGACGACGGGAGCGGCAGCGTCGCCGTCGGCATCGGCAAGCAGATCAACGATCGCATGCGGTTCAGCATCAAGCAGGGTGCTACGCCCGATTCGAGCCGGGCGGCCATCGACCTCGACCTCGGCCGCAACATCAAGCTCGAGGCCGAAGCCGGCACCGGCGGCGGCGCCGTAGGCATCGGCATGGAATGGAACTATTGACGGCGCCCACCGGTCACTGAATGGACGGGCAGCGGAACTGCCTCAGGTCCTGCGACCCGAAGGGATTGATGATGCTCGCTGCGCTTAAGCGGAGCGAGGCGCTGCGTGAGCCGACCGTATAGCGCAGGATGAAGCGGTCGAGGCTCTTGCCCTCGCGTTTAGGCTGGCCGGCGTCGACGAGCTGCAGGAAGGCCCAGGGTCCGTGCATCTCGATGCCATTCTCCTCGTTCTGGAGCCACGGCGTGAACTGCAGCTCGGCCGTCGGCTGCCCGTCAGGGGCTGGCCATTGCATCATCACCATGCGGGGCGGATCGTGCCGATATAGCAGCGTCTGGCCGCCGACGGAGAAGGTCATGGTCTCGGCGGCGGCGTCGAGACGCAGGGGCTCTAGGCCGAAGCGCAACGACGGCCTGTCCGGATTCTCATTGAAGAAGATGTCGCGGATACGCGCCGCCCGCTGAAATTGTTCCAGCGCGGCCTGATCGACGCCGACCTGCATGCCGTCTTTCGGCAGCACGCGCCACGAGGGGCCGCTCCTGTCGACGAAGGCCATGAGATATTCGGCAAAAAAGCGCGCCAGCCTGCCCTGCGGCCCGAACAGCAGCGTGAAGTCCTCCAGCGAGGCCGTGTCGCTCGCCTTGGCGACGAAGGGGTAGCGGCCGCTGGTGACCAGGCGGCAGAAGGGCTCGATGTCCCGCCAAGCGTTCTGCAAGCGCCCTGTCGTTGCGCTCGAACGGATCTGGGCCACATTGGCCGTCAGGTCGGAGACGATATGGGCGAGCGGTGGCGGCAGCGTAGAGGCCATGTCGAGAAGCTGACCGGCCGCGGAGGGGCCGGCATTGGGTGCAGGCGCCGCATCGGGCGGCAGCGCCGCTGCCTGCGCGAGCTGCCGTCCGAGTTCGCCCAGCGTGTCGATGAGCTGCTTGAGACGCGAGGGGCCGCCATCCGCCGGCCCGACAAGGTCGCGCAGCCAGGCAAAATGGGTGGCGACCGGATGCCCGGAGATGGACGGCTGTGTCGGCTTTGCCGCTCCGGCGGGAGACGCGGCCTGCTTCTGCCAGGGCTGGTCGAGATCGGTTTCATGGGCGGCGGAACGGTAGAGGGAATCGAGCGGCGAGGCGGGACCCGCGAGCTGGCTGAGCTCGGCCGCAGCCTGCTGCAGCGTGGCTGTCGGTGCCACCGTCAGGTCAGCTAAGAGGCTGTCCCAGCGGTTGATATATTCCACGAAGTAATCGTCGGCGATCTCCTGCTTCAGGACGCCGGCGAGTTTGGCGATATCTTTCTCGTCTGTGCCGAGCTGAATGACCCATCCGTCGCGAGCAAGCCGCGTGGCGACCTGATCGAGCGCCGGAGCGACGAGCGTGAAAAAGCCAGCCCTGGTGTAGAGGCCGGGAATGCCCTCGCCGAGCGCCTTGCCCGAAGGGCGGATCAGAAGCCGGCTCGCCAGCGGGCCCGCGACATCGACCGCGCGCCAGGGTGGAAGATCGCTCGCGCCCGGCAGGCTCTGCAGGGACGAGAAGCCCCGCTCGATCAAAGTCTCGAGCGACAGCTTCCGACGGACGGCAGTAATCAGCTCTTCATCGAGGGCGAGGTGCGGACGGCTGCCCTTGGTCAGCGAGCGGACGTGGCTGTCGAGCCGCGCGAGGGCCTCGGGATCGCGCGCGGGCAGGAAGGCGGCGGCCTCCTGTGCGACCCAGGCGGCAATCGCATCGGCGTCCCGAGGGCCGCGAGCACCGAGCATGAGGTAGACTTTCAAGGTCTCGAAGAGGTCTCGGATGGATCGGGCGTCGTCCGCCGATGGGGCAAAGCCCGCCAGGCGTTCTTCGGCATGCAGGATAAGGCGGGGCAGAAGCAGGCGATCGAGGGCACGGGCATAGGCCGCGCGATGGGCCTCGGCGAGAGCGTCCCTTCCACCGAAGGTCGGCAGTCGCGGCGCGATCGCGGCGGCACCGGCGACGCTTGCCCCGAGCGCATCGAGATGCGGCAGGATGGCGGTCAGGTCCGGGCCGCCGCGGTCCAACCGGCCGGCCGCGATCGCCGAGTCGGTGTGGGTGGTGGCAGCGTGCAGATCCACAAGCCGACCCTCAGCCGTGGAGAACTCCGATCGGCAGAGGAGCGCGAGGCCGAAAAGGCCGATCATCGTGACGACCAGTCCGGCGGCGCCGAGGCTTGCGCGCCAATGGGGCAACCGCCCGGTGACGAGGCCCGCTTCCGGGCTGAGCACATCCGGCACGAGGCGCGCCAGAAAATAGCCGGCGCCGGTGGGGGGGCGATCATCCGGCAGACGACCCAAGATGGAGCCACGGAATGCGAGGTTCTGGCGCATGGCTGGCAGCATGAGATCGAGCGTCCACCCTTCGCCCGCCTCAGCGGTTCGCGGCGCCACGAGATAGACGCCGCGCAGCCGCACTGGGCGGCCGCTCGCATGTCCCGCCGTCAGGCTCCGTGCGAGGCTCGTGACCGCTTCCAGGCAAACCGCGAGCTGGGCGGGAAATTCCAGCATGCGCGCGCGATGCCGGATGTCGCGTTCGGTCCCGATTTGGTGCAGCGCGTGCCGTGCAAGCCGTCGGACGAAAGTCTCGATTTCGGAGGCGAGCTTCGCCTTCCGGACAGGTGCCGCCGGGCTGCGCTTGTCGGCGGTGAAGGGCAGTGTGACACCGAGCGGCTTGCCGCGCTCGGACGGCTCGAGATGTGCGAAGCTGTCGGTGAAACCCGGCACATGATCGACCTCGGTCAAGAGAAGATAGACTGGTGGCGAGGATCCGGTGACGCGGATCGTCTCCTCGAGCCGGCGGCGCAACCGGCTGCCGAGTTCCGTTCGTGCAGGCTCATCGCGCGCGGCGAGATCCGCGAGGCCGAGCAGGAGTATAATTCCATTCAGTGGCTGCTGTGGCCGCAAGCGCTTGACGAGCCGGAGCACGTGACGGAACAGGGTATCGGCCACGGCTTCGCCGCCGAGGAAATGGTCGGACGTGTCGATCACGACCGCATCATGGCCTGTCCAGAGCTGCACGGCGTCCGCCCAGTCGTCGGGGGCGGGGTCGTCGATCGGGCCGGCCGACATGCGCGAGAGCCCGGCCTCTGCGAGAACGGTCGCTCTGTCGCTGCATGGCGGGCCGAGCATCAGGTACCAGGGATGGCGATAGGCCGGCGCATGCAGCCAGGCGCCCGCATGCCTCATGCGGCGCAGGGCGGCCTTGAAGCGCATCCGAAGGAGCGCGAGCTCGGCCGCCACCATGTCCCGGTCGGGGCGATGATCGTGTCCGCCGGCCTCGAGTTCTCTGTGCTGCGCGCGCAGCTCGAACAGGACGAGACCGGCAATCGCCGCGATGAGGATGGCGCCCATGGCGAGGGTGCGCACCAGCGGCCCGGCGAACGGCCGCGCATCACCGAGGCTCGCCAGCGGACCGGCGAACCAGATGACGGCGCATAATTCGAGCGCCAAAAGCAGAACGACCACCCAGCGGCCGAGGCGAAGATTGGGCATGCGCGGTTTCCGTGCGCTTGTCGGCCACGGCAGCGAGGCGGGGGGATGTGCGGCTGCCGGGCGGATGTCTACGGAAGGATGATCTCGATGCGTCGGTTGAGCGCACGTCCTTCGGATGTTGCGTTGCTGGCGAGTGGTTCTGTGTCGCCGCGGCTCTCGACCGTGATGCGGGTGTCTTCGCCGAGCCGGCTACGCAACGCCTCGGCCACCGCCTCGGCCCGCTTCAGCGCGAGCACGGTGTTGGACGGAAACTCGCGCGTGTTGATCGGCTGATTGTCGGCATGACCGACGACCAGGAGCGGCCCCGGATCAGCACCGAGGGCCGCGGCGATGGTGTCGATCAGTCCCTCGGCCGTCGGTGCGATCGTTGCCTTGCCGCTCGCGAACAACCCGGTGCCGGCGACCCGGACCATGACCCTGCCGCCCTTCTCGACGACGGTGAGGAGCCCGGCCTGCTCTTCCTTCGCCAGGAGCCGATGGATACGGACTTGCGGCGCTTCGGCCGGCTCGGCGGGTTTCGGCGGGGCCTCGGCGGTTGCAGGCAGGGGCGGTGGCGGCGGCGCGAGCGGGCGCAGGCGGGAGACGGTGCCCGGCACGAGGCGGGAGACTTCGCGCGCCGCTGCATGCAGATCCGAGACCAGCACGGCAATAGTCGCCGCGCAGAGAATGGCGGTGAGCAGCGCCGTGATGGCCGCCGCCACGGCGGCGGTGCGCGAAAGAGAGGGCGCGCGATAGGGATTGGCGGCGCAGGCCGCGCGCTGGAAGGGATCCTCCGTCCCCCGAACATGGTCGATCGCGCGGTGCAGCTCGGCCCTGACCCGCTCGAGCTGCACCTGTCCGCCGGGCAGCACGCGGAACTTGCCCTGGAAGCCGACGGCGAGGCAGACCGCAAGGAGCTCGAGAAGATCGATGTGGCGGGCCGGGTCGTGCATGAGCTGCGCAAGCAGATCGAAAAAGCGCTCGCCGCTCCAGGCCTCGCTGAAAAGCAGGCTGACGAGGGTGTTGCTTGCCCAGATGTCGGCGCCCGCCCAAGGCATATTGAGTGCAAGATCGTCGAAGGTGGCCGCGAGCGCGTAGCAGACGGAGGCACGTATCTGCCGATCGAGGCGGGTATCGCTGCCGATCGTGCGGAGCTCGTCCATGATAATGCCCCTCAGATCGGCAACGTCGTCGGTCGCGAGATCCGGGAACCGGCCGGCGAGCCATGTCAGCCGGGAGGCCGCGGCCAGAAGGGGATTGGCGGCGGCCGTCGTCAGGGCTCGCCGCGCTGCGGCCTTAGCCACGGGTGGCAGGTCCCGCGGGCCCTCGACATCGCGCTGGGCCGCGCAGAGCGGCCGTGCGCCGGCGGCCGCATCCGGGGCCGCGCCGAATTCTGGGAGATGGTGTTCGGCGAAGGGATTGTCGGTCGGCATGTCAGCCCTTCAGAGCCCAGAGCTCCATCGCAAGCTCCGGGAAGTCACCCGTGACGTGTACGGCGATCGTTCGGGATGCTGCGATCTGCTTCCACAGCGGATTGGCGTGGTCGCATTCGAAATAGGACGTGCCGGCCACATAGCGGATCTGGCGCGGCGCAACGGGCAGCGCCCGCAGCCTGACCCCCGGAAGGGCGGCATTGATGAGGTTCTGGATCTGATCGGGAGGGCCGATCTTGACCTGTGCGGGAAAGCCGCGCAGCAGCCGTTCGGTCGCTATCTCGGCCCGCACCGCGAGCACGAATGTCGCGCGGGCGAAGAGGTCGGCATCATTCACCTGACCGAGACGCACGCCATGGGCCTGCTCGACGAGGGGAATGAGGACGGCCGGCTGGTCGAGCGACAGGCTCAGGTCCTGGCGTATGGCGGCGACGACGGGTGCAAAGCTGGCCTGCAGGTCCTCGTGGCGATAGCGCGGACAATCCGCTGGTCGGCGGCCTGCGCGGGCCAAGGTGGCAAGCTCCCCGGCGAGCGCGATCGCGAGCCGGAACACCTCCTCCGGATGATGCAGCCCCGATTGGCTGATGTGGTGGAACTGCGGACGGTAACGGTTGATGGTCTGCATGAGCATGAGATCGGCGGCGCTCGCGCCCATGAGATCGGGACCGAGATCCTGCGCGAGAACCTCGCCGCGCTGCAGCAGGAGGCCATCGATATCGGTCACCAGGCCCGCCAAGGCGGTGGCGGCAGCCGTGGTGAGCACGGGCGGGATATGGGCGTCGTCGAGGTGGGCCGGCGCGCCCGCCGGAACATCGGCAATGCGGGCCACGGGAATGGCGAGCTGCTGCGGGCGGGCCGCCTCGGCCAGCGTGTAGCGCAGCCGGAGCTTGGCGACCCTGATCTCGGCGGGTAACCCCGAACCGCCATGCGCGTCCTCCACCTCGACCGTAACGGGCCGATAGCGCGCCGGCGTCTGCGTGTCGGCCTCCTCGGCCATTTCCACGGAACCCGAGCGCCGCAAGGGCAGAGTGAGATAAACGAGCGTGTTCCTGAGCCCCTCCGGGAGGGCGATCGGCGCAAGATCCCCGTCGCCGTCATCAAGCGTAAAAGGCGTTCCGTCCTCGAAAACGCCCGTACAGCGTCGCAGGCCAAAATGGCGGGTCGCGAGCAGATCGCGGTCGATCTCGAGTTCCGTCAAACCCCAGCCGTATGGCCGCATGACATGCACGCGCTGCCGGACCAGTTGCTCGAAATAACGCGACTCCTGCTGAAAATGCTGTGGCCGAACGAACATGCCTTCCGACCAGACGACCCTATTGTAATTCGCCATACTCTTTCAGTATTCCAATCATAAAGCTGCAATATGGGAATGACTATCGGTCCGCTTCTATCGAAATACCCGTCGCATCGGCCACAATGCGAATAGCGACGGACTTTCCGGGGGCCGTCCGTGCCAGCGCCCGCCAGGTCACATTCGCGAAACGCGCCAGTCCGGCGACAGCGCCGATAGCCGAGGTGCGTGGGGCCAAATTGATCGAGATCATCTTGGTGCTCGCGGGCTGCAGGATGACGGAGTGGCGGGCCAAAAGCGCATCACCGAGTGTCTTGTCCGCATCCTCGTAGAGGGCCGAAAAGCCCGCCTCGGCAAATTCGGTTTCCGAGGCGAGCTCGAAGACATGGACGACGACGGGTGACGGTCGCCCGTCACCATCTGGATTGATCACGGCACCCGCGACCAAGGTCGCTTTCAGCACCGCCGGCGCATGGGGGGTGAGCAAGGCGCATGCTCCCACGGTCGCGAGGACCCCCATCAGCGTCGGCACGGAGACCGCTCCCTTCAGGCCGTCAACGAGGCTCGGCCACCACAGTCGGGGTGAGCGAGCCGTTGCCATACGGTGAACTCGACGTGATAGGTTCATGCCCGGCCCAATACAATACGACATGTAAACACCGCTGAAATTCAGGAAATATCTTGGATTTCCATCGGCTATTGTCCTAATGCAGTGTAACGTTATCGCTACAAGAGATTTCGTTCTTTGGCTTGTTCTGATATTTGACATCATAGACGCTCTGTATTCATATAGTTAGAAGAAACGACCGTGCATGCCGCGCATTTTTGCTGTCGATCTGGGCGTCATGTCATATCAGGGCTGGATTTCTATAGAATCGGTGTGCTAGCGAGGGCAGTATTCAAACTGACCTGTTCGATCCAGCCTCTCGGCCTGTCATCGGTCAAGTTAAGATATTGATATTATCGATGTTAATGCCGCTGGAATCTGCGGTGTTCTTGCTTTGCGGAGCGAGGGTCTCGTATCCCTCAGTTGTCGTAGGGGTTTCAATGCCGCCAGCTGCTCGTATCACCGATCGCGTTCGTCAGATGCAGCCGCATTGCCATGCCCCCATCCATCCGGCTGCGCCCGTGCCTGCACCTTGCTCGCATCCTGGCCTGCCGCTTGCCTTGATCAAGGGGGAGCCGCGCGTCCTCATCGGCAGCCTGCCGGCCGTGCGGATCGGGGACGTCTCGCTGCCCTGCCAGCTGCCCGGCTGCTTGCCGGGAGGTCCGGGCGTGGTGACCGGCGGCTCGCGCACGGTTCTGATCGGCGGCCTGCCGGCGGCGCGCGTCGGCGATGCCACCACGCATCCCGCCTGTGTCGCGCCGATACCGGCACCGAGCGGGCGAATATTGCCGCCTGGATCCACTACGGTGGTCATCGGCGGGTGACGGCATGCGCATGACCCACCTGCGGGCGCTGGCGCCCGTCTGTCCCCAATGTCTCGCCGAGCAGCTCCACGACACCGGCTGCCCGGAGCCGCGGCCGCTGGAGCTCGAGGAGGGCGACGGGCAGGCAGAAGAGATCGAATGCGGTCTACTCAGATGCCTGGCATGTAACGCCGGCTATCCTATCCTCGCCGGACTCCCTGTGCTCGTGCCGGACCCGGCGCGCTTCATCGCCGACCATCTCGTCTATTTTCTTTTGCCGGCAGATCTGCCCGAGGCTCTCGAGAATTGGCTGGGGGAGGCGCTCGGCGGCTCCGGCTGGCACGAGGCCATGCGGCGCCACTGTTCGACCTATGGATGGGACCACTACGGCGATTGCGATCCCGATGAGGCGACCTGCGATGCGGCCTCCCGCCCGGGCAGTGCGGTCAGGTCGCTGGCCGTCGCGTTCGAGAACCTGGCCGCGGCGCCGCACGGGCCCGTTCTCGACGTCGGCTGCGGTGCCGGCCGTGCAAGCTTTGCCCTCGCCGAACAGGTGAGGGGCCTCGTGCTCGGCATCGATCTCAATGTGCCGCTGCTGCGCCTTGCCCGCCAGGCGCTTCACACGGGCGAGGTGGTCTATCCCCGCCGCGATCTAGGCCGCGCCTATGCGCGCCGGCGGGTGCCCTTCTCTGCGGCCTGCGGCAGGCAGGTCGACTTCTGGATTGCCGATGCACAGCAGCCACCCTTCACGCGCGGGCGCTTCGGCGCGCTGGCTGCGCTGAACATGGTCGATTGCCTGGAGCGGCCGGCCGAGGCGCTTGCGGCGCTCAGGCGGGTGCTCGCCGACGGCGGGCGGGCGATCATCAGCGTCCCATACGACTGGGCGGAGGCTGTGACGCCGGTGAGCGAGTGGATCGCCGGTGCCGGGGGATCGCAATCGGACGAGACCGACGCGGAGGCGGAACTCCGCACGAAGGCGACCGCCGCCGGCTTTCGCATCGTGCAGGAATGGCCGCACCAGCCCTGGCGGTTGCGCCTGCATCGGCGAGCCAGCGTGACCTACGACACGCATGTCCTCGTGCTCGCACCGGACGAGACCCTCGATGGAGCCATTCCGTGATGGATGCCGGTCTGCTGCAAAGCCTCGTGGTGAAGCTCGGTCCGCTCTGTCGCCGAAGCCTGGAAGCCGCCGTGGGGCTTGCCGTGACGCAGGGGCACTTCAATGTGGAGGTCGAGCACTGGCTGCTATCTCTGCTGGAGATAGACGACAGCGATCTGGCGATCCTGGTCGACGACAGCGGAGCGGACCGCGTTCGGCTCCAGCAGGATCTGCGCCGCACGCTCGCCGGCCTGCGCGGCGGCAGTAGCCGCGCGCCTGGCTTCTCGCCGGATCTGGTGAAGCTCGCGCGCGAGGCCTGGGTCGTTGCGTCGCTGAAGCATGACGCGCTGAGGGTTCGCTCAGTCCATCTGCTCGAGGCGCTACTTGCCGATCCGGGGTTGAGGGCGGTGGCCCAGCGCGCCTCGGAGGAGGTTGCGCGGCTCAGCCCCGAAGGGGTCGCATCGCATCTCTCCGGGCTCGATGCGCGATCGGGCGAGGTGGGTGCGGCCGAGACGCCGGTGAAGCGCAAGCCGGCCGACGGCGCGACCGCGATTGCACGTTTCACGACGGATCTCACGGCACTCGCCCGGGAGGGGCGGCTCGATCCCGTGATCGGCCGTGACCGGGAGATCCGCCAGCTCGTCGACATCCTCACGCGCCGACGCCAGAACAATCCCATTCTCACGGGCGAGGCGGGCGTCGGCAAGACCGCGGTCGTCGAGGGCCTGGCGCTCGCCATCGTCGCCGGAGACGTCCCGCCGGCGCTCGGCGGAACGCGGCTCCTCGCGCTCGATCTCGGCCTGCTGCAGGCCGGGGCGGGCATGAAAGGCGAGTTCGAACAACGGCTCAAGGATCTGATCGCCGAGATCCAGGGAGCGAGCACGCCGGTCACCCTCTTCATCGACGAGGCGCATATGCTGATCGGTGCGGGCGCGGCGCCCGGCCAGGGCGATGCCGCAAATCTTCTGAAGCCGCTGCTCGCGCGTGGCGAGTTGCGCACCATAGCGGCGACCACCTGGGGCGAGTACAAGAAATACATCGAGCGCGATCCCGCACTGACGCGCCGGTTTCAGGTGGTCAAGGTCGAGGAGCCCTGCGACGCGACGGCGGTCGACATGCTTCGCGGCCTGCAGGGGAGCCTCGAACGGCACCACGGCGTGCAGATCCTCTCCGGGGCGCTCGACGAGGCGGTGCGCCTCGCGCGGCGCTATCTGCCCAGCCGCCAGTTGCCCGACAAGGCGATCAGTCTGCTCGATACGGCCTGTGCGCGCGTCGCGATGAGTCGGTCCGTCAGCCCGGAGCCGCTCCTCGGCCTTCGTCGGGAACTCGCCGCAATCGAGGCGCGGCTCGCCGCCGCGCAGCGCGAAGCAGCCGTGGGGCTCGAGCCCCCGACCGATATGGCCGGCCTCTGGGCCGCCCGCGAGGATATTGCCCGGCAGCTCGCTGGGCTCGATGCGCGCTGGCGTGCGGAGCGGGACCTCGCCGAGCGCGTGCTCGCCGGGCGGGTGCGGCTCGCCGAGACAGCCGACGCCGAGGAGCATGCGCGCCGCCGCGCGACGCAAGCCGGGCTGGAGGCGGAGCTTGCCGCATTGCAAGGCGAGATGCCGCTCCTGCGCATCGCCGTCGACGGCCAAGCGGTCGCGGAGGTCGCGAGCGCCTGGACCGGCATCCCGCTCGGGCGCATGTTGCGCGACGAGATCCGTTCCGTGTTGTCGCTGCGCGAAGCGCTGGCCGTGCGCGTTGTCGGGCAGCCCCATGCCCTCGATGCGATCGCCCGGACGATCTGGACCTCACGGGCGAAGCTCACCGATCCGCGCAAGCCGCTCGGTGTCTTCCTGATGGTGGGCACGAGCGGCACCGGCAAGACGGAGACGGCGCTGGCGCTCGCCGACCAGATCTATGGCGGCGAGCAGGCGCTGACCGTGATCACCATGTCCGAATTCAAGGAGGAGCATAAAGTATCGACGCTGACGGGCTCGCCGCCCGGCTATGTCGGCTATGGCGAGGGCGGCTTGCTGACGGAGGCCGCGCGGCGCAGGCCCCATTCCGTGCTTCTGCTCGACGAGATGGAGAAGGCGCACCCCGGCGTGCAGGACGTCTTCTACCAGCTCTTCGACAAGGGCAGCCTGCGCGACGGCGAAGGTCGCGACGTCGACTTCCGCAACATGGTCGTGATCATGACGGCCAATGTCGGATCCGAACTCATCAGTCGGCTATGGGAGGAGGCTGATCCGCCTCCGGATGTGGACAGGCTGGCGGAGCTGCTGCTGCCGGAGCTCACCAAGGTGTTCAAGCCGGCCTTTCTCGGGCGTGTCACGGTGGTGCCCTATCTGCCGCTCGACGCCGCGACGATCGGTCGGATCATCAGCTTGCAGCTCGATCGGGTCGCCGCGCGCTACCGCGCTGTCTACCAGACGGAGCTCTCGTGGTCGCCGGAGGTTTTCCACCTGATCGAGGCGCGATGCCGAACGCGCGACAGCGGCGCTCGCGGCGTGGAACAGATGCTGACGCAGGAGCTCCTGCCGGCACTTTCCGGCGCCTTGCTCGAACGGCTCGCTAGCGGCGGTGTTGCGGGAGGAATTAAGATCAGCGTGCGCAGTGATCGCTTTCATATTGCGTTCGTTTAAGACAGTTTTTCGTATTTCACTTAATTCAAATAGAAATGAATATAATACATCTTGTAATGCAATAAAATTGACTTGCGTGTTTCTGATGCGTGTAATTATATGACTTGGTCTCTTTAGCCTTTTTAGCGGAGATTTGCGATGGCAATATATCTAAAGCACCCAAAAATCCCCGGATCCGTAACTCACGCCTCCTATAAGGACTGGGTCGAGGTAAGTTCGGCGCGATGGGAGGTGGGGCGCTGCATCGCCAACCACGTCGGTAGCGCGAAGAACCGCGAGGCGAGCGAGCCGTGGGCTGGTGAGATAACTTTTCAGCGGACGGTGGATGTCTGCACACCGCGCATCCTTGAGCACGCGACCAAAGTCAAGGAAGCCTATGATGTCGAACTGGTCTGCGTGGCCTCGGGAAACAACGAATATCTTCGTCTGACGCTGCGCAATGCCATGTTGTCGTGTCAGCATGGCCAGTTGACCGGGCAAGGTGACGATCGCGAAGAATTCCATATCGCCTATACCAAGCTGGATATGAAATTCACCCCGCGTGACAAGGATAACAAGCCAGGAAGCCCAATCATTGGAAGTTTCGACCTCGAAGTGGCTGGCTGACCGCCTTCTGAGCTTCGGTGGTCTGTGACGGGGGCATCGCTGGTCCTGTCCTCAGCCGATCCGTCGGTGCGAGGCTCTAATCGAGACCGTAGCGCCAGCCTAGCGGCGCCGGTTTCGCGCGATGCTTCCATTCGATCTGCGAAGGGATCGTTGATGTCGATAACGCGACCATGGCTGCGGATGGAGGCTCCGCGCGAGGCGGGGGAACTCGTTCCCTTCGCCCTGCGCGGCGAAGAAGGCCTGTCGCGGCCGTTCTCCTTCGTCATCGATGCGCTGTCGCCGCATGCGCAGCCCGATCCAGCTTCGTTGTTGGGGCGGGACGTCAGCGTCTTCGTCACCAATCCCGCCGGAGCGGAACGGCCCTTCTGTGGCGTAGTGAGTGCCTTCAGCCTGGCTGCGCCGGCTGGGCGGGGCCTACGCGTCGTGCGCCTGACGCTGGTGCCGCGGCTCGCCCTGCTCGGCCGCTGTTACGACCAGCGCATTTTTCAGAACACGACCGTGCCCGATCTGGTGGTCGGCATCCTGAAAGAGGCAGGTATTTCCGATATTCACCAAAAGCTCTCGGAAAACTATTCGGAGCGAGCGTATTGCGTTCAATATGGTGAGTCGACGCTTGAATTTATCGAGCGTCTACTGGCCGAGGAGGGGATATTCTATTTCTTTCGCCATGGTAGCGGGCAGGCAGGCCTGACCCTTGCGGATAATGCCTCGGCCTTCGGCGATCTTCCGGAGGGAGAGGTCGCCTTCAACGTCAACGCTCCCGTCGGCGGTGCCATGGCCGCCTGGGGCATCGATTATGCGCTGCATACGGGGGTGTGGGACGTCGGTGGTTTCGACGAACTCGCGCCCAGCCGGCGCGTGGCGCAAGAAAAACGTACGGTCTCGTCGGTCAATGCCATGCGCGGGATCGCCCATTACGACTATACCGGGCTGCCGCTGCGTAATGGGGACGATGCAGCCTGGGCGCGCCGTCGGATCGAGGCGGAGGAAGCCACCTTCCAGATCGCGCGCGGGACGGGTCTGCACGCCGGCTTCGCCCCCGGCATCACTTTCAGCCTCGGTAGAGCGCCCGTCGGCAGCCAGGACAAGACGAAATGGCTGATCACCAGCGTGAGCCATGAGGCGCTGGATGCCGCCGCAGCGCCCGACGGCGGCGAGACGTTCTACCGCAACAGTTTCAGTGCCATGCCGAGCAGCGTGCCCTTTCGGCCGCTATGCAAGGCGCGGCCCAATGCGCCGGGGCTGCAGACGGCGACGGTCGTCGGTCCGCGTGGCGAGGACGTCTATTGCGACGAATACGGGCGCATAAAGCTGCAGTTCCATTGGGACCGGCAGGGAAAGCGCAATGAACACAGCTCCGGCTGGGTGAGGGTCGCCCAAAATGCAGCCGGCAGCCGGTGGGGGACGGTGTTCCTGCCTCGCGTCGGACAGGAGGTGGTCGTCGAATTCCTGCACGGCGATCCCGATCGTCCGCTCGTGACCGGCACCGTCTATAACGGCGACAACCGGCCGCCGTGGTCGCTGCCGGCGCAGAAGACACGGTCCGGCTTCATGTCGCGGACCACGCCGAATGGCGGTGCCGCCAATGCCAATATCCTGTCCTTCGAGGATAAGCAGGGGGCCGAGGAGGTGCTTCTGCGCGCCGAGCGGAATTCCCTGCGCGAGGTCGTTCACGACGACGTGGTGAAAGTCGGCCACGACCAGACGCTTACCGTCCAGAATGATCGCAAGCTCTCGATCGAGAAGGGCAGCGAGACGGTGACCATCGCCAAGGGCAACCGCGAGGTGGTGCTGCAGCAGGGCAAGCAGAGCGTGACAGCGCGCAGCATTACGCTCACGGCAAGCCAGAGCATCACCTTCACTTGCGGGGAGACCAGGGTCGAACTCACGCCGGCGGGGGCGACGATCAAGGCAATGTCGGTGGCCATCAACGGCGAGGTCAAGGTCGACATCGAGGGCGGCATGACGACGGTACGCGGCAAGGCCACCGCCGCCCTCAAGGGCGGCCTTGTCGAGATCAACTAGAGCGTGAGATTGCGATGCTCATGACGATTTCGCGGCCGAAGCATTCATCGCATGATCGCATGAATTTCGAACGCCTCGTCAAGATAGAGGAGTCGTCCGCGAAGGACATCGCGACGGTGGCAGACTTGTCTCGCGAGGCGCAGATGCTCCTGCGCGAGGGAGAGCAGGGGTCGGCGGCCTTTCTCGCCCGGCTCGTCGGCGGGAGCCTTTGGACGGACGCTATCCGCGTCTTCGCTTTTGCGCTGCCGCGGCGCGAAGGCGTGTGGTGGGCCTGCCTGTCTGCGCGCCGCATGCTCACACGCGCAGGCGCGGAGATGGATCGCGTCCCCAGCCTCGCCGCGATCGAGGCGGCGGAGACATGGGTGCGGCGTCCATGCGAGGACACGCGGCGGCCGGTCTTTGCGCTCGCAGAGGTGGCCGGCTTCGACACGCCGGCGGGTTATGCCGCCCTCGCCGCCTTCTGGACCGGCAATCTCTCCCGCCCGGATCTGCCGGAGATCGCGCCCGATCCCTCGCTTGCTCCGGTCGCGATCGGGGCGGCGGTGCTGCTGGCGGCGGTCGATGCGGAGCGGGGTCCTGATCCCGCTCTGTATCGGGCGGCGCTCGCCGAGGCGCTCGATATCGCGCGCGGCGGTGATGGGCGCGCGGTCGCGCCCCCCTCCGAGGCGAGAGCACCGTCATGACGACGCCGCCGACCATCGATCTCGACCTTCTGCTGCGCCCCATCCCCGGCGCATGCGCGGCCGGGGTGGATCTGCGGAGCGATGCCGCGCTCGCCGCCCTCTACCACGATTTGCGCGATGCCCGCGCGGCGGCGCGCGGGGCCGAGCGCCGCGCCATTCACGATGGCGACGACGGTGGCATCGCCCGATCATGGCGAACCGTTGCCGATCAGGCCTCGCTTGCGCTCGCCGAATACAGCAAGGATCTGGAGATCGCGGCATGGCTGACGGAGGCTCTGCTTCGGCTTCACGGTTTCGCCGGCCTGCGTGACGGCTTTCGCGTCATCGAGGGGCTGGTGCGGCACTATTGGGAGCCGCTCCACCCGCAGCCGGACGAGGATGGATTGTCGGCGCGGCTCGCGCCCATCGCCGGCCTCAATGGTGAGGGCGGGGAGGGCACGCTGATCGCGCCGATCCGCCTCGTGCCTCTGGTATCCGGTGATGCCGGCTCTTTTGCCTTCTGGCACTACGAGCGGGCCGCCAAGATGGAGCGGATCACGCCTGTGGCCCGGAAGGAGGCGGCTCTCGCCGAGGCCGGCTTCAGTCTGTCGACCATAGAGGCCTGCCTGCGCGCCATGCCGGCCGAGGTCGCCGCGTCGCTCTTTGCAGATGTGGCGGCGGCGCGCGAGGCGGTGGCAGCGGCCGCAGGGGCCTTGGATGAGGCAGCCGGTGCGGAAGCGCCGCCTGCCCGGCAGATCCTCGACATTCTCGACGAGGTGAAGGAAGCGCTGCGCGGTCTCGGCTTCGACCGCGGTGCAATCGCCGGCTCGCCGGCCGCGGATGAGACGGCGCCTGCGGATGGCGCGTCGGCCTCTTGGGACGGTCGGGGTGCGGGCTATGCCAGCCGCAACGAGGCCATTGCGGAGGTGCTGGCGATCGCCAGCTATCTGCGCCGCATCGAGCCGCATTCGCCGATTTCCTACACGCTCGAGGAGGCCGTCCGCCGGGCCAATCTGTCGCTCCTCGAGCTCTTGCCGGAACTCGTGCCCGACAGGGATGCGCGTCGCCAGTTTCTCACGGCTGCCGGCATCCATTTCGTGGAGAGCGACGAGGATTGAGCAGACGAGGCAGTGCAATGGGCGACGCAAGCAGTGCGTCGTCGTAGCGAAGGAGTTCGGGCGTGAGCGACAGCATTCATCAGAAATTGACGCGTGTGCGCAAGCCGCGCGTCCATATCACCTACGATGTCGAGCAGGACGGTGCCGTCCTCCAGAAGGAGCTTCCCTTTGTCGTCGGCGTGCTCGGCGACTATTCCGGCGATCCGACGACGCCATTGCCGCCGTTGCGCGAGCGCAAATTCGTGCAGATCGATCGCGACAACTTCAACGATGTCATGGGGCGTATGGGCCCGGGCCTGAAAATGAGGGTCGAGAACAAGATCGCCGATGACGGCAGCGAATTCCCCGTAGAGCTCGCCTTCACGACGATAGAGGACTTTGAGCCGGCTAACGTGGTTCAGCAGATCGAGCCGCTCCGGCGGCTTCTGGAGACGCGTGATCATCTGCGCGATCTGCTCAGCAAGATCGATCGCTCGGAGCAGCTCGAGACGCTCCTCGAAGAGATCTTGCAGAGCAGGGACAAGATCGCTGCGCTCTCGAAGGAGCTCGGGCTCGCCGGCGGCGATCAGGGGCAGGAGTAATAGGTATGACCGCGACCGAGACGCAGACGGATGTCGCTGCGGCGACCACCACCACCACACCGAGCCTGCTCGACCAAGCGATCGCCGCCACCAAGCAAACGGAGCCGGACAGAGTCGAGACGCTTCTGCGCACCCTCACCCAGGAGGCGATGCAGGGCGTCGTCACCTATGATCGCAATCTCGTCAAGACGATCAACCAGGCGGTCGCCGCCATCGACCAGCAACTCTCCCGGCAGCTGGCTGCGGTGATGCAGCATCCATCCTTCCAGAAACTGGAAGGATCCTGGCGCGGGCTCCATCACCTCGTCATGAATACCGAAACGGGCGTTAGCCTCAAGATCCGGGTGATGAACGTCACCAAGCGGGAATTGTACAAGAGCCTCACGACGGCGGTCGAATTCGACCAGAGCGTCGTCTTTCAAAAGATCTACGAAAGCGAGTTCGGCACGCCGGGCGGCGAACCTTACGCGGTCCTGATCGGCGACTACGAATTCAGCGCCGAGCCGGAGGATGTGGAAATCCTTTCCGGCATGGCGGGTGTCGCAGCGGCGGCTTTCGCGCCCTTCATCGCTGCCGCCGGGCCCAAGATGTTCGGCCTCGGCGATTTCACCGAGCTCTCCCGGCCGCGCGATCTCGCGAAGATCTTCGAGACGCAGGAATATATAAAACTCCGAGGCTTCCGCGAGAGCGAAGATGCCCGCTTCGTCACGCTGGTCATGCCGCGCGTGCTGGCGCGCCTGCCCTATGGCGCGAAGGGCAAGGCGATCGAGGCCTTCACCTTCGAAGAGGCGATCGCCGATGCGGAGGGGACGATGCGGCCGCTGCAGCATGGGCAGTTCACCTGGATGAACGCGGCCTATGTGCTCGGCACCCGGCTGACCGAGGCCTTCGCCCAATATGGCTGGTGCACGGCCATTCGCGGCGCGGAAGGCGGCGGCAAGGTGAAGGCCCTGCCGAGCTATGCCTTCATGAGCGACGACGGCGACCTCGATCAGCAATGCCCGACGGAGATCGGCATCACCGACCGGCGCGAGGCCGAACTCTCCGGCCTCGGCTTCCTGCCCCTCTGTCATTACAAGAACACCGATTATGCGGTGTTCTTCGGCGCTCAGACGGTGCAGAAGCCGCAGAAATACGACCGGCCGGACGCAACCGCCAATGCCGCCATATCGGCGCGCCTGCCCTATGTCATGGCCATGTCGCGTTTCGCCCATTTCCTCAAGGTGATGGCGCGCGACAAGATCGGCTCCTTCGCGGAGGCGAGTGACTGTGAGGACTGGCTCAACCGCTGGATCCTGAACTACGTCAATGCCAATCCCGATGCGGGCCAGCAGTCCAAGGCGCAATATCCTCTGGCCGAGGCCAATGTGGTGGTGCGCGAGGTGCCGGGCCAGCCGGGCGCCTATCATGCCATCGCCTGGCTCAGGCCCTGGCTGCAGATGGAGGAATTGACCACCTCCATGCGGCTCGTGGCGCGCATCCCGCAGATCGGATGAGCGCAGCCGCGGCCTGGGTCGAGACCGAGGAGGCGGGCGCCGTCGCGGCGCGCGCTTCCGCTCGCCTCAGCGTGGAGAAGCTCATTGCCCGGCTCGACCGGACGATCGGCGCGCAGCTCGATGCGATCCTGCATCACCCCCGGTTCCAGCAGCTGGAGGCGGGATGGCGCGGGCTCGCCTATCTCGCGGGGCATCTGCGGCGAACCGAGAAGGTCATCCTGCGGGTCCTGACGCTGACCTGGGGCGAGCTCGCGGCGGATCTCGGCCGCGCGCTCGAATTCGACCAGACGCAGCTCTTCAATCTGATCTATGCGCAGGAGTTCGATATGCCCGGCGGCGAACCCTATGGTTTGCTGCTGGCCGATTTTCCGGTCGGCCACCGCCGGCGCCCGGGCAGCGCGCTCGACGATGTGGATGTGGTCGCGGGGCTCGCCGCAGTCGCGACCGCTGCCTTCGCGCCGGTGATCCTGCCGGCAAAGCCGGAACTCGTCGGGCTCGACGATTTTGCGGAGCTCACCGCGACCATCGATCTCGACGCGGTTTTTCGCGATGCCGATCATCGGCGCTGGCAGAACTTTCGCCGCAGTGACGAGGCGCGCTTCGTCGGGGTGATCGCGCCGCGTGTGCTGATGCGCGCGCCCTACAGGGATGACGGCGCTCAACGCTACGGCTTTCGCTATCGCGAAACCATCGCGAACGGCCGCGGCTATCTCTGGGGAAGCGGCCTTTATGTCTTCGGCACGGTAGTGGCGCGGGTCTTTGCTCGCCACGGCTGGCTCGCCGAGATTTGCGGCATCGGGGAGGCTGACGACCCCCGCGGGCTGGTCGACGATCTGCCGACGCCGCCCTTCGGTCTGGGCAGCTCCGGCGTTTTGGTTCGGCAGCCGGTGGAGATCAACCTCTCCGACGATCTGGCGCAGCGCCTCGGCGCACTCGGCATCATCGTCCTGCAGCCCTCGGCCTTCACGCCGTGGCTTGCCCTGTTCGACTGCCCGTCGCTGCAGGTTGCAGCCGCCTGGTCGACGTCCGGCGCGAGGGCCAATGCGGCGCTTGGCACGATGCTGCCCTACATGCTCTGCGTCAGCCGCTTCGCCCATTACGTCAAGGTGATCGCCCGCGACCGCATCGGCAGCTTCACCACGCTCACAGAGTTCGAGGCCTTTCTCGCCGGCTGGCTGCAGTCCTATTCGATCAGCAATGAGGACGTGAGCCCGGCGCAGAAGGCGCGTTATCCGCTGCGCGAGAGCAGGGTGAGCTTGAGCGAGGTACCGGGGCGGCCGGGAGCGCTCGCCTGTGTCATCCATCTCCGGCCTCATCTTCGCTTCCAGCAAGTCGTGGCGGGCTTCGATCTCTACACGGAACTCGCCAGCCCGAATGGCCTGTGAATGCGACCCCGAATGGCCCGTCCATGACAGGCGATCCTGATTGCGCCGGGTTCGAGCGGCCGCTCGTCGAGCGCCTGTGCGGCGAGGAGGAACAGCCGGCGCAAGGCGAGGCTCGCGGCTTTGCCCGCATGCGGGACGCCTTGCGCGCCGAGCTCGAACTCATTCTCAACACGCGCCGGCCCTGCCTTGCCCTGCCGCAGGGCGCGCCGGAGCTGGCGCGGTCGCTCATCGCCTTCGGCTTGCCGGATCTCGCCGGCGAGGCGCTGGTGGGCGAGACCGACGCCGAGCATTTTCGCGCCACGGTCGAGGAGGCCATTCGCCTTTTCGCGCCCTCACTAGGCGCGCTCAAGGTCGAGCTGGCGGGGCCCACGCAGTCCGGCGGCTCCCTCAGCCTGAGGATCAGCGCCATGCTCGTCATCGGCGCCGCGCGGCGCCCGCTCGCCTTCGAATCCGCGCTCGTGCCGGGCGCGCGGCGGTTTCACCTGACGGATGGCGGCGATGACTGACGATTTTCTCTTTTACTACAACGAGGAACTCGCGCATCTGCGCCACCGGGGCGCTGAATTCGCCGCCGAGCATCCGAAGGTCGCAAGCCGGTTGCGGCTCAGTCCCGATGCGATCGAGGATCCCTTCGTCGGGCGACTTATGGAGGGTTTTGCCTTCCTCACCGCGCGCCTGCGGCAAAAGCTCGACGATGACCTGCCGGAATTGACGGAGACGGTGCTCGATCTTCTCTATCCGCACCTGCTGGCCCCCGTCCCCTCGACCGCTATCCTGAGCTTTTCACCGCGCCCGGACCTCGCCGAACCCTATCAGCTCAAGGCCGGGACAGAGATCGACAGCGAGGCGATCGAGGGTGAGCGATGCCGCTTCCGCAGCATCTATCCGGTCACGCTCGCGCCGCTGATCATTGGTGCAGCGCATCTCGGCAGCCGGGCGATGACCGATCCCGTGCCGCAGGCCCTCGCCGGCGCGCGCGGCCTGCTTCATCTGTCGCTCGCGCGTCCGCCGGGCGCCGCGGAGGCGCCCTGGCCGGATCGGCTGCGTTTTTTCCTGCGCGGGCCGGCGCAGCAGGCGCATCGCCTCTATGAGATGCTGCTCAACGACGCCGTTGCCGTCGCCTTCCGCCCCAAGGACGGGGATGGGACGCCAGTCGATCCGATCAAGATCGCGGGCGCGGACTGCATCACGCCGGTCGGCTTCGGGGCCGACGAAGGACTTCTGCCCTATCCGCGCGGGACGCTCCTCGGCTATCGCCTGCTCTGCGAATATTTCGCCTGTCCCGACAAGTTCATGTTCGTGGACATCGCCCTGCCGCCGGGTCTTGCCGGCAGAGGGCTCGATCTTGCCGTTCATCTCAGCCGATGGCCGGCGGATCTCGAACGTCATGTTTCGGCCGATAGCTTTGCGCTCGGCTGCACGCCCGTCGTCAATCTCTTTCCGCGCACCGCCGAGCCGCTTCTCCTCGACCATGGTGCGGGCACCTATCGCGTCGTCGCGGATGCCCGCCGGCCCGAGGCCTTCGAGATCTATCGCGTCCTCGACGTGCGGGCGACCCGGAGCGACGGCACCATGCGCCGATTCAGGCCCTTCTTTACCGGAGAGCCTGGCGAAGGCTTCTGGCGGGCGGCGCGGCGACCCGCCCCGCGCGGGGAGGCGAGCGAAGTCTATCTCACGCTCGCCGATCCAGGCGGGCGCCCGTCAGAGCTCGCAGGCGCCGTTCTCGGCATGGATTGCCTGTGCTTCAACAGGAACTTGCCGGCGCAACTGCCCTTCGGCGGCGGCCGGCCGGACTTCACCTTGGCCGAGGGGCAGCCGGTCAGGGCGATCACCTGCCTCACGCCGCCGAGCCCGGTCTTGCGGCGGGGTGGAAGCCCAGGGGGCCAGTGGCGGCTCATGTCGCATCTCGCCCTCAACCATCTCTCCTTGTCCGATGAGCCGGACGCTGTGGCGGTGCTCCGTGAGATCCTCGCCCTGCACGATCTGCGCGTCTCGGCCGAGACGCTCGCCGCCATCGAGGGGCTCGTCGCGCTCACCGTCGTGCCCGGCGTTGCGCGCGTACCGGGGCCCCATGCCGGCGCCTTCTGCCGCGGGCTCGATGTCACCCTGCGTTTCGACGAACAGCGCTTCTCCGGAGCCGGGCCGTTCCTTCTGGCCAGTGTGCTCGATCGCTTCCTCGGCCTCTACTGCTCGGTCAATTCCTTCACCCGGACATCCCTGGCAACCAGCAGCGGCGAGATCGTCAAGAGATGGCCGGCGCGGGCCGGCGACCGGGTTCTGCTGTGACGTCGGACGAACATTCCCGCGAGGAGCATGCGGCGGAAGCCGCGGTCGTCAAAGCCCTTGCCGCCTTCCGCGCCTGCGGCATCGCGCAGGCCGACGTCTACACCTCGCTGCGTTTTCTCGAGGCCGAGATCGCGGCCGGGGGTGCCGAGCACCCGCTCGATGCCCTTCGCCTCGGTGGCGCGACGAGCCTCGCTTTCCCCGCCACGGAAATCGCTGCCGCCGGCCTGCGGCCGGATGGCCGCATCGTCCTGACCGTGACAGTCATGGGTCTGACCGGGGCGCTGGGCGTGCTTCCCGTCCCCTATACGGAGCTGCTGCAGCGCCTTGTGCGCGGCAAGGATCTCGCGCTGCGCGATTTTCTCGACCTGTTCAACGGGCGCCTGATCGAGCTGCTTTATGGTGTCCATGCCAAATATCGGCTGGCGCTCACCTATCGACGCAAGAGGCGCGATGGCCGGACGAAGAGCGCCGAGGCGATCACCGCGGTGCTGCTGGCGCTTCTCGGCCTCGGCATGGATGGGCTGCGCGATCGGATGGGCTTTCTCGACGAGCGGCTCCTGCCGCTTACCGCCATCCTGGCGCGGCGGGTGCGGGCAGCACCGGACATTGCGCAGGTGCTCACCGCCATTACGGGCTGGCCGGTGAAAGTCGAGCAGTTTCACGGGTGCTGGCTCGCGCTGGCGCAAGACGAGCAGAGCCGGCTGACGGCCGGTAGCGGCGGCCATGCACGGCTCGGGATCGACTTCGTGGCCGGTGCGCGTGTCTTCGATGTCGCCGGCAGCGTCGTTCTCCATGTCGGACCGCTCGGCTATGGGGATTTCATGGCGCTCGTATCCGGTGGCGCGAATGCGCGCGCGCTCACGGAACTCGCGCGCTTTTGCCTCGGGCCGGAGATCGTCTTCCTCATCCGGGCGATGCTCCGCGCCGACGAGGTGCCGCCTTTGCGGCTCGGCGATGCCCGGCTCGGCTGGGATACATGGCTCGGCCAGCCTGCCGGGGTCGCCGCCGTGGTCTTTCCCGCTTCGTTGTTTTGAGCCTGGGCATTTTCGCCGGCGGCGAATCCGCCCATATGATGGCGAAGGGAACGATGGACAGGATCATGACCGACCAATCGCCTTCCAGGGTGCCGCGCCTTCTCATCGCCGAAGGCAATACAACCGAGGCGCGCTCGCGCCGTGTGGCGCTCGCCGGCGCGAGCTATAGCGAAGGCTATGCCGATGTGTTGCGTGGCCTGATGCCGGGCGTGATCGTCGATATCTGCTATCCCGCCGATGCCGGCGCAAATCTGCCCGATGCCGCGGGGCTCGCCGGCTATGACGGCGTTGCCATCACCGGCTCGGCGCTCAATGTCTATAATGGCGGGCCGGACGTGATGCGGCAGATCGACTTCGCCCGCGCCGTCTTCGCCTCGGGCGTGCCCTTCTTCGGTTCCTGCTGGGGCCTGCAGGTCGCGACGGCCGCGGCGGGCGGCAGCGTGCGGCGCTCGCCGAAGGGTCGCGAAATGGGCCTTGCCCGCAAGATCCATGTCACGGAGGCCGGTCGGGGCCATCCGCTTCATGCCGGCAAAGGGCCCGTCTTCGACGCGCCGGCGATCCACACCGACGAAGTCGAGGCGCGGCCGGCCGGCATGACGGTGACGGCGACCAACACCTTCTCGGAAGTGCAGGCGGCCGAGATTCGCCACGACGGCGGCACCTTCTGGGGCGTGCAGTACCATCCCGAGTTCACGCTCGCCGATATCGCCATCATCGTCGCGAGCCGCACCGAGACGCTCGTTCGGGAAGGGCTCTTCAAGGAGGCTGCGGAGATCGACGCCTATGTGGCGGACTTGAAGGCACTCGCCGCCGATCCCGGCCGCGCCGACATTGCCTGGCGGCTCGGCTTCGATGCCGATGTGCTCGACCCCGAGCGGCGGACGATGGAGCTCAGGAACTGGCTCACCGCCATGGTCGAGCCTGCCATGAGCGCACGCGGACGGGGTTGACGGTCTAGGGTCTTCCTTCCCGCCCATTGTCTTCGCCCGGCAGCTTGCTCTATGCAGGGGCGAGGCTCAGATCCATGACATCCATTTCGCTTCCCTCGCTCGCCGATTTCCGCCGCATCGTCGTCAAGGTCGGCTCGTCGCTTCTCGTCGACAGCGGCGCGCCGAAAACCGGCAGCCGGCTGCGCCACGCCTGGCTTGCGGCGCTCGCCGAGGACATCGCCGAGCTGCATGCGCGCGGCGCGGATGTGCTCGTCGTCTCCTCCGGCGCCATCGCGCTCGGGCGTAACGTGCTCGGCTTCGCTCCCGGGGCTTTGAAGCTCGAGGAAAGCCAGGCCGCCGCTGCCGTCGGGCAGATCGCGCTCGCCCGCAACTGGGCCGAGGCGCTGTCCCACCACGGCATCATAGCGGGGCAGATCCTGGTCACGCTCGCCGACACGGAAGAGCGCCGGCGCTATCTCAATGCGCGCGCGACGACCGCCAAGCTTCTCGAAATGCGGGCCGTGCCGGTGATCAACGAGAACGACACGGTGGCGACGACCGAGATCCGCTACGGCGACAACGACCGGCTCGCTGCCCGGATCGCCACCCTCGCCGAGGCCGACCTCCTCGTCCTTCTCTCGGACGTCGATGGCCTCTATACGGCGCCGCCCGCCAAGGATCCGTCCGCCAAGCCCATTGCCGTGATCGAGGCGATCACGCCCGAGATCGAGGCGATGGCCGGCGGCGCGGCCTCGGAGTTGTCGCGCGGCGGCATGCGCACCAAGATCGAGGCGGGTAAGATCGCGACGGCCGCCGGCAGCCATATGGTGATCGCCGACGGGCGCGTGAAAAACCCCCTCAAGGCCATTGCCCAGGGGGCGCGCTGCACCTGGTTCCTGACGCCGTCGAACCCGGTGACGGCGCGCAAGAAATGGATCGCCGGGACGCTGGAGCCGCGCGGCACCATCTATATCGATGCGGGCGCCGTGCGTGCGCTGCGTGCCGGCGCGAGCCTGCTGCCAGCCGGGATGCAGCGCCTCGAAGGCTCCTTCCGGCGCGGCGATGCCGTCGTCATCCGCGACGAGGCTGGTCACGAGATCGGCCGCGGCCTCGTCGGCTATGACGCCGAGGAGGCGCAGCGCATCGCGGGCCAGTCGAGCCGCGCCATCGAGGCGATCCTCGGCCACAGCGGCCGCGCCGCCGTTATCCATCGCGACGACTTGGCCCTCGTCGGCGGGGAGAGTGGGCCGGCCGCGAAATAGGAGGCTCGACCGGCAGCACTTGCACGCCCGGATCGGCCGCCGCACAATTGCCGGTAGCGAGTGGAGAATGGCGATGGCCAAAGGCTATTGGATGGTCTCGGTCGATGTTACGGACCCTGAGGCCTATAAAGGCTATGTGGCGGCCAATGCGGTGGCGTTCCGCAAATATGGTGCGCGTTTTCTCGTGCGCGGGGGCCCGGCTGAGAGGGTCGAAGGCAGTCTGCGCGCCCGGCTCGTGGTGATCGAGTTCCAGGACTACGCCACTGCGCTCGCCTGTTACCGCTCGCCGGAATATCAGCAGGCGCTCGCGTTGCGCCGCGATGCTTCGATAGCCGATCTGGTGATCGTCGAAGGCTATGACGGGCCGCAACCGACCGATTGACCTGGCCGTGGTCGGTCGATGCCATGGCTTGACCGGAGCCGGCAATGGCTTAGGTATGAGCGCGATTTCTGGAGATTGAGCGATGGGCAAGGTGGTGAGCTTGGTCGAGGCGGGTGGCACGCAGAAAGCGAGCCCGAAGCCGGCGCCGGCTGCCGGCCTGAAGACGGCGGAAATGGCCGCCACCATGGCGGCCGTCGGCCGCAAGGCGCGCGCCGCGGCGCGGACGCTCGCGCTCACCCCCGCTCCCCTCAAGGCCGCGGCGCTGGACAAAGCCGCCGATGCCATTCTGGCGGCGACCCCGGCGATTCTCGCCGCCAATGCGGCCGATATGGAAGAGGCGCGGGCGAACGGCCAGACGCCGGCCTTTCTCGACCGCTTGCAGCTGAACGAAGCGCGGGTCGCAGGGATCGCCGAGGCGGTGCGCAGCGTCGCCCAGCTGCCGGATCCGGTCGGGCGCGTGCTCGCCCGCTTCGAGCGGCCGAACGGTTTGCTGATCGAGCGCGTGGCGACGCCGCTCGGCGTCATCGGCGTCATTTTCGAGAGCCGGCCGAATGTCACGGCGGATGCGGCGGCGCTCTGCCTCAAGGCCGGCAATGCTGCGATCTTGCGCGCAGGCTCCGACAGCTTCCGTTCAGCGAGCGCCATCGCGGCGGCCTTCACCGAAGGGCTCGTCGCGGCGGGACTGCCGGCCGACAGCGTCCAGCTCGTACCGACCAAGGACAGGGCGGCCGTCGGCCTGATGCTCGGAGGGCTTGATGGGGCGATCGACGTGATCGTGCCGCGCGGCGGCAAAAGCCTCGTGGCGCGCGTGCAGAAGGAAGCGCGGGTGCCCGTCTTCGCGCATCTCGAAGGGCTCTGTCACATCTTCGTGCACGAAGCGGCCGATCTCGCCATGGCCAAGTCGATCGTGCTCAATGCCAAGATGCGCCGCACCGGCGTCTGCGGCGCGGTCGAGACGCTGCTCGTCGACAAGGCGTGCGTCGCGAGCCATCTGGCGCCGCTCGTGACCATGTTGATCGAGGCCGGTTGCGAGGTCCGCGGCGACGGAGCGACCCAGGCGATCGATCCGCGCGTCAAGCCGGCGAGCGAGGAGGACTGGCGGACCGAATATCTCGAGGCGATCATCTCCGTGCGCGTCGTGGACGGTCTGGACGCGGCGCTCGACCATATCGCCACCTATAGCTCGCACCACACCGACGCGATCATTACCGCGGACGAGGCCTCGGCGGCGCGCTTCCTGGCCGAAGTCGATTCGGCCATCGTGCTGCACAATGCCTCGACGCAATTCGCCGATGGCGGCGAATTCGGCTTCGGGGCGGAAATCGGCATCGCCACCGGGCGCATGCATGCGCGCGGCCCGGTTGGGGTGGAACAGCTCACTTCGTTCAACTACCGCATTCACGGCCGCGGACAGACGCGGCCTTGATCACAAGGCGCGTGGCGGGATTGCCGGTTCTGCCCCGGCACGGGGCAGGGCTCGCCATCGGGCTTTTTGGCGGCTCGTTCAACCCGGCCCATGCGGGCCACCGCCTGGCGAGCCTGATCGCCATGCGCCAGCTCGGGCTCGACCGCGTCTGGTGGATCGTGACGCCCGGCAATCCGCTCAAGAACAATACCGGGCTGCCGTCGCTTGCAACGCGGATGGCGCAGGCGAGGGCCGTCGCGCGGCATCCGCGCATCGACGTCACCGGTTTCGAGGCCGAGATTGGCACCCGCTACAGCTACGATACGGTCGCCTACCTCAAACGGCGCTGCCCGGACACACGCTTCGTGTGGATCATGGGCGCCGATAACCTGCGTAGCTTCCATCGCTGGCAGCAGTGGCGCCGGCTGGCGAATCTCACGCCATTCGCCGTCATCGACCGGCCGGGCTCGACCTGGACCGCGAGCCGGGCGCCTGCCGCCATCGCGCTCGCCGGGGCGCGGCTGCGCGACGGCGAGGCGCTTGGTCTGGCGCGCCGCACCCCGCCGGCCTGGATCTTCCTCTACGGTCCGCGATCGCCGCTCTCGTCGACCGCATTGAGAGCCCAAGGCGGGGTTCTCGCCTGACTTTCTCCCGCTTCGACATTGAAGATGACGGCGACCGCCGCTATCTTAATGGTGTGACGCTGAGGGCGTCATGTTAAGCGAGGAACTGGCACTGAATCCTTTGCCTATGCTCGAAGCTGGCAATGCGCCGCTTCACCCGGCAGCCGGCGGGACAGCCGAAGCTCCCGGGAATGGGTTTGGCGGTAATGCGCTTGTGCTTGCCCGCCATTGTCTCGAGGACATGAAAGCCGAGGACACGGTCGCAATCGACCTTGCCGGCAAGACCTCGATCGCCGACGCCATGATCGTGACCTCCGGCCGCTCGCACCGCCATGTCGGCGCGATCGCGGAACGCGTGGTCGCGGCTCTCAAGGAAGCGGGCCATGGCCCGCTGCGCGTCGAGGGTCTTTCGGCCTGCGACTGGGTGCTCATCGACGCCGGCGACCTGATCATTCACGTGTTCAGGCCTGAGGTGCGGGGCTTCTACAATCTGGAGAAGATGTGGGGCTCCGACCGGCCGACCGAGCAACGCGGCGATCAAGAGCTTGCCAACGATCGGCCAGTAAACGCCCGGGTGCACGGCTGAGCTCATGCGTCTGGCCGTGGTTGCGATCGGCCGGCTGAAGGCCGGGCCCGAGCGCATCCTGGTCGAGCGTTATCTGGAACGATCCGCGCCGTTGGCGCGGACACTTGGCTTCGGCGTGCTCGATCACATCGAGATCGGTGAGAGCCGCGCCAAACGACCTGCCGAGCGAAAGGCTGAGGAGGCTGCCGCCATCGCGGCCCGTTGCCGCGATGGGGCCGTTGTCGCCTTCGACGAGCGCGGGGCCTCGCTGACCAGCACCGCCTTCGCGGATCGCTGCGCTGCCTGGCGCGACCAGGGCATCGGCGCGGTTTATTTCGTTATCGGCGGGGCGGACGGTCTCGATCCGGCGATCCGCGAGCGTGCGGATCTCGTGCTGTCCTTCGGCGCAGCGACCCTTCCTCATCAACTCGTGCGCATTCTCGTGGTCGAGCAGCTCTATCGCAGCATGACAATGCTAACCGGTCATCCCTATCATCGCGCATAACCGATTCGTTTTCCTGGCCAGCATGCCATTGTCAGTCCCGTCGTCGTCCGTTTCGCGTGCGTTGAGCGTCGTCCTTGCCGTGGCGGGCTTGGCGCTGGCGCCGCACGCCGCCTTGGCACAAGGCGCGGGGCCAGGAGAAGCGGGCCAGGGACAGGCAAGTCCGGCCCCAACCGCCCCGGCCGATCCGGCGCAGCAGGCGGTGCAGGACAAGGCCAAGCGCGAGGAAGAGCTTCGTGCCATCGAGAGCGAGATGAAGTCGCGCGCCGAGGCGCAGCAGAAACTTCAGCAAGAAATTGATTCGCTCAGGGCCGACCGGTCGAAACTCAACGCTGCCCTCATCGAGACGAATGAGCGAACCAGCGCCGCTGAGACGCGGGTGAGCCAGATCGAGCAGCGGCTGTCGGTTTTGAACGGCAGCGAACAGGCAATCCGCCGTTCGCTGGAGAGCCGGCGCGGGGTGATCGTCGAAGTGCTGGCCGCGCTCCAGCGCATGGGGCGGCGCCCGCCGCCAGCCGTGCTCGTGCACCCGGACGACATGTTGGAGGCGATACGCAGCTCCATCCTGCTCGGCGCGGTCGTGCCGGAACTCAAGGCCGAGACCGAGGCGCTCGCCTCCGACCTCGCCGAACTCGTGCGCCTGCGGGATCAGATTGCGCATGATCGCGAAGCTTTGAAGACCGATCTCACGACGCTCGCCAGCGAGCGGGCGCGCCTCTCGGCCCTGGTGGATGCCCGCCAGCAGCAGCTCGGCGAGGTGCAGCGGTCGGCCGAGGACGAGGCGGCCCGCGTCGCCGGGCTCGCCTCCAAGGCACAAACCCTCAAGGATTTGATCGACGGGATGGAGCGCGATATCGCCTCCGCCCGCAAAGCCGCCGAGGCGGCGCGCGAGGCCGCAAAGAGCCAAAACAGCGGGCAAATCGCCGCCGGCGGGCCGTTTCAGGACCCTGCGCGGTTGACCCCGAAAGTCGCTTTCAAGGATGCCCGCGGCCTTCTGCCGCTGCCGGTCAGCGGGTCCACGCTGCGTAAATTCGGGGCTTCAGACGGGTTTGGCGGAACGACCAAGGGCATCTCCTTCGCGACGCGATCCGGGGCCACCGTGGCATCCCCCGCCGACGGCTGGGTGGCTTTCGCCGGACCGTTTCGATCCTTCGGTCAACTCTTGATCATCAATGCCGGGGACGGGTACTATATCTTGCTCGCCGGCATGGAGCGGATCAACGTCACGCTCGGACAGTTCGTCTTGGCTGGAGAGCCCGTCGCCGTCATGGGGGAAACCGCGGCGCCGCTTTCGACGGCGTTCGTCGGAGGAACGAACGGTCCAGTTCTCTATGTCGAGTTCCGTAAGGACGGTGGATCGATCGATCCGAGCCCGTGGTGGGCAAAATCGCAAGGCGAGAAGGTTCGCGGATGATGCGTAAAGTTACTCTCGTGATGGTTGGTGCACTGATCGGCGCGAGTGCGGCCGTGGTCGCCACACAATCGCCGTTGCTGACAAGCACGAGTGCGATAGCCGCGTCTGCGGAGACCTATCGGCAGCTCACGCTGTTCGGCGACGTCTTCGAAAAGATCAGAACGGATTACGTCGACAAGCCCGACGAGACCAAGGTGGTCGAGGCGGCTATCAACGGCATGCTGACCTCGCTCGATCCTCACTCGAGCTACATGGACGCCAAGAACTATCGCGATATGCAGGTGCAGACTCGCGGCGAGTTCGGTGGCCTCGGCATCGAGGTGACCATGGAAGACGGCGTCATCAAGGTGGTGAGCCCGATCGACGAGACGCCTGCAGCGCGCGCCGGCATCCAGGCGAACGATCTCATCACCCAGATCGACGGCGAACAGGTTCAGGGGCTCACCCTCAACCAGGCCGTCGACAAGATGCGCGGGCCGGTGAAGACCGACGTCAAGCTCAAGGTGGTGCGTTCCGGGCAGAAGGAGCCGCTCGACATCACGCTGACGCGCGACGTCATCCGCATCAAGTCCGTGCGGTCGCGCGAGGAAGGCGGAGACATCGGCTATCTGCGCGTCACGCAGTTCAACGAGCAGACGTTCGACAATCTGAAGGCCGCCATCGACAAGATCGAAAGCGACATTCCGAAAGAGAAGCTGAAGGGCTTCGTGCTCGACCTGCGCAATAATCCGGGTGGCCTGCTCGATCAGGCGATCCTCGTGTCCGACGCTTTCCTCAATCGCGGGGAGATCGTTTCGACGCGTGGGCGCAATGCCGACGAAACGCAGCGCTTCAACGCCAAGGCCGGCGACCTGATCAACGGCAAGCCAGTCGTGGTGCTGCTGAACGGCGGTTCGGCCTCGGCATCGGAGATCGTGGCCGGCGCCCTGCAGGATCACAAGCGCGCGACCCTGCTCGGCACTCGCTCCTTCGGCAAAGGCTCCGTCCAGACGATCATTCCGCTCGGCTCGAACGGGGCGCTGCGGCTGACCACGGCGCGCTACTACACGCCGTCGGGACGGTCGATCCAGGCCCGCGGCATCGATCCGGATATCGAGATCATTCCGGATGTGCCGCCCGAGTTGAAGGGCAAGGACGAGACCGAGGGCGAGGCCGGCCTGCGCGGCCACCTCAAGAATGGCGAGACCGAACGTCCGGCGTCCTCCGGCTATTTCCCGACGGATCCGGCCAAGGACAACCAGCTGCACGCGGCACTCGACTTCCTGCGCGGTACGCCGAACCCGGCCCTGCAGGCAAAGAAGGCCGAGGTGGTGCTGCCGAAGGCCGACGCCGGCACGCCGGCCAAGAACTGATATCGGCCGGTCCGCCGCCGGCGGGCCGTCTATGGATAGGACTACACGGCCTCTCCGCAGTGAAGTTGCGGGGAGGCCGTTGCCTTTCAATCTCTCTCCACGAGACCGAGGCTAGCGGCACGACCCGCCGGCAGCGTCTCCAGGCATCGAGAAGTTCTATGGCCAAAGAGAAGAAGAACCGATCGCCCGCCGATCATGGGCGCGGCTTCAAGGACCCGACGGGCTTGCCCTATCGCCCTTGCGTCGGCGTCATGCTCCTCAATGCGCGGGGCGAGGTTTTTCTGGGCCGCCGAGCGGCTGAGAACGATCCGGAACAGGTGACCGGACCCTTTGCCTGGCAGATGCCCCAGGGCGGCATCGACGAGGGCGAGGAGCCGTTTGAAGCCGCCTGCCGGGAGCTCTACGAGGAGACGAATGTGCGCTCCGTCGAACTGCTCGCGGAAGCGCCCGAATGGTTCAACTACGACCTGCCGCCCGAACTCGTGGGCATCGCCTGGAAAGGGCGCTTTCGCGGTCAGACGCAGAAGTGGTTCGCGCTTCGCTTTACCGGCGACGAGGACGAGATCGAGATCCACCGTCCGGCTGGCGGTACACATAAACCGGAATTCGATGCATGGCGGTGGGAGGCCATGGAACGCCTGCCCGACTTGGTCGTTCCATTCAAGCGACCGGTGTATCAGCAGGTCGTCGCGACATTTGCGAAGCTCGCGGTGCGCTAGTTTTCGTCCGATCCTGTAAACGGCCTGTCGATCTGTCAGTGCCACTATCGGGTGGCTGGGTCGAAGACGAAGCGCTCCGCGGCTTCGTTGCGATCGTCCCTTATCCTGGAGCTCCCGATGGCAATTAGCCGCAAATTGGTCTCGTTAGCCGCAAAACGGCAGAAGGGCGCCAAATGCGCGGCTTCGGGCTGCGAATCCGTGTATGATATCGCAGTTTTGGATCGGAAAATGATGAATTCAGATGTCATGCCGCTATCGGCCAGCGGTGAAGACTGTATCGAACGCCTCCATGTCGCCGTGCTTGCCATCAAGAGCAGCGGCCAGGGCGCGCCGCGAACGGTCAAGCTTGCGCGCGAGGGCGTCGCGAAGATGGCCAAGAAATTGGTGGAGGAGGCGGCCGAGGTTGGTCTGGATGCCGTCCAGGGCGATCGCACGCAAGTGATCTACGAAAGTGCGGACCTTCTCTACCACCTGACCGTGCTGTGGGCCGAGGCCGGCATCGCGCCGGGAGACGTCTGGGCCGAAATGGAACGGCGCGAGAGGCTCTACGGCATCGCCGAGAAGATCGCCAAATCCCCCAATCAGGCCTAGGCCGCTTTTCGTCTGCGCCGGTCGCCTCGAAAACCGAGGCTGACGGGTCCGATCGCTCAGGCCGACCGCATATCCATGCCCGAAAGCTGCCCTATCGAAGAGCCGCCCGTCCCATGGACGGCGAGCGGCCGCCGAAGCGTTGTGCCGCGGCAGTCAGAGCCGGTTGGCCGCAGATGCCGGCGAGGAACCAGGCGAGCGCTGCCGTCTTGATCGTGCACAGCGACACGCTGATGCACAGGAGCAGAATGACGTAGAAGGCGATGAACAGCGTGAAGCGCCGCGGCTGACCGTCCGGCACGGGCAGGAAGACGAAGACTGCCCAGAGCGCCGCGAAGCCGACGATTCCGAGCTGGGCCATGACATAGGCATAGCCGGAGTCGTTGTAGTCGGTCGTCGTCCAGACGAGGCCGAAGACCTGCTGCGCATCCAGCGTGCCGATCATCTGGCCGGCGAGAAGGAAGCGGCCCCAGATGGTGTTGTCCCAGGCCACATTGCCCTTCATCGTCGTGTAGCTGACGATGGCGATGATGGCGAGAAAGGGCGCGACATAGATCATCGCCGGACGCACGAAGGGCGCCACGCAATAGAGCCCGAGCGTGATGATGCAGATATACATGCCGAAGCGCGCATCGCCCAAGACGAGGATCGTCATGATCGCCAGCGTCTTGGCGATGAAGACCGACGGTCGCTTCAGGTCGCGGCTGAGCACCCAGGCAAAGGTGATCGCGCCGAAATTGCCCATCGACACGGGTTCGAGAAAAACGGACGAAACCCGGTGTTCGCCGAGGAAGGGCAGGAGGGTGCGCCCGTCGAAACGCGTGCCGCTGATGAAGAGGCCGGAACCGTGGCCGGCCGATGCCGCATCCACCGTGCCCCGCGACACGTAATAGCCGAGCACGTCGAAAAACTTCAGGAAGGTGTCGAGAAACGCCCACTCGAAGAGTGAAACGGCGAGCACGATGACCACCGACCAGGTGACCACCCGGTCTCCCAGCTCCAAAGTGCCGCGCTTGCGCCCGAGGGTGTAGAAAACCACCGGGATCAGAAGATCGCGCAGGATCTTGGGATCGGCGACGCCACGCACCAGCATGAGCGCGCCGAGATAGGAGACGATGCCGAGCAGGACCGCGTACATGGCGGGGCTGCGGTCGGCAACGAGCAGGAAGGTGCAGCCGAGCAGCAGCACTTCCGCCAGCATGACCAGGCTTGTACCGACATGCATCGCGGTCGTGTTGACGAAGCACAGGGCGAAATTGAAGGTGAGCGCGGCGATCAGCACCGGCATTACCAGCCGCTGGCGGATATCAGCCCGGGCCGGAGTAGCCGTCCAGCCCTGGGCGGCATTGGCCGTGAATGCGAGCGTCATGCCGGTTCTCCCTGTGCTTCTCGGAGGCGCTTACGCTTCGACCACGACGACGCCGACGGCGCGCGGCCTGAGCATGCGGACGGTCGCCAGGGTCTCGTTCAGGGCCCTGCGATGGGTCGCACCCTCTTCCACGAGCACGATCACCATATCGGCCGAGGCCACGAAGCGATGCACCGACAGGTCGTCCTGCGGCCGCGCCGCGTCGATGAGAACGACGCTCGGCGCGTCACTATCGCCAACGCCGGCAATGGCGTCGTCGAGTTCCGTACGCTGAGATCGCGCCATCTGTCCGCTGGCATTGGCCGGCACCGGCAGGACGCGAAGGCTCGCGCCGTTCGGCAGTGGCGTCACGACGTTCTCCGCCGTTCCGCCGCCGTTCGTGACGAGCGTCGAGAGCTGCCGGCTACGGGCGTCGCCGTCGACCAGCAGCGTGCGCTCGCCATCCTGGGTGAAGGTGACCGCGAGATCGATGGCGACCTTGGACCGGACCTCACTGCCGTCAGGCGCGATGATCACGATGGTCCGCGTGTCGGAGAGCGGCAGCAGGCTTTCGAGGGCAAAGGCCAACTGCCCGAGAAGGAACGGCTTCGTCACGGGGATCCGTTCGATGGCTTTCACGGTCGAGGTGCTGCGGTCCGATCCCCGGAAGTTGAAGCGGCTCGGCGGGGAGGTCCGCCAGGCGGCCGGAATGCTGGCGAGAAGCGGCAGCCCAGTCGCTGTTGCGATCTGCCGAAGATCGCGGAAGCGGTCGTCGACCTGGTCAAGCGCCCAGGCGAGCGAGGTGCCGAGCCCGGCGCCGAGCAGCAGCCCGGCGGCGATCACCAGGATCGGCGAGGGATTGGTGCGGGTGCGCGGCAGGAGGGCCCTGGTGATGATGCGCGCATTGCTCGAATCGACGCTCTGCTGCTCGCTCAACTCCTTGGTGCGCTGCAGGAATGTCTCGTAGACGGCCCGCGTCGAATCCGCCTCGCGCTCCAGTTCGCGCAGGCTGACGGAGGCTTCGTTCGTGGTCAGCACGTTGCTCTTGAGCGCCGCGACCCGCTTCTCCAGATCCTGGGCGGTTGCCTTGGCGCGCTCGAGATTGCCGGCCGTGCCCGTCGCGATGCGGGCGATCTCCGCGCGGATGAGCGAGCGGACCTGATCCGCCTGAGCCCTCAAGGCCTTCATCGCCGGATGCTGCGGAAGAAGCGACTGGCCGAGCTGGGCCTCCTGCCGCTTCAGTGCGGCATATTGGTCCTTCAGGGCGTTGATGGTGTTGGCCTGGAGGGTTTCCGGGAAGACGCCCATGTCGAGGCCACGGGCCTGCACTTCGCGGATCTGGTCCACGCGAGACTGCAGGTCGCCGACCTGCGCCCTGGCCGCCATGAGCTGGGAATTCAGCTCGCGCAGCTCCTGCTCGTCGGCACGACCGCCGTCGATGCCGATGATCCGATGTTCCTTCTTGTACTCCTCGACGCGCGCCTCCGCCGACTTCACGCTGTTGCGCAGCTCCGAGAGGCGCGCCGCCAGCGCGTCGCTCGCCCGGCGTGTCGCATCGGCACGGACGCGTGCTTCTTCGGCGATATAGACCTGGGCGATCGTATTGGCGACGAACTGGGAGGTCTCCGGGTCTTCTGTCGTGACCCCGATGTCGATGACGAAGGAGCGGTCATCGCGATGTGTGGTGATGCTCTTCTGGAGCGTTGCGAGCGCCGTGGCGAAGGGATCGGCGGGCTCGGCGCCCAGGCCGACGAGGCCCATCAGGCGCGTGCGCAGCCCAGGCGGCCGCGCGCCGAAAAGCGGATTGGTCTCCAGCTCCGCTTTGTCGATCACCTTCTCGAGCACGCTGCGCGACTGAATGATCTCCCGCTGGCTCTCCGCCTGGACGAGATCCGTATCGCCTGTGCCGCTCCGGGTGATGTCATTGTCGATGATCTTGAGGCCGCGCGGATCGACCAGGATCTGCGTCGATGCCGTATAGCGGGATGGGCTCAAGGCGACAAAGCCGAGCGCCAGCGCCAAGGTGGCCAGGGTGGTCGCGCCGATCAGGGGCAGCCTGCGCCGCAGACCCTGAACGATCGCCCAAGGATCGAAGCTCGCAACGGCCTCGCCGAGCACAGGCTCGTTGGCGGCGTTGACCACGCGGATATGTCCCGGCGCTTCGAAGCGTGTACTCATCACAGTCATGATCGGCCCTCTCAGGCTCCACTGGAGCATTGCCGCCGTTCGCTTGAACCTTCGAGACATAGAACGTCCTGTTTCGGGACAGTCTCGCCGGTTGCGAAGCGACGGCACACTCCCGGAGCAAGCGGCGCGCCAGGGCCAATGAAGGCTTAAGGTGAAGTGCGGAGAACGGCCGTATTGGCAGGCGCGCCCCACGCCTTCGCGGCGTGGTTCACGGCCGGCCGGCGGTTCCATACCCCTGCCGCAAGCCGTTGCCGTCGACCCTCAGCGGCAGGTGACTGTCACCGGCAAGTCACTGGCGGCGTCAGCCGCAGGGCCTCGATCAGATCGGTTTCGGGACAGGATGCTTCATCAGTCGGGTAAAGGCCGAAGGGCAGGCCGTGCAGCACCCAGAGCGACCAGCCCCAGCCGTTCTTTTCGATGGCCGATGAGACATCGCGGAGCCAGCGGGCGCGGGATGCCTCGTCGTCCGCATCCGCGTTTGGCTGGCGCATGGCGCCGAATTCCGTAAAGACGAACTGTCCCGGATCGATACGATTGTCCTGCTGCCACCGCGCGAGCGTGGCAAAGCGTTCCGCGATCATCGCCGCGCCCGGCGCGGAGGTGAAATACCAGCGGATCGCGTCTTCGGCTTCTTTTTGCTTGGCGTCACGTTCTGCCGGCCGCCAGCGGTCGCTTGCGGCGAACTTCGCGCGCGTTTCAGCCAGCGTCTCCGCCACTGCGCCACGCCCGGCGGGATAAGGCAGGCCTTTCACCTCCGCCAGGAACGGCAATGCCCAGTCCGAACCCTGGTGGGTGAAGACGAAAGGATCGTAGAAATGCACGCTGATGAGATTGCGCCGGTCGGCGAATTCAGCGCCGTCGAGCATGACGATACCTTCGATGGTCGACCAGCAGCCACCGGTGAGCAGCAGCGGCAGGCCGATGCCCCGGCCGCGCAGGTCATCGACGAGCACCTTCTGATGGACGCTCCAGTCGGTGCCCTTCTCCGCGCGGCAGTCCTGTTGCGGCTCGTTCAGCAGTTCGAGGGCAACCGGCCTCCCCGCCGGCAAGCCCTCCAGTCTGCCTGCCACCTCTTCCACGAGCGCCTTGAAGCGGCTGAACCGCGGCCCGTCCGTGCCGTCGAGCCACGCCATCGGCAATTCGCCGCCGAGCCCCGGCGCGAGGAGCGTGACGATGACGCCGAGCCCCGAGCGGCGCAGCCGAGCGATCGCCTGGTCGATCTCCTCGAAAAGACGACGCCGGTGCGGCCCATCCGCATTGATGAGCGGACCGAAATCGATGAGCAGGCGCACGTGGTCGAAGCCGAATCGGGTCAGATCCGTCGGCTCATGGGCGTCCGGTCCCGCATAGGGCGGGTCGGCATAGACGGTGCGGCCGTCGATGACGGTCGTCGCGGGGAAGGCGAACCAGGTTAAATTCGTGCCGCGACGAAACAGTCCGGTCTCGGCGGCGGGTGCCGGACCGGCGGCCTGCCATAGCGCCAGACACAGGAGAATGGCGAAGGAGATCCTATGCCGGATCATACCTCGAGCTCGCGCGTGCGGCTGACGATGGCATGGTTCTCGCCGCCCGGCTTCAGCAGTGCGATATAGGAGGCGACCATCCGCTCGCGCGCATATTTGCGCGTGATCGCCTTGGCCGAGGCTTGCACCAGGTTTGGCGACGGCGGATCCCGCAGCATCTGGCCGAGTGTATCCTTCCAGCGCTTCACGTCCCGAGGATTGACGAAACGGGTGGTGGCGGTCTGGTCGGTGGCGAGCACTTCGCGCAAGACGTCGAGGTCGGCGACGACCGACGGCAGACCCACCATCGCCGCTTCCACCGCCGCGAGGCCGAAGGTTTCCCAGACCGAGGGAAAGGCGAAGATGTCGGACGCCGCAAAGAGGTCGGCGACCTCCTCGGGCTGGACGGAGCCGAGCAGGATGAGGCGGTTGCGGACACCATGCCGGTCGGCGAGCGCTTCGATCTCGGGGCGACGCGGCCCGTCGCCGGCAATGACGAGATGAGCGCCGGGAAGGGCGGGCAAAGCCGCGACGAGCACGTCCTGGTTCTTCTGATCGACCAGGCGGCCGACGTTCAGGATGATGCTGCCGGTCGCCGGCAGCTGGAAGCGTTGCCGGGCTTCGGCACGGGTGAGCTTCGGCCGCGGTGGATCGAGGCCGTGTTCGATGAGCTGCATGTGGCGCCGGTAGCGCGCCGGATAGCCGGCGAATTCCGCCTCGGTGAAGGCTGAGTTGGCGATATTCGCGGTATAGCCGCCGGCGCTGCCGACCAGCCTGTCGAGCCAGCGCACGACCGGGGCCGTTTCGTCCGGCACGCAGGTCTGGTGAACGATGCGATGGCGCGAGCCCTGCATGCGCCCGGCCGTGCCGACGAGAATCGACGCGGTGGCCTGATAGGCGATGAGGGCATCGAAGCCACCGCGCAGGATGCGACGCGCCATGCTGGCTGCCGCCATCATCTTGGCCGAGGCCGGCATGAAGGGTCGAGGGAACAGAAAGGCTGTCTCGACCGCGATGCCATGCGCGACCAGCCCTTCCTCGACCATGGCGGCGAGCGTCTGAATCCCGCCGATCTCGTCGGTGTGAAGGATTTGAAGGACTTTCATCGCATTCCCCGGCGATCAATGACTTGTATAGACGCACGAGACGTCGGATAGGATGCATCCGCGGGCCCTCGGTCCGGTCGGATCAGCCAATGAAGCAAGACAACATCGTGCTCTTTCTCGCTGCCAGAGGTCTCTCGGCTGCGGGCAACTTGGTCGCCCTGGCGATCTTTTCCCGCATGGCGGGTCCGGTGACCTACGGCGAATATCTCTTGATTTTCGCCTGGACGGTGATCGTTTATGGCTTTTCGACCCAGTGGATGCGCTTTGCCTTCTTTGGCGTCTACCGTCACCAGGCACCTGCCGATTACATCTCCTCCTACGGCGTGTTGCTCGGCGCGGCTCTCGTCGGCGTTGCCGTCGTCCTGACGGGCATCTGGCTCGCCGGTATCGCCGGCTTTAATTTTCTGACGGCGGTTTTTGTTCTCGTCGTCAGCATGGCAGGTTACGAGGCGCTGCTGGAGATCAGCCGCACGCGGCTGCAGCCCGGCGTCGTAGCGATGCACATGCTGCTCAGGGCCGGTTTCGTCATCGCTTTCGGTGCCGCGGCGCTGTGGTTTCAGGGAACCGCGGTGTCGCTCGCCGTGGCGGTCGCCGTCGCCCATTGTTGCGCGGCCGTTCCCGGCTATTTCGCCATCCGTGATATCGAGTTTGCGCCGAATACGCGCGCGATGCGCGGCCTCATCATCTACGGCTGGCCGCTGCTCATTTCCTTCGGCGTCATGGCTGTCGGACAAAGTGTCGACCGTCTGGTGCTCGCCCATTTCGGCGGTGCGGGCGCGCTCGGCCCTTATGGTGTCGTGGCAGACCTTCTGCGTCAGGCCTTCATGGTGGTCGGCGAGTCCATCACCATGGCGCTCGTCACCGTCGCCAAGCAGCACGCCAACGCCGGCGAGATGGAGGCCGCAGACCGCGTTCTGCGCAACACCTTCAATGCCTGCCTGGCGACCGCCACTTTCGGGGCGGTATTCTTCCTGATCTTCGGCGACATGGTGGTTCATCTGCTGGTCGGCGAGGAATTCTACGAGCCGAGCCGGGCGCTCATCCCGATATTCGCGATCGCCTTCGGCTTCATGACCATGCGCAGCTTCTACTTCGCCCAGGTCATCTATTTTTCGACCGCGAGCCATCTCGAACTCGTAGTCTCGCTCATGTTCGTCGCGATCTCTGCGGCGCTTGCGACCCTGCTCGTGCCCTTCGAAGGCGCCAAGGGCGCGGCGATTGCTCTGATGGTGGCTCATATCGTCACCTGTCTCGCCTTCGTCGTGGTGCGCCGCCGGTATTATCCCATGCCGGTCGACCGCAGTGGCCTTTTCACCATCAGCATTCTTGCGCTCTTCGCGCTGCTCGCGGACTATGCTGTCGAGCATGTCGTCACCGCACCGGTTGCAGCCCTCATCGCCAAGGCGGTGGTCTTCGCCGCCTTTGGCGGGCTCGCCATCTTCAGGTTCGATCTCCTCAGCCTGTCGCGTTCGGGACGAAAGATGGCGCATTGAGCGATCACCCTGATTTTGGACCGATTCGGTTCGAATCAGGACTGTGAATTGATGCCATAGGCCGCTGCGCGCCGGCGTGCCGATGGGCGAAGGCGCTCCCGGGCCACACGGGCCAGAAAGACCAGATTGCCGACGAGATAGCGGCGCGCGAGCCGCCGCGGCTCGAGCATCAGCCGGAAGATCCATTCGCAATGGAGGCGGCGTATGAGCTCCGGCGCCCGTGGCTTGTGCCCCGAGGCGAAATCAATGAGCCCACCGACGCAGAAGCCGAGCCGACAGCCGGTGGCCGCCAGATGGGCCTGCATCCATAATTCCTGCCGCGGACTGCCGAGGCCGAGAAGGAGCACATCCGCCTTCGTCGCCGCAATGGCCGCGGCGATCGCAGGGCTTTCATCGTCGCTGAAATAGCCGTGCCGCACCCCGACATAGACGTGCTGTGGGGCGAGGGCGGCAAAGGCATCGCGGGCGCGCTCGGCGACGCCTTCGGCGCCTCCCAGGACATAGACGCGCAGGACCTTCTGCGTGCGCTGCAGGAAGAGCGGCACGAGATCGGTGCCGTTGAGATTCTCCGGAAAGGGCGCGCCGTGCAGCAGGCGCGCGGCGATATCGAGCCCGATGCCGTCATTGAGCACCAGGCTCGCGCGGAAGGCCTCGGCCACGCGCGCATCGTCCCAGGCGAGATTGGCATTATGGGCATTGAGGAAGGCGATCTGCCGCGGCTTCTGTGGAAGCGCGCCGAGCGCCTCGATGGCGGCTTCGCTCGTCGTGGCCCGAACCGGAATCCCGAAAATCGGCCAGTCCTCACCAGCTGGATCGGCGGGTTTCATGTGCTTCGCTCCGGGATTTGGGTGCAACGGATCTGTTTCATTTTAAAACGTCTTTAGCCTCGCCATCGGACGGCACAGGACAAGCAGCAAGAGCCGAACCACATGCGGCAAGCACTGTTCGAGGCACGGCAAAGCGAGCCCGGCCAAGACGAATCAAGCGGAATACGGGGTCTGCTGTTCGGCGCCCGGCCCATGGCAGGCGGTGACGCGGCCGTTGGTCCGGCTCTTGCCTCATTGCGGCGAGAGCGGTGATCGGCCCTGCCGAGAAGCCGCGAACAGGCTTCTACCCGGGAAAGGGCTTTCCATGTTTCTCGCAACCACCGAGACTGCGGTTTATCGCAACAAGTTCCGGCGGCGGCGGCTGGCGCGGTTCCTCGCGCTGGTCGACGACGTGCTCAAGACGAAGCGCAGCTGCCGGATCCTCGACGTCGGCGGCGGCGTCGCCTACTGGAAGGGTCTCGAAGACCTCTGGAGCGACCGGCCGGTTCACATCACCCTCGTCAATCTCAAGGCGGAGCCGGTTCCGGACGGCCGTTTCACGAGTCTAACGGGTGATGCCTGCAATATGCCCGAATTCGAGGACAACGCCTTCGACGTGATCCATTCCAATTCGGTGCTGGAGCATGTGGGAAGCTATGCCAACAAGCGCCGGATGGCCGAGGAGATCCAGCGGATCGCGCCGCGCCACTTCGTGCAAACGCCGAATTTCTGGTTTCCGATCGAGCCGCATTTCCGCACGCCGGCCATCCACTGGCTGCCGGAGCCGCTCAGGGTCGCCGCCGTCATGCGCAAGAAGCTCGGCTTCTACGACCAGGCCAAGACGCGCGACCAGGCCTATGAGATCCTGAGCGATGCCAGCCTGCTCGACTTCAAGGACATGCAGACGCTCTTTCCGACGTCGCATATCGAGCGCGAGCGGGTCTTCGGCTTCACCAAGTCGCTGATCGCCATCCGCTGATCGCATCCGGCGATCGGCAACGCCGGCTTCAGGGTCGCGCGCCTATCCGGCGCAGGCCCTGGGCGATCGTCACGCAGTCGAAGCCGCGGTCGGCCACCGTCTTCAGGACGCGGTCGAACAGCGCCGTCGACGTGCCGATCCAACTCGGCGGGTCGGCGACGTCATGTGTATAGAATATGACCCAGGCGTTCCGGGCCGCCGCCGCATCGAGGGTGCGGGCCAGCTTCTCGGGCGTGAGCGTTCGGTCGTAGAGCTCGATCACCCTGAGCATGGCAAGGTCGATCCGCCCGACATTCAGCCCCTCATAGACGCCGCGGCAGGTGGCGAAACGGCGCTGCAGCTGCAGCTTGCGTGACAGCGACTGCCGCCCGAAGGGAAAGGCGAAATTCTCGAGAGAAAGATCGCCGCAGATCTCGCGCAGGGCGGCGCGATTAGCATTCTCCTCTTCCTCGAGCGCCTCGGCACTGATCTCGTCGACCTTGGGATGGGAAAAGGTGTGATCGCCGATCTCATGGCCGGTGGCGTGGAGCCGACGCACATCCTCGACCGTCGCCACATCCCAGAACTCGTCGCGAGTGCCGAGAAGACCGGCGGCGATATAGAAGGTGCCGAAGGCACCGTTGGCATTCAGCAGGTCGGCGCCGGCGCGCGCGGCCGAAGCGGGAACATCATCGAAGGTGAAGCTGGCGAGCGGCCGGTGATTGCGCATGCGGAAGGGCTGCGTATTGAGATGCCGCCCGGCCTTGCGTCCCAAGCCGGCAAGGAGGCGCGCTGGTTTCATTCCGCTTGTCCTCGCTATGCTGCGTTAAGCTTCACTCAGCCGGCCGAGGCGCCGGCTATCGACCCTCTCGCATAAATCGCGCGCGATGTGCAGAAGTTCTTGCGCGGATCGATCGGTCCTGTGCAAGAGGCCCCGCTCCATCAGCCGCCTGCGATCGACCGTTTGGCCGAGCGATTGCTCGATGGCCGCGGCGAGCTGACGCGCGTCTCCGGGCGGGACAAGCATGCCATATCGGCCGCCGTCGAGAATTTCGCGCGGACCATAGGGGCAGTCCACAGCCACGACGGGCGTGCCGCAAGCGAGTGCTTCGACCAGTGAATTGCCGAAGCCCTCGAACAACGAGGCCGATACGGCGAGCTCGGCCCGCTTGAACCACGAAAAGGGATCTTTCGCGTAGCCGGCGAAGATGACGCGGTCCGCCAGGCCAAGCGCCGCGATGCGCTGTTCGAGCGCCGGCTGCTCGGCGCCTTCGCCGACGAAGGTGAGGCGCCATGGGCGTGACCGGGGCAGCAGTGCCGCCGCTTCCACGAGATGGGCCTGGCCCTTCTCGGTGGACAGGCGCCCCATGCAGACGATCAGCCCTTCTTCGCGCTCGGCCGTGGCAAAGCTGTCGAGGGAGGCTGCGACCTCCGGCGTGATCACCGGCTTGGACACCATCATGGACATCATGACCCGCGGCACATGCGACTGGCGCACGAGATCGTCGCAGGCGCCCTCCGTCAGCGTGAGGACGTGGTCGGCGTAGCGATAGAAAAAGCCGAGCCTGTAGGCCACGCGGTTCTGGAGGTAGGGATCGTGCCGCAGGCCGACGGATGGCACGCCCACCTCCCGCAGAATGAGCGGGGGACGCTGCCTGCGCGGCAGCAGCCGTGCAGCGAGCACGCAGCCGAGATTGAGACTGGCTTCCGAACTCAGGACGACATCGAAATCACTATCGCCGAAGACCCGGCGCAGCTGCGGGATGGCGCGCCTCAGCCGCGAAGGCACCTTGACGGTTGCGATACCGGGATCAACGAGGGCCCGGAGCGGCCCCTCCGTGCGCAGCACGATGAGCGTGACCGCCGCGCCCAGCTTGGCGAGCGCATTGCCGAGCAGAACCGAATCCCGCTGTGCCCCACCGCCCGCGAATCCGCCCAGGACGATGCCGATGGATGGCCTTGTGCCGATGTCGATCATGGCTCCTGACGGCTGTGAAGCAGGCGCAATGCACCTGTTCCCCCCTCTGATTCTTATGCATTCGTCTCATAACGCGGCAGGTCATGTGTATCAACGGTCAGTGAAAGGATTTTGGACCCGCGCAAGGATTTTGCCCGTCTTGGCATGGCCTCTGCTCACCCCAGAGGTTGGGGACGCCAACTGTCTCAAGAAGAAACAGCTCAGTGTCCGGCCAGTTTTGTTACGAGGCAATCCAGCATGGCCAAAACAGATTTTGTGCCGACACAGGCAGGCTTCGCCCAGGTCGGGACTACCTTTTCGCGAAACTTTCTCGCGATCGCCTTCTTCATGGTCGACATCGCCGTCGTGACAGGGGCATCTTCCCTGACCGGCATGATCTACCACGCGCTGGCCTATAACGACTCGGGCCCGTTCGGCCTGTTCCTGAGTGCGGGTCTATCCACGGCCGTTCTCTTTGGAACCTTCGGTGTGCTGGCCGGCGAATACGGCTATGCGCGCTATCTGTCGTACAGGACGCATCTGTCGTCCGTATTCCGCTTTTGGAATCTCGCCTTCCTGTCCTTCCTGCTCATTCTCTTCGTGTTGAAGAGCTCGGAGGTCTATTCGCGCGGCTGGTTCATCCTTCTCTATTTCACCTGTCCCTTGGCGCTCGTCAGCGGGCGCTATGTGCTGGTGCGGCTCGTGACTACGGCGAGCCGGCTCGGGATGATCACCGGCCACCGGCTCTATGTCTTCGGCGGCAAGGAGGATATCGACGCCTTCCTCAAGCGCTATCAGCCCTGGGACCTCGGCGTCCGGGTGGTCGGCACGGGGACGATCGAGGAGCCCATGGGCCGGGACGGCCAGACCTCGCCAGCTGGTTTTGGTGCGCCCGAAGCGGCCAACCTGCGCCGGGCGGTCGAGGCGGCGCGGCAGCTCAAGCCCGATTCCGTCTTCATCGCCCTGCCGTGGTCGGATGCCGCGGTGATCGACCAGACGGTGAAGGCCTTCTCGCTCATTCCGGTCGAGATCCACTTGAGCCCGGAACGGATCCTCGAGCGCTTCGAGGAGGTCAATCTGGTGCGGCGCGGTCCGATCCCGAGCCTGCAGCTCGCCCGATTGCCGCTGAGTCCCGTCGAGATCGTGCTGAAGCGCTGCTTCGATCTCGTCTTCGCGAGCTGTGCGCTCCTGGCGCTGTCTCCGTTGATGCTCATCGTCGCGGTGCTGATCCGCCTCGACTCGCGCGGCCCGGCACTCTTTACGCAGCGGCGCTTCGGCTTCAACCAGCAGCCGTTTCGCATCTACAAGTTCCGGACGATGCGCACCCAGGACGACGGCGACGTCATTCGCCAGGCAACGCGCGACGATCCGCGGGTGACGCGCATCGGCCGCTTCCTCCGGCGTTGGAACATCGACGAATTGCCGCAGCTCATCAATGTGATCAAGGGCGATATGTCGATCGTCGGACCGCGACCGCACGCCCTGGCGCATGACCGCGAGTTCGAGGCGAAGATCGGTCTTTATGCTCGCCGCCATAATGTGAAGCCGGGCATCACCGGCTGGGCGCAGGTGCACGGCTTCCGCGGCCAGACCGACGTGGACGCCAAGATGGAAAAGCGCGTCGAGTTCGACCTGTTCTACATCGACAATTGGTCCTTGTGGCTCGATCTCAAGATCATCGCCATGACGGTCTTTCATCCGCACTCCTATCGCAACGCTTTTTGAGGTAAAGCGACACCGCGGGGGGTGAGGATGGAGGCGCGGCGGTCGTTATGATGCATCGAATTACGGGTCTCGGCGACGTGGCGGTGCTGGTGCCGGTCGCGGCCCTCGTGGCGCTCTATTGTTTCATGGCGGGGCATCGCCGGCTTGCCCTGCAATGGTCTCTCATGATCCTGGTCGGCATGGCGCTCACGGGCGTTGCCAAGCTCACCTTCCACGCCTGCGGCGACATGCTGACCGGCGACCGCATCCGCTCCCCGAGCGGCCATGCGGCGCTGAGCATGATGGTCTTTGGGGGCCTTGCCATCGTCATGGCCGGCGGCCGGGATCGCATCATCCGCGTGCTTTTCGCCCTCGGCGGCGCCGTGCTCGTGCTGCTGATCGGCTGGAGCCGGGTGCGGCTCAACTATCACACGCGTTCGGAAGTGCTCGCCGGCTTCATGCTCGGCGGCTTCTGCCTCGCCGTTTTCTCCGCCTTCTACAAGCAGGAGCGGCTGTCGCTCGCCGGCCTCGTGCTCATTTCCGTCTTCCTCGGACTGACCGCCTACGCCCTCCGCAAGCTGTCGTTCACGCCGGAATATGCCCTGGAGGCTTTCGCCAATCGCCTGCAGATCTGGCTCGACGTGTGCAGGTAGCGCGGCGGCGATCCAAGCTGATGGGATCTGAGGTTCAGTCTGGAATCTCAGATATGCTCCATTACTCGGGCGTCGCGCGGCGTTTCTTGACGCAATCTGTATTGCTGTAGGAATACCTCGTATTCGGATGGTACAATAAAAGCCGATCTGTCTTTTCAGGCTCGCTGGTTTCAGGTAGATCGTAGTTTTTAATTATTATAAGGTAAGTTTTACGGCGAGGCGCCACGCCAATAGCCTGCCAATGCCGAAAAAATCATATTGCATTTATGTGCGAACTGGCTATAGCTCGGTTCGAGGATTTCATCATGTCAGATCATGTTCGCCTAACGACAGCGCGCGGTGTGCCCGTGCATTCGGATCTCGCGGCGCTTCTCGATAGCCCGAGCGCACCGGTGAAAACCGGCTGCGGCTTCCACGACGTGCGCGAGATCTTGCGTGCGGCGGGCCTGCGGCCCACGCGGCAGCGGCTGATGCTGGGCTGGCTGTTGTTCTCCAAGGGGCATCGCCACGTCACGGCGGAGCTCCTCTATACCGAGGCGACGCGCGCCAAGGCGGCCGTGTCGCTCGCCACCGTCTACAACACCCTGCACCAGTTCACGGAAGCCGGGTTGCTGCGGCAGCTCGCCGTCGATGGCACGAAGAGCTATTTCGACACCAATGTGGCGGTGCATCACCATTTCTTCGTCGAAGATGATCAGGTGCTGATCGATATTCCCAACGGCATGCTGCCGGCCGGCAGCTTGCCGGCGGCCCCGGCCGAGCTGCCGGCGGGCATGGAACTCGTCGGTGTCGAGCTGATAGTCCGCGTGCGGCGCAAGGGGCGGCGTGCCATGGCGCGCCAGAGCGGCGAAGCCTGAGCCGCGAGCCGTACCGCTTCGCCGCGGCGGCGAATCTGTCGGACTGTTGAGGGGAGCACGGCACAGCCGCGTTCCCCTTTGTGTTTAGGCGAGCCGTATCCGGCTTTCAGGCCGGTGAGCGCGGTGCGACATCCCCGGCCGTGAAGTCGCTGACGAGATCGCGGGCGCGCTCGAGCCGCGGCGCCGTTTCCGGCAGGGCGGCGGTGCAGGCCATGGTGATGACGCAACCGAGGCCGATATAGCCGCACAAGGCCCAGGGTGCGCCATGCGCCACCTGAAGGAGCCAGCCGGCAGCGAGCGTTCCGACGGAACCGATCAGCGCGCCGATCTGCTGGATGAAGGAGACCCCGCTCGCCCGGATCCGCGTCGGGAAGAGTTCGGCGTAATAGGCCGCCTGCGGGCCATACATGGCGGCGTGCCCCACGGCGAGCGCGGCGACGAGGCCTACCCAGATGAGGCCGTCCATGCGGTAATAGACGAAAGCGAAGGTGGGAAAGGTCGCAAGCAGCACGCAGACAGCGCCGAACAGATAGACGGGCTTGCGGCCGACCCGGTCCGACAGCGCACCGAAAGTGGGCAGCGCGACGAGTTCGAATAGAATTGCAACGAGCGTCGCCGTCGTCATGGTCTCGCGCGAGACGCCGCGGCTCGCGGCATAGGCCGTGATCAGCACGGCGAAGCTCGTGAAGGCGATGCTCTCGGCGAATTTGCTGCCGCAGCCGAGCGCCAGCGGGCGGGGATAGTCGCGCAGAACCTCCGCCAGGGGATGCCGGTCGGCGGCACGGCGCTTGCGCATCTCCAGGAACAAGGGCGTTTCCGTCAGCGAGAGCCGGATATAGAGGCCGACGCCGACGAGGAGGAGGCTCAACAGGAAGGGAATGCGCCAGCCCCAGCTGAGGAACTGCTCCTCGGAAAGGGTTGCTGTGAGCAGGGCGAAGATGCCGAGCGGCAAGATGAAGCCGGCAGGCGCTCCCGTCTGGACCCAGGAGCCGAAGAAGCCGCGCGAGCGGGCCGGGGCGTGCTCGCACATGATGAGAATGGCGTTGCCCTGTTCTCCGCCGATGCCGAAGCCGTGCAGGAGCCGGATGAACAGGAGCGCCAAGGGCGCGGCGACACCTATCGTCTCGTAGGTGGGCATGAGGCCGATGACGAAGGTGGCGATGCCGACGATGAGCAGTGTCGTCACCAGCGCGTTCTTGCGCCCATAGCGATCGCCGATATAGCCGAAGAGCAGGCCGCCGATGGGCCGCGCGATGAAGCCGGCCGCATAGGTCGCGAGCGCCACGAGCGAGCCGACGAGCGGATCAAAGCTCGGAAAGAACAGCTTGTTGAAGACGAGCGCCGAGGCCGTCGCATAAATGAAGAAGTCGTACCACTCGACGGTGGTGCCGATGCAGGAGGCGATCGCCACCCGGCGCATCATGCCCGGCGTCTCCTCTGATCCATTCATAGCGATGGCCATGTCGTCTGTCTCCCTGGGATCCTCAGCCCGGCTTTTCGTTGCGGCCGGCGCCTCCAGCTAAAGCACTAATGTATTATTGCATCAAGTGGGTTGGTGTGATTATGTGGTTTGCGCCCGTTGCAAGCGGCGTCCGCGGCTGTTGCCGCAGGGTCGGGGAGGACGATGAACCTGCATCTTGCTGAGCCGAGCGTGCGCCTGGATCGGTCCCGCCAGGTCGCGCCGCAGATCGAGGAGATCCTGCGGCAGCGCATCCTGTCGCTCGCGCTCAAGCCCAATGAGATACTGTCGCGGGCAGCGCTTCAGGCGGAATTCGCCGTCAGCCTGACGCCGGTGCGCGATGCGCTGATGAAACTCGGCCAGGAGGGGCTGGTCGATATCTTTCCGCAGCATGCGACCTTCGTCGCGCGGATCGATCTCGCCGCCGCCCGCCAGGCGCATTTTCTCCGGATGGCCATTGAAATAGAAGCGGTTCGCCGCATTGCGGCGGGCGAGGCGACGGCTGCGGTCGCGGCCAAGCTACAGCCCTTCCTGGCCGACCAGCGGCGCCATGCAGCCCCCGATGACTCGGAGGCCTTCAGCGCCGCCGACCGCGGTTTCCACAAGGTGCTCTATGAGGGCGCCGATATCCCCGACCTCTGGGATGTCGTGCGCCGGCAGAGCGGGCATATCGACCGGCTACGGCGACTGAACCTGCCTCTGCCGGGCAAGATCGAGGCTGTCCTGCGCGATCATGAATCGCTGGTTGCGGCGATCGAGCGGGGGGATCCCGAGGGTGCCGCGGCGGTCATGCGCCGGCATCTCTCGGGAACGCTGTCGATCGTTGATGAAATCCGCCAACGCTATCCGGACTTCCTGCGATGACGGGAGGATGGCATTCAACGGTGAAGGAGAGGGCAATTCCTATCACTGATACATTAGCAGAAGTCCGCAGATCCCTCCGTCAGGCGTGTGTCCGCACCGCCGCCTTTCGCCTCCAGAGCAGCCAATGACCCGTAAAACTCCCGATCAGCTCCGCAGCGCGCGCTGGTTCGCGCCCGACGACCTGCGCTCCTTCGGCCACCGTTCGCGCATGAACCAGATGGGCTATGCGGCAGAGGATTATGCCGGCAAGCCGGTTATCGCGATCATCAATACCTGGTCGGACCTCAACCCGTGCCACGCGCATTTCAAGCATCGCGTCGAGGATGTGAAGCGCGGCATCCTGCAGGCCGGCGGCTTTCCGGTGGAGCTTCCCGCCGTCTCCCTGTCGGAGAGCAAGGTGAAGCCGACCACCATGCTCTACCGCAATTTCCTCGCCATGGAGACGGAGGAGCTCATTCGCTCCCATCCGGCCGACGGCGTCGTGCTGATGGGGGGCTGCGACAAGACTACGCCGGGGCTCCTTCTCGGGGCGACGAGCGCCGGGCTGCCGGCCATCTTCGTGCCGGCAGGCCCGATGCTGCGCGGCAATTGGCACGGCAAGGTGCTGGGCTCGGGCTCGGATGCCTGGAAATACTGGGACGAGCGCCGCGCCGGCAATATTTCGGAACGCGATTGGCACGAGATGGAGGCCGGCATCGCCCGTTCCTACGGCGTCTGTATGACGATGGGAACCGCCGCCACGATGACGGCGCTCGCCGAGGCCATCGGCATGACGCTGCCCGGCGCCTCGTCCATCCCGGCGGCCGATTCCAACCATATCCGCATGTGCGCGGAAGCGGGCCGGCGCATCGTCGACATGGTCTGGGAGGATCTGACGCCGGCAAAGATCCAGACGGAGCAGGCCTTCCGCAATGCCATCGTGGTCGCCATGGCCATGGGCTGCTCGACCAATGCGGTCATCCATCTCGTCGCCATGGCGCGGCGGGCAGGGCATGCCATCAGCCTCGACGACTTCGACGCCGCGAGCCGCAAGGTGCCCGTCATCGCCAATATCCGGCCGAGCGGCGACCGTTATCTGATGGAGGACTTCTACTACGCGGGGGGGCTTCCCGGCCTGATGATGCGGCTGAAATCCTTTCTCGACCTCAGCCAGATCAATGTGTCCGGCCGAACCTGGGCCGAGTGCCTGGAAGGCGTCGAGGTTTACAACGACGACGTGATCCGCCCGCTCGATCAGGCCATCTACCAGGAGGGCGCGCTCGCGGTTCTCAGGGGCAATCTCGCGCCGGACGGCTGCGTGATCAAGCCCTCGGCGGCGGCGCCCCACCTTCTCCAGCATGTCGGGCCGGCGCTCGTCTTCGACGATTATCCGAGCCTCAAGGCCAATATCGACCGCGACGACCTCGATGTGACGCCCGACCACGTGATCGTGCTGCGCAATGCCGGCCCGCTCGGCGGGCCGGGCATGCCGGAATGGGGCATGCTCCCCATCCCGAAGAAGCTCGTGCGGCAAGGTGTGCGCGACATGCTGCGCATCTCCGACGCGCGCATGAGCGGCACGAGCTACGGCGCCTGCATCCTGCATGTGGCGCCGGAATCCTATATCGGCGGGCCGCTCGCCCTCGTTCAGACCGGCGACATGATCCGCGTCGACGTGCCGGCCCGCTCGATCACGCTCGAGGTGGCTGAGGACGAACTTGCGCGTCGCCGGGCCGCCTTGCCTCCGCCGAAGCCGCGCTACGAGCGGGGCTACGGCTGGATGTTCTCCCAGCATATCGGCCAGGCGGACCAGGGTTGCGACTTCGATTTCCTGCGCACCGACTTCGGCCGGCCGGTGGACGAGCCGGTCATCTACTGACGATCCATCGTAACGACCCTACCCGGGAATAACATGCTGACCGATACCACCCGCGAGAAGCTGAAGACCGTGAGCACGGCCACCCTGTCGACCGCGCTCTTCAAGCGCGGCCTCAGGAACCAGTTCATCCAGGATGTGCGGCCCTTGAAGCACAAGGGCAGGAATATGGTGGGCGAGGCCTTCACGCTTCGCTACATTCCGGCGCGCGAAGATCTCAACCGGATCGAGGTGTTCCAAAACCGCGCGCATCCGCAGCGCAAGGCGGTCGAGGAATGCCCGCCCGGCGCGGTCTTCGTCATCGACAGCCGCAAGAATCCGCGCGCTGCCTCTGCCGGCTCGATCCTCGTGACGCGGCTCATGGTGCGGGGCGTCGCCGGCATCGTGACCGACGGGGGCTTCCGCGACAGCCCGGACATCGCGGAACTTGCGATTCCGGCCTATCACAACCGCCCGTCGGCACCGACCAATCTCACCCACCACCAGGCACTCGATATCAATGTGCCGATCGGCTGCGGCGACGTGCCGGTGTGGCCGGGCGATGTCGTTGTCGGCGACGGCGAAGGCGTGATCGTCGTCCCCGCCCATCTCGCCGACGAGATCGCCGACGAGGCCGTGGAGATGACTGCCTTTGAGGACTTCGTCACCGAGGAGGTGCTGAAAGGCCGCTCGATTCTCGGCCTCTATCCTGCGACCGAGGATCGGACGAAGGCCGATTTCGCGGCCTGGCGGGCTGCCAAAGGGCGGTAAATCCGAGCATGCTCAAATCGAGCGTGCTCACACCGGCCGGCCCGGCCGCGACCGCGCCGCGCCGGCCGCGGAGGCGGCAGTCGTGTTGCGCTCCATGTGCCAGGATGCACCGGCGAGCCCGAGGCCGGTGACCAGGATGGCGATGCCCCAGGCCTGATAATACAAGGCGATGTCGGCGATGAGGACGAAGGTCGGCATGATGTAGATGACCATGCCGGTGCCGCTGGTCAGCATCGAGGTGAGCGCCAGCACGCGGCCGATATAGGCTGGATCGGCCAGGGTGAGGATGCGGCCGCTGCAGACGGCGCGCGACAGGGCGAAGAGCGCGCCCATGATCGCATAGAGCGCGACGGCGACGCTGACGGAACGCGACAGGGCAAAAGCGACCATGACGAGGCCGAGTACCGCCAGCATGGCGAACTCGACCCAACCGCGATAGCTCGATTGCTGCCGCAGGAATGCGGCGGCAGCGAGCGCGCTGCCCCCGCCGGCCGACCAGACGGCCTCAAGCAGGCCGTAGACGTCGCTGCCCGCGTGCAGCGTATCGCGCACGAAGCCGGGCACGAGCGTATTGGTCATCTGTGCGACCGAGACCAGAAGGGCGACGCCCAGAATTGCGCCGGCTAAGCGCCAGTCGGTGAGGGCATAGCGCAGGCCCTCCCGCCAATCCGCCGAGAAGCTGTTGCCGGTCGGCGGTGGTGCTTCCGTCATGTCGCGGGTGAAATAATCGCCGAGGATGAGCAGCACGCCGGCTATGACGACCATGAGCCCAACGCAAAGCTCTGCGCCCCAGAGGTGCAGGGCGACGCCGGAGATGCCGGTGCCGGCGACGAAGCCGACCTGCCCGACGACGCCGAGCCGCATGTTGATCCTCATGCGCTGCTCCGGCGGGAAGAGCTTCTGGAAAACGCCCGCCATGGCGCCACCGCCCGAAGCCGGCCCGGCCGTGTTGAGAATGGTGGAGGCGAACAGGGCAAAGGTCAACCAGGCGGGATACAGTACGCCGGCAAAGAGAATCGTGGTGCCGAGAAGCCGCACCACTTGCCCGCGCAGCACCATGCTGCGCCGGCTGCGCCGGTCGACCAGCACGCCGCCGATCGCGGAAACGACGATATTGGTGACACCGCTGATGAAGAACAGCTGGCCGACGAGGGCGATGGTCCCGTGGTTCGCCGCAACCCAGGAGACGCCCACAAGGCCTACCCCAATGAGGCACATCGTCAAGAATGAAAAGGCGATGCAACCCAGGAGGAAATGACGGCGTCTGGCCGCGAGACCTGCCGTCGGTCCGTCCTTGCTGAGGGCATGATCCGTTGATCCCATCGTTAATCCTGCATGCAAGGCTGCTCTGAGTGCATTGTTGGCGATGGCATTCGCTACGCCTGTGCCCAGGCTACAGGTTTATATTTCAAGAAATGAGGCTATTGGTCAATGAATTTGTATCGTCTACAAAATAGACAAATAAGCATTAATATTGCTCTTTATTCAATATACTTAAATATTATTGACATTGCGCTCGGATGGCTGAATCGTATTGGCAGAAAAGCCCGCCGCAGCATGGAACGCCTTACGCTGACCGCGGCACGGCGTAGGGCATACTCGTATAATGTCCGGTGGAGTCTTCAGTTCGCCGCGATCAAGGAGACGGACATGAGTGAGGAAACGATCCAAGCCATCGATCTGGATGAGCTCACCGGTACGCTGGAGCCTTGCCTGCAGTCGCCGGAATGCAGCGACGGATCGGCCGGAACGGGTGGCGGCGGCGGTAACAGCGGCGGCGGTGGCGGTGGCTCCGTCGGGCCCTGAAGACGTGGTCAGTAGAGAGCGGAGTGGCTCTCCCGAATGAGAAAGAAAAGGAGACGGTCATGAGTGAGGAAACGATCCAAGCCATCGATCTGGATGAGGTCACCGGCACGCTGGAACCTTGTCTGCAGTCGCCGGAATGCAGCGACAGCACGCAGACCTGAAGCGCTGCATCAAACAAGCATTGCTTCAGTTGAAGCGACTAGAGGCAGGCAATAGGCGGGAGGCGAGCTCATGAATGTCGTGGCAATGCAAGAGATGCGGCAGGCCGGGCCAGTCGTGGCCTTGCCTCTCGATACCTGCAGGGAATTCATCGACGCACTGGTCGCCGATGGACTTATGCTGTCGTCGCTCGATGTCTTGAAGGACCATAGAATTTTCGACGCGCATAGGAGCGCGATCGATCGTTTGACGGTCGACCTCTACATGCCCGTCCATGACAGCCTCGACAATCCCAAATGCGGGATCATCGGGGTGGACGTGCCGCCGGGGCTGGCCACCAGGCCGACCGCGGATGCCGTGATGGGCGCCGTTATCGCCGCCGCTGTGGCCGCCCGGTTCATGACCCCGGCCCTCGATGTCCGCAACGGCACCCCGTTCACGCTCTACACCGCCTCCGCGCAAAACGAGGCGCGGTTGAAGCAGGCTGGCCTCAAGTTTTTCTCACCGAATGAAAAGCTCGGCTTCCATACGGACGGCCTGATCCGCAACGACGCGATTTACGTGCCGCGCTATCTCGCGCTTTACAACATCCTCATTGCCTACCGCCGGCCCGGCAATTTCCTTTGGGTGCCGTTCTCCCTGTGGCCCGACTTTGAACGCTATGGCGAGAGCATCGGCTGGAACGTCCCCTACCGCTTTGCGATGACCCCGATCGTCTATTCCGGCGCTATAGGGCAGGCCAGCCTGCCCGCGCCACGCTTCATCGAAGCGCCGATCTTCTGGCGGGACGGCGGGCAGCAGCAAGCTGTCTTTCTCAACGGCGAGGTGATCGGGCCGGCGAGCGCCACCGCCCGGTTCGACATGGGTCATCTGATAGAGATGAAAGACTCGATCAGCATGCGCTCCACGCGCCTCGCCGTGCCACAGCGGGCCCGAAGGCTCATTCTGATGAACAACGGCGCCGGCTTCCACGCCCGCGACGTCTTTGCGGATCCGGTACCGGGCGTGCGCTACACGCGCTCCTTCATGCGATCGGTCTCGACGGAGGGGCTGCGCGTCTATAACTGAGCCGAACGGCTGAGACGCGTCCCACTCCTTGTTTGACGGCGACGCCGAGCTGTGAGTGGCGCGGTCGCCGCCCCAGGCCACCAGATTGACCCTGCCCGGCTGGACCGATAAGCATTTCGGCTCTTATTGCGCAGTGGGAAATCGCGTGTCCAGGGATTTGGCCGTGTCAGTTCGGCCCGAGCATCCGCACCTATCGATCGTCGTCCCGGTTTTCAACGAGGAGGCGGCGGTTCCTCTATTCCTCGAGGCGATGGAGAGACTGCAGGTCGAGGGGGTGGCCGTCGAATTCGTCTTCGTCAATGACGGCTCGATCGACCGCACCTCGGAGGTCATCCGTAGCTACCGGGGGGCCGCTGGAACGATCAAGCTCATCGAACTGTCGCGCAATTTCGGCAAAGACATCGCGCTCTCCGCCGGGATCGACCATGCGACGGGGGACGTCGTCGTTCCCATGGATGTCGATCTGCAGGATCCGCCCGAGCTCATTCCCGTGTTCCTGAGCCATTGGCGGGAGGGCTATGACGTCGTCTACGGCGTGCGCGAGGACCGCAGCAGCGACAGCGCGCTCAAGCGGGTGACGGCCGAGGCGTTCTACCGGGTGTTCAACGCCTTCTCGCAAAGCGAAATCCCCCCGAATGCAGGGGACTTCCGCCTGCTCGACCGCAGCGTCGTCGATGCGCTGCGCCGCCTGCCCGAACGCTCCCGCTTCATGAAAGGCCTGTTCGCCTGGGTCGGCTTCCGCGCGAAAGCCGTGCCCTATGAGCGGCGGCCGCGTTCGGCCGGCACGACCAAATGGAACTACTGGAAGCTGTGGAATTTCGCCCTTGACGGGCTCGTGTCCTTCTCGTCCATTCCGCTCAGGATCTGGGCCTATATCGGCGCCGGCATCGCTTTCGTCTCGTTTCTCTACGGCTTCCTGATTATCGTCCAGGTGCTTCTTTTCGGCCGTTCGGCGCCCGGCTACGCCTCTCTGATGACCGCTGTGCTGTTCTTCGGTGGCATTCAGCTCCTGTCCGTCGGCATATTGGGCGAATATATCGGGCGCATTTTCGTCGAGGTGAAGGGCCGGCCGCTCTATATAGTCCGTGAAGTCTACGAGAATTCTCCAACATTGCATTCATCGGCAAGCGGTAACGAGAATCACTCGGGTGAAGCGTTCCGTATAACCTCCTGATTGTGACGGTCAGGGTAAGTATACCAGCCTATTAAGCTTCTCTTATGTTCATTTTGGCGGGCCTCCGATGCGTTTTCGTTCTGACCTCGTTCGCGCGATTGGCGCTTACGCCTGCGCCACGGCCTTGGGCGCTGCATTGTTCTTTTGGATTTACTCCTGGAGCTACGTGACCGGGCAGGCGCCGTTTTTCGATCCACCGGCCGGCGATGCAGCACAGGCGCTCGTGGGTGCCAATTATTTCCTGGCGGACCCATGGCACTGGTCGCCACTGAAGGTTCCGCAAATCCATCCTCCAGAAGGGCTATCCATCATTTATACGGATAGCGTGCCGATTTTGGCGCTTATTGTTAAGATCCTGATGGGCGTTGGCTCCGGACCTGTGAACTACGTCGGGTTCTGGCTTCTTATCTGTTTTGCCTTGCAAGGCGTCGGAGCAGTCTACCTGCTGCGTTCATTTGGCGAGCGTCGCCTGACCGTCCTTGTTTTCGGCTCCGCTTTGTTTCTGCTTACGGGAAGCTTCATTTGGCGACAGGTGGCGGAGCACTTTGCCCTCTGCGGTCACTTCATGCTGCTCTTTGCGCTCGGCCTGGCCGTGCGGGTAGTGCGAGACGGTCGCCACTGGCGGGGACGGGCTGGCGCCTTTGCCGTGCTGTCCACGGTATCCACCCTCATTCATCCCTATCTCGGTGCCATGGTTATCGGCTGCTGCGCAATCGCCGCTCTGAGCATGTGGATTGATCAACGCCGGTTTTGGGCTGCAGCCTTGGGCCTCACAGCAGCGTTCGTGACGACGGTTGGCGTGGTCTTGATTTTGGGCTTCAACGCGGCAGGCGACCGCGGTGGCTACGGCTATTTCTCGCTCAATCTGCTTGGGCCGTTCTGGCCGCAGGTCTCGGGTATTTTCGGGCCGCATCTTCCGATCATCGATGCCACCGGTGGGCAAGCTGAAGGATACGCCTATCTGGGCGCCGGCCTGCTGGGGCTGTCGCTCCTTGCGCTGGCCGCGATTGTCGCCAAACGGCAAAGGTTCATGCCGGAGCTGCGTTCGGGCTGGACGCTCTTTGTCGGCATGGCTGTCGTTTATCTGTTCGCGGTGAGTTCAGTGGCTTATGCCGGCCATTTCAAACTGTACGATTTGGGCAGTGTGCCGGATTTGGTGCAGACTTTTCGGTCTTCCGGCCGTTTCGTCTGGCTTCCCCTTTATCTCGGGTCGGCGGCTGTCATTATGGCGGTGGCGCGAAGCGTCCGGTTCGCGGCTCTCATTCCCATCCTGGCCGCAGCTCTGGTCCTGCAGGCCATCGATCTTCGACCGATGATGGCCATGGCCACAGGCAAGGCTGAGGAGCCCAGGCCTTGGTCGATCGACAGGGGTGTGTGGGGTCCGCTGCTGGCAACGCATTCCAATCTCAAAGTGCTCCCCAACTACTGGTGTGGGATGGGCAGCTTCGAACGGGCCTTTCTGGAGCTGAGCTATCTCGCAAGCCGTTATAATCTGCCGATCAACCAAGCTCGCAGCGCTCGCCGTCCGATCGATCCCGAATGCCGGTCCGACTTCGCCGCAATTTCACAGATGGCTCTGAGGTCCGGCGATCTCGTCGTGGTCCCAGCGGCTGCCGTTCCGGCCGTAGAACGGGCGTTCATCTCGCAGAATTCCGCCTGTCGTGCCTTCGACGGGGGCTATGCTTGTAGTCTGGGATGGAATGCGATCACTGATCCTGAGGTGCAGAGTGCATTCAGAACTGAGCCTTTGTCGATGCCGCCTGGCTATGGGCGCGGGGCGCGAATTTCCTTTGCAGCGAACGGCCAAGGTGCGGAGACCCAACTCTACGGCTGGGCGGGACCGGAGTCTTTCGGCACCTGGAGCCTCCAGTCACGCGCTGTTCTGCTGGTTCCCGTCGACATAACCAACCTCCCGCAGGCACTCACCTTTGAGATCAATGCCTATGGCTCGCAGAATGTCCGCATCCAACTGGGTGAAAGCAACCGCCATGACTTTCAAATCGGCGGCGGACCGGAACATTTGACCATACCACTGACGCCGAACGACGTGTCGAACGGTGCCCTGCGGGTTACTTTCGAAACGCCGGATTCCAAATCCCCTTCGACGACCGGCGAGAGCACTGACAGCCGGGTCCTCGGTGTGGCTCTCCGATCGATCACCTTTGACTAAGGCTTTCAAGCGAAGTGCATAGCGTCTCGGCCGCTTCGGCCGAGACGCTGTTGCGCGCTCCCCTCGTTCATCCGAATGAGAGCGGTGGGACGCCTGTTCCCCGCCGGCCAGGACCGGCGAGGAGATGGTTTCCACCAATGCAAGCGGCTCAGAGCTCCGCCAAGCTTCGCAGCTTGGCGAGTTGGGCCTCTTCCTTCTCCTGATAGGCGATGGTGCCGGTGAAGGCGCCCTTTGCATCCATGAGATAGACGATTGCCGAATGGTCCAGCGTGTAGTCGCCGTTGTCGGTCGGCACCTTGCGCCAATAGACCTTATAGGCCTTGGCGAGCTTGGCGATTTCCTCCTCGCTGCCGGTAAGGCCGACGATATGCGGGTCGAAGGAGGCAAGATAGGTCTTCAGGAGCTCGGGCGTGTCGCGCGCGGGATCGAGCGTGACGAAGAGCACCTTGATGCGGTCGGCGTCCGGGCCGAGCTTCTGCAGCGCCTGGGAGAGTTCCCAGAGCGTGGTGGGGCAGACCTCCGGGCAATGGGTGAAACCGAAGAAGACAGCATAAGGCTTACCCTTCAGGTCGGCGTCCGACAGCGTTTTGCCGTCCTGCGTTGTCAGCCGGAAGGGGCCGCCGATATCGGCGACCCCCGTGGTGCTGACCGTCGGGCGTTTGGGCGCGAGCACGGTGAGGCCAGCTGCGGCCGCCACCGTGAGGGTCACCGCCGCGCAGGCGACGAACACCAGGCCTTTCAGCCGGGGACGCATGTCAGTGCCCCATTGCTTTATGGTCGTGATCGCCGGGCGAGGAGCCGATGGCCTCGACCGCGAAGGTCACGTTCACCTTGCCCGCCTTCTCGAAGGTCAGGGTTCCCGCGAAGGACTCGCCCTGCTTCGGCGGGCGCTTCAGATCGAGCAGCATGAGGTGATAGGAGCCGGGCTTCAGCGCGAGCTCGCCATTGGCCGGAACAGGCAGACCATCGGGCTGCGGCCGCATGGTCATGACGCCGTCCTTCGTGCTCATCTCGTGGATCTCGGCGCGGCCGGCGATCTCGGCCGTGGCGGCCACCAGCCGATCGGGCGTGGCGCCGTGGTTGACGACGACGAAATAGCCGCCCGCCACCTTGGCGCCCACCGGAATGGCGCGTGACCACGGATGCTTGATCTCGAGATTGCCCAGCTTGAATTCATGGGCGAAGGCGGGTGCCGCCATCAGCAGCAGGGCGAGCACGGCGGCACCGAGCGTTTCAGGACGTCTGCGCGAGACGCCAATGCGCCCGAGATCGGGACGGGTGAGAACGGACTGGGAAAGATTTGCCATGATGGAGGCTCCAAAGGCGACGGCGTCGCGCCGGCTTTGCGGCGGCGGCCGTCTCGGTCCGACAGGAACGAAGGGGTCGCCCATCGAGGGCGGGCCGATGCGTCAGACGTGAGGTGGAGCGCGGGGATTGCCGGGTGTTCGCCGCTCTTCGGGGGGCGGCGGCTGATCGGCGAAGGCGAAGACCGGCGCACGCGCGATCTGCCGCGGCACGAGCATGCTGGCCATTGCCGGCGGCGGAGCCACCGTCGGCCCGAACATGCTGCAGCCGAGAACGCAGCAGGCGGGCAGATGGGCGTGATCGGGAGGCTGCCCGGTGCCGTCCGGTGCGGTGGCGGTGCCATGGAAGGTGCAGATGACGGTGGAGAGCTGTCGGCTCGGTGCCGCCTGGGCGCCAAGGGCGATGCCGGTGACGAGCATCTGCACCACGACGAGATAGGCCACGCCAAGCGCAACCCAGAGATCCCATCCTTGGCGCCGCCTGTTCACGACGATCGTCTCACCTCATCCGCACCTGCGGCGTAACACGGCAGCTGAGCCGAGGGAACCGCCTCCGACTTGCGGCATGGTGCCCCGGGTAGACGGGGCAGCGGGCGAGCGCCGCGTCAGCTCCAGACGAGCGCCATGTCGGTGGCGGCCCGGCGCAGGAGCGGCACGATCTCCTCGATCCGCTGCGGCGGCAGGCGCGAGATCGGTGCGGCGACGCTCATGGTGCCGACGAGCGTGCCGTCGCGCCGGATCGGCACCGCCACAGCGCCGACGCCGATCTCGGCTTCCTCCCGGGCAAGCCCGAATCCGTGCCGCCTGGTTTCGGCAAGCTCCTCGGCGAGCGCCGCCAGGCTGCGGATGGTGTTGGGCGGGGCCTCCCGCCATTTGCCGAGCCCGGCAGCGAGCGCGATGCGCGCGGCATCATCGGCGGAGAGCGATGCAAGCCACACTTTGCCATTGGCGGTGGCGAAGGGAACGATACGCTCGCCCATGTCGGGCTCGTAGACGAGGCCGGAGCGCCGCCCGCGCGCCGAAGCGATCCACACCAGTGCGCCATTCTTGACCGCGGTCAGCCGCACCAGCTCCTTCGTGCGCCGCGCCACTTCCTCGAGCACCGGCTGGCGTAGGTCCGCCTTGTCCAGGCGGGCCAGCTGCCGCTGGCCGATCAGCGCCATATGCAGCGTGAGACTATAACATTCGCTCTCGCTGCTCTGGTCGGCCCAGCCGTTCTCGACAAGGCTCGTGAGGATGCGGTGGGCGGCGCTCTTAGGGATCGCGAGCTTGTGGGCGATGTCGCTCAGGCGGATCGGCTCCTCCGCCAGGGCGAGGAGTTCCAGCGTCGCGAGCGCGCGCTCGACGGCGCCGCTCGGGCTCTCGCGGCCGCCGGTCTCAGGTGCGGTGCCGAGGGAGGATGGCATGGCGCTCATGTCGCTTGCGCCTCGCCGTGCAGCACGCCGCGTGACAGGAAGATATCGGTGATCTCCTCGCTCTTGCGCAGGAATTCGGGATTGCGACGGGCGGCGAGGCCGCGCGGGCGGGCCATGTCGATATCCATGATGCGTTCGATGCGGCCGGGACGCGGCGTCATCACGATCACCCGGTCGGCGAGCAACACCGCCTCGTCGATGGAATGGGTGATGAACAGCACGGTCATGCGGTTCTTCAGCCAGAGGGCTTCGAGATCGACCCGCATCTGCTCGCGGGTCAAGGCGTCGAGAGCGCCGAAGGGCTCGTCCATCAAAAGCAGCCGAGGCTCGAGCAGCAGCGCGCGGGCGATGGCGGCGCGCTGCTTCATGCCACCTGAGAGCTCATGCGGATAGCGGTCCGCGAAATCGCCCAGGCCGACGCTGGCGAGCAGTTCGCGCGCGCGACCGCGCAGTTCAGCCTTGCTCACACCGACCATGTCGGCGGGAAAGAGCACGTTCTCGACGATGGTGCGCCAGGCGAGCAGCACATGGCTTTGGAAGACGATGCTCATGTCGGCGGGAGGCTTTGCCGAACGATCGCCGAAGACGGCAATCTCTCCGCTGGTCGGCATCGACAGCCGGGAGATGAGCCGCATCAGGGTGGACTTGCCGCAGCCGGACGGGCCGACCACCGCGACGAATTCGCCATCGCCGATCGTGAGGTCCACGCGCTCCAGGGCGACGACCGGCGCACTCGCGCTGCCGAAGACCTTGCTGACGCCGTCGAGCGAAACCCCTGCACGAGGGACGGTGCCTTCACGCATCGATCAAAATTCTCCCATGCTCCCGCCGGCATGACGCAGGAAATTTCTTGACGGAACACTGTTCCAAGAAGAACAATGTTCCAGCCTTGGGTCAAGCCTGCTGCATGAAAACGGCGCGCCGGGAGGAGCTATGACGTCTGGGAGTGGATGGCTGCGGCATGCGCATACGGCGGCGAGCCTCGTCGGCGCGCTCGTCTTGTGGGAGATCGCCGTTCGGCTGCTCGGCACCCCCGAATATATTCTGCCCGCGCCGAGCAAGGTGCTGGTGGATCTCGCCAGGAACTACGCCGCCGTGGCACCGGCCGCCTATTACACCATGGAGCCCATGGTGCTCGGCTTTCTGGTCGCCGTGGTGCTCGGCGTCGCGCTGGCGCTGCTCGTCGTCTATTCGCATCTCTTCGAGCGCATCTTCTATCCCTTGCTCGTGGTGCTGCAGATCATTCCGAAGATCGCGGTGGCGCCGCTCTTCATCATCTGGGTCGGCTTCGGGTTGCCCTCGAAAATTCTGCTCGTGTTCCTCCTGTCGTTCTTCCCGATCGTGGTGAATTCCATCGTTGCCTTCAAATCGATCGAGCCGGAGGTCTATGATCTCGCCAAGAGCTATCGCGCGAGCCGGCTCAAGATCTTCTGGCGCGTCGAGCTGCCGAGCGCCATGCCCTCGCTCTTTGCCGGCTTCAAGGTGGCAGCCGCGCTCTCCGCCACGGCAGCTGTGGTGGCGGAGTTCGTCGCCTCCGACAACGGGCTCGGCTATCTCTTGCTGAACTACAATGGCAATCTCAATACGAGCATGACCTTTGCGGTCATTCTCGTGCTCAGCCTGCTCGGCCTGGTGCTCTACGGCGTCGTCGAGATCGTCGAGCGCTGGGCCATTCCCTGGCATGTGTCGCAGCGCCGGGACGATTTCACGGTCGGAAAAAGCGGCGTGTGACGCCGCGAACAACCAATAGAGACAACAAGCTTCAGGGAGAGGGCTGATGAATCCGATCACGAAAACAATACTGGCTCTGTTCGCTGCCGGAATGAGCCTTGCCGTGGCAACGAACGCGCGGGCCGAGGACGCGGTGAGCCTGCGGCTCAACTGGCTCTTGAGCGGCGTGCATTCCATCTTCTACTACGGCGTCGACCGTGGCTTCTATGGCGACGAGAACATCAAGCTCACCATCGGCGAGGGGCAGGGCTCGACGCGGGCCGTGCAGGTGGTGGCGACCGGCGGCGACACCTTCGGGGTCGCGGACGGCGGCAGCATCATCGCGGCGGCAACCCGCGGCGCGCCGGTGAAGGCCGTGCTCGGCATCATGAACACCTCGCCCTATGGCCTGTCCTTCCGCGCCGACTCAGGTGTCAAGACGATCAAGGATGTGGAGGGCAAAACCCTTGCCGGGACGGCAGGCGAAGCCTCCATGGCGCTGCTGCCGGCCATCTGGAAGGGCAATGGGGTCGATGCTTCCAAGATCCGCATGCTCAATGTGGATGGCCCCGGCAAGCTCGTCGCCATTCTGCAGAAGCGCGCCGACGGCATCCTGGCCGGTCTCGAAGGACAGGTGATCATCCTGGAGCAGCGCGGCCTCGACCAGAAGGTGTTCTCCTTCGCCGAGCTCGGCGTGAATACCCAGGGGCTCACCATTGTCGCCAGCAACGACACGATCGCCAGCAACAAAGACCTGGTTGCCCGTTTCGTCCGCGCGACGCTGAAGGCTATGGAGGCGACGAAGGCCGATCCGGATGCGGCTGTGGCCGCCGCCGTCAAGGCAAGGCCCGACGCGGACAAGGCGCTCGTCAAGGCGCAGCTGCTTGCCTCGCTCAAGCTCGTGCCGTCGCCCACCGCGCCGGATCTGCCGCTCGGCGAGATGGCGCCCGCCGACTGGGCGCGGACGCTCGATCTCATGAAGAGCTATCAGGACGTTGCGACGGCGATGCCGGCCGAGGGCTTCTATACGAACGAATTCGTGACGAAATAGATGAGGGCCGTCGTGGTTGGCGGCTCGCGGCGGTGGCGCAGGTTCCGCGAGGGCAGCCGATGACAGCGACCTACGATCTCATTGGCCGGGTGGCGGTCATCACCGGCGGGACCGGCGGCTTCGGCACGGCGATCACGGCCCGGCTCAAGGCCTGTGGGGCCGTGCCCGTGCTCTGGGACCTCCAGGCGGCGCTCGATCGTGCGAAGCTGTCCGAGGGCACGCATGCGACCGCGGTCGATGTCACCGACGAGGCGAGCGTCAATGCCGCAGCGGCGGCGCTTGCAGCCCGCTTCGGGCCGCCGGATATCCTTATCAATAATGCCGGCATCGTCGGCGAAGTGCGGCGCACCTGGGAGATTCCGGTCGCCGAGTTCCGGCGCATCCTCGATGTCAATCTGATGGGCGCCTTCCTCGTCTGCCGCGCGCTCGTGCCGCTGATGCTGCAGCAGGAAAAGTCCAGGCGCCGGGGCCGCATCGTCAATATTGCATCCATCCAGGCCAAGGAAGGCATGCATAACGCCGCCGCCTATAGCGCGGCCAAGGCCGGGCTCGTGGCCATGACCAAGTCGCTCGGCAAGGAGCTTGCCGAGGAGGGCATCCTGGTCAATGCTGTCACGCCCGCGGCGTCCCTGACGGCGATGAGCGTCGATGCGCCCAGGGACCGGCTCGCCGACATTCTCGGGCGCATCCCCATGCGCCGCTTCCTGGAGCCCGAGGAGGTCGCCGCGCTGGTCGCGTGGTTGTCGTCCGACGAATGCAGTTTCAGCACCGGCGCCGTGTTCGATCTGTCGGGCGGGCGCGCTACCTACTGAGGATGATTGCCATGGCACTTCTGGGACGCGCCGTCGTCGCGATATGGAACGACATTCTGCCCGAAGCAAAAGCCAATTTCCTCGAGTGGCACAACCGCGAGCATATTCCCGAGCGGGTCGCCATTCCCGGCTTCCTGCGCGGGCGCCGCTATGAGGCCTGGTATGGCGAGCCGGCTTATTTCACGCTCTACGAGGCACGCGACCAGGATGTGCTCACCGGCGCGGACTATCTGGAGCGCCTGAACGATCCGACCGCCTGGACCAAGGAGGTGACGGCCGCTTTTCGCAATACCTCACGCGGCGTCTGCACCACCGTGTTCACGGCCGGCGCCGGTGATGGCGGCGCCTTGGTGACGTTGCGTTTCGAAGCCGAGGCCGACCAGCGCGATGCGCTTGCCGAGTATCTCAAGACGCGGCTGGCCGAGGCGGAGCGTCAGCACGGCATCTCCGGTGCGCATCTGTGCATCGCCGATGCAGCGGCAAGCGGCGTCGAGACCAATGAAAGCAGAGGGCGCCAAGTCGGCGTGCCCAATTGGATCGTCATGGTCGAGGGCTCGGATCCGGCGCATGTGGATGCGGCGACGGATAGCCTGCTGCACGGCGGCCTCGCGGCGCATGGGGCGATCGACGAGCCCGAGCGTGGCCTCTACCGCCTGCAATATTCGCTCGTCGCTCGGTCGGATTAGCGCCCGCATTATTGCGGCAAATATGCGCGATTATTCGAGTGGAGGTTGCGACGGAGTTTGCCAGCCATTTGACTGTCTTTGCATTGCAGCGCCTGCGATTCCGTGCGGTGAATGCTCACGAGAGACAAGCGTCGCACACGACGCCTCCAGCGAGGGAATTATGCATCTGCTATCGTCTTCCGAAGTCGAACGGGTTGCTGGGGGCGATGCCTTCTGTGCGGCGAAAGTCTCCATCTGGGGCACTGTAACTGGTGCGACTATTGGGGCCGTGGTTGCGAGATTTGCCAGTTCGACGCTCGGTGTCCTCGTTGGAATTCTCGTGGCGGGGAGCACCTTGGCGTTCGCCGGCCCGACGCGGTGTGAGGACCAGCAAGCGGATCTGTCCCGGTCCCCCCACATCAGCTGAGATCGCGTTCCGGCCGTGGTGCTCGTGTCGGCGCTGCATCGTGAGAGCGCACTTTTCGTGTCCTGAAATCGGCGCGCATTAAGATAGCGCTTGGCATACCTCGTGTGACGCTATGCTTTTACTTTCGGACGCCGAGATCGAACAGATCGCCGGAGGCGATGCTCTTTGCCAGGTTGAAGTCGGGATCTGGGGTGCTGGGCTCGGCGCGATGATCGGCACCGGCGTCGGCCTTGCGATCAACCCACTGCTCGGTCTCGCGATAGGTGCCGTTATTGCTGGTTCGGCCATGGTTTTCGCCCCCGACACGCTATGCCGGGGGCGCGAAGTGGATACAACCCACTTTCCCTATATCAACTGACCGCCTTGTGCGGGGCCTTTAAGACGTGTGCATGCAGCGCATGCGAGTCGCCATTCCTTGTGGTCCTCGCCTCGCTTTTGGACCCAGTGCTGTAGCCTCATCGCCTAGCGCCGCCCGCCACTTCAGCCGCGGTGATCGGCCGGTTCGGCAGCACGAAGAGATAGGCCGCGGCCGACGCGAGCCCGATGACGGAGCCGACCACCAAAGCCGGCACGAAGCTGCCCGAGGCTTCGACGATGAAGCCGGTGACCGTCGGGGCGAGAGCGCCGCCGAGATAGCCGCCGAAATTCATGATGCTGCCGAGCGAACCGGTGTTGTTTTCCGGCGCCGCGACGCTGACGAGCGCCCAGCCCATGGCGCTGGACGCGCCCGCGCAGAACATCACCACGGAAATGCAGGCGACGGCGAGCGTGTTGCTCGGAGTCTCGGCCGCGAGATAGGTGAAGGCGGCCATGCCGACGAGCGCGATGATCGCCGGAAAGCGGCGGCTGTTGATCGGCGAAAGGCCGGCAGCCATCAATTTGTCGGCCACGAAACCCGTGCCGATGCTGCCGACGACGCCGAAGGCGTAAGGGATCGCCGCCACCCAGCCGGTCTTCTGCAGGCTCATGCCGCGCTGCATCTCCAGATACCCGGGGAGCCAAGCCTGGAACAGCCAGAGCAGATAGATGATGCCGAAGAAGCCGAGAATGAGGCCCCAGGTCACCCGGAAGGAGAACAGGCGCCTCCATTCCGCGAAGGTGATGGGCTCGGCCACACGCGGCTCTTCGCCGTCGGCCAGATAGTTCTGCTCCTCCGCGGTCAGGCCTGCTTCGTTGGGATCGCGATAGATCACGAACCAGAGAACGGCGATGACGATGCCCGCAAGCCCCATGATGATGAACATCCAGCGCCAGCCGAAGGCGAGCATCAGGGCGGTCAGGAGGGGTGGGGCAATGGTCGGGCCGAGTGTCGAGGTGCAGTTGTAGATGCCGGTCGGCAGGCCGCGGTTGCGAACGTTGTACCAGTCCTTCACCACCCGCGCGCCGGATGAGAACATGGGGGCTTCACCGAGCCCGAGGACGACTCGGGCGACGATGAACTGGCCGAAGCTGCCGATGAGCCCGGCCGCGGCTTGCGCGAGCGACCAGATGAAGAGGCCGGCGCCGAGCAACCGGCGGGAGCCGAAGCGGTCGATCAACGCGCCGCCCGGAAGCTGGGCGAAGGCATAGGCCCAGAGAAAGGCCGACAGCAGCATGCCCATTTCAGCGATGGAGAGCCCGAGGTCCTGCCGGATCAGGGTGCCGCCGACGGCGAGCGTCGCGCGGTCCACATAGTTCAAGGTGCCGGCAACGATGAGCAGCACCAGCGCCGAGCGCTGGATCGTCCTGATGCGCGGCGGCCGCGCGGTGGACGGAGTGCCTTTCAACATGATCGTCTCCTCCCCCTGTCGGGGCGTCAGGCGAGCGGACGTCCAAGCTTGCGCGGGCGTGAGTTCGCCACTCGGTTCGTGCAACGCCTCACTTCCGTGAGGTGGGAGTCGCGGGAGGGCTCCAGGTCGAGAACAGCCGCGCGCCGGCACAGCCGGCGCGAAGCACTTTGGTAGAAATCTGCAGTCGTGGGCGGCGGGTCAGTAGGTGGCGCGACCGCCGGAGATGTCGAATACGCCGCCGGTCGTGAAGGAGCACTCTTCCGAGGCGAGCCAGCAGATCAGGGATGCGACCTCCTCGATCTCGCCGAAGCGTCCCATGGGGATCTTCGACAGCATGAAATCGATATGCTCCTGGGACATCTGCGCGAAAATGCCCGTGCGAACGGCGGCCGGAGTGACGCAATTGACGGTGATCTTTGTCTTGGCGAGTTCCTTGCCGAGCGACTTCGTCAGGCCGATGACGGCCGCTTTCGAGGCGCTATAGGCGGGGGCATTGGGGTTGCCTTCCTTGCCGGCGATCGAGGCGATATTGACGATCCGACCATATCCCTTCTCGAGCATGTGCGGCACGACCGCTTTGTCGCAGTAGAACAAGCCGTTCAGATTGACATCGATCACCCGCCGCCAGTCTTCAACCGGATATTGCCAAGTCGTGGTATTCGGGCCGGTGATGCCGGCGCTGGCGACGAGAATATCGATGCCGCCGAAAGTCTGCGCGGTGGTTGCGGCCGCGGCCTCGACCGCGCTCCAGTCGGCGACGTCCAGCGCGATGCCGATGACCTTGTCGCCGAACTTGGCTTTGGCTGCGTCGATCTGCGTCTGGTCCCGATCCCAGATGGCGGCGCGGCCGCCCTCCGCCACGATGCGTTCGATGACGGCGAGGCCGATGCCCGCCGCGCCGCCGGTGACGACGGCGGTGCGCGTGTTGAAGCGAGTCGTGTCTGCCATCAGCGTTTCTCCATGAGCTGCGGGGTGGGCATTCTACATTATGCGGAAAGTGTCTCCGGCAGGGAGGGCCGTGGCCTGCGCAGCTCTCACCCAGGGTTGCGGCCTCACCGGCGGCAGGATATCAATGGATCCCACAATGTGGTATTCTCTCCTATTATATAGGATCACCTAATGAGGCAAAGAGCTGGTGTCAATTGGAAATGAATGACGAGAACGGTTCGCTGGGTGAGGAGAGCGGCCATGCGACAGGCGCGTCCAAGACGGCGCCGGCAGGCAGCCAAGCCTTGATGCGGGCGCTCGACATCATCGATGCGGCCTCGGGTGATCCGGTTGATCTGCAGCGGCTTGCCGGCGCGGTCGGTCTGACGCGCAGCACCACCCACAGGCTGGCGAGCACCCTCGTTGCCCGTGACTATCTGCGCTTCACGCCGGGCGAGGGCTACACGCTCGGGCCGAAGCTCCTCGAACTCGGCCATCGCGCCGGCGCCCAGCGACCGCTGACGCGGATTGCCCGGCCGCATCTCGACCGGCTGGCGAACGAGACCGGCGACACCGTCCATCTCGGCGTGCTCGAAGGAGATTGGGCGCTTTATCTCGACAAAATTCCCGGCAAGCGCCGTTTCGAGATCAGCTCACGGGTCGGCGAGCGGCATCCCGTCTGGTCGACGGGGCTTGGCAAGGCGCTGATCCTCGGATGCGAGGAGAGGCTGTGGGACCATTTTTTCGCAATCGGCACGGCGCGCGGTCCCTACCGAGCGGGCGACAAACAGGCTTGGCTCGCACGCATGCGCGACTATGCCCATCGCGGCTATGCCTTCGATCTCGAGGAAAACGAGCCGCAGGTGCGCTGCGTGGCCGCGCCCATCCGCAGCGCGAGCGGCGAGACGGTTGCGGCGATCAGCGTCTCCAGCGCCGCGCATTATATGGACGATGCGCGCATGGAGGCGCTCACCCGGGTCGTCAGCGCGACAGCCGACGCCATCAGCAGCGACTTGGGTTGGAGAAGCCGCGCGTGATGCGCGCGTCAGTGCCCCTTTTGCTCCCCGCATATTTCAGATGACAAGGAGATAGCCGTCGATTAACTGGACTGCTGAGCGGTCCAGTTAACGGTGCTGAGCCTCGTCTCGCGGCGAAGGATCTGACATGCTCTCGGGGCGAGTCCTCCGGGCGAAGTCCTCCGGGCGAACTCCTCGGAGCAAACTCTCTGGGGCGCTCTTTGGGTGAGCGGCATGTTGGCTGCACGAAGAAGGCGGCGGGCGCCGGTGGGCTGCCCGTCCTTAAACGAAAGCTATTGTGGCTGGGGAGGAAGACATGCTGCTCGGGGCCATTGCTGACGATTTCACCGGAGCGAGCGATCTCGCCAATACCCTCGCCAAAGGCGGCATGGCGACCATTCAGTTCGTCGGCACGCCGACGGATGCCGCGCCGGCCGACTGCGAGGCAGGCGTCGTCGCCCTGAAGACGCGCTCGATCGGCAAGGACGATGCGGTGCGCCAGTCGCTCGAAGCTCTCGCCTGGCTGAAGGCCCAGGGCTGCCGGCAATTCCTGTTCAAATATTGCTCGACCTTCGACTCGACCCCGGAAGGCAATATCGGCCCCGTCGCGGAGGCGCTCCTCGACGCGCTCGATGCGCCGATCGCTGTGGTCTGCCCGGTGTTTCCGGCAACCGGCCGCACGCTCTATATGGGTCATCTCTTCGTGAAGGACCGCCTGCTCAGCGAATCCGGCATGGAGAACCACCCGCTGAATCCGATGACGGACCCGGACATCCGCCGTTGGCTCAGACGCCAGACCAAAGGCGATGTGGGTCTGTTGGCCTACGACGTGGTGCGCCGGGGGAGCGAGGCGGTTTCCGCCGCGCTCGCCGAGGAGGGGCGCTCCGGCCGTCGCCTCGTGGTGGTCGACGCCGTGACCGACGAGGACCTGCGCACGATCGGCAAGGCGATCGCCGACCATCGCCTGGTCACCGGCGGTTCGGGGATCGCGCTGGGGCTCCCCGACAATTTCCGCGCGCAAGGACTTCTGTCGGGCAGGGCGGCGGCGCTGCCGCCGACCCCCGGCCCGGCTTGCGTCCTCTCCGGTTCCTGCTCCACCGCTTCGCGGGCGCAGGTCGCCGATTATGCGGCGAACCATCCGGCGCTGCTCGTCGAACCGGCCGATCTTCTCGCCGGATCGATGACGACAGAGCGGGCGGTCGCTTGGGTCGAGGAGCACTGGGCCGACGCGCCGATGGTCTATTCCACCGCCGATCCCCACCAGGTCGCGGAGGTGCAGAAGGTCTTCGGACGGGAGCGCGTCGCCGACGCCATCGAGCGTTTCATGGGCGATCTCGCCCGGCAGCTGGCGGCGAAAGGGCTCACCCGGCTCGTCGTCGGCGGCGGCGAAACGTCGGGCGCCGTGGTCACGGCGCTCGGCCTCTCGAGCCTGCGCATCGGCCGGGAGATCGATCCGGGCGTGCCGGCGCTTGCCGCCGATATCGGGCGCCCCCTCGGGCTCGCGCTCAAGAGCGGGAATTTCGGGACGGTCGACTTTTATGACAAGGCCCTGAGGATGCTGGAGCAGCCATGAGCGAAGCAAGCCTGCGCCGCGACATCGTCAAATGGGGGCGCTCGCTGTTCGAGCGGGGCCTCACCGCCGGGTCGTCCGGCAACATATCGGTCAAGCTCGACGACGGCTTCCTGGTAACGCCCACGAATTCCTGTCTGGGCTTTCTCGAACCCGAGCGCCTGTCGAAGCTCGATGCCGCAGGCAGCCTCATTTCCGGCGACCCGCCCACAAAGGAATTGCCGCTTCATTTCGCCTTCTACGAAGTGAGACCGACGGCGAAGGCGGTCGTCCATCTCCATTCGACGCATGCGACGGCGCTCTCCTGCCTCGCTGATGTCGATCAGGAGGATGCCATCCCGCCCATCACGCCTTATGTCGTCATGCGGGTCGGCAAGGTGCCGGTCGTGCCCTATACGCGCCCGGGCGCACCGGATGTGGCGCCGCTCATCCGCGCCAAGGCGGGCGAGCATCCGGCGATCCTGCTCGGCAACCATGGCCCCGTCGTCGCCGGCATCTCGCTCGATGCCGCCGTCTTCGCCATGGAGGAGCTGGAGGAAACGGCTCGTCTCGTCCTCCTGACCCGCGGGATGAAGGTCCGGCTTCTCTCGCCCGAGGCGATCGCCGATCTCAACGCCACTTTCCGTCTGAAGTGAAGTGCGCCGCGCGCGTTTAGGCGAGCGCGGGCTCCTCGGTCACACGACAGAGGGCCGCCAGCCGGTCGACGGCCGCGAGCGTAAAGCTCAGGGCCGCCTCGTCCACAAGGCGACCATCGCGAACCTTGTCGGCGACGCCGCCGATGACGACTTGCGGCCCTGACACGATGAGCGCCTGAACGGAGAGCAACGTCTCGTTCACCTGAGCATGCGCGCGGACGCCGCCGGTGAAAGCCGGCGAGGATGAGATGACGAGCACGGGCTTGTTCGTAAGCACCGACCGGCCAAAAGGCCGCGACGCCCAATCGAGCGCGTTCTTGAGGACGCCGGACGTGCCGTGGTTATATTCCGGCGTCGAGATGATCAGTCCATCGCAGCCGGCAATCGCGCTCCTGAAGGCGGTGACGACTTCGGGCGCCGCCGATCCGTCCACATCCTGGTCATAGAGCGGCAGATGCAGGTCTCGAATGCCGAGCATGGCTTCGCCCAGCCTCGCCTGCAGGCCACGTAGGACAGCGAGCGAATAAGCCTCGCGACGAATGCTGCCGGGCAGTCCGAGAAAGCGCAACTGTCCAGCGTTCAGATTTGACATCCCATCAGTCCTTCATCCTGGGGCAACGATGCGGCGACCTCAACGTCCCGGCTCGCCGGCATCGCGTGCCGCCAGCCCGCCGATCGCCGACCAGTCGAGCGCATCCCCGCCATTGGCGAGCAACGTGAGGAAACGGTCGCGCAGGAGGCTGGCGAGCGGCAGCGGCACGCGCAACGCGTCACCGGCCGCAAGCGCCAGCCGTATGTCCTTGAGACCGAGCGGTGCGGCAAATCCCGCGGGCTCGAAGGCCTCGTCCGCGATCAGGCCCCCATAGGTCTTGTAAACCGGAGCGTTGAAGAGCGTGGAGGTCAGGATCTCCAGATACTGGTGCCGGTCGACCCCGCCCTTGGCGACCAGCGCCATGGCCTCGCCGAGGGATTCGATGACGCTCGCAATCGGGAAATTGCCGCTCAGCTTGATGAGATTGGCGGCCTTCGGCGTCTCCGAGACGATGAAGGTCTTCTGGCCGATCGCATCGAGCAGCGGTTTGACGGCATCGACCGCCTCACCGGCACCGGCAGCGACAACGAAGAGCTCGCGGGCGGCAGCCGCCTGCGGCCGCCCGAAGACCGGTGCAGCCACGAAGCGCTGGCCGGCTGCTGCATGATCCGCCGCAAGCCGCTCCGAGAGAGCGATGCCGATGGTGCTGCAGGAGACATGGACCGCGCCTTCGGCGAGGCTCGCGAGCACGCCAGGCTCGCCATAAACGGTCTCTTCGAGCGCTTCGTCATTGGCGAGCATGGTGAGGACGGCCTCGCCGCGGCAGGCCTCGGCCATGGTGGCCACGACACGGGCGCCCTTGCCGGCGAGGGCCTCGGCCTTGGCGGGCGTGCGATTGTAGACGGTCACCTCGTGGCCGGCTTTCAAGAGGTTTTCCGCCATAGGAGCGCCCATGCGCCCGAGCCCGATGAAACCAACCTTCATGGCGACGTCCTTTCGTGAAGCGGGTGAAACGGCACCAAGAGGCTGCCGATGAGCAACTGTTCGGACCAGTCGCTTGGCTTGCCTTCCGGATCACGACCACGTGACGGCGCCGCGCGGGCTCACCTGTTCCGTGGAGACATGCGATCCCCAAACTCATCTTTCAAATGGAAAATCGAGATGATATTCATCGCCCTCACCGCTTATTGAGGGGGCGTCCGTGGAATTGAGGCAGCTGCAGCATTTCGTGGCGGTGGCCGAGGAGCAGCATTTCACGCGGGCTGCCCAGCGCGTCAATATTGTCCAGTCGGCGCTGTCGAGCTCGATCCGGGCCCTCGAGGAGGAGCTCGATGCCAAGCTCTTCGTGCGCAGCACGCGCCAGGTGCGGCTGACGGCGGCGGGATGTGTGTTCCTCGACAAGGCGCGGATCGCGCTCGAGGCGGTGCGCGACGCGCGCGATTCGGTCGCTGCCCTGCAAGGGCTGAAACGCGGCAGTCTCAGCATCGGCACGGTGCAGAGCTTGCCGGCCTTTCTTGATCTGCCGGCCCATCTCGCACGGTTCCACGCCGAATATCCGGAGGTCGAGGTTCGGCTCTGCCAGGGCAGCACGTCGCATCTCCTGGAGAAAGTTCAGACCGGTCGGCTCGATCTCGCCATTCTGCCCATGTGCGAGCCGTCCAACGGCATCACGACGCTGATGATCGCCTGCGAGGCGCTCGTTGTGATCTGTGCGCCCGCTCATCCCTTGGCAGGTCGGACGAACGTGCCGCTCGCGGCAGTGGCGGGCGAGCCCTTCGTCGATTTCGAGCGAGCCTGGGGCACGCGCCAACTGGTCGACCGCGGCTTTGCCGAAACGGGACTGCAACGGCACATCGCCTTCGAGGTCAGCGACCTCGATACGCTGATCGGACTGGTAGCCCGCGGCCTCGGCGTGGCCCTGGTGCCGGAAGCCGTCGCGGAAGCCCGGCGCTCCTGCGTCGGCATCGCCGAGCTCGCCGAACCGGAAATGTGCTGGGAGCTGGTCGTCGCCTATGTGTCGGCCGACAAGGGCCAGAGCGGTCCGGCGGATCCTGCTCCGCGCGCCTTCCTCAACCTCCTCGACGGCGCGATGCGCCCTTTGGAAGCCGCCGCCGAGTGAGTGAGCGGCGGATGCCGTCTCACGGGCGCGAGTGGACGGCGCTTCGGGTGCGGCTTCCGCCACCGAGGCGTTGGACGAGCGGCGCAGCCAGCCGGCCGAGGCGTTCGATCTCGCCCACGATGCCCTGGCGGAACGACAGCACGCAGATGATGAAGATCACGCCCTGGATCACCTTGATCCAGGCGCCATAGTCCTGGAGGTAGCTCTCCATGGCGATGATGGTGAAAGCGCCGACGACCGGGCCGAGGATCGTGCCGAGACCGCCAAGCAGCACCATCAGAATGACCTCGCCTGACATGGCGAAATGGACATCCGTGAGCGACGCGATGCCGAAGACCAGGACTTTCGTGCCGCCGCCGAGCCCCGCAAGCGCCCCGGCAAGCACGAAGCAGATCACCTTGAACATATTGCTGCGGTAGCCGAGCGAGACGGCGCGGCCCTCATTCTCCCGGATGGCCCGGAGCGCCTGGCCGAATGGCGAGGAGATGACGCGGCAGAAGAAGGCAAAGCCGATGATGAAGATGGCGAGCACCACATAATACAGCGTCATCTGATCGGAGAGGTCGATGAAGCCGAAGAGCTGGCCGCGCGGCACCGACTGAATGCCGTCCTCGCCGCCGGTGAATGGCGCCTGGACGGCAATGAAATAGAGCATCTGGGCGAGCGCGAGCGTCACCATCGCCAGATAGATTCCCTGCCGGCGGATCGCGATGACGCCGAAGATCGCCCCGAGCAGCGCGCCGGCCGCAACGCCGGCGAGAATGCCGAGCTCGGGCGAAAAGCCCCAAACCTTGATCGCATGGGCGGTGGCATAGGCGGCGCCGCCGAAGAAGGCTGTATGGCCGAAAGAGAGCAGACCGCCGTAACCGAGCACGAGATTGAATGAGCAGGCGAAGAGCGCAAAGCACAGCGCCTTCATCAGAAAGACCGGATAGAAGACAAAAGGCGCGACGATCGCCAGGAAAATCAGAGCGGTTGAAAGCAGCGGGCTGATGCGCGTATCGACGCCACCCCTCACGATCGACAGGGCCGCCGGGACGATGGCGGCGCGGCCGAAGAGCCCGGCAGGCCGGATCAGCAGGATGATCGCCATGGCCAGGAAAATCACCACCGAGGACGCCGGCGGATAGAAGGCCTTGGCGAGCCCTTCCACGAGCCCCAGGGCGAAGCCGCTGACGATGGAGCCCAGGATCGAGCCCATGCCGCCGATCACCACTACGGCGAAGACGATGATGATGACCTCCGATCCCATCAGCGGGCTCACCTGGTAGATCGGCGCGGCCATGACGCCGGCAAGCGCCGCGAGACCGACGCCGATGGCGTAAGTCACCGCCATAAGCATGGGCACATTCACGCCGAGCGCCTGGGTGAGCTTCGGATTCTCGGTCGCGGCGCGCATGTAGGAGCCGAGCTGCGTACGCTCGATGAAAAACCAGGTGGCGGCGCAGATGACGACCGAGGCGACGAGAACCCAGGCGCGGTAATTCGGCAGATACATGAAACCGAGATTGGTCGCGCCGGTGAGGGAGGAGGGCATCTGGTAGGGCTGGCCGAAGGTGCCGAAGATCTGGCGGAAGAGGCCCTCGATGATGAGGGTCAGCCCGAAGGTGAGCAGCAGGCTATAGGCGTGGTCGAGCTTGTAGGTCGGCCGGATCAGCGTTCGTTCGAGCAGAAGGCCCGCTGCGCCTACGATGAGGGGCGCAATGATCAAGGCCGGCCAATAGCCGATGCCGGCGTAATTCAGCAGCGCCCAGGCGCAGAAGGCGCCGACCATATATTGCGCTCCGTGCGCGAAATTGATGACGCCGAGAAGGCCGAAGATGATGGCGAGGCCGAGGCTGAGGAGCGCGTAGAACGAGCCGTTGATCAGGCCGATCAACAGCTGTGAATAAAGGGCCATTCCGGTCGGAATTGTGATGTTCAGCCAGTCGAACATGCCGGATATTTCCCTTCAGGCTCTGAGTTTCGCGTTGTCTTGACGCGAACGGGTGTCCATTTCGCTCGAAACGGTTAGACGCCGAGATAGTCGCGAAGCTTGGCTTCCTGGGCGGTGAGCTCCGCCCCCGGAATCATGTCGACGACGCGACCGCGCTCGACCACGTAGTGGCGATCGGCGACATGCGCGGCGAAATGAAAATTCTGCTCGACGAGAACGATGGTCAGCCCCGCCTTTTTCATGTCGGCGATCACCCGCCCGATCTGCTGGACGATGACAGGGGCCAGGCCTTCGGTCGGCTCGTCCAGAAGCAGGATGCGCGCCCCGGTTCTCAGGATGCGGCCGATGGCCAGCATCTGCTGCTCGCCGCCGGACAGCTTGTTGCCGGCGCTGTCGCGGCGCTCGGCCAGATTGGGGAACATCTCATAGATCCGCGCCAAGGAGATCGTTTCGGCGGCCACCGCCGGCGGCAGGACGAGATTTTCCGTGACGGTGAGGCTGCCGAATATGCCGCGCTCCTCGGGGCAGTAGCCTATTCCGGCGCGGGCGATCCGGTGCGGTGGATGGCCGAGAATATCCCTGCCGGAGAAGGTGATGCTGCCGGAGGCGCGCGGCATCAGGCCCATGATCGCCTTGAGCGTCGTCGTCTTACCGGCACCATTGCGGCCGAGCAGCGTGACGACTTCGCCTTCGGCGACATCGAAGTCGACGCCTTGCAGGACGTAAGACTCGTCGTACCAGGCCTCGAGATTGCGGACGCGCAGATAGGGGGCGGTGGTCTCAGGCATGGCCACCTCCGAGATAGGCTTCCTGAACGGCCGGCACGCGCGAGACTTCGGCATAGCTGCCTTCGGCGAGAATCTGGCCGCGGGTGAGCACCGTGATGCGGTCGGAGAGATCGGCAACGACGGAGAGATTATGCTCGACCATGAGAATGGTGCGATCGACCGATAGCCGGCGAATGAGATCCGCGACACGCTGGATATCCTCGCGGCTCAACCCCGCCATGGGCTCGTCCAGGAGAAGCAGGTTGGGCTCGAGCGCAATGGTGGTTGCGATCTCCAGTGCCCGTTTGCGGCCATAGGGCAACCGGACCGCAGGATCGTCGGCATAGGGGCTGAGATCGACCAGCTCCAACAGTTCGTCGACGCGGGCGTCGAGCCGCGCAAGCGACCGGCCGGATCGCCAGAAGGCGTAGGATTCGCCTGCCTTGTCCTGCAGCGCCAGGCGCACGTTCTCGCGCACGGTGAGCCGGGGAAAAACCGCCGAAATCTGGAACGACCTCACCATGCCAATGCGCGCCACTTCATAGGGGCGGCGCCGGGTGATGTCCTCGCCGTTATAGACGATGCGGCCGCTCGTCGGCTGCAGCGTCTTGGTGAGGAGGTTGAAGACGGTGGTCTTGCCCGCTCCGTTGGGGCCGATCAGCGCGTGGATGGAGCCCTTTGCCACGCTCAAGGTGAGGTCCTTCACGGCCGTGAAGCCGCCGAAGCGCTTGGTGAGGCCGTCGGTGGTCAGAATGGGCTCTGTGGGCATCGCGGGTCTCGTCCGATCGTCAGAGTGCAGGCCAGTCGCCGGCGCGCGTCACAGCTTCGCGAGAATGTCACGGTCGAAACGCCGAAGCAGGCCGAGCACATCCGTCTTGTCGTCGGCCGATGCCTGCGGCGTGAGAATGACATGGTCGAGGTCGGGCCGCCGCATCACCCGCGCGAGCCCTTCGCGCACCCCCTCGGGTGTGCCGGCAATCGCATAGCGGTTGACGATCCGGTCCGGCAGGATGCTCGCGTGGTCGGCATTGGCGCCGGCATGCTGAAAATCCTTGTAGGACCGCTGAACGGCGAGCACCGCCTCCCGCTCCGCCCCCTCGAACCAGTCGGCGTCGGTATTCATGATGGCGCCGGCGACCCGCACCCGGACCTGATCGCGGGCGCGCTCGGGATCGTCGTCGAGCCCCAGTGGAACCCAGCAGGCAACCTCGAGGCTTGCCAGATCGCGCCCGGCGGAGCTTGCACCTTCATCGAGCCATTGATGGGCGCGGTCGAGAAGGTCATCCGCAATGCCCTGGAGAAGGATGGCGCCATCGGCGATGCGCGCGACAAGCTGCGTCATCTTCGGCCCCGACGCGGCGCCGAAGATCGGCACCCGGGCGGGCTGCGCGAGCCAGGTCATGCGCGCCTCGAAACCGTTCGGAAAGCGCGCCGTCTCCTGCGCGAGCAGCTGGCGGACGGCCGCGACGAAGGCTTCGAACTCGGCCAACTTCGCGGCCGGCAGGCCGAGAGTACGCAGCGAGGAGAAGCCCGTGCCCATGCCCGACATCATGCGCCCGCCGGAAAGCTCGTCGAGGGCGGCGAGAGCGCTCGCCGTGACGGCGGGATGACGTGTGGCGGGCTGCGTCACGCCGGTGGCGAGCTTGATCCGCGATGTATTCACGGCCAGCGCGGCGAGCGTCACGAAGACGTCGCGGCATAAAAGCTGGGAATCGATCACCCAGATGCTGTCGAATCCGATATCCTCGGCGAGCTTCACCTGGGCGATGATATTGTCGAGCGGCTCGGTCGCCCAGACCGCAAGGCCGAGCTTCTTGGGAACCGTTGCTCCATCGGAGGTGCGCCGTCCGACTTCCGTGCCTGCTCCCGCCAAGCGATCCACTCCCCTGGGTTCTTATTGCGTCCCCGTGCCTCGTTCTCGACCGGCCGGATGGTTATTATTCTTGTCTCCGTGGAGCCGCCGCTCGTCAAGAGAAAACTTAGCCCCTGCGCCGTGCGGCCCGTGTGAGGCGGCCCGAATCACGGCGCCGCGTACGAATTGCGGTGGGTGGACTCCGCATCTGCAAAAGCCGGAGGTCATCGGCGCTGTTCATCTAGCCTGCCATAACAATGGCGCTTGCCAAGGTCGCCCGACTTGTTCATAGACCGGTTGTCCGGTAAATAAGTAAAAACACGATGGCCGAATGAGAAGCCCTGCGACCGCGCCGCCTTCGCAGGGCGGAGCCGCAGACAGGGAAGGAAATGGTGCTGCCATGAATTTCGAATGCCTGAAACTCGACGTCGACGGCCACATCGCGACCGTCACCCTCGACCGGCCGAAGGTGAATGCGCAGAACAGCCGCATGCGCGACGAGATCATCCAGGCATTCGATCTGATCAACGACATGGACGATGTCCGTGTGGTGATCTTGACCGGGGCGGGCAACTGCTTCTCGGCCGGCGCCGACATCACCGAGCGTGCCAGCATCGCCGCCGAGCCCGGCGGCTTCTGGCGGCACAATCGGCGCACCCGCGAGGCGCCCAATGCAATCCACGAATGTTTCAAGCCCGTCATCGCCGCGGTGAACGGGCCGGCGCTCGGTGCCGGTTTCCACGTCGTGGCCGCCTGCGACATCATCCTGGCCTCGGACAATGCCGTCTTCGCCATGCCGGAAATCAATGTGGGGCTGGCGGGCGGCGCCAGCATCCTCAATCGCATGTTCAGCCGCTCGCGGGGCCGGCGGATGTTCTTCACCGGCATGCGCTTGTCGGCTCAGGAGATGTACCGGCTCGGCGTCATCGAGGAGGTCGTGCCGGCTGACCGCTTGATGGAGGAGGCCCGTGCGCTCGCCGCCGAGATCGCCAGCAAGAGCCCGATTGCGCTGAAGCTCGCGAAGGAGGCCTACAATGTGGTGGAGGCCATGCCGGAGCGCGATGCCTATCGCTTCGAACAGAACATGACTTTCGCGCTCTCCAAGACGGAGGATTCGAAGGAAGCGCAGCGCGCCTTCCTCGAAAAGCGCAAGCCCGTCTTCAAGGGCCGCTGACGCGCCCCCGACCCGCGCATAGAACCGGAACGCGCCGCCATGGACATCGACTTCACACCCGAACAGCAGCGCTATCGGCGCGACTTCCGCCGCTGGCTCAATGAGAACCTGCCCGAGGACTGGGGCGGACCGGCCTATCTCGGGCCGGACGATGCGGACGAGAACGCCATGATGCAGGCAGCCTGGGAGCGCAAGCTCTATGCTGCCGGCTATCAGGGCGTTGCTTGGCCGAAAGCCTATGGCGGCCAGGGCCTCACCATGGTCGAGCAATTGATCGTCAGCGAGGAGCTCGGTCGCCGGGCGGCCCCTGAAGGCATCAATACCATCGGCAAGGAGCTTGTGGCGCCGATCATCCTCGCTGCCGGGACGGAGGCGCAGAAGAAGCACTATGTGCCGCGCATCCTCACCGTCGACGACATCTGGTGCCAGGGCTTTTCGGAGCCGGACGCCGGCTCCGATCTCGCGGGCGTGCGGACGCGTGCGGTCCGCGACGGCGATTCCTGGGTCCTCAACGGCCAGAAGGTCTGGACGAGCTTCGCGGTCCACGCCAATTGGTGCATCCTGCTCGCCCGCACCAATCCCGACGTGCCGAAGCATCGTGGCCTGACTCTCTTCCTGGTCGATATGAAGACGCCAGGGATCACCGTGCGGCCGCTGGTGCAAATTACCGGGCGTCAGGAATTCAACGAGGTCTTCTTCGATAATGCCCGGATCCCCGCCGACATGAATGTCGGGGCGGTCGATGACGGCTGGAACGTCGCGGTCAATCTCCTGGGCTATGAGCGGGCGACCGCGCGGCTTTATCGCCAGGCGCGTTTCATGAACGAGTTCGAGCAGCTCCTGCGCAAGATCAGCAGCCGGCCGGAGGTGGCGGTGAATGCCCATTACCGCCAGCAGATCGGCCGCTTTTATGCCGAGCTCGGCGTGCTCAGGCAACTCAACCTGAAAACCGTCAGCCGGATCGTCAATGGCGACGGCATCGGTTCCGATGCGAGCGTCGTCAAGCTGTTCTGGAGCGAGCTTCACCAGCGCATCGAAAGCTTCGCGATGGAGGTGCTCGGCGCGGATTATGTCGCCGATTCCGTCGGCATCGAGCGTTTCCGCTACAATTTCCTGCAGGCGCGTGCCGTCACCATCTATGCCGGCACCTCGCAGGTCCAGCGCAACATCATCGCGGAGCGTATGCTCGGCCTGCCGCGCTAATCATTTTCACGGCCATTGCTTGGCACGATCAGCACAGGACCGCACGATGCGTTTCGATTTCTCCGAAGAACAGCGGATGCTCGCGGACAGCGTCAGGCGGGCCCTTCAGGCCTTGCCGATCACATCGGTGCCGCCGGCCGGCACGGCCGACGATGTGGAACCCGGTTTCGAGGCGGCTGGCACGGCGCTGACTGAGCTCGGCCTGTTCGGGCTTCTGGTGCCTGAAGGGCAGGGCGGGCTTGGCCTCGGCCTCACGGAGGCGGCCGCCGTCGCCATGGAAGCGGGGCGCGCGGCCGTGCCGTTTCCAGTGATCGAATCGATTGCGGCGATGGGCATCGCGGCGCGGGCGCGCCCGGATATCTGCGAGGCGGTGCTTGCCGGCACGGCCGTCGTGACCGCCCCCAACCACGGCCGATTGGAGGCGTCGTCCGGCAGTCGCCCTTCGATCCACGGTCGCCTGAGCGTGCCTTTCGCCGAACGCGCGCGCTACCTCGTCGCTCCGGTCGCATCCAGCTCCGGACCACGGACCCTGCTGACGGAATTGAATGGTGAACGTGGCGTCAGAACGGACGGTATCGATCTCACCTATCCGATGAGCCGGGTCGAGCTCTCCCGCGACGTCTCGGCCAATGAGCTCGTCGCGGAGCGAACCGACCGCGTGCTCGGCATTCTCGCGACCGCCGAACTCGTCGGTGCGGCCGCCTACTGCCTGGAGCGCACCATCGGCTATATGAAGGAGCGCCAGCAGTTCGGCAAGGTGATCGGCTCCTTCCAGGCGCTCAAGCATATGGCCGCCGATTGCCAGGTGAGCCTCGAGGGCATGAAGGCGAGCGTCGAATATGCGGCCGCCTTGCATGATCGTGCGACGCAAAGCGGCGACCTGAACGGCGACGACGGTGAGGCGGAGACCGCCTTTCGCACGGCCAAGGCCTTCTGTTCGGAAGCCGGCCTCAATCTCGCCGAGCAATGCATCCAGCTGCACGGCGGCATCGCCTTCACCTGGGAATACGGCCTGCACCTCCATTTCCGCCGCATCACCCGGCTGGCGAACGCCCATGGCACGGCCTATGAGCATCGCGACGTGCTCGCCGGCATGGCGCTCGACCGCTCGCGAAGCTATGGCGGGCTGGCGGTGCCCGTCACTTGAGCGCCGGAGCACGACAATGACCGCGACTCCCGCCCATGCGCCCCCGCTGACCGGTCTGCGCGTTCTCGATTTCACGCGCGTTCTCTCCGGGCCCTATCTCACGCAGCTCCTGGCGGATCTCGGCGCGGAGGTCATCAAGATCGAAAGTCCGGCCGGTGACGACACGCGCGCCTATCTGCCGCCGGGCCGCGCCGGGCAGTCGTCCAATTTCATGGGCCTCAATCGCCTCAAGAAGAGTGTCGTGCTCGACCTGAAGACGGAACGGGACCGGGAGCGAGCCGTTGCGCTCGCCATGAAGAGCGATGTGCTGGTGGAGAACTTCCGGCCGGGCACCATGGGCCGGCTTGGTCTGGGTTACGGGGAGCTCGCGCAGAAGAACGAGCGGCTCATCTATTGCTCGATCTCGGGCTACGGCCATCAAGGTGCCTATGCGGCGGTTGCCGGCTATGATCCGATCGTGCAGGCAGAGACCGGCTTCATGTATTTCACGGGCGACGACTCGCAGCCGCCGACCCGTGCCGGCGGGTCGCTCATCGATGTGCTCGCCGGCACCCATGCCGGCATGGGCATTCTCGCCGCGATCCATGCGCGCCAAGGCACCGGGCGCGGGCAGTTCGTCGATGTACCCCTCTACAACACCGCGATCGCCGCGACGGCCTTCGTCTATCAAGGCGTGCTGCTCACCGGCGAGGACCCGCCGCGGCTGGGCAATACATCCTTTTTCATGTGCCCGAACGGCCTGTTCGACTGCAGCGACGGCCAGGTCATGATCAGCGCGGGTAATGATCGGCTGTTTCGGAAGCTGTGCCAGGTGCTGGAGGCCCCTGGCATGCGCGATGATCCCCGCTTTGCGAGCAACCGCAGCCGGCTCGAGAATGTCGATGCCTTGTCGCAGGCGATGAATGCGATTTTGCGCACCAAGCCGCGAGAGCACTGGGTGCCGCATATGCGCGCCGCCGGCGTTCCCGCCGGCCCCGTGCGCCGGCCGATCGAGGCGATCACCTCGGACGAGACACGCGAGGCCGGGCTGGTCTTCGACATCGACCACCCGACCGCGGGCCGTCTGCAAGCCGTCGGCCCCGCCTTCCGGCTTTCGGAGACGCCGATGGCGCCCATCGGGCCGGCGCCGCTTCTCGGCCAGCATACGGCGGAGGTGCTTGCGGAGATCCTCGGAGAGGAGGCCGGGCCGCCCTGAGGGCAGCGCTCAGCGCGCCTCAGTCCCGAGCCCCTCGATCAGGAGCTCAGCGAAATGGACCGCGATATCGGCTGCGCTCATCGGGCCGTTCGGCCTGTACCACCGCGGCATCCAATTGAGCAGCGACAGCGCGGCGCGCGAGGTCATGCTCGGCTCGAGCGAGCGGAATTCCCCGGAGGCGATGCCATCGGCGATGATCGCCCGAAGGATGCCCTCGTATCTGTCCCTGAGCTCGACCGCTTCCTGGCGCATGGCGCTGGAGCTGACGCCGGCAATGCCGAGCATGGTCGCATTGAATTCCCAATAATGCCTGTCGAAATATTCGGCATGCGCGCGAAAATACTGAACCAGCCGGGTTTTGGCGGAGGCCTTCGTGTCGATCGCGCCGTTCACATGCTCGTTCATCTTGCGCAATGTGTTCAGGAAGATCGCGTCGTAGATGTCCTGCTTGGTCTTGAAATAGTGATAGAGGGTGCCCTTCGAGACATTGGTGCTGTCGGAAATGTCCTGCATGGAACATTTCTCAAAACCGATCCGCCCCATGAGATGGGCCGCCGATTCGAGGATCATCTCCCTCCGGTTCTCGACCAGAGGCGGCCGGCCGACTCTCTTTCTCTCGGGCCGATTCATCCAGGCAACCTTTCATCAAACCAGATCAGCGCCCGCAGGCGCGACGAACGGATATCACAAATCGGACAAGCGATTGGACCGATTCGACCTCGGCGCACAATCCCGCTTTTCGTCGTGGCCTTTCCACACAGGCCGCTGAGGCCACAGCCGATCTCGCGGAGCTTGAAAACAAACCGTTCGGTCGGTAAATATAACCCGGCACCTCGGCTGTCCATGTGGTCTTCTCACGTTTGGCACGGTTCGGGACGCTCAAATAAAACGGGAGGAACGAATGCCATCTTTTGAAACAACGCGCCGCACAGTGCTGCTCGGGGCCGCAGCTTCCATCGCGCTGATCGGCCTCGGCGGCAGTCTGCACGCGCAGGATGGAGGCAAGCCGCTCAAGATCGGAATTATCGACGATCTGTCCGGTCCAAACTCCGGCAACAGCGGGCCGGGGACGGTCGAAGCGGCGAAGATGGCGATCGAGGATTTCGGCGGCAAGGTGCTCGGCCGTCCGATCGAGCTGCTTGTGGCGACCGACGAGAACAAGCCCGACATCGCGGTGGCCATCGCCCAGAAATGGTTCGATCAGGACGGCGTGCAGATGATCACCGGGCTTGCTGCGTCGAATTCGGCGCTCGCGGTGCAGAACATTACCAAGCAGGCGAATAAAATCAGCATCGTCTCGGCGGCGGCTTCGGCCGAACTGACCGGCAAGGGCTGCACGCCCAATAGTCTGCATTGGATGTTCGATACCTATGCCAGCGCGCTGGCGCTCGTCGACGGCATCATCCAGCAGGGTGGCAAGAAGTGGTTCTTCATCACGGTCGACGTGAATTTCGGCCGTGACATGCAGGCCCAGGCAACCTCCATCATCCAGCAGAAGGGCGGCGAGGTCGTCGGCTCCGTGGCGCATCCCCTCGGCAATCTCGATTTCTCCAGCGCCATCCTCTCGGCGCAGGCTTCGGGTGCCGATGTGATCGCGCTCGCCCAGGCGGGCGCCGATCTGGAAAATACGATCAAGGCAGCCCGCGAATTCGGCGTAACGCAGAATGGGCAGAAGCTCGCCGTCTTCTTCCTGCAGACGGCACAGGTGGAATCCATCGGCCAGCAGGCAACGCAAGGCCTCATCACGCCGACGCCATTCTTTCCGCGCCTCAACGAAGAGACGCTGGCCTGGACGAAGCGCTTCGTCAAACGCGTGCCCGGCGGGCGCGTGCCGACGGCCAACCAAGCCAATGCCTATGGGGCGGTCACCCACTATCTGAAGGCCGTCGCGGCGGCTGGCACCGACGAGACCCAGGCGGTGCTCAAGAAGATGCGCGAAATGCCCATCAACGACATGATGACGAAGAACGGCCAGGTTCGTGAGGATGGGCGGGTTCTGCGTGATCTCAATATCGTCCAAGTGAAGAAGCCGGAGCAATCCTCGGGCGACTACGATTATTTCGAAGTCCTGACCACGATCCCGAAGGAGCGTGCCTATCGTGGATTGAAGGAGGGCGGCTGCCCTCATGTGTAGAGGGTTCGGTTGCCGGCCAATTGGTCGTGCAGACGCCACGGGCGTCCGTGTCGCGGGAATCGGGCGCTGGTGACGCGCGCTGATCGGAATGGCAGAGGGTGATGCAGCAGGATCTCAGGCTTCTTCCGAAGATCGATGCCCACCACCATCTCTGGGACGTGGAGAGCGACCGCTATCCCTGGCTCGTTTCGGGCGATCCCGTCCAGCGGGTCTATGGGAGCTCGGCCGCGCTCCGCGTCAACTACCGCCTCGACGATTATCTGCGCGACGCACGCCATCAGACGATCGTCAAGTCGGTGCATGTGCAGACGGGTTGGAACCCCGCCGACCCCGTCGGCGAAACGCGGCATCTGCAGGCGATCGCCGATTCAAATCCGGGCGGGTTCCCGCATGCGATCGTCGGCGCTGCCGATCTCCACAGGCCGGATGTCGAGGACGTGCTCGCGGCGCATTGCCGCTATCCCAACATGCGCGGCATCCGCGTCTCCCTCAACTGGCACGACAATCCGGTCTATCGCTGGGCGGATCGGCCCGACTATCTGCGCGACGATCAGTTCCGCCGCGGTTTCCGCCTGCTGGCACGTTACGGGCTCTCCTTCGAGTGCCAGATCTATCCGAGCCAGATGGGGGATGCGGCCGCGCTCGCCGATCTGAGCCTCGAGACCCCATTCGCCATCCTTCATGCCGGCATGCCGGTGGAGCGCGATCCGGAGGGCTTGCAGCTCTGGCGGGCTGGCCTCGCCACGCTGGCGGAACGGCCGAATGTAGCGATCAAGTTCTGTGGACTCAGCATGCTGATCCACGATTGGACGCCGGAGGTCATGCGCGATTACGCACGTGAGATCGTCGATATCTTCGGTCCGAACAGAATAATGGTCGCAAGCAACTTCCCGGTCGATCGACTGAAGGGGAGTTTCGACGCTTATTACGACGCTTACGCCTATGCCTTCGGCGACCATGGGCGGGAGGAGCAGAGCGCCCTCTTTCACGACAACGCGGCGCGCTTCTACCGGATCTGAGACTTTGATCCTGGCACGCCATCCTCGTGCTAGGCTGCGTCACGGCCGATGATCGGTTACCGACCTTCGCCGACCGCACCCACTGCCCGCAAAAAATCTGCAGATTGTCTGTCGGCTTGGCGTCTTTGCGATCGTCCTCGGACGGACCCGGCCGCGTGGCTTTGGTCGGTTGCCGGATCTGGCGACCCGTTCCACCGATCAGGAGAGGATGAGCCCATGCTGAAGTCGAAGATCGCCCCTTGTCTCTGGTTCGACGGCGAGGCCGAGGAGGCTGCCAATTTCTACGTCTCGCTGTTCCCGGACTCGCGCATCGACCATGTGCAACGCAATGTAGTGGATAGCCCCGGCGGCAAGAATGGTACCGTCCTCGTGGTTGCCTTTACGCTGGCCGGCCAGCGCTTTCTGGCGCTCAACGGCGGCACGCGGTTCGAATACACCCATGCCATCTCCTTCGAGGTGGATTGCGACGATCAGGCCGAGGTCGACCGGCTCTGGAACAGGCTCTCGGACGGCGGTGCGATCGAGCAATGCGGCTGGCTGAGAGATCGCTACGGTGTCTCCTGGCAGATCGTGCCGCGCGTGCTCCTGGAGATGCTGGCCGACCGCGATCCCGCCAAGGCGCAGCGCGTCATGCAGGCGATGCTGAGGATGGTGAAGCTCGATATTGCCGGCCTCAAGGCGGCCCATCACGGCGCCATGGGCTGAGCCAGCCAGCCGCCGCGGCGGCATAGGCCGCCCGGCGAGGCATGCATCAGTCGGCAGCCCCAGCTATTCCATGACCATCGCGTGGTCGTCGCCGCCCTTGGCCTCCTGGCGCGGCGAGCGCAGCAGAATGATCAGCGGCATCGCCGCTAGGCAGAGCAGCATCAGCAGCTTGAAGTCGTCGATATAGCTGATGATCGTCGCCTGCCGCGTGATGACCGCGTCGAGCGCCGCGCGCCCGGCCGCTGTCAGCGGATTCCAGTGCTCGTGGATCGCCGGCGTCTCGAAAATGCGATTATACGGCGTCACGTGATTGGCGATCTCCGCATGGTTCACCTGCACATTGCGGGTGAGGAGGTAGGCAACGAAGGAAATGCCGACGCTCGAGCCGATATTGCGTGAGAGATTATAGAGGCCGGTACCATCACCGCGGTCCTCCGCCGGCAGGGTCGCGAAGGTGACGGTGGTCAAGGGCACGAAGAGGAAGCCGAGGCCCCCGCCCTGGATGAAGCCGGTCACCATGATCGTCGTCTGCGAGACGTCGGGCGTCCAGCCGGACATGTCGTACATCGCCCAGGCGCTGATCGCGAAGCCGATGAAGAGCAGGATGCGCGTGTCGACCTTGCCGATGAGCCGCCCGACGATGAACATGCAGACCATCGTGCCGAGGCCGCGCGGGCCCATGACGATGCCGGCCGTGACCACGGGATAGCCCATCAGCGTCTGCAGATAAGGCGTCATCAGCGCCATCGAGGCGAGATAGGAAATGCCGACGATGAAGATGAAGATGATCCCAACCGCGAAGTTCCGGTCGAGAAACAGCCGCGGCTTGATGAAACTATTCTGGCCCTTCGCCGTGAAGGTGTGGACGAGAAGAATATAGAAGGCTGCCGCGGCAATTGTCGCCTCCACGATGATTTCGAGCGACGAGAACCAGTCGAGCTGCGCGCCGCGGTCAAGGAAGAGCTGCAGCGCAGCGATGGCAATGCTGAGGCTGCCGAAGCCGAGCCAGTCGAGCTTGGCCGCAGCGCTCGACTTCGTCTCCGATAGAAAGATCGAGACGCCCGCAAAGGCCAATAGGCCGAGCGGCAGGTTGATATAGAACACCCAGCGCCAGGAAATGTTTTCCGTCAGCCACCCGCCGATGACCGGGCCGAGCACCGGCCCCACCATGACGGAGACGCCGAACAGTGCCATGGCGGAGCCCCGCTCTTCGGGCGTGTAGATGTCGAGGAGGATGGATTGTGACAATGGCACCAGCGCTGCGCCGAAGAAGCCCTGGAGCAGGCGGAAGCCGACGATCTGCGGCAGCGACTGCGCCGCTCCGCACAGCATGGACGCCACGACGAAACCGGCGATCGCCACGAGCAGCACGCGCTTGCGGCCGAAACGGGCGGCGAGAAAGCCGGACGGCGGCGTCATGATCGCAGCCGCGACGATATAGGAGGTCAGAACCCAGTTGATCTGGTCGGCGCTCGCCGAGACGCTGCCCTGGATATAGGGCAACGCGACATTGGCGATCGTGGTGTCGAGCGCCTGCATGATCACGGCCAGGATCACGCAGGCGGTGATGGCGCCACGGTTGGCGATCGGGGTCGCCGCCGCGGCCGAGGCGCTAGCCATTGCCAGCCTCGGTCCGACCGAAGAGGTCGGTCACGAAGGTCGGCAGTCCACGGGCGTGGCCGGTGTCGACGCCGAGCACCACGCTCATGCCCGCCCGCAGCTGGGGCTTATCCGGAGGCGTCTCGATCTTCACGCGCATGGCGATGCGCTGCACCACCTTGACCCAGTTGCCGCTGGTATTTTCCGCCGGCAGAAGCGAGAAGCTCGAAGCCGAAGCCGGGCTGATGCTCTCGATGGTGCCGGTCCACGCCTCACCGGGATAGGTATCGACGCTCACCGTCGCGTGTTGGCCGGGCTTGACCCAGGTGAGCTCGGTCTCCTTCGGATTGGCCTCTACCCAGACATGATCCGTCGAGACCAGGCTGAAGGCATTCGTCGCCTCGGCGAGATACTGCCCCTTCTGCAGCGACGGCACATTGGTGACGATGCCATCCATGGGCGCCTTCACCACCGTGTGGGCGAGCTGGCGTGCGGCCTCGTCGCGGGTCGCCACCGCATCCTTGTAGCGCGGGTGGTCTTCGACCGGAGCGTTGGGATCGCCATTGAGGTTTGCGGCGATGCCGGCAAGTTGATTCTGGAGCAGATCGAGCTTCAACCGCGCCGTGTCGAGGTCGTGCTTGGCCTGATCATAGCTTGCCTGCGAGGAGACCGATTTGGCGGCGAGCTCCTGCTGGCGCTTGAAGACTGTCTGGTAGTAGGCAATGTCGGTCTTCGCCTGGGCGATCTGGCTTTGCATCGCCGCATAGCTCGCCTTCAAGGCTTCGAGATCGTTCTTGACGAGACCGATCTGCGCATTGGCGCGATCGAGCGCGAGGCGAAAAGGCAGATCATCCAGCTTGAACAGAACGTCGCCGGCCTTCACCCGCTGATTGTCGCGTACGTCGACTTCACTGACGATACCGGCGACATCGGTGGAAATACCGACGATATCCGCCTGCACATAGGCGTTCTCGGTGGACATGATCTGCCCGCCGGTGACGTAGAGATAGCCGCCCGCTACCAGGATGACCGGCAGCAGCAGGAAGAGAACGAGGCGAAGGCGGCTGCGCTTCGGCGCAGGCTGGCCGGCAGCCGGCTGTGTCTCCCGCCGCGCCTCTTGCTCAGGCTTCGGTTGTTGAGCTGGCTCTTGAGCCGGATCTTGCGCCGGCCGCTTGGCCTCGCCACGCGCCTGCAACTGCTCGGCGGCATCGCTCGCAGTCGCCGGCTCGACAGGGGGCCGGGCCGATCTGGGATTTACTGTCCTGTCATCCATGGTTTTCACGCCTTTGCACCGGGCGTTCGTTCAGGGCCCGCGCAAGATTGCCCTTCAGTCGTCCAAGAAGCTTAAGAAGCGTCGCGCGATCTCGTTCCGAGAGGTCCTCGAAGGCCTCCTCGCGGACCAGTGCGGCGGTCTCGTGCATCTCGTCGAGCCTCGGTCCCGCCTGCGGCGTCAGAAAGAGCAGCCAGATCCGCCGGTCGGTGGCGTGCGGCCGCCGCTCGACGAGCCCCAGAGCTTCGAGCTTGTCGACCATGCGCGCGAGCGTGATCGGCTCCACCTCCAGCAGCTCGGCGAGACCCGCCTGGTGGGTCCCCTCGTTCTTCTCGAGATAAGCGAGCACCTGCCATTGCGAGCGCGTGAGGCCCCTGTCACGGGTGTGCTGCTCGAACCGTTTGCGCAACAGCCGCGCCACGTCGTGCAGCAGGAAGCCGAGCGAAGGCGGAGGCGTCCTGGCGGGATCATTGAGCTTGCTGTTCATAAGCACGCATATAATAGCATCTGCATGGAAGGTGCAGTGACAGCTTGTCGCGATTCCATGCACAAGGAGCCGACGTGGCTTGCCCCCGCTGCATATCGCCGCTGCGAGGTCGGCACGGCCACGGTGGGATGTGAGGCGAAAAAGCTGGTCCGGCTTTTCTAGTCGTCGGCCTTGGGCTCATCCCGCAGGCCGGCGAGGATGGCGGACAGAGCGGGGCCGATGGACTTGAGTTCGTCGAGATGAGCGCTCGACAAGGCTCGCAGGCGTTGCTCGCCCTCCTTCGTGAGCGAGACCAGGACCCGCCGGCCATCCGCAGGATCGGCGCCACGGCGCACGAGACCGGCACGCTCGAGCCTGTCCACGAGCTCGACCGCCGTATGCTGCTTGACGAGCAGGCGCTCGGCGAGGGCACCGACCGCAAGCCCTTCCTCGCCGGCCACTCCCTTGATCGTCAGCAGCGCCTGATGCTGCTGCGAGGTGATGCCCGCCTCGGCCGCGGCCCTCTCGCTGAAGGCCAGGAACCGGCGGATCGCGTAGCGGAACTCCGCCAGCGCCGCATAGTCCACCGCCCCCCGGCTGGAGCGCGAGCGACGCGATGCCGCTTCCTTGCGCGTCATCGGACTGTTTCCCTCTGCCTATATATATCGTAACACGACATATATCACCCACCCTGGAACAAAGCTGCCCTTATGTTTGCCCGCATGTTCGCCCCTGCCAAGGCGCGCGAGATCACCAACTCGCGCGAGATCGCCAACCCCATCCCCACGATGAAGCTCGGTGACTTTACGACGGATCGCCGCGTTCTCCTGCTCATGGCGATCGCTGTCGTCGTCGGCTCGCTGGCCACCGGCACCGCTTGGCTTCTTCTCAAGCTCATCACCCTGTGCACCAATCTCGCCTATTATGGACGGCTCTCGCTCGAGGCCCTGCCCATCGGCGGCTCACCCTTCGGCTGGTATGCCGTCCTGGTGCCGGTCGTCGGGTGCCTGATCATCGGATTGATGGCACGCTACGGCTCGGAGAAAATCCGCGGCCACGGCATTCCCGAAGCGATCGAGGCGATCCTCATCGGCAAGAGCCGCATCAGCGCCAAGGTCGCGGTCCTGAAGCCCCTTTCCTCGGCCATTTCGATCGGCACGGGCGGCCCCTTCGGCGCGGAAGGACCGATCATCATGACCGGCGGCGCCGTTGGCTCACTGCTCGCCCAGCTCATCGACCTGAGCTCGACCGAACGCAAGGCCCTGCTCGTCGCCGGCGCCGCGGCCGGCATGACGGCGATCTTCGGCACGCCGCTTGCCGCCGTGCTGCTCTCGGTCGAGCTGTTGCTGTTCGAATGGAAGCCGCGCAGTTTCCTGCCGGTCGTCGTTGCCGCGGCGGTCGCTGCTGCCGAACGCACGCTCATCCTCGATCCGGCGCCGCTCTTCGCCTATGCCGGCGCGATGGCGCCCTCGCTCACGGGCATGCTCGCCTGGGCGATCGTCGGGCTCGGCGCCGGGCTTGGATCCGGCCTGCTCACCGCCATGGTCTATGGCTCGGAAGATGCCTTCGAGAAGCTTCCGATCCACTGGATGTGGTGGCCGCTCCTGGGCGGCCTCGTCATCGGCATCGGCGGCCTCATCGACCCCGCCGCCCTCGGCGTCGGTTATGACAATATCCGCCATCTGCTCGCCGGCGACCTCGCCTTCCGCGCCGTCCTCATGCTCCTCGTCGTGAAATCCATCATCTGGGCGGTCGCGCTCGGCTCGGGCACCTCGGGCGGCGTCTTGGCGCCGCTGCTCATCTTCGGCGGCGCGCTCGGCGCGCTGGCAGCCCCCTGGCTGCCGCAGGCCGATCCCGGCTTCTGGGCGCTGCTCGGAATGGCGGCGATGATGGGCGGCACCATGCGCGCGCCGCTCACCGCAACGCTCTTCGCCATCGAGCTCACCGGCGACCAGCATGCGACCCTGCCCTTGCTGGTTGCCTGCGGCACCGCCTATGCCACGACCGTGCTCCTGCTGAAGCGCTCGATCTTGACCGAGAAAATCGCCCGGCGCGGCCTGCATATCACGCGCGAATATCACACCGATCCTTTCGATCAGGCCATGGTGAAGGATGTGATGGTCGGGAATGTCGACGTGGTGCCGTCCTCTTGGACCGTCGGTCAGGCGATCGACCATTTCATGGCAACGGACCGCCGCCACAAGAGCTATCCCGTCGTCACACCCGACCGCTTCGTGGTCGGCATGATCTCGCGCGCCGACATCCTCGCTTGGCTCGGCGAAGGCGGAAACGTGCCACGGGAAAGCCCCATCATCGAGCGCCTCGGCCCGCAGGACCTTCTCCTTGGCCAGCCGAATGGCCTGGTCGGGCATCTCGCGGATCGCATGGCCGAGGCTGGCGTCGGCCGCGTCCCCATCGTGGATGAGAACAGTAGACTGGTGGGCCTCGTCGCGCGCAAGGATCTCCTCAAGGCGCGCGCCCGGCGTCTTGCCGAGGAACGCGACCGCGCCGTGCATCTCAGATTGCGCAAGGGCCCCAAGCGTGGCGGGGAAAAATCGGCAACCACAACAGAGCGGGCGTGACGCTGGACGGGTCGCTGTCAGACAAGCCCGCTGGCCGGGTGGTCCACGACGGCAGGCCAGGCATTTGGGGGCCATATTGACATGCCGATGACGAGCGTGTGACATCTCACATCTCTTTCGTGAGATGTCAGCCTTATGCTCGATACGTCCTCGCCCCTCGCACAGTCGCTCCTTCCCGCCGGCGAGGCCAAGAATGCCTTCGCCCTCAAACGCCTTCGCCGTGCGATCATCGCCTGCGAGTTGCGGCCGGGTGCCGCGGTCAGCGAGCGCGAGATCGCCGAGCGCTATGGCCTCGGCCGGGCCGCGACCCGGGTGGCACTGACACTGCTGTCGGCGGAGGGTTTCGTCCTGCCGAAGGCCCGCCACGGCTGGCGCGTGCTGCCGATCTCGGGCGCCCTGGTGGGCGACGTGCTTGCCGCGCGCCGGACGGTCGAGCCTAGCCTTGCGACGATCGTGCTGAGCGACACGGAAGCGGCTACGCTTCGCGGAAGTGTCAATCTGGTGGCTGCACTCCGCCAGCGCGGCGATCAGCAGTCGGTCACGACGGCGCGCGTCACCGACCGGCAAATCGTGGATCATCTCGCCGCCTGCGCCGGCGGCTTCGTCGCGCGCTGGCTCGGCCAGCTCTGGAACCACGTCGAGCGCATCGCCGCCTTCTTCGACAACGAGGACCTGCGTTTCCCGGCTGCGGACCGTGAGCAGCTCGTCGCGGCGCTGGCGGGTCGTGATGCCGCACTGGCACGTGCCGAAATCGAACGCGAGATCGATCGCTTCCAGGCCTTCGCGACGGACCGTCTTCTGCGCGATCCGGCGATTCTCGCGGCACGGCCGGAGAGCGGCCGTCGCGCACGGGCGCGCAAGCCTCAAAGCCAAAACCATGAGCGCGACAGCGCCATTCAGCAGGGGAACAAGTCGCAATGAACAAGAGAGTGAAGGCGTTCGCCGGCGCGGCTCTGGCCTTGGCGCTGTTTGCTTCGGGACCGGCACTCGCCGACAAGAACCGCTTCGTCGTCGATCTCGTCAACGAGCCGTCGTCGCTCGACCCGCAGATGCAGTGGAACCCGGACAGCTATTACGTCTATCGCAATATCTTCGACAATCTCGTCACCCGCGACGATGCCGGCAAGATCGTCCCGCAGGTCGCGACATCCTGGAAATATCTGTCCGATACGGAAGTCGAGTTTAAGATACGGGACGACATCACCTTCCACGACGGTCAGAAGCTGACGGCCGACGATGTCGTCTTCAGCGTCAAGCGCATCACCGATCCGAAGTTCGCGAGCCCCCAGCTCGGCCAGTTCAATAAGATCGTCGAGGCGGCCGCCGTCGATCCGACGACCGTCAGACTGAAGACCGACGGGCCCTATCCGGCGCTGCTCGCCCAGCTCGTGAAGCTCTCGATCGTGCCGAAGCACGTGGTGGAGGCGGTGGGAAAGGATGCCTTCAACCTGAAGCCCATCGGCAGCGGTCCCTATAAATTCGACAGCTGGCAGCGCGGTGCACAGGTCACCCTCCAGCGTAACGACGCCTATTGGGGCAAGAAGGGGCCGTTCCCGACGGCGGTGTTCCGCATCGTCTCCGATGCCGCCACGCGCCTTGCCGACGCGCAGGCGGGCACGGCCGATCTCGTCGTCGGGCTCGACAACGACCTCGCGAGCCAGCTCGACCGCTCCGACAAGGCCAAGCAGCTCTTCGGCCTCACGGAGCGGCTCGCCTATCTGCGCCTCAATCCCACCAAGCCTCCCTTCGACGATATCCGCGTGCGCGAGGCGATCGCCCAGGCGGTCGACAAGGAGGGGATCATCGCCGGCATCCTCGGCGGGCATGGGAAGGCGATCGGCCAGATGCTGACGCCGGTCCATTTCGGCTGGATCGACGACATCAAGGGCCTGCCCTACGATCCGGAAAAGGCCAAGGCGCTCGTCAAGGAGGCGGGGGCCGCCGCGCAGAAGCCGATCGCCCTGACCACCGCCCCCTTCTTCGACCAGCGCGTCGTGCAGGCGGTTCAGCAGATGCTCACCGAAGCCGGGCTGAAGGTGGAGATCAACCTCGTCGACACCGGCACCTTCCTGGCGCTCACCCAGAAGGGGCCGAAAGACTCGCCCCTCTTCGCCGTCAGCCGCTCCTCTTGCGCCTGCCAGGACGCGGACGGCGCGCTCTTCCAGCTGTTCCACTCGGGCGATGCCTGGACCATCGTCGAGAGCAAGGATCTCGACGGCTGGCTCGAGGACGGACGCGCTACCCTCGACGAGAAGCGTCGCCTCGACGACTACCGCAAGGTGAGCGAGTGGATCGCCAAAGAAGTCCCGGTGGTGCCGCTCTACCAGACGGTCGCGATCTATGGCGCGGCCAAGCCGCTGCAGTGGCAGCCGACGCCGAACGAGAGCCTGTTTCTCAACCGGATGACCTGGTCGAACTGACCCCCGCGCATGTGATCAAGGAGGGGAAGCATGAAAAACGTGAAGGCATGGGCGGCCGTGGCATTCGCGCTCGCCCTCGGCTGCAGTCCCGCGCTCGCCGACAAGAACCGCTTCGTCGTCGATCTCGTCAGCGAGCCGTCGTCGCTCGACCCGCAGGTGCAGTGGAATCCAGACAGCTACTACGTCTATCGCAATATCTTCGATAATCTCGTCACGCGTGACGACGCTGGAAAAATCGTCCCGCAGGTCGCCACATCCTGGAAATATCTCTCCGATACCGAAATCGAATTCAAGCTGCGCGACGACATCACCTTTCATGACGGCCAGAAGCTGACGGCGGATGATGTCGTCTTCAGCGTGAAGCGCATCACCGACCCGAAATTCGGCAGTCCGCAACTCGGCCAGTTCAACAAGATCATCGAGGCAACGGCCGTCGATCCGACCACCGTCAGGCTGAAGACCGGCGGGCCCTATCCGGCGCTGCTCGCCCAGCTCGTGAAGCTCTCGATCGTGCCGAAGCACGTGGTGGAGGCGGTCGGCAAGGATGCCTTCAACCTGAAGCCCATCGGCAGCGGCCCTTATAGATTCGACAGCTGGCAGCGCGGCGTGCAGGTCACGCTGCAACGCAACGACGCCTATTGGGGGCCGAAAGGCGCCTTTCCGACGGCCGTGTTCCGGGCCGTGCCGGATGCCGCGACGCGCCTTGCCGACCTGCAAGCAGGCACGGCGGATCTCGCCGTGACCCTCGACAGCGATCTTGCCGCCCAGCTGAAGGGCTCGCCCAAGGCGCAGGTGCTCTCCGTGCTCACTGAGCGGGTTGCCTATCTCAGGCTCAATCCGTCGCGTGCGCCCTTCAAGGAGCTCAAGCTGCGCCAGGCCGTGGCGCATGCCATCGACAAGCAGGGTCTCGTCGACGGCATTCTCGGCGGCTACGACAAGCCGGTGGACGAACTGTCGACGCCTGTCGTCTTCGGCTGGGTCGACGGCATCAAGGGGCTGCCCTACGACCCGGAGAAGGCGAAGGCGCTCGTCACGGAAGCCGGCTCCGCCGCCGATACCGAGATCGTGCTGGCCACCGCGCCCGTCTTCGATCAGCGCATCGTCCAGGCCGTGCAGCAGATGCTCACCGACGTCGGCCTCAAGGTGAAGATCGAGATGAGCGACATGGCGAATTATTTGAAGCGAACCCAAAGCTCGCCGGACATCGCGCCCGACATGAACTACGGCCGCTGGTCCTGCGCCTGCCAGGATGAGGACGGCATCGCCTTTCCGTTGCTCCACTCGTCGAGCTCCTGGTCGACCTACCGCAATCCGGAGGTGGACAAGCTCCTCGTGGAGGCGCGCTCGACCTTGGACGAGAAGAAGCGCCTGGCGCTCTACAAGCAAGTGCACGAGATCGTCGCGACCGACGTTCCCGTGGTGCCGCTCTACCAGAGCGCCATTCTCTATGGCGCGACGAAGCAGCTCAAATGGGCGCCGACCGCCAATGAAAGCATGTTCCTGAACCGCATGGGCTGGCAGGATCAGTGAGACAATCTGGAGGTTTGCACCACCGCAAGGGAGATCACGGACGACCATGACTGACGAGAGGCTCCGCATCCGCCAATAACAACAGCAATGCGATGTGAAGCCTATTGCCGGGAACCGCGAATGGTTCATCAATAACGGAGGGGAAGATGCAGGGATTGCTGAAATCATTGGCCGGCGCGGCCTTTGCCTTCGCGCTCGTCGTGTCGCCGGCGCTCGCGAACAAGGAACGCTTCGTCGTCGACCTCGTCAACGAGCCGTCGTCGCTCGACCCGCATGTGCAGTGGAACCCGGACAGCTACTACGTCTATCGCAACATCTTCGATAATCTCGTTACACGCGACAACGGCGGCAAGATCATCCCGCAGGTCGCGACCTCCTGGAAATACCTGTCCGACACCGAAATCGAGTTCAAGCTGCGCGACGACATCAGCTTTCATGACGGCAAAAAGCTAACGGCCGACGATGTCGTCTTTTCGGTCAAGCGGATCACCGATCCGAAATTCGGCAGCCCGCAGCTCAGCCAGTTCAACAAAATCGTCGACGCAACCGCCGTCGATCCGACGACAGTGCGCCTCAAGACCGACGGTCCCTATCCCGCATTGCTCGCCCAGCTCGTGAAGCTCTCCATCGTGCCGAAGCATGTGGTCGAGGCGGTCGGCAAAGATGCTTTCAATCTGAAGCCGGTCGGCAGCGGGCCTTACAAATTCGACGGCTGGCAGCGCGGCGTGCAGGTCACGCTTCTGCGCAATGACGCTTACTGGGGCGAAAAAGGTCCATTCCCCACGGCGGTGTTCCGTGCCGTGCCGGATGCGGCGACCAGGCTTGCCGATCTGCAGGCGGGGACGGCCGACCTCGCCGTGACGCTCGACAGCGATCTTGCGGCGCAATTGAAGAGCTCGCCGCGCGCCAAAGTCCTCTCCGTTCTCACCGAGCGCGTCGCCTATCTCGCGCTCAACGTGCAGCGCGCGCCGCTGACGGATGTGAAGCTGCGCCAGGCGATCGCTGCCGCCATCGATAAGCAGGGCCTCGTCGATGGCGTGCTCGGCGGCTATGACAAGCCCACGAGCGAGCTGGTGGCGCCGGTGAGCTTCGGCTATGTCGAGGGCATCGAGGCGCCGCCCTATGATGCAGCCAAGGCCAAGGCCTTGGTGCAGGAGATCGGTGCGGCAGCCAAGGCGCCCATGGCGCTTCTGACCGCGCCTGTCTATGACCAGCGCGTCGTGCAGGCGATCCAGCAGATGCTGGCCGATGCGGGCCTCACTGTCTCCATCGAGATGACGGACATGGCCAATTGGCTGAAGCGGATGCAGAGCGGGCCGGAGGCCGCGCCGACGGTCTCCTTCAGCCGCTGGTCCTGCGCCTGCCAGGATGCGGACGGCACGCTCTTCCCGCTGCTGCATTCCTCGAGCGGTTGGGCGACCGTGCGCGACCCGGCGCTGGACAAGCTGCTGGTCGAGGCTCGCGAGACCCTCGACGAGGGCAAGCGCCTCGCGCTCTACAAACAGGTGCACGAGACGGTGGCGAAAAGCCTCTATCTCATCCCGCTCTATCAGGCGGCCATTCTCTATGGCGCGGCCAAGGAGCTCGATTGGCAGCCCACGCCCAATGAAAGCATGTTCTTGAACCGCATGCGCTGGAATGGCTGAGGGCGGACCGCGGCGATGAGCTCATTTCTCCTGCGCCGGCTCGGACAGGCCATCGTCACGGTCTTCGGCGTCGCGACGCTCATCTTCTTCCTGCAGCGTCTGACGGGCGATCCGACCCTTCTGCTCGTGCCGGAGACGGCGACGCAGGCCGATATCGACGCGCTGCGGCATGCGCTCGGCTTCGACCGGCCGCTGCCCGTCCAATATCTCTCCTTCCTCGGCGAGATGGCGCGCTTCGACCTCGGCCGCTCGGTGGTGCAGAACGTGCCGGTCGCCACCATCATCGCCTCGCGCCTGCCCTATACGCTCGAACTCGCGGCCGGCGCGTTGGTCGTCGCCTGCGGGCTCGGCATCCCTGTCGGCATCGCGCTGGCGCTCTTCCGCAACAGTGCCGTGGCCGGCGCGCTTTCCGGCCTCGTGCTCGCCGCCCAAAGCATGCCGACCTTCTGGAGCGGCATTCTCCTCATCCTCGTCTTCGCGGTGACGCTCGGCTGGCTGCCGCCCTCCTCGGCGGGCGGCCTCTCGCATCTCATCATGCCGTCCCTGGCGCTCGGCCTCCTCAGCATGGCGACCTTTGCGCGCGTCACGCGCACGGCGCTGCTCGACGAGCTCGGCAAGGATTACGTGCGCACCGCCCGCGCCCGCGGCGTGCCGACGGGCCGCCTCATCATGCGCCATCTGGCGCGCAACGCCGCCATCCCGGTCATTACCGTCGCGGCGCTGGAGATTTCCAATCTGCTCGCCGGTGCCGTCATCGTGGAGACGGTCTTCGCCTGGCCGGGCCTCGGCCAATTGACGGTGCAGTCGATCCTCGCCCGCGATTTCCCGATCGTCCAAGGCGTCGTGCTGCTCGGCTCCTTCGTGACCATCGGGCTCAATCTTGCAGCCGACCTCCTCTACAGCGCGGTCGACCCGCGCATCCGCCTCGGGCAGGCGCGCTCATGACGGTGGTCGCTCCCACCGTCACCGCGGCGCCCCGCCGCCGGCGCAATCTGCTGCGCGTCGCGCCTTTTCTGGCGATCATGGGCGTTTTCGTGCTTGTCGCGATCCTCGCACCGCTCGTCGCCCCCTATGATCCCTATACGCAGAACCTTCTCGGCCGGCTGAAGCCGCCCGGCACGGTGGCGCGCAACGTCCATTATCTCCTCGGCAGCGACGAGCTCGGCCGCGATCTTCTCAGCCGCCTCGTCTATGGCGCGCGCGTGTCGCTGTTCGTCGCCTTCTCGTCGGTCGTTCTCTCCGGCGTGGTCGGCACGCTGCTCGGCATGATCGCCGGCTACAGCCGCGGGGTGGTCGAGATGATCATCATGCGCATCGTCGACGTCTTCCTGTCGGTGCCGGCCATCCTGCTCGCCATCATCACCGTCGCCGTGCTCGGCCCCGGCCTCACCAATGTGGTCTTCGTGCTCGCGCTCACCCGCTGGCCGCGCTATGCCCGCGTCGCCTATGGCCAGACGCTCACGGTCGCCACCATGCCCTATGTGCGGCTCGCCGCCTTCATGGGCGCAAAGCCGATCTGGATTCTGTTGCGGCACGTGCTGCCGAACATCCTCGGCGCCATCGCGGTGGTTGCGACGCTCGAATTCGGCCTCATGGTGCTCTTCGAGGCGGGCCTTTCCTTCCTCGGGCTCGGGGTGCAGCCGCCGACCGCGAGCTGGGGCGCCATGCTGTCCACGGGCCGCAACTATGTCGCGACCGCCTGGTGGATCGCGACCTTCCCCGGGCTTTGCCTCTTTCTGCTGGTGCTTTCGGTCAATCTCATCGGCGATGACCTGCGCGACCGGCTCGATCCGCGTACGACATGAGGACAGCAATGGATTTCTCCAGTGATCTTGCCGGCAAGCGCGTCATCGTCACCGGCGCCTGCGGCGTCATCGGCGGCTGGCTCGCCGAGGCCTTCCGCGACGCCGGGGCGAAGCTTTGCCTGACGGACCGCCGCGCCGACGTGCTCGACGGCCTCGCCGGGCGCCTCGGCCTCGACGGCGACAGCTTCGTGCAGACCGCCGACCTCACGGACGAGGCCTCGATCAACAGTCTCGTTCGGATCATTGGCGAGCGCTGGGGCGCGGCCGACGTGCTCATCAACAACGCCGGCATCTATCCGAGCGGTTTCCTGCTCGACATCGACACCGCCGAATGGGACCGCATCTTCTCCATTAATCTGAGGGCGCCGTTCATTCTGACGCGCCTCGTCGCGCGCCAGATGATTGAGGCCCGCGTCAAGGGCAGCGTCATCAACATCTCGTCGGGCGCCTCGCGCAAGATGCGCCGCACGGTCGTGCCCTATTGCACCTCGAAGACCGCGCTCGACCGGCTGACTAAGGGCTTCGCCATCGAGCTCGCCGAATTCGGCATCCGCGTGAATGCCCTCGAACCCGGCTTTGCCGCCGGCAGCGAGGTGAGCGACCTGACGGAAGAGCATATCGCCGCGACCGTCGGCTCCATCCCGCTCGGGCGCCCGTCGTCGGCCGCCGATGTCGGCCAGGCCGCGCTTTATCTGGCGAGCAGCGCCGCGAGCTATGTCACCGGCGCGACGCTCACCGTCGACGGCGGCAATTCCATCGGCTCGCTCGCCGTCTACCAGCCGAAGAAGAAGCCGTTGTGAGGGCGCGATGACCTCTCCTCAAGTCCGCTACGAATGGCCCGAAGACCGCCAAAGCGCCTTCGCCTTCACCGTCGACGTCGACGCGGAGGCCCCGCTCCTCTGGACGCTGCGCGACGACGCCGGCTATCGGCGCCTCGGGCAATACGAGCAGCGCCTTTACGGCCCGCGTGCCGGCATCTGGAACCTGCTCGATCTGCTCGACCGCTTCGGCATCAAGGGCAGCTTCTTCGTGCCTGGCGTCGTCGCCGAGAACCATCCCGAGCTCTTGCCGGCCTTCGTCGAACGCGGCCACGAGATCGGCCTGCACGGCTATTTCCACGAGATCGTCAGCCAGTCCTCCGACGAGGAATTCGTCGCGGCGCTCGACGCCTCGCTCGCCATCTTCAAGGCGCAGACCGGTATCGTCCCGAAAGGCTTTCGCTCGCCGGCCTGGGAGATGACGCCCGGCATGCTCACCGAGCTCGCGCGGCGCGGCCTCTATGACAGCTCGCTGATGGGCTTCGATCATCCCTATACCATCGGCGGGGTGCCCGAGGTGCCTGTGCAGTGGACGATCGACGACGCGGTCTATTTCAAATTCGCCGGCGGCGGCGCCGACAACTGGCCGCCCATGGCGCCCGGTCCCATCCTCGATGGCTGGCTCGACGAATGGGAGGTGATCCACCGCTTCGGTGGCCTCTTCATGCTGACCGTGCACGACTGGATCTCCGGCCGCGCGCAGCGCATCCGCATGCTGGAGCGCCTGCTCGAACGCATCCTCGCCGAAAAGAGCGTCTGGGTGGCGACGGTGGGTGACATTGCCGCCCATCACGCCGCCTCGGCCAATGCCGAACGTTTCGCCGTGCCGGTCGAAACGCCCCCCTCGATCGGCCCTCGCCGGGCCCACGTCCCCTCTCCCCGCTCGCGGGGAGAGGGTTAGGGTGAGGGGCCGCGGCGCTGTGTCATTGATGATCGAGGCGAGGCTCAGATTCCCCCTCACCCGGCGTGCGGGCGCTTCGCACCCGCAAAGCCGTCCTCTCCCCGCAGGCGGGGAGAAGGGGAACCGTGGCGCCACATGGATTCGGAGGACCTGATGCAGACCTGGACCTTGCGCAAACCGGCCGTTCGCACGCGCCACGGCCTCGTCGCCGCGCAGAACCGCCATGCGGCTGAAGCCGGCGCGGCCGTGCTCGCCCGCGGCGGCAATGCCATGGACGCGGCCGTGGTCACGGCCCTCGTCCTCAGCGTGGTCGAGCCCTGGCTTTCCGGCATCGGCGGCGGCGGCTTCCTGCTGCATGCCGACGGCACGGGCGAAGTGAACACGCTCAACTTCAACCTTTGCTCGGCGAGCGCTCTCGATCCGGCCGACTACCCGCTCGTCGGCGGCAGCGACGACAACTGGTTCGATTGGCCGGCGGTGGAAGGCGCGCGCAACGTCAAGGGCTATGGTTCGATCTGCGTGCCCGGCGCCGTCGCCGGCCTGTCGGCTGCGCTCGAACGGTTCGGCACCCTGAGCTTTGCGGATGCGCTGCAGCCCGCCATCGGACACGCCGAGCGCGGCCTTGAAATCGATTGGTATGCTTCGCTGTGCATCGGCATCGAGGCGAGCGAGCTTGCCCAGTTCCCGGCGACCGCCGCGCTCTTCCTGGACAACGGCCTGGCGCCGCGTGCCGCCGAGCGCGGCGAGCCCCGCCGCCGGCCCATGCCGGCCAAGGCGCGGCTGCTGAAGCGCCTCGCCGCAGCCGGCGCCCGCGATTTCTACGAAGGCGAAGTGGCCGAGATGCTGGTCGTCGATCTCCAAGCCGGCGGCTCGCGCATCTCCCGCGAGGATCTCGCCCGCTACCGGCCGGAATGGTATGCGCCGCTGAAGGGCGACTATCGCGGCTGGGAAGTGAATGCCATTCCGGGGCTCAGCGGCGGCCCGAGCTTCCTCGATGCGCTCGGCGCGCTCACGCGCGACGCCGATTTCGGCCGCCGCGCGCCGGGCGAGGCGGCCCTCGGCTTTGCCCGCGCCATCCGCCAGGCCTATGACCGGCGGCTCCGGACGATGGGCCATGCCGGCTCCAAGGAGCCGAGCTGCACGACGCATATCAGCGTCGTCGACAAGAACGGCACGATGGTGTCGCTGACCAATACGCTGCTCTCGCGCTTCGGCTCCAAGGTCGTGCTGCCCAATGCCGGCCTCGTCATGAATAACGGCGTGATGTGGTTCGACCCGCGGCCCGGCCGCCCGAATTCCATCGCGGCCGGCGCGCGCCCCCTCGCCAATATGTGCCCGCTGATCCTCACCAACGGCGACAAGCGGCTCGCCGTCGGCGCGGCCGGCGGCCGCTCCATCTTCCCGGCGCTGACACAGCTCGTGTCCTATGTGATCGATTTCGGCATGAGCCTGGAGGAGGCCTTCCACGCGCCGCGCATCGATGCGAGCGGCCCGACCATCCGCGTCAATGCCCGGGCCGCTTCCGATGTCGCCGCGGCAGTGGCACGCGAGTTCCCGGTCGAGATCGTCGAGGACACGCTCTACCCGACGCAATTCGCGATTCCCTCCGCCGCCCTGCGCGAGGGCGAGGACAATATCGGCATGGCGCATCCGACGAGCCCCTGGGCCTCCGTCGCTGTCGGGACAACCGCATGACGGACGCCGCCGCGCCGCTCCTCGATGTGCAAGACCTCACCGTGACGATCGGCGGCACGTCGGTCGTCGACGGTGTGACCTTCGACGTGGCGCGCGGCGAGATCCTGGCGGTCGTCGGCGAATCCGGCTGCGGCAAAAGCCTGACCGCGCTGTCGCTCCTGCGCCTGCTGCCGCGCGCGGCGCGCATCGCGGCGGGCCGCGTCCTGCTCGATGGCACCGACCTCGCCACGATCGATGAGGAGCGCATGCGACGACTGCGCGGGGATCGGCTCTCCGTCATCTTCCAGGAGCCGATCGCCTCGCTCAATCCGCTGATGCGCGTCGGGGCCCAGGTCGCAGAGGTGCTGCAGCTCCATCGCGGTATGACGGGCGCGGAGGCCGCGCGCGAGGCGATCGCCATGCTGCGCCGGGTCGGCATCCCCGACCCGGAGCGGCGCGCTACGCAATATCCCTTCGAGCTCTCGGGCGGCATGTGCCAGCGCGTGATGATCGCCGCCGCCCTCGTCTGCCAGCCGGCGCTCTTGATTGCCGACGAGCCGACGACGGCGCTGGACGTCACCATCCAGGCGCAGATCCTCGATCTCATGAAGACGCTGCGCGCCGAGGCCGGCACCGCGATCATTCTCATCACCCACGACGTCGGCGTCGTCGCCGAGATGGCCGATCGCGTTGCCGTCATGTACGGCGGGCGCATCGTCGAGACGGGCCCCGTGGAGACGATCTTCCGCGATCCGGCACATCCCTACACGCGCCTGCTGCTCGCAACCGTTCCGCGCCTCGACGGCGCGCGCAAGACGGCCCTGCGCACGATCGAGGGCATGGTGCCGGACGTCCATTCCTGGCCGCAGGGCTGCCGCTTCCGCTCGCGCTGCCCCCTCGCCGACGCGGTCTGCGCGCAGGTGCCGCCACTGGCGCCGGTCGCCGGCGAGGCCCATCGCAGTGCCTGCTGGCATGTCGACCGCATCCGGGAGGTGGCATGAGCGAGCCGCTCCTTTCCGTAACCGATCTCAAGGTGCATTTCCCGGTGCGCGGTGCCTCGCGCGCGGCACCGCAGGTCGTGAAGGCGGTGGACGGCGTGGCGCTCACCGTGCCGGCCGGGCGCACGGTGGCGCTCGTCGGCGAATCCGGCTGCGGCAAGTCGACGACGGCCTACGCCATATTAGGTTTGGTGCAGGCGACGGGCGGACAGGTCCTTTTCGACGGCCGCGACATCACCCGGGCGAGCTCCGAGGAGCGGCGCAAGCTCGCGGGCGACATGCAGATCGTCTTCCAGGACCCGAGCGCCGCCCTCGACCCGAAGATGACGATCGGCGACAGCATTGCCGAGCCGCTCGCCATCCGGCATGTGCCGCGAGCCGAGCGGCGCCGCCGCACGGCCGAGCTGCTCGACCTCGTGGGCCTGCCGCAAAGCCACGCGAGCCGCTACCCCAACGAGCTCTCGGGCGGGCAGCGCCAGCGCGTCGTCATTGCCCGCGCGCTGGCGCTTCAGCCGAAGCTCCTCGTCTGCGACGAGCCGGTCTCGGCGCTCGACGTCTCCATCCGCTCGCAGATCCTCAATCTCCTGATGCGCCTGCAGCAGGAGCTCGGCCTCGCCTATCTCTTCATCTCGCATGACCTCTCCGTGGTGCGGCACGTGGCGGACGAAGTCGCGGTCATGTATCTCGGCACCATCGTCGAGCGTGGCCCGACCGATGCCCTCTTTGCCGCGCCCGGCCACCCCTATACCGAGGCGCTCCTCTCGGCCATTCCGCTGCCGGATCCTGTCGTGCAGCGCAGCCGGCCGAAGATTATCCTGTCGGGCGAATTGCCGAGCCCGCTCGCCGCGCCCAAAGGCTGCCCCTTCGTCGGCCGCTGCCCGATCCGCATCGACCGCTGCCCGGACGACCGGCCGCGGCTCGTCACGGGCCCGACCGGCACGGAGATCGCCTGCCTGGTGCGCGCGCCCGCATAACGTCCGCGGGACAAGCCACACCACTCACTCGTTCGGCTGTTAGGCCCGCGACGCCGAGGTGCGCTGACGCACAGCCCGACTCCATCCCGCGTGCCGCGCGCTGGCGTGTGCAGTGATAAAAATTGACATTCATCAGTCGTCACATACGGTGACCCCGCGTTCGGCCGCTCTTGCGCGCCTGACGGGTCACTTTGAGAGGGCGTCCGATGAGCACCAGCCATGCCTCCCCACGTCCCCTATCTTCCATCGGCCGGCTGATCCTGGCGCTGATCCTGCCGGCCATGCTCGCGGCCTGCGACACGCAATCGGCCGAGAAAGCCCCACGGCCGGACCGTCCGGTTCTGGTCGCGACCGTTCACTTTGAGCGGCTTTCGCCCGAGCGCAGCTTCGTTGCCAGCATTCGCCCGCGGATCGAGAGCGATCTCGGCTTCCGCGTCTCAGGCAAGGTGGCGCGCCGGCTCGTCGATGTCGGCGAGCGCGTCGGCGCCGGCCAGCCACTCGCCGCACTCGACGACACGGACTTGAGGCTTCAGGTCGACCAGGCGGAAGCCGAGCAGCGTGCCGCGACCACTGCGCTGGCACAGGCTGCCGCCGACGAGCGCCGCGGCGCCGAACTAATCAAGAAGGGCTGGTCGACGGATGCGACCTACGATCGGCAGAAGGCGGCAGCCGAGGAGGCGCGTGGACGCTTGACCCATGCCCAGCGCGCGCTCGAACTCGCCCGCAACAACCTTTCCTATGCGACCCTCGCGGCGGATACCGCCGGCGTCGTCACGGCGACGATGATCGAGCCCGGCCAGGTTGTTGCGCCCGGACAGGCGGCGATCCGCGTGGCGCGGCTCGATGCCAAGGAGGCGGTCGTCGCCATCCCTGAAGCGCTGGTGGAGCGCGCCCGCAGCGGCACCGCGACGGTGACGCTGTGGTCGAATGCAGACAAGCGCTATACGGCGCAGTTGCGCGAGCTCGCCCCTGCTGCCGACCCCGCGACGCGCACCTATCTCGCCCGCTTTTCGCTGCCCGATGCCGGGGAGGAGGTGGCGCTCGGCATGACCGCGACCTTGACGCTCGCCGAGCCCGGCGAGGAACGCGTCGCCCGGCTGCCGCTCTCGGCGCTTTTCGATCAGGGGCAGGGTCCCGCCCTCTGGTCGGTGGACGAGAAGACCGGCGCCTTGGCGCTCAAGCCGGTGACCGTGAAGGCCTATGACAGCCGCGACGTGCTCGTCACCGGCGGCGTCGAAGAGGGCGAGCGCGTCGTGGCCCTCGGCGTGCAGAAGCTCGACCCCAAGGACCACGTCAAGACCGTCCAGGCCCTGACTTTCTGATCGCAGTTCGAACGCGAGGCGAAGACGATGCGCCGGTTTAACCTTTCGCACTGGGCGGTGACGCATCCGGCCCTCGTGCTCTTCTTCATCGTCGCGCTCGCCGTCGGCGGCACCTTTTCCTATCTCAAGCTCGGCCGGGCGGAGGACCCCTCCTTCACCATCAAGGTGGCGGTGGTCACCGCCATCTGGCCCGGCGCAACCGCGCAGGAGATGCAGGATCAGGTCGCCGATCCGATCGAGAAGAAGCTTCAGGAACTGCCCTATTTCGACAGGGTACAGACCTATACGAAGCCCTCCTTCACGGCGATGCAGGTGAGCTTCAAAGACAATACGCCGGCAAAGGACGTGCCGGAACTCTTCTATCAGCTGCGCAAGAAGCTCTCCGACCTGCGCAGCGACCTTCCGGCGGGTCTGCTCGGGCCGAATGTCAACGACGAATATGGGGACGTCGATTCCCTCCTCTACATGATCACTGGCGAGGGCGCCGATTACGCTCAGTTGAAGCGTGTCGCGGAGGCGCTGCGCCAGCATCTTCTCAAGGTGCCGAACGTCACCAAGGTCAATCTCTACGGCGTGCAGGACGAGAAGATCTACGTCGAATTCTCGCATGCCAAGCTCGCAACCCTCGGCATCGCGCCGCAGGCCCTGTTCGACTCGCTTGCCAAGCAGAATGCGGTCGTCGCGGCGGGCACGGTCGAGACGAGCGCCCAGCGCGTGCCGCTGCGCGTCACCGGCGCGCTCGATGGCGCGCAGGCGGTGGCCGAAACCCCGGTCGAGGCGAACGGGCGCGTCTTCCGGCTCGGCGATATCGCGACAGTCACCCGCGGTTTCGTCGACCCGCCCGATTTTCTCGTGCGCCAGAAGGGCAAGCCGGCGCTCGGTGTCGGCGTCGTCATCGCCAAGGGCGCCAATATCCTGACGGTCGGCAAAGAGCTGGAAACGTCGCTCGCGACCTTTACGGCTGCCCTGCCTCTCGGCATCGACATCGACCAGATCGCCGATCAGCCGCTCGTCGTCGATCATGCGGTGGGTGAATTCGTGCGCTCCTTCGCCGAAGCGCTCGCCATCGTGCTCTTCGTCTCCTTCCTGTCGCTCGGCTGGCGCACGGGCATCGTCGTCGCGCTTTCGGTTCCGCTCGTGCTCGCCATTGTCTTCATCGTCATGAATGCGATCGGGCTCGACCTGCACCGCATCACGCTGGGCGCCCTGATCATCGCCCTCGGCCTTCTGGTCGACGACGCCATCATCGCCGTCGAGATGATGGTGGTGAAGATGGAGCAAGGCTGGGATCGCATGAAGGCCGCGTCCTTCGCCTGGGAATCGACCGCCTTTCCCATGCTCACCGGCACGCTGGTCACCGCGGCCGGGTTCCTGCCCATCGGCTTCGCCAATTCTTCGGTCGGCGAATATGCCGGCGGCATCTTCTGGGTGGTGGCGATCGCGCTCGTCGCCTCATGGTTCGTGGCGGTGATCTTCACGCCTTATCTGGGCATGAAGCTCCTGCCCGATTTCGCGAAGAAGAAGGGCCATAAAGCCCATGCGGACCCGAACGCCATCTACCATACGCGGCCCTATGAGGTGCTGCGCCGCATCATCACCTGGTGCGTGCGCCGGCGCGGCCTCACGGTGATCGCCACCGTGCTCGTCTTCGCCGCCTCGATCGTCGCCTTCGGCCGCGTGCAGCAGCAGTTCTTCCCCCTCTCGGAACGCCCGGAGCTGTTCTTCCAGATGCGCCTGCCCGAAGGCACCGCGATCGGCGTGACGGCCGAGACGGCAAAGAAGGCGGAGCGCCTCCTCGGCGACGATCCGGATATCGCGACATACACCACCTATGTGGGACAGGGTTCGCCGCGCTTCTGGCTCGGCCTCAATCCGCAGCTGCCGAACGAGGCCTTCGCCGAGATCGTCGTCGTGGCGAAGGACGTGGAGGCGCGCGAGCGCATCAAGGCCCGGCTCGAGAAGGCCGTTGCGGATGGCGCGCTCGCCGAGGCGCGTGTCCGTGTCGACCGCTTCAATTTCGGCCCGCCCGTCGGGTTCCCCGTTCAGTTCCGCGTGGTCGGCCCCGACCCGAACACCGTGCGCGACATCGCCTATAAGCTGCGCGAGGTGATGCGGGCGAACCCCAATACCATCGACCCGCATCTCGACTGGAACGAGCGGATGCCCTCCGTCGAGCTCGTCGTGGACCAGGAGCGGGCCCGCACGCTGGGACTCACGCCCCAGGATGTCGCCGGATCGCTGCAGACACTGATCTCCGGCCTCCCCGTGACGACGGTGCGCGACGGCACCGAAAAGGTCGACGTGGTCGCCCGGGCCGTGCCGGCCGAGCGTCTCGATCTCGGCCGCATCGGCGACCTCACCATCACCACCCGCAACGGCACGCCCGTGCCGCTCTCGCAGGTGGCGAAGATCGCCTATGGCCACGAGGAGCCGATCCTCTGGCGGCGCAACCGCGACATGGCGATCACCGTGCGCGCGGATGTCGTCGACGGCGTGCAGCCGCCGGACGTGACCAACCAGATCTGGCCGCAGCTCGAAGGCATCAGGCAGACTCTGGCGCCCGGCTACCGGCTGGAGATCGGCGGCGCGGTGGAAGAATCGGAGAAGGGCAATGCCTCGATCTTCGTGCTCTTCCCGCTCATGGTCATCGCCATGCTGACCATCCTGATGATCCAGCTGCAGAACTTCTCGCGGCTCGTTCTGGTCTTCCTCACGGCGCCGCTCGGCATCGTCGGTGCCTCTCTCGGCCTCAATGTGGCGAATGCGCCCTTCGGCTTCGTGGCGCTTCTCGGCCTCATCGCGCTCGCCGGCATGATCATGCGCAATGCCGTTATTCTCGTCGATCAGATCGAGGCCGACGTCACCCATGGCCTCAGCCGCCGCGAGGCCATCGTGGAGGCGACGGTGCGGCGCGCGCGGCCCGTGATCCTGACGGCGCTCGCAGCCATCCTCGCCATGGTTCCCCTGTCGCGTTCAGCCTTCTGGGGGCCGATGGCGATCACCATCATGGGCGGGCTGTTCGTCGCGACCTTCCTCACGCTGCTCTTCCTGCCCGGGCTCTATGCGTTGTGGTTCCGCAAGCGCCTCGACGAGAAGGGCGCGGGAGAGACCACGCCGGATGAAACGGCGCCCGCTTCACTGCCACCGGGGATGGCGATAGCGGCCGAATGACGGCTTGGTCATTTGACGAATGACGGATCGGCTCATATCTATAAAACTCAAGTTCTCAGAATGATTTGGTCCATGCTCGAACGCGCTTCCAGCGACACGCGCTGCCGCATCCTCTCCGCTGCCGAGCGCCTGTTCCGCGATATCGGCTATCGGAAGACGACTGTCGCCGACATTGCCAAGGCACTCGCCATGAGCCCGGCCAATGTCTATCGCTTCTTCTCCTCCAAGAAGGCGATCAACGAGGCCGTGGCGGAGCGCTGCGTGGCGGAGATCGACGCCGCCCTGGCGGCTATCGCCGCCGGCGAGGGATCGGCGACCCAGCGGATGCGCGACCTGCTCGCGACCATGCACAGCACCGTCGCGGAATACGGTGACGCGGACGCCAAAATCTACGAGATGGTCGAGGTGGCCATGGCCGAAAGTTGGGGGGTGGTCCGTGCGCATATCGAGCGCATGGATGGCATCCTGACGGAGCTCGTCCGCCAGGGCATCGCGGCTGGCGAGTTCACCGCGACCAGCCCGGAGGTGGCCGGCCCCTGTATCCGCGCCGCCATGATGCGCTTCTGCAATCCGATGGTCCTGCGGCAATGCGGGGAAATCCCGACTCCTACCCTCGACCAGCAGATCGATTTCGTCCTGGCCGCGATCGGCGCACGCCGATAACCGATGGGGCTGGCAGGGCTGTGCTGCGAACAATCCTGCGCGTCATGCTTGCTCCGCCTTGGCCCGGGCCGGGCCGTTAGCGATCTCGTCGAGGATCCAGCGGCGGAAACGGGCAAGGCGTAGTGGTTGCCGTGCCCGGTCGCGATAGACGAGGTGAAAGGCCCCCTCCGTTTCCGCGACCATGGGGAGCGGCGTGACGAGCCGGCCGGCAGCAAGATCATCCTCGATGAAGCCGCATCGGCCGAGGGCCACGCCGAGGCCTTCCATCGCCGCGCTATAGGCGGCGAGGCTGCTCTCGAAGCTGATCCTGTTGGTGATCGGCAGGCTCGGCACGCCGGCGTGGCGCAGCCAGTCGCCCCAATCATTCGGTCGGTAGAGGTTCTGCAGGAGCGTATGCCTGGCCAAGGCCGCCGGTGCATCGAGCGGCGGATGCGAGGCGAGGTAACGCGGGCTGCAGACGGGAATGAGACGCATGCCGATGAGCGCATGCGCCTTGAAGCCGGCCCAAGGCCCGCTTCCGAAACGGATGCCGATATCGGCCTCCGCCGGCATCGGCTCGCTCGACAGACCTGTGGTGATCACGACCTCCAGATTTGGATTGGCGGCCTGAAAGGATGCCAGTTTCGGGACGAGCCACTTCTGCATGAAGAACCTGGAGCTCCAGATGTGAAGCGGCTTGTCCGCCTCGTCCATCTGGATTTCGCGTGTCGATTCCTCGATGATCGCGAGCGCTCGTCGTACCGATGCGAGATAAGCTTCGCCCGCTGCCGTCAGCCGCACCGGTTTGCGCATGCGTTCGAACAAGTCGGTGCCGACGAAATCTTCGAGCAACGCGATCTGTTTGCTGACCGCACCGGGCGTGACATTCAACTCCTCGGCCGCGCGAAAAAAGCTGCCCAGGCGGCCCGCGACCTCGAAAGTTCTGACCGAGTTTAGCGGGGGAAGCTTCAAGGGCGTTTCTCTATGTTGAGAAATTCTCACTTCACAGGAGCACAATTCGTTTGACGGTTCAAGCGGCGGGGTCATCATCGAGAGATTGATGTCGGTGGGCGAGACCGGTTCTCGGACCGTTGCCGCTTGCAAGAACATCGGCGCCGATGAGGCGACCGCAGAACAACAAGAACACAACAGGAGGAACACCATGGCAAAGAGGCTCATCGGCAAAAAGCCGAAGCAGGCGTCCGACTTGATTACGCGCCGATCGCTTCTGCAAAGCGCCGGCGCAACAGCTGTAGCGCTGGCCGCTGGTCCGATCATCAGCACCGAGGGCAAGGCGCAGGCCTCGGCGGTCATTCGCTTCGCAGACGACGGCGGTTTCTATGGCGACGCGCGCGAGGAGGCCTTTCTCAAGCCGTTCTCCAAGGAAACGGGCGTCGAGGTCCGCCGCTATATCGGCCAGAAAGATCTCTCAAAGATGAAGGCGATGCAGGTCGCCGGAAATCTGGAATTCGATGTGGTCTGCGACCAGGGCGGCCCAGTGGAGGCGGCGGGGCTCGCCGGCTATCTGGTGCCCCTCGACAAGAGCAAGCTCGACCTCACCAACTACATGCAGCCGCAATGGGCGACCGAACACGCAATCGCCTTTCAATACTATCTGCTGGGCATGGGCTATCACGCCGAAGCCCACAAAGGAAAGCCGCTGCCCACCTCCTGGGCGGAATATTGGGACGTCAAAGCCTTTCCCGGCCGTCGCGCGATGCTGAGCCGTCCGAGCGACACGATGGAAGTAGCGCTTTTGGCCGATGGGGTCGCGCCCGCCAAGCTTTATCCGCTCGACGTGGACCGCGCCTATGCCTCGCTCGATAAATTGAAGTCTCATGTGCAGGTGTGGATGGACGACTCGGCCAAAAGCATCGAGCTTTTGCAGCGACAGGAGGTCGACTATGCCTTCACGTCGAGCGGACGCATCGAGGCTTCACTGGCGGCTGGTGTGCCGCTTGGCTTCCTCTACGAGTTCCCCTTCGCCGGCCCGCAGGACCTCGGCATCATGAAGGGCACGACCCAGGCCGACCACTGCACGACGCTGATTAACCGCTTCGTCAGCAATCCAGATTCCGGTGCGGCCTATTTCACCAAGGCAATCGGCTTCGGCCCGCTCGATCGGCCGACGCTCGACCGGCTTCCCGAGTCGTCGAAGGCAAAGCTGCCGAACCCTGACAATCCGAAGGTCGCCTGGGGCATGCCGAGCTGGTGGGGTCAGCATCTCGGCGAAGTCGCGCCCCGCCACAAGCTGTGGTTGTTGCAGTAGCGGGCAACCGCGACAGGAAAGCCGGCCCGAATATCTGGGCCGGATTGCAACCGGGCCGTCTTGCAAACGAGCCTTCTCGGCCGGCGACGACGCCGGGCCGGGCGCCTGTGCGCGGAACAACGGCTTACGACGTCGCAGACCTTTGGAAAACTTCTGAGACTATGCGTATCGAAGGACATGGATGGTGGATAGACAGGAAATCCGACTCCTCGCCGTCACCGGTTGCCTCGGCTACGGTTTCACCGAAGTCGCATTCAATCGCGGACTGGCCATGGGCCTCGACGTCATCGCGAGCGATGCGGGCTCCATGGACCCCGGCCCCTATTATCTCGGCGCCGGTGAGCCCTTCGTATCGCCGGAGGCGCTCGAGCGCGATCTACGTATCGTGCTGAAAGGCGCGCGGGCCCACAATGTACCGGTGATCATCGGCTCGGCCGGCGGTGGCGGAGGCAAGCCGCATGTGGCGCTGACCCGCTCCATCATCGAAAAGATCGCCGCTGCCGAAGGGCTGTCGTTCCGGCTCGCCGTCATCGACGCGGAACCACCGACCGATCTCATCCTGCAGCGCCTGCGCGCCGGCCGGACGGCGCCGCTCTGGCCGCTCAAGGAACTTGAGGAAGCCGCCGTCACGAGCAGCAGCCGGATCGTCGCCATGATGGGGGCGGAGCCCTTGCAGAAGGCGCTGGCCGACGGCGCCGACGTGGTGCTCGCGGGGCGTTGCAGCGACAGCGCGCTTTATGCGGCGTTTCCCCTGATGCGCGATTTCGACTCCGGGCTCGCCTGGCATCTCGGCAAGACCATGGAATGCGGCGCCGTCATCGTAAGACCGAAGACGGGGCAGGACTGCGTCATCGGTGTCCTGCGCCAGGATCATTTCGTCGTCGAACCGGCGCATCCCGACAAGCGCTGCACGCCCGACAGCGTGGCGGCGCACACACTCTATGAGAACCCCTCACCCTACGAGTTCATGGAACCGGCGGGGATGGTCGATACGCGCACATCGTCCTATGAGGCGGTGGACGACCGTGCCGTGCGGGTTTGGGGCACCCAATTCCGGCCAGCCGACCGGTATACGGTGAAGCTCGAAGGCGTCGCCCTCAGCGGTTATCGCGCCATCAGCCTCGGCGCGACCCGCGATCCCGTCCTGATCAGCCGCATCGATGCCTTCACCCAGCAGATCAAGGATCGGGTGAGCGCGGAGGCCGTCAATCTCGGCATTGCGAGCGACAGCTACACATTGACCATCCGACGCTACGGCCTCGATGCCGTGCTCGGTCCGCGAGAGATGGCAACCACCCCGCCGCATGAGATCGGACTGCTGCTGGACGTCGTTGCAAAGACGCCGGCCGAGGCATCGGCGGTTCTCGCGAAGGCGCGCTACATCGCCATGCATACCGAGTTCGAAGGCCGCATGTGCACCGCGGGCAATCTCGCCTTTCCTTTTGCTCCGTCGGACGTCGCGGTCGGCCCGGCCTATCGCTTTTCCGTGTGGCACACGATGGAGCTCGACGACCCGCTCGAAATCTTCCCGATCACGATGATCGACATCAGGAACTGATATTCATGGCGATGCTCAGCGCCTATGCGCATACGTTACGTTCGAAAAATGCCGGCGCCTTCGTGCTTACCATTGATGTGATGCTGAAGAGTGAGGCCGATTATCAGCGCGTCGTGCAGAGCCCGGAGATGAGCCCGGCGACGATTGCGGCGCTCTACAAGGTTCGGCCGGAAGATGTTTCGGTGATTGCCTATCCCCAGGTGCGCGCGATCAAGATCACCATGCCGCGCATTCACGGGTCCGGCGATCTCGGGGACAGCGATGTCTATGGCGCCCAGCAGCACGCGCCCTTGATGATGCTCGAACTCAGTGACAGCCCGAACGAATTGCCCGCATCCGCAGCGCGGGGCGCAGTGCCATAGAACGAGGGTGAGGGAGTGCGCTCCGGCAGGCAAAGAGCAATGACAATCAGCCGGCGCCTGCCGGGGCCACCACATACCGGGAGAGGGTAACGAACCATGAATGTCCAGATGCAGCCATCGACGACCGCGACGCGCACGAACGCGATCATCGACTGCGACATTCACCCGCTGCTGCGCAAGCCGGGCGACATCAAGACATACCTGGCCAAAGAGTGGCATGAGCATTTCGACGTCTACGGCAATGGGCTCAGGCAGCCGTTTTCGCAGGGCGACATCTATCCGAAGATCGCGCCCTATATCTCGCGGCGTGATGCCTTTCCGCCGGATGGATCACCCCCCGGTTCGGATCTCGCCTTCATGCAGCAGCAGATGCTGGACCCTTTCAATGTCGAATACGGCATCCTGCAGGTGCTCGCGCCGAGCGGCAGCAACCAGCGCAACGTGCTCTATGGTGCGGCCCTGTGCGAGGCCGTCAACGAATGGCAACTCGCCGAGTGGACCGGGCGCGACAAGCGCCTGAAGGGCTCGCTGGTGGTGGCGCAGGAGGATGCCGAGAGCGCCGTCGCCGAAATCCGCCGGCACGGGGGCAATCGCGACTTCGCCCAGGTGTCGGTGCCCTCGCGGTGCCTGGAGCCCTTGGGCCGCCGGCGCTACTGGCCGATCTATGCGGCGATCGTCGAAACCGGCATGCCGCTCGGCATCCACAGCAGCGGCCTTGCCGGCCATGCGCCGGTGCCGGGGGGCGGCTGGTGCTCCTACTACGCCGAACAGCATCATCTCCTGGCGCTCGGCATGCAGTCGCTCATCACCAGCATGGTGATGGAGGGCGTGTTCGAGGAATTCCCTGATCTGCGCGTGGTGCTGATCGAGGGGGGATTCACCTGGGTCCCGGCGCTCGCCTGGCGGCTCGACAGCTTGTGGCGTCGGCTCCGATCTGAGGTTCCGCAGGTCAGGCGCCCGCCGTCGGAGATTATCCGCGAGCATTTCTGGTTCAGCACCCAGCCGATGGAGGAGGTCGAGGATCCCGAGCATATGCGCAAGACCTTCGACTGGATCGGCTGGGATCGCCTCGTCTATTCGAGCGACTACCCGCACTGGGACTTCGACGACATGCGCTATGCTTTCCCGTTCAGCATGAGCCCGACTGAGCGGGCTAAGATCTTCAACGAGAACGCGCGCAGCCTCTATCGGCTCGATCGATGATGCGCATGGCAATGACAAGTCGCTGACCTGAGAGCCGCGGGACGGCGGCCGGCCAAAGGGGAGCGACGACGGGGAGGAAATGATGTCCGATATGCTCACCCATTTTGCATCCTTCGACGACTGCCGGCGGCTTGCCCTCCTGGACGCGACGATCGCGCCGGAGTTCCGCGCGGTCATCGAATATGGTCAGGATTTCGCGCGGCTCGGCACCTTGTCTTTCGGTGGCAAGACCTGGATGGAGCCGATATTGCGGAGCGCGCGCGAGCATTGGGCCGGGGTCGGCCGTTCGGGCAAATATGAGCGGAATCTCGCCTTCGTGCTCGGCGGGCTCATCCACCAGGCCTGCGACGGCGCGATGAAGCCGATCCTGTCCGCGGCGGTCGGCGCCGACTGGAACATCATGCAGGCGGTGATGCAGAAGACGCCCGATGCGATCAGCCGGCGGGACGAGCAGATCGCCCGCACGCAAGAGGTCTCGGCCTATTTCGACGCGGAAGTCTTTCGCGAAGTCTATCTGCAGGGTCAGGCCAATCCGTTCAATCAGTTCTTCATGGCCGAGGTGAGCGATGCGGGCCGGGGCTTCGAGGCCGTCATTCGGGCCATGTTCCAGCGCTCGCTTCTTTCGGCGCATACGCTGAAGCCCGACAGCGCCAATATGGAGGAATGGCTCGATAATCTCTTCGAGCGCGTCCAGCCCTATTATCTCGACGTGGATCTCTGGGTGAGCGTCTATCAGCGCCCGGATCCCGCGAAGATCGAGGCCTACGGCGTCCGCACCACGTTCTATAACGCGGACGATCCGTCCATCCGCCTGGCGCGGGCTCTGCAGACCGACCGGCCGATCGACATTTCGTTGCGCAAGACCGTCTATCAGGACGGCGTCAGCACCTGCGGCTATGGTGAAATCCTGCAGCTCGGCCTGCGTTACCTGCGCAATGCCTCGGCCTTCTGGCGGGGCGAAACCGAGACGCTGGTTGCGCCGAATTATGAAACGCCGCCGGAGGTCGCGGCGCGCCATGCGGCGCAAGCAACCGCCCAGCCGGGCGCATGAGGCCTGCCGTGCAGGACATCGGCTCTCGTGCAGTCGCCGTCCTACCGGTGTGGCGCGGGCTCTTCGGCTCCAACATGCTCGCCATCGCGCGGCAGCGTGGCAATGCGATCGGCGAGGCAATAAAACAGCACGTCATAGATGATCTTCAGTCCGGCGCCGATAATGAGCGGCCAGGCGAAATCGCTCATCTGCATCAGAAATCCGGCGAGAACCGGCCCGCAGGCGGCGGCGAGCAGGAAGGGCACGGTGGCGAAGGCCGCGGCCGCTGCGCGCTCGTCCGGCGTGACGATCGCCATGAGATAGCTCGCGCGGGCCGGCACATCCATCTGGGTCGTCATGCTGCGCAGCACGAGGCAGAGGGCGGCGATCTCGAGACTCGGCGCCAAAGCGGCCGCGACGATGAAGACATTGGCCAGAGCCTGCGTCGAGACGATGGTGCGCACCAGGCCGAAGCGGTGGGCGACATAAGGCGCGACGAGCAGCGAAATTGCCGAGCAGACCGCATTCGCGAAGAAAATCGTGCCGGCGGTTCCGGCCGAGGCGCCAAAGCGCTGGCTGAGCCAGAGCACCAGCACGGAATTGAGCAGAAACCCGCCGCCGAGCGCATCGAGGGTCAGAAGCGAGGTGAGCCAGCCGACGCGCCGCCGCGAGGCTCGGAGCGGACGGGCCTTTTGCAGTCCGCTGTCCGGCAAGTCCCGGTCGAGCCGCAGATAAATGAGGAGCGAAGCGAGCCCGAGTGCCGCATAGCCGAGGAACATGACGCGCGCCACCGTTGTCCGCTCGGCCACGGGGGCGAGCCAGTCGGGCAGGCCGGCGAGATAGGCGCCGACACCGGCCACGATGAGACCAAGGAAGGAATAATAGGCGAAGGCGGCCGTCTGCCCGGACTGCTGGACGACGCGCGCGATGAAGGTCTGTTCCAGCGGGCGGAAAACGTTGTTGTCGCCGCCGGACGGATTGATGGTGCCGATGAGGGCCGCAATCATCAGCGCCCCGAAGCTTTGGAACAGGGCAAAATTGACGCCGGTCAGAACGATGAGCCCACTCGTGACGACCAGGCTCGTTCGGAGCGATATGGCATGGCCGGCGGTGCCGAGCAGCAGCAACATCAGTGCGGCCCCGAGCAGCATGACCGAACTGATGGCACCGACCTCGCCCGGGCCGAAGCCGAGTTCCAGCAGGTAGACGGGCACCAGCACCGCCGCGCAGCCATCGCCCATGCCGCGCAGCGACCGGGCAAGGAAAATGCGCCGGATTTCCGGAGAAAGCTTCATCGTTCAGAGCACCGGGCTGCGCCCGATGCCGGGACTGCGGCCGGCGACGCGCGCGTCTCTGCCGGTAAGATCGATAGGCATGGCGGCTCCAAGAGGAGGACCGGCGATCGCTATGACCATATCGCGATACGCGCAGGATTGGGTGCGGCGAGCGTTGACAAGCGCTCAGGCGGTAGCATAGCCTGCACAAACGATTGTGCACAACAGAACAATGCAGTCGTGCGGGACGGAAATGCTTGATCGATACGTGATCATAGGCGCCGGACAGGCAGGCAGCTGCGCCGCCTTCGCCATGCGGCGCGCCGGCTTTCAAGGACGCATTCTGCTCATCGGCGCCGAGCGCGAACGCCCCTATGAGCGACCGCCGCTGAGCAAGGACGTTCTCACGGCACCCGAGCCCGCCTGCCCTTTTCTGTCTGCCGCGGAACGCTACGGCGACGAGGGCATCGATCTCCTCTTAGGGGCTGTCGTCGAGGCGATCGACCCGGCCGCGCAGCGGCTCCAAGTCGCCGGCCGGGAGGCGATCGCCTATGACAAATTGCTGCTCGCCACCGGCGGCCGCGCGCGTCGGCTGCCCATTCCGGGTGGCGATCAGGTGCTTTACCTGCGCGATTATGCCGATGCGCGCAGGATCCGCGCCGCCTTGGAGCGCGCTGCGCGGGTGGTCTGCATCGGCGCCGGCGTCATCGGGCTGGAGATCGCATCGAGTGCGCGGACTCTCGCCCGCGATGTGGTGGTCATCGAAGCGGGCCCCACCGCCATGGGACGGTGCCTTACACCGTCGGAAGCGCAATACATGGAGGATCTGCACCGGACTGCGGGGGTCGATCTTCGCCTTTCCGTCGGCGTTGCCGCGATCGAGGCCGCCGCCGATGGGACGAAGCGCGTGATCCTCGCGGACGGCAGCGTCGAGATGGCCGACTGCGTCGTCGCCGGGGTCGGCATGGAGCGGAACACGGCGCTCGCCGCGACGGCCGGATTGCAGGTCGAGGGCGGCATCGTGGTCGATGCGCGTGGGCGGACGAGCCTGCCGCAAGTCTATGCCGCCGGCGACGTGGCCGCCTTCTGGCATCCCCTGTTCGGGCGGCGCATGCAGCTTGAGTCCTGGCACCATGCCCAGGACCACGGCGGGCTGGTCGGCCGTGTGATGGCCGGAGCGGAGGAGGCTTACGAGGCCATCCCACGCTTCTGGACAGACCAGCACGGGGTCAATCTGCAGGTGGCGGGTCTGCCCGGCGAGGCGACTGATACGGTGCTGCGTGGCGAGCGCGACGGCAAGAGCTACACGGCTTTCCATCTCGACGCCGATGGCATCGTCGTCGCGGTGACCGCCGCCAATAATGGCCGCGACATGCGCCCGGGCATCGACATGATCCGTCATCGCCGGCGGCCTGATCGCGACTTGCTGGCGGATGCGGGCGTGCCGCTCAGGAAGCTGGCGGCATGACAGCCGGATCGATCCCGCTCCCCACCCATGCCTGTGCCTTGAACAAACGATTGCGCGAGCGCAACTGAGGAAACGCCGATGACACTTTCAACGCAAGGCGCGATCGATTGCGACGTTCATATCGTCGTGCCCGACAACAAGGTGCTGCTGCCCTATCTCGACGATTACTGGCGCGAGCAGGTGACTTCGCGCGGCATCGAGGCGCTCGACCTTGCCACTTATCCCGCGAAGAACCCGCTGACCGGCCGCGCCGACTGGCGCCCGAGCGGGGGCGGCAAGGCGGGCACGAGCCTCGATCTGCTGCGCAGCCATGCCCTCGACGGCTTCGGGGCGCGCTTCGCCATCGGCAATGTCGTCTATGGCGGGCAGGCCGTCTTCAATGTGGATTTTGGCGCCGCCATCTGCGGCGCCGTCAACCAGTGGGTCGCGAAGGAGTGGCTCGACCAGGAGCCGCGGCTCCGGGCCTCGATCGTCGTGCCGATGCAGGATGCCGAACTCGCCGTGGCGGAGATCGAACGCTGCGCCGGCGATCCACGCTTCGTGCAGGTTCTCATGCTGGCCACCGGCGATGTACCGCTGGGGCGGCGGCAGCATTGGCCGATCTACCGGGCAGCGGAGAAGCACGGGCTGCCCGTTGCCATCCACGCCGGTGCAGCGCATCGCTTTGCGCCGAGCTATGTCGGCTGGCCGTCCTTCTATATCGAAGACTATGCGGTGCAGTCCCAGGCCATTCAGGGACAGTTGCTCAGCCTGATCTACGAGGGCGTCTTCGATAAATTCCCGAAACTTCGGGTGGTGCTGCTCGAGTCCGGCGTCGCCTGGCTGCCGAGCTTCCTCTGGCGCGCCGACAATACCTGGCGGGCGCTGCGCATGGAGGTGCCGTGGGTGACGCGTGCGCCGAGCGAGATCGTCCGCGAACACGTCCGTCTGACGGCGCAGCCCTTCGACGGTCCGAGCGAGGCCGACGACATGAAGGCGCTGCTCGACCAGTTCCCAGCCGACGAACTCCTCCTCTTCGCCTCCGATTACCCCCATTGGCAGTTCGACGGCGAGGCCGTGCTGCCGGCACATATGCCGGACGACATCGCCCGGCGAATGATGGTCGACAATCCGCTTCAGACCTATCCACGCCTCCTGGAGACCGTGCAATGAACATCCAGGCTACACCGACTGGAATCAAACAGGCCGGAACGCGCCCGCAGGTGATCGATTGCGACATCCATCCGCTGATGCGCAAGCCGAGCGACATCAAGGCCCATCTGTCGCAGCGCTGGCAGCAGCATTTCGACGAGTATGGCAATCACTATCGCCAGCCCTTCGCCGGCAGCGACATCTATCCCAAGATCTCGCCCTATATCTCGCGTCGGGATGCCTATCCGCCGGCGGGGGGCCCGCCCGGCTCGGACCTCGCCTTCATGCGCGAGCAGCACCTCGATCCGCACGGGGTCGAGCTGGGGGTCCTGCAGGTGCTCGCGCCGACCGGTGCCAACCAGCGCAATGTGGACTATGGCGCGGCACTCTGCAGCGGGCTCAACGACTGGCAGATCGCCGCGTGGACGAGCGCCGAGCCGCGGCTCAAAGCCTCCATTCTGGTCACGCAGGAATATGCGGAGGCGGCCGTCGCCGAAATCGAGCGGCGCGCCGGCAATCCAGACTTCGTGCAGGTCTCCGTCTCGCAACGGTCGCTCGAGCCGCTCGGCCGGCGCCGCTACTGGCCGATCTATGCGGCGGCCGAGGAAGCGGGCCTTGCCATTGGCATCCACAGCGGCGGCAACAACGGCCACCCGCCCGTGCCGGGTGGCGGCTGGTGCTCCTATTATGTCGAGCAGCATCACCTGATCTCGCTCGGCATGCAGGCCCTGGTGACGAGCTTCGTCATGGAAGGCGTATTCGAGAAATTCCCGAAGCTTCGGATCATTCTGATCGAGGGCGGCTTTTCCTGGCTGCCGGCGCTGACGTGGCGTCTCGACAAGCTGTGGGCGAAGCTGCGCAGCGAGGTGCCGCAGGTTAAGCGTCCGCCGTCCGAATATATTCGCGAGCATTGCTGGTTCAGCACGCAGCCGATGGAGGAAGTCGATAATCCCGCAGAGATGCGCCGCATCTTCGATTGGATCGGCTGGGATCGGCTCGTCTACTCCAGTGACTATCCACATTGGGATTATGACGATCCGCGCCACGCCTTTCCATTCAAGTTGGACGAGCGCGAAAGAAAACTGATCTTCGAGGACAACGCGCGCGCCGCTTTCGCGCTGCATTGAGCGCTCCCGGCTATTGTGCGGCAGAGGGGATAGGGATGAAAAGCTACGCTGTCGCCCAGGCGGACGAAATACCGCCCGGATCTCGCAAGCTCGTCGAGGTCGGTGGCCGGCCGATCGTCATCTTCAATGTGAACGGCGAATATTTCGCGCTGCTCAACCGCTGCCCGCATCAGGGGGCTTCACTGTGCCACGGACATCTCACGGGCTTTGCCTCCTCGACGGGGCCTGGCCAATATGCCCTGGAGCGGGCCGGCGAGGTGATCCGCTGCCCTTGGCACGGCTGGGAATTCGACGTGAAGACCGGCCAGTCCTATTTCGATCCCCTGCATACGAAGGTTCGCCGCTATGAAGCCGGGGTTGCCAGCGGCAAGGAGATCGTCGAGGGGCCGTATAAGGCCGAGACCTTCGAGGTCTCGGTCGAGCGCAATTATGTGGTCGTACAGGTCTGAGCTTTGCGCACCGTATACCGGGAGGGAGATTTATTGACACAGGACGCGCTCAATACCCGCTGGGTCGAAGTCGCATCGGTGGACGATGTCCCGGAGGGCGAAGTCATCGGCGTGACGGTCGAGGGGCATGAGATCGCCCTCTACCACCTGCCGGACGGCTCATTCCATGCGACGGCGAATATCTGCACGCATGGTCAAGCGCTCTTGTCCGAAGGGTGGCTCGCCGATGACTGCATGATCGAATGCCCGCTCCATGCCGGCTGCTTCGATATACGGACCGGCAAAGGCATGGGCCCGCCGATCGAGGAAGACCTTCAGACCTACCGCCTGCGCCGCGAGGGCGACGCGCTCCTGGTCGAAATTCCGGACTGACATGGGCTCTTCAGCATCGAGGCGCCGCACCATGGGACCGCTCACCGCATGATGGCCAAGCGCGTGACATACGGCCAGGAGGCTCGGCTGCGCATGTTGGGCGGGATCACGCTTGCGAGCCGCGCTGCCGCGACGACCTTCGGACCGCGGGGCCGCTATGTCATCGTCGACCGGCATTACGGCCCGCCGCTGCTGCGTGACGGCGTCGGCGCGGTGCGCGCCATCGAGCTCGCCGACCCGATCGCCGACATGGGCGTCGGTCTTGTCCGCCAAGTCGCCGTGCAGACATCCGATCTCGCGGGCGACGGCACCACCTCGGCCGTGCTCCTCTTCCACGCGCTTGCGGCTCACGGGATCCGCGCTGCGGCCGGCGGGATCGACCCGGTCGAGATCTGCGCCGGCATAAGTGCTGCCGCAAAGGCTGCACTCGGCCGGCTTGCCGACCTCGCCCAGCCCGTGGCGGGTGGCGATCACCTGGAGCAGCTCGCAACGGTCGCGGCCAATGGCGACGCGGAGATCGGCCGGCTGGTGCGCCGGGGGCTGGAGGCCGCCGGCGATCAGGGGCTTCTCACCATTCGTGCGGGTCGCGCACGGGAGACGCTGGTCAGCGAGAGCCGCGGCTATCAGCTGGAATCCCGCTCGCATTCCGAAGCCCTCGCCGTCGACATCACCAATGGACTGCGCGAGTTGGAGGACGTGCTCGTGCTTGTGGTGGACGGGCCCATCAGCTCCTTCGATGCGCTGACACCGCTCGCGGAAGAGATCCTGCCGCTCGATCAGCCGCTGCTGATCATCGCGGATACGATCGCGCCGGATGCGCTGGCCGGGCTGATCGAGAACAAGCGTGGCGATATTCTCGACGTCGCCGCCATCCGATCCACGCTCTCCGGCGAGCGCCGGAGCGAGTTACTGCGCGACATCGCGGTCTTCACCGGCGCCGAGCTCGTCGAGACGGCCCGCGGCGTTTCCCTGGAGAGCATAACCGCGGCTGACCTCGGACGGCTGGAGCGGGCGGTCTTCAAGGCGGAGGAGACGCTGCTCGTCGGCGGCGGGGGCGAGACGGCGGGCATCGAGGAGCGGCGGCTGGCACTGCAGGCGGAACGCGAAAGAACCCAGTCCGATTACGAGCGCGATGCGCTCGGCAAGCGTCTCGCCTATCTCGGTGGTCGCCTCGTGACCATCGAGGTGGGGGGAGGCACGGAGGTCGAAGCCAAGGAACGCCGCGATCGCATCGACATTGCCGCGAAAGCCGCCAAGTCGGCGCTGCGGCACGGCTTCGTTGCAGGCGGCGGTCTGGCCTATGTGGCGGCGGCGGACGCCCTGCGCAGCCTGCGCCGAGGCAGCCTCGGAGAGCGCGTCGGCATCGATGTGATGCATCGGGCGCTGCAGGCGCCGGCACGCCAGATCTTCGCCAATGCCGGCATCGATTTCGCAGCGGTCGTCGGCCGCATCGACGGGCACTATCCGGCCGGCATCGATGTGAGCACGGGCGAGCGTTGCGACCTTGTGGCAAGAGGCATTATCGATTCAGCCGGCGTGCTGGCCACGGGTTTGACGGTGGCCGCGGCTTTGGCGCAGCTTCTGCTGCGCTCGGAGGCGGCGGTGTCCTCCGTTCGCCCGGTATCATGAGCGGCACGAGATCAACGGGACGACCGATGCCGAATTGTCCGCGCTCAGGAAAGACCGGCAAGCGGCCACCCAGCGGGCCGTTCACGAGGGTTTTTGCGCGATGAAGGCCGGACGGAACGGCAGCACGGTCCAACGCGCGCCGCGCCGCGCCGTCGCCTTGGCGGATGTCGCCGCCAAGGCGGGGGTCGATGCATCCACCGCCTCGCGCATCCTCAATCACGACGCCGGCTACAGGGTGAGCGCAGCCACGCGCGAGCGCGTGCTCGCGACCGCTGCCGAGCTCGGCTACTCCCCCAATCCGATGGCACGCGGCCTGCGCACGGCGCGAACGCGCAGCATCGGCATCGTCGTCCCGCAGATCGAAAATCCGCTTTATGCGGAGATCATCGCAGGCGCGGCGCGGGCGGTGCGTGCCCATGACTACACGTTGCTCGTCGCTTATCAGGAAGACTGGGCCGGCGGCGGCTCGGTCTACGAGAAGGTCGCGCAGGTCAATCGGGTCGATGGCTTGATCGCCGCGCCCCTCGATGCCGGGCCGGAGCTGATGGCGGCCTTCGAGCGCATAGACGTGCCTTATGTGGTGGTGCATCGCAGGATTCGCGGCATCGAGCGCTGCATCATCATGGATTCCTATGCGGCCGCGAAGCTCGCGGTACATCATCTCATCGAGCAGGGGCACCGCCGGATCGCCTATGTCGCCCGCCGCTCGGTCTATTACAACGATACGCGGCGGCTCGCCGGCTACAAGGCCGCGCTACGCGAAGCGGGCATCGGTATCGACGAGCGCCTGATCATCCATTCCGCCCATACGCGCGAAGGCGGCATTAACGGGGTCGAGGCGCTGTTGCAGTCCGGCGTGGTGGCAACGGCCATCTTCACCGTCACGCCCTTTGCGGCCTCCGGCATCATGGCCATTCTCGCCGAGAAAGGCTTGCGTGTTCCCGGCGACGTCTCGGTGCTTGCGCTCTATGACCACGGCTTTGCCGAAGCGCTGCAGCCACCCGTGACCACGGTGGGAATGCCTTTGCAGGACATGGGCGCGGCCGCCGTCGACGTGCTGATCGCCATGCTTCAGGGCCGTGCACCGCCGCCGGTGCGTCCTTTACTGCCGAGGGAGCTCAATTTACGCAAATCGACAGGCCCCGTGCCGCTGAGGGCCGGAGGCGCTGAACCGGGCGCCGGTTGGCCCGTGAAACGAACGAGGATAGCTGCAAGATGAGTGCGACCGAGCGGCGCGAGCGGTTCCGCGCTATTCTGGCGGGCAAGACCTGTATCTATCCGGGCTCGGTCTATGATCCGATGTCGGCGCGCATCGCCGAGGATCTCGGCTTCGAGGCCGGAATGTTCGCCGGCTCCACCGCCTCCCTGACCGTGCTCGGGGCCCCCGATATCATTCTGCTCACCCTGTCGGAATTCGCCGATCAGGCCCGCCGCATCTGCCGGGCCGGCGATCTGCCGCTCCTCGTCGATGCCGACCACGGCTATGGCAATGCGCTCAACGTCATGCGGACGGTCGAGGAGCTCGAACATGCCGGCATCGCGGCGCTCACCATCGAAGATACGCAACTGCCGCTGCCTTTCGCGCAGACCGCAAAGCCCAGCATGATCTCGATCGAGGAAGGCGTCGGCAAGATGCGTGCAGCGATCGAGGCGCGCCGGGACAAGTCGATGGTCATCGCCGGGCGCACCAGCGCTGCCGCCATCGCCGGCATCGACGAGGCCATCGCCCGCTGCCGCGCCTATGAACAGGCTGGCGTCGACGCGGTCTTTGCAACCGGCATCACCCGGCGCGAAGACTTGGAGGCCTTGTGCGCGGCAGTGCGCATCCCCGTGATGCTCGGCGCCGTGGCTAAGGCCATCGACGACCGCGCTTACTTGAGTCGAACGGGCGTCCGGATCGCTTTGCAGGGCCATTTGCCGATCATGGCGGCCGTCAGGGCAACCTACGAAACGCTGAAGGCGCTGAGAGAAGGAGCCCCGCCCGCAACCATCGAGGGCGTCGCGCCGGAGGCGCTGATGAAGAAAGTCACGCGCGACGATCGCTACCGGCAATGGACCCACGAATTTCTTGGCGGAGCATAATTTCGTGATTCAGCGGCATTTCACGAGCGCGAGGTTCTGATGCAGGAATAGGTGGCCCCCGCTATCCAACAGGCGTTTGTTGCTCAAGCACGTGTCCGGCACGGTGCGGCTCTCTACTATTGCGCTCCGGTGCGGACGTTGCGTATTCCAATGAATTATCCGCACGATTACGCTGGAGTGATTTTGTATATGCGGTCTTTGCGGATCTGAACAGGTGTGACGCTTTAAAAAAAGCTTCGCTTTTAGTCTGATATCGTTTAAAACTATTCTCAAGAATGGTTGGCCTGCTGTGCGTCTCAGGGCAGCGGTTGGGCCCGCGAACAAGAATGGCCATAGGCCGTCGAAACAATAGAGGGAGGAGAGCGTGGCAAAGCTGCTGCAGCACGGCCAAGGTCCGAAGACGCTTAAGAAGATCGACCGCCGCTCATTGCTGAAAAGCGCAGCCGGCGCGGGCATCGCCCTGGCGGCAGGGCCGCTGCTCACCACGGTCGGCAGGGCGCAGGCGTCGGCGACGATCCGCTATGCGGATGACGGCGGCTACAACTACGACCGCCGTTTCGAGACCTATCTCAAGCCCTTCATGGAGAAGACCGGCGTCGAGATCCAGCATTATGTCGGCGACAAGAGCCTCGCCAAGATGAAGGCCATGACTCAGGTCGGCAATCTCGAATTCGACATGGGCAACGAACTCGGCACCGTGTCGGCGGCAGCCGATAAAGCGGGCTATCTCGCGCCGCTCGACAAATCGCGTCTCGACATGTCGCGGCACATGTTCCCGGAATGGGTCTTCAACGGCTCGATCGCCTGGCAATATTATACGGGTGGAATCGGTTACAATCAAAAGGCGCTGCAGGGCAAGCCGCTGCCGAAGACTTGGGCGGAATACTTTGACTTCAAGGCATTTCCCGGCCGGCGTGGGATGCTGTCCCGCCCGCAGGAGACGCTGGAACAGGCCTTGATGGCCGATGGCGTCAAGCCTTCTGAACTCTATCCCCTCGATCTCGACCGCGCCTATAAATCGCTCGATCGCGTCAAGAACGACGTGAAGATCTGGATCGACGACACGGGCAAGACGATCGAACTGCTGCAGACGAACGAGATCGACTATACCTATACGACGAGCGCCCGCGTCGTAGCCGCCGCCAAGGCCGGTGTGCCGCTCGGCATGCTTTCGGAGATGCCGCTCAATCCGCCGCAGAACGTCCATATCATGAAGGGCGGCAAGAATTACGACGCCTGCATGGAACTGGCGAAGTGGTTCACGGAGAACACGGAGGCCGGCATCCGGTATTTCACGGTGCAGATCGGCTATGGGCCGACCGACAAGCCGACGCTCGAAGGGCTGCCGCAAAATATCAGGGCGCAACTTCCCTCACGCGACAATCCGCAAGCCGTATGGCTCAATGTGGACTGGTGGAGCCAAAATCTTGAGCCGGTGACGCGGCGGCATAAGCTCTGGCTTCTGACCTGATCAGCTGATTACGCGATCTTTCTGAGCCGCAGGTTCAGCTCGCTTTCGTGCGTTCGACGACAATACAGGTTGTGAACCGCCGATGCCGTTTCTTCTTCCGCTCTTGATCTTCATGTGTGCCGTCTTCGTTGTGCCGATGGGCTTTGTCATCGGCACCGCCTTCATTCAAGAGGGCACATATCAGTTCACGCTGCAGTTCTTTGAGCGGTTCTTCAGCAACGAGCTCTATCTTCGGGTGCTTTACACGACGCTCGAAATCTCCTTCATCTCGACGGCGGTGACGCTCCTGCTCGGCTATCCGCTGGCCTATTACCTGGCTGCGCAGCCGGCACGCAAACGCATCTATCTTTCGATGCTCCTACTGCTGCCCTTCTATACGAGCATTCTCGTCAAGAGCTTCGCCTTCTCGGTCATCCTCGGCCATCAGGGGATGGTCAATCTCTTCATCCGGCTCATCTTCGGCGAAGACGCGGGCCTGGAGCTGCTGCACAACCGGATCGGCGTGGTGATCGGCATCACGCATGACATGCTGCCCTTTCTCGTCTTCCCCATTCTGGTCAGTCTGCTGGCGCAGGATCCGGCGCTGCATCGCGCCGCCGAAATCATGGGCGCGGGTCGCCTCAGGATCTTCTGGAAGGTCACCTTTCCACTGAGCCTGCCCGGCCTCTTGGCCGGGGTCTTCCTCGTCGTCATCCGGGCGATGGGGCAATATGCCGTTCCAGCCCTGCTCGGCGGGCGTCAGGATATGATGATGGCCAATCTCGTCGGCTTCCACATCAGCCAGGTGCTCGACTGGAACATGGCGGCGGCGATCTCGCTCGTTCTGCTCGCGGTCTGCGCCGTCTTCCTCGTCGCGCTCGGGCGTGTGCGCGGCGGCGATCTTCTTGGAACACGGAGCTGATCGACGATGGCAGGTCCCATGACTGCATCAGCCGGCACCTTCGGCGGCCGGCCGTCCCTCGGCACCGCGGCCGCTGCCTGGTTCGTGCTGCTCTTTCTGGTCGCGCCGAGCCTGGTGGTGATCCCGATGTCCTTCGCCAGCGAGGACATTCTCGTCTTTCCGCCGCGCCGCTATTCCTTCTATCTCTATGAGAAGTTTTTCTTCACCTCGGACTGGGTTGCAACGAGCCTGCTCAGCGCCCGCATCGCCATCGTCGCCACGATTCTCGCGCTGGTGCTCGGATCGGCGGCCGCCTACGGGCTGGTACGCGGCACCTTTCCCGGCCGGCAGGTGGTGACCCTCTTCCTGCTCAGTCCCATGTTCGTCCCGCTCGTCGTGGTGGCGCTCGCCTTCTACATCTATTTCGCCACGCTGCGGCTGCAGGGCACGGAGCTCGCCTTCATTCTCGCGCATACCGCCTATGTCACGCCCTATGTCATCGTTGTGCTGATGGCGGCATTGCGCAACGTGGATCCCAATCTGGAACAGGCCGCGCGCACGATGGGAGCCGGCCGGTTCTACACCTTCCGTCGCGTCACGCTGCCGCTCATTAAGCCCGGACTGATCTCGGCCGGCCTCTTCGGCTTTCTTCTGTCCTTCGACGAACTCGTCATCGGGCTGTTTCTGGCCGATTTCGATACCAAGACCCTGCCGGTCAAGATGTGGGAAAACATCATCTTTGAAGTATCGCCGGTCCTCGCCGCGGTCTCGACGCTGCTTACGGCGCTCGCCTTCGGGCTGTCGCTCTTCGTCGTCGCCGCGCAGACCCGCACGCAGAATGGATCGAAGCCCTCATGAGCCTATCATCACGAGCTGAGCAAGCCATCAGGCCCGCCGGCGCAGGGGGCCAAATCGCCGAGAGCGGTACGGCGCGCGCCTGCAAGGTTCGCCTGAGCGGGGTGGGCAAGCGCTATGGTGCGGTCACCGCCCTCCATTCGACGGATCTCGAGGTGCGCGAGGGTGAGTTCGTCACCTTGCTGGGGCCGAGCGGCTCCGGCAAAACGACGATGCTCAATCTCATCGCCGGCATGACGGCGCCGACCTCGGGCCGCGTCTCGATCGACGGCAGGGACGTGACGGACGTGCCGGCCAACAAGCGCGAACTCGGCATGGTCTTCCAGCACTATGCGCTGATGCCGCATATGACCATTTTCGAGAATGTCGCCTTTCCGCTCAGGGTGCGGCGGCGATCGCGGGCGGAGATCGATGCGGAAGTCGCCAAGGCCTTGCGGCTCGTGCGCCTGCCGGATCTTGGCGCACGCAAGCCGCGCGAGCTGTCCGGCGGTCAGCAGCAGCGTATCGCGATCGCCCGCTGCCTCGTCTATAGCCCCTCCATCATCCTCATGGACGAGCCTCTGGGGGCGCTGGACAAGAAGCTCCGGGAAGAGCTGCAGCTCGAACTGAAGCGGCTGCACCGCGAGCTCGGAATAACCGTCCTCTATGTCACGCACGACCAGGAGGAGGCGCTGACCATGTCGGACCGCATCGTCCTGATGAACGGTGCGCGCATCGAGCAGATGGGCCCGCCGGAAGAGCTCTACTTCCGGCCCCGCTCCCTGTTCGCCGCGACCTTCCTGGGCGATTCCAACATCCTTGACGGCACGGTGAAATCGACCGGCACCGTGGTCGAGGTGGAAACAGCCTATGGCACCTTCCGCAGCTCGGAGATCGAGCCTGGGACGGCGGGCGTCGGCGATGCCGTGCAGATCCTGATCCGGCCGGAGAATTTCCACACCCAGCCCGCCAGCGCCGAACGTAACGACAACCGGGTGACCGGGCAGATGGTCAACAGCATCGCCTATGGTGGTGTGACGAAGACTTTCGTACGTCTATCGGACGACAAGGTGCTGGTGGTTCAAGAACTCACCAAGGCGGGGCGCATGACCGTGGAGCCGGGCACGCCGGCGACGCTCAGCTGGAATGCCGGCGACGGCCGGATCCTGCCCCCGGCCAAGCCGGCCGTATCGGCGGCGGGATGATCGAGGACAAGGAGATGGCCGATGGATCCGGGCAGGGGCTCTTGCCGCTCGCCGGATACCGCGTGCTGGAGTTCGGCCATACGGTGATGGGGCCGGTCGCTGGGCTGGTCCTGGCCGATCTCGGGGCGGATGTCGTCAAGATTGAGCCAGCCCCGAACGGCGACACGACCCGGCAGTTGCGCGGCTTCGGCTCGGGCTTCTTCGGCTATTTCAACCGCAACAAGAAGAGCCTGGCGCTCGACCTGAAGACGCACGAGGGGCGCACGATTATCGGCCGTTTGGTGGCCGATGCCGATGTCGTCATCGAGAATTTCGGTGTGGGCACGATGGAGCGTCTCGGCTGCGGCTACGACGACTTCGCCCGCATCAATCCGCGCCTCGTCTATTGCGCCTTGAAGGGCTTCCTCCCCGGTCCCTATGAGAAGCGGGCGGCGCTCGACGAGGTGGTGCAATATATGGGAGGCCTCGCCTATATGACGGGCTTGCCCGGCCGGCCACTGCGGGCGGGGTCCTCGGTGATCGACATCACCGGCGGCTTGTTCGGCGTCATCGCGATCCTCGCCGCATTGAAGGAACGCGAGCGAACCGGCAAGGGCCAACTGGTCAAGAGCGCGCTCTTCGAATCCACGGCCTTCCTCATGGGGCAGCACATGGCGGCGAGCGCCATGACCCAGGAAAAGATTCTGCCGATGAGCCAGCGGCGGAGCGCCTGGAGCATCTATCGCACCTTCGAGACCGGCGACGGCGACCAGCTCTTCATCGGCATTGTCAGCGACAAGCAATGGGCGCGCTTTTGCGCGGCCTTCCAGCGGCCGGATCTTGCAGCCGACCCGCGGCTCGACAGCAATCAAAAGCGTATCGCCGAAGGCGAGTGGCTCTTGCCGCTGATCGCCGAGATCCTGAAGGCGCGCGGCACGGCGGAGATCTGCGCGCTCTGCGATGACGCGGGCATCGCCTATGCGCCCGTCGCGGAAGTGGAAGATCTCTTCGACGATCCGCATCTGAGGGCCGGCGGTGGTCTGTTGGATGTCACGCTTCCCGGCGGCATCCGCACACGGCTGCCGCGCCTGCCTGTGGCTATCGGTGCCCATAGCCTGGGGCTGCGTCGCGAAGCGCCCGCCATGGGCGAGCACAACCGGGAGATCCTGGCCGAGCTGGGCATGACGGACGAGGAGATTGCCGCTCTGGAGAAGCACAACGTTATCGCGCGCACGTAATCGAGTTCAGAGCCGTCTATTCCGGAGTTGCTCCCCTTAAGACCAGCCGAGCATATTCCCGGTTTGGACGGGATGGGATGATCCATCCCACCGGAATTTCTCCAGGCCGTATTTGAGAGGTCCGAGCTGGCTAGCGTTAGAAGACATTGCCGACCAAGCGGACCCAACGCTCGACCTTCCACCCCGTGGGTAGCGGCAGTCGCGNTAGAAAGTAAGAGATCCCCTCACCCGGTCGCTTTGCGACCGACCTCTCCCCGCAGGCGGGGAGAGGCTAGCTTGCGTCCGTCGATTGCGTGCAATTGCCCCTCCTCGCGGGGAAGGATCAGCTCGGACCCCGAGCAGTAGACCTGTAGAGCCCTTGCGTGCCGGCGATCTTCGCCTCGGAAGCGAGCATATCGACGTCCTCCTGCGAGATCGGCACACCGCTCTTGCGCCGCTCGGCGAAGAGGCGCGCCTCCTTCTCGCCGGGCATCAGGATCTCGTCGAAGCCTTCCGCCTTGGGGCAGGATTTCGCCCGGTCAACGAGGGTGTCGATGTCACGTTCGTAATCGGCGCGCGACATGAAGAGATTCGGCCGGAGGGCGAGGAAGAGATGGCCGGTGCGCTGCGGCCGGTCGAGATCCGTATACAGCGTGCCGACCTCGCCGCCGAAGGCGGATCCTGCCATCACGCCGGCAAGCGCTTCCATCAGCAGCGAGAGGCCGGAGCCCTTGGGGCCGCCGAGCGGCAGCACGATGCCCTTATAGGCGGCCTCGGCGTCGGTCGTCGGCCGCCCCTCTTCATCGAGCGCCCAGCCCTCGGGGATCGGCTGGCCGAGTTGGGCGGCACGCCGGACCTTGCCGCGGGCGGCGACGGAGGTCGCCATGTCCAGGACGATCGGCACCTGGCCGCCGGGGACGGCGAGCCCAAAGGGGCTCGTGCCGAGAAAGGCGTTGCGCCCACCCCAGACGGGCATGGCGGGCGAGGCATTGGTGAGCACCATCGCCGCCATGCCGGCCTCGACCGCTTGGTGCAGATAGATCGCCGCCATACCGAAATGGCTGCTGTCCTTGGCGAGGGCGAGGCCGATGCCCAGCTGCGAAGCGCGCTTGATCGCCTCCTCCATCGCTTTTGTCGCCACCACGAAGCCCATGCCGTTGTCGCCGTCGATGCGCGCGACCGCCGGGCTTGCCTCCTCGACGGTTAGCGAAGGCGTCGGGTTCACCAGCTTCTCGCGCAGCCGGCGCGTATAGATCGGGATGCGGCTCAAGCCGTGCGACGACATGCTGCGCGCTTCGGCAAAGAGCAGGCATTCGGAGACGCGCGCCGCATCCGCGCGCGGCAGCCCGTGGGACGCGAAGATGTCGGTCACGACCCGATCGAGCGTTTCATAGGCAATGGTGGTCTTGCTCTCGGCCATGGTGCGCATCTCCCGGTTTGTCTTTTGCCTTGTGCTGACGGCATCAGACCGTCGACATGTCGGATGAGAATTGAGCATTGAGCCGCATTCGTCCATTTTCTAAAGTTCCTGAATTGGAAACTTTAGGTGAACAATGGATCTGCGCGACCTTGCCTATTTCGAAGTGATCGCGGATGCCGGCAATCTCCGCGTGGCGGCGGAGAAACTCGGTCGTACGAAACCGGCTCTGACGAAATGCATTCACCGGCTGGAGAGCGCGATCGGCGGTGAGTTGTTCGAGCGTGCCGGGCGCGGCATCGTCTTGACGGTGCTTGGCAGCGTTCTTCTGGAACGCGCGCGATACCTGCGCGCCGAAGTGGCGGAGGTGCGGCGCGAGCTGCACGATCGCGCCCAAGGCAGCGCCGGCCATGTCAGGATCGGAGCGGGCGCAGTCACGGCGAATAGTCTGTTGCCGCCTGTGGTGAGCGCATTGCTCGCGCAAAGTCCCGCCGTGACGCTCGAGATTGTCGTGGGGATGGGCGACGTGTTGCGCGAGGCGCTGCGGCGCGGCGAGATCGACATCATCGTCAGCTCGGTATCCTGGGAACAGGACGGCACCTTTGCGGTGGAGGTGCTCTGCGACGACGAGGTGGTGGTGGTCGCCAATCCCCGCCACGAACTCTTCCGGCGCGCCGTCGATCTCCCGGTTCTTGCTCGCTACAAATGGGTGCTTTCCCGGCAAAGCGTCGCCAATCGCCAATGGCTTGAGCGGGTCTTCCTCGCGAAGGGATTGCCGGCGCCGGTCGTGCAGATCGAGACGAATTCCATCCAGGAACTGCCGCGGCTGATCTCTGAAACGAACCTCCTCAGCTTCACCTCAACCCGCGGGCTCGGCGCGCCTGCAAGAAGTGCTCCGCTCAGGGCCATTCGCCTGGAGGAGACGACATTGCGCCGCAAGCTCGGCTTCATGACGCGGCGGGACAGCTATGTCGCGCCGGCGACACGGCAGCTGATCGCGGAACTGCGGCGCCACAGTTCCGAGGCTGTCACCACTTAAAGTCGGGATCGGACCGCCCTCTGGCGATGCCCATGAACATCGCCAGGCAAAAGCTTGGTGACGAACCATCGCGCCCATTTACATACTGTCTGATATGTATGTAACTTCGCGCGGATGAGTGCAGTTCCCAGCCGCCGACGGACCCAGGTCGATCGCAGTGCCGAGACGCGGGCGATCCTGATCCGCGCCACCATCGAGCTTCTGCAGACGGTCGGCTTCGCCGGCACCACGACTGCGCTCATTGCCAGGCGCGCCGGCGTCACCACCGGCGCGCTGCATCATCACTTCGCCACCAAGGATGAGCTCATGTTCGGGGTGCTCGATGCCGCCTCCGAGCGTGTGCGGGCGCGCCTCGATGCGGAAGAGCATCTCGCACCGGGCGCGGCGCTGCACATATCCGATCTCGTGCGGCATCTCTGGGAGGTCTATGGCGACCCCGAATATTGGGCGATCTGGGAAATCATCATCGGCACACGCTCAGATGAGGCGGTGCATCCGCGGGTCGTCGCACATCGTCTGGAGACGATGCGCAAGGTTCTGCACCCGTGGCTCGTGCGCCATACCTCGGCTGAACAGAGCCGCCCCCGTGCGATCGCCCTTTTCGAGTTTATGCTGACCGCCATCCGCGGCCTGAGCCTGGAGCGGTTTCTGGACAAGGACGAAGCCTATTTCGAACGCAACCTGAAAATCCTGGCCGAACTCGTGGGTGAGCGGCTGGAAGCTTTGGCGCCGAAGGATTTCGCCCGCTGATGCGGTGCGGCCTCGGCAACACATCCATATGACCAAGAAAGACACATGAAGAGGGGATTGGTGGAATGAGCGACAGCGCCAGAGCGCATGCGGCGTCCGGGTCGGTAGATGCCGCGCCGGGCCGGCTGAAGACCATCTTCGGCGGCTCGATCGGCCACTTCATCGAGTGGTATGAATGGTCGATCTACGGCCTCCTCGCGGGCATCTTCGCCAGCCAGATGTTCCCAGCCCATGACGAGGTGGCCTCGCTGGTCGCGAGTTTCGCAGCCTTCGCCATCGGCTTTGCCGGCCGGCCGATCGGCGCCTTCGTGCTCTCGCCCATGGCCGACAAATACGGCCGGCGCACCATGCTCTCCGCCACCATCATCATGGCAGGTCTGGGCAGTCTCATCATCGGCCTTTGCCCGACCTATGCGCAAATCGGGATAGCCGCGCCCATCATCATCGTCGCGGCGCGCCTTCTGCAGGGCTTCTCCTCCGGTGGAGAATTCCAGATCGCCGTGACCTTCCTCAACGAGCATGCGTCGGCGAAGAACCGCGCACTCTCGGCCTCGCCGCAGATGGTGGCGATCGGGCTTTCTGTGCTCGCGGCGACCGCCGTCGCAACGCTGACGACCCGCTTCATTCCACCCGATGCGCTCGCCTCCTGGGGATGGCGCGTGCCTTTCCTCATCGGCGCGCTGCTTGCCTTATATGGTCTCTATATGCGGCGCGGGCTCGATGAGACACCCTCCTTCGCGAAGGCGGCTGCGAAGGAAAGGCTTAGCCTCGGTTCCATCATCGCCTCCCTCGCCAAATATCCGAAAGAGGCCTTCATCGTCTTCGTCGTGCAGATGAACGGCGTGCAGTATTACATCTGGCTCATCTTTCTGCCGACTTATGCCAATCTCGTCGGAGGGCTCGATCGGTCTGCGGGTTTTGCCGGCAATATCATCGCGACGGCCGCCTATTGCATCGGCGTGCCGGTCTTCGCCTATTTGTCGGACCGCATCGGCCGCCGGCCCCTCTTCATCGTCTCGGCGGCATGCTTCCTCGTCTTTACCTATCCGCTGTTGTCACTGCTCGTCGGCAATCCGAGTTTCGGCACCTTCCTCTTCGTCGCGGTGGTCGGGGCTCTGTTCATAGCGCTCAATAACGCGGTGATCGGCACCGTCTTCGCCGAGCTCTTCCCGACGAAGGTCAGGACCTCCGGCATCGGCATTCCCTATGCGGTCTGCGCCGCAATCTTCGGCGGCACGGCGCCGCTCATGGCAACCTGGCTGCAGGGATTGGGCGGGCCCTTCTACATCGCCCTCTATATCGGAGCGATTTGCGTCGTTACGCTGCTGACGCATATTTTCCTGACGCCGGAGACCCGAGGGCGGTCGCTCGACTGAGCGGCCACGGCGCATAAGACTTTGCCTGCGGGCGGCCCGCCTCTGCTAAGGAATGTCAGGCCCGCGCTCGGCGGATCCCATTCTCATCTGCTGGCGCGATGACAACGCGACGTTCTTCCCATCGGACAAGGAACCAGCCATGAATTCACTTCCGCCCTTCCGCACTGGAAAGCCGCGTGTCGAAAAAGGCCATGTCCAGCCGACGCACGATCTCGAGATCCCCTTCGGCATCATCGAAGGCACTGAGCCCGGACCGTGCCTGCTCGTCACGGCGGGCGTCCATGGCTCGGAATTCTGCTCGATCGAGACGGCGCTCAGACTTCTCAAGACAAAGCCCGAGGAGATCAAGGGCACGCTGGTCGTGCTTCCCATCCTCAATGTGAAGGGCTTTCAGAAGCGCAGCATCTATATCATGCCGGAGGACAGCAAGAACCTGAACCGCATGTTCCCCGGCAAGCCCGACGGCTCGACCAGCGAACGGCTCGCCCACTGGCTGGTGGCCAATGTCTTCCCGCAGGCCGATGCCTATATCGATATGCACGGCGGCGATCTCGACGAGTCCCTTGCGCCCTTCACCATCTATCCGGCTGCCTGTGAGCGCTCCAAAGCACTTGCAGTCGCCTTCGGCATTCCGGTGGCGATCGCCGCGGGCGGGGAGGGCTATACGGTCAATGCGGCTTACAAGGTCGGCGTACCGAGCATCCTGCCGGAGGTCAGCGGCAACGGCCTTTGGGGCGAGGCCACGGTCGGCGAGATGACGGCGGGCGTCGAGCGCGTGATGCAGCATATCGGCATGATCGCCGGGCCGGTGAAGCCTGCTCCGCAAGAGGCGCCGCGCTTCGTCACCATGTGGGTGCCGTCGGCACCGGTCGACGGGCTGTGGTATGCAGCCAAGGAAATTCCGGATCCGGTTGCCATCGGCGACGTCCTCGGCGAGATCCGCGACGTGTTCGGTACGGTGCTGGCGACCGTGCGCTCCGAGAAGGAGGGCTTCGTGCTCTATCGGCTCACCAGCCTCTCCGTGAACAAGGGCGAGGCCTTGCTCGGCGTCGGCACGCCGATCGCGAGCTGACGCGAAGGCTGACCGGCGCGAACTGTCGCCTGCGAAAGCCGACGGCGGCGAAGGAATGCTCCGCCGCCGCAGCTATCGGAAAGCTGTCACAGCAGCCGGCTGAGATGGCTCAGACGGAACGCCGGCCGGTGACCGCGTGATAGAGCCAAAGCACCACGACGGCGCCTATGACGGCGACGATCAGGCTGTAGATGTTGAAGCCCGTCACTCCGCTCATGCCGAAGAACGTGAACAGAACACCGCCGACAATCGCGCCAACGACGCCGAGAACGATGTCGAGCAGGACGCCTTGACCGCTCTTGTTGACAATTTTGCTGCCGAGGTAGCCCGCGATCAGGCCGAGCACGATCCATCCGATAACCGACATCGTATAGCCCTTTTGCTTGAGGGTGACGCTTGGTCTGTTCAGGGGCTCACTGCTGCACGAGCGCGTGCGCTTCCTGCGAGGTCGGCAGGCGACCGTTGGGCGTGAACCGGTCGATGAGGGCCGGTAGCGCCTGGGCCAGTACACTCAAAAGCTCCTGCTGGTTGACGCCGGCCTGCTGTGCCAGATCGCTCACCGTGTTCTGACCGAGCGCAGCGCCGAGATGGTCCGGATGAATGGGGTTGTTCTGGCCGGTTCCAACCCAGGAATTCACCGTGTCGCCGTGGCCGGCATCCTGCAGGCGCTGAAGAAGGCCGCCGAGACCACTGACGAGATCTCCTCCGCTCGGAGCGGCTGCGGTGGCAGAATCCCCCGCTTGCGGGTCGGCGGCAGGCTGGGCGCTCTGGCCCGAGGTCAGCATCTTGCCGACGAGCAAGGCGCCTAGCGCGATCATCGCGGGCTTTGCGATATTGCCGTCCGGAACGGCCTGGTTGAAAAGATTGTCGAGCAGTCCCATGGATGCTTCCTCTCCAAGACAGGATGCGTCGGGCCGATACGAGGATCGCAATCGGCCGACAGACTTGCCGCCAGCTGCGAAATCAGGCGCCTTTCAGGCGCTTGTTGCATTCGCTGTAATAGCCCCCGCCCTTCTGAACCCACCTCAGGCTGCCATTGCCGCCACTCGCCTTGTTGACTTTGTACTGGTCTAGGCAGGTATGCATTCGCGCCTTGCTCGCCGGCTGGTCGGCATATTTCGTCGAGACCGATGTCGGGAAGACGACACTGCCGGAATTGGTCGTGGCCGCGGCCGGAGCTGCGGCGCTCCGCGCGGCCGCCGGTGCGCCGGGGTTCGCCGTGCTTGCTGCGGCCGGCGCAGCCGCGGAGGCATCGCTGCCGCATTGGGCCTTGCGGAAGTCGTTCCACTTCATGCCGTTGAGCGTGCCGGCAGCCTCGGCTGCCTTATACTTCGCACTGCACTCCTGCATGGTCAGCGCCTGTGCCGGCACTGCACAAACCCAAATTAGAGAAATCGCCGCGCCAGCTAAGAAACCAATCGTCCGCATAGACATGAACGCCTCCCTCACGAGCCGAGGTGCAGCAGAATACCACCGGAAAGATCGAAATTCAAATTGAATGAATTGGTCTGAAGACAATGCCTGTGTTTACGATTAACTATACAGACAGTTTTGATTGGCAGTTTCAGCCGTCCGTTGCGGTCCGAGCGGTGCGGGTGCGGCTCGTAAAGCAGCTTCGGGGTCAGCGCGAAAGCTCAGGCTTTCCCAATTCGTTCGGAGCAAAGAACAGAAATCGTCTTATAGGCTTCTTATAGAAGTTCCTTTCTTCTATATATATCTCATAATTTATTGGAATTTTACATACTCGAAGGGAAAATAAACACAATCATATATGCTAAAACCTCAAGTAGTTTGTCTCAAAAAGAATCCCCGGATACGGCTAACGCGACAAGCACAGAACAGGACAAACTCTACGGCGGCCCGCCGCGCGCTTGTCTAGTGGAGATGGCCGTCACTACGACTGGAGGTCGGAATGAAGCTGTTATTTAAGACGACTTAGCACGCTTTGCGCATACAGGCGGCGGCAGAAGGATTCGGGACCGGGATTTTGGCGGACCGGTCGGCGCCTGCTCTATACCGGTCCTGAGATCGAGGCGATGAGCGACAGACGGTTGTCGTCGCGCTGCTCAATCGATGCTGAAGGTGCTGAGCACCGCGCAAGCAGCACGCGTCGAAACGGGCCGGCGAGCAGCGCTAAAAGCTGCTTGCCGGCTGCTCCTTTAAAGCGATGTGCCGATGCCGATGAGCGCCTCGCCCTGGTTCACCGAAAGGCTTGTCAGCCGGTAGAGCACGAAGCCTTCCTGTTCCGAGCGAATGGTGGCCAGGACCTCACCGAAAACGCCTTTGATCTCGCCGAGAACTTCGTCCTTCGCGACTTTGTCCGAAACCTCCTTGTGCGAATACCAGAGGCCGGTGTGAGGGGCCGCCGGAACCCACATGCTGACGATCTTCGTCGCCTCGGATGCGGGCGCGGTCGCGGTCGATACCATCCCGATATGGCGCATCACGCGGCGCACGCCGTCCGTGACTTGCGTCACCGTCTGCTCGCCCCAGAGGCCGTTGCCGCTGACCTCCGGCAGAATGCTCGGCACGCCCAAGGCGGCTGCCGCGTGGATCGTGCCGCCGCCACGGGCCGAGGCGACCAGGGTCGGGAGACCGAAGGCAACGGCGAGCTCTTTCGACTTCTCCGAGCTGCCCGGAAAGATCGTGAACGGCGCAAGCTGTTCGTCGAGATCGCCGCCGTGTAGATCGATGTAAGCATCGGCCTGGGGATAGACATTGGTGACGAGCCAATGGGCCAGACGTTCGCTGGTCGTGCCATCGGCATTACCGGGGAACATGCGGTTCAGGTTCTTTCCATCCTGCGGCATCACATAGATGCTACGCTTATGGAAGCCTTGAATATTGACGATCGGCAGGACGACCAGCGTGCCCTTGATATCCTGTGGCCGCGTCTGCATCAGGCGGACGGCAGCCTCGACCGTGCAGAACTCGGAGCCATGGACGCCGGCCGTGATGACGAGGCAAGGCCCAGGCTCGGCGCTCTCGATGATCGCGAAGGGGATCTCCGCGTCATCCTCCAGCGGCCGGACATGGCCGAATTCCGTCCGGGCTTTGCCGGTCTTCAGGGGCGGTAGCGTCTTCATGGGGGTAGGTCCATTCGCGGGTTAGGACGATTGACGGGCGAAGCCTTGAAAGAAGCTGCGCAGGTAGCTGCCGAGATGCGGGCTGAGATAGCCGCCCTCCTGCACAAGTAGGGTTGGCAGGTCGAGCGCGGCAAAGCGCCGGCCGGCCTCCATGAAGCCCGCATTGGTGATCTTGAAGGTGGCGACGGGATCGTGCTCGGCCGCGTCGAAGCCGAGCGAGACGGCGACCGCCCCCGGGGCGAAGCCCTGAACGCGGGCAAGCGCCTCGTCGATGGCCGCGAGCCATTCCGGGTCGCGCGTCTCCAGGGGCAGCGGTTGATTGAAGTTCAGCCCCTTGCCGGCGCCCTCGCCGATTTCGTCGGCATAGCCGGCATAGAGGGGAGCCGAGAGCCGCGGGTCGACGTGGATGGAGCAGAAGAGTACATCCGCCCGCTCATAGAAGATGAATTGGCTGCCGTTGCCGTGATGCACGTCGATATCGACTAGCGCCACCTTGCCGAAGGTCTTGGTCAGCCGATGCGTTGCGATGGCCGCATTGTTGAGAAAGCAGGCGCCGGACATCAAGTCGGGATAAGCGTGGTGGCCCGGCGGCCGGCACATGGCATAGACGGCCGGGAGGCCCGACAGCCTGTCGGCGGCGTGGATCGCCACCTGTGCGCTCGCATGGACGGAGGGCCAGGTATCCGCCGTGATCGGGCAGGAGGTGGAATTCGAATACCAGCCGAGCTCGCCGAGCAGTTCGGTCGGCTTGTGATGCATGCGATGGGTCGGATGCACATTGGGAATGACGACCGGTCCATAGCCCGGACTGGCCGACCATCGCGCATAGACCGTCTGCAGGAAAGTGACGTAATCCGGGTCGTGCACCGCGGTGATCGGATCGAGCGGCCCGAAGGGCGCGGTCTCGACCGCGTGCCCGTCCTCCTGCATGACCCGCTGAAAGATCTCGTAACGCTCCCGGCGATCGGGCTGCGGAATGAACTGGCCGGTGCGGAAGACCAGTTCCGGATCGTGCAGTGCCTGGTCGGGATGGTGGATGACGAGCATCGGGTGCCTCGTTTCAGGGACGGTCGCCCGTGGGCGCCGCGGTCCTCTCGGTGGCATGGCAGGCGGCCCGATAAGGCCGCCGGCCGTCACGCTCAGGACTGGCGCGCGCCTTCTGGTGCCTTGGCTCCGTTCAGCACGCGGCCGGCCTGCATGACGAGGCGCAGATCCCGCAGTTGGGCGAGATCATCGAGCGGGTTGCCGCCGACCACGATGACATCCGCGGCAAGGCCCTTCGTCAGGGTGCCGACCTTGTCATCGATGCCGATGACCTTGGCGGCGAAGCCCGTGGCGGCGACGATGGCTTCCATGGTCGGCATGCCGCCCCGGTGCATGAGCTCGAGCTCGAGCGGCAGGCCGTCGAAAGGCGTGAACCGCCAGCCGGCGTCCGTGCCGGCGACGAAGGAAACGCCCGCCTCGCGCAGCTTGCGAAACTGGGTCAGATTGTCCTCGAGCATCTTGAGCCAGCGGGTGAGCATCGCCTCCTCGTCGGGCGTGCGCTTCTCCTTGGCTTGCATCACATTCACCACGGCGCCGCCGACCGCGAGCGTGCCGGTGACGGGAATGGCTGAGCGCGCGAGCTTCTCGGCAACCGCCGGAACGAATTCCTGCCGGCCGCTGCGGTCGACGAGGAAGCCGGCATGTTCGATCTGGTCGACGCCGGCATCGACGGCATAGTCGATGGATTCGGCGCAGAGGCAGTGCACGGTGATCTTACGGGCGAGGCGATGGGCCTCGTCCGCGAGCGCCATCATCTCCTCAAGGCGATAAGCGGGGAGCCAGGACATGGTGTTCACGGTGCCACCGCCGCTACCCATGACTTTGATGAAATCCGCGCCGATCTTGGCCATGTGGCGCACTTTGCGGCGCAGGGCATCCTCGCCGTCCGCCTCGCCACCGAAATACCAGGTATGGCCGCCGGTGATGGTGATCGGCTGGCCGCAGGCGAGAACGCGCGGTCCCTTGGCCAGGCCGAGCTCGAGGGCGCGGCGCAGGTCGATGGCCGTCGTGCCGTAGGCGCCGACGTCGCGCACCGTCGTGATGCCGGCCGCGAGCGCCGTCGCGGCCGTGAAGACGGAAGTCGCGACGAGCACGCCTTCCGGCTCGCGCACCGCATCTTCCAGCGAGGTGCCGTCGCCGGGAAGATTGAGATGCACATGGGTGTCGATCATCCCCGGCATGATGGTGCAGCCGGGGAAATCGAGGATCTCGGCATTCGCCGCGACGAGCCCTTCCGGCGGCGTGCCCTGAAAGGCACCGACGATCTTGCCCTGGTCGACGACGAGCACGGCGTCCTTGATGGGCGCGGCACCGGTGCCGTCGATCAGCCTGTCTGCGCGGATGAGCGTTGTCACGAAACGAACTCCTTGGAACAAGGCCGCGGGGCGGCCGGAAAGCGGATCAGTCGGACAGGGTCGCGGGCAGAAGATATTCGAAACCTCCGCCCATATAGGTGACGCCGGTCAGCTTCTTCGTGGTCATCACGAGGTCGATGTTCTGCCGGATCGGCATCATCACCGCGTTGTCCATGATGATCTTTTGGACTTGGTGATAGATCTCGGCGCGCTTTGCCGGATCCCGCTCCTTCTGTCCTTCCTTGATGAGGTCGGTCAGCTTGGGATCGGAGAACTTGCTCCAGTTGAAGTACTCGCCGGGCAAGAACCAGAAATGCAGCGCATCGGGATCGACGCCGATATACTGCAGCGGCGCCATCGAGGTCTCGCCGTTGATGTTGGAGGCGAGCCAGGCCGGTACCGCAAGCTGCTGCACCGAGACGTCCATGCCGGCCTTGCGCAGATAGCCCTGCATCGCCTGGGAGAGCAGCGGGTAGGAGGGCACGGTGGCGATGGCGTTGATGGTGAAGGCGAGGCGCTTGCCGTCCTTCTCCCAGAACTCGCCGTTCTTCGTCCAGCCGGCGTCCTTCAGAAGGGCTTCGGCCTTGGCCGGATCATAGGGATAGGCATCCTCGAGCGACGGATCATAGCCCGTCATGCCCTTCTGCAGCGGCGTATTGTGCACCGGGAAGACGCCGGCTTCCGCCAGCTGGATGACGCCCTTCTTGTCGATGGCGTGCAGGATCGCCTTGCGGACGGCGATGTCGTTGGTCGGGAATTTCGAGGCATTGATGGGCGAGAAGATGCCCAGGCCGCTGATCGGCACCGGGATGGCCGTATATTTGTCCTGCTTTTGCAGCGAATTCCAGTAGACGCCCGGCGTCTGCTGCATCATCTGCGATTGGCCGCTGAGGAACTGGCTGACGCGGGCCTGGGAATTGGGAACGATCTGGAAGGTGACTTCCGCGATATTGGGAGGCCCCGAATGTTTTACGGCCGCCGGGCCCCAGTTATAGGCCTCGTTGCGCTTCAGGACGAGGCTCTGGTTCGGCGAGTAGCTCACGAATTGGAACGGCCCGGTGCCAGTCGGGTGCAGGCCGAGGTCCTTGCCGTATTGAGCGATGGCCTTCGGCGACTGCATGCCGAGATAGGGCTCGCCCAGTTGCGCGAGGAGGGGCGCATAGGGCGCCGAGCAGGTGAACTGGACCGTATATTTGTCGAGCGCCTTTGCCGAGCCGCAGGGGCCGAGGAGACCGAGCGCGATCTTCGACTGCGTCTCCTTGTTGGTGATGTAGTTGATATTGGCAACGACGGCCTCGGCGTCGAAGGGCGTGCCGTCGTGGAAGGTCACGCCCTCGCGCAAGGTGAATGTATAGGTCAGGCCGTCGTCGGAGACTGTCCATTTCGTCGCGAGATGCGGCGTGATCTCGAAATCAGGCGTCAACCAGACCAGCATGTCGAACATATTGGCTACGACCGGGCCGACATTGCGGGCGCCGGTCGTTGCCGGGTTGAGCGTGTCGATCGGCTCCGCCCAGCCGATCGTCAGCTTGGCGTTCTTGTTCGGCGTCTGGGCCATGGCAGCCGGGGCGAGCGTCAGGCTCCCTGCCGCTACGAGAGCGAGAAATAGACTTTTCATGGATCCGCCTCTGTCTTTTTTGTACATGACTTCTACTCCGACTGCATAAGGCCGTTCTCTGCGGCTACTGTCCGGTGAGGGTGGGGTCGAGCTCGTCCCTGAGCCCGTCACCGACCAGATTGACGCCGATGACGAAGAGCGACAGGAAAACGCCGGGGAACACCGTGATCCACCAGGCGAGCGTGATGTAGTTCTGGCCGTCGTTAAGGATGGCGCCCCATTCCGGCGTTGGCGGCTGTACCCCCAAGCCGATGAAGCCGAGCGCCGTGACCCACAGGGCGGCGATGCCGAGCCAGGTAGTGGTCAGCACGATGACGCCGGACATGACGTTCGGCAGGATGTGCCACAGGATGATTTTGCGGGAGCTGACGCCGAGCGTCACGGCGGCTTCAACGTAAGGCAGGTTGCGCACCTCGCGCGTCGCGCCCTCAACGAGCCGCGCATAGACCGGCACCAGGATGGCGGCGATGGCGATGACGCCATTGAAGAGCCCCGGCCCCAGGATCGCCGTGACCGTCAGCGCGAGCAGGATGCCGGGGAAGGCGAGGAGAAGGTCGACCAGGCGCATGATGACGAAGCCGAGGGCCCCGCCGAAATAGCCGGCGACAAGCCCGACCGCCGTGCCGATGATCGCACCGATCACGACGACGAAGAGGCTCGCGAGCATGGTCGTGCGCCCGCCGTAGAGAACGCGCGAGAAGAGGTCGCGGCCGAAGGCATCCGTGCCCATGGGGTGCTCCGCCGAGGGCGGCACGAAGGTCGCCATCGGGTCCTGGGCATTCGGGTCGATGGACGTGAGGAGCGGTGCGGCGATGACCAACAGCGTCAGGGCGACGACGATGAGAAAGCCAAGCCCGAGGCTGCGGTGGCGGAGTGCCCTGAGAACAAGCCGCCAGCGCGGAACTTTGGGGCCGATGGTCTCGGTGAAGACGTCGACCGTGGGAGGGGCGGCGGCCTTCGCCAGTTCGGGTTCGAGCTGCATTGTCATCCCCCTAGCGGCTCGCGACCCGAGGGTCGAAAACAGGATAGAGAAGATCGACGATCAAATTGGTCAGCGCATAGATGATCGCAATGATCAGCACCACGGCCTGCACGGTCATATAATCCTTGGCGAGAATGGCCTGGACGAGCAGCCGCCCGATACCGGGGCGAGAGAACACCGTCTCGACGATCACCGTTCCCGACAGAAGCTGGCCGACCTGCAGGCCGACGACGGTGAGGATCGGCAGTATGGCATTGCGCAGCACGTGCCGGACGAAGACGGTCACTCGCGACAGGCCCTTGGCATGCGCGGTGACGACGTGTTTCTGCACCTGCGCGGCGATGACGCTCGAGCGGATAAAGCGGGCGTTGAAGCCGATCGTGCCGAGGGCAAGCGTGACGGCGGGCAGAACGAGACCCTTGAGGGAGGTCCCGCCGACCACGTCGAACCACGGCAGCGTCACCGCGAAGGCGAGGATGAGCAAGAGACCGAGCCAGAAGCTCGGGATGGACATGAAGACGAGTGCCGTGCCCATGGTCACCGTGTCGGCAAGGCGGTTGCGCTTCACCGCCGCGATGATGCCGAGAGCCAGGCCAAAGGTGAGCGACAGGCCGAGGCCGGCGATCGTCAGCTGGATGGTCGCTGGGAAGTTCGCCGCAAGAAGCGAGGCGACCGACTGCTGATAGCCGTAAGAATAGCCGAAATCGCCTTGAAATAGAGCAGAAAGCCAACGCCAATATTGGACATGCAGCGGCAGATGGAGGCCAAGCTGTTCGCGCAGCCGCTCGACAACGGCAGGGTCCCCCGCATTGGTGCCGAGCATCACCAACGCCGGATCACCGGGGATGAGGCGGACGATCAGAAAGACGATGACGCTGATGCCGAATGCCAGCGCGACGATGGACACGAGGCGCCGAAGAACGTAACTGCTCACGGGGTCATGCCCCTCCTCGTTGTTGGCGCCGTATCCCCGTATCGGCTGGATTGGACCTTCGGTTGCCCCGAACGTCCGATGCGCCGCTCCCCGCGATCGGCGCAGTTTTGTTTGCTGTCGGCGGCGTGGCTCGTCTCACTGGAGCAGACCTTGCTCCGCAACCACCCGCGATTCCGCCTCCGCGTTGCCGATTTCGATCGGCGGGCGAAGATGTCCGAGGTCCAGCCGTTCCTCGAGCGCTCGTGCGGCGTCGAGGATAGCATTCTCTTGGAGCGCTGCGCCGGCAAACTGAATTCCTGTCGGTAGATTACCCTGGCCGAGACCGTTGAACACGGAAATTGTCGGCGTGCCTGACAGGGTTCCGGCGAGGTTGAGCGGGCGTCCCGATCCGCGGGGCAGCCCATATTCGAATTCCTCGTCGATCTCGCAGGCCACGACCCCGAGCGACGGCGCGAGCAGGGCGTCATAGCGGCCGGCGAGATGGCCGAAGCTGTCGGCGACGATGCGACGGATCCGTTGGGCGCGAATATAATCATGCGCGGGCAGCGTGGCTCCGGCGAGGCGAAATCCGCTCGCCTTCTTCGCGGTCAGCTCAGCGGTGCCGCCGGACGCGATGAAATCGTCGAAGGCTGCATAGGACTCCGCCGCGCTGATGACCTGCGCGACTTCGGCATAAGGAAAGTCCGGCAGCGACACCTCTTCCAGGGTGCCGATCTCGCTCAGGATGGCGAGTGATGCTTTGAAATTCTGTTCGACCTCGCGATCCGCATTGTCGCAGGCGCCCTCGATAACGCCGAAGCGAAAGCCACGGTCGCGCACGTCTCGGCGGCGATAACGATAGCTTTGCGCGAGGCTTGCCGGGTCGCGGGCATCGTGACCGGCTATGGCCTCGAGCACGAGACCGCAGTCATCAGCGGTCCGGCACATGGGGCCTAGTCGGTCGAGCGTCCAGCAGAGCGTCATGGCGCCGAAGCGGCTGACCCGGCCATAAGTTGCGCGCAGGCCAGCCGTCCCGGTGAAGGCGGCGGGAAATAAGATGGAGCCGCTCGTGTCGCTGCCGATCGCGAAGGGAACGGCGGCGGCGCTCACCGCCCCCGCCGGGCCGCTGGAGGAGCCGCAGGTCCAGCGCGTCACATCCCAGGGATTGGCTGTCGCGCCGGTATGGCAGGCATTGGGGTGATTGTAGCCCATGCCGCCTGCGAACTCGATTGTGGCGAGCTTTGCGACGAGGATCGCGCCCGCATCGCGCAGCTTTCGCGTGACGGTCGCCTCCTCCGCGAAAGTCTGGTCGCGAAAGGGCTGAGCGCCCCAGGTCGTCGGCGCGCCGACGGCGGCGATGATATCCTTGAGGCCATAGGGAATGCCGTGCAGCGGGCCGCGGTCGAGGCCGCTGCGCAGCTCCGCCTCAGCCAGTTCGGCCTCGCGCAGGGCAATCTCGTCCGTGATCGTCACGACCGCATTGATGGCGCGGCCAATCCCGTCGAGGCGCGCGAGATAAAGCCGTGTCAGCTCGACGGGCGAAATCGCGCCGGTCCGCAGCTGCTCGCCGAGCGCCCGGATCGACAGGAAGGCAATGTCGTCATCGCTCACGGGCGGCCATCTCTGGCATGAAGACGGTAAAGGCAGGCTCGTCCGCGTTGCGCAGAGGAAACCGGTGGAGTCTTTCGGCATTGGCCGTCTGGATGGCGACGGCCGAAGTAAGCTCGGTGAGCTGTTCAGCCGAGAGCCCCTGCCGATGTAGGAGCGAGACGATCTCGATCAACTTCGCGTTGAGGGCTGCAAGGGTCGCCGGGTCCATTTGCGGATAGGTATGGCGTGCCGATGCTGCCTGCCCACTTTCAAGCAACCGAGAATGCATGCGAACCTCTGCCGTCTGCGGCGCCGAATGTCCAGAGTGACTATAACGGTTTCACGCAAGGGAATTGATGTCAATCCCCGTCAAGGCAACGTTTTGTTCCTTCTGTTGAAAATGGCCATGGCGATCTCCGGAGGAGCGGCGCGTGCAGCTGTTCTATCGCATTAGAACGGTTGCAAGGGTGAGCGGAAATTCCGCCGCTCATGCTGCCGGCGTTGGCTTGGCCGGGCTGCGACAGTGGCCTCCACGGTTGCTCGTGTGGAACGGTAAGGCGAGCTCGGCCGTTGTGGGAGGGATATGCCCGGACCTATCGAATCCTACGCCCTCATCGGCGACTGCGAGACTGCGGCCCTCGTAGGGCGGGATGGCTCGATCGATTGGCTTTGCTGGCCGCGCTTCGATTCCGATGCCTGCTTCGCCGCCCTTCTCGGGACAGAAGAGCACGGCCGCTGGCGGCTGGCGCCACGGGGTGGACTGCGCCAGACCTCCCGCAATTATTTCGACGATACGCTGATCCTCGAAACACGGTTCGAGACCGATACCGGCGTGGTGCGGCTGGTGGACTTCATGCCGCCGCGCGGCGAGATCTCCGAGCTCGTACGGCTCGTCATCGGCGAGAGCGGCACGGTCGACATGCGCGGCGAGTTGGTGCTGCGCTTCGGCTATGGGTCGGATGTGCCCTGGGTGACGCGCCCCGAGCCGGGAATGCTGCGGGCCGTTGCCGGTCCGGATATGGCGGTGCTGCGCACCTGCGCACCCCTCCGAGGAGAGAATCTGAAGACGATCTCCGATTTCACCGTCAAGGCCGGTGACAGGGTTCCCTTCGTTCTCGCTTATGGGCCCTCGCATCGGCCGTCTCCGCCCGCGATCGATGCCGAGCGCGCGCTCGGCGACACGCGCGCGTTCTGGACGGAGTGGGTGCGCAAGGCGGAATGTTCCGGCCCCTGGGCCGATGCTGTCAGGCGGTCGCTGATCACCCTGAAGGCGCTGACCTATGCGCCGACCGGCGGCATCATCGCCGCCCCGACCACCTCGCTGCCGGAGCAGATCGGCGGCATCCGCAATTGGGATTACCGCTTCTGTTGGCTGCGCGATTCCACCCTCACTCTGCTTGCTCTCATGAATGCGGGCATCTACGAGGAGGCGCGGGACTGGCGCGACTGGTTGATGCGGGCGGTCGCCGGCGCCCCCTCGCAAGCGCAGATCATGTATGGCATCGCTGGTGAGCGGCGTCTGTCGGAATGGCAGGTGAGCTGGCTGCCCGGCTATGAGGACGCACGCCCCGTCCGCATCGGCAACGCCGCCCACGGGCAGCTGCAGCTCGATGTCTACGGCGAGGTGATCGACACCCTCTACCAAGGTTTGCGTGGAGGTCTGCCGCGCATGGACGAGAGCTGGGCGCTGCAGCGCGCGCTGCTCGACCACCTGGAAAAGGTCTGGCGAGAGCCCGACCGCGGCATCTGGGAGATACGCGGCGAGCCGCGCCATTTCACCTTCTCCAAGGTCATGGCGTGGGTCGCGTTCGACCGGGCGGTAAAGATGAGCGGTGAATTCGAGCTCGACGGGGCGGTCGAACAATGGTCGCGGCTGCGGGACGAGATTCACGCCGACATCTGCGCCAAGGCCTACAATCAGAAGCTCGAAAGCTTCGCCGAATCCTATGGCTCGGACAGGCTCGACGCGAGCCTGCTGCTCATCCCCACGACCGGCTTCCTGCCCATCGACGACCCACGCGTCGTCGGCACCGTCGCGATGGTGGAGAAGCGGTTGATGGTCGACGGTTTCGTCATGCGTCACGATCCGGCCGAGACGCAAACAGGGCTGGCGAAAGGTGAGGGCGCCTTTCTCGCCTGCAGCTTCTGGCTCGCCGATGCCTACAGCCTCCTCGGCCGGCACGAGGAGGCGGAGCGCCTGCTCGAGCGGCTGATGGGACTGCGCAACGACGTCGGGTTGCTCGCCGAGGAATATGATCCCCTGGCCAAACGGCAGCTCGGGAACTTTCCACAGGCCTTCTCGCATGTCGCGCTCATCAATACGGTGCACAATCTGAGCCGTGCGGCCAAGCCGGCGGTGCAGCGCGCGCGTCGCAACGGGCAGCCTGGGGAGAGCGCCCGACCGGGCGCCAAGTTGCGGTCGCACTGAACCCGAAAGGATGCAGCGGAACGGCACGAAGGAGCGGTCGCTTTGTCCACGCGCGAGATCGGCACGCCAGGCGGCCCCCGGGACGGGATGGCCTATGAAGTCGTCTTCTCCATTGCTCTTCTGTCGACGGCGCTCGCCCTCGGCGGAGCGCTCGCTCACGCGCTCGAGATGCCGAACAAGATCGGCATGTCGCGCGACCAGTATTTCGTCGTCCAGCAGGCCTATCGCGGCTGGAGCCTGCTCGGCTTTCTGCTCTTGATCGAGCTCGGCTCGATGATCGCGATCGCCGCGCTATCCAGCGAGCCGTGGGTGCGTTGGCCGACGGTTGCCGCAATCGCGTTTCTCGTCGGCGCACAGGCCCTGTTCTGGATCTATACTTATCCCGCCAATGTGGCGACGCAGAACTGGACGGTCGTGCCCGACAACTGGGAGATCCTGCGCCGGCAATGGGAATATTCGCATGCCGCGGGTGCCGGCTTCCAGACGCTGGCAATGAGCTCGCTCATCATCGCGGCGCTGGCGCGGGCTCGATCGCGGAGCCGATGAATGCGGCCGCTTCCGCCGTCTGCGGTGGAGGTTTCAGTTGCGGCCGGAGGTCGCGCTTGCTTGCATCCCTCACCTGGGCCATCAATCGTCTGAGAAGTGAAACATCAGTGGCGCGCCACTGATGCGGCTCGCCTTGATACGCTTGAAGCAGCCTTCCCGGCGTCGCGGAGAGCAACAGCGGCGGCCACCCAGAGGGAGGAAGGCATGTTGAAAGTCTTTTTGTCGACGCTTGTTGCCGGAGCCGCCGTGAGCGTGCTCGCAACCGCTGCCATGGCGGCAGGTCCGAAGGTGGTGAGCGGCCCCGCCGCTGACCAGGAATGTTTCAAGCCCTGGACGAGCAACACGAAGTTCTTCCAGTTCCCGAAGAAAAACGGCCCCTATCGGATCGCGCTGGCCAACGGCTTCATCGGCAATACCTGGCGCATCCAGATGATCCAGACGGCGAAGGCCTATGCCGAGCAGCCGCAGATCAAGGAAAAGTTGAAGGAGTTCAAGATCGTGTCGACCGGCGACGATGTCGCCGCACAGATAGCCGCGGTCGATAACTTCATCAATTCGGGCTATGACGCCATCGTCGTCGATGCGCAGAACCCCGCCTCCTTCAGGCCGGTGATCAAGCGCGCCAATGCGGCCGGTGTCGTTCTGGTCGCCTTTGACAATACCTTCGACAGCGACGAGGCGATCAACGTCAATGTCGACCAGAAGGGGCTCGGCAAGGTCTGGGCGCAGTGGCTCGTCGAGAATATTCCCTCGAAGCAAGGCAAGATCCTCGAGGTGCGCGGCGTTTCCGGCACCTCGGTCGATCGCGACCGTCACGACGGCGTCCAGGAGGTGCTGAAGGCCTCAGGCGGCAAGTGGGAGACGGTGGAGGTGAACGGCCGCTGGGACGACGGTACGGCTCAGAAGGTGGTGGCCGATGCCATCGCCGTGCACAAGCGCTTCGACGGCGTCACGGTCCAGGGCGGGTCGACCGGCACGGTGCGGGCGATGATGGATGCCAAGCACCCCTTCGTGCCCGTCGGCGGCGAGACCGAAAACGGCTTCCGCAAGCTCTGCGCCGCGCATGCCGGCGAGGGGCTGAAATGCATTTCGGCCGGCAGCGGCCCGGCTCAGGTGGCGGTCGCCATCAAAACCGCGATTGCCGCGCTCGAAGGCCAGGTGGTGCCGCAATCGGTCGCGCTGCCGCTCGCCGTCGACAAGGAGTTTGAGGACGGAAAGAATTTCTACTCGAAGGAGTCCGACAACTTCTTCGTCGGCAATTCCTTCCCGACCTGCGGCATCAATTTCACAGCCCAGGAAATCATGGGTCAGACCAAGGACAACCAGTAAGCCTGATTGCGCCGGCGGCAGCGGTTGCCGCCGGCTTTCCTTCATTCAAGCAGGTTGCCGCCTTGACGAGTACCCCTCCCGCCGATCGCAGGCCGTTCCTGGAGCTGAAGCGCATCTCGAAGCGCTATGGCGGCGTCGCCGCGCTGAACGAGGTCGATCTCGCCATCTATCCCGGCGAGATCCACGCCATTCTCGGCGAGAACGGCGCGGGTAAGTCGACGCTCATCAAGGTCGCCTCGGGTGTCACCGATCCCTCCGAAGGCGAGGTCCTGGTTGAGGGCAAGGGCGTCCGGTTCGGCTCGCCGACCGCGGCGATGCAGGCCGGCATCGTCTGCGTGTTCCAGGAGCTCTCGCTCCTGCCGGACATGACGGTCGCCGACAATCTCTGTCTGGTCGATCCCCCGAAACGTGCCGGGCTCATCGACGGCCGCGCGCAGCGCGAGCGCGCCGTGAAGCTCCTCGAACGCGTCGGTTGCGGCGACGTACACCCGATGACGCTCGTGCGCGACCTGCCGCTGTCGCGCCGCCAGATGGTCGAGATCGCCAAGGCTCTCGGCAAGGATCCGAAAATTCTCATCCTGGACGAGGCGACGTCGGCGCTCACGGCCGAGGACGTGGAGCGCATCTATCGCATCATCCGCGATCTCAAGGCGGCCGGCGTCGGCATTCTCTATGTGTCGCACCGCATGCGCGAGATCGAGGCGCTCGCCGATGTGGCGACGGTCTTCCGCAACGGCCGCAAGATCGAGACCTTCACCAAGGGCGAGCGGTCGGTCAACGCCATCATCGGCATGATGATCGGCCGCGACATCACCCACCAATATCCGGAAAAGCCGCAACGCTCTGCGCCGCTGTCGCCGGCGCTGACGGTCGCGAACCTCTCCTGGGGGCGCGAACTCGCGGATATTTCCTTCACGGTCGGCAAAGGCGAAATCGTCGGGCTCGGTGGTCTTGACGGGCAGGGGCAGCGGGAGCTGCTGCTTGCGCTCTTCGGGGTGTTGAAGGGCGTCTCGGGCCGGGTCACGGTCGGTGGCCAGGCCGTGCCGCTCAGCGGCCCGCGGCGCGCCATGGCGGCGCCGCTGCCGATGGCCCTCATCCCCGAGGATCGCAAGACCGAGGGGCTGATGCTCCCGATGAGCGTGCGCGACAATGTCACGCTTGCCGCGCTGCCGCGCATGCAAGGCCTTTTCGGCATCGATGCGGAGAAGGAAGAAAAGGCCGTCGCGCAGGCGGTCGAGCGCCTCAGCATCAAGCTCCCCCATCTCACCGCGCCGGTGTCGACCCTCTCCGGCGGCAATCAGCAGAAGGTCGTCCTCGCCAAATGGCTGATGACCGATCCCGGCATCATTCTCCTCAACGATCCGACCCGCGGCATCGATGTCGGTACGAAGGAAGAGATCTATCGGCTGATGCGGCGCTTGGCGGATGAAGGAGCGGCGATCCTGTTCTATTCCACCGATTATGCGGAGCTCATCGGCTGCTGCGACCGCGTGCTCGTCGTCTATGGCGGGCGCATCACGCGCGAACTCGCAGGCGACGATCTCAACGAACGCGCGCTGCTGCAGAGCGCGCTGAATGTCACGGGGGCGGACAAGGCGGCATGAGCGATTGGCGCTATCGCATCTCCCACAATGCCGGCGTGCTCGCAGCCATCGGGCTCTTCCTCCTGATGTTCGCGACCTATATCGGCAATTATAGCAGCGGGCTCACGCCGGCGGTCGCAACCACCGCCGCCAACAAGGCCGTGTTGCTTGCCCTGGTGGCGATGGCGCAGACCTTGCCGGTGCTGACGCGCGGCCTCGATCTCTCCGTCGGCATGATCTTCGTTCTGGCCAATTGCATCGCCTCGGCCATCGTGGTGGGGACGGTCGGGGAGGGGCTCCTCGGCATGGTCGCGGTGCTGGCCGTCGGGGCCTTGGCAGGCTTCGTCAATGGAGCGATCGTCGTCTGGGGGCGTTTGCAACCGATCATCACGACGCTCGCAACCGGGGCAGTCTATTACGGCATCGCGCTCTTCATCCGTCCGGACCCGGGCGGGGACGTCCAGTCGGATATCGCCGATTTCCTGACGGGGCAGCTCTTCGACACCATCCCGGCGGCACTGGCCGTTCTTCTCGCCGTCGTGCTCGTGGTCTGGGTGCCTTATCGCCGCTCGGTCCTCGGCCGTGCCGCCTATGCCGTCGGCTCGAACGAGCAGGCGGCCTATATGTCGGGCGTGCCCGTGGAGCGTGCCAAGCTCCTCGCCTATACGCTCGCCGGCCTGCTGGCGGCGGTCGGCGGCTTGATGCTGACCTTCAACACCTATTCGGGCGAGGCGTCTGCACCCATCGCCGGCACCTATACGCTCAATTCGATTGCCGCCGTGGTGATCGGCGGAACCTCGCTGTTCGGAGGCTGGGGCTCGGCCATCGGTTCGCTCTTCGGCGCCTTCGTGCTGCGCACGATCGAGGATCTCCTCTTCGTCTTCGATCTGCCGCCCTTGTGGCAGCCGCTCTTCCAGGGCGTCGTCCTGCTCATCGCCGTCAGTCTCGGGGCACTGCGTATCCTGCGCATCCGCAACCGCCTGGAGCTCTTCACGTGACCGCTCTCGACAGCAGGCCGCAGGCAGGCCGCAGCCTCGCCGAGCGGCTCGGGATCGATCGCTCGGTGGCGATCGCCTTCGGCTGCATCCTCGTCATCCTCGCCGGCGGCGCGCTTTACTCGCGCGAGTTCCTCTCGCCGGACTATCTGCTCCAGCAGCTGCAGATCGGCGCCTTTCTCGGCGTCGTGGCCACCGGCGCCATGATGGTCATCCTGCTTGGCCATATTGATCTGTCGATCCCCTGGGTCGTGACGCTCGGCGCGATGATGGCAACCGCCATGGTCGGCTGGGGCGGTGCGGCCGGCCCGGTGCTCGCCATTCCTTTCGGGATTCTGTGCGGCGCGGCCGTCGGTCTCCTCAACGGCCTCGGCGTCGCCTATCTCCGGCTGCCCTCGATGATTTTCACGCTCGGCATGAATGCCGTCGTCCAGGGCTTGATGATCCTGCACACGGGCGGATCGGCGCCGCAGGACCAGGCGACCCCCGCCATGCATTTCATCGCCGTCCAGCGCACGATCTTGGGCATCCCGAATGCCCTCATCGTCTGGGCGATCGTCGGGGCGCTGGTCATCTTTCTCCTGAAGCGGACGGCCTTCGGCCGCAACGTCTATGCCATGGGCAACCGCGAGGCCGCGGCCTATCTCTCCGGCGTCAGCACCAATCGTGTGCTCATCATCTGCTTCATGATCTCCGGCGCGCTCGCCGCTTTCGCCGGCGTCCTCCTGGCGGGCTATTCCAACAAAGCCTACCAGAATATGGGCGATGCCTATCTTTTGCCGGCGATCGCCGCTGTCGTGCTCGGCGGCACCAATATCCTCGGCGGGCGCGGCAATTATCTCGGCACGATCGCCGGCGTGATCCTTATCACGCTCCTGCAATCCATCCTCTCCGTGACCCAGATGCCGGAGGCGGGCCGGCAGATTATCTATGGCGTGGTGATCATCGCGATGCTGCTCATCTATGGCCGCGGGGCGCGCACCAGGGTCTGAAATTTCCGCCCGGTGCAGATCGCCACTTGCCAAATGGCCTTGCTGCGCCCATTTATATCTTATCGTGTTTCGGCCGAACGACTTGGCCTTGCCGTACCCGCGGCCTGCCTGACGAACTTCTCCAAAACATCGATTGAGCGGCTGCGCTCGCGCGCAGTTCTATGAAAACGTACTTAAGGAACGATCCCAATGAATACGGGAACAGTGAAGTGGTTCAATAGTCAGAAGGGCTTCGGCTTCATTCAGCCGGAAGACGGCAGCAAGGATGTGTTCGTTCATATCAGCGCGGTCGAACGCGCAGGCATGAGCGGCCTCGACGAGGGCCAGAAGGTCTCCTTCGACCTCGTTGCAGATCGCCGGACTGGCAAGTCTGCTGCGGAAAATCTGCGCGCCGTCTAAGCGACCGCCAGCACCACACCGCTTGGTCACATCGTGGCGAAGCTCGTGGCTTTTGAAGCCCGCGTCTGGTTGCCAGGCGCGGGCTCTTTTGTAAGATTTACCTCGAACGGGATCTCTGCCGCGTCCTGCCTTCGAGCCGTGACATAACGTTCGGTGCGCTTCGTCGCGCCGACCCAGCGAAAGGGCCGATCGATGTCAGTCTCCAGCAATAACCCGCAGAGCGCCGCACGGGCTATCGTCAAGGAAGAGCGCGCGCGGGAAGGCGCAAAGGCGCTGCAGGACTACGAAGCTGAAAAGCGCGCTGTCGCCGCCAAGACCGAACGCCTGAGAGAGCTTCGACTGGCGAGAGAAGCCGAGGCGGTACCCGCACCGCCCAAGAAGGTGGTCAAAAAGAAGGTTCGCTGATTTGTCCTCCACCATCCATGCCGACGACGGGCATGAAGACATCATGTATCCGTCGGCCATCCCCTTCCTGCTCGTGCATGTTGGGTGCCTCGCCGCGATCTGGTCGGGCGTAACATGGCCGGCCGTCGTGCTCTGCGTGGCGCTTTATTGGCTGCGCATGTTCGCGATCGGCGCCGGATACCATCGCTATTTCTCGCACCGCGCCTATTCAACGAGCCGGACATTCCAGTTCATCCTGGCATTCCTCGCCCAGAGCAGCGCGCAGAAGAGCGTTCTCTGGTGGGCTGCCAAGCACCGGCATCACCACCTCCATTCCGACACCGAGCATGACGTGCATTCCCCCCGGCAGAAGGGCTTTCTCTACAGCCACGTGGGGTGGATCTTCGCGCGCCGGCACGAGAGCGTGGATCTGGCCAAGGTTCCCGATCTCGCCCGTTATCCCGAATTGATGTGGCTGCACCGCTATGAACTGCTGCCGGCGGTCATCCTCGCCGTCCTGTCGTTCCTCATCGCGGGCTGGTCGGGCCTTGTGGTCGGGTTCCTGTGGAGCACGGTGCTCGTCTATCACGCGACCTTCTGCATCAATTCGCTCGCGCATGTGCATGGGCGCAAGCGCTATGTGACGGGCGACGATTCCCGCAACAACTGGCTCCTGGCCCTCTTCACGATGGGCGAGGGCTGGCACAACAACCACCACGCCTATCAGAGCAGCGCCCGGCAGGGATTCAAGTGGTGGGAGGTCGACCCGACCTATTACATCCTGAAGGGGCTTTCCCGACTGGGCGTCGTGTGGGACCTGAAAACGCCGCCGGAAAAAGTGTTGCGCAACGAGCAGCGGCTCGGTTCGCGCGTCATCGACCGTGCGGCCGAGCAGCTGGCCGCCCGTTTCAATCCGGAGCGGATCGCAGTTGCCGTCGCCTCGGCCCTGCACGGGCCTGAACTGTCGGCGTTGCAGGTCAGGCTAACGCGTGCGCGTGATCGCACGACCGAGGTGCTACGCAGCCTGCACCTGCCTCACGTCCCCAGTCGCGACGAGGTCCTCGCGGAGGCCAGGGCGATGTTCGCCAAGACCAGGTCGCTGGAAGACATCGCAGACCGGGCCCATGAGCTCCTTCTGGCGTCTGTCGGTGCGCGTATCGCGCCGTCCGCCGACCGGCCTGCTTAGAGCTTCGCGTTTTCTCGATGCGCGCCGGTCTTTCGTCAAATGAGGCCGAGTTGCACGAGATGGCCGGCAACCGGCGTGAAAAGCGCCGGCGCGATCCGCTCGCCGACCCCGGGACCGGCTGACAGAGACTCGATCAGGCTGTCGTCCTTGACGACCGGCAGGCCGAGGGCTTGCGCTTCCGCGTGGAGCTTGGCCGCGCCCTCGCCGAGGTTCTTCGCGACGATGACCGGCACCGGAGAGTCCTCGCGGTTGAAGCGTAGCGCAATGATCCGCTGCCCATCGCTGATGACGAAGCTCGCCTGGGCGAGACCTGCTGGGCCCTGTTCGGCCATCTCCCGCCGCAGCCGGCGGCGCTCTGCTTGCAGATGGGGATCTCCCTCCATGTCCTTGTGTTCGCGCTTGCGCTCGCTCGTCGTCATGCGCTGATCGCGCAGGAAGAGGCGACGCTGCAGGATCATGTCGGCGACGCCGATGACGAGAAGGAGAAGGACTGCGAGGACTGCAAGCGGCCGCAGCACGGCGAGAAGGCTCGGGCCGAGGCATGCCGGCCCGCAGGGTGGCTCCAGGAAGAGCCTGGGCAGGAAGCCCCCGAGGACCAACACGAAGGTCGACAGCAGCAGAATGATTTTGGCGATGCTTTTGCCGAATTCGAGCAGGCTGCGCATCGACATGAGGCGGCGGAAGCCGCTCGCCGGATCGAGCCGTTCGAAGCGCGGCTGGATCCGTTCCGGGGCGAAGATCACGCCGAGTGTCGCCGACGCGCCGGCAAGAATGACGACGCCGATGGTCGCGAGGACGAGGGGGAGGAGGAATGCGAGGAGCGCCTCTCCCGCCTGTTCGGCGACCGGTAAGGCGCCCGGCCGGGGTGCGCCGCTCTGCACGGCGGCCGTGTCGATGAGCGCGACCAGTCGCCGGTGCAGGGCCGGCCATGCGAGAAATAGATAGAGAACCGTGGCCGTGAGCGTGATACCGGCCACCAGGTCCCGGCTTTGCGGAACCTCGCCGCGTCGGCGCGCGTCCCTGAGCTTCTTTGCAGAGGCGGGATGTTGCTTTTCCTCGGATGAGCCGTCAGCCATGACGCCGTTCTACACGCAATGCGTGTATCAACAGGAAAAAAACAATGGGAGATTGATGGGGCCGGCCGGTTGGTCACAATCGCCGCGACCGAGACTGGAGACGGCCCGATGCGATTGATTCGAGCGGCTGCCCTGTTGTCCACTGCGTCTCTGCTCGCCGGATGCTCCGGAATCCAGTCGCTTCTGCCAGGCTTTGCGGAGCGTCCGGCCCCGCAGTCGCAGCTCACGGGGCTCGCCGCCGATGTCGAGGCGCGGGGCGATGCGGCAACCGCGCTCGCGCTTTATCAACGGGCCGCTACCGATGGGTCGGCCGCCGCGCAAATAAGACTCGGAGAAGCCTATTTGCGCCATGGTCAGATCGCGTCCGCCATCGCAGCCTACAAGGCCGCCCTGGCGCGCGATCCCGGGTCGATGGAGGCTGAGCTCGGACTGGGCTTGGCGGAACTGCGGAGCGGCGATGTCGGGGCGGGGCTCGCCCATCTTCGCGCGGCCGCGCCCAAGATGAATACAGCTGTCGCCTATAACCGGCTCGCCGCCGCGGAGGCCATGGTGGGGGAAGTCGAGGCCGCCCGAGCCTCCTTCCAGATGGCCCTGTCGCTCGCTCCCGGCGACCTCGACCTCAAGACCAATCTGGCATTGCTCGCCGCCGTCACCGGACGCGGCGAGGACGCCATCGCGGGCATGCAGGACGTCGTCCGCGCTGCTGCCGCGCAAGCGGGGCACGAAAGAAACTACGTGCTCGTGCTGGGCCTCGCCGGCCGGGAAGCCGACGCGCGGCGACTGGCGTCGCCGAGCATTCCGAAACGCCAGATCGCCGAGATCCTGGCGCGCGCGAAAGCCATTCGCGCCTTGCGTGATGCCGCGGCGCGCAGCCGTGCGCTCGGCACGGTGACGAGCGCCTAAGAGTCCCCTCGTCTGGCTAGCAGTGCGCCGCATCGCGTTTAGAGGCCACGCCCAGGCTGATCGGTCGACACGTCGGCCGCGGATGGTGGCGCCGGGGGGGTTCTGGGGCGGTCGCCATCGATGTAGCGGCGCGCCGCGCGGGCGGTGGGCGCGGCCGGGGCAGGTGCGAGCCGCCGGCCATGCAGGAGATCCGACCTGCGTTCCACCATCTCTGCCAGGTTATAGGCATTCGCGCATCCTGGCGGCAGCAGCGGGCCGGCGGTCTCGAGAAAAGCGGGCTCCGCGCTGAGGCAGGCTTCGGGAACGACGGCCGCACCCTGGGCCGCTCGCCCCGGCCCGTAGCCGGGAGCCGGTGTGATCAAGGCATAGCGGGGCCTGTAGTCTGCCGGGGGGCTGGCGCAGCTGCCGAGCGCCACCGCCATTCCGGCAAGAAGAGCCCTTGTCAGCCAGCGCCGTTCCAGAGCAGCCATCGATGCCACCTATTTGACGATGAAGCCAACGGCACCGCCTTCGACCTGGGCAGTGCCGTCCGCCGGTCGATCGAGCGGCGTGGCGAGCGTATGTGTGGATGAGGGCGCGACGAGATAGGGCGTGATCAGGATCACGAGCTCGGTCTCATTGCGCTTGAAGCGGCTGGAGCGGAACAGCGCGCCGATGATCGGCACGTCGCCGAGAACGGGGAATTGGTCGGCGCTGTGGGTGAGTTCGCGCTGGAACAGGCCGGCGATGGCGAAGGTCTGGCCACTCGCCACCTCCACGACCGTGTCGGCCCGCCGCACGGTCAATGCGGGCACGTCGAAGCCCTCGATCTTGATACTGCCGGATGCGGAAAGCGCGCTCACCTCCGGCCGGACGCGCAGCGCAATGCGGTCGCCGGGCAAGAGGGTCGGCGTAAAGAGAAGCGATACCCCGAAAGGCTTGTAATCGATGGTGGTGCGCCCGTTGTCCTGGGGCACCGGCACGGGGATCTCGCCACCGGCCAGGAAGCTCGCGGTCTGGCCGGTCACCGCCGTCAGATTGGGTTCGGCCAGTACGGTGACGATGCCTTTCTGCGCCAGCGCATCGATCAGCGCGTTGATGTTGACCGCACCGACCTGCAGGCTGGCCGCCAGACCGCTGCCCGTGCCCGATGCGCCCTTGCGCGACAGGCCGAGCGAGAAACCGCCGGCATTGACCGCTGCCTGCCAGTCCAAGCCGAGCGCCATCAGATCGGTGCGCGACACCTCCGCGAAACGCACCCGCAGATTGACCTGCTGCGACGTCGCGATCGTCGTGTCGTTCAGGGGCGGCATGCCCGATGGTGAAAAGGTATCGGCCACCGCGCCCATATCGATCGCCTCATGGGTCGTGCGGGTCCGGCCGGTGGCGACGACGCGATTGCCGAACAGCGAGATACGGACGGTTGAGTTGGGCTGGAGCCGCGCCTTGGCGTCATTGGCGGGCTTGGCATCGGCGATCACCCGCAACTGCAGGGAGGCTTTGATGGCCTTGTCGGCGGAAGTGGCGATCAGATTGGTGGTGCCGAGCTTTGTGCCATAGACGAAGACAACCTCCGGCGAGACGACCTTGACGTCGGCGATCGTCGGATCCGCAAGGAAGACCGCTTCCACCGGCTGATCGAATTGCAAGAGGCGGCCTTGGCCGATGGCCAAGTCGATCGCCTGCTGCGAAGGGGCGGATATATCGATGCCGAAAGCCTGCCCGCAGGGCAGCAGCATCAGCCACGCCACAACGATAAATCGGATACGGCGAACCAACTGCACGATCATCTGATGATCACCTGCACGATCACTGCACCACCTCGCACCCATCGTCACACGCCGGAACAGCTGGCCGATCCGACTAGCGCTCGCCTGGATTCGATGTCCCGCGGTCGCGACCGGCCCGTCGATACTGCCGGGTGGCATTCCAAAGCATGGATGTGCAATCAGCAATACATTAAATCTGATATACACATCTATGGGTTGAGTTTGACCGTGGCGAGCGTCCGAACCTTGAATTCAGGTGCGATCTCGGTGACCGACAGCACGGGTACGGCCACTTCGTGACGCCGGAGGAGCCGCCACAGAGCGCGGCGAATATCAGGTGCGGTCAGAAGGGCGGGCGCGCGAGGCTCGCCACGCACTCCCGCGAGCTGGCGACTGACAGCCGCCGCTACCCGTCCTGCGAGATCGCGCGCAGACGCCGGGGCATTCTGTCCGCCCTGCGCGGCGCGCCTGAGTTCGGCCTCGATCTCGGGCGCCAGAAGCAAAGCGGGCACGGCACCATTCTGATCCGCAAGCAGGAACGAGATCTGCCGTCTCAAATGTGCGCGCACATGGGCCACGAGCGGTTCCACCTCTCCGCCGCGGCTTGTCGCCAGAGCTTCCAGGATGAGGCGCAGATTGCGCACCGGCACGCCCTCTTCGACGAGGCTGCGCAGGACATTGGCCATAACGGGCAGGGGCGCGAGCTTGCGCGCCTCGGCAACGAGATCCGCAAAACCGGGCTCCATCGCCGCGAGCAGCGCGCGCGTTTCCTGGACACCAACGAACTCTCCGGCATGGCGGACGAGGGGCACATGCAGCATCTCGCGCAGCGCCTCGTGCGGCTCGAGGATCACGGCACCGGTGGAAAAGAGTTGCTCCCGAGCGCTGCTCTCGACCGACAGAAGCCTTCGCCCGAGCGCAGGCGGGCGCCCCTCGAAGGGGATGCCCAGTTCCGCCAGCCGCTCCGGCGTGTCGTCGACGAGAAGCCGGTCATCAGCGAGCTGGCCGTCGGCGATCGGCACATCCTCGAGCTCCAGCAGGAAAGCATCCGCGGCGAGGTTTGGACCGGCCTCGACGAGAATGCGCGGCACGGCGATGCCGAGGTCGTCGGCGATGCGACGGCGCAGGGCCGCCAATTCGGTATGGAGGGCTTCCATATGCAAGCGCGCGCCTAGCCCCTCTCCGAGCAGGAGGCGCAGCCGAGGGCGTAGCCCATCCTGCGGCTCGGCGGCTTCGCCATCCTTTGAGGCGGCCTCCGCCTGATCTGCGGCCGCCCTGCGGCGCATGAGGAGAAGGCCGGCACCAGCCAAGGCCATCGACAGCAGGAGAAAAGTGAAGAAGGGGAAGCCCGGCACGAGCCCCATGCCGAGGACGATCACCGCCGCCAAGCCGAGCGCGCGGGGGAAGCCCAGAAGCTCGCGGGTGATCGAGGCGCCGAGGTCGCTGTCGCCGTGACCGGCGACGCGCGTCACGACTGTTCCCGAGGCCACCGAGATAAGCAATGCCGGGATCTGCGATATCAGGCCGTCGCCGATGGTGAGCAGCGAATAGACGGCAACCGCGTCGGCGAGCGCCATGCCCCGCTGCAGGGTTCCGATCGCCAAGCCGCCGACGAGATTGATCACGATGATGATGAGGCCGGCGACGGCATCGCCTTTGACGAATTTCATGGCGCCGTCCATGGCGCCGTAGAGCTGGCTTTCGCGTTCGAGTTGCGAACGCAAGTCTCGCGCCTCCGCCTGGTCGATGTTGCCGCTGCGCATATCGTTGTCGATCGCCATCTGCTTGCCAGGCATGGCATCGAGCGTGAAACGCGCGGCGACCTCGGCGACGCGCTCGGCGCCCTTCGTGATCACCACGAACTGTGCGACGGCAATGATGAGGAAGACGACCAGCCCGACGGCGAGATTGCCACCGATGACGAAGGACCCGAAGGTGTTGATGATCTCGCCCGCGTCGCCGTCGAGCAGAATGAGGCGCGTCGTCGTGATCGCGAGCGACAGCCGGAATAGCGTGGCGATCAAAATGACCGCGGGCAGGGACGAAAAATCGCTCGGCCGGCCGATGTAGAACGCGACGAAGAGAACCAGCATGCTGCCGGCGATATTGGTGGCGATCAGCGCATCCACCACCACGGTCGGCAGCGGAATGACCATCATGAGAATGGCGGTGAGGATCAGGAGAGCGATGGCGAGGTCGCTGCGCCGCGAGGTCTGAACGAGGAATTTCTGGAGCTGACGCATACAAGCCTCGTTCGCGGGCGCTTCAATAAGTGAGCGTCACCGACTCGCCGGCGCGCGTCAGGACGACGCGGCCTGGTTCAATGGAGGCGATGGTCCAGCCTTCCGGCAGCCTGTCGCCCTGAAAATACGTGACGCCGTCAGCGGTGACGATGAAGGAGCGCGCCCCGTTCCAGACGGCCTTGAGCACCACGGCAGGCTTTTCCACCTCGGCCGCCTCAAACTCGGCGACGAGGGGTGGGGTGCCGGCGAAGGTCGCATCGAACCAGCGGTCGATCTCCTCCCACTGCGCGGACTGCCGCGTCGTGAGCGTGCCGGCTACGACGAGGCGACCTGCCTCCGCGCGCGCATGAAGGGAGGTGAGGCCGGCAGCGGCGAGCCGGGAGTGGAGGGCTGTGAGCGCCGCCTCGATGCGATCCGGCTCCGGGGCGCCGGCCACATCCCTCCTCGCCGCTTGATCGGAGGCAGTCGCTGGGCCCGCCTCCTCTACACTCCCGCCGGTCCTGTCGTGGACCCCGTTCCAAGGGACCAGCCGTGCAGCGAGAACGAGCGCGGCCACGGCTAATGTGGTGACGGCGATCTGCATGGTTCGCGGCCGGGCTTTGGTATCCCTGAGGCGAAGCTCGGCTCCAGCCAGGGTAAAAGTGACGGGCGTCCTGAAGCGTCCGGCAAAGCCCGGCGCGATACGCGTGGTGCCGGCGACGATCACCTCGCCGCCGACTGCCTCGATCTCGAAAGCTGCACCGTCCCGGCGCAAGAGCGCATGATGCGGCTCGACGCCCCGGTCGAGCAGTACGACATCGTCGTCGGGCGCCGAGCCGATGCGCCAGACGGTGCCGTCCAGGCCGACATTGGTGTCGCGGTGAAGCCCGCCGGTTACGTCGAGCATCGGGGGCGCTACCGCTTCCTCTGTCCTGGCTGAGCTTCTGAACATGGGTGCCGTTGCGTCAGCGCGCCTGGTGCCGGATCCGTCGGAGCTCCGCTATCAGCTCGTCTTGGCCGAGCGAGCCGCGTCCATCGCGACGTTATTCTCCGACTTCAGCTTGGAAATCTCCATCTGCTTTTCGAGCACTTGCTGGAAGACGTCCTTCATTGCGTCGATCGCGCCGTCCGACTGAACCGCGGCAGATGATGATGTGGTCGTGCTGGTATTGATCTCGGGTATCGAAGCCATGGATATCTCCTGCACTCTGCCGGCCGCCTGTTGCCCAAGACGTCGACACGCGACGCAAGGCAGCCATGGACGGGTTCGGCCTGTCACGTCCGCGCGCATACGGACCTGCCTTTGCCTGCCGCTAAGATTTGGCTGTTGCAAGTATTTGTCAATTTGGAAGATGCAAGAAAGCAGCCCCGTCGACTCGTTATGCGTAGGATGCATTACATATGCGGGGCTGATATGGCAGCATACGAGAATATCTACGGTGGCCGCTTATGTCGATATCTCTGCGGCGACACCACGATGATTAAGAAATTGCTACAGTGGATGCGAATTGGCGCATCGATTTGAAAGTATGTTTTTACTATGTTGGCCCGGTGTTGTGTCCCGCTCTATGCGGCCGTCGTTTTGATAGTGACGATGCTCCCCGTGCCCGGCTTCGCCCGGCCGGTCGAGCCGACGTGGCCGGTTGGGACCTATGCCTATCTCGTCACTAGCCAGGATATCAGGATCGTTCTCAAGGATTTCGGGCGCCAGATGCGCATTCCGATGGCGCTGAGCGACACGGTGCGCGGCCGCCTCTCAGGGCGCTTGGCGCCAGCAGCCCCCCGCGCTTTCCTGGACAAGCTTTGCGCCTTGTATGGCCTCCTTTGGTTCTACGATGGCGCCATCGTCCATATCGCCAGCATCGACGATAGCAAGACGGAACTCATCAGCCTGGCCACTCCGGCGCCGGCAGATTTCCACGAACGTATGCAGGCCTTCGGCGTGCTCGACGAGCGCTTCCAATTGAAGCTCACGCCCGATCGCCGAGCCGTCGTCGTATCCGGGCCGCAAGCCTATGTCGCGCAGGTGCAGCGGATCGTTGCGTCGGTTGCCGGCCAGCAGAGTGCCTCGCTGGAGACGCGCTCCGCCATGGGCGATGACCCGCGCGTGCGGGTTTTTCGCGGTGGACAGGCGGTGCGGTGAATGTCTTGCCGACTGAGGCTCAAGTCCGACACGGAAGGAGTAGACCGGTGGAAATTTCCAATCCCATAGCTCCGACACAACCGATCACCGAGAGCAGAAGCAGCGCCGAGGCCGGCGAATTTCTGCAGCAGATCGAGAGCGTGGCGCAAGAAAACGAGGCCGCAGTGCAGGAGCTGCAAAGTACCCTCGGAACCGTTTCCATGTCTTTTTTGCAGCCGATCGTCATGGATATTCTCGACCTTCTCAATGAAGAACCCGAGCAATAGCCTTAATACGCAAAATATTTGATAAAATAACCGTCGATTGGAGAGTCCTATGTCGATTTCAACTGTGCCTGCAGCAGTCGCCCAGTTCGATCGCGTGGCGCAGGCGACCGGCGCCACGACCGCAACGGCGCAGGAGGCTGCCCTGTTCAGCACGGCAATCGCAGAGGCGCGGAGCAATGCTGCAGCGACCGCCCCGGCCGATATCGCACCGGCTGAACGCAGCAGCGCGATCGGCGATCAGCTCGACCTCCTTCTCGATCGGATCGGGTTCCTTGATGGAGCCTATGCATCGACATCCGCTGCCGGAGGTGCGGCGGAGCCGCGCGCCGGTGCTTCAACGCTGCAGTCGGGCTCTGCGATCGTCGATCAAACGATGGCAACCTTTGGCGAGATCCTGAACGTCTCCGTCGCGGCGACGCTTGTTGTGCGCGGCACGAGCCAGCTCACGACAACGGCGAACCAACTGGCCCGCGGCTGATCGAAAGACACCGATGAGACCGGCAATACGCTCCCCTAGCCGCCTGCGTCTTGTCGCTGCCCTCCTGGGCTGCCTCAGCCTTGCCGCTTGCAAGGTCGACCTCTACACCAATCTCGACGAACGCCAAGCCAATGAGATGGTCGCGGCGCTTGTGACGAGCGGCATTCCCGCCGAGCGCACGCTCGCCAAGAACGGCCGGCTCTCGATCTCCATCGATCAGCAACGCTTTGCCGAGGCGGTGGAGGTTCTTCGCTCGGCGGGGTTGCCGCGCGATGCCTTTTCCAGTCTTGGAGACGTCTTCAAGAACGACGGCCTGGTCTCGTCGCCGGTTCAGGAACGAGCCCGGCTGATCTTCGCCTTGAGCCAGGAACTCGCCCAGAGCGTCTCGTCGATCGACGGCGTGCTTTCCGCCCGCGTGCATCTCGCCCTTCCCGAGAACGATCTTCTCAAACGGACACTGCTGCCGACCTCTGCATCGGTCTTCATCCGCTACCGGGCCGATGCGGCGGTTCCGGCGCTGGTGCCACAGATCAAGATGCTCGTCACCAATGGGGTGGAGGGCCTGAGCTATGACAAGGTCTCGGTGGTGCTCGTGCCGGTTGCTTCGCAGGCGGTCGCGGCACCGCGGGACAGGCTCGACACTTTTCTCGGGCTGCGGCTCGACCGGTCCAGCAAGGCAAATGCAGTGACGATCGCCGTTGCTGTCGGGGTGCTCATTCTGGCGCTTGTCGGCGCCGTCCTCGCCCTGGCTTGGCTCAGCTTTGCTCGCCGTCACCGGCTGCGGGCCGTGGGACCGAAGTCATGACGAGCGCTGCCATGGCCGATCCCGTCACCCAGGATGCCTGGCGGATATTCGGCACGGAGCCGGTCCGCCATGCCCATCCGGCTTGGCTGGCCGCGAGCCTTAGCCCAGGCGTCACGCTCGGGATTTGTGCGCGGCTCAGCGCCGAGCCGCGCTTTCACGATCGCCTCTCGGCGCAGCTCGCCGCCCATGCAGCACTTCCGCCCTGGGGTGAGATTGAGCCGGACAATCCGCTCGACCGCGAGATCGCACTCGTCTCCCGTGACGCGCTGGAGGAGCTCGTTACTGCGGCTGGTGCCGTCATCTGGGCGGATGCATTGGCGCGGCGGGTGCGCCGCGAGGAGGCGGCGGCCGTCCGCGATCGCCTCGGCGAGGACGTCGTCCGTTTCGCGCTCGCCAACCGCGAGCTCGCGATACCGGGCAGGCCCGTCGAGGATATCGACGAGCTGTGTGGGCAGATCGGAGAGGATGGCTGGCGCTGCTATGCCGCTTGGTGCGCCGCACAGCCGCCGGCCATCGGAAAACGCGCGGTCATGAAATGCGACCCGGTGCGCGTCAGCGCGACGCTGCCGGAGCCTTTACGCAAAGCCGGGCCCGCGATCATCCGGCGCGCTGCGCAGAGGACCGCCGCATGAGCCTGCCTCCGACCAGCCCAACGGCAGTCCCGCGGCCCGGTCCCTCCGGCCGGATCGTACGGGCCGATGAAGCCGCGGAATGGCAGGAGAGCTTCCGCTGTCTCGAAGACGCGCGCAGGAGCGCGGACGAGATCGTAGCCGAGGCACGGCAGGCGGCGGAGACGATCACGACCGAAGCGCGCAAGACGGCCGAGGCCGAATATGCTCGCGCTTTCGCCAAGGGCGAGGAGGAGGGGCGCCGGGAGGCCGCACGCCTCGTCGCCCGTACTCAGGCTGAAATCGATAGCTATCTCGCCTCTATCGAAGGCGAGTTGGCCAAGCTCGTCCGCGATATCCTGCACAATGTCGTCGGCGAATACGCGGCGGAAGACCTCGTCGCGCAGATCGCGGCGCAGGCGCTCAAGACCTTCCGCAATCAGCGCAGCCTCAACGTCATCGTCCATCCGGACGTGGCCGATGCCGTGCGCGAGAAGCTGCTCGCGATGACCGCCGACCACGGCGAGCTCAGACTGACGGTCTCGACCTATCCGACGCTCCCGCAGACCGCATGCCGCATCGAGACCGAGTTCTCGGTGGTCGAGGCCGATCTCGACATGCAACTCGCGGCCATTTCGGCGGCACTCAGCGGCGGGAGGGCGACATCATGACCGGGGCTCCCGCACCGAATCCTGCGGCCGCCCGGCTCTCCACCATTCTGCCTCATCTGCGCCGCGCGGTCGCCGAGGTGAAGCTGCGCCCGGTCAAGGGTCGCGTTCAGCGGATTCTCGGCCTGATCATTCATGCGACCATCCCGGGTGTGCATGTCGGCGAATTGTGCCACCTGCATGATCCGACGACCGGCCGCTCCGTGCTGGCGGAGGTGATCGGCCTCGCGGACGATCGGGCGATCCTGACCCCGATCGGCAATCTCGACGGCCTCTCCAGCCTGACGGAGGTGATCCCGACCGGGCATGACCTGCGCGTGCGGGTGGGCGAAGGGCTTCTCGGGCGCGTCGTCAATGCGCTGGGCGAACCGCTCGACGGCGAGCCGCTCTCGGCCTTCGATGCGCCGCGCCTCGTCTCCGTCCAGGCGCCGCCGCCGGCGCCGCTGAAGCGGGCGCTCGTCGACACGGCGATCCAGCTCGGCGTCAAGGCGCTCGACGGGCTCATCACCTGCGCGCGCGGCCAGCGGCTCGGCATCTTCGGTGCCCCGGGCGTGGGAAAATCCTCCCTTCTCGCGCGGATTGTCCGCGGCACTGATGCCGATGTCATCGTTGTCGCCTTGATCGGCGAACGCGGGCGTGAGGTGCGTGAGTTCATCGGCCGCCATCTCGGGCCGGAAGGGCGGGCACGGTCTGTGACCGTGGTGGCAACGTCCGACCGACCGGCGATGGAACGCACCAAGGCGGCCTATGTGGCAACCGCCATTGCCGAATACTTCCGCGATCGCGGCAAGAACGTGCTGCTCGTCATGGACAGCGTCACGCGCTTCGCCCGCGCCCAACGCGAGATCGGGCTCGCCGCCGGCGAGCCGCCGACGCGGCGCGGCTTTCCGCCTTCGCTTTTCGCCGCCCTGCCGCAGCTGCTGGAGCGGGCCGGCACCGCGCCGACCGGCAGCCTTACCGCCATCTATACGGTGCTGGTGGAGGGCGAGGAGGAGGCCGACCCGGTGGCCGAGGAGGTGCGCGCCATTCTCGACGGTCATATCGTGCTCACGCGCGAGCTTGCCGAGCGCAACCATTTTCCGGCCATCGACGTGCTGCGTAGCCGTAGCCGGTTGATGGACACGGTGATTGGTGACGAGCATCGGCAATTGGCCGGACACCTGCGCGAACTGCTGGCGCGTTATGCCGAGATCGAGCTTCTGTTGCGCGTCGGCGAATATTCCCCTGGCAGCGATCCCAAGGCCGACGAGGCGATCAAGAAGATCGACCGCATCAATGCCTTCCTGCAGCAGGGCGCGGGCGAGCATGTTTCGATGGAGACGACGCTCGCCGGGATGCGGGAGCTTGCGGCATGAGCCGGCGTCTCAATGCCTTGCAGGAGCTCAGGCGCTTGCGCGAGCGCCGCGCCGAAGCGCGCCTCGCACAGGCGCTCGCCGAACTCGAGCAGGGCCGCGAGGCCGCGACTGCGGCGCGCACGGCGGCCGATCACACGGCGGAGCGGACAGCGGCGGAGGCGCGCAACCTGACCGAAATGCTCCTCGACCGGCATGTCTCGGAAGTCCGCATCGCGGCCGTCCGTGCCCGGCTCGAAGCCCATATCAGCGAACGGCATGCGAGCGAAGCGACGCATGCTGCCGCGGAAGCCGCCTTGGCACGGCAAGCTGGTGCGGTGGCCCAGTCCAGGACCCAGGTCAGGGAGCGCCAGAAGGCGCGTTCCCGGCTCGACCTCCTGTCTGAAATCCTGTCCGGCAAGCGCATTCGCGCGGAGGAACAGAAGGCGGAGAACGAGGCCGACGAGCAGAGTCTGCTCGGGCAGGCCAAGCCGGAATCCGCCAATCCCGGCGGGAGGGGCGCATGATGGCCATGCCCACCATCGCCCCGCTGCGTGATGCGCAGCTGCCCTCGATCCCCCTTGAGCATCTCGCCTGCCTGAAAGGCTTCTTCAAGCGCCGCGCGCCGCTCGCTTTTTCGGTCGGCGAGATGGCGGTGACGATGGAGGCCGCGGCACCGGACGAGGCGCCGCAGGATCCGATCGCCGTGGCCGTCACCATCGACGGTGAGATGCATGTGCTCGTCCTGGCGAAGGCTCTCGTCGATGCGGTTCTTGCCGCCCTCGATCCGGCGCTCGACGGAGAGGCGCTTAAACCGCAGGTGCTGGCTCTTCTTCTCGAATCGGCTGCCGCACCGGCGATTGCGGCCCTGGAATCGAGGGCCGATGTCTGCATCCGCTTTGAGACGGCCGCCGCCGCCGCACCATCTGCCACAACGGACAGGCTGAATTTACCGTTCCGCGTGAAGGCTAGCTCCGGCCCATCGATCGCCCTGCTCAACCTCACCCTCGCCGGCGCCGAACGGCTGGTGCGCCTGTTGGACGAAGCTGCGCCGAAGCCGCCGCGCTTTCGCGACCTCCCGTTGCCGGTCAGCCTGCGGCAGATGGCCGTGCAGCTGCCACTGGCGGACGTGAAAAGCGTCGCGGTGGGCGACGTGATCGTGAGTGAAGGCCGGGCTGCTCAGCCGGACCGGGGCGTCATCCTGGTCGCCGGCATGCTGGTCGCCCCGGTTGAACTGAAACCGGAGGGCTCCGTCCTTCTCGAACCCCTGAAGCCTGCCCGCGGCTCCCCTCTTCAATGGTGCATGGATATGCCATCTGCTTCATCGCCTGACACGTCTTTCGACGAAATGCCGGTGCAGATTGTCATCGAGCTCGGCCGGCTCGATCTGCCGCTCGCCGAGATCGAGGCGCTCGCGCCCGGCTCGCTCCTGCCGCTCGGCCGAAATCTCGAGGAGGGGGTCGATATCCTCGCCAATGGCCGACGCATCGGCCGCGGCACGCTGGTCACGATCGGCGACAGCCTCGGCGTGCGCGTCGCCCGGCTCGGCCAGGGATGACAGCCCGTGCGGGCGCCGATGTCGAGGCGATGACCTGATGCAGACCCTGCCCGAAAATCTCACGGCGCTGATCGCGCTCTCGGTGGTGCTCGGGCTTGCGCCCCTCATCGTCGTCACGATGACGAGCTTTCTCAAGATCGCCGTCGTCATGTCGCTCCTGCGCAATGCGATCGGCGTCCCGCAAACGCCGCCGAACCTCATCATCTACGGCGTCGCGCTGGTGCTGACCGCCTATATCAGCATGCCCGTGCTCAGCGAGATCGAACGGCGGCTCAGCGACCAGCCGCCCGACTTCAGCTCAATGGCTGGCCTGATGGACAGCGCGCAGGCGATCAAGGATCCGGTCAAGAACCACCTCATGCGCTTTACGACCATCGGCGAGCGGCAGTTCTTTGCAGCCGCTGCCGAACGGATCTGGCCGCCGGAGGCGCGTATCGATGTCAAGGACGACGATTTCATCGTCCTGCTGCCGGCCTTCGTCAGCGCGGAGCTGAAGCGAGCCTTCGAGATCGGCTTCCTGCTCTACTTGCCCTTCCTCGTCATCGACCTCGTGGTGGCGAATGTGCTGATGGCGATGGGCATGATGATGGTCTCGCCGCCGCTGATCTCGGTGCCGCTGAAGCTTCTGCTGTTCATCTCGATCGACGGCTGGTCGCGCCTTCTGCACGGCCTCATCCTCACCGCGGCCTGAGGGAGCGAGATGTCAGAGGGCATGATCATCGCGATCGTGGACAGGGCGCTGCTCACGGTGCTCATCGTCTCCGGCCCGGCTTTGGCGGCCGCTGTCCTCGTCGGCCTCGCGGTGGGCACGCTGCAGGCACTCACGCAGATCCAGGATCAGACGCTCGCCCAGGCGGTGAAGCTGGTCGCCGTCGCGCTGCTGACGATCACGCTCGGGCCGCTGCTCGCGTCCTACATCGGCGAGCAGGCGAATATGCTGTTCACCAACTTCGCCGCCATGACGCGCTAGGCGGCCGATGCCGACATTCGCCTCCCGCCGCCGCGGCGATCCCATGCCGGAAACCAAACGACCATGGTCGGCCGACCAACGAGGCGCCGCGCCGGCGCATGTTTCGAGCGAGGGTCCAAGTGTCCGGGCTGTTCGATGAGGAGACCGTCCGCTTCGCAACGACGCAATTCCTGGCGGCGGCGCTCGCCATGGCACGCATCCTCACCGTGCTCTTCGTTCTGCCGGTCTTCACGCGGCTCGAGCTCGGCGTCTTGCTGCGCGGCGCCATCGCGCTGGTGCTCGCGCTGCCGCTTGCCGGGCCGCTCACCGCCACCATGACAACGGATCCGGTTCTCGCCATGACGGGGACGCGGCTCGTCGTGCTGATCGCCAAGGAGATGCTCGCGGGCCTCATCCTCGGGCTCGTGCTCGGCCTTCCCTTCTATGCGGCGGAGGTCGCAGGCGACGTGCTCGACCTGCAGCGCGGTGCGACCCTGGCGCAGGTCGTCGATCCCACCTCGGGCGCGACCGCGAGCATCACCGCGACCCTGCTCGGTCTGGTGATGATCGCCGTCTTCTTCGCCGCCGGCGGGCAGCAGCTGATGATGCAGGCGATCTACGACAGCTACGGCCTCTGGCCGGCCGGCGCGATGCTGCCGGCCTTTTCCGCGGAGACGCCGGCGCGCCTCCTCGGCCTCATCGATACTGTCGTGTCCATGGGCGTGGTTCTCGCCGGACCGCTCATCATCGCGCTCTTCGTCACCGATGTGGTGCTCGCTGTCGTCTCGCGCGCGACGCCGCAACTCAACGCCTTCGATCTCTCGCTTGCCGTCAAGAACCTCGTCTTCACGCTGCTCCTGACGCTCTATGCCGGCTTTCTGATCGCCTATATGCGCGACGATCTCGCGAGGCTCCTCGATGTCGGGGACATGCTGAGCGGCCTCGCGAGGTGAGGGGTGGGTATGCTGCCTGTCCGGCGATAGAGGAGCACGGCGCGATCGCCTTTCCCGATTGTCGGGCGGACCGGAGCGAACTAGCCCCGAGTTGAGACGGTGATGGGCGAGCCACGGGCACAGTGGCCGTCAAATACTCACCCTTCGGTTTATCGTTCATTCAAGGCGTATAGTTGCGGCAGCGAGCGGGTCGATAGCTTCTCCGGTCTTGGCCAACAGATCATAATTTCTAGGCTGCTTCCCGTTCTTCCGCAGGGGTGCCTGACGATTCACCCGAGCTCTCACCCGAATAGTTTCCGCTGTCGCTGGAGCCATTCGTTCCCACGCTGGTCGGCGAGCTATTGCCGGTATCGGACTGCCCCGCTAGCTGCGCACCGCTGTTGGAGGTGCCATTGCTGGGGCTGCCACTGCCATTAGCCTTGTAAAGTTCTCCGACTTCCTTTTTCCAGGTCTCGGTAATTTGCTTGATCGTGGTATCGGATTCGACGAGATTCGGATAACTTTCATCAAAGCGGGTGAGGAATTTCAGTTCGACCGTTCCTTCATATAACGTCCTGAATTCCGCGATCGTCTGTTCGCAACCGGCGCAGGGACGCATTTCGGAGAATAGAACGATGGTCGCTTTGATGTCGGATTCGGGAGGATACCTGCGGCGAAACTCATTGAGGATCCTGTATTCGGAATCGGTCCCGTTGTCGCGGTTGGTCGTGGCCTCGTGAGGTGCGAATTTCTCGCTTGCAGCTTGGGGGCCGGTCAGATTTCTATCTTCTATCTTGCCCGCTCTTGGATCCGTCTTGTCAAAGGCGATGATTTCGTAATCTCGCTCGATGCCTCCGTTCGGGGGGGACGGTTTGCTGCCGGTCGGCGCGACCCACTCCAGTCGGTCGGTAACGTTGCCCACGTCGTCCTTGATCTCGATCTGGGCGATGGCAACGTGATCGGTTCTTCCGATCGTGCTCCTTGCCTGGGCTTCGTTCTTTCGGATCTCCGTCGCGCGCTCCCACCCGGTCTCGACGTCCGCGATTTCATTCGTGAACGCCTTCGTTCTCTCGGCAGGAGCAATAACCTTCAGCGAGTCGCGAGATGCGTCGCGGACCGCATAGGCGAGAACATTCTCGTCAGCGTCTCTGACCGCGTACATTTCTCCTGGAAGCTCTTCAGCGAGGATCCGCCCCTTCCGGATCATCACGTTTCCGGCGCTGTCGAGGTAATCTCTAAAGTCCAGAACCATATAGCGCCTGCCGTCGTACTCGACTCGTCCATTGAAGGTTTTGCCCGCCGCCAACTCAAGGTAACCCAGCTGGTTTTGGACGACGTCGCCCTGCTGCAGCGTCGTGACGGCGCTGTAATCCATCGCCGTATACTTGACGGAAAGCGGCGGTAGACCACCGCCGAGGCCAAGCCACAGCTCATCCTCAATGTCCCAGCGCTTCAATTCCGCATCATAGCTGATCCGCGGTGCATTCGCCGAGGCTCCAGCCGCATTTGCCCCGTTCGGATCGTCGACCTGATAAACCTTCTGGTCTGGCCTGCTGTTTTGTAGATCCTCGCGTAGCCGGTAGGTGCGGTCTCCTCGAACCAAATAGTTCGTCTGCCCACTCTGGCTCAAACCCGCCGCGTTCGGAGGCGACAAGTCGGCCGGCACCTGATCCGGACTGAGTTCGAGGCCGCCGAGATAGTCCTCGAACGTGGCTGCGCGCCAAAGTCGAGTATTCGCATCATAGACGAGACCGGTAGCAGCCGTCGGGACTTCGAGAGGATCGTCCAGGCTGATGGGGCGCCAGATGATGCGGTCGGGACGCGCCGTTGCATAGGGTGCAATCTCAATATAGTCGTTCCCAATCTGGCAGTAGACGTGACCATCTCCCAATCTGATCGTGCCATCCGAGCCGACAGCTTCGCTCTTCAGGATATCGAGGAGGTCCTCGTCAAATGCACGGCTGGCCACGATCTCTTGGGTGCTGAGGCCGATGGTTCCCGTGCTGAGGACACTCTCGACGCCGCCGTCGCTGCCGACGCCAGAGTCGCTGTCCGTATCGGAACCGCTGCTCGGCCGATCGCCGTCCGGTCGGGTGCTGTCGGGCTCTGCGCGCCAGGCCACTCCGTCCGATTCCATCGGGATCTTCGGTGCGGATGCATCATTCGGATTGATGATCCAGCAATGCGCGCTATCCGCGCCAGCCTCCACCTCGAAGACCGTCGACTTCACCATGATGTAGTGCTTGCCTTCGTGAGTAACCGCTGGACCTCCGGCGGCAAGTTGCAGCGATTCGGGCTTCTCCACCCGGTACCGCTCGATTTGGGCAGCGGAGAGGCCGCTCGGCTTCAGCTCGACGGACCTGTAAACGATGCTACTTGATGCCTCGAGAGTCGTTCCATCCGTCAACAGGTGCTGGCGCTGTGAAAAGAAGCTCCAGGATCCGCTTGTCCCGTCATAGGCCATTCCCGTGAACGAGGTGAAATCACGGTCTGTGCCATATTCGTTGAAGCTAATCTCATCGATAATATTGTCCTCATCAATATTCCATTCCGCCAGACGTTTTTGTCGATCAGAAATTTTTGTTCCATTGTTCAAATGAAATACACGTATCGTGTCATCGTCGAGCTTGGTAACAATGAGACTGCAACCATTCATCGGCGCCGTGAAGACGAAGTCGTATTTCGGGTCCTTCAAGGGAACGTCCACAAAGTCCATCTTGGTTCCCGTGCTCTTGAAGGGAGCCCAGTAGCCCTTCAATATGAGCTCGCCAGCTTTCACGACGGGTTGTTCAGACATCGGGTACACGGTGGCCTCAAATGCACCGTTCTTCCGGTCGGGTGCCGCGGATAGGAGAAGATTGGCTTCCTTCTGCTGGTCGACTTTGGCCCCGCGTGTCATGGTCTCGACGCCCGACTTCGGAATGTTGAGTATGGTGCGTTGGCCAAGAGCGTTCATAAGCTTGGTCAAGTCCGGCTGGGAAACGCGTTGCCCACCAGCGAGCCCGCCGGCCTCTATGCGGCGCCAGATGCCCCGCTCTTGGTCGTATATCAGGCGTGGTGTCGTCGCATCATAGGCGAGATCGCCATTTGGATCAGCGACGCGCCAAATCGTCCGGCCTTGATCCGTCGTTCCATCGGCCGCAAGCTTAAGATACTCGCCATCGAAGAGCTTCGCGTAACGCTCGTTATCCACCCAGATGACGCCATTCTCGTCGCGCGTGGCGCTGCCGAGCTTCGTACGGAGGTCCGTATCGCGGATGCCGTATCTGCCGAGTGCATCGACATCGAGCGACTTGTAAAGGCGTCCGGCGGCATCCGGCAGCAGGATGGGACCGACAGGTTCGAGTGTCACGGGGTCGTATTGCACATAGGTGTTATCGCTGAAGTGCATGAGCTTTAGTTTATTGCCCGCCGCGTCTGTCGCCGTCAGGTACAGCGGCGCATCGGAGACCCCTCCGGTCCCGCCAGCTTCCTTCTCCACCTTGACGGTCCAGGCAGCGTCATCGATCTTGGCGAGAGCGGGCAGCTTCGTTGCCGTTGCCTCGATCTTGCCGGCGAGCGCGACATTTCTGATCTTAACAACTGCAGCGATATCCATAACGTTCGCTATCGTAGCCTTACCCACACCGAAAAGCTGCGTCGCGTCCAAGCCGGGCACGGGGGAGATGGCGTCGCCCACCGCCAAGGCGGTTTTTCCAAGCTGCTTAAAGAACTCATTGCTCCATGGGGTGCCGGCGGTCCAGGCCGAAGCCACGCCCTTGGGCAAGCCGGATTTCAGGCCGTTGCTCGTAATGCTCTTCGCGAGCGATTTGAAAGCAGCGGCGCCGAAACTCTTGCCCGCAGACAGCGTCTTGATGAGAGGCCCTCCGACGGGCAAGAATGATAGTAAGTCGAAGTAGCCGGATATAAGGGCGTCACCCCACTGTCCTGTCTTAATTGCAACGAAGGTCTGTCGCAGAGGAATTAGGTTAAGAAGAAAATCCTTGGCGGCCTCCGCATTGGTCTGCCCTGCCGCTTCCTCCCGCGACGCGGCTATATCGCGGGTCATATCATATGCAATAATTTCTCTAACGTCGGAGATATCGCGGAATTCATACTCCGTCCCGCGATTGCATTTTTCCACAGAGAACTCTTGATTATAGGAGTTGTCGACGGAGTTCTTGTAGAAGCCGCCGTATTTATCTCCGAAGACGGTGATGGCGTTGGCTCGGCTCCACTTAATAAGTCCTTCGTCGTCTACCACGCCTGGAAGTTCATAGGTGACGTCAGCGGCAGAGTCGGCACCCTCCAGGTTCCTGGCGACGAAATATGTTTTCGTTGCCGTGCCTGCTTTAGCTTGCAGAAAATAGCTGTCTCCTGCTAGCTTATCTGTGTCGAATAATGATGCAAACGTGGACGTGACATGCGGGCGACTCAACGAGAACGTCGTCTGGCTCAGATCAAAGCCATCGCTGGAAAGTTTGTTTGTGATTAGGCCGCAGATAGACTGCGACTGGTATTCAGCAATTATCTTGCAATAATTGTCAAATTGTTCGTTAAACAGATCGTTTAACGTATTTGCGGCAGGCAAATCGCTGGCCATTATGGAAAGATCATCCGCGGAGACTAATACGGCTTTGTGTTGCGCATTATTGCTGAACAGGCCGGGAAGATGATCGTTGAGGGTGCCGTCCGGAGATTGTTTCGACACGAGCTCGATGACATGCTTGATGTTGCCGTGCTTGAAATAATAATCACCAATGGTGGCGGATGGGCCGAAGAGCAAATATCCAGCCGGGTTAGATACCTCGTCATAATCGAGCAAGATCCAATCGGGATCGATGCCTCGCTTTTTGAGTTCGTCCTTGGCGATCTGTTCACGCGTCGGCATGACCGTGAGGGCCAGTTCGTCCCTGAACTCTTCCTCGGCGAAGTTCGCCAGCTTCACAGCCATGGCATCGGAGTTGTCCGTTGCTTCAAGCTTGCCGGCAGCGTTGGCCATGAGGAAGAGCGCCATTCCGCTCTCTGGATTGGTCTCCATGGCCTCGGCATTGGCATCGCTTGCCTCTGCAGCTGGCAGAGCATCGCGCGCCTCCTGCAACATGCCGGCCTGGCCGAGTTCCTGTAGCTCGGCCGCGCTCAAGTCGGCCAGATCGGGCATGTGGCTCGCCATCTGCGCACCCATCCATAGCTTGGCCCAGTCGCGGCTGCCATATATGATGTCGTCCGGCGGCGGGTCGAGCGACAGTGTCGGGTCGTCGATGAGCGCTAGTCGCAGCTGGCGCTTGATATAGATATTGTTCTGATATGCGGGGCTCTTCAGCAGGAGCCGGTTGATTTTCGCTTCGATCTGCGTAGCCGCCTCGGCGATGGACAGGCCGGTCGCGTTGCGCAATGTCATGCCGTCGTACCAGACGGTTGGATCGCTCGCGTCGGCGCCGAGTGCACTCTCCCAATCAATGTCCTTCGTGAGGGCGTGCAACAGCGCCTTGGCAAGCTCCCGCTTCTGGCCGAGGCTCAGGTCGGCCGCGGTAACATCGTCCTCGTAAAGGCCGGACGTCTGTGCAAGGCGCAACATCAGATCAGCATCGTCTTCGAGTCGCCTGGGGGCGCCCGGGTCGAAGTCGAGCTTGAAGTAAGCGAGGAGCACGTCCTCTTGTTTCGTCTCGGGGGGGAGGGCCAGATCGGTGCGTTCGTAGTCGACAAAGGCCGCGAGCATAGCCTCTCCAGCTGTCTTGTCGACGCCCGCCGATTCGGCATTGCCAGCGGTGTCGGCCTCGGTCGTGGCCCCGTTCACATCGGTAAGTCCCGCCTCGTTCGCCGTCTGAAGCAAGTCCTCGACTATGTCATCCCAGGACTGCACGAGATCATGCGGGCCGGCCGCGCCCGTGCCAGAAGCGTTGACCGCCTCCTCGGTTGCACCGCTGAGACGGCCGATTTTGGCGCCGTTCGAGACGAGCCAGCCGGCCTCATCGGGCGTGAGCCGTGCGCCGTAAGATAGACCGGTCGTCGGATCGGCGAGCGTATAGAAGGCGCCTTCCGTGCCGGTATGCTCCTTGAGGAAAAGGAGCCGATTATCCTCCGTCCGGCCAATGGTCAGCGTGACATCGTCCAGATCGATGCTCCGACTGTCGGCGAGCGAAAGATGAATGGCGTCGAGCTTGATGACGTCGAGGCCTTTGGCGTCTTTTGTCAGTGCTATGCCGGAAGCCAGGGTCTGCGCGCCGTCGTCGGCGATGTCGACGAGATTCGAACGCTTCGTGACCTGTTCCAGGACTGTGGCCAGCTCGGATTGCGTATCCTTGAGGCTGCCGACGATGCGTGCGGTTTCCGTCGCCCTGTTGAAAAGCTTGGGCGTAAGGCCGGGGGTCGGGATCGGCAGGGCGTTTTCGAGGCCTGTCAGGCCGACTTTAAGCAATTGCGTGCCGAACTCACGCCCCAGGGGGGCTGCGGCTTTGAGGCCGAGCGAGAGACCGGCCGTCAGGCCTTCCTTCAGGGTTGCCCTGAGGGCGGCCGAGACGCCGGCCGCGACAGCCTTGACGCCCATTCGTGCAGCTGCGACCGCTTCGCCGACGAAAGGAATGAAGGTGGCGATGTCGAGCAAGCCGTTCAGGATGGCGCCGCCGGTCTCTCCCTTTTGAATCGACACGATCATCGCGCGAAAAGGAATCAAATTGAGTGCGTAATTCCCAAGGGATTCAAGGGCGGTGTTCCCCCGCAAGGATTCATGGGATTTTTGAACTTCGCTCTCATAATGGCTGACAATCTGGCTTTTGTAATCTCTCCCAGCGGCGGATGCCAAGCTTGTCCAAGTATCGATCAGTTCGTGGTTGTCCGCTAAGGAGGCGCGCATTTTTTCGACTGTATCCGACTCGAAGATAGTTTCATATCTGTCGGAGAGCCATTGGTTTTCGCCAGAATATTCTTGTAGCCCCTTGTCGAGATCCACCATTGAAAGGGTAAAACTTTTAGGATCCGTCAAGTCGGCTTTGGAAATCTTTATAACAAAGAAATTCTTATTATTTGTGGTCCAGGTGTCATCTCCAATACCCCAGAATCTAGGGTTCCTGTCCTTTACCTGATAATTAAGTAAGCTAATTTCTATATGTGACTCATCAAGATTTATATTGTTATCCGTGGCATAAGATAAGATGCAATGGTCGATGATGGTGGACATTGCATTTGCAAAATTTGTCTTATAAGTGTTGAATCTTCTGTCGAATTCATCTGACAGTACCGGATAGTTCTCCGCATCCGGAACCTCGCCCGGATTATCGTGCTCGAAATAATAGGACTTGAAGTTCGTAATATGGTCGAGCATCCTTTGATCTGCTAATTCATCCGCAGACGTATCGGTGGGAATCAGGCCGCCATGCGTGAAGATGTAAGCTTCGGGGTTGATGCCGTGCTCTTGAAGGATTTCGGAGCCGAGCTCCTGGCGGGTGGGCATGTCCTGCGAGATGGCGTCGAGCGCATCGGCGAAGGCGAAGTCCTCCGCGAAGACTGCGCGCGCCGCTGCTTCGAGCACGGCCGTGATCTCGTCGTCGCCCGCGGTCGCGAGCTTTTCCGCGTCAATTTTACCGGTCGCCCGGGCGACCAGGAGAAGCGCCTGGCTGGTCCGGGCGGCAACCGCCGAGGCGGCGGGATCCAGCGCGATCGCATGGCCCACCGCGTCGGCGGCATCCGTCGGCACCGTCTCGGGCGCCGGCGTCGTCGCGGCACCAGCGTCGATTGCCGGGGTGGCTGTCTCCGTCGAAGTTGCCGTTTCGCTCCCGGCGGCTGGCGCGGTCATGGCCGCCTTGCCCAGCCCCATCAGCTCGTCTGCGGTCCGCGTCCCGTAATCGAGACCGAGATCTCCCGCGATCTCGATGCCCATTCGCAACTGCGCCCATTCCAGGCTGCCGTAGAGGATGGTGGCGGGTGGCGACGATAGGAACAGCGTGGGATCTGCGATGAGCACGGAGGCGATCTGGTCCGTCATGCTCGCGGCCCAGCCGCCGACCTTGCTCGTGAGTAAAGCGCGGATCTTGTCCTTGATGGCCGCCGCGGCGTCGGCGAGCGTCTTGCCCGTTGCTCCGAGCAGGACGTCGCCGTCCGAGGTCACGACGTTCGCGCCATCTGCGGCGGCGGTGGCTAATTCGATCTGCCAATCGATATTCTCGGTCAGCGCGAGCAGCAGCTGGCCGTAAAGAGCCTTCTGCTGGGCGGGAGAAACGTCGGTCTCGCCCTCCTTGCCGCCGTAGAGGCCAACGGCATCCGCCAGGTAGCGCATGAGGTCAGGCGCGTCCGGGCTCGGGAAATCGGCGATATTCGCGAGCACCTCATCATCGGTGAGCCCGCTGAAGGCGCTTGCGCCCTCCGCAGTCCCCCGCGTGTGCTCAGCCAGAGCATGGCGCAGCTTGGCATAAAGCTCCGCCGTGGCGCCCGGCGCCGCTGTCGATGCCGTATCGGCCAGGACGGCGGCCGGGCCGGCCTCGGCATTCTCCTGGGCTGCGCTCGAGACGCTATCCGACGTTATGGCGTCCCCCGGCTGCATGCCATCGGTCGGCGATTCATTGCTTCCAGTCGGGTTTGTATCGGTCGGTGGCCCGCCTGCCGCTTCGCCGTCCGAATCGGGGCGTGCGCCGGATTCATTCTCCGGCCGCTCCTGAACGGACTGGATCGCCGTATCGAAGGCGGTCTCTTGCGCGGCCGAGGGGGCCCGCGCGCCGCCATTCTCGTTGAGCGGGAAGGGGGAGGTGGTGCTGATGTCCGCCATGAAACTACTCGCTCTGCAAAGGAATAAAATCAGATCAGCTGCCGCTGGCCGGCCGTCCATGAGACGAAGCTGCGTCGCGTTCGCGCGATCGGCCGATGGCCTTGCAATGCGGCTCGGCTTGGCCGCGGCAACCGCCCCAACGGCGGCGTTAAGCAGCACGCTCCACCGTCTCAGAGCGTGCGCTAGGCCGATTTCATATCAGGCAATTTAGCGGAAAATGGTTTCTGTATCCAATCATTAGTGATTGGCATCATGTTCCGCTATGTAAAGAAATTCTGATGATAATTCGTCTGTTCGCGTGAAAATCTTTGCATATGCCGAGTATGGCTACTGCAGTTTGCGCAGAAAGCGGACCACGCATAGCGTGAGCCGCTTGGCATCGCTGCAGGAGAGCTCTCTTTCCGTGCGTCTATGGAAATTTGATCTGTCAGGCGAGTTCGCAAATCTCGACCATCGCGAGCAGATAGATGCGCACGGCGTCGAGATAGTCGGCGATGTCGACACGCTCGTCCGGCATGGTGTTGTAGCGCCCGCCGGGGCCGCAGACGATGCCCTCCATCCCGGCGCGGTGCTGGAAATGGGCCGCATCCGTGCCGTAGTAGCCTGGCGGCGTGATGGCGCCGGTCGGCTGGTCCGCGCCGCGCACCGCGCGATAGGCCCGGTTGACGGCCTGGACGATGGGCGAATCCTTGCGCACCTCGAAGGTCGGCATGGCCGGCCGGCCGACCTGATGCTCGGGAATGAGCGTTGCCTTCAGACCGGGGTGACGGGCTTCGAGATCATCGAGCACGCGGCGCATGTCGGCGAGCACGACCGCCTCGGTCTGGCCGGGGGCGTAACGGGCCGAGCCCTTGATGCGCACGAAATCGGCGACTTGAGGCGGCCGCCATTCGTGCAGGTCGCGCCCGAGCGCGCCATGCACCACGCCGATATGGGCGCGGTTGATGCCGCGATGCTCCTCGCTCGGCGCGCCGGAGAAGGTCATGGCATTGAGCGTCGGGATGAGCTCGCAGGCGGCGGCGATAGCGTCGACCGCCTCCTCGCGCTTCGAGAGATGGCGCGTCACGCCCGTCATCTCGATGATGAAGGTGAAGGCCGCGGCATGCATGGTGAGCGCAGCCAAGTCCGTCGGCTCGGAATTGATGAAGTAATCGGCGCGGATGCCCTGGTCGATCGCTGCGATCGTGCCGACGCCGCCCTGTAATTCGCCCACGACGAAGGTGAGGATCACATCGCCCTTCAGGCGCACGCCCGCATCGACCAGCGTCTTTACAGCGCAGAAATAGGCGGCATCGCCCGCCTTCATGTTGGAGACGCCGATGCCGTAGATGAATTTGTCGTCGACAAGCCCGCCCCAGGGATCGACCGTCCAGCCCTCGGTCGCTGGATTGGTATCGACATGGCCGTTGAACAGCAGGCTTCTGCCGCCGCCCGCGCCTTTCCAGCGGCCGATGGCATTGACGCGCTGGCCCTCCACCGGCGTGAGGCTCGCGTCGAGCCCCATGGCCCGCATCTCCTCGGCCATGAAAGCCGCGAGCTTACGTTCGCCTTCGGTCTGGGAGTAGCTCTTGTGCTGGACCATGCGGCTCAAGAGGTCGAGGCAGGCTTTCTCGTCGATACGCGCCAGAAGGCTTTGGCGATCCATGGCTGGATCCTTTCGTGGGACAGTCAGACGGGGGTGGGGACGGCGTCGATGAGGGCGCGCGTATAGGGGTGCTCGGCATGGGCGAGGCCTGCCACGTCGGTGACCTCGACGAGATCGCCGCGGTACATCACCGCGACGCGATGGGCGATCTGGCGCACGAGGTTGAGGTCGTGGGTGATGAAGAGATAGGCGGTGCCGAAGCGCTCGCGCAGGCTCAAGAGCAGTTCGACGATGCGCGCCTGCACGGAGACGTCGAGCGCCGAGGTGATCTCGTCGCAGATGACGAGCTGCGGCGCGGAGGCGAAGGCGCGCGCAATCGCCACGCGCTGCTTCTGTCCGCCGGAGAGCTCATGCGGATAGCGCCTGGCGAAATCGGCCGGCAGCTCGACTTCCGCCAGCAAGCGGGCGATGGCGTCGCGCTCGCGCTCCCCGCCGCGGCCATAGAGCCGGAGCGGCCGCGCCAGGATGTCGGCGATGGTGTGGCGCGGATTGAGCGACGAATCCGGGTGCTGGAAGACGATCTGCACGGCACGGCGATAGGCGGTGTCCATGTCGGTGGCGCCGCGGACGGCCCGGCCCTCCAAGCTGAGCTTGCCCTCGAAGGGATTGAGGCCGACGAGGGCGCGCGCGATCGTCGATTTGCCCGAGCCGGATTCACCGACGATGCCGAGGATTTCGCCGGGCCTGACATCGAGCGAGACGCTGCGCGCGCCGGTCACGGACCGCCCTTTGCCGGTGAGGCTCTCGATGAAGGACGGGCGGCCGTAGCGCACCGTCATGTCTTCGATGGCGAGAAGCGGCGCGCCCTCGGCCGGCGCCTCGCCCTGTACGAGGCGGTGATCGGGCCGCGGCACGGCGGCGACGAGCTGGCGGGTATAGGCCTCGCGCGGCGCGCGGAAGACATCCCCGGCGGCGTCGATCTCGACGACGCGCCCCTTGTTCAGCACGGCGACACGGTCGGCGATGCGCGAGACGAGCGCCAAGTCGTGGGAAATATAGAGCGACGCGACCTTGGTCTCCGCCTGCAGTTCGGCAAAGAGCTCGAGGATCTGCCGCGCCGTGATGACGTCGAGCGCCGTGGTCGGCTCGTCGAAGAGCATGAGCTCGGGTTCGGCCGCGAAGGCGGTGGCGATGACGACGCGCTGCTTCTCGCCGCCGCTCGCCTCGTGCGGGTAGCGGCGCATCATCGCGGCCGGGTCCTTGATGCCGACGCGTTCGAGCAACGCCTCGCCGCGCTGACGCGCCTCGCGCAAGGCGAGGCTCTTGTGCTCGACGAGGACTTCCGCGAGCTGCTCGCCAAGCGTCAGCGTCGGGTTGAGCGAGGTGCTCGGGTCCTGGAAGACCATGCCGATGCGTCGGCCGCGAATGCGGCCGATCGCCGAGCGGGAGACGCTCCGCAGGTCCTCGCCGGAGAGGCGGATGGCGCCGCCCGTCTCGCGCGCGTTGCCCGGGAGATAACGCATCACGGCATAGGCGAGGGAGGTCTTGCCAGAGCCGGATTCGCCGACGAGCCCCAGCACCTCGCCGGCGGCGATCGTGAGGCTGACGTCGGCGAGCGCCGTCTCCGGGCCCGCCGGCGTCAGATAGTCGAGGCCGTAGCCTTCGATCGCGAGCACAGGCGCCGTCATGTCCGCGTCCTCGGGTTGAGCGCGTCGCGCAGGCCGTCGCCGAAGAGGTTGAAGCCGATGGCAACGACGGCGATGGACAGCCCCGGCCAGATCATCATCCAGGGATTGCGGAAGAGATATTCGCGCGCCTCGGCCACCATCAGTCCCCATTCGGAGGAGGGCGGCTGTGCGCCGAGCCCGAGGAAGCTCAAGGTCGCGAGCGTCATCACCGCGAAGGCGACGCGGATCGTCGCCTCGACGATGATCGGCGCGATGACATTCGGCAGCATCTCGCGCAGCACGATGAAGCTGCTCGATTCCCCGCGCGCCACCGCGGCATTGACATAGTCCTGCTTGCGCACGGCGAGCGCTACCGAGCGCGTGATGCGCGCCATGCCGGGCGCGAAGGCGATGCCGATGGCGATGAGGGCGTTGGCCGCATTGGCGCCGAGTGCCGTGACGATGAGCAGCGCGAAGAGGAGGCTCGGGATCGCCATGATCGCATCGAGGATGCGCATGATGACCTCGTCGGCGCGGCCGCCGAGAAAGGCCGAGAGCGTGCCGATGACGGCGCCGATGATGGAGCCGAGCAGGGTCGCCACGACGGCGAGGATGACGGTCGGCCGCGCCCCGATCAGGATGCGGCTCAGAAGATCGCGGCCGAATTGGTCTGTACCGAGCCAATATTGCGCGCTCGGCCCCTGGAAGCGGTCGGTGATGTGGAACTGCTCGGGGCTGTAGGGCGCGATGAACGGCCCGAAAGCCGCGACGGCGAAGGCCGCCAGCAGGAGGAGCGTGCCGAGGCTGCCCTGCGGGGTACGCATCAGCCGTTTGATGACGTCAGCCATATTGGATCCTCTTGTCGAGAACCGCATAGGCGATGTCGGCGAGGAAATTGGCGGCCGCATAGGTCCCCGCCATGATGAGGGCACCCGCCTGGATCGCCGGCAGATCGCGGGCCTGGATCGAGACGATGAGCTCGCGCCCGATGCCGGGGAAGGCGAAGATCTCCTCGACCACGATGATGCCTCCGAGGAGATAGCCCACGTCGAGAGCGATCACGGTGATGGTCGGCAGAAGGGCGTTGCGCAGGGCGTGGCGGACGAGCACGCGCCGCGGCGACAGGCCCTTGAGGCGCGCGGCGCGGATATAATCGGTCTCGAGCACGTCGACGAGATCCGAGCGCACCATGCGCGAGACATGGGCGATGAGGATGACCGAGACGGTGATGACCGGCAGCACGAGATGGTGGAGGCCGGCGCCGAAATCCTCCGTCAGCGGCACATAGCCGGTCGCCGGAAACCAGCCGAGCGCCGGATTGGCGAGGAGGATGAGAACGATGGTCGCGGTCACGAATTCCGGCAGCGACACGCCGAGATAGGAGCCGAGGCCGACACCGAGGTCGACCGCGCTGCCCCGCTTCAGCGCCGCGACAATCCCCAGCGGCACCGCGATGACGAGCATCAGCAGGATGGAGGCGAAGGCGAGCAGAAGTGAGCGGCCGAGCGCCACGACCATCGTCTCGCCGACCGGCAGGCCGGTGCGCAGCGAAGTGCCGAAGTCGCCGGTGAGCACGCCGGCGAGCCAGTGGAGATATTGCAGCCAGCCGGGGGCATCGAGACCGAGTTGATTGCGCACGGCGGCGAGCTGCTCGGGCGTCGCATGTTCGCCGAGCATCATCACCGCCGCATCGGCCGGCAACAGCTGCGTGATGCCGAAGACGATGACCGATACGACGAGCAGGGTGAAGAGGATGGTCGCCATCCTCTTCAGGAGATAAGCGGGGGACAAGGGACTGTTCCCGCTCAGCCGCGCCGCGGCGCCTTGTCCGTCAGCGATACGTGATCGAGGCGGTAGACGGCGCCGCGCGGATGCAGCCTGTAGCCCTCGACGTAATCGCGCTGGGCGGCGAGAAGATCGAAGAAGACCGGGATGACCGTTGGCACCTCGTCATACATCAGCTTCTGCGCCGCGCCGTAGAGTTCGCTGCGCTTGGCCTCGTCCCCCGTCCGCCGCGCCTCCGCGACGAGCCGGTCGAACTCGGCATTGTTCCACTTGGTCTCGTTCCAGGGCGAGTCGGAGGTGTAGAGAAGGGAGAAGATGCCGTCGGCCGTCGGCTGCATGTTGTAATAGCCAACGTAGAACGGCCCCTTCAGCCAGACCTGGTCGAGATAAGTGGCGTGCGCCATCGTCTGGACATTGATGTTGAAGCCGGCGGGCTTGGCGAGCTCGCGCAGGGCGATGCCGAGCTGCGTGCGCGTGCCCGGCCGGTCGGAGGCAACGAGCGTCAGGTCGATGCCGTTCGGATAGCCGGCCTCGGCGAGGAGGCGCTTGGCGGCGGCGGGATCGGCCTTCTTCGGCGGCAGCTCCGTGTAGAAGCGATAGGCCTTGTTGATCGGCGTGTCCTCGCCCGGCGTGCCGTAGCCCTCGGCGACCAGCTCGACCAGGGCGTCGCGATCGACGGCGAGGGAGAGCGCTTTGCGCACGCGCACATCGTCGAAGGGCTTCTGGTTGCAGCCGAGGATGACATTGAGGAAGAGGCCGGAGGGCGTGCGCAGCCCCTTGATGCCGGAGGCCGTGCTGACGCGCTTGTAGTCGGCCGGCGAGACGAGCAGCATCAGGTCGGTGTCGCCGCTCATCAGTGCGGAGGCCTCGGCGGTCGAGTCGGGATAGACCACCACCTCGATGCGGTCGAGATAGGGTCGCTCCTTGTCGAAATAAGCGGGGTTGCGCTCGACGACGACGAGCCGCGCCGGCTCGTAGGAGACGAGCTTGAAGGGGCCGGTGCCGATGGCCTCGCGGTCGAGGCGGGCCATGTCGCCCTCGAGCACCGCCGCCGGAATGATCTTGGCATTGGTATAGGCGAGGGCGATCGGCAGGTCGGCGTAGGGCCCCTTGAGCTTGATGAGGACGGTCAGGTCGTCCTGTGCTTCGACGCTCGCGATCGGGCCGACATTGGTGCGCGCCGGCGAGCCGGTCTTGGGGTCGAGGATCGCCGCGAAAGTGGCCGCAACGTCCTTTGCCGTCAGCGCCGAGCCGTCATGGAAGGTGACCCCCGGCCGCAGCTTGAAAGTCCATTCCGAAAGGTCGGCGTTCGGGCTCCAGGATTCGGCGAGATCCGGCTCCGCCGTCATGTCGGGCGCAAGGCGCGTCAGGCCGCTGTAGAGGAGCTCGCCGAGGAGATATTCCGGATTGACCCGGTGCTGCAGCGGATTGAGCTTGCCCGGCGCCTGGTCGACGCTGACGCGCAGCGTCCCGCCGCGCTTTGCCTGCGCGAAGGCCGGACCGGCGGCCGTGCCGAGGAAGGGCAGCGCCGCGGTGCCGGCGAGCAATTCACGACGGTTGGGGCTGAAGAGCTTGTTCATGGTCACGCCTCTGGTTTTGTGGTGTTGGGGCCGTCGCCCGGAAAAGCTTCGGCCAGGTAGAGAAGAATACTCCGGGCGAGCGCCATGACGTCGTCCAGGGTGGTGTGTTCGTCCGCGCCGTGCGCGCCGCAGCCCGGCTTGACGAGCCCGCCGAGCAGGATCTCTCGGATGCCGGCCGCCTGCACCCAGCCCATGTCCGAGCTCGACGAGGCCCCATAGGCGCTGAAGCTTTCCATGGGCCAGCCGAAGCCCTCCGACAGGGCCGCCTGCCAGCGCGGCCAATGCGGGCCGGTCGGGTCGGCGACCGGCGCGAGATGGCCGACGACGCGGGTCGTAAAGCCGAGGGCGCCCGAACCCTTCATGGCCTCGGCCACCGTCATCTCGAGCTCGGCGAGCACGTCCTCGAAGCGCTCCTCGGGAGCATAGCGCCGGTTGACGAGCAGCGTGAAGCGGCCCGGCAGCGAGGAGCCCTTGTCGCCGCCGTGCGCCGCCGTGACATTGAGCCTCGCCGTCAGCGGCCGTCCTTCGCGGCGCGGCGGCGGGGGCAGGGCGGATGTGCGCTGCTCGACGACCGCCTTGAGCTTCCGCAATGCGGTGAGCAGCGGGATGGCCGCTTCGATGGCATTGACACCGTCGCCGGGCTCGCCCGAATGTGCGGCTCTGCCCTCGATCTCGATGCGCAGGTCGAGGCTGCCGAAACATCCTGCCCAGATCCGTGGCACGGCGCCGCCGTTGAAGCTGAGAAGATGCCCCTCCACGAGCCCCTGTTCGGCGAGATAGCGAATGCCCGGATAAAGCCCGCCTTCCTCGTCCGTGCAGAAGAGCAGCACCGGGTCGAAGGCGAGCGGCAGGCCCACTGCAACCGCTGCGCGGATGGCGGCGAGCGCCGAGGCGATGGTGCCCTTCATGTCGGCTGTGCCGCGGCCGTAGAGGGTTCGGCCGTCAACGGTGAGCTGAAGCGGTGGGTGCGTCCAGCCATCGCCGGGCGGCACGCAATCCACATGGAAATAGAGGCTGCAGACCGGCCGGCCATTGCGGCGGGCGGCGATCAGGTTCACCCGTTCGCCGGCGATGTCGGGCACGCCCGCATCCCAGAGGGCCTGCGGCACGCTCACCCGCTGGGCGTCGAAGCCGAGGGGGGCAGTCAGGCGCTCGAGCAGATCGGCGAAGGCGCCATAGCCGGTGCCGGGCGGAAAGGAGGTGTCGGCCGCTATGATGAGCGCAAGTTCCTGCTTGACTTGCGCTTCGTCCTCCGCAAGCCGTGCGAGAGCCTTGGCGAGTAAGGCGTCTGTTGAGTTCGGTCGATGAGAGAGCACTGATCGTTTGCCTATTCCTATATAGAAATAGGACAGGAGGAATCGCCTTTGTCAACGGTGACGGCCTCGGGCCGTGTGCGTCCGCTGTCGCAGCAAGCCGCGACACCGCTCTACGAGCAGGTGAAGCGGCAGATCTCCGACAGGATACTGCGTGGTACCTGGCCTCCCGGTACGGTTCTGCCTGGGGAGAGCCAGCTCGCGCGCGATTTCGGGATTGCCGTCGGCACCGTCCGCCGCGCGCTTGCCGATCTCACCGCGGAAGGGCTCCTGATGCGCCGGCGCAAGACGGGCACGGTCGTGACCGGCCGCAGCCCGGACCATTCGCTGCGTTTCTTTTTCCAGTATTTCCGCCTGCACGGGGCCGACGGCGAGCTGCTGCGCTCGACGCCGGCGATTCTCGCCTATGACATCGGCAAGGCGACCGCTGCCGAGGGCAAGCGGTTGCAGATCCCGGAAGGCACCGCGGTCATCCGCCTCCACCGCGTGCGCGGGGTCGAGGGACGCCCAGCCATGCACGAGCGCATGGTCATGCCGGCCGCACGCCTGCCGGATTTCCCCCCGGCGGAAGCCTTGCCGGAGCTGCTCTATCTCTACCTCCTCGATCGATACGGCATCCGCATCTCGGCCATTCGCGAGAGCGTCACGGCCGAGGTGGCGACCGAGGAGGATGCTGCGATCTTCGGTTCGGACGCGCCGCAGGCGCTGCTCGTCATCGACGAGGTCGCCTATGACCAGGCCGGGCTGCCGGTGATCTGGGCCCTGCACCGGGCCCTGACCGACCGCTATTGTTACGTGAACGAGGTGAGGTGAGGCGGCATCGTGCAGCCCGGGGGCAAGATCCGATGGGGACAGCGCAGCCGATGACGCCCATCGGCAGAACCGATCACTACTTGCGGCAACAATCGATTTTTCTTGCGGGCATCACCCTGGTAAATAGCGCGCTTCGAACAACGATGCTCGGCTGATCGGCACGGAACCAGTTCCCACCGGTGGCAGGCGCGGGGTCCGTTCAAGAATGCGGGCTGTATGCGGGCGCACCCCGAGACAGCGCCGGGTTGTGCAGGTAGAAATATATTTTACCTGCACTTCGTGAGCTGAGCCTGAGTGGGAGGAGAGACCCTATGAAAAAGCTGATGAACGATCCGTCCAATTTCGTCGATGAAATGCTGGAGGGGCTCGTTGCGGCCAACCCATCTCTCAAGCGCGACGGCGCTGCTGGGCGGGTGATCCGTCGCGCCGAGGGTGCGCGTTCGGGCAAGGTGGGCGTCGTCTCCGGCGGCGGCTCGGGTCACCTGCCGCTCTTCACCGGCTATGTCGGCGCCGGCCTGCTCGACACCTGCTCCATCGGCAATGTCTTCGAGGGCCCGAATGTCGAGTCCTGCATGGAGGCCATCAAGCTCGCCGATGGCGGCCGCGGCGTGCTGCGCCTCTACGGCAATTACGGCGGCGACCGCATGAATTTCGACATGGCCGGCGAGATGCTCGAAGGCGAGATCGAGACGACCACCGTGCTCGGCACCGACGATATCGCGAGCGCCGGGCCGGATGAGGCGGGCAAGCGCCGCGGTGTCGCCGGCATTATCTATGCCTATAAAACCGCCGGCGCGAAGGCCGAGGAAGGCGCTGATCTCGCCGCGGTGACGGCGACCGCCGCCAAGGCGGTCGAACGCACACGCACCATCGGCGTGGCGCTCTCGCCCTGCCAGGTGCCGGGGGCGGCCAAGCCCACCTTCACCATCGCCGACGACGAGATCGAGATGGGCATGGGCATCCACGGCGAGCCGGGCATCTGGCGCGCCAAGCTCAAGACCGCCGATGCCATTGCGGACGAGATGATCGAGCGCCTTCTCGCCGAGAAGCCGGCCGATGCCGGCAACCGCGTCTCCATCCTCGTCAACAGCCTGGGCGCGACGCCGCTGGAAGAGCTCTTCATCCTCTACCGTCGCGCGGCGAAGCGGCTCTCGGAGGCCGGCTTCACCATCGTGCAGCCGCTCGTCGGGCCCTATGTCACCTCCATGGAAATGGCGGGAGCCTCCATCAGCCTTTGTTTCGTCGACGAGGAGCTGGAGCGGCTTCTTGCGGCGCCCGCCTCCTGCCCCTTCTGGAGGGTCGGCTGATGGCGATCGACGCGGCCGCCATTGCCACCGGCATCGCCCGTGCCAAGGCGCGGATGGCGACCTTGGAGCAGGAGCTGAACGAGGCCGACGCCAAGCTCGGCGATGGTGATACGGGTGGCATGCTCGCCCGTGTCGTCGACCGCTTGGCCGCGACGGAGATCGCGCCTGGCGCGGATGTCGGCGAGACTTTCGCGGCGCTCGCCCGCGCTGCCGCCGGCGCCACGGGATCAAGCCTCGGCACGCTGCTCGCCACGGGGCTGCTCACGATCTCCAAGCAGACACGCGGCGAGCAGGATATCCCCTGGGAGCGGCTCGGCGCGCTGCTTGTCGCGGCGCGCGATGCGATGATGGCGCGCGGCGGCGCCAAGCTCGGCGACAAGACCGTGCTCGATGCCATCGACGGCGCGGCCCATGCCGCCGCGGAGAGCGAGACCGGGACGCCCGGTGAACGGGCTGTGGCGGGTGCCGCGGCAGCGCTGGAGCGATTGCGCGGCGAGCCGTGCAAGATCGGCCGCGCGCGCATGTTCGCCGAGAAGAGCATCGGCAGCGACGATCCCGGCATGCTCGCCTTCCTGCGCCTCGCCGAGGCGATGGCACGGGGATAGATCCACCGCCGGCGCTCTCCACGGCACCCTCTGCCATTGATTGCCTGCCGGGCGCGGGCGTTGCAGGCCCTAATGCCTAGCGCGCCTCGCGCTGCAGCGAACCTCGCTTGACTGTTCCCCGGTCGTTGAGCCGCACGCGACCTGGCGTCGGCAAACGCTCATCTGCGCGCGTCGGCCTTGCCGCTCAAATAGGCAACTGCCGCCTGCCCCCGACAAAGTCTATGCAGTTATGTCTAGACAATTGACAGCGGTCCTGGGGCATGCTGCCATTCCTGATAAAGAGGGGCTAACGAACTGGAGATCGTCATGAAATGGTGTTCGGCCTTGGGGCTCGCAGCGGGCATTGTCATCGGGGCTGCAGGGTCGGCACGCGCGGCCGGAACCGAGGTCGTGATCGGCATCAGCGGCTGGACGGGCTTTGCACCTCTGACGCTGGCGAAGGAGGCCGGGATCTTCGAGAAGAACGGCCTCGACGTGACCATCAAGAAGATCCCGCAGGCGAGCCGCCATCTCGCCATCGCATCGGGCGACATCCAGTGTGCGGCGACCACCGTCGAGACCTGGGTCGTGTGGAACGCCAACGGCATTCCCACCAAGCAGATTTTCCAGATGGACAAGTCCTATGGTGCGGACGGCATGGTCGTGCGCAACGACATCAAGTCGATTAAGGATCTGAAGGGCAAGACCGTCGCCGCTTCGGCACCCGGAACCTCGCCCTATTTCGTGTTGGCCTGGATGCTCAAGGAGAATGGGCTCTCGGTCAAGGACGTCAGGGTCGTCAATCTCGAGCCCGGCCCGGCGGCCCAGGCTTTCGTCGCGGGCCAGAACGATGCGGCGATGACCTATGAGCCCTATCTCTCGACGGTCCGCGACAAGCCGGAGGCGGGCAAGATCATCGCCACGACGCTCGATTATCCGGTGGTCATGGACACCTTCGGCTGCACGCCGAAATTCCTCGATGAGAATCCCACGGCCGCCAAGGCCCTCGCCGACAGCTATTTCGCCGCGCTCGAGATGATCAAGACCGATCAGAAAAAGGCCTTCGAGATCATGGGCGCCGATGTGAAGCAGAGTGGAGAGCAGTTCGGCAAATCGGCGCAATATCTGCGCTGGCAGGACCGTGCCGCCAACAAGACCTTCTTCGAGGCTGAATTTCAGAAGTTCTCTAGCGAAGCCGGAGACCTTCTGCTCGAAATAGGCATCATCAAGAAGAAGCCGGACATCAGCACCATCGTCGATACCCGCTTCATCGACTGATCCGGGCGAGCATACGCCAAGCTCCTTCGGCCCAGGAGGCGCCTGCACCGCGGGAGCCTTCACCGCAGGTCCAGCGCCGCGATGCCGGCGGCGAGCGGCAAGATCGGTTGGGCCATTCACGCGCAAGACCTCACCGGCGGGCGCGTCGACGAGCGGAACCCGCAATAGTTTCCCAAGGACACCGCAGGCGCATTCATGCTGAGACCATTGGAACCGATCGGGCAGGGGATGCGCGTCGTCCTCGGCATCTCCTTTTTCGTCCTCTTCGTGCTGGGGTGGGCCTACGCCACCTTCGGCGGCTATGTCTCACGCACCTTCCTGGCCGATCCGCTCACCATGGTCACGGACGGCTGGACGCTTCTCGTCGACCAGGGCTTCTTGCTCGACATCGGCGTCACGATCTGGCGCGTGCTCGGCGGCTTCGTGCTCGCGGCGGTCGTTGCCGTGCCGCTCGGCATTCTCATGGGCGCCTACAAGCCCATCGAAGCCTTCTTCGAGCCTTTCGTCTCCTTCGCGCGCTATCTGCCTGCGTCGGCCTTCATCCCGCTCCTCATCCTCTGGGCCGGCATTGGCGAGGTGCAGAAGCTCCTCGTGATCTTCATCGGGTCGGTATTTCAGATCATCCTGATGGTGGCCGTCTCGGTGGGCTCGACCCGGCGTGACCTGGTCGAGGCCGCCTATACGCTCGGCGCCCGCGACCGAGGCATCGTGCGACGTGTGATGATCCCAGCCAATGCCCCCGATATCGCAGAGATCCTGCGGCTCGTTCTCGGCTGGGCCTGGACCTATGTCATCGTCGCCGAGCTCATCGGCTCCTCGTCCGGCATCGGGCATATGATCATCGACAGCCAGGCGCTGCTTGCCACGGGACAGATCATCTTCGGCATCATCGTCATCGGCGTCATCGGCCTCGTCTCCGATTTCCTGTTCAAGGCGCTCAACCGCTGGTTCTTCCCCTGGAGGCTGGCGTGAGCAAGCTCCTCATCGACAACGTCTCGCGCACCTTCCCCGGTGTGCGTGGCGGGGGGCCGGTGCGAGCGCTGGAGCCGACCAATTTGTCCGTGGCGGTGAACGACTTCATCACCGTTCTCGGCCCGTCCGGCTGCGGCAAGTCCACGCTTTTGCGCATCGTCGCGGGTCTCGACCGGCCGACCACCGGCGCGGTTCTGCTCGACGGCCGCAAGATCACGGGACCGGGCGCCGACCGGGGCATGGTCTTCCAATCCTACACGCTCTTTCCATGGCTGACGGTGGCGCAGAACATCGCCTTCGGCCTGCGCGAGAAAGGGCGGCCCGAGGCAGAGATCAGGGAGATCGTCGCCTCCTATATCGAGAAGGTCGGGCTCACCGGCTTCGAAAACCACTGGCCGAAGCAGCTTTCCGGCGGCATGCAGCAGCGGACGGCGATTGCCCGTGCGCTCGCCAACGACCCGGAAATACTGCTGCTCGACGAGCCTTTTGGGGCGCTCGACAATCAGACCCGCTCGCTCATGCAGGAACTGCTCCTCGGCATCTGGGAGCGCGAGCGCAAGACCGTGCTCTTCGTAACACATGACATCGAGGAGGCGATTTTCCTCGCCTCCCGCGTCATCGTCATGTCAGCCCGCCCCGGGCGCATCAAGGCCGATGTCGCCGTCGACCTGCCCCATCCGCGCGACTACAGGATGAAGACGAGCCCGGAATTCTCTTCGCTCAAGCTGCGGCTGACCGAGGAAATCCGCGTCGAAGCGGTTCGCGCCGCCGCCGAGCATTGAGTGCGCAATCGGAGGCCGTGCCGTGAGCCTCGTCGAACCGCTCCCGCGCTACGCCGAGATCCGCCGCCTCCTCGAACACAAGATCCTGTCGGGCGAATGGCCGCCGGGGCATCGCGTGCCGTCCGAGCACGATCTGGTGGACCAGTTCGGCTGTTCGCGCATGACCGTCAACAAGGCCCTGTCGGCCTTGGCCGCTGCCGGGCTCGTCGTGCGGCGGCGTCGCTTCGGCTCCTTCGTGGCGACGCCGAAGTCGCAGGAGACGGTGCTCGAAGTCCACGACATCAAGGCGGAGATCACCGCAGCCGGCCGCAGCTACCGCTACATGATCCTCGAGCGGGAGCGGCGCCGCGTCCGCCCTGAGGATCGGGAGCGCCTCGGATTGGACGGTGCGGCCCACACGATCGAAGCGCTTACGGTGCTTCATTTCGCCGACGAGCGGCCTTTCGTGCACGAGAACCGGCTGATCGATCTCGCCGTCGTGCCGGAAGCGGCTTCGGCCGATTTCGCCCTCTCGCCGCCCGGCACATGGCTTCTGGAACAGATCCCCTGGACGGAAGCCGAGCACAGGATCCGCGCCGAGACCGCCGGCGCCGAGATCGCCCATCATCTGGGGGTCGCGCGCGGCGCCGCCTGTCTCGTCGTCGAACGCCGCACCTTCCAGGCCGGCGTGACCGTCACCGCGGTCGCGCTCACCTATCCCGGCGAGCGCCACCAGCTCATCGCGCGCTTCAGCCCGGCGATGCGTTAGCGCCGCGGCACCGCCCCCCGCGACGTGGGGCGATCGGATGCACGGTCCTGGTGGATAAGTGCCGCGATACCCGCCTCGGCGGAATACTTGCTGCCATTTTGGAGGTATTCTAATAAGGTCGGCGGGAAGGCAAGGCTGGCGGCGCGGGCGCCCTCGGGGAACCAACGACGCGAGTCGAGATTGAAGGGCCAAGGCCTTCGGCCGGGCGCATTCGTCGAGCAGTCGTGAGATCATGCGGGCCAGACCTATCACCACGGCGATCGCCGTCATCGTTCTCGGCATCGCCATAGCGGCCTTCGCCGTGATCTGGCGTCCAGCGATCGACCCGATCGAGCGGCCGGCACCGGAGAGCTTCGACAAGGGGCTCGTGGCACGCGGCGCGGAGCTTGCGGCCATCGGCAATTGCTCCGTCTGCCATACCGCGCCGCGTGGCCAGCCTTTCGCCGGCGGTCTTCCACTGCCGACGCCTTTCGGCACGATCTACTCGACCAATATCACGCCCGATCCGGACACCGGCATCGGACGCTGGTCGGAGGCGGCCTTCACCCGCGCCATGCGCGAAGGCCTCGACAGGGAAGGCCGGCATCTCTACCCGGCTTTCCCTTACGACCATTTCACCCACGTGACGGACGAGGACAATCGGGCGCTCTACGCCTTCTTCATGACGCGCGAGCCGGTGAAGGCCGAGGCGCCGCAGAACGGCCTGCCGTTCCCGCTCAACATCCGCGCCATGGTCGCCGGCTGGAAGCTGCTCTACTTCCGCCCCGGCCCCCTCGAGCCCGATGCCACCAAGGATACGGCCTGGAACCGTGGCGCCTATCTAGTGGAAGGTCTCGGCCATTGCGGCGCTTGCCACACGCCGCGCAACCTGCTCGGCGCCGAAAAGTCCGGCGATGCTTACGCCGGCGGCGAGGCGGAGGGCTGGCATGCCTATGCGCTCGATGCCAATTCGCCCGCTCCGGTGCCCTGGGACGTGGAGGCCCTGCACGCCTATCTACGCCAGGGCTGGCATCCGCTGCACGGCGTCGCGCGCGGGCCGATGGCGCCGGTGACCGCGAATCTCGCTTCCGTGCCCGACGCGGACGTCCAGGCGATCGCGACCTATGTCGCCTCGCTGATGGGCGAGACCGCGCCCGAGCGGCGCCAGCGCGGCGAAAAGGCCATGACCGCTGCACGCGTCGAGGCGCCGGGGCTGAAGCCCGCCTCCGCCGACAGCCAGGCCGTGCCGCCCTTCAAAGCCTCGGCAGACCAGGGCGCGATGATCTACGCGGCGGCCTGCGCCAGTTGTCACGAAGGCGGGCGGGCGCCGCCCTTCGGGGGGCTCAATCTCCACCTGAGCAGCGCCATGAATGCCTCCACGCCTGACAATGTCATCAATGTCGTGCTGCAGGGCGTGCCGGCGCTCGGCGGCGAGAGGGGCGCGATCATGCCCGCCTTCAACGGCGCCATGACCGACGGCCAGCTCGCGGCGCTCCTCGGCTACCTGCGTTCAACCTTCAGCGAGCAGCCGGCCTGGACGGACGTGGAGAGCCATATCCGTGAGGCGCGCGAGGGCGCGCGGGTGGTCTCGTCCTACGCCACCCATACGGGCGGCAACGCACCGACCAGCGGCGCACAAAGGGGGTCGACATGGTGAGCCTCACCGTCAACGGGCAACGGCACGAGGTCGACGCCGAGCCGGATACCCCGCTTCTCTACGTTCTGCGCGACCATCTCGCACTCAACGCGGCGAAATTCGGCTGCGGGCTCGGCCAGTGTGGCGCTTGCACCGTGATGGTCGACGGCGTCGCCGTTTTCTCCTGCGTGATGCCGCTCTTGATGCTGGAGGATCGTGAAGTCATGACCGTCGAGGGGCTCGGCACCGTCGAGAATCCAGGGCCGATGCAGCGTGCCTTCATGGAGGAGCAGGCGGCCCAGTGCGGCTACTGCATCGCCGGCATGATGATGCGCGCGCAGGCACTGCTGCAGGGTAACCCGCATGCGAGCGATGCGGACATCCGCGCCGCGCTCGAGCCCAATCTCTGCCGCTGCGGCACGCATATGCGCATCCTGCGGGCGGTGCGCCGCGCCGCCACGATGATGCAGAGCGCCGGAGCCGAGACGACGGGAGCCGTGCGATGAACGCGCCTTTGCCGAACCCGACCCGCCGCGGCCTGCTCGCCGGCGGCGGCGCGCTGATCCTCAGCTTCTCCGTGTCCCGGGCGCTCGCCCAGGAGACGCAGGAGCCGCAGAATCTCGCGAGCGATTCCCCGCAGACGCCGGCGCTGCCGGGCAGCCTCGAAGATGCGCCCTTCCTCGATTCCTGGATCCGGATCGATGCGGACGGAGCGATCACCGTCTTCACGGGCAAAGTCGAGCTCGGCCAGGGCATCAAGACGGCGCTCCTGCAGGTGGCGGCGGAGGAGCTCGCGGTCGCTCCCACTGCGCTCAAGCTCATCACGGCCGACACGAGCGCCACCCCCAACGAGGGCTATACGGCCGGCAGCCATTCCATGCAGGACAGCGGCACCGCGATCCGCCATGCGGCGGCACAGGTGCGGCAGATCCTGATCGAGCAAGCCGCGTCACGCTGGCAGGCGCCGCCGGAGCAGTTGAAGGCGGACGGTGGCGCCGTTGTCGCGCCGGACGGCCGCCGCCTTGGCTATGGCGCGCTCGTCGCGGGCGACATCCTGCATGTCAATGCCGCGTCCAATGCGCCGCTGAAGGGGCCGGACAGCTTCACCGTCATGGGCAAGCCCATGCCGCGCGTCGACATTCCGGCCAAAGTGACGGGCGGCTCGGCCTATGTGCAGGACATGCGGCTGCCCGGCATGGTGCATGCGCGCGTCGTGCGCCCGCCAAGCCCCGCGGCCACGCTCGAGGCGCTCGATACGGCGGAAGTCGAACGCCTGCCGGGCGTGCTGCGCGTGGTGCGCGACGGCAATTTCCTGGCCGTGGTCGCGGAGCGCGAATGGCAGGCGATCAAGGCCATGCGGGTGCTCGCCGTAGCCGCGCAATGGCAGGAAAAACCGAGCCTGCCCCCCCAGACCGAGCTGCCGAAGCTGCTTACGAGCGGCCTTGCCTCCCAGGATACAGCGATCCACGACAAGCGTAGCCCGCAGCCGCCGGGCCTGCGCATCGTCGAGGCGACCTTCACGCGGCCCTACCAGCTGCACGGCTCGATGGGCCCGTCCTGCGCGGTGGGGCATTGGACCAACCAGGAGCTGACGATCTGGACGCATACCCAGGGCGTCTATCCCGACCGCAAGGCGATCTCCGAGATGCTGGGGCTTCCGCCGGAGCGGGTGCGCTGCATCCATGTGGAAGGCTCCGGCTGCTACGGCCACAATGGCGCGGATGACGCCGCGGCCGATGCCGCCCTCATCGCGCGTGCGGTGCCCGGCCGCCCCGTACGCGTGCAGTGGATGCGCGAGCAGGAGCACGCGTGGGAGCCCTATGGCCCGGCCATGGTGACCCGGGTGAGCGCGGCCCTCGACTCCTCCGGTCGCATCGCCGATTGGGATTACGGCGTCTGGAGCAATACCCATGCGACGCGTCCGGGGCCGGCGGGGGCGCTGCTTGCGGCGCGGCATCTCGCCAAGCCCTTTGCGCCGCCGCCGCCGAAGCCGCTGCCGCAGCCGGAAGGCGGCGGCGACCGTAACGCCATTCCCCTCTACAACCTGCCGAGCGCCCGCGTGGTGCACCATTTCCTGCCGGACATGCCGCTGCGCGTTTCGGCTATGCGCGGCCTCGGCGCCTATGTGAACATCTTTTCCATCGAAAGCTTCATGGACGAGCTCGCGGCCGCTGCCGGCGTCGACCCGGTGGAGTTCAGGCTGCGGCATATGGAGGACAGCCGCGCCCGCGATGTGATCTCGGTTGCGGCCGAGAAATTCGGCTGGGCAAACGCGGCCGATCTGCCGAAGGGCAGGGGGCGCGGCTTTGCCTTCGCGCGCTACAAGAATCTCGCCGCCTATTGCGCGCTCGCGACCGAAGTCGAGGTTGAGCGCGAGACCGGCCGGGCACGGCTCGTCAGGGTGGTGGCGGCGGTCGATTCCGGCGAGTTGGTCAATCCCGACGGCATCCGCAACCAGATCGAGGGCGGCATCCTGCAGTCGATGAGCTGGACCCTCTACGAGAGCGTCACCTTCGACGACACCCGCATCACCAGCATCGACTGGGCGAGCTATCCCATCCTGCGTTTCGACGCGGTGCCCGACAGCGTGGAGGTGCATATCGTTCCGCGTCCGGGCATGCCGTTCCTCGGGACCGGCGAGGCGGCGCAGGGGCCGGCCGCAGCGGCGGTCGGCAATGCGGTCGCCCATGCGACGGGCGTGCGCTTCCGCGATCTGCCGCTCACCCGCGAGAAGATCAAGGCGGCCATAGGCGCTTGAAGGAGAGCCTTTGGGCGGCTGCCCAATGCAGGCCCATGGCGCGAGAATGCGGGCTCCCTCTTGGGCTACCCGCATTCCCCGAAGGTAGCTGCAATTAGCGGCTGCGCTTCTCGCTCTGGCCGTCGCCGCGTGATGAGCTCTTCCCAGAGGACTGACTCTTGCCAGACCGTACGGAGCTTTCGATCGCCTCTGGATTGATGCGGCTTTCCGCGATCCTGGTCATCTCCTCGTCCCAGCGATAGCCCTCGTCGACGGCGCGCTGCATGATTTCACCGAGTTCCTGCTGGCCGACTTCGTTGGCAATCGCCTTTACCGTGCCCCAGGCGGCAATGCAGTAATGCTCGAGCTTCTGCGCGCCGGCGATAATCACGGCTTGCTTCATTTCAGGTGACTTTACTTCCTTGGCGAGCTTTTCGGCTTCTTCGATCAGGCCACGGGCTGCGCTGTTGCGGGTGCCCTTGCTCTTGCCGTTCAGCTTCTGGAGGCATTGCCGCACGTCTTCGAGCAGAGTCTCGCCCTGTTTGAGGCGCTCTTCCAGCATTTCGCGCAGCTCGTCGTTCTGGACTTCCTTCATATGCTTCTGCAGCGCCTGAGCCGCCTGGGTCTCTGCGTCTTCGATGTCGTGCAATTCGTGGACAAGCAATTCCTGCGGCGATTGGATGGGCATCGGGACTCTCCGGACAGAGGAACCGCCGTATGGCGGCAGGTGCCAGAGAAACCAGCCATCGTGACGACAGTTCCGCTCTGTCAGAAGCAATTTCCCCCATTTTTCAACGCCTTACGGCTGCGCTCACGCCGGACGCTCCATCGCTCTCGCGCTCCACTAGCTTCGCGTCATGAGCGCCTGAGTGCGCTCGCTTGCTGGCCCGGCTGATCAGAGAAGAAAAGCTTCTGACAGAGCCAAAAAGTAGGGCGCGCGCTCCGGGGAACGCGCGCCCTGTTAACGCCAAGCTGCGGCACCGATCCAGGCGTCAGCTCGTGACGACATAGACGATCTTGTAGGATGACGGCTCGACGATCACGATCCGGCCGTCGGCGAGCACGAAGTAGCGGTAGTTCCGATACTGCGGCACGATTTCGACGACGCGCTCCGGCAGCGGGCGCAACTCGATCGTGCGCGGAATGGCCGTACCGACATTGATCGAGAAATTGACGTCCCGCACCGGCTCGACACGCTGGCTCACGATCGTCTGCTTGATCGTGCTCTGCTGCTCGCTGGTGATATTGATGCTGCCGGTGGTCTCGGTATCGCGGCTGGTGCTCGCTGCCCCGGACCGCGTCCCGTTCTGCTGCTGCATCGTGTCTTGAGTGGTCGACCGCTGCTCCTGGGACGTGCCGCTCCGCCCTGGCGAGGCATTTTGACCAGAGCGGCTCGGCTGCTGCTGATTGCCCTGCGACCCCATCGCCCCCGGCTGCGAGTCGTTTGCGCTGCCTGTTGCCGCGCCGGACTGCTGGCTGCCCGAAGCGCTTCCGGGCTGCCCTGGAGAGGCGTTCTGGCCGGTGCGGCTCGGCTCCTTCTGGTTGCCCTGGGAGCCCATCGACCCCGGCTGGGAGTCGTTCATGCCGCCCGTTGCGGCGCCGGACTGCCGGCTCGTACCGGCGGCGCCACCGGACTGCCCCGGCGTCATCCTGTTGCTTGCCCCGCCCGAGCCGTTCGAGGAACCGGGTTGAGCCTGCGTGGCCGAGCTGCCGCTACTCCCGGATTGCGAGTTTTGGCTTTGCGCGCCAGCATAGCTCGCGCCAAGCACGAGCGTAGCGGCCGCCACTGTTGTAAGAAGAAGATTGCGCATCATCATGACTCCGTAATGTGGCGACAACAACCGCGGAGCGATGGCGTGATCTACGGTTAGACTGCCGCGTAGTTTTCTCTTCGACACTTGGCTAACGAGTGGAATGACCAAAAATTCCGCGTTCTCACAGAAATTTGGGCGAGAACATTTTCCAGTTTCGGGAGTTTACTATGGTTGAGCTTTGCGGGTGCAGCCAGCGTCGATCGCGGCGTGGGGATGCCGAAACGCTTGCGTCCGGTCCATATGTCGAGTAGTCTGGACATATGGAATCGATACAGGCCATAACCGTCTTTGCGGCGCTTGCCCAATCCACGCGGCTCGACGTCTTCCGACTGCTGATCGCGCACGAACCCGACGGGCTGCCCGCGGGGGAGATCGCTCGGGCGTTGGCCGTGCCGCACAATACCATGTCGTCGCATCTCGCGATCCTGACGCGCGCGGGTCTGATCGATGCCGAGCGGCAAAGCCGGTCCATCTTCTATCGGGCACGGCTCGATGCGGTGAGGGCAGTCGCCGGCTTCCTCGTCAAGGATTGCTGCGGCGGCCGGCCCGAGATCTGCGAGCCGCTGATCGCCGATCTCGCGCCATGCTGCACATCCGAAGATTGCACATCCGAAGAGACCGCCGAGAAGGAGGCCGTCCGTGGTTGATCGTATCTACAATGTGCTGTTCCTTTGCACGGGCAATTCAGCCCGCTCCATCCTGGCCGAGAGCATTCTTGCGAAGGACGGGGCCGGCCGTTTCCGCGCCTTCTCCGCCGGCAGCCAACCGAAGGGTACCATCAACCCCTTCGCCCTGCGCGTTCTCGGAAGCTTCGACTATCCTGCCGAGGGCTTCCGCTCGAAAGGCTGGGATGAGTTCGCGCAGCCCGGCGCGCCGATCATGGATTTCGTGTTCACGGTCTGCGACTCCGCCGCCGGGGAGACCTGCCCGGTGTGGCCGGGCCGGCCGATGACGGCGCATTGGGGGATCGAAGATCCCGCCGCGGTCGAGGGGGCGGATATCGAGAAGGAAGCCGCCTTCGTCGCGGCCTTTCGCCATCTGAAGAACCGGATTTCGATCTTTGCGGCACTGCCGATCGCGAGCCTCGATCGCTTGACGCTCAGCTCCAAGCTCACCGAGATTGGGCAACTCGATGGCGCTACCCGGCCGCGCCCGAGCGCGGCGTGAGGGCGGCGATGGACGTCATCATCTATCACAACCCGGACTGCGGCACCTCGCGCAACACGCTGGCGATGATCCGCAATGCCGGCGTCGAGCCGCATGTCGTCGAATACCTGAAGACGCCCCCCTCGCGCGTCATGCTGAAACAGCTCATCGCGCGAATGGGGATTTCGGCTCGCGCTTTGCTGCGCGAAAAAGGCACGCCTTATGCCGCGCTCGGCCTTGGCGATGCCGCTTTGACCGACGACCAGCTTCTCGATGCGATGATGGCGCATCCGATCCTGATCAACCGACCGATCGTGGTCAGCCCGAAGGGTGTCAGGCTTTGCCGCCCGTCCGAGGACGTCCTCGACTTGCTGCCGCCGCAACAGGGCGAGTTCGTCAAGGAGGACGGCGAGCGCGTGGTCGACGAGCACGGCCGCCGCGTCGCGACCGCATAGGGAAGAATGATGTCCACCTTCGAACGTTACCTCACGCTTTGGGTCGCGCTCTGCATCGTCGCCGGCATCGCGCTCGGTCAGCTCATGCCGGGCGTCTTTCATGCCATCGGCGCGGCCGAGATCGCCAAGGTCAATTTGCCGGTCGCGGCGCTGATCTGGCTGATGATCATCCCGATGCTGGTCAGGATCGATTTCGCCGCGCTCGGGCAGGTGAAGGAGCATTGGCGCGGCATCGGCGTCACGCTCTTCATCAACTGGGCAGTCAAGCCTTTCTCGATGGCGGCGCTCGGCTGGCTCTTCATCGGCTATCTGTTTAGGCCCTATCTGCCAGCCGATCAGATCGAAAGCTATATCGCCGGGCTGATCATCCTGGCGGCGGCACCCTGCACAGCCATGGTCTTCGTCTGGTCGAACCTGACCCGCGGCGAGCCGCATTTCACCTTGAGCCAGGTCGCCCTCAACGACAGCATCATGATCTTCGCCTTCGCGCCGATCGTCGGGCTGCTCCTCGGGCTGTCCTCGATCGTGGTGCCCTGGGACACCCTCGTCCTGTCGGTCGTGCTCTATATCGTGGTGCCGGTGATCGCGGCGCAGCTCCTGCGCCGGCGCCTGATAGCAAGCGGCGGCGAGCTCGCGCTCAAGAGGCTGCTGGAGCATCTGCAGCCTCTCTCCCTGGTGGCGCTTCTGGCGACGCTCGTTCTCCTGTTCGGCTTCCAGGGCGAGCAGATCCTGGCGCAGCCGCTCGTCATCGCGCTGCTGGCCGTGCCGATCCTGATCCAGGTCTATTTCAATTCCGGGCTCGCCTATCTGCTCAATCGGCTGTCCGGCGAGCAGCATTGCGTCGCCGGCCCTTCGGCCTTGATCGGCGCCTCGAATTTCTTCGAGCTCGCGGTGGCTGCGGCCATCAGCCTCTTCGGCTTCCAGTCGGGCGCGGCGCTCGCGACCGTCGTCGGCGTGCTCATCGAGGTGCCTGTGATGCTGTCCGTGGTCTGGATCGTGAACCGCTCCAAAGGCTGGTACGAGAGCGGGGCTGCGCAGACCGTCGACGCGAAGCCGCCTCGCCGATTGCCCGAATCAATCTCCTGAGCCGGCGGGCTCGATGCGCTGCCGCCGCGCCGCCCAGGTGCCTGTCGACTGCGGCTTGACGAAGAGCGTGACGACTTGCGGGTGCTCCCGCTTTACCGCGTCCTCGAGCCGCTCGATGCAGGCCTCGATCTCGGGCGCGGTCAGTTCGTCCTCGAATTCCGCACTGACGGCCGCGACTACCTGATCCGGCCCAAGGTGAACCGTCAGCACGCCATTGGCGTGCTGAACGGCGGCATCGCGGCGGACGGTCTCCAGGATGGCCTCCTGAACCTTGGGCAGGGCCGGCTCGCCGATGAGCAGGCCCTTGCTTTCCCGGGCCAGAAAGATCGCCGTGGCAGCGAGCACGGCGCCGATGCCCAGCGAAGCGACTCCGTCGAGCTCGGGACGCCCGAGGCGATCGGCGGCGAAGATGCCGGCGAAGGCGATGACGAGGCCGAGCAGGGCCGCGCTATCCTCGAACAACACGGTGAAGGTCGTCGGGTCCTTGCTCCTGCGCATTGCTGCGACATAGCCGAGGCGGCCCTTCTCGGCGCGGAACTGCTTGAGCGCGATGCGCCAGGTGATGCCTTCGAAGACGAAGGAGAGCGCGAGCACGACATAGGTCGTGCCGACGGCCTCGACGGGATGCGGATCCAGGATGTGCGAGACGCCCTCATAGAAGGAAACGCCGGCACCCAGCGCGAAGACCAGCAGCGCGACGATGAAGCTCCAGAAATAGAGCTCGCGCCCGTGCCCCAGCGGATGCGAGCGGTCCGGCGGGCGGGCGGCCCGCTTGAGGCCGTAGAGGAGCAGAAGCTCGTTGCCGGTGTCGACGAGCGAGTGCACGCCCTCGCTGAGCATCGCCGAGCTGCCCGTCAGCGCTGCGGCGACGAATTTCGTGATGGCAATCAAGAAATTGCCGATGAGCGCAGCATAGACCGTTCTCGTCGATCCCGAATGCGCAGCCACCTCAGCCTCCCGTCTGCTCGATGAACCTTGGAATCAAAGCCGCCGGTTCGGCGCTAGCGAGCCGCGTCGAGACGGCACCTGCGGTGGAAGGTGTGGCGTGCATGGAATTCACGCTGGCTTGGCGATGGTGCGCCGCGCCAACCAGCCGAGCGTGGAACCCTGGATGAGAATCGAGAACAGGACCACCGCATAGGTCGCGGCAAGAATCATCGGTTTTGCCGCCGTGTCGGGAAGTGACAGGGCGAGCGCCACCGAGATCCCCCCGCGAATGCCCGCCCAGGTCAGGAAAGGCAGATTGGTCGCCGAGAGCGTTGCGGGAAAGGCCAGTATCGGCGTTGCCAGCGCCACGAGACGGGCGGCGAGCACGATCGGGATGGCGAGGGCTGCCTGGGCGGGGTCGATGCCGCGCAAGCGCAGGATGATGACTTCCAGGCCGATCAGCAGGAAGAGCACGGAGTTGAGCACTTCGTCGATGAGGGTCCAGAGCGTCGAAACGTAGCGCTGCGTGCGATCGCTCATGGCAAAGCGCGGGCCGCGATCGCCGATGAGCAGGCCGGCGGCGACGACGGCGAGCGGTCCGCTGGCTTCGAGCCGCTCGGCGAGTGCGTAGGTTCCGGTCACCAGAGCGAGCGTGATCAGCACCTCGACGGCGAAATCGTCGATGGCGCGCATCGCGCGGAATGCGAGATAGCCGGCGGCGAGCCCGAGCGTCAGCCCGCCGAGCACCTCGCGCAGCAGGAGATGCCCGAGCCCGGGTGCATCCGTCCCCTGCGCGGAACTGCCGACCGCCAAACCGACCAGCACCGTGAACAGGACGACGCCGACGCCGTCGTTGAACAGGGCTTCGCCTTGAAGTTCGGCCTCGAGCGCTTTCGGCAGCTGTACGGATTTCAGCGTGCTCAGCACGGCGACAGGATCAGTCGGGCTGATGAGGGCGCCGAAGACGAGTGCCCAAGCGAGGGGAATGGGTGTGCCGACCAGTTGAGTGGCGCCCCAGAAGGCGCCGCCGACGATGGCAGTCGACAAGGTGGTGCCGGCGATGGCGAGAAAGGCGATGGGCCAGGCGCGGCTGCGCAGTGCCCCGAAGTCCACGTCGAGAGCCCCTGCGAAGAGCAGGAACGCGAGCATGCCGTTCATCACCACTTCGGAGAAGTCGACCTGCAGGAGCGCCTGCGTCAGGGCGGCGTGAAGATGCTCGTTGGGCACTGCGAAATCGACGCCGACCAGCAGCAGCGAAACGATGAGGCCCGTCAGGAGGAGGCCCGTCGTGCGCGGCAGGCCGAGGAAGCGGTGGTTGGCCCAGCTGAATGCCGCGGAAAGCACCAGGAGAATGGCGGCGCTGTCGAGAATCGAGAACAAAGCTGCTCCGGCAATGCGACAGGGGAACAATCCGAGCGGGATGAAAGCTGCTCAAGCGTGAAAGCGCCGGAGCGGATCCGTGGTTCCCGATTCGCTACCGGGGAGGCTCACACCGGGAGCATGGGATTCGCCCCGAATCATTTGGTTCTTGGATGTTGGCTATCGGTCCTCATGTCGCGCAAAACGCCATGTTTCGGGCGGGGAATTGCATTGAACAGTTGATAAATGGGGATTAGATTCGTTGAGAATCTTGTCTAAAGGCGTGTAGCGCTTTACCAAAGAAGCTGAAGCCTGAGGATATGGCTCTTCCCGTTGGGGGGAACGGCGCCACTATCCGGCAGAACCGGGCGAAGACCCGGAAGGCGCGCAAGGACTCCCTCGACCCCGTCGGGGCTCTCCTGCGCCATGGAGGACGCCCTCGTCTCTGCGCGAGGTCCGTTCAACTCTTCGCCGCTTCTGCGGCCGCATGGATTCGCCCTCGGGTCTTCGCTGCGAGGGTGTCCAGAGCGTGGGGGGCTTTGGTGGGGGCCTTGGCGACGACAAACGCGAGCGGAACCACTCTCTAGCCGGTGCGAGTAGCAGCCGGGGAAACGACAGCCCTAAAGTCGTGACGGCGGGAGAGACCGCGAAAAACCCGATGCGCCCCCGTTGGAAATCCTGCGGCACCGCGTGCCGTGCGGGCCGTTCATCGATCGTGCATCCGCGCCCGCTTGAAAAGCCAGCGGGTCCCGCTCCAAAAGACTTGGCTGCGGCTTCGCGTCCCTGCCCCTAAGTCGGCGCGCCCGCGAGCAATCCTCATGGAATGGGCTCATCCTGCCCAGCGGCCGTGTCGGCAGCGGTGGCCTTTGCCGATGCGACCGGCTTGGCGTCCGGTGACGCCGGGCAGAGCTGCGCCACCTCGATCAAACCCCAGCCGAAGGTGGGGTCGCGGCCGGGCCGGCCGAGGTCGCGGGTATGGTTCTCGAGCATGGTTCGGATCGTGCCGAGATCGAGGTCGGGTTGGGCAGCCCGGACTAGCGCAGCTGCGGCTGTCACGAAGGGCACGGCATAGGAGGTGCCGGTCTTCGGGGCGACGCCGCCGCCGGGCTGGGCGGCCATGACATCGACGCCCGGGGCGGCGAGATCGACATAGTCGCCCTGTGTGGCTCGATGATAGATGCCGAGTTCACCATCGACCGCCGTCACCGCGATTACGCCGGGATAGGCGGCCGGATAGGCCGGCTCGGCGCCGGCTCCCCTGTTGCCCGCAGCCGCCACCACCACGATGCCGCGCGCCAGCACTGCCGCGATCGCCTCGCGCAAAGCCTCGTTCGGCGGGCCCGAGAAACTCAGGTTGATGATGCGCACACCGCGCTCGGCCAGGGTTTCCATGGCGGAGACGATCGAGATCACGTCCGTGCGATCGGCCGTGCCACCCTCGTTGTAGAAGGCGTCGACGGCAATGAGTTTGGCATCGGGTAGCAGGCCCGGCGCCGTGCTGCTCGAGCGGCCGACGAGAAGGGCTGCGATCGCGGTGCCGTGGCCTGGCGATGCCGCTTTCTTCCCGCTCTCCGGCCCGGGAATGATCTCGATGCTCTGTCCGCGGAGCGCGTCGTGGTTGCGATCGATACCGGTATCGATCATGCCGATGAGCGGCGGGGCGCCGCAGCGGTGAGGCTCCGACATCTGCCAGCCTATCAGCGCGGCCCGGCAGCCCGGCCCCGTACAATTGGGCGGACCTTCGTCCGTATAGTAGAAATGGTCCAAATCGGAGGTGGCGCGCCGGTCGATCTGGGCGACGAGGCTTCGCGCGCGTGCCACGCTCATGCCGGCTGGCAGATGCAGACGCGCAACCCGCGGGGCAAGACGGCCCTGGGTTGCTTCGGCGATGCGAATGCCCCGCGCCGTAAGGCGGGCGAGATCCGCGTCGCTCAGCCCTGCGGCGACGATCGAATGTTGCGCCTGACGGGGTTTTTGAGCGTCTTCCGCCCGTGGACGAGGAGGGGGAGCAGGCATGGCGCTTCTGGCCTGTTCGGCGGCTTGCCGGCTGCGGTCCCGACGCTCCGCCGATAGGGCGCGGGGCTCGGTGGCGGCAGGCTCGGCCCTCACCGCACGCGCAGGGCTTCGAGTAGGCGCTGCGGGCCGGCCGGCCTTCGCCTTCTCCGCAGCGGCACGTGCTGCCGCGCGTCCGCGGGCCTTGGCGGCTTCCGCCTTCGCTCTACCCCTGGATGGTCCTGCGGCACGATCAGATCTGCCATGCCGACCATGAGCACTCACACCGGGCTCGCCGGGGCCGCCGGAGCCATATCCGGTGACTGCACTGGCAGTGCCGCCGGTTCCACCGCCATTGCCCCCGCCGTTACCGCCGCCATTGCCGCCGCCGTTACCGCCGCCATTGCCCCCGCCGTTACCGCCGCCATTGCCGCCGCCGTTACCGCCGCCATTGCCTCCACCGTTACCGCCGCCATTGCCTCCACCGTTACCGCCACCATTGCCCCCGCCGTTACCGCCGCCATTGCCCCCGCCGTTGCCTCCACCGTTACCGCCACCATTGCCCCCGCCGTTACCGCCGCCATTGCCGCCGCCGTTGCCGCCGCCGTTACCGCCGCCATTGCCTCCACCA
>NZ_JBHTDB010000007.1:0-292142 GCF_042666455.1 Chelatococcus sp. GCM10030263 | reverse complement strand
GCCGCCGATGGCAATAGCGTTTTCAGCCGTCGCCTGCGCGTTCGTGCCCATGGCGATGGCGTTGGCGGCAGTCGCGCTCGCATTGTAGCCGATCGAGGTCGTGGCATTGGCGGTAACGCCTATGCCGGCGTTGGTGCCGATCGCGACGTTGTCGTTACCCGTTACATTGGAGCCTGCGGCGGCGTTGAAGGTGTCACCGTTGCCAAGGGGGACGGTGTTATCGCCAGTCCCCATGGCCACGTTCCGCGTTCCCGATACGCGAGAACCTGCACCTCGCATTTGGTTGGGAATGCCACCTCCGACGGCCGTATTCTGGGCACCGCTTACGAACGAACCGGCCGCGACGCCTACCGCAGTGGATCCGGCACCGGCAGCCGTCGAACCGACGCCTGAACCGTGCCCGATAACGGTCGTACTTACGCCGATGGCTTGCGTGTCCGTGCCAACCGCAACGGACGAATCCCCCGATGCCTGGCTGTTAAATCCGATCGCCGTCGCGCTGTCGGTACCGGCCACCGCAGAGGAACCCAGCGCGGTTGCCCCGTTGCCATTGGCCGTGGCTTGATAGCCCATGCATGAGGCGGTGGTGGCATACATGTTGTAGGGCGCCGCAGTGCAGTTCACCGACTGCGCCTGTGCCGGCACGGCCCATACGATCCCGCCCAGCGCCACTGCCAGAGCCCCGCCGGCACCCAGCCTGACGAGGCGACGCTCCCTCCTCTGGCTGGCGAAGGCCGCGAGCACGCGCCCGCAATTTGTGCAGGTGGGCTGCTCGGGCAGCCGCGTCGCCGCGGCGCCCGGCGCGGCGCTCGCGCGCAGGCTGGCGAGGACGGCCGAGATGGAAGCGACCGAGGCATAAAGTGCCGAGGCGAGCGCCCCGCCGATCCCGAGGGAGCCAAGCCCCAATCGGTTGCGCTTCAGCCCGAGCACGGAATGGGCGAGCCGCAGCACGGCCATGATCCGCCGCCGGACCCCGCGATGGTCAGCGGCACCTGCAAGCCAGTTGCCGGCATGGCGAGCCGCATGACCACGGCTGTATAGTTTATTCCCGAGCGACGTCTTCATAGGGCTCCCCTAACAGTAAGCGGCGCCTCGCGCAGGTACGAAGGCGGACACTTAGAGATACCAAGGATGAATAGTCAGCGAGCCAGTGGGGCCATTCCACTATGCGCCAGGGATAATGGCGCCGTCGCATACTCAACTACTTCCAACGCCTTTACGCATGCCCACATAAGAGCATCTGCTCGTAACGTGCCATAGATTCGCCGCAAGTCAACGCAGATTTACCAAGCGTTAGTTACGCGGACGGGAATCATGGTTAATGCGCGTGGGGATTACATGGCACGAACGCAGACGCATACCGGCCCATTGTGTCTAAATTCACGGCAATACTTCACCGGTTCGACACTTTCTGCCGCTGACGGCAGTAAAGCTGCATTCAGCTTCCGACACCTTTATCGCCGAGTAACGTTGAAAGAAGGTTAAGCGCGAGGCTCTTGACGGCGCTTGCGTCATCCGAGGAGACAATGGCCCTCGCCACACGGGGATGCGTGACGAGCGGGACATTCTCGACGGCCAGTGCAGGACGGCCTCACATCTCCCACAGCAGCGGCCGGAACAAAAGGCGATGTGCTCTGTTGGTCGGAGAACCCATGAGAGCCCATGAAAGCCGTAGGAGCCTCGAATGGCTGCCAAGCATGTGCTTGTCGTCGAAGACGATGAGCACCTCAGAAACATCGAAGGCTGCCTTCTCGAAGAGTCGGGCTATGCGGTCCTCGAAGCGGAAACTGCTGCAGAAGGCCTGGATTGCTTGTGCAACCATGCAGACGAGATAGAATTGCTCGTCATCAATGCCAATATTCCAGGCACCATTGACGGCCTCGACTTGGCAGTGGAGGTCAGGCAGCGCTGGCCTTGGATAAGAACCGTCGTAACCTCCGGGGATACGGTCGAGGAGCTTCCTCCGGGGGCTGCCTTTCTGTCCAAGCCCTTTGCGCCGCTCGATCTGCTGATCGTTGCCGAGCGCGCAACGCTGTCCGCACGTTGAGATCTTCGTCAGGCCCGCACCCGGCGCGCCGGCCATGAACGAACTCAGGCGGGCAAGCCGGCCTGTGCCAGCCCCTGCAGCAGATGCGCCCGGTCGTGTTCATGAACGAACGGCCGGGGCGCGACGAAGCGTTGCGCGGAAAAGTCCGGCGCGAGCGCGAGCAGGCGTTTCCGCACGGCCGACGCGCCTGCCGCGTCGCCCGCCCGTGCATAGCTTGCCGCAAGTCCGGCGAGGATGCCCACCTGCGGCGCGGCGACCTTGCTATAGGCGGCAATCGCCTCCTGGTAGCGGCCGAGAGCATAGAGCGCGAGCCCGAGATTGGTCACGTACCAGTCGGGATGCCGCGGATTGAGCTGCATGGCGCGGCGGGCCCAGCCCTCCCCCTCCTTCGCCCTCCCGAGATAGACGGCCAGAGGCGCGCGCAACGCCATCACATGCGCGTCGAAGGGGTTGAGCTCATAGGCCCGCCGGTGGTGTTGCTCGGCCTCGGCGAGCTGTCCGCGATACATCGTGATCTGGCCGAAGACGAGGTGGCACCAGCTCTCCGAGGGATCGAGCGCGAGCGCGCGACGGGCCTGCGCGAGCATTTCGTCGTCGCCCCGCGCGCCCGGCGCCAATGCCCACAGGCGCAGCTTCATCAAGGCGAGCCAGGCAAGCGCCAGCGCGTAGTCGGGATCGAGCGCCAGCGCTTTCTCGAACATGGCCGCGGCCGCCGCGGCCGAAGCGGGATCCAGCGCCCGCGCCAGATGAATGCCCCGCAACAGAAAATCATAGGCCTCCATGTTCTCCGTGCGCTTGCGGCTGGCGGCGGCGGCCGCTTCGTCCTCGAGCTGGCCGGCGAGCGTCGAAACGATCGTCTCGGAGATTTCGTCCTGAGCGGCGAAGAGACTGTCGATCACGCGGTCGTAGCGCTCGGCCCAGAGGGCGAGGCCGGATCGCGCGTCTACGAGCTGCACCGAAAGCCGCACGAAGTCGCCGGCGCGGCGCACGCTGCCTTGCACCACATAATGGACGCCGAGCTCCGCGACGAGGCGGGGAAGATCCACTGACCGGTCGCGATAGGCATTGGACGAGGCCATGCCGAGCACGGCAAGCCGGCCGAAGCGCGACAGCCCGGCGATGACGTCTTCCGTGATGCCGTCGCTGAGATAGGTCTCCTCGGCCCGTCCACCCGGATTGGCGAAGGGCAGCACGATGATCAGCGGCTGCCTGGCCTCGGCGACTGCCGGAAGCGCGCCCTCGGCACCCTCCGGCACCGCCCGGAAGACGCGGACCGGCGTGACGATGTTCTTGAGATGGCGCAGGCCGAGGTCCTGCCAATCATGCCCGAGCGCGTGCCCAATATCTTCGGCGACCGCCTCGTGAACGGCGCCCGTAATGCAGAGCCCGCCGGCCGGAGACATCGCCTCGAGCCGCGCCGCGATATTCACTGTCGTTCCGAGAAGGTCGGCACCCTCCACGACGACCTCGCCATGCGAGATGCCGATCCTGAAGGTGAGGACGGGCCTGTCGCTGTCGCGCAACGCCTCCTGGATGGTGAAGGCGCATCGGACCGCCTGAGCCGCTGCGGGAAACTCGGCGAGCACACTGTCGCCGGCGGTGTTGAAAATGCGCCCGCCGTGGCTGCAGATGAGCCGATCGATGATGCGGCGGCTGTTGGCGAGCGCGCGAAGCGCCAGCGCCTCGTCCATTCCGGCCGCGTGGCTGTAGCCGACCGCATCCGCGGCCAGAACGGCAACGAACCTCCTCTTCGCCATCTCGCCCATTGCGGTCGTTCACCCCAGCCCTCCCCCCTCTTTACCGCCGGGGCGGCATGGCCACAATTGGCGTCGTGGGAAGCATCGGCGCGGCGCCGCCGCTGTCATCGACAGCGGCGGGTCCTGCATGGGTGACGGCCTCAGTTCGATCCGTGCTGGCTGCGGGCTCGCAGATTGCTCGACAGGGCGCCGACCGTCTCCGGAGTGATCAGGCCCAAGGCGCCCGCCAGATGCCACCAGCCGTGGTCGGCCTGGCGGACGATCATGCATTCCGCGCTCACGCCCATATATTGGCCCTCGAAGGAATGGCCAACGGCGATATGCGCCACCTCTTCGGGCAGGCCGACCGTCAGGCAGACGTGCATACCGAAGACCGAGTGGCGAAAGGTCGGCGCGCCGCTGTCGGCCGGGGCCGCACTCCACCGGGCGCGATTGGCCGGATCGAACTCATAGGGCTTGCCGACATCGTGGCATACGGCGCCCGCCATGAGGATATCCCAATCGATGTCGACCTGCGGATAGGACCGCGTGAACTCCTCGGCGATCGCCTTCGCATAGCGCACGACACCGCGCACGTGATCGGCCTGGGTGCCCTGCCGCAGAACCGGCGCTCCGGGATTGCCTTCGGGAGGGAGATCCGTGATCCGCCGAAAGTCGGAGCAGCACAAGGCATAGCTCCAGGCCTCCATGACCTTTGTCCGCAAGGCTTCGCTCGGGATCAACGCGATTTCGGGAAAATCCGCAATCACGCCCGCCCGCGTCTCATCGGTAATCGGGCGGCGCAATCCCGCATAGTGATGTTCCATGATCCAATCCTGTCGATTTCGCGGCCCGCGCCGCGATGTCATGCATGCTCGGGCTTGATCGGCTTGCGGGTCATGACCAGCGTCGCCACGAGGCCGCAAAGCAGCAACGCTGCCGCGATGCGAAAGGCCCAGGTGTAGCCTCCGGTTCCGGAGACCACATAGCCGGTGATGATCGGCGCGATCAGGCCGAACAGATTGCCGCCGAAAGCCGTGATGGCGATCACCCGCGAGACATCACGCGGATTGCGCAGCAAATCGCTGGCGAGGGTGAAATTCAGCCCGGCACCCGTCGTGGAGCCGGTCAGAACGAGCGTGAGCACCACGAGAAGTTGCCAGAGGCCGCTGACGACCGGCGCGAGCAGGATCAGGAGCGACAGCGCAGCCATTGCGGCGATGAAGTTGCGCCGCCGGCCCGCCTGAATCTCGGCGGAAGAAAGCATGCGGTCGCTCAACCTGGCGATCACCAATCCGAAGATCATCGTCACCAGATAGGGAATGGCCGTCAGATAGCCCGTGTTCATCGTGGAGAGTTCACGGGTCGACTGCAAGTAAGTCGGAAGCCACGTCAGGAACAGATAGGCCGTATAGACCAGGCAGGCCTGCGTAATGACCAACCCCCAGATGCTCCTTTGCGCCAGGAGATAGCCGAGCGACGACGGCGGCGGATATTGCTTTGCGGCATCCTCGCCCTTGCCGTTGCGTTCGGAGAGGATCTTCGCCTTCTCGGCAGCCGGCAGCCAACGGACTTTCTCCGGCGGGCCGTACCAGACGAGCCAAGCCACGAGCCACACGAAGCCAACGGCGCCGAGGAAGAGGAAGGCCGTCCGCCAGTCGAATGAGCTCACGAGCGCCGCGGTGATGATGGCGCCGAGCGCCGGCCCGGCCGAGGACCCGCCGTTGAACAGCGTGGTGACCAGACCCCGCTCCCGCTCGGGAAACCAGTCGCGAATGACGCGACCGCAAGCCGGAAAGGTAGTCGCCTCGCTCGCCCCCATGACAAGCCGGGCGCCCAGGATGGAACCGAAGCTGCCCATGGCCGCCGTCGCCGCCGTGGCCGCCGACCAGACCGCAATGCCGCCACCGACCATGCGCTTGGCGCCGATCTTCTCGACGAGCATCCCGAGCGGAATAAGGCAGACCACGTAAGTCCACAGAAATCCCGAGAATAGATATCCCATCTCGACAGGAGAAAAGCCGAACTCCGCCACGATGGGCTTAGCTGCCACCGAAAGGGCGATACGGTCCATGTAATTGATGATGACAGCTAAGAAGATCAGCAACGCAATCCATGCGCGGCGACAGGTCATATCTTCCCCCCATGCTTGTCGGCGGCGCGATCTCAGTCGGCGCCATTCCAGCGTGAACCGCGCAATCAGCTATATGCATAGGGGAAGCCTGTCCAATAAGATGCTTCTTCGCGTAATGATAGGAATTCCTGATGAATCGCGTCACGATCGCTCAGCTCGAGGCCTTCTATTGGGTCGCGGAGCTCGGCTCGGTTCACAAGGCGGCGGCGCAACTGAACGTCACGCAGCCGACCGTATCGCTCAGGCTTCGCCAGCTCGAGGCGGAGCTTGCCTCCCCGGTTTTGGAGCGGCACGGCCGCGGCGTGCGCGTGACCCGGGCCGGGCATAGCTTCTTCAGCAAAGCGAAGCTGGTGCTTGATGCTTACGCGCAAATGCGCAGCGCCTCTCCGCAAAGCCCGATCAGCGGCGTTCTGCGGATCGGCCTCGCGGAGGGTTTCGCGGTTGCCTGCCTGCCGCATCTCGTCCCGGCCCTCGCCCACGAATATCCCTTGCTGCGCCCGGAATGGACCGTGACGACCAGTTCGGCACTTGAGCAGGACTTGGTCGACGGCAACCTCGATCTCGCTGTCCTCGTGGACGCGGTGGGCCATCGCAACCTGCGCCTGATGCCGGTCGGCCTGCAGCCGAATGTCTGGGCGGCCTCGCCCACGCTCGCCATCAAGGCCGGCGCCAAACCGAGAGAGCTGTCGCGGTTCACCGTCATCACCACGCCGCCGCCGACCTCGATGTATCGCAACACGGTCGCGTGGTTCGCGGGCGCCGGACGAAAGCCCGGCCCCTTGTGCATCTGCACGAGCGTGAATGCGGCGGCCCAACTGGTCGGCGCCGGCATCGGCATTGGTGTTTTTCCTGCCCGGATGATCGAGGCTTATCAGGCGGCGGGCACGATCACCGCCATTGCGACCGAACCGCCTCTGGCGATCGGCCGCGTCTATCTCGCCGACCGCATCACGGCCGATGGGGAGAGAACGGAGGCGGTGATGCGCATCCTCGAACAGGTCACGCGCGATATCGGCTATTTCGGCGATCAAGGCTGAGGCGATAAGGGTGCCGAAAGCGCGACCATGATCGCTGTCGCCCTACCCTGCTTTGGCCGTTTCAAGGGTCTGAGCCTGCCCGCAGGGTCGCGGCCTCACAGCACGCAAGCGCCCGAGGGAAATCGCGGTCCAGCGTCTATCCTCACAGCCCCCTAGTCCCCTTGGCCGCATATTGCCGCTTGACACGACGCTTGCGCGACCAGAGGATAACGTCGTTACCTAACAAAGATACCAGGGAGTGAAACGTTGCGATTGGGTTTGATCAAGCACAACGGCACGAGAGCGCTGGCCGGCTCACGGAACGGGTCGCTGGTGACGCTCGAGGGCGCGAACCTCCCCGCCGATCCCCTCGCGATTCTCTCCGATCCCGATCTCACCGCGCGCGCCAAGGAGGCCTTGCGCACCGGGCCCGAGCTCGACCCGGCGGCGGTCACCTTCGCCACGCCGCTCGCTCGCATCGGAAAAATCATCTGCGTCGGCCTCAACTATGCTGATCACGCGGCCGAGAGCCCCTATGCCAAGCCCGATTACCCGGTCTATTTCCTGCGCGTCCCGACGAGCCTCATCGCCCATGGCGCGCCGATCATCCGCCCGCGCGTCTCGACGCATCTCGACTTCGAGGGCGAGCTCGTCGCCGTGATCGGCAAGGGCGGCCGCGCCATTCCCGAGGCGCGAGCGCTCGATCATGTCGTCGCCTATTCCCTCTTCAACGACGGCTCCATCCGCGATTACCAGTTCAAGGGGCCGCAATGGACGCTGGGCAAGAACTTCGACCATACCGGCCCGTTCGGACCGTTCCTCGTGCCCGCGGCTGATCTGTCACCTGGCGCAACGGGTCTCACCATCCGCACGCGCCTCAATGGCGAGACCGTGCAGGACGCCAATACCAACGATCTCCTTTTCCCGATCGCCGAACTCATCGCCAAGGTCAGCGAAGCGATGACGCTCGAGGCTGGCGACATCCTCGTCACCGGCACGCCGGCGGGCGTCGGCTTCGCGCGCAAGCCGCCCCTGTTCATGAAGGATGGCGACGTCGTCGAGGTCGAGGTCGAAGGCGTCGGCGTGCTCACCAACCCGGTTCGCGACGAGGCGGCGTGACCATGGCCCCGTCCCTGCGCATTGCCGCCGATGTCGGCGGCACCTTCACCGACGTCGCCGTCTTCGACGAAGGTACCGGCCGCATTCATCTCGGCAAGACGCTGACCACGCCAGCGAAGCTGATCGAGGGCATGAGCAATGGCGTGGACAAGGCCGGCGCGCACTTTGCCGATGCGCATCTGTTCCTGCATGGCACGACCGTCGCCATCAATGCGCTTCTCGAGCGCAAGGGCGCGCGCACGGCGCTCGTCACCACCAAGGGGTTCCGCGACATCTACGAGATCGGCCGCGTCAACCGCCCCGAGGCCTATAATCTCTTCTTCCGCCGCCACCGGCCGCTGGTCGAGCGCGCCCTGCGCATCGAGATCGACGAGCGGATCGACGCCGAGGGCAAGGTGCTGCGCCCGCTCGACACGGCCGAGATCGAGGCGGTCGCCGCGCGCTTGCGCGAGGAGGGCGTGACCGCCGTCGCGATCCTGTTCCTGCATTCCTATCGCAATCCCGATCACGAGATCCGGGCGCGGAACCTCATCGCCGCGGCGCTGCCGGACGTCTTCGTCACCGCTTCGCACGAGTTGTCGCAGGAATACCGCGAGTTCGAGCGCACCTCGACGGTCGCCGCCAATGCCTTCATCGGCCCGACCGTGCAGCGCTATCTCGCGCAGACCGAGGGCTTCCTGGATGAGGCGGGCTTTGCCGGCAAATTCCTCATCGTGCAATCGACGGGCGGGCTCTACGACGCCGACCAGGCGAGCCGCGAATGTATCCGCATGCTGGAATCGGGGCCCGCGGCGGGCGTCATCGGCACGCGCGAGCTCTGCGCCGCGACGGGCCTGAAGAACGCCATCGCTTTCGATATGGGCGGCACCACCGCCAAGGCAGGCGTCATCCTGGACGGCGTGGAGCTGACCGCCAACCAGGTCATGATCGGCGGTTATGCCGAAGGGCTGCCGGTGCAGATCCCGATGATCGACATCGAGGAAGTCGGCACCGGCGGCGGCAGCATCGCGCGGGTGGTCGCCGGCGGGGCGCTGCGCGTCGGGCCGGAGAGCGCCGGCGCCGTGCCCGGGCCCGTCTGCTACCGCGGCGGTGGCACCGAGCCGACGGTCACCGACGCCAATCTGCTGCTCGGCCGGCTGGCGCCCGACCTCTTCCTCGGCGGCGAGATGGCGCTCGACCTCGATGGCGCGCACCATGCCATGGAGGATCGCGTCGCCGGCCCCCTCGGCTTGACGGTGGCGGAAGCTGCCGACGGCGTCATCCGCATCGCCGTCACCCAGATGGCGAATGTGGTCAAGCGCGTGACCACCGCCCGCGGACTCGATGCGCGCGACTTCGCCATGGTCGCCTATGGCGGCGCCGGCCCTCTGCACGCCGTGCTCGTCGCGCGCGAACTGCAGATACCGCGCGCCATCATCCCCAATGCGCCCGGCCATTTCTCGGCTTACGGCATGCTGGTGAGCGACTTGCGGCGCGATTTCGTCCGCACCTTGTTCGCCCGCCTCAATGAGGCGCCGTTCGAGCGCTTCGACACGATCTTCGCCGAGATGGAAGCGCGCGGCCGGGCCGAGATCCATGCGGCCGCTGCGGCTCCGATCGAGGTTGCCGTCAAACATGCCGCGGACATGCGCTATGTCGGGCAGGAGCATGCGGTGACCGTCGAGATCCCGGGGGAGCTCTTCGCCCGCCGCGATATCGAGGGCATCAAGGCGCGCTTCGACGCCGTGCATGTTCAACGCTACGGCTATTCCTCACCGGACGAGAGCGCCGAGATCGTGAGCCTCAGGCTCTCCGTCATCGGCAGCATCGCCAAGCCCGCGCTCGCGTCGATCCCACGCAGCGGAGGCGCGGATCCCGATGCGGCGCTGATCGGCATTCGCAAGGTCGATTTCGGCGTGCTCGGCGGGGTTCGCGAAACCCCGGTCTATGACCGTGCGCGCCTTGCCGCCGGCCATGCCTTGGCCGGGCCGGCGCTCATCCAGGAATATGCGTCGACCACCGTCCTGCCGCCGGGCGACCGCCTCGCCGTCGATGCGCTCGGCAATCTCGACATTACCCTGGAGGTCCGCTGATGGCCGACAACCACCCGACCTCTGCCGACAAGCACCGCGCGGTCGATCCGGTCGTGACCGAGATCATCCGCAACAGCTTCATCGCCGCGACCGAGGAGATGAAGTCGAACTTGATGCGCACCGCCTACAACATGATCATCTACGAGGCGCTCGACTTTACCGTCGGGCTTTTCGACCGGGACGGCAATACGGTGTCGATCGGTATCGGCCTGCCGATGTTCATCCGCGGCATGAGCGACACCATCAAGGCCAAGCTGGCGCATTTCGGCCGCGAGAACCTCGAGCCCGGCGACGTGCTCCTCACCAACGACGCCTATATCACCGGCAGCCACCTCAACCACATGACCTTCTCGGTCCCGATCTTCCACGACGGCGAGCTCGTCGGCTTTTCCGCCTGCATGGCGCATTGGCAGGATGTCGGCGGCACGCTCGACGGCATGACGACCGACATCTATTCGGAGGGGCTGCAGCTCCCCATCGTCAAGATCTGGCGCGCCGGCGTGCCGAACGAGGAGATCCTGTCGGTCATCCGCATGAATGTGCGGCTGCCGGAGCGTGCCATGGGCGACCTGAAGGCGCAGGTGGCCGCCGTGCGCACCGGCGAGAAGCGCTTTCTTGAGCTCATCGCCAAGAACGGGCGCGAGGCGGTGCTCGCCGCGATCGAGGCCATCTTCGATCATTCGGAAGCCGTGGCGCGCGCGAGCGTCGCCCAGATCCCGGACGGCGTCTACGAGGCGGAAAGCTTCATGGACGACGACGGCGTCGAGATCGGCCGGCGCGTGCCGATCCGCGTCAAGGTGTCGGTCGAGGGCGAGCGCATGACCGTCGACCTGAGCGAGGTCAGCGAACAGGTGCGCGGCTTCTACAATTCCGGCGAGACCGCCGGCCGCTCGGCCGCTCAGGTGGCCTTCAAATGCCTCACCTCCGGCCTCGACCTGCCCATCAACGATGGCACCTTCCGGTCGCTCGACATCATCCTGCCGCCGGGCAAGGTGGTGAGCGCCCAACGCCCGGCGCCGATGCGCTGGTGGATGACCTATCCGATGACGATCGTCGACACGATCTTCAAGGCACTGGCGCCGGCCGTGCCGACGCGCGTGATCGCCGGCCACCATGCCGATCTCGTCATCGCCAGCATCAACGGGCGCCATCCGCGCGACGGCCAGCTCTATCTTTACCTCGGTGGGCTCATCGGCGGTGGCTGGGGCGCCAAGCATGGCGAAGACGGCATGAGCGCCACCATCGCCATCAATGACGGCGACACCCACAATGGGCCGAGCGAGCAGGTCGAGGCGAAATATCCGCTCATCGTCGAGCGCTATGCCCTGCGCGAGGACTCGGGCGGGGCCGGCCGCTACCGCGGCGGGCTCGGCACCGAACAGGTGGTGCGGGCGCGCGGCGAAATCATGTTCAATGCCCAGATCGATCGCGTCGACTGCCGCCCATGGGGGCTGTTCGGCGGGCTCAGCGCCCTCGGGAACGAGGTGGCGCTCATCCGCGACAACGAGGAGGAGCGGTTTCCGACCGGCAAGGTCCTGGCGCAGAAGCTCAAGCCCGACGATGTCTATGTCGTGCGTTCGGGCGGTGGCGGCGGTTTCGGCTCGCCGCTCGAGCGCAAGCTCGACGATCTCGAAAGCGACCTGCGCCAGGGCTATGTCTCGCAGCAGGCGGCGCGCGAGTTCTACGGTGCCGTGGTCGACGCGCGGACGGGCCGCATCGACCAGCCGGCGACCCAAGCCCGGCGCGCCGAACTGAAGCGCCGCGGCCTGCCGAAGGACCGGCCCTTCGCGACCGAAGACTTCTCCGACTGGGGCGGCTGCCCGCACTGCGCTATGCTCATGGCGCCGGATCCCGATGCCATGGCGATGGCGCGGGAGGCGGCCGCGGCCGGCTTGAGCCGGTGGCGTTGCTGCTGATCAGGAGAAGGCTTTGTCCAACGTTTCGCGCCTCACCTCATCCCGCTCCCTGCACGACCGCGAGGAGACGATCATATCGGTCGATCGCGCCTTCCGCCTGGTGGAGCTCCTGGCGGATGAGCGCGAGGGCATGGGCCTGTCGGACGTGGCGCGGGCGCTCGACGTGAACAAGGCGATCGCCTCCAAGCTGCTCAATACGCTGGAGGCGCTCGGCTATATCTGGCGCGAGGACGCGCCGCCGCATTACCACCTCACCTACCGCGTTTCCAATCTGAGCCTCAGGCAGTTGCAGACCAGCGGCCTCATCGGCCAGTGCTCGGCGGTGCTGGAGAAGGTGGCGGACAGAACGAAGGAGCTCGTCCGCCTCGCGATCGTCGAGGCCGACGAACGCATTACCTGGGTCTATGCGGTGGTCGGCATGCAGCGTTCGCTGCGCATCGACCCGAGCTTCAACTTCGAGGTCAGCCTCCATTCGCATGCCACCGGCAAGGCCTGGCTCATGGCCTTGCCTTGGGAGCAGGCGCGCGCGCTGGTCGAGCGGGACGGGCTCAAGCAGCTGACCCCGCATACCAATGTGGACCTGGAGGCCTTGCGCCGCGAGCTCGAGGAATCGGCCCGGCGCGGCTTCGCCGTCACCTATGAGGAAAACGAGATCGGCGTCGGAGCGGTCGCGGCACCGATCGTCGCCGCCCGCCTCTCGGGCGTGCGCGAATGCGTCGGCGCCGTCAGCATCGCCGCGCCGACCAATCGCATGACCCGTGCCGATATCGAAGCCTGCGGGCCGCTCGCCGCCGAGGCCGCCGCCCATCTCGCCACCATGTGGCCGTTGGACGAACGCGTCGGCGTCCGTCAGCGACCGCAGATCTGATGCCCATGCGCGCCGAGGATCAAGCCATGCCCGACCGGTCCCAATTCCTGCCTCACGGGGTCATTCCCGCCGTCCTGTTGCCCTTCCAGGAGGACCTTTCGATCGACGAGGCCGCGTTCCGTAGTCACCTGCGGGATGTGGCAGCGACACCGGGCATTTCGGCGCTGACCGTCAACGCCCACTCCACCGAGGTCGCCTCCTGCACCTTCGAGGAGCAGCGCCGCGTCATGGAAATCACCATGGACGAGGTCGGCGACCGGCTGCCGATCGTCCACGGCATCTGGGCCGACGGCAGCCTGGAGGCGGCCCGCATCGCCGCGGCCGCGGCGAAGGACGGGGCATCGGCACTCCTCGTTTTTCCGCCGGCGCCCTTCACGCTCGGCCAGACGCCGGCGATGGTCGTCGCGCATTTCAAGCGCATCGCCGATGCGACGGACCTTCCCCTCATCGCTTTTCAATATCCCTTGGCGGGCGGCCAGGGCTATCCGCCGGAGACGCTCATCCACCTGCTCGACGCAGTGCCGAGCATCCGCGCCATCAAGGACTGGGTCGGCCATGTGCCACTGCACGAATGGCAGATCCGCACGCTGCAGGCGCGCGAGCGGCCGGTGAATGTGCTCACCACCCACAGCGCCTGGCTGCTGTCCTCGCTCGTGCTGGGCTGCAACGGCCTGCTCTCTGGCAGCGGCAGCGTCATCGCCGGCTTGCAAGCCGAGCTCTTCGCGGCAGTGAAGGCCGATGACCTCGAGCGGGCGCGTGCCATCAACGACCGCATCGATCCGCTGGCGCGCGTTTTCTACGCGGCACCCTTCGTCGACATGCACAATCGCATGAAGGAGGCGCTGGTCCTTCTCGGCAGGCTGCCCCGCGCCGTCGTTCGCCCGCCGTTGGTCAAGCTCGAGGCGGCGGAGGTGGAGCGCATCCGCCGGGCGCTGGTCGAGGCCGGTCTCCTGGACGAACAAGGCCGCCGCGCAGCCTGAGGGCGCGCGGGCCACAGACGACCCAACGAACGGCACCAAGATGCCGTCGCAGACATCTATCGGCGGTCAACCGGCCTGCCGGCAGAAGAACAAAGGGAGGATAACTGATGAAAGCAGGCAGGATACTTGCGTGCGTTGCTCTTGGTGCGGCCTCTGCCGCTCTTGCGGGCGCGGCAGCAGCGCAGGACAAGCCGCCGGTCAAGATCGGCGTCGTCACGGAGCTCACCGGGCCCTGGTCCTTCTTCGGCACGAGCTGCGTCGCAGGCTTGAAGCTCGCCGAGCCGATAGTGAACCCGCCGGGCAAGCGGCGCATCGAATTCGTCATCACCGACAACCAGACCAACCCCGCCCAGGCCGTGGCGGCAGCCCGCAGCCTCGACGTGCAGGACAAGGTGCTCGCCGTCACCGGTCCCACGAGCTCCGATACGGGGCTCGCGCTCTACGGCTATGCCGAACAGAACAAGCTGCCCTATCTCGTGCCGGTCGCCGCCTTCCCGCAGCTCACCAAGCCTGGCACCCGCTATACCTTCCGGCTGGAGCCGAATGCGGCGGGCTGGGGCTATGCGATCGCCAAATTCATCGCCGAGCGCAAGCCCGGCGCCAAGGTTGCGCTGGTCTATTCCGACTATGCCTTGATGCGGGCGATCTCGGCCGGCCTCAAGTATCAGGCCCCCAAATCGGGCCTGACCATCGAGCCCGAGATCGTCTTCCCGCAGGGCGCCAATGACGCGACCGTCCAGGCGGCGCAGGTCGTCGCCTCCAATCCCGACTGGGTGGTGGTGATCGGCGCGGGCGGCTTCGACAATACGCTGACGAACCAGCTCATCGACATCGGCATCAAGCCCGAGCAGATCATCCACCCCTATGGCATCACGAACCAGGTGCTGAACTGGGGCAAGCGCAGCGCCGGCTCCTATTACGGCACCTTCTTCGATTCCAACCTCGATGAGTTGACGCCCGAAGGCGACGCCTTCGTCGAGAAGTTCACCGCCGAGAACGGCCGGCCGCCGTCTTACGTCGAGAACTTCTGCTATGTGACGGCCAATCTCGTGCGCGAAGTCATCGACAACAATCCGGAAGCTGCCGACGACCGGGAGAAGTTCCGCGAGGCCGTGTCTGCAATCAAGACGAAGGAGCCGACCTCGGGCATCCCGATCGAATTCGACAAGAACGGCGCACGCAAGGAATATATCTACTTCCTGCAGATCGAAGACGTCGAGCCGAAAACATACAAGGCGAAACAGGCCTATTACACGGAATGGGATCCGGAAGTCATACCCGTCTACGATCTCGTGAAGTGATCGTCGGAAATCTCTACCGCTGAGTCGCTATTTTCATGGCTGCGTCGAGGGATGTCCCATGTCGAATGCAACCTTGATCATCCTGCTGTCGACCCTGTCGACGGGGCTGATCCTCGGCGCGATCTTCGCCCTCGTCGCGGCGGGCGTGACCATCGTCTACGGCAGCATCTGGATGCCGAATGCGGCCAATGGCCAGTTCTTCCTGCTGGCCGCCCTGTTCGGCTGGACGCTCACCGTGAGCTGGGGCATCCATCCGGCGATCGCGGCAGTGCTGGTTATCGGCATCAGCGTGCCGCTCTCCTACGCCCTGGAGATCCTGCTGATCCGGCGCTTCTACGACGTGCCGGATCGCAACATCTCCTATTTCGTATTGAGCCTCGGGATCACGCAGATCCTGAGCGGCATCTTCGCCATCACCTACGGCCGGTGGAGCGACCAGTTCCAGCTGCCGCCGATCGTTCCCGGCATCACCTTCATCGGGCCGTTCCCGATCACCAACACGCGGCTCGTCGCTCTCGTCGCGGCGCTTGCCCTGCTGGCCGCGCTCTTCGCACTCCTGCGCTACCATCGCTACGGGCGGGCGTTGCGCGCGGTCTTCCAGAACCGTGACGCGGCGGCACTGCGCGGCGTCAACGTGCGGGCGATCTATCGCTTGTCCTTCGTGCTCGGCAACGCCGTGATCTTCGCCGGCGGCATCCTTTTCGCCATCGCCTACAGCTTCGACCTGACGGCGGCCTGGACCATGGCCGTCACCGCCTTCGCCATCATGATCATCGGTGGGCCGGGTTCGGTGCTCGGGGCGCTCGTCGTCGGCATGCTGTTCGGCTTCACCCAGGCCATCGTCAGCATCTTCGCAAGCCCCACCATCGCGGCCTTCTCCTATCTCGGCGCGATGCTGGTGGTCCTTCTCTTCAAACCCTCCGGGCTCTTCGCGCGATGACCAAGCGATCGACCGCCCTGCCCCTTCTGCCGCCGGCGCTCTTCGCGATCGCGGCCTTTGCAGCACCGCTCGTCTTCGCGAATGAGCGCTATTTCGCCTTCGTGGTGGGGATGACGCTGATCCACGTGCTGTGGGCTTCGGGCATGAACCTGCTCTACGGCTTCACCGGGCTGATGCCGCTCATGTTCGCCGGCATTGCAGGCATCAGCGCCTATGTGGTGGTCGCGCTGACGAGCAGCGGCTGGTCCTTTTGGCTTGCGCTGCCTGTCGGGGCCGTTGTCGCGTCGGTCATCGGCACGGTGCTCGGCCTGCCCTCGCTCCGGCTCAAGGGCTTCTATTTCACCCTGTGTTCGCTCGTCATCCAGACGGTCATCACCCTCGCCTTCGTCTATTTCTCCAATCTGACGAACGGCGACACCGGCATTTCGCAGATCCCCCTGCCCAGCCTGCCGGGTGGCGGCGTCTTGAGCGGCCTCGCCTATGATCTGGTGCTTGCGGGCGCCGCGGTCGCCGGCGTCTTGATCCTGATCGGCCTCACGCAATCGAATTTCGGCCGGCGTCTCGTCGCCATCCGCGACGACGACGGGCTGGCCGAAATGCTGGGCATCGACGTCACCCGGCAGAAGCTCGCGGCCTTCTTCATCGGCTCGCTCTTTGCGGCTGTCGGCGGGGCGCTCTACGCACCCTATGTGGGCTTCATCTCGCCACGCAGCTTCGACGTCCTCGTCAGCCTCAACATTTGGCTGATGGTGGCCTTCGGCGGCCGCGGCACCATCTGGGGGCCGGTGATCGGCGCGGTCCTGCTCGCGCCCGTGCCCTATCTCCTGCAGGACTATTACATGATCAAGGACGTGCTCTACGGCCTGCTGATCATCGCGGTGATCGTGCTCATTCCGGGCGGCATCGCGAGCGCCTTCCACCGACGCGCCGCCGCCGACAAGCCGGCCGCCGCGCCACGGCTCAGCGAGGAGGCGGGGCGATGAGCGGCTATCTCCTCGAAGCCACGGGCATCACCAAGCGCTTCGGCGGCGTCGTCGCGCTGAAGGGCATCGACGTGCGCCAGCAGGCCGGCGAAACGCTCGGCATGATCGGGCCGAACGGCTCGGGCAAGACGACTTTCGTCAATGTCATCACCGGCCATCTCAAGACCAATCGGGGCGACGTCCGCTTCGACGGCAATCCCATCCTCAACCGCAAGCCGAGCCAGATCGCCAACACCGGCCTCACGCGCACCTATCAAGCCGTGCGCGTCTTCGGCAAATTGTCGGTCCGCGAGAACGTCGCCATCGCCCTCGTCGACGCGCGAGACCCGCTCGACGCGGATGCGGTCGCCGAGACCGTGGACTGGCTGGCCATCGGCCACCGCTGGGAGGCGGAGGCGGGCTCGCTGACGCTCGACGAGCAGCGCCGCCTCGAACTCCTCATGCGCCTCGTGCAGCGCCCGAAGCTCCTGATGCTGGACGAGCCGGTGGGCGGCCTCTCCGCCACCGAGGTGCGCGCCATGATCCGGCTGCTCGCCGAGCTCAAGGCGCGCAGCAGCATCTTTCTGATCGAGCATACGATGAAGGTGATCCGCGAACTCGCCGACCGGGTCGTCGTGCTCATCGCCGGCGAGAAGCTCGCCGAAGGCCCGCCGCGTGAGATTCTCGCCGACCAGCGGGTGATCGATCAATATCTCGGGAGCGCCGATGCTTGAGATCGCCAATCTCGTCGTCCGCTACGGGCCCTTCCTCGCCGTCGACCGCCTGTCGGTGTCAGTTGGTGAGGGCGAGATCGTCGGCGTCGTCGGCCCGAACGGCGCCGGCAAGTCCTCGGTCGTCAAGGCCATCGGCGGGCTCGTGAAACCCCGCGAGGGACAGATCGTCTTCGGCGGGGCAAGCCTCGCCGGGCTCGCCGTGCACGAGCGGGTGCGCGCCGGCATCTCCATCGTACCGGAAGGACGAGGGCTCTTTCCGGCGATGTCGGTTGAGGAAAATCTCATGATGGGCGGCGATCCGCTCGACGATCGGGCGCGCACGGCCGCCAATATCGAGCGCTCCTTCGCCATGTTCCCGATCCTCAAGGAACGCCGCTGGCAGGCGGCCGGCACGCTCTCCGGCGGCCAGCAGCAGATGCTGGCGATCTCTGTCGGCCTGATGCCCGATCCGAAGCTCCTGATCCTCGACGAGCCCTCGCTCGGGCTCGCCCCCATCGTCATCGGCGAGATCGGCCGGGCGTTGAGAGGCCTGCGCGGCAGCGGCCTCACGGTCGCGATTTTCGAGCAGAACGCCAAGCTCACCTGCAGCGTCGCCGACCGCATCTACATTCTTGCGAGCGGCGTCGTCCGGCATCACGATGCTGCCGCTGCCTTGATCGCCAATCCCGACATTCTCGACCACCTCGTGTAAGACAGTTGTCGAAAGCAAGGTGCCTGCCATGACCGATCGCGTGATCGACGCCCATCACCACATCTGGCGCCAGGCCGATCTGCCCTGGCTCCAGGGTCCCACCGTGCCCCGCATCTTCGGTCCCTACGACAGCATCAAGCGCGATTATCCCATCGAGGAATTCCTGGAGGACATCGACGGGACGGGCGTCGTCGCCTCCGTCTATGTGCAGACCAACTGGGCGCCGGGACGCGCGGCCGAGGAGGTCGCCTGGGTCGAGGGCGAGGCCGAGCGCACGGGCTGGCCGCATGCGATCGTCGGCTTCGTCGACTTCCTGAGCGACAACGCCGCAGCCGTGATCGCCGCCGAGGCGGGCTGTCCGCGCATGCGCGGCGTGCGCCAGCAGCTCCACTGGCACGAGAACAAGCTCTACCGCTTCGCGCAGCGGCCCGACATCTGCGACGACCCCGTCTTCCGGCACAATCTCGGGCGCATCGCCGAACATGGCTGGCTGTTCGAGTTGCAGCTCTTCGCCGGCCAGATGGCGAGCGGGGCCCGGCTCGCCGGAGCCCTGCCGGAGATCGTCTTCGTGCTCGAACATGCCGGCATGCTCGAGGACCGCTCACGCGCCGGCCACGCACTCTGGCGGGAGGGCATGAAACGCCTCGCCGACCAGCCGAACGTTCACACGAAGCTCTCCGGCCTCGGCACGTTCCTGCATCGTCTCGATCAGCAGCACCTGGCGGACGTCATCGGCGAGACCATCGACATCTTCGGTCCCGAGCGCTGCCTTTGGGGCTCGAACTTCCCCATCGAGAAGATGTGGACGGACTACGCCAGCCTGCTCGACGCGACGCGCGCGGCCATTCCCGAGAGTCATCGCGCGGCGGTTCTGGCCCAGAATGCGGTGCGGCTTTACCGGCTGCCGCCGGAGGTCCTGGCGCCAGCGGACGGCCCCACATCCAAACTGGAAGGACGCTAGCGCGTCCGCGCGAAGTGGCTACCGATGCGTCGAGAAGCGCGGCACCCGCGCTTCAACCCGTCATGCGCCGTATTCGGCGTCGGTGACCTTCTCCAGCCAGTCGACGGCCCTGCCGTCGAGCTGCTCCTGGATGGCGATATGCGTCATCGCCGTGGTGGGCGAAGCGCCGTGCCAATGCTTCTCGCCCGGCGGGAACCAGACCACGTCGCCGGGATAAATCGCCTCGACGGGCCCGCCCTCGCGCTGCACCCGACCGGATCCGGCCGTGACGATCAAGGTCTGGCCGAGCGGATGGGTATGCCACGCGGTGCGGGCGCCCGGCTCGAACGTCACGCTGTTTCCGGCCGTGCGCGCCGGCTCCTCAGCCTGAAAGAGCGGGTCGATACGAACCGATCCGGTAAACCAGTCGGCCGGGCCTTTCCCGGACGGCTGCGAACCAGCTCTCTTGATCTCCATGGCCTTTATCCTCAGGTCGTCGCGCGCGGCGAAGGCCGCATTGTAGCAGCTCTGCGCGATCGACCCGACGAACTTCTTGCGGCCTCCTTCCCGGAGAGTTCCTGATGACTGCCTCGCGACACCTCCAGCTATTCGGCCGCAATGGCCCGTTTGGCCTGGGCAGCCTGCTCCATGGTCCGGCGGATGCGCACGGCCTGACTGTCCTCGATGGCGACGTCGTCCCAGCGCACCACGGCGCCGGGTGCAACCGGCCGGGTGAGCTTCACCTTGTGGGCGAGGCCGATCGGCAAGGCACCAACGGCGAGGGAATCGTCGGCTCGCATCACGCGGCCCCAGACGGTATAGCCGCCCTCCCCGTCGAGCATCTCGCCCGCGGTCAGCTCCTTCTTGGCGACCGCCACCACGTCCGACCGGAAGGCCGTGGGAGCCCCCGTCGCCTCACCCCGCAGGGCAGCGGCCGCGACGCTGACACCGAGCTCTAGGCCGATGAGGTGGACGGTGCGATAGAGCGCGGCATAGCGCCCGGTCGGATCCGTGGTGATATTGTATTCGCTGAAGCAGCGCCGCGTATAGGCGCCCCGCTCATCGGCGCTGCCGGCCTCGAAGACCACATAGACGCCCCAGCGCAGGTCGTTGACGACTTGGCGCCCGTCGCGCTCGACGCTGGTGACGACTTCGACCATGCCGCTCTCTTCCAGCACGCCGCCGTCCGTCTTCGGACGCAGCACGAAGGGAAGGTCATGGGCGCCGGCCGCCGGGAAGATCAGGCCGTCGCGCGGCGCCTTGAGACCGGTGGCATTCGAGATCGCCGCCATTTCGATCGACGATTTGGTGCCATCGATAAAGGAATTGAACATCTGCGGATTCATGCCGCCGAGGGCGGCTGCCTCGGGCGTAATGCCGAAATGCGTCCACACCGTATCCGGCGTCGACTGGTGATAGCTCGGCATGTATTTGGTGCCCTTGCCGGCGGCGACCACCTTGAAGCCGCAGGTCTCGGCCCAATCCACCATCTCGCAGACGAGCGCCGGCTGGTCGCCGTAGGCGAGGCTGTAGACGAGGCCGGCCTTGCGGAACTGCTCCGCGAGATAGGCACCGGCCAACACATCCGCCTCCACGTTGACCATCACCATATGACGGCCGTTCTCGGCGGCGAGGAGCGCATGGTGGATGCCGGCGGCCGGATTGCCGGTCGCGTCGATGACGACGTCGAGCCCCCCTGCCCTGATCAACGCTTCCGCGTCTTCCGTGATGCAGGTGCGCCCGGAGCTACGCGCATCGTCGAGCGATGCGGTGACGGCGGCATCCACATCCCAGCCGGTATTCGTCATCGCCTTCCGGGCGCGCTCGGCCGAGAGGTCGGCAACCGCCATGAGATGCAGCCCGACCGTGGTGCGCACCTGGGCGAGGAACATCGAGCCGAACTTGCCGGCGCCGATGAGGCCGACGCGCACCGGCCGTCCGTCGGCGGCGCGCTCCTTGAGCTTCGAGGCAAGGTTCACGTGGGAACTCCGTCGTGTTTAGAAGCGAATGGTGAGGGCGGGCACGTAGGAGACGAGCCCGAGCAGCACGAGCGAGACGAGGTAGAAGGGCCACATTTCCCGCGCGACGGCGCCGATGCCTTGGCGGGAGATGGCGGAGGCGATGAAGAGTGTCGTTCCGACCGGCGGCGTGAACAGGCCGATGGCCAGATTGACCGTCATCATCAGCCCGAGCTGGATGAGGTCGAGCCCGATGGCACCGGCGAGCGCGACGAATATCGGCCCGAGCAGCAGGATCGCTGCCGGCAGGTCGAGAAACATGCCGACGACGATCATGACCACATTCATCATCAGGATGATGAGCCAGGGCTCCTTGAGCGTGTCGAGCGCCCAGGCGGCGAGCGTATTGGGCACGTCTTCCACGGTCAGCACGAAGGCGACCAGATTGGATGCGGCAATGACCAGCATGACGACGCCGGTCAGCGCGACGGTTGCCGCGATGTCGCTGGACAGCCTGCGCAGGGAAAGGTCGCGATAGAGGGTCGTGCGGATCAGCAGCGCGTAGATAACGGCGAGCACGCTGACCTCCGTGGGGGTCGCAATGCCGAACCGCAGAAGGCCGAGGATCATCAATGGCAGCGTGATCGCCGGCAGCGCCTTCGGTAGGGCCGAGATCAGGCCGCGCAGCCCGCCCGCCACATTCACTGTTGGCAAGTCCCGACGCCAGCCGACGAACCAGCACGCCCCCATCAGCCCGAGCGTGAGCAGCACGCCCGGCAGGATGCCCGCCAGGAAAAGCTCGGCGATGGAGGCATTCGATACGGCGGCAAAGATGATGAGCGGGATCGATGGCGGAATGAGCACGGCGATAATCGAGGAGGAGGCCGTGATGGCGCCGGCAAGTGCTGGCGGATAGCCCTCCTTCTTCATCCACGGGATGAGGATGGAGCCGAGCGCCGAGGCATCGGCCACGGCCGAACCCGAGACGCCGCCGAAGAGCGCCGAGCCGAAGACATTCACTTGCCCGAGGCCGCCGCGGAACCGCCCGACGAGCGAGGCCGCAAAACCCACAAGCCGCTGACCGAGTTCGCCCGACATGAGCAGCGACCCGGACAGGATGAAGAACGGGATAGCGAGCAGCGGAAAGCTTTGCGTGGGCTGAAAGATTTTGAGTAGCACCACCGTGCTCGGGATCTCGCCGGCGACGAGAATGGCGGCCGACGCGCTGACGACGAGCGCATAGCCGATCGGCATGCCCGCGACCATCAGGACTGCGAACAGGACGAGCATCAGCGTCGTCATGAGACGCCTCCTCCGTGCATGTCGCCGCCGCCGAGATCCGCACGCACGGCGAGCGGATCCGTCTTGGCGGTGAGGACGCGGGCCATCGTCGTGAGCGCCGTGACGCCGAGAAGCAGGAAGGCGAGCACGAGGGCGAGATAGGCCCAGAGCATCGTGATGCCGAGCTGCGGGAAGCTCTCGCCGGCCGTCACCTCCAGCACGTCGAGCCCCTGCCGGGCAAGGAAGAGGAAGACTGCGGCGGCGATACCGTTCGTCAGAAGGACGAGGCCGCGTCCCACGCCCCGCGACAGGAGGCGAACGCCCATGTCGACCAGGATATGCTGGCCGAGCTGGGCGGCCATGACCATGCCGGCCATCGACAGCCAGGGGAAGAGAAGATCCGGCAATTCGTTGATCCAGCCGGCACTCTGGCTGGTGAGATAGCGCACGACGACCCCCGTCGTGATCGACACGAGCAGGACGACCGCCACCCCGATCCCGACCGCCTGCGCGAAGCGCAAGATGGCGAGATCCACAAGGCGCACTAGGCCGGGGGCCTGGTTCTCGCGCACCAGTTCCGGAGACGACGTCACGACGCTCATGAGCGGCCTGCTTCGGCGGCAGCGGTCAGCTTGCCGATGAACTCGCCGTATTGGCCGCGCCATTTGTCATAGACCGACTGGGTCGCCGCCCGGAACGGCGCGGCATCGACCTCGTTGACCTGGACACCGGCCGCCTTGATCTTGTCGAGGAGCTCGACCTCCTCCTTCGCGGCGAGCTCGCGCTGGTAGTCGCGCGCCTCGATGGCCGCCTTGCGGAGAATGTCCTGCTCCTTCGGCGACAAGGTCTTCCAGGTGATCGCGCTGACAAGGAAAGGTGTCATCTCGTATTTGTGCCGGGTCAGCGACAGATATTTCTGCACCTCGTGAAATTTCGAATGGTAGATATTGACGACGGGGTTCTCCTGTCCGTCCACGACGCCCTGCTGCAGGGCGAGATAAAGCTCGGAGAACTTCATCGGCGTGGGATTGGCACCGAGCGCCGCGAAAGTGTCCGTGCCCATCGGGTCCGGCGGAACGCGCAGCTTGATGCCCTTGAGATCCTCCGGCTTGGTGATGGGGCGGAGGTTGTTGGTGGTGACGCGGATGCCGTTGTCGAGATAGGCCAGCATCACCAGCCCCTTGCTCGCCGCGAGCTTGGCGAGATCATCGCCGACCGGCCCATCGAGCACCTTCCACGCCGTCCGCGTGTCGCTGAACAGGAAGGGCAGACCGACTGTGGCGGCCTCCGGCACGACGCCGGCTAACGAACCTTGGCTGTTGAGGGACATGTCGAGCGTTCCGAGCCGGAGCGCCGTCATCATCTCCACGTCGTCGCCGAACTGGGCATTGCCGGCGACCGTAATCTTGAGCGACCCGCCCGAGGCCTCCTCCACCTTCTTCGCGAAGAGCTGCGCCGCGAGATGGCGCGGATTGGTATCGGAGGTGGCATGGCCTAGTCGCAGCGTTCGCGCTTCTGCGGTTCCCGCGAGCAGTGCGCCCGTCATAACAGCCGACAGAAACAACTTGGAAGCAAATTTCATTGTATCCTCCCTGGTTTCGCCAAACGAGGCAAAAGAGCACCTGCGTCGGTACATCAACGGCGCAGTGGCGTTTCCTTGGCTCTGGGCAATCCGCTTGAGCGGTTGCTCCTTTTTATTAGGCAGATCGCATCTGCCGTATTTCCCATTGAGCATGAAATGATAGGCGCCATATCTTTGAAGAACAAATAAGTTTTCTGATACGATGTTTTAGCTGGGCTACATGGATGGGCAGCATGCGCATTCCGCTTCGCGCGATCAGCGCCTTTTACGCAGCGGCACGCAGCGGCAGCATCAGCCGCGCGGCTCAGGATCTCGGCGTGACGCCCTCGGCGGTGAGCCAGCAGATCCATTTCCTCGAGAGCTATCTCGGCACGTCTCTGCTCGCGAAATCCGGACGCGGCATCGCTCTGACCGAGGCGGGCGGGCGCTATTTCGAGCTCATTGCCGACCAGCTCGATGGGATCGAGGACGCCACCCAAAGGCTGAGGGGCTACAGTTCCGTCCAGGTCCTGACGGTGCGCGTCGCCCCGACGACAGCCACCAAATGGCTGCTGCCCTTTCTCCAGGAATTCCTCGATGCGCATCCGAGTCTCGAGGTGCGCATCGACGCCACGAACGAGCCGACCGACTTCCTGCGCGAGGGCGTGGACGTGGAGATCCGTCACGGCGAAGGACGCTGGCAGGGGCTATTCGTGGAGCCGCTGACGGAGGAAAACGTCGTTCCGCTCTGCTCCCCGAGGCTCGCGGCACCGGGCAGCCTTCAGGCCGCGGATCTCGTGAACTTCCGGCTCATCCACTCGGTCAAGACGCTCGTGCAGTGGGGACCCTGGTTGCGCATGGCCGGCGTGGAACCAGACCTGCGCTGGAAGCGGGTGCTGTTCGATCGCTCGCATATGTCGATCGACGCGGCAGCGGCCGGAATGGGCATCGCGCTCGAGAGCAATCTGACCACCTGGCGCGAGCGACGCGACGGGCTGCTGATCTGTCCGATCGCCTCGCCGCCCCGTTGCACCATCGTCTCCCAATGGATCGTCTGCCCGCATGACAATCTGCGGCGCGGCAAGGTGCGCAGCTTCATCGACTGGGTCAAAGCCTGCGTCGAGCGGCAGGCGGAGGGTTCGCGAACGCCGTCCCGCTTTACCGGATGATGAGAAGTCAGATGCGCCGCGACCAGGCGTCGGCATTCACCGCCCCGTCAGGCACCTCGCCGCGCAAAAGGGCAGCGACCTGCTCGACACTGTCGAAGGCCTGCGCTTCGATCGCCTGCGGCGTCAGCCCGCCGATATGGGGCGTGGCGACGACATTGGGCAACTGCGCAAGCGCCGCTGAGGGCATCTGATCCGGCGCACGGCCGACATCCATGGCCGCCCCGGCAATGCGTCCCTCGCGCAAGGCGGCAGCGAGCGCCCCCTCGTCCACCAGATTGCCGCGCGACAGATTGATGAAAACCGCATCCGCCTTCATGCGTGCGAAAGCGGCGGCATCCATGAGGCTTTCCGTTTCTTCGGTCGCCGTCGCGAGACAGACCACATGATCCGCCCGGGCGAGAAGCTCGTCGAGCGAGACCTGCTCGATCCGCGCCTCGTCCACCGTCGCGAAGGGGTCGGCGACGAGCACGCGCATGTCGAGCGCCAGCACCAGGCTGGCGAGGCGCCGGCCGATGCTGCCATAGCCGATGATGCCGATGGTGCTGCCCGCCAGCTGCCGGCCCATGCGGATCTCGGGCGCGCGGCCGGCATGATAGGCCGCCGCGGTTTGCGAAATACCGCGCGCGAGGTCGACGAGAAAGCCGAGCGCAAGCTCCGCGACCGCCGGAACGAAGCCGGGCGCGGCGCGGGTGACGAGGACGCCCGCCGCGGACGCCGCCGGCAGGTCGATGGTGCGAATGTCCACCGCGACGCGGAGCAAGGCCTTGAGCTGCGGCAAGCCCTCGAATACGGCCGCCGGGGCGGGTGTTTGCCGATCGCAGACGATCACGTCCACATCGCGGGCGGCCGCCACCAGAGCGGACGGATCGAGGGGCTCGTCGCGTTCGTGCAGCACGACCTCCGCCATATCCCGCAGGCGGGACAGAGCCCGGTCGCCATAATAGTTGCGGCGCATATGCGGGCCATGCGTCAGCAGAATTTTCATGGCATCACCCCAGGGCGGCAGAGAATGCAAAGAAAAGACGGCGGGCCCACAGGGACCCGCCGCCGCGAGGAAAGGAAGGGCTCGTTAAGCCGGCTTCACACCATACATGTCGAGCTGCCAGCCGGCGGCCGTCAGCGGCAGCTTGGCAAGCGTATCGCGCACGGCGATCTGGTAGATGGGCTGGAACAGGATGAAGTAGTTCGCCTGATCCACCATGCGCTTCTGATACTCGACCCAAAGGTCGGCCTGCTTCTTCGCGTCTTGTTCGGCGGCGGCTTGGTGGACGAGCTTCACCACATCCTCCGACGGCGTCCAATGCACGCGCCGGGCGACCCGCTCGACGGTGGCGGCCGCCCAGAGCAGGTTTTCAACCGCCGGCGGGTTCCAGAAGGTGAGGACACCGCCTTGCGCCTTGTTGGTCGTATAGGTGGTGCGCAGGTTGACCTGGTCCATCGGCGCGAGCCTGACCTTGATGTTCACCTGCGCCAGATCGCCCTGGAGCTTCTGCGCAAGCGTCTGGTAGGTCACGCCGGCGATGGCGGCATTGCCATAGGCGATCTCGAATTCGAAGCCGTCGGCGAGCCCGGCTTTCTGCAGAAGCTGCTTGGCCTTGTCGAGATCCTGACGGAAGCCGATTTCCTTGGCGATCGCCTCCGTGGAGCCGGAAACGCCGATCGGCAAGAAGCTCGCCGGGCGCAGGGCGGCACCACCCAGCAGGTTCTTGATGATGCCGTCGTAATCGATGGCATAGCCGATCGCCTGCCGCGCTTCCTTGACGGCCAGCGCCTTGTTGAACTCCGGCTCCTGCGTCAAGGCCATATAGACGAAGTCGAGGCTGGTCAGGCCCTCCTTGCGGACGCCGGGATCCGCGCCGATTGTCGCGATCTGCTCGGGGATCAGATTGAAGGCGATGTCGATATCGCCGCGCCGGACCGCGAGCAGCTGGGCGGCGCTGTCGGCGATGTGGCGGATCACCACGCGCGCGAAGGGCGGTTTGCCGCGCCAGTAATGCTCGTTGCGCACGAGCTGGATCTGGGCGTTGCGCTCCCATCGCAGGAGGCGATAGGCACCGGCGCCGGCCGAATTGCCGTTGAGCCAGGTGCTCGCCTTGTCCTTGGTCTTGGCTTCCTTGCTCGCGTCGCCGCCATGTTCTTCGAGGAGCTTGCGATCGTAGATCACGAAGCCGGGGGCGGCCAAGATATTCAGGATCGGCTGCGTCGGATCCTTCAGGATGAGGTCCACGGTCTTGCCGTCGACAATCTCGGTCCGTTCAAGATGGGCGATATATTGCGAGGGCTGATCGCCGAGATAGAGGACGCGATCGATCGACCATTTCACATCTTCAGCGGTCATCGGATTGCCGCTCGCGAATTTGACGCCTTCGCGCAGCGTGAAGCGCCAGCCTTTGCCGTCCGGCGTCTTTTCCCACTTGGTCGCGAGCGCCGGCTTCAGATCGATGTAGTCGCCCGGATCCATGGTGACGAGCATGTCGTAGGCGGCGCACAGCGTCATAGGCGGCGTGTATTGGCCCTGGCGCGCCGGATCGAGGGTGATGGTGTCGCTGATATCGACGCCGATGACCAGCGTGTCCTTGTTCGCGGCGGCATAGACCCGCTCCGGCAGCCCAGCGGCGATCGCAGCCCCGCCGAGCCCCAGGAGCTTCGCGAGTTCGCGACGGCTCATCCAACCTGACGTGTTCGTCATCGTGCACTCTCCCTTTGCGTTTCCCCGAGATCGCAGCTCTGCGGGCTGCAATTCTTTAGATCGATTTAATAGATCGGCTGACGATAGCCCGTTGGCGAGACAAGACCAGCCCTACTTTCTGTCATGGCCTTCTCATGGCCGCCTGCGCGCCAGCAGCGTGGTTTCGCCCGCCTGCACCTCCTCGCCATGCTGATTGGTGACGGAGAAGGCGAGTGTCAGCAGCGGCTGCTCCTTGCTCGACAGACGCTTGCCTGTAATGCGGACGCGGACGCCGATGCGGTCGCCCGCGAAGATCGGCCCCTTGAACCGCCAGTTCCAGCCGAGCGAGGCGACAGCCATGATACGCACCGACGCGCGGTTCTTCAAACCGTCCGCTAGCGAAAGGCCGAGCAGACCGTGGGCGATGCGGCCCGGAAAACCCTGCTCGCGGGCGAATTCGTCATCCATGTGGATGTCGAAGAGATCGCCCGAAAGTCCGGCGAAGGCCACGATATGGGCCTCCGTGACCACCAGCCGGCCGGTGTCGAAATGATCACCCGGTCCGAGGTCGTCGAACCAATATTCGCCGGCTGTGAGCAGGCGCTCGTCCGCTGCGGCGTCCATTCACAACCTCCTGATGGCGAGACCGCCGTCGACCCGCAAGGTCTCGCCGGTCGTATAGGGGAGCGCGCCCGAGGCGAGCATGGCGACGGCATTGCCGACATCGTCCGTTTCGCCCCAGCGGGCAATCGGCGCGACGCCGCTCTCGAAAAGCCGGTCGTAACGCTCGCGCACCACCGCGGTCATATCGGTGCGGATGACGCCGGGCTGCACCTCGTAGCAATTGATCCCGGCACTCGCGAGCCTGACCGCATAGAGCCTCGACATCATCGCAAGGCCGGTCTTGGAAATGCAGTATTCCGCCCGGTCAACGGCGACAAAGCCGACATTGATCGACGACACGGTGATGATGCTGCGAAAGCGGTCCTGCGGTGCCTCGAGCATCCGCTGCGCAACGGCTTGCGTCAGGAAGAAGGGGCCGCGCAGATTGACATTCATCAGCCGGTCGAAGCTCTCCGGCGTAACGGTGAGAATGTCATCGCGCTTGGCGACCGAGATGCCGGCATTGTTGACGAGGCAATGCAGGCCGCCGAAGGCGTTCCAGGCGGCGTCCAGGAAGGCCGCATGGCCGTCGATATCGGCGATATCGGCACGCACCGCCACGGCCTCCCGCCCCTTGTCGCGGATCATGGCCACGGTCTCGTCGAGTTCGGCCGATCGGGCGAGATCGTTGACGACGAGGTCGAAGCCCCCCTCCGCCAAGGCGAGCGCGATAGCCCGGCCGATGCCGCGCCCGGCGCCCGTCACCAGGGCATTGCCTTTCGATGCTTCGCTCATCGCCTCGCTCCCGGCGTGACGTCACGGAAGGACTGGCGGCTGAGAGCAACGGCAAAGATCTCGCTCACGCAGGAACTCCATTCTTCAGGAGTTCGCGGGCGATGATGGTGCGCTGGATCTGGTTCGTGCCCTCATAGATCTGCGTGATCTTGGCATCGCGATAGAGCCGCTCCACCTCGAAACCACGGATATAGCCGCTGCCGCCGAAGATCTGCACGGCATTGGCGGTCTGCGCGACGGCCATGTCGGCGGCAAAGCATTTCGCCATGGAACAGAAGATCGTCGACTGGCCGCCGGAATCGAAGGCCTCTGCCGCGTGGTGCACGAGAAGCCGCGCGGCCGTGATGTCCTTGACCATATCGGCGAGCATCCATTGAAGGCCCTGGAAATCGGCGACCGGCTGCCCGAATTGCCGGCGCTGGCCGGCATAGGCGAGCGCCGCCTCGAGCCCCGCCTGAGCGATGCCGACGGCGAGCGCGGCAATACCGATGCGGCCCTTGTCGAGCGCGCCCATCATGATGTGGAACCCCCTGCCCTCGGTCCCGAGCAGCGCATCGGCCGGCAGGCGCACGTCGTCGAATTGCAGCGCGCCGACCTGGCTCGCGCGCTGGCCCATCTTGTGCTCCTTCGGCCCGCGCGACACGCCGGGCGCGTCGAAAGGCACGATGAAGATGCTCATGCCGCGCTTGCCGGCCTCCTTGTCCGTGCGGGCGAGGACGAAGCCGACATCGGCGACCGGCGCATTGTGGATCCAGAGCTTCGAGCCCGTCAGGCGCCACCCGTCGGCGGTCTTATCGGCGAAGGTCTTGAGGTTCGAGAGATCGGAGCCCGCCTCGGCCTCGGTCAGGCAATAGGCGGGCTTGAGCTCGGCGGCGAGCAGCGGCCCGAGCCAACGCTCGCGCTGCGCATCCGTGCCGTGCAGCGACAGCAGCGTGCCGATCAGCTCATAGAGCCCGCATTGATCGGCGATGGAAGCATAGCCGCGCGACAACTCCTCCATGACGAGCGCGTAGCCCAGCGCATCGAGCCCGGCGCCGCCCATCTCGGCCGGCACCGTGATGCCGAACAGCCCCAATTGCCCCATCTGCCAATAGATGTCGGCCGGGAAGGCTTCATCGTGGTCGAGCGCCTCCGCCCGCGGCCTGATCACTTCCTCGGCGAAGCGGCGGGCCGTGCGGCGGATCTCTTGATGGGTTTCGGTGATGGGCATGAGGTGACGTTTCCAAAGCAAGGAGCGATCGGCGCAGAACCTATGCGGCGGCCTCGCTCGGCGGCAGCCATCGCATGACATGCGTGCCGGCCAGGCAAAGCTCGCCGTCCTGGTTGACGACCTCGACCCGCGACAGGCTGCGGCCGGCTTCCGCGTCGATCGCCTCGATGCGGTAGCGGGCCGTCAGCGTGTCGCCGATGAAGGCGGGCTTCAGAAAGCGGATCTTGTCATAGCCGAGCGAGACGGAGACGCCCTTCGACCCACGCTCGACGGCGCGGCGCGAGATCATCGAGGCCGTGGTCGAGAGAAGCCCCATGACGAGCCCGCCATGGGCGATGCGCCGCCCGAAAACTGTCGTGCGGGCATAGTCCTCGTTGACGTGGATCGGGTCGAAATCGCCGGAGATCGCCGAGAACATCAGAAGATCGGCCTCGCCGATGGTCTTGGCAAAGCTCGCCTCCTCGCCGATGGCGACCGGGATCTCGGTCATGCCCCGCCCTCCACGCGGAAGAATTTCATCACTTCGGCCGCCTGCCCTTCCAGCATGGTCTTGCCCGGCAGCGCCTTGCAGCCGCGCTCGCGGGCGGCGGCGAGAAAGCGCGTGACTTCCGGCTTCATGATGATGTCGACAACCAACATGTCGGACCGCAGCCGTTCGATGGCGACCGGCAGGGGATCGCCCTCGGCCATGCCGGTCGGCGTCGCATTGACGAGGATGTCATGGGCGTCGAGATCCGGGGCGCCCGCCCGCACGTCGCAGTCCGGGAAGGCCCGTTTCACGCGCACCGCGAGCATCTCGGCCTTGGCGCCGTCAACGTCGTGGATGGTCACGGCGGCGGCGCCCGCCTCAGCGAAGGCGACCGCGACCGCGCTCCCCGCCCCGCCCGCGCCGAGCAGCATCACGCGCCGGCCACGCGGCTCCTCATTCTCGACCCTGAGGCCGCGCATCAGGCCGGTGCCGTCGAAGATGTCGCCGATCCAGCGGCCGTCGGCCTCCCGCCGCATGGCATTGGCAGCGCCGACCGTGCGCGCCATCGGCCGCAGCTCGTCGATGAGAGGCAGGATACGCGCCTTATAGGGGACGGTGATGATGATGCCGTCGAGATTGGCGACGCCTTTGAGGCCGCGCACCGTCTCGTCGAAGCGCTCGGGCGCGATGTCCATGGGCACGAGCACCGCATCGAGTCCCGCCGCGGCGAGGCGCGGATTGAAGGTTTGCGGCGATTTCACCTGGGCGATCGGATGGCCGATGATGACGAAAAGCCGGGTGGAACCGCCGATAGGAGCTTGCAGGGGTGCGTTCATGGTCATTCCGCCGCGAGCGAGTGGGTCGTACCGGCCGCAAGCCGGGGCGAGCCGGCCCGTGGCGCCCGGCCGGCAAGAATGCGGCTCAAGCCGACCGGCTCCGGCTTGAAGAGGCTCGCGTCCATGAGCTTGAGATCGGGCGCCACGATCGGCCGGAAGCCCATCCGGCCGATGACGTCGCGCTCCAGATCGACGCCGGGCGCGATCTCGATCAGCGCGACTCCGGCCTCGCCGAGCTGAAACACCGCGCGCTCGGTGACGTAGAGCACGCGCTGACCGCGCTCACGCCCATAGGGGCCGCTGTAGGTGATCTGCAGAACCTTCTCGACAAGCTTCCTATGCTCGCCGTCCTTGACGATGCGCAGCCCCTCGCCCGACCAGTCGAAATCGCATTTGCCGGCGGTGAAGGTGCCGCTGTAGATGACGGCCTTGGCGTTCTGGCTGATGTTGATGAAGCCGCCCGGCCCGATGATGCGGTTGCCGAAGCGGCTGACATTGACATTGCCCTCCGCATCGACCTCGGCGAAGGAGAGAAAGGCGAGATCAAGCCCGCCGCCGTCGTAGAAGTCGAACTGGTAGGGCTGGTCGATCAGGGCGTGATAGTTGCGCGCCGCCCCCGCCTCGTTGCCGGAAGCGGGTGCGCCGCCGATCAGCCCCTGCTCGTTGGTGAGGCAGACCTCGTCGAGCACGCCCTCCTCGGCCGCCACATTGGCAATGCCGGTCGAGATGCCCGAGCCGAGATTGCAGATCGCGCCGGGGAAGAGCTCCATGGCGGCGCGCCGCGCGATGATCTTGCGCGCATCGAGCGGCAGCACCGGAATATCGGAGAGCGGCACGCGCAGCTCGCCCGCGTAAGAGGGGTCGTATTCCGTCCCGAAGGTCTGCCACTGCTTCGGCTCGACCACGACGAGGTCGACGAGGATGCCGGGGATCTTCACCTGTTTCGGCGGCAGCGTGCCGCGCTTGGCCATGCGCTTGACCTGCACGATGACGAGGCCGCCGCAGCGCTTCGTCGCCTGCGATTCCGATAGCATTTCGAGGAAGACGGCTTCCTGCTCCATGGTGACGTTGCCGTCCTCGTCCGCGGTCGTGCCGCGCAGGAAGCAGACGTCGATATGCATCGGCTTGAAGAAGAGATACTCCTCGCCGCGGAACTCGATGAGCTCGACCACGCCCTCGGGCGCGCATTGGCTTTGGCGGCCGCCGCCGTGGCGCGGATCGACGAAGGTGTGCAGGCCCGTCTTGGTGATGAGCCCCGGCCGGCCGGCCGCCATCTCGCGCATCAGCAGCGAGAGCGCCCCCTGCGGCAGGGTATAGCCCTCGATCTTGTCGGCGAGCGCCAGATCCGAAATCTTCGGCGAATTGACGAAGGTGCCGCTGATCACGCGCTTCAACAGCCCCTCATGGGCGAAGTGGTTCGCGCCGTGCTTGTCGCCGTCGCCGAGGCCGACGGGATGCACGGCCGTGATGGCGCGCGGCTCGCCCTCAGCGAGAAAGCGCCGCTCGAGCGCCGCCATCAGCGCCTCCGGCACGGCGTGGCCGCCGCCCGAGCCGCCGATCAGCACGGTATCGCCGGAGTGGATCAGCTTGACGGCTTCATCGGCAGTGACGCGTTTCACTTCGATCCTCCAGCGGTCATTGCAGTCGTCCTGGGAAATGGCAGGCGGCGAATTGGCCTGGCTCGTGCTCAAGGAGAGGCGGCGGCTCGCTGGCGCAGATCGGCTGGGCCAGCGGGCAGCGTGTGCGGAAACGGCAGCCGGACGGCGGATCGATGGCGCTCGGCGGCTCGCCCTCGAGCTTCAGATGACCGCGGCCGCGCTCCACCACCGCATCGGGAATGGGGACCGCCGAGAGGAGATAGCGCGTATAGGGGTGGAGCGGCCGCCGGAAGAGCTGGTCGGCCGGCGCGACCTCCGCCACCTTGCCGAGATAGAGCACGACCACGCGGTCCGAGATGTGGCGGACAACGGCGAGGTCATGGGCGATGAACAGATAGGTCAGCCCGAAACGCTCCTGCAGGTCGAGCATCAGATTGATGATCTGCGCCTGGATATTGACGTCGAGCGCGGAGATCGGCTCGTCGGCGACGATGAAGTCGGGCTCCACGCCGAGGGCGCGGGCGATCGAGATGCGCTGGCGCTGACCGCCCGAGAACTCGTAAGGGTAGCGCTTGGCGACGCGCGGATTGAGCCCGACCGTCTCCAGAAGCTCCGCCACGCGCCGATCGGTCTCTGCCCCGCGCGCCGTGACCCCGTGGAACGCCATCGGCTCACCGATGATGTCGCCGACCGTCATGCGTGGGTTGAGCGAGGCATAGGGGTCCTGGAAGACCATCTGGATGCGCCGGCGCAGCGGCCTGATCGCCTTCTGCGAGGCCTGCGCAATGTCCTGGCCGGCAAAGACCACCTCGCCCGAATCCGGCTGGTGGATGCGCATCACGAGCCGCGCCAAGGTGGACTTGCCGCAGCCGGATTCACCGACGAGGCCGACCGTCTCGCCGCGGTAAACGTCGAGATCGACATCATCCACGGCATGGATGAAGCGCGGCTTCTCGAAGAAGCGGCTCTTCGGCAGGCCGAAATGCTTGACGAGATTGCGCACCTTGAGGAGCGGCGGCTCGTCCGCCCCCTCGACGTGCCGTGCAGCGGCCATTTCAGCCGGTATCGCCCGCGACTCCTTCTTCGGCAAGATCGTGCCCTGCTGGGTGACCCAGCAGCGGCTCTTGCGGCCGGGGGCGATCTCCAGAAGGTCGGGATGGGTATCGCAGCGCGCGATACGGAAGGGGCATCGCGGCGCGAAGCGGCAGCCGGACGGCAGATTGAGCGGATCGGGCGGCTGCCCCTCGATGGTGGTGAGCCGCCGGTCCGCGGGCCGCTCCTCGTCGATGCGCGGCACGGCATTGATCAGCGCCCAGGTATAGGGATGGCGCGAATCGGCGAGCAGATCCTCGGTCGGCCCCTCCTCCACGACCTCCCCGCCATACATCACGAGGGTGCGTCTGCAGACCCGGGCGATCACCCCGAGATCATGGCTGATGAGGACGACGGAAGTGCCGAAGTCGCGATTGAGCTCGCGGATGAGGTCGAGGATCTGCGCCTGAATGGTGACGTCGAGCGCTGTCGTCGGCTCGTCGGCGATGAGGAGCGCCGGTTCGTTGCTCATGCCCAGCGCCAGCATGACGCGCTGGCGCATGCCGCCCGAGAACTGGTGCGGATAGCTGTCCACGGCACGTTCCGGAGCGGTCACCCCCATGCGGCCGAGCAGGCTGACGGCGCGCTTGGAGGCTTCCTCCGTCGTGTAGCGGCCATGGGTCACCATGGTCTCGACGAGCTGCCGGGCGATCTTCAGCACCGGATTGAGCGAGGTCATGGGGTCCTGGAACACCATGGCCATGCGGTCGCCGCGCAGCGTGCGCAGCTCTTCCGGGCTCGCCGCCAGCAGATCCTTGCCCTGGAAACGCACCTCGCCCGCCGTGATGCGCGCCGGCTCATCGAGAAGCTGCATCAGCGAAAGGGCGGTGACGCTCTTGCCGGAGCCGGATTCACCGACGATGCCGAGCGCCTCGCCGGGCGCCACGGTGAAGGAGACCCCGTCGACCGCCGCAACGACGCCGTCGTCGGTGAAGAATTCGGTGCGGAGATTTTCCACCTCAAGGGCGGGCGAAGCGGACGGCGCGGGTTCGGTGGGCTTGAAGCTCATGTTCATGGGCGCCTCACCGTTTCCGCGCTTTGGGATCGAGCCAGTCGCGGACGCCATCCCCCAGGAAGTTGAAGCCGAGCACGATGGAGAGGATGCAGAAGCCGGGGAAGGCCGCGACCCACCACTGGGCGACCAGCTCGCGGCCTTCGGCCACCATCGAGCCCCATTCGGCGGTCGGCGGCACCACGCCGAGGCCGAGGAAGGAGAGGCCCGCAAAGGTGATGATGGCGTTGCCGATGTCGAGCGTAACGAGCACGATCAGCGGCCCGATGGCATTCGGGATGATATGCCGGAGCAGGATGCGCGACGGGCCGAAGCCCGCGATGATCGCCGCCTCCACATATTCCTGCGAGCGTTGCGTCAGCACCAGGCTGTGGGCGAGGCGCGCGAATTTCGGCCACCACACCACCAGCATGGCGATGATGGTGTTGAGGGTGCCTATGCCGAGCGCCGCCGCGATGGCGAGCGCCAGGATGATCGGCGGAAAGCACAGCACGAGGTCGGTGAGGCGCATGATCGCCTCTTCCACCTTGCCGCGCGCGAAGGCGGCAATGCCCCCAAGCAGCGTGCCGACGACCGCCCCCACCAGCACCACGACGAAGCCGGTCATGAGCGAAATGCGCGCGCCGAACAGCAGCCGGGTGAAGACATCGCGCCCCAGCGCATCGGTGCCGAGCCAATGCGTCTCGGAGGGCGGCTTCAGCCGATTGGCGACATCGACGAAATTCGGATCATAGGGGCTGAGCAGCGGCGCGAAGACGGCCACGAGGATCCACAACACTACGATCGCGCAGCCGATCGCCGGCAGTCCATAACGGCGGCGCCAGCGCTGCGCGCGCGTGGCGACGGGCCTGACGGAACGCGCGAGGCTCTTGGTTTCGGCCACGGCGCTCATCGCGTCACCCGCGGGTCGAGCAGCGCATAGCTGATGTCGATCAGGAGATTGATGATGAGATAGACGAGGGCCACCACCAGCGTGATGCCCATGATCGCCGGAAAGTCGAGCGCCGCAGCGCTGCGGAAGGTGTAGAGACCGAGCCCCGGCCAGGAGAAGATCGTCTCCGTCATCACGGCGCCGGCCAGCAGATTGGCATAGGCGAGGCCGCCGAGCGTCACGATCGGAATAAGTGCATTCGGAAAGACGTGCCCGAGAATGATCGTCCGCGCCTTCAGGCCCTTGGCGCGCGCGACGCGCACATAATCCTGCTGAATGCTCTCCAGCATGCTCGCCCGCGTCGTGCGGGTGATGAGCCCGAGCGTCGCAGCGGCAAGCACGATCGAGGGAAGCACCAGATGCGCGGCAGCGTCGTGGAAGGTTGCCCAGTCGCCGGCGAGCGCCGTGTCGATCAGCATGAGGCCGGTGACGGTCTCCGGCGGGAAGGCGATCGGGTCGAGCCGGCCGGGACCGGGTGCGATCTCCAGCCCGCCGTAGAACAGGGCGAGCATGATGAAGGCCAGCCAGAAGGTCGGCGACGACACACCGATCAGTGACACCGCACGGGCGACATGGTCGATCCAGCTATCGCGCCGCACGGCAGCCAGGATGCCGAGCGGGATGCCGATGATGAGCGCCAGGAGGAAGCTGATCGTCGAGAGTTCGAGCGTTGCCGGCGCAAACTGGGAGATATCATCGAGCACGGGCCGCTGGGAGGCGATGGAGACGCCAAGATCGCCGTGCAGCAGGCCGTTCAGGAACAGGAGGTAGCGGTGCCACAGGGGCAGATCGAGCCCCCATTTGGCACGCCATTCGGCCACGAACTCCTTGTTGGAGGCCGCGACATCGCCGAGCTGCGCCAGGACGGGATCGCCCGGCACGGTGTTGGCGATCAAGAAGATGACCAGCGTGGCGAGCAACGCCATGACGATCGTGAGGCCGAGCCTGGAGACGATGTAGCGTCCCATGGCTCAGGCATCCCGATGGCAGGCCGGCGAGAAAAGGTCGATTTCTGGAAATCCGCCCATTGTGCCGTTTCCCCGTGTTTTATTTATTTATTTTTCGATTTAGATCGTTCTAAATTCGGAGCAACAGTCTGTCAACTGCCGCTCTAGAGGGACATGAAACTGGTCGGTGCAGACGCTCCGGCGTCCGGCGGCTGATGGGTGGCGCCCTGCTCGCGGGCGTGGAAAGTCAGGCTGCCGGCGGGCAGCTCGATTCGCGAATCATGAGTTTGGGTTGTGACAGCGACCGCCGTGGTGGGGCGTCCGGATGATCGATACGTTCGAGCAGAAGCTGCGCGGCAGCGGTGCCGATGGCCTGCGAGTCGATCTTCACGGTCGACAAGGCCGGCGTCCAGAGTTCGGCCTCCTCAAGGTCGTCATAGCCGAAGACGGCGAAGTCGCGACCCGGCTCGCGGCCGATCTGGCGCAGGCCGAGCATGACGCCGAAGGCGATGACGTCGTTGAAGCACACGGCGGCGGTCGGCGGCTCGTCGAGCGTGAGCAGCTGGCGGATCGTGGATGCCCCGAAGCTGCGGCTCGGAAGACCGGGCACCATCAGCTCGGGCGCGAGCGGAATGCCATGGGACGTGAGCGCCCGCCGATAGCCGGCGTGCCGCTCCATGCCGGTCGAGGTCAGATCGCTGCCGCCGATCATGGCGATTCGCCGGTGGCCGAGGGAGATCAGATGCTCGGTTGCGAGCCGCATCCCGTTCTCGTTGGCATGACCCGCGTAGTCCAGGCCGCTGCCCGGGACATCGCGCGACATCAGCACGCAAGCCATACCCTGGTCTTTCAGCCACTTGAGATGCTCGACCTTCGTGCCTTGCGCCGGACAGACGACGAGCCCGTCGGCATTGTATTCGCGCATCGTCGAGATGAACTGCTCCTGCCGCGAAAGCTCTTCATCGGAATTGGAGAAGAAGACGGTGCGTCCGAGATCGAGGAAAGCGAGTTGAATGACGGCCGTCAACTCGGTGAAATAAGGATTGGTGATCTCGTTGATGGCGACGCCGATGGTATGCGTGCGTCGCGTGCGCAGATTGGCTGCGCCGCGGTTATAGACATAGCCGAGCTCGCGGACGGATTGGAGCACGCGCTGACGCGTCTTCTCGGCGACGAGCGGGCTCTTGCCGAGCACGAGCGAGACGGTGGCGCGCGAGACGCCGGCATGGGCGGCAAGATCTTGCAGGGTCAACCGCTCGCGTGGGCGGATGATCTTCGGCTGTTCATTCATGACCGCCGCTCCTTCCCGAAACCTGCAACAATTCCATTGGAGGAAACAGCATGACCCAAGAAATCCACACCCAAGAAATCAACACCCAAGAAACCCACGCCGAAGAAATCCAATCCCAAGAAATCCAATCCGAAGAAATCCGCATCGCTCGGGACGGATTTATTGCCGAAATCATTCTCAATCGCCCCCACAAACTCAACGCCGTCACGCCGGATATGGCGGCCGCTATCGCGCGCTATTGCCAGGGTTTCGACCGCGACGACGGCGTGCGCGTGGTGCTGTTGCGCGGCGCCGGTGAACGGGCTTTCTGCGCGGGCAGCGACCTCAACGCGCTCGCAGAGTATCCGACATCCTGGAAATTCCGCAATCGCGTGGAATATGCAACCGCTGTACGGGATTTGCGCAAGCCCGTCGTGGCGGCGCTGCACGGCTGGGTACTGGGCGGCGGCGCCGAGATGGCACTATCGGCCGACATCCGAATCATGGGCCGCGGCGCGCGGCTCGGCTTCCCGGAGGTCAAACGCGGCTGGGTCGGCGGGGGCGGCGCGTCGCAGATGCTGCCGCGCCTCGTCGGCTACGGCCAAGCGATGCGCTTGCTGATGCTCGGCGAACCGATCGACGCGGCGGAAGCCCACCGCCTCGGCATCGTCGAATTTCTCACCGACGACGACAAGGTCGAGGATGAAGCCCGCACTATCTGTCGAACGCTTGCTGGTTACAGCCCGGTGGCGGTGGAATCGGTCAAGGCCTCCGTGCGCATGGCGCTGCAATCCTCGCTCGCCGCCGGCATCCGCTACGAAAACGAGATGAACACGCTCTGCTTCGCGGCCGGCGATCATCTGGAAGGCATTCGCGCCTTCCAGGAGAAGCGCGAGGCGGAGTTCAAGCAGTAGGCGACGGGCTTCCACCAGCTGTGCCGCGGTCGGTGAAACCGGCCGCCTCACGCGGCAGGAATGAGCGGAAGATGTGGACGTAAGTATTTGATAGGGCCGGCAGCCTTGCAGCGCATGCCGCCGAATGGCAGCTTGCGCATCGCCGTTGAGCGAGAACCTGAATGCAAGCCCGAATGATGCCGGCCCGAGATCGACCAGTTGCCGTTGCACGACCGGGTGTCGCTTTTTGCGGCTCGCGCGGCGGCCTTGGCACGCTCCTTTGCGCGAGCAGCCGCTAAATCAGCTGAAACACCTTTATGCCGCTTGAGCGCTCGCTGATGGAATCACGCTTCGTCGGTGGATTGAGGGACATGATCATCCGGCATCGATTCACCTTGACCGATGTCGTCATGATCGCTGCTGTCGTCGGCGCGGCCGCTTTCGGTGTCTGGCAATATGACGCCTTCCCGAACGAGAGCGATGCCACACGGCAGCTCATCTTCGAGCTCGACGAAATCTTCGCGGTCTGCGCGCTCGGTTTCGCCCTGTTCGCCTGGTCGCGACTTCGCGCGCAACGCCGCGAGATACGCCGTCGCCGCGCCGCCGAGGAAGAAGTCCGCACGCTTGCCTTCGAGGACCCGCTCACCGGCCTGCCCAACCGGCGGCAGTTCGATGCGGCCCTGCGCACCGCCCTGGCCGCACCGCCGGGAGCGGACGCCGTCCATGCGGTCTTCGTGCTCGATCTCAACGGCTTCAAACGCATCAACGATCTCCATGGACATCCGATCGGCGACGAAGCCCTGGTGCAGACGGCGCTGCGCCTGCGCCAGGCCATTCGCGACAGCGACATCGTCGCTCGCGTCGGCGGCGACGAATTCGCCGTGCTCGCCCGCCATCTCCCCGGCCCGGACGCCGCCGCGACACTCGCCATCAGGATTATCGAAGCCTTGCGCGCACCGGTGCAGACCGGGTCGGGCGACCACCTCGTCGGCACGGGCATAGGCATCGCGCTTGCCCCCGTCGACGGCGCCGACGCCGAAACGCTTCTGCGCCGTGCGGATATCGCGCTCTACCGCGCCAAGGCCCTGGGCACGAGCGCGCTGCGCTTCTTCGAGGAGGAGATGGACCACCACATTCGCGAGCGCGACAGTCTGGAGCGGGATCTGCGCGCGGCGCTGGATGCCTCACGTCTCGAGGTGATTTATCAGCCGCGGATCGATCTCAAGACAGGCGCGGTGATGAGCTTCGAAGCCGCGCCGCGCTGGATGCATCCCGACTATGGCGAATTGGATGCCGCCCGACTCGTCGCCATCGCGGAGACCGCGGGCCTGCTGCAGGCCCTGACCGATCATCTCCTGCGCAGAGCCTGCCGCGATACCGCCACGTGGAACGAAGAGGTCATTCTGTCCTTCGGTCTCCCCGCGGCCCTGCTGAAGGACCCCGCCCTCGGCCTGCGCATCATGGCCATTCTCCACGAGACCGGCCTGCCGGCCTCGCGGCTCGAACTCGAAATCCCTGAAAGCGCGCTAGTGGCCGATCTGAGCGGCGCCCAGACCGTGCTCGGGACCATCCACGAGACGGGCGTGAAAATCGCCCTCAACAATTTCGGCACGGGCTATTCGAGCCTCTACCACCTACGCAACTTCAAGCTGGACACCATCAAGATCGACCGCAGCTTCGTCCAGGCCATGGCGGACAATCCCCAAAGCGCGGCCATCGTCCGCGCTTTGGTCGGGCTCGGCTCCGGCTTGGGTCTGATGGTTGCGGCCGATGGCGTGCAGGACGAGGAGCAGCAGCGACTGCTCACGCAGGAGGGATGCCAGCAGGCCCAAGGCACCCTCTTCCGCCACATGATGACGGCCGACGAAGCCGCAGAACTTCTGAAATCCCGCCAGAAGGTTCTCAACTTGGCGTGAGCGCGGCCCATGCGGCGGGCTCGCCCCACGCTTCCGCCATAAAGGGCCGGTTCCCATCCCTTATGGATCTTCGCCCTCTCCTTGCCGCCCTCGCCCTCCTCGCCTCGTCCGCGGCTTTGGCGCAAAGCCAGCCGGCCCCCACCCCTCGACCGCACGCCCCTGCCGGCGAGAGCGCGGCGTCGCCACAGGGCGAGCCCGCCTCGCCCGATGCGGCGCTTGCCGGAGTGCTCGACAGGGCAGCCGAGCTCCGGCCGCTCGAAACCGTCATCGTCGCGCAGCGCGGGGAGATCGTCACTGAGCGCGGCTATGGCGGCCATACGGCGACCAGGCCGACCAATATAAAATCGGCATCCAAGTCGATCATCTCGGCGCTCGTCGGCATCGCCATCGATCGTGGCATCCTGAAGGGGCCCGACCAGCCGATCGCGCCGCTGCTCAAGGCGGACTTGCCGGCCGATCCCGATCCGCGCCTCGAAAGGGTTGCGATCGGCAATCTCCTGTCGATGCAGGCGGGCCTCGGGCGCACCTCCGGCCCGAACTACGGCCGCTGGGTGGCGAGCCGCAACTGGGTGCGCAGCGCGCTCGCCCAGCCCTTCGCCGACGACCCCGGCGGAGCGATGCTCTATTCGACCGGCTCGACGCATCTTCTGTCAGCGATCCTGACGCGGGTGACCGGACGCTCCACCCTGCAGCTCGCGCGCGACTGGCTCGGGCCACTGAAGGGCTTCGCGATCACCGCCTGGGAGCGCGATCCGCAGGGCATCTATCTCGGCGGCAACCAGATGGCCATGAGCCCGCGCTCACTGCTCGCCTTCGGCGAGCTCTACCGCAACGGCGGCCGCGCCCCGGACGGCAAGCAGCTCATCTCCCGTGCCTGGATCGACCAGTCCTGGACACCGCGCACCGCATCACGCTTCACCGGCGATTCCTATGGCTACGGGTGGTTTCTGCGCAGCATCGCCGGCCACGACGTGCGCTACGCCTGGGGCTACGGCGGCCAGATGCTCTATATCGTGCCGGCGCTCGACCTTACCGTCGTCATGACCTCGGGCACCGCCGCACCCTCGGCGCGCACTGGCTACCGCGACGAGCTCAACGATCTCATGGGCGAAGTCATCGCGGCCGTGGAGGCGAAAGCCCATAGCCAGCGATGATATCCGCGCCTATTGCTGATTGAGCCCAACCCTGCGGTGCGCTCCTTTTGCGCCAACGAACGATCGGTCCGGGCTCAGAGTCTGCCTGCAAACCAGATCGGAGAGACCATGAACCGCGGCCCCCTCCTGCTCGTGATCGCCGCCTTGGCGGCGATGCTCGGCGTGCTGCTCTACCAGGCCGATTAGATATAGGCCTCCATTCGCTCTGGTGGCGCGAACGGATGGATCGCACTATTTGCTGAACTGGCAACTTGACGGCAAAAACGAGCTATCCACTTAGAAATTCCTCACTTCCGAGAGTGTCTCAACTTGCGAAATTTCTTGTATTTCTAAAATAATCCGCTATATTCATTCTATGAACAATAAGATAAATCGCTTGAAATTCGCCGATTCCGTCCGCGTGAGCCTTTCCTCTAAGCTTGTCCGGGACGTTGAGAGCGCGAATTTTTTGCTGGGCAGCAGATGGCCTAGCCGTCACATCCTCACGAAGGACGGCACGGAACCGGCGCTTCTCAAGCGCGCTCGCAACGCTTGCGGCAGAGCCACCATACAGCGGACGCATGAAGCCATCGAGCGGGCTCGCCAAAGCTTCATCGAAGCCGCGCGTAGTGCAGAGGTGCTCGTTTCGCCTTAACCGCCGCAGCCGACGCGCTGCTGGCGCCCGTTGGGTTCATTCCGATGAGGTCGAGGCAGTGTCGATCTCTTCAATAAAGGACGACTTCCATGGTCAGGGAAATAAGGACAGCCTCGCAGATCGAGGACATGTTGCTCCAGCAGATGCGCGGAACGCGGCATTGTGAGGAGGTCCAAGCGGTCCATATCGCGCGGTGCCAAACAGACATCGGTCCGAATTGGAGATTGGCCAGTTTCAATCCCGGCGGATCCGTCGTGACCGACAGCAGCGAGATCCTGATCAGGCTTGCTCGCGCTCTGGGCCGACGCTTCGACGTGGGAGACAAGCCGACAACCGGTCCGGCCGTAGCTGCGCCGCTTACAGAGTCTCTGGCGGCCAACGCCTTCGCAAACCCCGATCGTCAAGGCGCCACGAGCGTATAGACCAGACTTGAAGGCCAGCGCCGTCGGCAACGAATGCCGAAGGCGGGACCTTGCGCCATTGCCGCGCCTGGCGACCGCCGGCGCCTCAACAGGCGGGTGAAACTGGTGTAGAGGAACGTTGCTGCGGCTCGATGCAAGGCAGACGCGATTCCGACCGCCGGAGTTCACCATGCAGTCTCAGCCCTCTCCGTCCGACGTCGCCTTTGCCGCGACGAAAGAGGGCTTTTCGCTGCCGGTGATCGACGTCACCCACCCGCGCTTCGCCGTTGCCGACAATCCGGCCGCCATCCAGGCTCTCCAAGACGCCTTTCTGGAGCAGGACCGCAAGTGGCGGCTCGTTCCCCGCCTCTTCATGCGCATGATGATGCACGCCGCGGCCAGGCAGTCGCGTCTCATGCGGGCGCTGGTCGAGCCCGATGCAGGCTTCCTCGACGGCCTCAGCACCTATGTGATGAAGCTCGGCCCGGACAATCTGGTGCCGCCCTTCGACCAACCCATGGACCGCCGGCTCGCGGCCTCGGTGCATGTCCCACTGCTCAGGCTGCGCATGTTCCAAACCGCGCGGCTCGTGGCCGACGGCCTCATCGAGGATATGGCCGACGCGCCGAGCGCACCCCTGCACCTGATCAATATCGGCGGCGGCCCCGCCATCGACAGCCTGAACACGCTCATCCTTCTGAAGCGCCGACGTCCCGAGCTGCTGCAGCGGCCGCTCGCCATCCACGTGCTCGACGGCGATGAGGCCGGGCCGTACTTCGGCGCCAATGCGCTCGCGGCGCTGATGCACGAGGGCTGGCCGTTGCACGGCCTCGACATCGCCTTCGAGCGCAGGCCCTATGACTGGAACGCGCCCGCGCCGCTGCACGACCTCGTCGGCGAATTCGCCTCGCAAGGCGCCATGATCGCCGCTTCATCGGAAGGCGCGCTGTTCGAATACGGTAGCGACGAAGCCATCGTCGCCAATCTGCAAGCCCTGCACGCCGAGGGGCGCGGCGCACGGCTCGCCGCCGGCTCGGTCACCCGCGCCGACATGGCGCGGCGGCGCATGACCGCCAATTCCCGGCTGGAGCTCGTGCCGCGCGGCCTCGAAGGCTTCGCGCCGCTCGCCGCACGCGCCGGCTTCACGATCGCCCAGGCGGAGACGGCGGTCCTCAGCGACCAGGTGCTGCTCCGCCCGGCCTGATTGCGGGCGCCCTGCCCCCCGTGGCGCACGGCCAAACAATGTGCCGTCAAAAAAAACGTGCGGCGTCGGAATAATCGCTTCTCGGGATTGTCCACCTCTCAGGCACCCAGCCCGAGGAGGTCCCGTGCTCTCGCCACTTCCCCCACCCATCCGGCGGCTCCTGTTCGCCGCCGCACTCGTCGGCGCCGCCGTTCCGGCGCTCGCCCACGACATGAGCATGCACATGTCCGGCAAGCCCGACGCCGGTCACCAGCACACCGCCGACCGCTTTCCCGAGGAAGCGCCCTTTCTCAAGGAAAATGCGGCGGCCATGGACAAGATGATGGCCGACATGGACGCCGCCCCGACCGGCGATGTCGACAAGGATTTCGTGGCGATGATGGTGCCGCACCACCAGGGTGCCATCGACATGGCCAAGGCCGTGCTGCGCTACGGCAAGAACGAGCAGCTGCGCCGCCTCGCGCAGGAAATCATCGTCACCCAGCAGCAGGAAATCGCCGCCATGCGGCTCGCCGTGGGCGAGCCGCTGCCGCCCTCCGCGCCCTCACCCACCCAGATTCCCACTGCTGGTGAGGCGGCGTCGGCTGAGCCCGCGCCCTCCCACCACGGTCACGTCAACTAGGAGACGCCTTCGATGAAGCGCACCCCCTTGCGGCTCGCCCTTATGGCGGGCCTCTCCATGGCGGCACTGGCGCCGGCTTACGCCGGCCAGGCCCCCGGCGCGACCGATGCGCCCGACATCCCGGTCAGCCACCGCGACCGCGTGTACGCGGCCGAGCAATTCTCCAACACCGTCTCGGTCACCGATCCCGCCTCGAACAAGCTTCTCGGCGTCATCCGCCTCGGCGATCCGCAGCCCGGCAATTTCAGCCCGCTCTACAAGGGCCAGGTGCTCGTGCACGGCATGGGCTTCTCGCCCGATCACAAGACGCTCGCCGTCGTCTCGATCGGCTCCAATTCCGTCACCTTCATCGACACCGCCACGAATGCCGTAAAGCACACGACCTATGTCGGCCGGTCCCCGCATGAGGCCTTCTTCACGCCGGACGGCAAGGAGGTGTGGGTGACCGTGCGTGGCGAGGACTATGTCTCCGTGATCGACGGCACGACCTTCGCGGAGAAGACGCGCATCAAGGTCGCCGCGGGGCCCGGCATGCAGATCTTCTCGCCGGACGGGAAATACGGCTATGTCTGCTCGTCCTTCAATCCCGAGACGGCAGTGATTTCGGTCGCCGACCACACGATAGTGGCACGCGTAAAGCAGGCCTCGCCCTTCTGCCCGAATATCGCGGCGACGCCTGACGGCAAGCAGGTGTGGTTCACGCTGAAGGACATCGGCAAGACGCAGGTCTTCAATGCCCGGCCGCCCTTCGATCTCATCAAGACGCTCGATACCGGGCCGATCACCAATCACGTCAATTTCGCGCATAACGCCAGGGGCAGCTTCGCCTATATCACCATCGGCGGCCTCAATGAAGTGAAGGTGTTCCGCACCGACAGCTTCGAACAGGTCGCGACGATTCCCGTCGGCAAGCTGCCGCACGGCCTCTGGCCGTCCGGCGACGGCAGCCGGATATATGTCGGCCTGGAGAACGACGATGCGCTGGCGGCGATCGACACGGCGACCAACACGGTGATCGCCACGATCCCGATCGGCCAGGCGCCGCAGGCCTTGACCTATGTGCCGAATGCCGTGCCGGAAGGCGACGGCACCCAAGGGCTCATGCCGCTCGGTGTCGCGGGCAAGGCGACCCACCTCGTGCTCGCGTCGATCAAGGGCACAGGCGGCAAAGGCACGGCAGACAGGAGCACGGCAGAGAAGACGCCGACCAGCGTCTCCCTGTTCGACCAGGGGCTCATCCAGGTGCTGCAGGCCTCCGTCACCGGGCTCGAGCCGAAGAAGGCGTATGTGCTCGCCCTCGCCGACCGCGCGGACGGCAGCGGCACGCTGGAGCCGCTCTCCGCCTTCATGAGCAATCCGGCAGGCTCCGCCATCGTCAATGCCGCCGGGCCGATTCGCCAAATTGTGCATGCCGCCGCAAAGGACGCGCGTCGTTACCTAGTGATCGCCACCGGCACGGCCGATAAGCCTGGTACGCCGGTGCAGATCCAGGCAGATTGAGCGCTTGCCGCCTGCGCCTCGCGCGGGCGGCACCGCCCGGCGGGCTGCGGAGAACATCTCCCATGCGCGACATGATCCCCCTCATCGAGCCGCTGATCCCGGCGCTGCGCCGCTACGCGCGCTCGCTGCTGCGCGACCGGGCGAGCGCCGACGACCTGGTGCAGGATTGTCTGGAGCGGGCGCTCAGCCGCTGGCACCAGCGCCGGCAGGACGGCGACGCGCGCGCCTGGATCTTCGCCATCCTGCATAATCTCGCCATGAACCGCCTGAAGCAGACGGCGCGGCGCGGACCGCACCTCCCGCTCGACGCGATCGGCGAGGAGGCCTTCGCGCAAGCAGCGGCGCAGGAAGATGCGCTCCTCCACCGCGATCTCCTCGGCGCGCTCGCCGATCTGCCGGAGGAGCAGCGCAGCGTTTTGCTGCTCGTCTCCGTCGAGGATCTCTCTTATGCGGAGGTGGCGCGCGTGCTCGACATCCCCATCGGCACGGTGATGTCGCGACTGTCGCGCGCCCGCGAAAAGCTTTTGATGGCCATGGAGCCCGATGCCGCTGCATTCGCGCGCGGCCCCAATCTGCGGAGGGTCAAATGATGACGAGCGGCCGTCCGATTTCCGAAGACGACCTGAACGCCTATGTGGACCGGGCGCTCGACGCCGCCCGCCAGGCCGAGGTCGAGGCTTATCTCGCGGCGCATCCGGATGTCGCGCGCCGTGTCGCCGGGTTCGCCCGCCAGCGCGATCAGCTGCGCGAAGCCTTTGCGCCGATCGCCCAGGAGCCGGTTCCGCCGGAGCTCAGCCTCACGCGCATGATCGAGGCGCGGCGCCGGCCGGCCCGCGACCACTGGCGCGTTGCGGCGGCCGCCGTGCTGCTGCTCGCGGCCGGGGCCGGCGGCGGCTGGCTGGCGCGTGGATCCGTCACGCCGCCGGCGAGCGGCCTTGCCGCCCTCGCCCGGGAGGCTTCCGACAGCTACAAGGTGTTCAGCGTCGATCAGGCCCGCCCCGTCGAGATCCGCGCCGCCGACCAGGCCGACCTCGTGAACTGGATCTCGACCAGGCTCCAGCATCCGGTTGCCGTGCCCGACCTCGCCGCCTCCGGCTTCCGCTTCATGGGCGGTCGCCTCGTCGCCACCGCGCACGGCCCCGCCGGCCTCCTTATGTACGACAACGACAAGGGCATGCGCCTCGTCATGCTCGTGCGGCCCATGGCGACCGACAAGAATGCGCCGATGGCGCCGCACGACGACGGAAGCGTGGCGGGCTTCGCCTGGGCCGAGAACGGCATCGGCTACAGCCTCGTCGGCCCCGCCGCCCCGGATGTGCTGCATCCGCTCGCCGACGAGGTGCGCCGGCAGATGGGCCGCGCCGCCTGAGCGGCGCGATCCCGGTCTAGACAGTCGCCTTGGCTTCGCTCCGGCGCGCGGTTTTGGCGGCGCCGAAACGCACGCCCTTCGCCTCCACGCCGAAGCCGGCGAGGAGCGCGACAGCGACTGCGATGATCCCGGCGGTGAGCGCCAGCGCATAGCTGTAGTCGCCGCCGTAGCTCTGGGCGAGCGCGGCCTGGATGGTGGCATTGCCCGAAGCGAGCAGGTTGCCGAGCTGATAGGCAAAGCCCGGAAAGGTGCCGCGGATCTCGTCCGGCGAGAGCTCGTTGAGATGCACGGGCACGACGCCCCAGGCGCCCTGCACGGCAAATTGCATCAGGAAGGCGCCGGCGGCGAGCAGCGCCGGCCCGGTGGAATAGGCCCAGAGCGGAATGACGGGCAGCGCGAGCAGTGCGGCGATGACGATGGCGCGCCTCCGGCCGATCCGCTCGGACAACATCCCGAAGGTGATGCCGCCCAGCATGGCCCCGATATTGTAGACGATGGCGATCGTGCCGACGGTCGCGGTCGAGAACTGGCGCTGCACTTCGAGGAAGGTGGGATAGAGATCCTGCGTGCCGTGGCTGAAGAAGTTGAAGGCCGTCATCAAGAGCACGGCATAGAGGAGCAGCTTCCAGTGGTGGCGAAGCGTCGCCAAGAGCGCGCTGTTGCCGGTGCGGTGGCGGCGCTCCTCGAAGACCGGCGATTCCGGCACGCTGCGGCGGATATAGAGCACGAGCAGCGCCGGCAGCGCGCCCACCATGAACATGCCGCGCCAGCCGATGAGCGGAAACAGCAGCCAGAAGGCAAGCGACGCAAGAAGATACCCCATCGGATATCCGGCCTGCAGGAGCCCGGACACGAGCCCGCGCGACCGCTCGGGAATGCTCTCCATGGCGAGCGAGGCGCCGACGCCCCATTCCCCGCCCATGGCGATGCCGTAGAGGGCGCGCAGCACGATGAGCACCGTGAGCGAGGGCGCAAAGCCCGAGGCGAATTCGAGAATGGAATAGAGCAGCACGTCCACCATCAGCGTCGGCCGGCGACCGAAGCGGTCCGCGCAATAGCCGAAGATGAGCGCGCCGACGGGACGCATGGCGAGCGTCAGCGTGATGGCGATGGTGACCTTGGTGATGTCGGTCGAGAACTCCTGCGCGACATAGTGCAGGACGAAAACGAGAATGAAGAAGTCGAAGGCGTCGAGGGTCCAGCCCAGGAAACTCGCAACGACTGCATTGCGCTGTTGCGGGCTGAGAGCCCGAAGGTCGGAAAGCGCGGACATGCTGCCTCCAGGATGATGCGACCGGGCTACGATAGAACCGTTGCCTCGCATCGGACATGATCCCTGATGACGCGGGCGTGACTACCACCGGACAACCGCCGCCGCCGCACGGCATTGGGCCCCTTCCGCCTCCCGAAACGGTATGATGAGCCTCATCATGTCGGCGATTCGCCGTCGGAGTGCCGGATGTCGGGCTTTCTCAGGGCGTTCAGGGCGCGGCCGCGAACGGTCGCCCTCTTTGTCATCGTCGCGGTGCTGGCGCTGACGCTACCGGGCGATTGGTCGCTATCCACGCGTCTGCTCACGGCCTGGGCGGTGGGCGCGCTGGTTTATCTCATCCTGGTCGCCTGGATGGCCTATCGCTCCGATGTCCTGGACATGCGCCGCCGGGCTGCCGTCGAAGACGAGAGCGCCATCGCCATTCTCGTGCTGACCACCGTCGCGGCCATGGCGAGCCTCGCCGCGATCGGCTTCGAATTCGCCAATCTGAGCGGGGTCCCGGCGACCGCACGTGGGCTCCATCTCGCCCTCGCCGGCGTCACGCTGCTTTGTTCATGGCTGTTGATGCATGTCACCTTCGCGCTGCATTACGCCCATGAATATTACGACGACGATGGTGAGCGCGGCTTGAATTTTCCCGAAGCGCATGGCGATGGCGATACGATCTTCGAGCCGGACTACTGGGATTTTCTCTATTTTTCCGTCAACCTCGGCGCCGCCGCGCAGACCTCGGACGTGATGATCGTCTCACGGCAGATACGCCGCATCGTTCTCGGCCACACCATCCTGTCGTTTCTGTTCAACACCACAGTGCTGGCGCTGGGCGTCAATATGGCGGCGAGCATCGTCGCGGGTCCGTGACAGTCCCGGTGCATCCGTCAAACCTGCGCCTGAGCACCCACCTGCTGGGAGATCACCGCCGCGGCATCCTTGAGCGCCCCGACAAGCTCGGGAAGCCCCTCTTCGGTGAAGCGGAAGGAGGGCACCTGGAAGGCGACACAGCCCACCACCTGGCCGCCCGCGGCGAAGAAGGGCACGGCAATGCCGACCGAGTTCAGGGTGCGGTGGGCATGAGTCACCGCATAGCCATCGGCGGCAATCGTCGCGAGCTGGGCGCGCAACTCGGCGGGATCGAGCGCTTCGCCGCGGACATTGCGCGCGTCGTTGCTTTCGATTGCCCGTTCGATCTCGTCCTGGCGCAGGAAGGCGAGCAGCGCCCGTCCCGATGCGCCCCAGACGAGCGGCGCCGTCCGGTTCAGCTCGATGATGTAGCGCATGGGGTCCGCAGGCGCCGCGGACAAGGCGATATACATCTGGAGCTGGCGACGCTCCAGAATGGTCAGCAGGGACGTTTCGTTGAACCGCGCCGATAACGCCTGCAGCAGCGGCTCCGCGATGCGCAGGAAAGGCACCTTGGGCCCGAGCCGGCCAGCGATGCGGTAGAGCTCCATGCCGGCGGAGAAGCCCCGCTCCGACTGAGCCGCGAATTCCGCCTCCGCGAGCTTGCGCAACAGGCGATGCGTCGTGCTCACAGGCCAGCCCAGGAGCGCTGCCGCCTGCTTCGCCGTGAGTTCGGGATGGTCCGAGATCAAGCTGATCAGCGTCAGGACGCGATTGATGGCACCGGGCTCGACCATTCCTGACCCAACGCATTGACAGCTTCCACGGGATGATCCTTAAATCTCACTGAATGAGATGACAAGGCGCCATCAGGCGCTCATGGGGAGGACGTCATGGCTGTGGTGCTGGGCGGCGGCCAGTTCCGCTACGAGGCGCAGGACAACTGGGCCAAGCTGCCCGACGGCTGGGCGCTCGGCGAGGTTGCCGCTGTCGCGGTGGACGACCGGGACCGCGTCTATGTCTTCAACCGCGGCCCCCATCCCATGGTGGTCTTCGACCGCGACGGCGGTTTCCTGGCGTCCTGGGGCGAAGATCTCTTCAAATGGCCGCATGGCCTGCATATCGGCCCGGACCAGTCGATCTATTGCACCGACGAGGGCAACCACGTCGTGTGCAAATGCAGCCTGGACGGCAAGCTCCTCCTGCGCATCGGCACGCCCGGCGAACCGGCGCCGCGCATGAGCGGCAAGCCGTTCAACCGCTGCACGCATACCGCGCTCTCGCCGCAAGGCGACATCTATGTCACCGACGGCTACGGCAATGCCGCCGTGCATAAATATTCCCCCGACGGCAAATGGCTGATGTCCTGGGGAGCGCCCGGCGCCGACAAGGGCCAGTTCAACCTGCCCCATAATATCGCCTGCGACGCCGACGGTTACGTCTATGTGGCGGACCGCGAGAACCATCGCATCCAGATCTTCGACGGCAACGGCCGCTACGAGGGCCAGTGGAACAATCTTCATCGTCCGAGCGCGATGTTCATGACCGCCGGCCCCTGCCCGCTCTGCTTAGTGGGCGAGCTCGCGCCTTACCTGCCGGTCAACCGAGAGACACCGAATCTCGGCCCGCGCATCACCATTCTTCAGAACGGCGAGATGGTCGGGCGCCTGAACAGCACGGGCGGACCGGGGACCGGCACGGGCCAGTTCACCTCGCCGCACGGCATCGCCATGGATTCGCACGGCGATCTCTATATCGGCGAGGTCACCCTTTCGTCATGGCCTTCGCTTTTCCCTGGAACACCGAAGCCCACACACTTGAATTCGCTCAGGAAGCTGCGACGCTTGCCCGCCGAGGCGGCGTGATCGGCCGCGGGCCGGCGCAGGAAGGCCTCGACGGATGGGCCCCGCAACTCACCGCCGTCATTAGCCAGATGACGCGCCAAAACAAAAAGATCAGAACAGCTTGCATGGGATTTCGGAATCTCGGTCTGAGCCGGCGCAACGCCACGACAACGATAACGAAGGACCACAGAGGGAGGATGAAAATGATGATGAGATTGGCACTGGCTTCTGCTGCGGCGCTACTTGCGATCGGCGGCACGGCGATGGCGCAGGACTACCCGGCGAAGGGCCGCGTGATCACCACCATCGTGCCCTCCACGGCCGGCGGCGGCACCGACACAGCCGCGCGCCTGGCGGCTCCCCTCCTGGAAAAGGAGCTCGGCGTGCCCGTCGAGATCGTCAACAAGCCGGGCGCGTCCATGCAGATCGGCCTCACTGAAGTCACCCGCGCCAAGCCCGACGGCTATACGCTCGTCTGGTCCGTCCTGCCGACGGCCGCCAGCATCTATCTCGACCCGGATCGGCAGGCGAGCTTCAAGCGCGACAGCCTCGCCCCGATCGCCATGTATTACGGCGCGCCCTTCGGCATCGTCGTTCTTGGCAACAGCCCCTACAAGACGCTGAAGGACGTGGTCGACGCGGCCAAGGCCGATCCGGGCAAGCTGAAGAGCGGCACCACCGGCTTCATGTCGACCGGCCATTTCGCCAATATCGCCTTCCAGCAGGGCACCGGCACGAAAATGGCGACCGTCAATTTCCAGGGCGGCGGCCCGCAGCTCACGGCGCTGCTCGGCGGCCATATCGATGTCGGCTTCAATTCGATCGGCGAGCTTCTGCCCAGTCACAAGAGCGGGGCGGTCCGCATCATCGCGGTGATGGACGATACGCGCAGCGACCTTATTCCCGACATTCCGACCGTCGCCGAGGCCGGCTTCAAGGTGGAATCGATCGGTTCAGATATCGGGCTCTCGGCGCCCGCCGGAACGCCACAGCCGGTCATCGATCGCCTGGCCGAAGCCATGCGGACGGTCACGCAGGACCCCGGCCTCAAAGCGCGCATGCTCGATCTGGGAAACACGATCAAATATCTCGATCCCGCGCAATATGCGAAGTTCTGGGATGCGGTCGACGAACGCTTCAAGCCGCTGATCGACGAGGCCAAGAAGCAAGGGAAATAACGCCGGCCATCGCCGCAAACGGCATGCCCCGGCGCGGCCAGGGCCGGAGACGATCGAGGAGAATGAGATGGATCTCGGATTAGCCGGAAAGGTCGCGATCGTCACCGGGGGCAGCGAAGGCATCGGCCGCGCTGCCGCCCATCGCCTGGCGCAGGAAGGCGCGCGCGTCATCATCGTCGGCAGGCGCCAGTCCGTGCTGGAGAGCGCCGCGCGCGAGATCGCCGAGGCAACAGGCGGCACGGTGCTGCCCGTTCCCGCGGACGTTACCGCGAAGGACACGCCGGCACGCGTGACCGGCGCCGCGCTCGAGCGCTTCGGGCGCATCGACATCCTGGTCAACAATGCCGGGACGTCCATGGCCAAGCCCTTCGAGGCCGTGGAGCGGCGCGATTGGGATGCCGATTTCGACGTGAAGCTCTGGGCGGCGATCGAGCTGATCCGCGCCGTCATTCCGGAGATGCGCCGTCTCGGCGGCGGGCGCATCATCAATGTGACGAGCATCGACGGCCGCACGCCGCGCGCCTCGACCATGCCGACCAGCGTGGCGCGCGCCGCCGGCATCGCCATGACCAAGGGCCTCTCCAAGGACTTGGCGGCCGACAATATCCTGGTCAACACGGTCTGCATCGGCTTCATCAAGAGCGGCCAGCACCAGCGCCGCTTCGAGCGGCTCGATCCTCAGGCGGCAGCCCGCGAAGCGGATCGACTCTATGCCGAGGACGCAAAGCGGCGCGGTATTCCCCTTGGCCGCGTGGGCGAGAGCGCCGAGGCCGGCGATGTCATCGCCTTCCTCGCCTCCGAACGCGCGAGCTTCATCACGGGCGTCGCGATCAATATCGACGGTGGCGCTTCCGCGATCGTCTAGCTATCGTCCGGCGCGAGTCGGCTGGCGAAGCGCCCGGCACGAGGCATCGGAGTCCCCATGGTCCACGAAATCGCAGTGATCGAGATCAAGCCCGGCATGGAGCAGGCTTTCGAGGAAGGCGCGGCGAAGGCTGTGCCGCTGTTCCAAAAGGCCAAGGGCTGCCGCAGCATGGCGGTGCATCGCTCGGTCGAGAATCCGAGCCGCTACCACCTCGTGGTCGGCTGGGACACGGTCGAGGATCACATGGTCGGCTTCCGTGAATCGGCCGATTTCCAGACCTGGCGGGACCTCGTCGCCCATTGCTTCGCCCGCCCACCGGAGGTGGAACACACCCAAATCGCCGTTCAGGGTTTCTGACGACTTCAGCCGGTCTCCGCATTGCCCCAGAGATCACGGCGCTTGAGATCAGCCGCGATCGACAGGCAGAGCCGGGCGATCTCCTCCGCGGCCCGGTTGCGCCCGCGCAAGAGCGGCCGGGCGAGCGACACCGAGCGCCGGATGGTGGGAGAGTGAATCGGCACGGCGGTGACCATCCCCGCCTTGAGTTCATTCCAGATCGCGCTGCGCACCAGCAGCGAGAATGTCCGGCCGGTTGCGGCCAGATTCTTGACGATATGCAGTGAATCCGCCTCCGCAGCCACCGTCAGCTTCACGCCCTCGCGCAGCGCCATGTCGTTGATGAGCCGCCGCAGCGAATGCGGCAGGCCCGGCATGACAAGAGGAAACCGGCTGAGATCGCGGAAGGCGACGCCCGCCTCGAGCCCCGCCAGACGCTCCGGCGCGCCGACGAGCCAAAGATCTTCGTCGAGCATCGTCTCGACATGGAGCGTCGGGCTTTCCTGCGCGTCATAGAGAACGGCGAGATCGAGACGTCCCGTCTGCACCCATTCGCGCAGGAAGCCGCTGAGCGACTCGATCAAGTGGATCTGCACCTGTGGATAGCGCTCGATCGCCGCGAGCAGGAGCGGCGTGGCGAGCACGGCACTCGCCGAGGTTGGAAGGCCGACGACCACCCGCCCCGTAACCACCCGCCCCCGGGTGCCGATGACATCCGGCAGCGTGTCGAGCTGGCGCAGGATATCGAGGGCGGAGCTGTAGAGCTGCTCGCCGCCCTCGGTCATCGTGACACCGCGCGGCGTGCGGATCAGCAGCGACGTGCCGAGCTCCTCCTCAATGGCGTGGACATGCCGGCTGAGGGCGGGCTGGGCAATGCGCAAATGGCCGGCCGCCTTGGAAATGCTGCCCGCCTCGGCGATCGCCACGAAATAGCGGAGAGCCCGGATATCCATCGGGCCATAACAAGCCGGCATGCCTGCCAAGTCAATTCGGTATTTCGGCATTGCTGCCGGCCCGTGCCATGGTCCTGCCACCCGGGGGAAGAGAGAGCCGCGAGACAGAAGAGTGGCAGACCGTAAAAAGCTTGAGTTTCAGCCGGACGCCCAGGGGCCGCTCGACGGCATCCGCGTCCTCGATCTGTCGCGGCTGGTGGCGGGCAACGCCATTTCGCATGTGCTCGCCGACTTCGGCGCAGATGTGATCAAAATCGAGGACCCGCGGCGCGGCGATGACCTGCGCCATTGGCGGGTCGACGGCATTTCCACTTACTGGAAGGTCTATGCACGCGGCAAGAAGAGCCTCGGCCTCGACTATCGCGCAGCCGAAGGGCGCGAAATCCTGCTGAAGCTGGTCGAGACGGCCGATATCCTCGTCGAAAATTTCGTTCCCGGCCGCCTGGAGAAGCTCGATCTCGCGCCGGAGGTGCTGCACGGCGTCAATCCGAAGCTCGTGATCGTCCGCGTCTCCGGATGGGGCCAGACGGGCCCCTACCGCTCCAAGCCAGGCTTCGGCACGCTGGTCGAGGCCATGAGCGGCTATGCCTCGATGAACGGCTTTCCCGACCGGCCGCCGGCGCTGCCGCCGCTCGCCCTCGCCGATATGGTCAGCGGCCTCTACGGGGTGGCAGCGAGCCTCATCGCCCTGCGTCAGGTCGAGGTGGCCGGCGGCGCGGGCCAGGTGGTGGACCTTTCGCTCTTTGAACCGATTCTCTCGATCCTCGGGCCGGAAGCGGCGAATTACCAGATCACGGGCCAGGTCACGCCGCGGCTCGGCAGCCGCTCCGGGACGTCCTCGCCGCGCAATGTCTATACCTGCAGCGACGGCAAATTCGTGGCCCTGTCGGCCTCGATGCAGTCCATGGCCGAACGGCTCTTCCGCGTCATGGAACGCGAAGACCTGATCACCGATCCGCGTTTCGCCACCAATTCCGACCGGATTAAGCACGCCGAGGAAATCGACGCCATCGTCGCGGAATTTATGGCCAGGCGGACGCAAGCCGAGAATCTCGTCCTGTTCGACAGCGTCGGCGTCACTGTCGGTCCGGTCTGCGATGTCGCCGACCTGATGGAGCATCCCTTCATCTGCGAGCGCGAGGTGCTGGTCGACGTTCCCGACAGGGACACCGGCACGCTACCGATGCACAATGTCACGCCCCGCCTGTCACGCACGCCGGGCGTGATCCGCAACCCGGCGCCGGAACTGGGCGAGCATACGAGCGAAATTCTCGGATCGATCGGGTTTGGCCAAGACGAACAGAAACGGCTCCGTGAGACGGGGATCATCTAAAAAAGCACCAAGGGAGGACATAATGAGAAAGCAGATATCAAGGTCACTCGCCGTCGCCGGCGCAGTGCTCGGCATCGTCGTGGGCAGCTGCGCGGCGATGGCCGCGCCGATTACCATCCGGGTCGGCTGGGCATCGCCGGCCGTCGGGCCGCATGCATCGGGTGCGAACGGCTTCAAGGCCGAGCTCGAAAAGCTCGCGCCCGGCCGGTTCAAGGTCGAGCTCTTCCCGGGCGGCTCGCTGGGCGGCGAGCGCGAGATGGCCGAGAGCGTTCAGCTCGGAAGCCTGGAAATGGCGATCACAGGCACCGCCGTGATCGGCAATTTCGTGCCTGAGCTGATGGTCACCGACATCCCCTTCCTGTTCCGCGACTACGCCCATGCACGCAAGGTCATGGACGGCCCGGTCGGCGAGACGCTCCTCGCCAAGATGAAGGACAAGGGCCTCGTCGGCCTCGCCTTTGGCGAGGTAGGCTTTCGCCACCTCACGGACGCCAAGCGGCCGATCGCCACCGTATCGGACCTGCAGGGCCTGAAGATCCGCACGATGGAGAATTCCATCCATCTCGCGGCTTTCCGCGCGCTCGGCGCGCAGCCGACGCCCATGTCCTGGACGGAGGTAATCACCGCGCTGCAGCAGGGCACGATCGACGGCCAGGAGAACCCGCTGTCGATCATCGTCGCCTCCAAGCTGTGGGAGGTGCAGAAATATATCACCATCAGCAACCACGCTTTCACGCCGGTCGCCTTCTATGTCTCCCCTGCCCTCTACGATTCCCTGTCTCCGGAGGACCAGGCCATCCTGAAGAAGGCCGCCGAGGCGGGACGTGCCGCCAACCGCGCCTATGTGGACGAGAGCGAAAAGACCGGCCTCGCGACGCTCAAGGAGCACGGCATGCAGGTCACCACCCTCGACCGAGCCGAATTCCAGAAGAAGCTTGAGCCGCTCTATCAGCAATACCGGGAACGGTTCGGCCCGCTGATCGACGAGATCCAGAAGCAGTAGTGCGTCGCGGTCCGTCTAGCTGGGGCAAGCCATGAGATCGACCGTCGCGCGCATCGACGATGCCTTCTGTCGGGGCGTCGAGGCGATCGCCGTTGCGCTTCTTATCGCCTACGCCGCGCTCTGCTTCTACCAGATCGTCGTGCGTTTCGTGATCAACGTGCCGTCGACCTGGACGGAATCGCTGATCCGGGCGCTGATGATCTGGAGCGTTTATCTGGGAGCCGTCGCGCTGTTCCGGCGAGGGCTCCTCGTTTCGGTCGATTTTCTCCACAGCATCTCATCCGGCGCGTTCCGGCGAGGGCTCGAGGTGCTGCATTTCCTGGCCGCGCTGGTTGTGCTCGGCGCGGCCTGCATTTTCGGCTTTCAGCTCGCCTGGCGCGTGCGCTTCCAGGTTCTTGCTGGCGTCGAGGTGTCCATCGCCTTCGCCTATCTGGCGGTGCCGGTGGGGGCGCTTCTGTGCATCGTCGCCCTGGTTGCCCGTTACCTCGATCCCCGCCCGCCGTCCGACCCCATGCCAAGCGACTGAGACGCTCATGCTAGCCACCATGATGTCAACGATGCTGTCGGGCTTTGCCCTGAGCATCCCCGTCGCCGTCACGCTGGGTCTCGCGGGTCTCCTCGGTCTCGCCCTCTTCACCTCGCTGCCCTGGATGATCTTTGCCCAGCAGCTCTTCGTGGCGCTGGACAAATTTCCGCTGGTGGCCGTGCCACTATTCATTCTGGCCGGCAATATCATGGAGGCCGGCGGCATTTCCCGCCGCTTTGTCGAGGTGGCGAAGGCCCTCGTCGGCGGCACGCGCGGCGGGCTTGCGGCAGCCTGCGTCATCACCTGCATGATTTTCGCGGCCGTGTCGGGCTCGGGCGTCGCGACCACCTTCGCGGTCGGCGCGACCATGATTCCGGCGCTCATTCGCAACGGCTATCCCGCCCCCTTCGCCGCCGCCCTCCAGGCCTCGGCTGCGGAACTCGGCGTGATCATCCCGCCCTCGATCCCGATGATCCTGTATGCGGTTTCTGCGGAGGTCTCGGTCGGCGACCTTTTCATCGCAGGTTTCGGGCCGGGCGTCCTGATCGCCGGTGCGCTCATCGTCACCGTGCTGATCTGGGCGCGGCTGCGCCGCGGCGCCATGGAAGACGAAGTCGAGCGCCTGCCGCTGGTTGCGGCGCTGCGCTACGCCGGGCCTTCTCTCCTCATGCCGGTGATCATCCTCGGCGGCATCTATGGCGGCGTCTTCACCCCAACGGAAGCGGCCGCCGTCGCCGTGGTCTATGCCCTCCTCATCGGCATGGTCGTGCACCGTGAGCTCCGGCTGAGGGATCTCTATGAGGTTGCGCGCAAGTCGGTGCGCAGCACCTCGTCGATCATGCTGATCATCTCGACGGCGGGCGTCTTCAGCTATCTCATCAATCGCGCCGGCATTCCGGCGATGATCGGCGAATGGCTCGTCGAAAGCATGAGCAGCCCGGCGATGTTCCTGCTCGGCATCAATGTCGCGCTGTTCCTGATCGGCATGTTCCTGGAGACCTCGGCCTCGATCATCATCCTGACGCCGATCCTCGCGCCGGTCGCTGCCCATTTCGGCATCGATCCCGTGCAGTTCGGCATCATCATGGTGGTCAATCTGGCGCTCGGCATGATCACACCGCCCTTCGGCGTCAATCTCTTTGCCGCCTGCCAGGTGGCGGGCCTCACCGTGCATCGCATCGTTCCGCCGCTGCTGATGTTCGTGGTGGTGGTCTTCCTGTGCCTGATGCTGATCACCTACATCCCGGCGATCAGCCTGTTTCTCATCCGATGAACGCGACACTCGTGAGGACGATATGACGGTCACGACCGCAAGCGGCGGGCATATGCCGCGTTCCATGCTCTTTGCGCCGGCCTCCAGCGAGCGCAAGCTCGACAAGGCCTTCGCCAGCGCCGCGGATGCGGTGATCGTGGATCTCGAGGACGCCGTGGCGATAACCGAGAAGCCGCAGGCGCGGGCGATTATCGCCGCGCGCTTGGCGCAACCGCTGCCGCGCCCGGTCTATGTCCGCGTGAACGGCCTTGCCACGCCCTACTGCTGGGAAGATCTCCAGGCGGTGGCGAGCCCTCATCTCGACGGCATCGTGCTGCCCAAAGCCGAACAGGCATCCGACATCCTGACGGCGGATTGGCTGCTGCAGCAACTCGAACGCCAGCGCGGCATCGCCCCCGGACAGATCGGCGTCATACCGATCATCGAGACGGCCAAGGGCATCGCCGGCGTCGCCGCGGTCGCGGCCGCCTCGCCACGCGTCCGCCAAATCGCCTTCGGCGTCGTCGATCTCGCTGCCGACATGGGCCTCGACCTCGCCGACGAGGACGGCGCGATTCAGGCGGCGCGCTTCGCCATCGCGGTCGCCTCGCGCGCCGCGGGCCTGCCCGGGCCGCTCGACACCGCCTTCGTCGACATTGGGGATCTGGAGCGTCTGCGCCTCTCGGCATCGCGGGCACGCGCCATGGGCTATACCGGCAAGTCCTGCATCCACCCCGCGCAGATCGAGGTGGTCAATACGGTCTTCTCGCCGACGCCGGCGGAGCGCGAACGGGCGCAGCGCATCATCGACGCCTTCGCCGATGCCGAGGCGAACGGACGGGCTGCAGTCGCCGTCGACGGCGTGATGATTGACTATCCGGTCGTCGCCTGGGCAAGACGCATCCTGACCCAACCGGCCGCCTGACGAGCCCAACTGAAGGCCCGCGCCGGCGCACAAGGAGGAACCCCGATGAGCATGGACACCTCGCGTCATCTCATGCCCCGCCCCGATTGGCTCGCGACCACCGTCGAGGAGGCGATCGAGCCGGAACTCGCGATCATCGATCCGCATCACCACCTCTGGGCGCGCCCGGATCTGCACTATCTCGCGCCCGAGCTCCTGGCGGATATCGCGACCGGTCACCGGATCGTCGCGACCGTCTATCTCGAATGCCACTCCATGTATCGCGAGGGTGGCGACCCGCTGCGACGGCCGCTCGGCGAGATCGAATTCGCCGCCCGCGTCGCCGAAGAGGCGGCGGCAAAGCCCGGGACGCCGGCACTTTGCGCCGGCATCGTCGGCAATATCGACATTCAGGCCGGCGACCGGGTAAAGGGCCTGCTCGAAGCGGCCATCGAAGCCGGCAAAGGCTATTTCCGCGGCATTCGCGGAGCGAGCGTCCACCACCCCGACCCGGCCGCCCGCGGCTCCATGCTCGACTTTCCCCCCGGCCTGCTCGCGGCGCCGCCTTTCCGCGCCGGCTTTGCCCATCTGGCGCCGCTCGGGCTCACCTTCGACACCTGGATGTATCACACCCAGCTCGACGACCTGGTGGCGCTCGCCGATGCCTTTCCCGACACGACGATCGTCCTCAATCACGTCGGCGGCACCATCGGCATCGGCCCCTATGCCGGGCGCCGCGATGACGTCTTCGCCGAATGGAAGCAAGCGATCAGCCGCGTCGCCGAGCGGCCGAACGTCATCGTCAAGCTCGGCGGTCTCGGCATGCGCCTTTTCGGCTTCGACTTTCAGAATCGCGACCGCGCGCCCACCTCGCAGGAACTCGCGGACGCTTGGCGTCCCTATATCGAAACCTGCATCACGGCCTTTGGGCCGGATCGTGCCATGTTCGAAAGCAACTTCCCGGTCGACAAGGGCACCTGCAGCTATGCGGTGCTGTGGAATGCCTTCAAGCGCATCACGAGCGGCGCCTCGGCCGACGAGAAGCGGGCGCTCTTTTGCGGCACGGCGGCACGCGTCTATGCGATCGCGGTGAAAGCCTGAGGCGGGTCACACCCGCCGGAACCGCCGGAGCATGGCGGGATCGCCCTGCGTGATGAGGCGCGCGCTCCGTTGGCCGAAGCTATAGGTCCAGAGCCAGTTCATGGCGACTGCCAGCCGGTTGCGCACGCCGATGAGGAAGTAGATGTGGGCGATGCCCCATATCCACCAGGCAATCACGCCTCGCAGCTTGATCCAGCCGAAGTCGATCACCGCCGCGCGCTTGCCGATGGTCGCGAGGCTGCCCGCGTGGCGATAACGGAACGGCGGCGGCGCCGGCTTCTCCGCGAGGCGGCGCCTGATCACCTCCGCCACATAGTCGCCCTGCTGCTTGGCGGCCGGCGCTATGCCGGGTACCGGCTGGCCTTTCTCGTCCTTGACGGAGGCCGTATCGCCGATGACGAAGATCTCGGGCCGACCGGGTACGGTGAGGTCGGGCTCGACGATCACGCGTCCGGCTCGATCGCGCGGTGCCCCCAGCCAGTCGGCGGCCGGTGAGGCGGCGACACCCGCCGCCCAGGTGATGGTGCCCGCATCGAGGCGTTCAGCGCCGAAGGTCACGCCGTCCTGATCGCAGGCCGTGACCGCCTGCCCGAGCTTGACCTCGACCCCGAGCCGCTCCAACGCCTTCTTGGCATAGTCGGAGAGATCGTCCGGGAAAGCCGCCAGAAGCCGCGGCCCAGCCTCGATCAGCACGACCCGCGTCTCGCGCGTATCGATGCTGCGGAAGTCACTGCGCAGGGTCTCGCGGGCGAGCTCGGCGATCGTGCCGGCGAGTTCGACCCCCGTCGGCCCGCCACCGATGATCACGAAGGTGAGCAGCGCCGCCCGCCGCGCCGGATCGCTCTCTCGCTCGGCTTCCTCGAAGGCGAGCAGAATATGCCGACGGATGGTGGTGGCATCTTCGAGCGTCTTCAGGCCCGGTGCGAAGGGCTCCCACTCGTCATGGCCGAAATAGGCGTGCCGCGAGCCGGTGGCGAGGATCAGCGTGTCGTAGGAGATGGCCTCCCCGTCTGCGAGCTTCACCGCCCGGCGCTCGGCATCGACACCGGCGACCTCGCCGAGCAAGGTCGTGACCTCGCGTCGCCGGCGCAGGAGATGGCGGATCGGCCAGGCGATCTCGGCTGTGCCGAGCGCCGCCGTCGCGACCTGATAGAGCAGCGGCTGGAAGAGATGGTGGTTGCGCCGGTCGATGACCGTGATGCGGACGGGCGCGCCTGCGAGGCGATGCACCGCCTCGAGCCCCCCGAATCCCGCCCCCACGACCACGACGTGATGCCCATCCATGCCCTCAATCTAACGCTGCGGGCGGGGGCATCAAGCGCAGCCGTAGACGAAAACGTCACGCTGCGACGGTTGCCTATGGGCAACCTCGACCGCAGCATCCTCGGGCCACCTCCCCCNGACCGGGAGGGGGTGACAGGCCGGGCACAGCCACTATCACCCCACCCCGGCTCGCTTCGCTCGCCGACCCTCCCCCTCGAGGGGAGGGTTAGAGGCTCAGGCGATCTTTGTTCGCGCCGCTCCCGTCGGCTGGCTGTCGGCGATCCGCCTGCCCTCGCCGTCGAAGACATGCAGCTTGTGTCTCGGCGCCGCGACGCGAATGCTGCCACGCTCGGGCACATTCGCCCGTCCGGGCAGGCGTATGATGACGCGTGCCGCGCCCAGGCGCCCATAGAGGTAGCTTTCGGCGCCCACCGGCTCCAGGGCCTCCACCGCGACCTCGAACGTTACGTGGCCCTCGCGGCCCTCACGCTCAACGGCGGTCAGATCCTCCGGGCGGATGCCGACCGTGGTGCACCCGGCAGGCAAGACGCCCAGCGTTGCTCCGCCGGCGGCGAAATCGGCGGGCGCGATGAGGTTCATGGGCGGCGCGCCGATGAAGCTCGCGACGAAGGTCGTTTCCGGCTGCTCGTAGACGTCGAGCGGCGCCCCCACCTGCTCCACCCGCCCGGCATTCATGACCACGAGCACATCGGCGAGCGTCATGGCTTCGAGCTGGTCGTGGGTGACATAGACGCTGGTCACGCCGAGATCACGCTGCAGCCGCTTGATCTCGACGCGCATCTGCCCGCGCAGCTTGGCGTCGAGATTGGAAAGCGGCTCGTCGAACAAGAAGACCTTGGGGTCGCGCACGATGGCGCGGCCCATGGCGACGCGCTGGCGCTGGCCGCCGGAGAGCTGTCGCGGGCGCCGGTCGAGGAGCTGGGCGAGTTCGAGCGTCTCGGCGGCGGCGCGCACCTTGCGGTCGATCTCGGCTTTCGGCGTTCCGCGGTTGCGCAGCCCATAGGCCATATTGTCGTAGACGCTCATATGCGGATAGAGCGCGTAATTCTGGAAGACCATGGCGATGTCGCGCTCGGCTGGCTCCAGGCCGTTCACCACGCGACCGTCGATCTCGATGGCGCCCTCGCTGATCGTCTCGAGGCCGGCGATCATGCGCAGCAGCGTGGACTTGCCGCAGCCGGAGGGGCCGACGAGCACGCACAAGGCGCGGTCGGGAACGATGAGGTCGATGCCTTTCACCGCCTCGAGGCCGCCCGGATAGATCTTGCGAACTTTGTTCAGCGTGACTGTCGCCATCTCACTTTTCCGTCTCGACCAGGCCCTTGACGAACCAGCGCTGCATCAGAACGACCACCAGGACCGGCGGCAGAATTGCGAAGACCGTCGTCACCATCACGAGATGCCACTGCGTGTCGGCGTCGGCGTAGGAGATCATCTTCCGGAGCGCGACGATGATCGTGTTCATGTCGTTGCGGTTGGTGACGAGCAACGGCCACAGATATTGCGTCCAGCCGTAGATGAAGAGGATGACGAAGAGCGCGGCGATATTCGTCTTCGACAGCGGCAGAACGAAATCCTTGAAGAAGCGCCAGGGGCCTGCACCATCGACGCGCGCTGCTTCCAGGAGCTCGCCCGGAATGGTCAGGAAGAACTGGCGGAAGAGCAGCGTCGCGGTGGCCGACGCCATCAGCGGCAGCGTGAGCCCGGTATAGGTGTCGATCAGGCCGAGATCGACCATCACCTTATAGGTCGGCAGGATGCGTACCTCGACCGGCAGCATCAGGGTGATGAAGATGAGCCAGAAGAAGGTCATCCTGAAGGGAAAGCGGAAGAAGACCACCGCATAGGCCGACAGGATCGAGATGACAATCTTGCCCACCGCGATCGCCACCGCGACGATTGTCGTATTGAGCAGCAGCGTCCAGACGGTGACGCCGCCGATGCGCCCGACGCCGCCGAACAACGCCTCCCAATAATTTGCGAGAAAATAATCGCCCGGCACGAGCGGCAGCGGCGGGCGCAGGATCTGCGGGAGCGACAGCGTCGAGGCGACGAAGGTGTAGTAGATCGGGAAAACGACGATCAGGATGCCGACGATGAGGATCGCATGGCTCATGAAGGCCGAGGCGGGGCGTGTCCTGTTCATGCTGCCACCTCAGCCATAATGCACCCGGCGTTCAACGTAGCGGAACTGGACGGCCGTCAATGCGATGACGATGACCATCAGGATCACCGACTGCGCCGCGGAATCGCCGAGGATGAGATTGACGAAGCCGTCGTTGTAGACCTTGTAGACCAGCGTTTCCGTCGCCTTGCCCGGCCCGCCACCCGTCACCGCATGGACGATGCCGAAGGTGTCGAAAAAGGCATAGACGGTGTTGACGACGAGCAGGAAAAAGCTCGTCGGGGCAAGCAGCGGGAAGACGATGGTCCAGAAGCGCTTCACCTCGCGTGCGCCGTCGACCGCGGCGGCTTCCAGAAGGCTTTTCGGGATCGCCTGCAGGCCGGCCACGAAGAACAGAAAGTTATAGCTGATCTGCTTCCAGGCGGCCGCCAGGATGATCAGCAGCATGGCCTGATCGCCGTTCAGCAGTGGATCCCAGGCATAGCCGGCGCGCCGCAGCATATAGGCAAAGCTGCCGATCGTCGGATTGAACAGGAAGAGCCAGAGCATGCCGGCGATCGCGGGCGCGACCGCATAGGGCCAGATGAGGAGCGTGCGATAGAAGCCGCGCCCCTTCACCACCCGGTCGGCCATGATGGCGAGCAGAAGCGCCACCGCCATCGGCAGGAGCGCCGTCGCCAGCGAGAAGACGATCGTGGTCCGCACGGAGCCGAGATAGTTCGGATCGGTGAGGACATGCTCGAAATTGGCGAGGCCGACGAAGGTCGTCGAGAGCCCGAAGGCGTCCTCGCGCAAGGTCGACTGGTAAAGCGCCTGCGAGGCCGGCCAGTAGAAGAACACGAGGGTGATCGAGACCTGCGGCAGAAGCAGCAGATAAGGGAGTATCTTGTTGGGGAAGGTGACGCGAGGGGTCACGAGGCCTCTTCAGATCTGATCACGGTCTTGCGGGGCGGGCCATCGTGTGGCGCTGCCCTCCCCCCTTGTGGGGGAGGGTTAGGGTGGGGGTACCCCCCTCTCCACCTCTCCCCCTCAAGGGGGGAGAGAGCAGGTGGCGTCTCGCTTATAGGTTATCGCCTGCCACCAAGGGTATTGACCGACTTACTGGCCGATCGCCTGCTTGATGGCGGCATTGCCGCGCTTCACGGCATTGTCGAGCGCCTGTTGGGCCGTCTGCTGGCCTGCCAGCATCCTCTCGAGTTCCTCGTTCTGGATGTCGCGCACCTGCGGCAGGTTGACGAGCCGCACGCCCTTGGAATTCTCGGTCGGCGCCTTGCCCAACATCTGGAGGATCGGGATCTCACGGCCCGGGTTCTTGTCGTAGAAGCCCGACTTCTTCGTCTCCTCATAGGCGGCGAGGGTCACCGGCAGATAGCCGGACACCTGATGGAGGCGCGCCTGGATGTCGGTGCGCGACAGGAATTTGAAGAAGGCGGCAACGCCCTTGTATTCCTCGGGCGTGTGGCCGGCGAAGACCCAGAGGCTCGCGCCGCCGGGGATCGTGTTCTGCGGCGCGCCCTGCGCGCTCGTGTCATAGGGCAGCTGCCCCGTGCCGAAATTCATGCCCGACTTGACCACGTCGCCGAGGCCGCCAGAGGACTCGGTGAGAATCGCGCATTCGCCGCTGAGAAAAAGGTTCTTGGCCTCGGCCGTGCGGCCGCCGTAGCGAAACACGCCGTCCTTGGCGAGATCGGCGATCTCCTGGAAGTGCTTCACATAGATCGGCGCATTGATCTTGAGCTCGACATCGAGCCCGGCGAGGCCGTTCTCCTTCGTGCCGTAGGACACGTTGTTCCAGGCGGCGAAGTTCTCGAGCTGGATCCAGGTGAGCCAGGTGGAGGTGAAGCCGCAGGGGGCCGCCCCGCTCGATTTGATCTTGCGCGCCGCCTCGAACACCTCGTTCCAGGTCTTCGGCGGATTGTTGACGTCGAGCCCGGCCTTCTGGAAGGCGTCCTTGTTGTAATAGAGGATCGGCGAGGAGGAGTTGTAGGGGAAGGACAGCATCGTGCCGTCGGGCTTCGAATAATAGGCGACGATGCCCGGCAGATACTGGCTCTTGTCGAATTTCTCGCCCGCCTCGTTCAGCACGTCCGCGACCGGCTTGATCGCGCCTTGCGCACCCATCATGACGCCGGTGCCGGCGTCGAAGACCTGGATGATTGCCGGCGGCTGCTTGGCCCGGAAGGCCGCGATGCCGGCATTGAGCGTCTCCGGATAGGTGCCCTTGAAGACCGGCGTCACCTTGTAGTCGCTCTGGCTGGCGTTGAACTCTTTGGCGAGGGTCTCGACGACCTCGTTGTTGGCCCCGGTCATCGCATGCCACCAGGAAATATCGGTGACGGCGAGAGCCGGGCCGGAGGCAGCGAGCGTAAGCGCCGCCGCGAGGCCCGGAATCAGTCCGCGCATACCCATGGATCATCTCCCTTGATCGGCCGTGGGGCACTCGCTTTGGAGTGCCTCTCGGCCATGCCACTGTTTCGTGGTTCTGGACTTGACCGACTTCAGTTGCAGTTTTGCGACAATGCGATCCCTTGTCAGCGCAAGGCTATGCGGGTTCGCTCGCTTTCCACAATGCTCCTTCGTCAGAGAAGATCCCAAGGACATCCGACATTTAGGCCGCATCTGATATTTAGGCGGGTGATCGCAGCGCTCGCTGAGCGCCGGGGCGCTATGTGCCCCTGCCGCCGGCATGCTATGCAGCCTCGAGTCGCCGCTCGCAGGCGACGGCGCGCGGGCACCGTCGGTCTGCAGGCGCCCCGGTCTGCAGGCGCCCCTGGTCTGAAGGAGCGATCATGAGCAATTTCCCGGCCCTCGTCAGCACGGAGTGGTTGGCGCAAAACCTCGGGGCTGCCGATCTCGTGGTCGTCGACGGGTCCTGGTACCTGCCGACGGAAGGCCGCGACGCAGAGGTGGAGTATCTCGCCCAGCATATCCCCGACGCCGTGCGCTTCGACGTGGATGCGATCAGCGACCGCGCGTCGCCGCTGCCGCATATGCTGCCGTCGCCGGAGGACTTCGCTGCCGCCATGGGCGCGCTCGGCATCTCCGACGAGGCCCGCATCATCGTCTATGACGGGGCGGGCCTTTTTTCGGCAGCGCGCGTGCGCTGGACGCTCAAGGTTTTCGGGGCGAAGCGCGTCGCGGTGCTCGACGGCGGGCTTCCGCAATGGCTCGCCGAGGGGCGGCCGGTGGAATCAGGCCCGGTCGCGCGTCCGACGGCAAGCTTCCACGTGACCTTCGACCATGCTGCCGTGGCCGACGCCGAACGGGTCAGCAAGAGCTTGGCGAGCGGGCGGCTGCAGGTGGTGGACGCGCGGGCGGCAGCGCGCTTTCGCGGTGAGGCGCCGGAGCCGCGTCCGGGCGTGCGCGCCGGGCATATGCCGGGCGCCCGCAACCTGCCCTTTACGGATCTCATCGAGAACGGCCGGCTGAAGGATCCTGAAGCCATCGCGCAGGCTTTCGCCGCAGCCGGCATCGATCCCGACAAGCCGGTCGTCACGAGCTGCGGCTCCGGGGTCACCGCCGCCGTGCTGTCGCTCGCGCTCGAACAGATCGGCAAGCCGGCTGAAGCGCTCTATGACGGATCCTGGGCCGAGTGGGGCAGCCGTACCGACCTGCTGATCGCCACCGGCAAGGCCGATTGAATCAAAATCTGAGCGAACTGCCGTAAGGCTTTGATGAGCGGTCGAGGCATAGCGCGCACGAATCGCCGAAAGCTGCTCCCCGTCAAGACCTTAGGCGGCGTTCTTGAATCGCGGTGGCATGCCCCGTCCAGGTGTATGTCGGTCTAGGCCTCACGACTGATTTTCCCCCACCCCCCACTTCTCCCCACAAGGGGGAGGGGCGCAGCTGGCGCCGTGTCGTGTCTGAAGTCAGCCGCGCCGGAGAGGTTAGCCGAAAGCGGAGCCCCAGGCCGACCCTCCCCTCGATGGGGAGCGTCGGTGAGCGGAGCGAACCGGGGTGGGGTGGCGCATGCTCGTCGCAACATCCGACCATCGGGCGGCGCCAGCCCTCTTTATCCTCTTCCACGATGGCAAGCGGCACGGCGGGGCGTGTCGGGCCGGACAGGACGCGCTAAACGCCCCTAGCCCCTCGGGAATTCTAGGCCCATTTCACGGTAGCGCTCGGGATCGTCGCCCCAGTTCTCGCGCACCTTGACGAAGAGGAAGAGATGCACCTTCGTCTCGGCCGCCTCGGCGATGTCGACGCGCGCTGCCGAGCCGATCGCCTTGATCGTCTGGCCGCCCTTGCCGAGCACGATCTTGCGCTGGCTTTCCCGCTCCACGAAAATCGTCTGCTCGATGCGGACCGAGCCGTCCTTCTGCGCGAGCCACTGGTCGGTCTCCACCGTGGCGGCATAAGGCAGTTCGTCGTGCAGGCGCTCGAACAGCTTCTCGCGCGTGATCTCGGCGGCGAGCATTCGAAGCGGCGCATCCGAGATCTGGTCTTCCGGATAGAGCCACGGGCCGGGCGGCATACGCGCCGCGAGCTTGGTGCGCAAAGCCGCGACCCCATCGCCGGTCAGCGCCGAGATCATGAAGGTCTCGTCGAAATCGGCCTTGCCGTTGATCTCGGCCGCGAGCGCCAGCAGCGAGGTCCTCGGCACGAGGTCGATCTTGTTGAGGATGAGGGCCTTGGGCTGCTTGATACCCGGCAGATGCTCGACGATGGCCGCGCTTTCGTCGTCGAGCCCCTTGCGCGCATCGACGAGGAGAGCGATCACGTCGGCGTCCCCCGCCCCGCCCCAGGCTGAAGCCACCATCGCGCGGTCGAGCCTGCGCTTCGGCTTGAAGATGCCTGGCGTATCGACGAAAATGATCTGAGCGGCGCCTTCGAGCGTAATGCCGCGCACCAGGGCGCGCGTCGTCTGCACCTTGCGCGAGACGATCGATACCTTCGCCCCGACGAGCTGGTTCAACAGCGTCGACTTGCCCGCATTGGGCGAGCCGATCAGGGCGACGAAGCCGCAATGCGGCGCAGCAGGCCCGCCATCTGTCGGCGCACCGTCTTGTTCTGGTCTGTGCTCGTCAGCTGCCATCAGCCGTCCAGATATTCTCGCGCACTAAAAACTCCTTGGCTGCCTCTTGTTCCGCAACCCGTTTCGAGGTGCCGCTTCCTTCGGCCGCGGTCATTCCTTCGACCGTGACCGCGATGCGGAAATGCGGTGCATGGTCGGGCCCAGAACGCGTCGCGACGTCATAACGTGGCGGCGGCAGCCCGCGGCCCTGCGCCCATTCCTGCAACGCCGTCTTGGCGTCGCGCAATGGGCGCCGCGGCGCATGCACATGGTCGGCGAAGACGCGCTGCACGATATCCTGCGCGGCGGCATAGCCGCCATCGATGAAGACGGCGCCGACCACGGCCTCGCAGACATCGGCGAGGATCGCGGCATTGCGGCGGGCGCCCGCCGCAATCTCCCCCTCGCCGAGGCGCACATGATCGCCGACACCCCAGGCGGCCGCAACCTCCGCACAGCTCTCCCGGCGCACAAGCTCCGCCAGACGGCGTGACAATTCCCCTTCCGCAGCTTTGGGAAAGGTGCGGTAGAGCATGTCGGAGACGGCAAGGCCGAGCACCCGGTCACCCAGAAACTCGAGCCGCTGATAGGTCAGCGCCTTGTCGGCGGGCACGGCGCTGATATGGGTCAGGGCCCTGATGAGCAAATCCCGGTCGCGAAAGCGATAGCCGATGCGGTTCTCGATCTCGGCGAGCGCGGACTGGCTGCTCATTTCACGCGCGTGAACAGCCGGTCCCATCTCACGGTCCACGGCCACTCCCAAACTTTCCAACCCTGCGCGCCCTCGACGATTGAGAAGAAGATGATCTCGGCGCGCCCCACGAAATTGTCGAAGGGCACATAGCCCACGACATTCTCGTCGCGCGAATCCGTCGAATTGTCGCGGTTGTCGCCCATCATGAAGAAATGGCCCGGCGGCACCTTGTAGACATAGGTGTTGTCCCAATAGCCGCTGTCGTTCTCACTCTCGATGATGACATGCTTGACGCCGTTGGGCAGCGTCTCGAGATAGCGCGGCACCGCGACCTCGCGGCCCCAAAGGTCCCGCGAGGTGTAATCGGGCAGCCGTTCGCGCTGGACCAGGGTGCCGTTGATATAAAGGCGCCCGTCCATCATTTGGATGGTATCGCCCGGCAGGCCGATCACGCGCTTGATGTAGTCGGTCGAATTGTCCTTCGGCAGCTTGAAGACGGCGACATCGCCACGCTGCGGCTCAGAGGCCAGGACACGGCCGGAAAAAGGCGCCAGCCCGAAGGGAAAGGAGTAGCGGGAATAGCCGTAGCTATATTTTGAAACGAAGAGATAATCGCCGATCAGCAAGGTCGGAATCAGCGAGCCTGACGGAATACTGAAGGGCTGGAAGAGGAAGGTCCGAACAACGAGCGCGATCAGGAGCGCCTGGACGACAACCTTGACAGTATCGAGAATCCCGCCATCGGTCTTCTTGTTTTCCGCTTGCTTCACTGAAGCGCGTTCCATCTCTTTGGCCTTTTTTGCCGACCAGTGTCGGCCCCGGAGTGGTCTATCCTACTGGGCGTCTCCCCGCAACGAGGCGCATCGACGCTGCGCCGCGGCGGCTTACGACGTCGCAAGACCGCGATCATCGCCCCAAATTCTTTAGACGGTGCGAATGCCGCTTTCGCCGAGCGGGCGCGCTTCGATCACCACGAAGGCCTGCGCGAGCGGCGGATCGTCGGTCAAGGAGATATGGACGACCGCCTCATGGTTCGGCGGCAGGAGGGCGGCAAGACGGCGCGCCGCGCCTCCGGTCAGGCGCATGGTCGGCTTGCCGCCGGGCAGGTTGACGACCTCCATGTCACGCCAGAAAACGCCTTTCGACATGCCCGTGCCGAGCGCTTTGGCGCAGGCCTCCTTCGCCGCGAAACGCTTGGCGTAGGAGGCCGCTCGCGCGGCACGCCTGTCGCCGCGCGCACGCTCACCGGGCGTGAAGATGCGCTGCGTGAACCGCTCGCCGAAGCGCTCGAGCGAGCGGGCAATGCGATCAATGTCGCAGAGGTCGGAACCGATGCCGATAATCATGGTATCGGCTGCGCAGCGGTCATCGTCCTGCCCTCGTCCATGGCCAGGCGCATGGTCCGTACCGCCTCGCCGAGGCCGACGAAGATCGCATCGCTGATGAGTGCGTGGCCGATATTGAGCTCGAGGATCTCGGCAATGGCCGCGATCGGCCCCACGGAATGCACGGTCAGGCCGTGCCCGGCATGAATCTCCAGCCCGAGCGCGGCGCCGTGCCGGGCCGCCGCGAGGAGGCGCTGGCGTTCGGCGGCGATGCGGTCGCTATCGCCGTCGATGACGGCATGGGCATAGGTGCCGGTGTGCAGTTCGACCACGGGGGCACCGAGCTCCGCCGCCGCATCCATCACTGCGCGCTCGGGTTCCACGAAGAGCGAGACGCGGATGCCCGCGGCCTTCAATTCGCCGATGACCGGCCGCAGATGTTCGCGGCCGAGAATAATGTCGAGGCCACCCTCGGTGGTGCGCTCCTCACGCTTCTCCGGGACGAGGCAGGCCGCATGCGGCTTCGTCCGCACCGCGATGCTCACCATCTCGGGCGTCGCAGCCATCTCGAGATTGAGCGGAAGCCCCACCTCGGCGCGCAATCGCGCGATGTCCTCGTCGCGGATATGCCGGCGATCCTCACGCAAATGCGCGGTAATGCCGTCGGCACCGGCCTCGGCTGCCAGCTTGGCGGCGGCGACGGGACACGGATAGGACCCGCCGCGCGCATTGCGCAGCGTTGCCACGTGATCGATATTGACGCCGAGCCGCAAACGGCGGCTAGGCGAAGCTGTAGGGGACATCGTTCGGCGGATTCCCTTGCGTTCTCAAGGCCTCGGTGCGGCCACTCTTATCGCAGGCGGCCGGCGACCACCAAGGGGAAAGCACGCACCGCGGCGGCTTTGTGCGTGCGAGCCTTGCATTTCATCAGCCGATGCGCTACCGAGCCGCTTCGCGTTCGCCTGGCCGGGGGCTGAACGGACGGCATGACAGCATGCAGGGGTCCATCACCCCATCGTCCCGTGTCTCCGCCTTCGAACATTCCGCTCGGGCCTTGGCAGGCTCGAAGGGCTTGGCGCCGGCGGCAACGCGAGGATGAAGAGAAAGGCCGTTTATGCCGTTTTACGAGCATGTTTTCCTGGCGCGCCAGGATGTCACGTCCCAGCAGGTCGAAGCCCTCGTCGAACAGTACAAGGGTGTCATCGAGGCCAATGGCGGCTCGGTGCAGAAGACCGAGATGTGGGGCATCAAGTCGCTCGCCTTCCGGATCAAGAAGAACCGCAAGGCGCATTTCACGCTCCTGAACATCGACGCGCCGCCGGCCGCCGTCGCCGAGATGGAGCGCCAGATGCGCATCAGCGAAGACGTCATCCGCTTCCTGACGCTGCGCGTCGAAGCGCTCGAAGAAGGTCAGTCGGTCATGCTGCAGAAGCGCGATCGTGACGACCGCCGCGACCGCGACGGACGTTTTGATCGCGACGGACGCTTCGACCGCGGTGACCGCGGCGACCGTGATCGCGGGCCTCCCCGGCGCGACCGGGTGACGGCCGACGGCGACGATGTTCCCTCCGAGGAGGTCTGATCCATGACCACAACAACAACAGCAGCAGCAGCCGCTCCCCGCCGCCCCTTCTTCCGTCGGCGCAAGACCTGCCCGTTCTCGGGCGCCAATGCGCCGAAGATCGACTACAAGGACACGCGGCTTCTGTCGCGGTACATCTCCGAGCGCGGCAAGATCGTGCCTTCGCGCATCACGGCCGTCTCGGCCAAGAAGCAGCGCGAGCTGGCGCAGGCCATCAAGCGGGCCCGCTTCCTCGGCCTTCTGCCCTACGTGATCAAATAGCCTGACGACCGGGTGGGGCCTGGTGCCCCACCGATCTTGAACGAACTGAACGTCGCCCGATCGTGGATCGGGACAGTTGGGGAGGACGGTGATCCTCCTCTAACCCTGCCGAACGCAGCGGGACAGCGGACGATGGCGAGCCTCATTTTCATTGGCATAGGTGCCGGCCTCGTGTCGGCGCTCCTTTTTGCGGTTGTCATCTCCGGCTCACCGCTCGCCCTCCTTTTGTCCTATGTCGCCCCCTTTCCGATCTTCGTCGCGGCGCTCGGATGGAACCATCGCGCCGGGCTTCTCGCCGCCTTCGTCGGCGCGGCCAGCCTTGCGTTCATCTTCACGCCGTCAGCCGGCATCGCCTTTGCGGTCGGCATCGCCCTGCCGGCCTGGTGGCTCGGCTATCTCGCACTTCTCGCCCGTTCCACGCCCGCCGGACCGGAATGGTATCCGACCGGGCGCCTGTTGGCCTGGCTCGCGGTCATAGCGGCGGCGGTGACGCTTGCCGGCGCGCTCGGCATCGGCCTGTCGCACAGCGCCTATGAAACGGCGATGCGCAATGCCGTGCAGAGCTTCATCCGGGCGGAAATGGAACTGCCGGATGGCGAGCCCCTGAGCTTGCCCGGCAATATTGGCAGCAATGACCTCGTCAGCGCGATCATCGCCGCCGTGCCGCCGCTGGCCGCCGCCTCCTTCGTGCTGATGCTCGTGCTCAACCTCTGGCTCGCCGCCAAGACCGTGGCGATTTCCGAGAGATTGCCGCGCCCTTGGCCGGTGATCGCCGACACGACGATGCCGCGCACCACGCTCATCGCCTTCTTCGTCGCCCTCGTGGCAGCTGCCGTCGCCGGCGGCTTCGTCGGCCTCTTCGCGATGGCGCTGACTGGTGCCTTCGCCTGCGCCTTTGCCCTGCAGGGATTGGCGGCACTGCACGCCCTGACGCGCGGGCGGCCGGGGCGCCCCGCCCTGCTCGGCCTCGCCTATATGCTCCTCATCATCTTTCTGATGTGGATCCTGCCCGTCCTGGCGATCTTCGGGATCGCCGACATCCTCTTCGGGTTGCGCAAGCGTTGGCCCAACTCCGCCGGCCGTCTTCCCTGAGGCAGCTCACCCCTTTCGGACAACACTCAACTCAGACCACCAAAGGAGATCGCTATGGAAGTCATTCTGCTCGAACGTGTGGCCAAGCTCGGCCAGATGGGCGAGACCGTGCGCGTGCGCGACGGCTACGCTCGTAACTATCTGCTGCCGCGCGGCAAGGCCCTGCGCGCCACCAAGGAAAACAACACCCGCTTCGAATCGCAGCGTGCGCAGCTCGAGGCGCGCAATCTCGAGCTCAAGGCCGAGGCCGAGGGTGTTGCGTCGAAGCTCGACGGACAGAGTTTCAGCATCATCCGCCAGGCGGGTGAGACGGGTGTGCTCTACGGCTCGGTGTCGCCGCGCGACATCGCCGAGGCGCTGACGGCCGACGGCTTTAGCGTCAACCGCCAGCAGATCGCGCTGAACGCCCCGATCAAGACGCTCGGCCTGCACAAGGTGCCGGTGAGCTTGCATCCCGAGGTGGACGTGACCGTCACGGTCAATGTCGCCCGCAGCCCGGAAGAAGCCGAGCGGCAGTCCCGCGGCGAGAGCGTCACGACTCGCGAAGAGACCAATCTCGACGATCTCGGCCTTGAAGTCGGCGCGGCATTGGCCGAGGCGGCAGGCGACGACGAAGACGCCTGAGACGGGCGTTTTTTGGCATGCGTTGCGGTAAGGGGTGCCAGTCCGCTGGCACCCGTTGCACTTTTTTGCGTTGCTCCGTAGCTTGGGCGTAATATGTCGGCGTTCGCGCCAGCGGCGCCTTGGCATCACGGGGCGGCGGAATGGAAGTGTTTCTAAGATTAGTGCTGGGCCGGCTCATCCGGCAGGGCTCACTCACCGTGAAGGTGGGACATGGGCAGCCGACGGTCTTCGGCGATGGAACGGGTGAACCGATCCACGTCCTCTTGACGGACAATCGCAGTGCTGCCCGTCTCCTCCTCGACCCTGATACGGCGGTCGGCGAGCTCTATATGGAAGGCCGCCTCGTCATGGAACGGGGCGACATTGCCGATCTCATCGCGCTCGGCATGCAAAATTTTCGTCTTCACGGCGAGACCCTGCCCGTGCGCGTCATGCGCGGCTGGCGCAGGGTATGGCGCTGGGTGGCGCAGTGGAACGTCGCCTCGCGCGCGCAGCGCAACGTGGCTCACCACTACGACCTCGACGGCCGCCTCTATGCGCTCTTCCTCGATTCCGACCGGCAATATTCCTGCGCCTATTTCGAGGAGGCGGGATACACGCTGGACGACGCCCAGCTCGCCAAGAAGCGCCATGTCGCGGCCAAGCTGCTGGTGGAGCCGGGCCAGCGCGTCCTCGACATCGGCTCGGGCTGGGGCGGCCTCGGGCTTTATCTGGCCGAGCGCTGCGGCGCCAAGGTCACCGGTGTCACGCTCTCCCAGGAGCAGCTCTCGGTGGCGCGCAACCGCGCCGAGGAGCGCAATCTCACCGGGCAGGCCGAGTTCCACCTGAAGGATTACCGCGCGATCCAAGAGACCTTCGACCGGATCGTTTCGGTCGGCATGTTCGAGCATGTCGGCGTGCCGTATTACAAAACCTTCTTCAATACGGTCGCGCGCATCCTCAAGGACGACGGCGTCATGGTCCTCCATTCGATCGGGCGGATGGATGGGCCGGGCAGCACGAATTCCTGGATCGCGAAATACATTTTCCCCGGCGGCTATATCCCGGCGCTGTCCGAGGTTCTTCCGCATATCGAGCGGGCCGGCCTGGTCATCACCGACGTCGAGATCCTGCGCCTGCACTATGCCGAGACGCTGAAGGCCTGGCGGCAGCGGTTCCATGCCCACCGGGAGGAGGTGCTCGCCTTGTACGACGAGCGCTTCATCCGCATGTGGGACTTCTATCTCGCCGCCTCCGAAATGTCCTTCCGCCACGATGGCATGATGGTCTTCCAGATCCAGCTCGCGAAGCAGCAGACGGCCGTGCCGCTGACGCGCGACTATATCGCGCGCCGCGAAAACGCGCTTCGGGCGCGGGAAGGCAAGCCGCGCGACCTCAGACTCGCGGGCGAATAATCGCCTGCATCGAGAGATCTGGGTTTCGCCACAATCAACGTGACGGGCCGGCCCGTCACCCGCATGAGCCGCCGCTCCGCCCAATCGGGGCTGAGAGGTGGCTTGCGAGCGCGCCAGCGCCGAATCGGCAGCCTGAAACCTCTGCTTTTCCTCCCGCCCTTGCGGTCCGGCGTGCCGAGGGCGCCACGCCACTGCGGCGGACGTGCCACACTCGGCGGGAAAGCCATCGCTCGTGTGAATCGCGTGCGTAGGCGGGACGGGGCCCGCGATCAGATGGGCGAGGCGATTGTCCATGCTACAGTAAGCCCTTGATTCTCACGGTTGGGCAGCATGGCGACGATCAATTCCCTTGTGACGCGGCTCGAAGCGGCGAGCGAAGCCCAGTTCCGGCTTGCGCCTCACAATATCGATGCCGAACAGGCGCTGCTCGGCGCGATTCTCGTCAATAACGATGCCTATTTCCGCGTCTCTGATTTCCTTGAAGCGGAGCATTTCCAGGAGGAGGTCCACCGGCGCATTTTCGAGGTGGCGACGAGCCTCATCAAGGCGGGCAAGGTCGCGACGCCGATCACCCTGAAGACCTTCCTCGGCGACCAGGATCTCGGCGGCCTGACGATTCCGCAATATCTGGCGCGCCTCGCGGCCGAGGCGACCACGGTCATCAATGCCGAGGACTATGGCCGCACGATCCACGACCTCGCCGTCCGCCGCCGCCTCATCGAGATCGGTGAGGACATGGTCAACGAGGCCTATGACGCGGCCGTCGACGTGTCGCCGCGCGAGCAGATCGAGGACGCCGAGCGCAAGCTCTATGAACTCGCCGAAACCGGCCGCTACGACGGCGGTTTCCAGACCTTCTCGACCGCGCTGACAGCGGCCGTCGACATCGCCGCCGCAGCCTACAAGCGTGAGGGTAAACTCTCTGGTCTCGCCACCGGTCTCATCGAACTCGATCGCCAGATGGGCGGATTGCAGACATCGGACCTGATCATCCTCGCCGGCCGCCCCGGCATGGGCAAGACGGCGCTCGCCACCAACATCGCCTTCAACATCGCCAAGGCCTACCGCGGCGAGAAGCACCCGGACGGTACCATCAAGACCGTCAATGGCGGGATTGTCGGCTTCTTCTCGCTCGAAATGTCGGCCGAGCAGCTCGCCACCCGCATCATCGCCGAGCAGTCGGGCATTCCCTCCTACAAGATCCGCCGCGGCGACATCCGCGAGGACGAGTTCTATAAGCTCACGGATGCCGCCCGCGAGATGCAGACGATGCCCTTCCACATCGATCAGACTGGCGGCATATCAATCGCCCAGCTTGCCGCCCGTGCCCGGCGGTTGAAACGCCAGCGCGGGCTCGATCTACTCGTGGTCGACTATCTGCAGCTGCTCTCGGGATCGTCGAAAAGGAGCGACAACCGCGTGCAGGAGATCACGGAGATCACGACAGGCCTGAAGGCGCTCGCCAAAGAACTGGCGGTGCCGATCCTCGCCTTGTCGCAGCTCTCGCGTCAGGTGGAGGCACGCGACGACAAGCGCCCGCAGCTCTCGGATCTGCGCGAATCGGGCTCGATCGAGCAGGACGCCGACGTCGTCATGTTCGTTTACCGCGAGGAATATTACCTTAAGAACAAAGAGCCGAAGATGGGCACCGAGGAGCATTTCAAATGGCAGGCCGATATGGACCAGGCGCATGGGCGGGCCGAGGTCATCATCGGCAAGCAGCGCCATGGCCCAACCGGCGCGGTACAGCTGTCGTTCCAGGCCGATGTGACGCGTTTCGGCAATCTCGCACAGGAAGACCATCTGCCCGAACGAACCTGATGGCGTCTCGCCATTCACCAACGGATATCGGCACATCTTGAGCCAAGACAGTTCCTATCGAGACCCATCCTATACCCACCCCTCGTCCATCGATCCGGTGGACGCCGGCGGGCTTCTGACCATCGACCTCGCGGCGCTCGTCAGCAATTGGCGGCACCTGGCCGCGGAAGCGGCAGGCGCGGAATGTTCAGCCGTGATCAAGGCCGATGCCTATGGGATCGGTCTCGAGCCGGTCGCCAAAGCCCTTGCCGCGGCCGGCTGCCGGACCTTTTTCGTCGCCCATCTCTGCGAAGCGGCGTGCTTCCGGCAGGCGGATCAGGCCTCCACGCTCTATGTGCTGAACGGGCTCCTGCCTGGAACGGCGGCCCGTTTCGCCGAGCTCGACGTGCGGCCCGTCCTCGGCTCGCGTGAGGAAATCGAGGAATGGGGGGCGTTCTGCCGCACGCTCGGCCGGCCCCTCCCGGCGGCGCTGCATATCGACACCGGCATGAACCGGCTCGGCCTGCGCCCGGAGGCGGCTGCCAAGATCCGCGGCGAGACCGATCTTCTCGATGCCTTTTCCCTCACGCTCGTGATGAGCCATCTGGTCTCGGCCGAGAACCCCGGCCTTGCGGTCAATGCGCGGCAGATCAAGGCTTTCGAGAGCGTGCGGCCACTGTTTGCGCAGGTACCCGCCTCGCTCTGCAACTCGTCCGGCATTTTCCTGCCGGCCAAGCCCCATTTCGATCTGGTGCGCCCCGGCTACGCGCTCTATGGCGGCAATCCGCGCCCGGGCCGCGACAATCCGATGGCGCCGGTCGTGCGGCTCGAGGCAAAGGTCATCCAGCTGCGCACCGTCCCGGACGCGGAGACGGTTGGCTATAGCGGCCACTGGACATCCGAGGGGCGGCGGCGCATCGCCACCATCTGCCTCGGCTATGGCGATGGCTATCTGCGTAGTGCCAGCGGCACAAACCTGAGGCCCGGCGGTGAGGCGGTCGTCGCCGGGGTGCGGTGCCCGATCGCCGGCCGCATCTCCATGGATCTGGTGACGCTCGACGTCTCCGCCGTTCCGGAAGGGGCGATCAAGCGCGGTGATCTCGTCACCTTCATCGGCGACGGCATCACCGTGGACGACGTGGGCGGGCGCGCCGGCACCATCGGCTACGAATTCCTCACAAGCCTCGGGCGTCGCTATGCCCGACGCTACAAGGGCGAGAGCGCCTAGTGGCCCGTGGCACTCCCCAATTCATCTGCCAGAGCTGCGGCGCCGTCTATAACCGCTGGCAAGGCAAATGCGACGCCTGCGGCGCCTGGAACACGTTGGCCCAGGAGGCTTCCGCCCCGCCGGTGCCGGTTCCCGGTGCAAGCCGCGCCGGCGCGCGCAGCAAGGGCCGCGTCTTTCCGCTCGAAGGGCTGCAGGGCGCGAGCCTGGATGCACCCCGTGTAGCGTCCGGCATCGGCGAGCTCGATCGGGTCACCGGCGGCGGATTCGTGCCGGGCTCCGTGATCCTGATCGGCGGCGATCCCGGCATCGGCAAGTCCACCTTGCTCACCCAGGCGAGCGCCGTCATGGCCCGTGCCGGCCACCGGGTCGCCTATATCTCGGGCGAAGAGGCCGTGGCGCAGGTCCGCCTCAGGGCCGAACGCCTTGGTTTGAGCGATGCGGCGGTCGAACTCGCGGCCGAAACCAATGTCGAGGATATCGTCGCGACCCTGTCGCACGGGCCGACGCCGCGCCTGGCGATCATCGATTCGATCCAGACCATGTGGACGGGAAGCGTCGAGGCGGCCCCCGGTACGGTCACGCAGGTGCGCGGCAGCGCCCAGGCGCTCATTCGCTTTGCGAAGACGACCGGGACGACCGTCATTCTCGTCGGCCATGTCACCAAGGACGGGCAGATCGCCGGTCCCCGCGTCGTCGAGCACATGGTCGATGCCGTCGTCTCCTTCGAGGGTGACAGCGGCTACCATTTCCGCATCCTGCGCGCCGTGAAGAACCGTTTCGGCCCGACCGACGAGATCGGCGTCTTCGAGATGACCGGCCGCGGGCTCGCGGAAGTCGCTAATCCCTCCGCCCTCTTTCTGGCGGGACGCGATCTCTCGGCCGCCGGCACGGCCGTCTTTGCCGGCATGGAAGGTACGCGCCCGCTCCTCGTGGAGATCCAGGCGCTGGTTGCGCCGACGAGTCTCGGCACGCCTCGCCGGGCGGTCGTCGGCTGGGACCCGAGCCGGCTGTCGATGGTGCTCGCCGTGCTCGAAGCCCATGGCGGGCTGAAGCTCGGGCAGCACGACGTCTATCTCAATGTCGCGGGCGGCCTGAGGATCACCGAGCCTGCCGCCGATCTCGCGGCCGCGGCGGCTCTCGTCTCGTCGCTCGCCGGTCTGCCGCTGCCGGCGGATTGCGTCTATTTCGGCGAGATCGGCCTCTCCGGCGCGATCAGGCCGGTTGCCCAGACGCCGGCGCGCCTCAAAGAAGCCGCCAAGCTCGGCTTTAATCGCACAGTTGCGCCACCCGCCGTCCGCAACCAGGACGAGACGGCGCCGCTCGTGGTGACCACGACCGGGCATATTGCGGACCTCGTGGCGCGCATCGCGGCGCAACCACGTGTGGAGGGCAACCGTCCGGGGCTCGCCAGGAGGTGACGTGCTATGGACCGCAAGCTATACCACGGTCATAAAAGTGGCCGCAGGCGCTCACCTGTTTCGATTCGCGGTTTTCAGGGTCTGTCATGCCCGTTGCGCTTCTTGATCTGATCGTTCTAGGCGTCGTGCTGTTGTCGGCGCTGCTGGCTGCGGTTCGTGGCTTTACGCGCGAGGTTCTCGCGATCGTCTCGTGGATTGCGGCGGCGGTCGCTGCGCTGTTGCTGCACCCGCACCTGCTGCCTTACGTGAAGACGCATATCGCCAATCCGACGATTGCGCTGGTGGTCACCATCGCCGCCATCTTCCTGGTGACGCTGATCATAGTGTCCTTCATCACCGTGCAATTGTCCGATTTCGTCCTCGACTCGCGCATCGGCGCGGTCGACAGGTCGCTCGGCTTCCTCTTCGGTGCGGCACGCGGCTTTCTCATCTGCGTCGTCGGCTTCATCTTCTTCAATTGGCTCGTGAAAACGGACATGCAGCCCGACTGGGTTCTGCAGGCGCGAACGCGCCCACTTCTGCAATCGACGGGCGATAGTCTCATCGCGATGTTGCCGGATGACCCCGAAAGCACCATCTTGCAGAAGTTCAGGCAGCCGAGCGGCGATGGCGGCACGGATGCACCGGCCGATTCCGACACCGCGCCGCAGACACCGCCGCCAGCTGACGCGGCGCCTGCGCCGCAGCGTCGCACCCAGGCGCCTGCCGGAACGGATGCTGAAGGTGCTACAGGTTCGGCGCAGTGAACCGCTGCGGTGAAAACTGGTCACCGCGGGAGACGACGGGATGCATGTGAACCGCGATATCGACGATTTCGATGCCGAAGGCGACACCCTGCATGAGGAATGCGGGGTGTTCGGCATTTATGGCCATCCCGATGCAGCCGCGATCACGGCGCTCGGCATGCATGCCTTGCAGCACCGCGGCCAGGAAGCGGCCGGCATCGTCTCCTTCGACGGCACGCGCTTCCAGTCGGAACGGCACCTTGGCCTCGTCGGCGACAATTTCTCCGATCCGGCGACGATCGAGCGCCTCAAGGGCCACAGCGCCATCGGCCATACCCGCTATTCGACGACAGGCGCGACGATCCTGCGCAATGTTCAGCCGCTCTTCGCCGAGCTGGAAGGCGGTGGCTTCGCGGTCGCGCATAACGGCAATCTTACCAATGGCCTGACGCTGCGGCGCCGGCTGGTGGCGGAAGGCGCCATCTGCCAGTCGACATCCGACACGGAGGCGATCCTCCACCTTGTCGCCCGCTCGCGGCGCAACCGGTTTCTCGACCGCTTCATCGACGCGCTCCGACAGATCGAAGGCGGCTACGCGCTCGTCAGCCTGACCAACGACAAGCTCATCGGTGCGCGCGACCCGCTCGGCATCCGCCCGCTGGTGCTCGGCGAGCTCGACGGCCAGTACATGCTGGCGTCCGAGACCTGCGCGCTCGACATCATCGGCGCCCGCTTCGTCCGCGACGTGGAGAATGGCGAGGTGGTCGTCATCTCGGACGAGGGCATCGAGAGCCATAAGCCTTTCCCGGCGATGCCGGCGCGGCCCTGCATCTTCGAATATGTCTATTTCTCGCGGCCGGATTCGGTCGTGAACGGCCGTCCCGTCTATGCGGTGCGCAAGGCGATCGGCGCGACACTCGCGAGCGAGGCGCCCGTCGATGCCGATATCGTCGTGCCGGTGCCGGATTCCGGCGTTCCGGCAGCGCTCGGCTTTGCGCAGGCCGCGGGGCTGCCCTATGAGCTCGGCATCATCCGCAATCACTATGTGGGCCGCACCTTCATCGAGCCGACCCAGGCGATCCGGGCGCTCGGTGTTCGCCTCAAGCATTCCGCCAACCGCGCGGTGGTCGAGGGCAAGCGCATCGTGCTGATCGACGACTCCATCGTCCGCGGCACGACATCGGTGAAGATCGTGCAGATGATGCGCGACGCCGGCGCGAAGGAAGTGCATTTCCGCATTGCCTCCCCGCCGATCATGTATCCCGACTATTACGGCATCGACATGCCGGACCGCGACAAGCTGCTCGCGGCACGCATGAGCCTCGAAGAGATGCGCGAGTTTACCGGCGTCGACAGCCTGGCTTTCGTTTCGGTCGACGGTCTCTATCGCGCGCTCGGCGAGAGCGGGCGCAACCCGCACCAGCCGCAATTCACCGATCACTATTTCACCGGCGACTATCCGACGACGCTGACCGACCTCACCGGCGAGCCCGCGGCCCAGCTGTCGCTGCTCGCCGAGGCGAGCTGACCGTTCGGAAAGCCATCGTCCATGTCTCGTCCGCTCGAAAAACGCATCGCCGTCGTCACCGGCGCCTCACGCGGCATCGGCCGGGCGGCGGCGATCGCCTTCGCCCAGGCCGGCGCCCATGTGGTGGCGCTCGCCCGCACCGTCGGTGCGCTGGAGGAGCTCGACGACGAGATCCGTGCCAGCGGCGGCACGGCGACGCTCGTTCCGGTGGACCTCAAGGACTATGACGCGCTCGACCGGCTCGGCGCCTCGCTCTACGAGCGCTGGGGCAAGCTCGACATCCTCCTCGCCAATGCCGGCGTGCTCGGCACGCTCTCGCCGCTCGGGCATGTCGAGCCGAAGGTGTTCGACGAGGTGATGGCCATCAATGTTACCGCCAACTGGCGTCTGATCCGCTCGCTCGACCCGCTGCTGCGCGCCTCCGACGCCGGTCGCGCGATCTTCATCTCTTCCGGGGCGGCGCACAGCTGCCGCGCCTTTTGGGGCCCCTATGCCGCGTCCAAGGCAGCGGTCGAGGCACTCGCCCGCAGCTATGCCGCCGAGACGGAAAAGACCTCGCTGCGCGTCATGATGGTCAACCCGGGCCCGCTCCGCACCGCCATGCGCCGCAAGGCCATGCCCGGCGAGGATCCGCTGACGCTCAAGACGCCCGAGGATCTCGCGCCGCACCTCCTGGCTCTTGCCGCCCCCGATTGGACCGAAACCGGCAAGATCTACGACTTTCCGCAGGACCGGGTGCTGACGCCGCAGATGCCGGCCTGAGAAGAGGCCGAACCGCCATTCCAATCAGCGCTATCAGCGGCGCTTGTAGATGCGGCCGGTGGGTTTGCCGTGTTCGGCATAAGGGTTGTCGCCCTGGCGGAACGACAGCCGGATCGGCGTGCCCGGCAGTGAGAAGGCCTCGCGCAAGCCGTTCACCAGATAGCGAGAATAGGCCGTCGGCAGGGCCGCGAGCTGATTACCGAAGACCGCGAAATGCGGCGGCCGGCTTTTCACCTGCGTCATATAGCGGATCTTGATGCGCCGCCCCGAGACGGCCGGCGGCGGATGATTGGCAGTGGCCTCCCCCAGCCAACGGTTGAGCTGGGCTGTCGAGATGCGGCGGTTCCAGACCTCATGGGCCGCAATGACGGCCTCCATGAGCCGATCGATGCCCTGCCCCGCGAGGCCCGACAGTGGCACGACGCCGACGCCCCGCACCTGGGCGAGCATCTGGTCGGCCTCTTCCCTGAGCGTCTTGAGGAGCCCGGGCTGGTCTGCCACCAGATCCCATTTGTTGAGGCCGATGACGACGGCGCGCCCTTCCCGCTCGACGAGATCGACGATGGTGAGGTCCTGCTTTTCGAAAGGGATCGTCGCATCGAGCAGCACGACGACGACCTCGGCAAAGCGCACGGCGCGCAGGCCGTCGGCCACCGAGAGCTTCTCGAGCTTGTCCTCGATCCGCGCCCGCTTGCGCAGGCCCGCCGTGTCGAACAGCTTGATGGGCCGCCCGCGCCATTCCCAGTCGAGCGAAATGGAATCGCGGGTGATGCCGGCCTCGGGCCCGGTCAGGAGGCGCTCTTCGCCCACCATGCGGTTGATGAGGGTGGACTTGCCGGCATTCGGCCGTCCGACGATGGCGATGCGGATCGAGCGCGCCGCCTCGTCTTCCTCATCCGCCTCGTCCTCCTCGGGCATGGCCAAATGGGCGGCCAAGGCATCGAAGAGATCGCTGATGCCCTCTCCGTGTTCGGCCGAGAAGGGCACGGGATCGCCCAGCCCCAAGGTGAAGGCTTCGTAGGATGCCTCGGTCCCGGACCGCCCTTCCGCCTTGTTGGCGAGGAGCACGACGGGCTTGCCCGATTTGCGTACGAGATCGGCGAACTGACGGTCGGCGGGCGTGATGCCGCTACGCACGTCGACGACGAAGAGGACGAGATCGGCCCCGGCAACCGCGGCCTCCGTCTGGGCGCGCATCCGTCCGGTGAGACTTTCCGCGTCGGCCTCTTCCAGGCCCGCCGTGTCGACTACATTGAAGCTGAGCGGCCCGAGCCGGGCCTCGCCCTCACGGCGGTCGCGTGTCACCCCCGGCCGATCGTCGACGAGCGCGAGCTTCCTGCCGACGAGCCGGTTGAAGAGAGTCGACTTGCCCACATTCGGGCGACCGACGATGGCGACGGTGGCAACCATGAAATTTGTGCCGATACGTGTTTTCTGCAGCCGGGTTACTGGACCGTGACGGGGCCGCCGCGCACCAGGGCGAGGTAGAGATCGACGCGCTGACGCAGGCCCGAGGGCACCTCCGTATCGGAGGCGATCTCGTCGAACCAGCGCCCGGCGGCTTCATAGTCATTGGCCTTCAAGGCCGCGAGGCCCAGCATCTCGCGCGCCGTATGGCGCCAGGGTTTGCCAGGCGCTGCAAGCGGCGTGAGCTTCTGTTCGAGATCCTGCCGGTTGGCGGTATCGATCCGCAGGATCGCCGCCCGCAGCGTCGCGAGGTCCCGCAGCGAGGATGACAGGCTCGTGTCGTTGGCGAGCGCGTCATAGGCCTCGGCTCCGGCCGCTGCGTCACGTTTGCCGACTTCCCCCGCGAGGCGAAAGCGCGCGAGATCGCGATAGCCGACCGGTGCCGTCGCCGCGAGGTCCTTGAGGATGGCTTCGGCTTCGCTCTCTTTTCCGTCGCGGGCAAGATCGAGCGCCTGTTCAAAGCGGCCGCCGGCGGCCTGGGCGGATTGCGACTGCTGATACGTCCAATAGCGCCAGCCGGCCACGGCAATGACGAAGATCACCGCAAGGATGATCAGTGCCGGCCCGAAGCGGCTGAACAGTTTGGCATATTTGTCACGCCTCAGATCGTCTTCGATCTCGCGGAAGATATCGGTCATGAGTAAGCGGCCGTCCCAAATTCTCTCCGGGCCTTGCTGCCTGCGAGGTCCCAATCGTCGCCTAGCACAGTCGCAGGGGCATGTCCCGGAAAAGTCGAACACAATTCGTCACCAGGACCTCGCATTATCGAGAGCCTGCTGGCCGCAGCCTTCAACCGGGTGGGGTTGCAACCTCGGTTGCATAGCATGGAAAGGCGACCTTGAGGCGTGTAGCGCACGATCTCCGTCCTGCTTATCGACCGGCGCGCGATTGCATGTTGCAGTCGCCGCAAGGCGCGTCATGGCGGGGGGCGGCCCGACATAATTTAGTTGATGATTCGTAAATGGTTACCGCACCTGCAATCATCTCTGCACGCGATGCCACCCACGAACTGCGCTGATGAGTGGAAAAATCAGGGTGGAACGCTTGCCACTTTCAGTGATTTCTGATGATTTACACTCATTGGTTGAAATCGATTGTCTCACGTAACTTTTTTGTAGGGAGCACCAGTCGAATGCATTGGTCCCGAGGCTATGTAGCCGATGTCGGCTACACCGCCCATTTCTACCGAGAAATGGCGCCCTCTCATCTGGCATTTTCTGCTTTGATTACTGGACGATCCCCTGGCCGCGCACTCAAGCCGAAGCGTTTTCTCGAACTCGGCTGCGGTCAGGGATTTGGCATTGCTTTGCTCGCCGCAGCCAATCCTCACGTGGACTTCGAGGGCTACGACTTCAACCCGGAACATGTGGCGCATGCCAACCGCATCATCCGGAACGCGGAACTCACCAATATCGAAGTCATCGAGAGTAGCTTCGAGGAAGAAGCTGCTCGCGGCGGCCCCTGCGACGTTGATGTTCTCGGCTTCCACGGCGTTCTGAGCTGGGTTTCACCGGAATCGCGCGAGGCCATCGTATCGATCGCCAGGCAACGCCTGCAATCGGATGGCCTACTCTATGTCTCCTATAATTGCCAGCCAGGCTGGGCGCCGCTAGCCCCCATACGCCATTTTATGCGGGAGGTTCATCGCCGTAATCCCGGCCGCTCGGACGTGCAGCTTACGGTGGCCCTCGATCTTCTCAGTACGCTGCGTAACGGCGGTGCGGGCTATTTCAGCGCAAATTCCGGAGCCGGCGCCCATCTCGAGCACATGCTCAAGCACGACAAAAACTATCTGGCACACGAGTATTTTGGAGCGGATTGGTATATCCCGCCCTTCTCGGAAGTGGCGGATATGCTGGATCAAGCCAAGCTCAGTTATGTCGGCTCGGCGACGATTACCGAGAACCTCGACCAATATGCCGTGCCGGAGGGACTTCGCGAGACGATTGCGGGGATACAAGACCCCACCATGCGCGAGACCATGCGCGATTACGCTTCCAACAAGCGCTTCCGCCGGGACATCTTCGCGCGCGGCCGCACCCCCCTCACACACGCCGAGCATCGCGCGCTCTTCGCGCAACTGCAGTTCGTCGCAGTGCGACCACGCGAGGATTTCAGCTTCAAGTTCGGCGGTCCCTTGGGCACCGAGTTGAGCGGGGTCGAGGATTACTACCGTCCCCTCGCCGATCTTCTCGCCGAGCGGCCGGCGACGATCGAAATGATGCGCACCCTCCCACCCTTCCAGAAAGAAAGTCTGGGGACGCTCCTGGACTGCCTGGGATTGCTTCTCCAATCCCAGCAGATTGCCACCATCCTGCCGGGGCCACCCGTCGATGCCGCCCCTGCCCAGCGTTTCAATCAATGGATCACGGAGCGGCTGAAGATCGGGCGCGTTTACAACTCGCTCGCCGCGCCGGTGCTCGGCAGCGGGCTTGGCGTGAACGACTTCGATCTCCTGACGCTCAGCGCCATTTTTGATGGGCGCGGGGAGGACCCGGTTCGGGTCGCCGAACATGCTCTCGGCATTTTCAAGGGCCTCGACCGCCGGCCGACCGAAGACGGTCAGCCGATCAATGACGATGAGAAAGCAATCAATTTCCTCGTAAAAGAATTGCAACCCATTCTCGAAAAGAAGCTTCCGCTCTGGCGTCGCCTAGGTGTCGTGTGAGCGCATCAAATCACGTCATTTTTTGATCTTCTTTCTTCAGACAGTTTTTCCAGAGGAAGACATTAGCCATGATGATCACATTGCGACATCTCCGTTATTTCGAAGCCCTCTCCCGCCACCGTCATTTCGGTCGTGCCGCCGAGGAATGCTCGGTTACGCAGCCTGCTCTCTCGATGCAAATGCGAGAACTCGAAACACTCCTCGCCACGCCGCTGATCGAGCGCCGCCGAGGCGATGTTCAGCTCACGGAAGTCGGTCACGAGGTCGCCCGCCGGGCCCGCGACATCCTGGCGACCGTCTTCGACCTGACGGAGTTCACGCGGCGCAGCAGCGGTCCCTTGGCCGGCCCCTTCGTCCTTGGCGCCGCCCCGTCGATCGCGCCCTATCTCCTGCCCGGCGCCCTGCCCCGGATCCGGCAGGAGTTTCCGGCCCTCGAACTCGTGGTCCGGGAGACGCTGACCGCATCGCTCATCAGCGAACTGGTCGCCGGCCGCATCGATGCCGTCCTCGTTTCGCTGCCGCTGGAGCATCCGGACGTCGAGACCCTCCCGCTGTTCGAAGACCATCTCCTCTATGCGGCTCCGGCCCAGGGCCACACTCCGGTGCCAGCCCATATGTTGACGCCGAACCTGGTTGCCGCCGACAGGCTGCTGCTGTTGGAAGAGGGCCACTGCCTGCGTGAACAGCTCTTGAGCGTCTGCAGCATGCCGCAGGCACTGTTGCGCAATCAGAACGGCGCCAGCAGCTTGAGCACGCTCGTCCAGCTCGTCGCGAATGGTTACGGCGTGACGCTCCTGCCCGAACTGGCGACCGTCGAGATCGGTGATGAGTCCCGGATTGCCCTGTCCCGCTTCCGCGATCCCGCTCCGCGCCGCACGATTGGTTTGGCCTGGCGGCGCAGCTCTCCGCGCACGCAGGACTTCCATGCACTCGGCGAGATTATTGCCGATGTCGGCCAGCGGCTGATCGAGCGTTGCCGCAGGCGCCTTCCCCTGGTCGAAGACATGGTCGAAGCGCGCATCGCATCTTGATCTCGCACGAGGCTGCGGCATTCCGGACGTGGGATGCCGCAGCCGTCTTTCCACATCTGCCATACCACGGACCAGAACCCGCCGCCGGGCACCAGCCCGCTGCGGCTTTTGTCATGTCGACGGCCTAGAAAGCTGCGGACAGCCTGCGCCGCCGGGCGAAGGCGAGTGCCCAGTGGAGTCCGACAGGACGGCGATCCGCAAGATATCGGGCGGTGCAAGGCTGCAATTTCTTCACTCGTCGGTCGGGGATCGACGCAGGACGGCTTCAGCCTTTTTCATGCGGAACTTCGGCACCTGCCTCGGGTTACTTTGGCAGCGCCGCACCTGCCGGCCGCATTCTTCGAAGAGACGGTCCATTGCCGGCGCAGCCCTGCGGCGCCGCAGCCTCGCGCATGACCTGTCGCTCAGATCGGGCGAGCCCCTTGGAGATCCGTATGCGAGCTCTTGTCTGGCACGGCACGACCGACATCCGCTGCGACACCGTCCCCGATCCCGAGATCGAGGACGCCGGCGATGCGATTGTGAAGGTCACGACCTGCGCCATCTGCGGCTCGGACCTGCATCTCTATGACCATTTCATGCCGGGCATGCACAAGGGCTTCATCGTCGGCCACGAATTCATGGGCGAGGTCGTCGACACCGGCAAGGGCGTGAGCAAACTGAAGAAGGGCGATCGGGTCGTCGTGCCTTTCACCATTGCCTGCGGGCGATGCGACCAGTGCCGACGCGGCAATTTCTCGCTCTGCGAAGTCTCCAATCGCAACAAGGATCTGCAAGCCAAGCTGTTCGGGCACCACACCGGCGGCTTCTTCGGCTATACCGAGCTCACCGGCGGCTATGCGGGCGGGCAGGCCGAATATGTCCGTGTTCCCTTCGCCGACACGACCCATGTGAAGGTGCCCGACGGCATCCCCGACGAGAAGGTGCTCTTCCTCGGCGATATCTTTCCGACCGGCTGGCAAGCCGTCGTGCAATGCGACATCGAGCCGACCGATACGGTGGCGATCTGGGGCTGCGGGCCGGTCGGCCAGATGGCGATCCGCTCCGCTATCCTGCTCGGCGCCCGGCAGGTCATCGCCATCGACCGCGTTCCCGAGCGCCTCGACATGGCCCGGGCCGGCGGCGCCACCACGATCAATTTTGCCATGGAGAGCGTCATCGAGCGGCTTAACGAGCTGACCGGCGGGAAGGGTCCGGAGAAATGCATCGATTGCGTCGGACTGGAGGCGCATGTCACCGGCCATCTCGATTCCATGGTGGACCGCGCCAAGCAGGCCTTGATGCTGGAAACAGACCGGCCGCATGTCCTGCGTGAGATGATCTATGTCTGCCGGCCGGGGGGAACGCTTTCCATCCCCGGCGTCTATGGCGGCCTCCTGGACAAGATCCCCTTCGGCGCCTCGATGAACAAGGGGCTGACCTGGCGCATGGGGCAAACCCACGTGAACCGCTGGACCGGCGACCTCCTGCGGCGCATCGAGGACGGTGAGATCGACCCCTCTTTCGTGATCACCCATACCGAGCCGTTGGAGAAGGGCCCGGAAATGTATCGGACATTCCGCGACAAGGAGGACGGCTGCGTGAAGGTCGTTCTCAAACCTTGAGGTCGAAGCCATGCGACACGAAACGGAGGCAAGCCGCCGCCCCGGCCATCCCGACACGGCCTTCGATACCCTGGCCCGCGGGCTCGGATGGTTTTCGCTTGCGCTGGGGGCCGCCGAAATGCTCGCCCCTCGGCACCTGACGCGCAGTCTCGGACAGAGCGGCTATGAGCCGGTGGCCGTCACCTATGGCGCGCGCGAGATCGCGACCGGGCTCGGCATTCTGCTGTCAAAGGACCCGACGCCATGGGTCTGGGGGCGCGTGGCGGGCGATGCCCTCGACATCGCCACTCTTGGGGCGGGTCTTGGTGGCCGCCGGTCCAAGAGCGAGGCGATCCTCGGCGCGCTCGTCGCCGTGATCGGCGTCACGGCGCTCGACCTCTATTGCGCGCGGGGCCTCAGTCGCCAGAGCAGGAGGCCGCTGCCACCCGCCAGAGACTACAGCGATCGGAGCGGCTTTCCGCGCGGTCCACGCGCCATGCGCGGCCGTGCTCGGGAGGCCGAAACGCCGCGCGACATGCGCGCGCCGGAGGCACTGCGTCCCTACACGACGGGCAAGCGGTAGGATTTCCGCGCGCTGCAAATTTGCGCCGGTCACCGGCGTATCAGAGGCCCCTCGGGGCGTTTCCTCCCTAGACTTGCCGCCCTCGGCTCTACGACCGGGGGCGGTCTTCTTTGTCGGGCCGCGGGCCCCAACCAGGAACGTCTCAGATGAAGCACAGCGATCATCGGGAGCCAGAACCTCGACGTCCTGACACGGTTATCTGCCACTGCGTGAAACCCGCCACCGTCAATCTGCCGTGAGGGCCCGGGATTTCGGCGCCTGCCTTAAGGGCGAGCGGCCCAGTCGCCTCGCGACGACGCTTTCGACCCTTTGTGCCTATCCCTCAAAGCGACTCGTGGCGTCACGGTCGCGCTCGTATCGTCTCGTGAGCGGAAACGGCGGCAACCAGGACTCGCGACGGACGATCCAGCTTTCGTAGGTCGGCATCAGTTGGTCAGGGGCATCCAGGGATCCCAAATTCACTTCAATTTCGTCTGCGGTGCGCGCGAAAACAGACGAACCGCAGCGGGGACAGAAGAATCGCCCGGCGTAGTCGCGTGTTTCACCATCAATAGTCACCGCATCCTGAGGGAACACCGCGGACGCGTGGAAAAGCGCCCCATGATGCTTGCGGCAGTCGAGACAGTGACAAAGGCCGACCCGGTATGGGAGGCACGACGCCACAAATCGGACGTTTCCGCACAAGCAGCCGCCCGCAAATCGGTCCATGCTGCATCTCCTCCACATTGAGCGGTCGGAATTCTTACAACGAACCCCGTCGAGCATCCAAGAAGGATGGGCCAGCCTTCTTCCGGCGGTCGACGAACAGGCTTTATCGTCCGGATCCGTCTTGATGCGCTTGACAGCGAGGGGGACCCCCAGTAATCACGCCCCACCGCAGTGAGCCGCGCACCGGCTCGCCTCGGGGGTGTAGCTCAGTTGGTTAGAGCGCCGGCCTGTCACGCCGGAGGTCGCGGGTTCGAGCCCCGTCACTCCCGCCACTATTCAATGACTTAAGCTCACATCGCCGAATTCCATGGCCCGCGCCCCGGCTGCCGTCATGATGCTTTTGATCGGCTTTTGTTCGCTTTTTGCGACCGCCCCAGGACTCCCTCGTCAACCTGGCGGACCGTGGACGTCGCCCTTAAGGTGATTGCCAGACGCGCGTGCATCCCCGCCGCAGGCGGGCTGTTCATCAAATGCCGCGGCGATGCTACGTCTCAGATCCGAAATCGAGAACGGCTTGGGGACGACCGGTCGGTTCGCCAGATCGGCCGGCAGAGCCGCAGCGCCATAGCCGGTGCTGAAGACGAAAGGAATCCCACGCTCCGAAAGCAGTCGGGCGAGCGGAAACACCTGCTCCCCGTTCACATTGACGTCCAACACGGCAAGGTGGAACTGCCCTTTTTCCACAGCATCGAAACCCTTGGACAACCGCGCGACGGAGGCAGCGACCTCACAGCCGAGTTCTTCAAGCATGTCTTCGAGCAAGAGAGCGACAGCCGCTTCATCCTCGACCAGCAGAACCCGCAGTCCAGAAAAATCAGGCATGCGCCGCAACCGAAGCAAGCGGCAACGTCATCCGCGCGTAAACGCCGGCCGGCGCGAACTGGAAGTCGAGCTCACCGTCCAGATCCCCTTCGACGCACCGCTCGATGAGCCGCATGCCAAAGCTGCGGCGGCGCGGCGGAACGACCTCTGGTCCGCCTCGCTCCAGCCATTCGATTTCGAGCTCCCGCGCGGCCGGCTTCTCGCGCAGGCACCATGAGATGGACACGCGGCCGTTTGCGCCGGACAGTGCACCGTATTTCGAAGCGTTGGTCGCAAGCTCATTCATCGCCATTGTCAAGCTGAGTGCCGCCTGTGGGCTCAGGTCGATCACCGGTCCGGAAATCTCCACGCGCCCCTCACCATCGCCAAACGGCGAGATGATCTCCTGAATGAGCCCGTCGAGCGCGACACCCGTCCAATAGCGCCTGGTCAGAAGATCATGCGCCTTGGCGAGCGCGAGGAGCCTTGCTTCGAAGCTTTCCGTGAACTCACCGACGGTCGAAACATGACGCGCAGTCTGTCCCGCCAAGGACTGCACGGTCGTGAGCGTGTTCTTGACGCGATGATTGAGCTCGCCAATGAGCGCTTTTTGGCGCGCTTCCGCCTCCTTTTGGCTCGTGATGTCGATGAGCATGTTGATTGCGCCGATGACGGCTCCATCCGCGTCGCGCAGCGGCGTCGGATAAGCGATAAAGGGCACCATCGTGCCGTCGGGCCGCTCCGCAATGGCTTCGCCCCCGCGAATTGGCCTGCCCTCGTTCAGCGCGATTGCCATCGGACATTCATCGTGGCGCATCGGTGTTCCATCCGGCCAATGCAAGCGCCAGGTCACGCACCAATGGTCGGTGCCCAGCTGCGGCTCGCGCCCGGCAAAATCGATGCAGGCCTGGTTGTAGAATGTGACTCTGCCGGCCGAGTCGGTCTTATAGATCGCCGCCGGCAGAGCCTCCAGCAGCTCTCGCATCTGTTGTTCGCTTGCCCGCAGCTGGTCCTGCATGCGCTTGCGCTCGGTCACGTCCTGCATGACGCGGACCCCATATCGAAAACGGCCCTGCTCGTCCCGAACGGACGAGCTCGACACGTCGAGATAGGCAATCGAGCCGTCTGGCCTCAGCGCGCGCTTGCGGAGTTCGTAATTCGGCAGCTCGCCGGTCACTTGTCGCGCGTAAAGCCCGGCATCCTCGTCCCTGTCGTTCGGATGGCTGATGTCCATAAACCGCGTGTTCAGGAGTTCTTCGCGCGACCGGTTGAGGATTCTGCAGAGTGCGTCGTTGACGCGAATATAGCGTCCCGATTCGTCTGTTTCGGCAATGCCGACCGTGGCCGCCTCGTAAGTCGCGGTGAGGCGCTCCTGGCTTTCCCGCAGCGCCACCTCCGCTTCATAGAGCTCCGTCACATTGGTGGTGAAACAGCGGGTGTTGACGAACAGCCCGTCATCGAAGCGGCCGTTGGAGGTGATCAGCACAGACTTGATCGAACCGTCCTTGGCACGCAGCCGAGCCGGATATTGATTGAGCCTTTCGCCGCAGGACAGCCGCTGGAGAATGTCGCCGATGACCGGGGAATCGGCATGGAATTCCGCTATGTGGCGGCCGACATATTCCTCGGCCGTATAGCCGAGCATGTCGAGCTCGGCCTTGTTCGCCCGAAGTATGATGCCATCCCCGCTGACGATATGCAGCCCAACCGCACTGTTTTCGAAAAAGTCCTCCAGATCCTGGTTCTTCCGGACGAGTTCGGCCTCCATCGCCTTCAGAGCAGAGACATCCTGGAAGCAGTTGATGGCGCCCTGGATCTGGCCTTTGTGGTTCCGCAAAGCACGTATGTTGACGAGAGCCATGAAGCGGGAACCGTCGAGCCTCTCCATGATCACTTCGGCATTGCGGGTGGGTGTGCCCTCACGCACGGCCGCTGCCATTGGACAATCGTGATGGGCCAGTGGGGTCCCGTCGATCGTGTAAAGGCGATGCGAGCCGCAGAAGCGCTCCGGGGTCGTCTCGAGGTCAGGTTGCCGTCCCCACAGTTGGACGGCTTCGCTGTTGTAGCGCACGAGCCAGCCCTCGCTATCACACAGGTAAACGGCACCCGGAAATGCATCGAGGGCGCTCGGAGCTGCCGCAATCAGAGCTTCGTATTCGGTGAGTTGGCGAGACGAAGCAGGGAATTGCTCGACATTGGACATGAGTCCTACTCCAGATCGACCTCGCCACCCGTCACTCCGGCCGGCTCACCCTGATACTATCACGCAACCATTGGAAAATCCGTATCTCGACGGTACCCGGGCCTGGGCAAAACGGCCATGGGAGATGACCAGAGCTGGCGTGATGGCTAAAGCAATCACTGCATTCACGATGGTCAGGCGGCCGCCGGTGGAACCTCAGATCCCGATCACCGGAGCCGCCGTTGGTCGCGGGTTCGCGCTCGTCACTCCTGCAACTGTCTCAGTGCCTTAGTTGAAATAATGCGTGATAGCGGCGCATGGCCACCATGCTTCAGCACTCCACCCGACTTGGTCTTAGCGGTTGCAATGCGTGCCCGAGTAGGGCTCTCTCTGCTTGCGATGGGCGACGCCGGAGTTCGTTGCACGACGCGCTGCGCTGCTGTCCAAGCGACGGGAGCGCCTCACGCCGCACCAAGGAGATCGACGTATGACCAGGCTTCTTCAATCCAAGAAAAGCTCTGCCCTCGCCGCCATAGCGCTGATGACGATCGCACTCGCCGGCTGCCAGGCAATCGAAAAGATGGAACGTGAAGGTTATCAGCGGTCCTGCGACAATCTCGGCATCGCGCGTGGCACGCCGACTTATGATCAATGCATGTTGCAGCAGCAGGCTCTCGACGAAGAAAGCTCGCAACGGATGCTGGACAGAAATGCAGAGCGCGAAGCATCGCGCAGATATCGGGCCTACTGACCGTCTGTGATCCGATGAGCTCGAGCAGCCGCGGCGCGTGATCGTGACCGATGACGCGCCTCGACGGCCATTCCGCATTCGCAGGCATCGATCCGGGGTTCGCTTGTTCGGGGACGCTTGAGGATGTCCGGCCCGTGGGCAGCCTTATGACCTCCTCCGGCGTGGCCACCGACGGATTGCAGCGAACCGGTCGTTCCCCCTTCATAAGGTCGATGGACATCGCCGTTCGGCCGAGGCGGTTCGGCGCCGCCGACGCGGTGCGGGTTGCATTTACTTCAGGTTGCATTCAGATATATATTCACGCAATGGCATTCCCCCTCGCCTGACCTTCTGAGCGCCTCGGCAAACCGTTCTTCCCCTTCTGAAACGCAGTGTTCGACGAACTGGAACGCCGCGGGAACCGAGCCACAACTCGGGCGTTAACCTGCGCAATCGACGACAGGCGCGACACGCAGGAGAACGCGGATGCCCAAGAGCGAGAAAACATCTACCCGAGGTTTCGCTTCCATGGACCAGGCCAAACAACGCGCTATCGCGTCGAAAGGTGGCCAGAGCGTACCGAACGAGAAGCGCAGCTTCTCCCAGAACCGCGAACTGGCGGCGCAAGCCGGCCGCAAGGGCGGTCGCAGCGTGCCGGACGAGAAGCGTAGCTTCTCCCAAAACCCGGATCTCGCGGCGCAAGCAGGCCGCAAGGGCGGTCAGGCATCGCACAGCGATCGCTAGCCCCACCTGTGGGGAGGATATGATGGGTAACGACAAGACAGACGGACGGCATAGTTCCGGCACCGACAAGTCGACCGAGCAGAAGCTGGACGATAGCATCGAGGATAGTTTTCCCGCGAGCGATCCTCCTAGTGTCACGCGCGCCCCGCCGGACAAGTCCGAAACCAAGACACCGCCACCGGGCACCGCCGATCGCAAGACGCCCGAGCCGACAGGCCGCGGCGACTGACCACCCACCTCGAACCGCAGTGATCGGACACGCGATCATCTGCGGTCGAGGTACCAGCTCACGCGAAATCATGATGCGCACTACCCCTAATGTGTCAGATTCATCCCGAATGTCGCGATGACGCCATGCAGTTGCCCCTATTTTTCCCCTATTCGTGCCATATGAACCATCTATCAGGCAGCCTGTGAGGGTCAGGATGCTTGTCCCGAATGCCCCTTTTCTTCTCACCGCGTGTGTTCTTTCACACAGAGACGAAGAGCAAATCGCGCTCTTCTCAGGGCGATCTCGTTCTTCCAGGACCGAATGGAGTTCAATATGAAAAGCGCCACCCTTCTCGCAGCAGTCGCGGCCTCGGCGGTCATGGCCACTGCAGGACTTGGCTCCGTGGCTCTTGCAGCCGACCTACCCTCCCGGACGGCCGCCCCAATGGCCCCGGTCGAGCCGATCGTTCCGGTCTTCACCTGGACCGGCTTCTATGTCGGTGTGAACGCCGGTTATGGCTGGAACACCAACGACAGCAACGGCGAGGCATTCGTGCCCGGCGTGGGCTACATCGGCTCCAGCGACAGTGACGGCGGTTTCGTCGGCGGCGGCCAGATCGGCTATAATTACCAGTTCGGTCAGTTCGTGGCCGGCGTGGAAGCCGACATCCAATATGCCGACCTGAACTCCGACAATAACAACGGTTATTATTACAGCGGCGCCGGCGGCTATTACGGCTCCAATTCCAATGGCGTCGAATGGTTCGGCACCGTGCGTGCCCGCCTCGGCTTCGCCATTGACCGCGCCCTGATCTATGCCACGGGCGGCTTCGCCTACGGCGGAGGCGGCGGCAGCAACGGCGGCTACTACAACGGCTACTATTTCGACAACAGCGACGATATACGGACCGGCTGGACGCTCGGCGGCGGTCTCGAATATGCCTTCACCGACAATCTGACCGCCCGCGTCGAGGGCCTTTACGTGAACCTCGGCAAGAGCGGCAACAACGGTTACGTCTACGATACGGCTTATGCCGCCGGCGACCGCAAGGACACCGAGTTCGGTGTGGTTCGCGCCGGCCTGAACTATAAGTTCTCGAGCTTCTGAGCCGCGCGCATTGAGAAAGGGCCTGCGTCATTCGTGACGCAGGCCCTTTTCGTTTGAGCTTTGATGGCCGACGCTGCCTATTGGGCGGGCGGAACAGCATCCGGAAGGATCGACATCGGCTGCTGACCGTCAATGTCCTGTCCCACCACATCGGCGGTCGTGTCATAGGGATCGTAGACGGGTCCGCCGGCGGCCTGCACATCATCCTGTCGCAAATTATCGAAGCAACCGGTGCAGATGCCGCGCATGGCCCGCTTCGCCTCCCGATCGCGCCTCTCGGCCTTCTCGTCCAGCGCCTTGAGCGCCGCGTCGGCTTCGTCGCGGAAGGCTTTGAGATCCGGCGAATCGCCAGTCGGCGGGCTCGCGTCGGGTGAGGTGTTGGCTTGAGCAGTCGTCGATGGCTGGGACAAGGGCGCCGCGACACCCGATGCCATGGAAACCCCGATCACCAGCCCGGCGGCGATGGGCACTGCGATCACATTCCGGAAGCGTCTCGACATGGGATGACCTCGTGAACCGCAGATGACGCGCCTGAAGGTGAGACTGACATGGGAAGCTTAATTTTCGGCGAAGCGCCCCCCCGGCCGCCCCAGAAAAGTGATACGCGTCATGGTCTGCCCTGGTAATCGCAAAGAATGGCGGGCTGATGGCGCGCTGTGCACTCCATTCTCTTCCCGCCTTCTGCCGCGCCTCTCGTTGCCGTCGCGATCTGGCTCGGTAGCGTAGCACCAGCTGAACGAAACCTTGGCCGTCCCGCGCGGTTCTAACTTCACAGATACTGCGGGAGCTTGCGATGACCGGTTCGATTTGGCGACGCTACAGCTGACTTTGGGCTTCTTTCTCATTTCCCTCGGGGCACTGGCTGTTCGGCTGGTTCGCCTATGTCAACGAGCAGCAGGCTCACGATCAGCCGCTTCTCACCAGCGAGTACCTCGTGGAAATGATGCGCGACACGCTCGAGAATTGGCAGTCGGAATTTCTCCAGCTGCTGTGGCAGGTCGGCGGGCTCGCTTTCCTGCTCTATGTCGGCTCGCCACAATCGAAGGAGGGCGACGACCGCATGGAGGCCAAACTCGATATTCTCTTGCGCCGCGTGGACCCGGAAAATGCCGAGAAGCTGATCAAGGAGCTCGACGAGGCCTATTCCGGTCGGCACACCGACGCCCGCTTTGCGCATCTGCCGCCGCAACATCACCGGGGTTAGCCTCACCGGCGAAGGCGCGATGAGGTAAGTCGATCAGTCGCGGAGTTCGGTGAGATCCCGAAAGAGGTCGAGCGCCTCCGGATTGGCGAGCGCCTCCTTGTTCTTGACCTCGCGCCCATGCACCATGTCGCGCACGGCGAGCTCGGTGATCTTGCCGGATTTGGTGCGCGGGATATCGGCGACCGCAACGATCTTAGCCGGTACGTGGCGGGGGCTCGCACCGGTGCGAATGGTGGTGCGGATGCGTGTCCTCAGGGCATCGTCGAGCACGACGCCCGGCGCAAGCCGCACGAAGAGAACGATCCGCACATCCCCATCCCAGTCCTGACCGATGGCGATCGCCTCCAGCACCTCCGGGATCCGCTCTACCTGGGCGTAGATCTCGGCCGTGCCGATGCGCACGCCTCCGGGGTTGAGGGTTGCGTCCGAACGGCCATGAATGATGAGCCCACCGTGCTCCGTCCATTCGGCAAAGTCGCCGTGACACCATATGCCGGGAAAACGCTCGAAATAGGCAGCGCGATACCGGCTTCCGTCCGGGTCGTTCCAGAAGGCGATCGGCATGGACGGGAAGGCTTTGGTGCAGACGAGCTCGCCCTTTCCGCGCGGCAAGGGTTCGCCGCTGTCGTCCCAGACATCGACGGCGAGCCCGAGGCCCGGCGCCTGGATCTCCCCTTTCCAGACGGGCGATGTCGGATCGCCGAGCACGAAGCAGGACACGATATCGGTGCCGCCGGAGATGGAGGCGAGTTGCACATCCGGCGAGATCGACTGGTAGACATAGTCGAAGCTCTCCGGAGAGAGCGGCGAGCCGGTCGAGGTGACGACCCTGAGGCTCGAAAGATCATGCGTTTCGCGCGGCCTGAGCCCGGCCTTGTGGCAGCTGTCGATATATTTCGCGGAGGTGCCGAACAGCGTCACGCGCTCGGCTTCGGCATAGTCGAACAGGATCTCCGGCACAGGATGCAACGGCGAACCATCGAAGAGGACGAGGGTCGCCTCGCTCGCCAGCGCAGTGACCAGCCAATTCCACATCATCCAGCCGCAGGTGGTGAAGTAGAAGACCCGGTCTCCGGCGCGGATGTCGCAATGCAGCCGGTGCTCCTTCAGATGCTGCAGAAGCGTGCCGCCCGTGCCGTGGACGATGCATTTGGGAATGCCGGTCGTGCCCGAGGAAAACAGAATGTAGAGCGGGTGATTGAACGGCAGCCGCGCGTAGCGGACAGGCGCGGGCGCAAAGGCTGCGATCGCCTCCGGCAGCGTGATGGCGTGCGGAATGGTTTTTGCGATCGCCTCGGCTTCGCCCAGATAGGGCACGACCGCGACGGCCCGCACGCTCGGCAAACGCCCGGCGATCTCCTCGAGCTTGTCGGCGACCTCGATGCGTTTGCCGGCATACCAATAGCCGTCGATAGAAATGAGCACGGTCGGCTCGATCTGCCCGAAGCGGTCGAGAACGCCCTGCACGCCGAAATCCGGCGAACAGGAGGACCAGGTGGCGCCCACTGCCGCGGTGGCGAGCATCGCGGCCACCGTCTCCGGCCGGTTGGGCATCATCGCCGCCACCCGGTGCCCCGGGCCGACGCCATGGCTTTCGAGCCACTGCTGAAGGCGCGAGACGAGCGCATTGAGGTCGGCCCAGGACAGCCTCGCCTCGTCCTTGTCCTCGCCACGGAAGACGATGGCAGTGCCATCGTCCTGGCGGCGGAGCAGATTCTCGGCGAAATTCAGCTTGGCATCGGGAAAGAATTGAGCGCCGGGCATGGCATCATCGGCGAGCACGGCACCTGGGCGCTCCCCCACCACGCCACAGAAATCCCAGATGGCCGACCAGAAGGCCTCCCGGTCCTCGATGGAAAAAGCGTGCAGATCGCCGTAGGACGCGAACTGGCGCCCCGCTCTCTCTCCCAGAAATCGCTTGAAGGCCGTGAGATTGGCGCGCTCGACGCGCTTCGCATCCGGGATCCAAAGAGGTTCGACAGCCGACATCGTGAGCTCCATGCAGCAAGAAAATGTCACAGCGCTCGCGGCTCGTCCATAAAGCGCCACCATTGAGGCGCAAGGAATTTCAATACAAAGGAGAGATCGCTATATTGCCCGCGTTTGCGCAGCCGCTGGGAGCTGGACCCGTTCGTCAGCACGATTTCGCCCGACCGGTATCGGGCCTGGCGATTCGCTCTCCCGTCGCCGCGGTCGGCGTCGCACCATGCCGTGAGTCATGACCAGACGCACTCTTCTCATTCTGACGTCTGCATGCCTTCTCTTGGCCCTCGCAGCAGTGACCCCCTGGCAACTGCCGCGCTTGAAGCTGGCGGAACAGCTCGCACGACAGGTTCAGCGCCAGACAGGGCTCTCGCTCGTCAGCGACGGATCGGCAACCATTACCCTTCTGCCGGTGCCGCGAATCACCCTCGGCCATATCGCCTTGCATGCAGCCGAGGGCGCGCGCGTGCTCGAAGCGGAGCAAGTGCGTGCGGAACTCGAGCTGTGGCCCTTGATACTCGGCAGACGGGTTGTCATCGCGAATGCCACGGTCGTGGCTCCGGTGTTTCACATCGCGCCCGTTGCGGTGGCCGACCTCTGGTCCGGCCTGTTGCAGCGGATCGATCGACTCTCGCAGGATCGTGCGCCACATATCGGCCAGATCACCATTATTCACGGAACGCTGCGCGACGGTCGGAACGCCGAGATCGCCGATGATGTCGACCTGGTCGCCAAATGGCCGACCGAGGATGCCGATTTCAATCTGGCCGGTCGGGCGCGCTGGCACGGCGAACTGGTCGAGATCCGGCTGCTCAATATCTCCCCGCTCGATCTCGTTGCCGGCAAGCCCTCCCCAGCCGGATTCTCCCTGAGCTCACCACTCTTCTCGGTCTCGCTGCTCGGCACGCTCTCCGGCACCGACGAACCGCGGATCGAAGGGCGCATCAGTCTGAAGACGCCGTCGCTGTCCGACGCGATGCGGTGGCTCGGCCGTCATCTGCCGCTCGCCGCGCTCGCCGGCCCCCTGGCCATCGACGGCCAGGGCGACCTCTCCCTGCGCGGCGGCTCCATCCCTGAAGCGACGCTCAAGATCGGCGACAACACGCTCGACGGGGCTCTCATGCTGCGCATCGACAACGGCCGTCCCTCCCTCTCGGGAACGGTCGCAGCCGATACGCTCGACCTCGACCGCTTCCTGGAGCCGCTCACGCCGACCCGCTCGCCGGGTGGCGACTGGAGCGGCGAGCAGTTCGAGAGCTTTCCCGCCGCCGGCGATCTCGACATCCGCCTCTCGGCCACGACGGCCAATCTCGGAACGCTGGCCTTCGACAATGTCGCCGGGGGCGTCATGATGAAGGCAGGGCGGCTCGAGATCTCCGTGGGACGCGCGGCGCTGGCCAAGGGCTCGCTCAAGGGCAGGCTCGTCGTCACGCCATCGCAGAGCCAAGGCTTCGACGCCAAGCTCCTTGGCAGCTTCGAGAAGATCGATGCGGGAAGCATTCTTCCACAGGCGATCGGCGTCTACCGCATCGGGGGGACGGCCCAGGGGCAGATCGCCTTCGACGCAAGTGGCAGGTCCTTCGCCGAGCTTGCCGCCAGCATGACGGGCAAGGCCTCCTTCAGCCTCCGTCAGGGCGAAGTGTCCGGGCTCGACCTCACCGACGTCGCGCGCCGCGTACAGCAGCGGCCGCTGTCGACGGCTCTCGATTGGCGGGGCGGACGCACCTATTTCGACCAGATGAACGTGGCCCTGGCGATTACCAACGGCGTCGGCGAACTCGTCGAAGGCACCATGACGGCAGCCACCTTGCGCGGCAGTTTTGCTGGCGAGGTGAATTTCAGGGAACGCCAACTGAACTTGCGGGGCATGGTGACGGCTCCCGCCACCGCCGTGCCGGCCAAGGGCTTTCCGCTCGAAATCACCGGTAGCTGGGACAGCCCCCAAGTGGCGCCCGATATCCACGCGCTCATCGAGCGGTCGAAGGTGACTGCACCGCTCTTTCTTGCACCGGACGCTCGCGGCCATACGCGCGCGGCGGACCGCATCGAGCCGCAGCCGGCCCAATAGTCTATGGGATCAGGGCCGGCGCGCGCGAGCGCAGATCGGTCCTCGCCTTCGTCACCAATGACGCAGCAATCACGAGCAGCGTCACGCCGGCGAGCAGAAGTGCGCATAACGCGTTGATCTCTGGGGAAAGGCCCCGCCGTGCCTTGTTGAAGATCGCGATCGGCAAGGTCTCGGTCCCCGGACCCGTCACGAAGCTCGCCACGACGACATCGTCGAGCGACAAGGTGAGCGCGAGCAGGAAGCCGGCGGCTACGGAGGGCGCGATGAGCGGCAGCGTCACGCGGAAGAAGGTGCGCAGCGGCGGCGAACCGAGATCGAGCGCTGCCTCCTCAAGGCTTCGGTCGAAGGCGACGAGCCGCGCCTGGACGACCACCGCAACGAAGCTCAGCGTGAAGCTCGTATGGGCAAGCGTCACCGTCCAGAAGCCCCGCGAGACGTCGAGCGCAACGAAGAGCAGAAGCAGCGACAGGCCGGTGATCACCTCCGGCATGACGAGCGGCGCATAGATCATCCCGGTGAAGAGCGCCTTTCCCCGAAACCGGCCGTAGCGGACGAGCGCCACCGCCGCGAGCGTGCCGAGAATGGTGGCGAGGAAGGCCGACGCGAAGGCGACGCCGAGCGATGTCCACAGCGCATCGCGCAGCTGCTCGTCCTGCCAGACCTCCCCATACCAGCGCAGGGAAAACCCGCCCCACACGGCCACGAGGCGCGAGTCGTTGAAGGAATAGACGACGAGGATGACGAGCGGCACATAGAGAAAGGCAAAGCCGAAGGTAAGCGCGGTCGCATCCATGAGGGTGAAGCGACGGCTCATCGGGCAGCCTCCAGGCGCCGCGTCTCGATGGCGCGATAGAGCATCACCGGCCCGACGATGACGATGAGGAGAACGACGGCGACCGCCGAGGCGAGCGGCCAGTCGCGATTCTTGAAGAATTCATCCGAGAGCGTCTTGCCGATCATCAGGGTTTCCGCCGAGCCGAGGAGCTCCGGGATCACATATTCGCCGACGATCGGGATGAAGCTGAGGAGCGCCCCGGCGGCAATGCCCGGCAAGGCGAGCGGCACGGTGATCCGCCGGAAGGCGCGCCACGGCCGTGATCCGAGATCGGCGGCCGCTTCGAGCAAGGTCCAGTCCATCTTGTCCAGCGTCGCGTAAAGCGGCAGGACCATGAAGGGCAGATAGCAATAGACGAGCCCGATGAGGACGGCCGCATTGGTGTTGAGAAGCCCGAGCGGCTGATCGATCAGGCCGGCCCAGAGAAGGACCGTATCGAGTATCCCCTCCGGCCTGAGAATCCCGATCCAGGCGTAGACCCGGATGAGAAAACTCGTCCAGAACGGCAGCATGACGAGCATGACGAGCAGAGGACGCCAGCCCGCGGCGGCTTTGGCGATGGCATAGGCGATCGGAAAGCCGATCGCGACGAGGATCGCCGTCGCCATGGCAGCCATGCGCAAGGACGACAGTACCGCGTCGGCATAGAAGAGATCCTCGACGAGCAGCGCGAAATTGTCGGTGGTAAGGCCCGCGACGAAGGACGCCAGGCCCGAAAGTCCCTCGCTGAGCGAGAGCACCGGACTATAGGGTGGCATGGTGCTCGTCGCCTGGGACAGCGCGAGCTTGAGGACGACGGCGAAGGGCACGAGAAAGAAGACGATGAGCCAGCCATAGGGCAAAGCAGGCACGAGCAGGCGCAAACCGCGCCGCAGCGCAGCCGAGTGTCGCTGTTTCCTCGCTTCCGTCATCAAACGGTCGAATCCCCTGAACGATTGTGGTTGCAAAGCGTAAAGCCAATGACGGCCGGCGTGGAGGTGCTTTTGCGCCAATTGCAGCCGAGATGGCCCTGCTACCGCAGGGAAAGGCACCGCCTGCCATTGACAGCCCCCCACGGCGGACGGTTTGCTGCCGGAGGGCAGTCACGAGGACCGATAGCGAGGCGATGGCAAAACGCGGCAAGGACAAACTGAAGGACGAGCCCGGCAAGCGTGGCGCGGCCGGCATCGAGGAAGCACGTGCCTTTGTCGATGCCCGCGAAATCGAGGAGATCGAGTGCGTCGTCCCGAATCAGGCGGGCGTTGCGCGCGGAAAAGTGATGCCGGCGGAAAAATTTTTCGGCAATCCCACCATGAGCCTGCCCGGCGCCATCTTTTACCAGACGATCTCGGGCGATTATCCCGACGATATCCTGGGCAAGGAGGTGCCGGCCGACGGTGACCTCGTGCTCATACCCGATTTCTCGACGCTCGCCGTCGTGCCCTGGGCGAGCGACCCCACCGCCCAGATCATCCACGATGCCTTTTTCCGCGACGGCCGGCCGGTCGAGACCTCGCCGCGCCAGGTGCTGAAGCGCGTCGTCGAGGCCTACCGCCAGCGCGGCTGGCGGCCGATCGTGGCGCCGGAGATCGAGTTCTACCTCGTCAAGCGCAACACCGACCCCGACTATCCGCTCGAGCCACCGATCGGCCGCTCGGGTCGGCCGGAGATCGGCCGCCAGGCCTATTCGATCGCCGCCGTGAACGAATTCGACGCGCTGTTCGACCGCATCTACGACTATTCCGAGGGCCAGGGGCTGGAGATCGACACCCTCATCCACGAGGAAGGTGCGGGCCAGATGGAGATCAACCTGCGCCACGGCGACCCGGTCGATCTCGCCGATCAGGTGTTTCTCTTCAAGCGCACGATCCGCGAAGCCGCACTCGCCCACGACATGTATGCGACCTTCATGGCCAAGCCGATCGCCCGCGAGCCGGGCTCGGCCATGCATATCCACATGTCGATCGTCGATGCGGAGACCGGCGCCAATATCTTCACCAACCCGGCCGACGGCCAGCCTACGCCCGAGTTCTTCGCCTTCATCGGCGGGCTGCAGACCCACTTGCCGGCCAGCATGGCGATGCTCGCGCCTTACGTGAATTCCTATCGCCGCCTGACGCGCCACTCCACCGCGCCGATCAATACGCGCTGGGGCTACGACAACCGCACGACCGGCCTGCGCGTGCCCCCCTCCGGCCCGGAAGCGCGGCGCATCGAGAACCGCGTCCCCTCCTCCGACGCCAATCCTTATCTCGCGATCGCCGCGTCGCTGGCTTGCGGTCTGCTCGGCATCGAAAGGCGGCTCCGGCCGGATGAGCCGGTCACCGGCTCCGCCTATGAGCTCGATCACGACTTGCCGCTCGGGCTCCTGGAGGCCGTCTCCGAACTGGAGGAGAGCGAGGCGCTGCGCGAAGTTCTCGGTGAGAGCTTCCTGCGCGCCTTCACGGCGGTCAAACGCTCGGAGTTCGAGACCTTCATGGAGGTCATCAGCCCGTGGGAGCGGGAGTATCTCTTGCTCAACGTGTGATCGGGGACCGGCATGGTCGGCTCTTGCACTGCCGATGAGGATCTGCGCGGCCCCGGCGTGAGCGCTTACCACGTCACGCCGCGACGCAACCTTGCCTCCATCGCCGAGCACGGCCTGCGGCCCGGCCATGGCGGCATGGGTGGGGCTTGTGAATATTCGGCGCGAGAGCCTCTGACGCGCGCTGCCGATATCGACGTCTTCGCAAAGGTATCCGCCGCGCTGCAGCGGATCCAGCTCAGCGGCGGCTATCGCGAAGCCCTGCTGGACGAGATCTATGACGAGAACGCCGTGCGCTATCTGCGCTGGAACAGCCGCGGCAAGGTGCATCTCACCCTCGACCCGCTGAGCGTCTATGAATATGTCGCAAGGCTGTGGCCGAAAAGCGCCGATCCGCAGCAGGTCCCCTTCGTCCTGGAAATCCGTCTCCGCATGCCTGAGGCCCATCGCTTCCACATCGATCCCGATGCCGCCCGAGGTTGCATCTTCACGCGTTCTCCCATCGCGCCCGACCGCCTCGCCGTCCTCGTCGCGCCGCGCTGCCTCGGACGGCGAACGCCGGACGGCTCGGAAGAGGCCATGCGCGCACCGCTCACACGCTTCCGCGGCATCGACCCCATGAAGCTCGAGCCACGCTGGAGCATCGAAGAACTGGCGTCCCGCGGCTCGGGTGCTCATCGCTATGGGCCGTTCTGGACGCTCCTCAGCGAGCGCCGGCCACGCGCCGGAACGACCGGCACCTTGCCGCATGCCGGATTCTGATCGCGCATGCCTCAGCCCGTCGTTTCCCGCGAGCGTGACGTCCGCAATCTCTACGAAGCGAATGCGCTGACGCCGGCACCGGCGACGGGCGCGCTCGCCGACGGAACGGGTTACGACATCTGCGTCATCGGTGCCGGCCTCACCGGCCTCAGTGCAGCCTTGGCGCTCGCCGAGGCGGGCGGCCGCGTGCTCGTGCTCGAAGCCACACGCATCGGCGGCGGTGCCTCCGGCATCAGCGGCGGCCAGATCCACCCGGGCCAGCGCCGCGATCAAGGCTGGCTGGAGGCAACGCTCGGCAAGGACAAGGCACATCGCCTGTGGGATTTTGCCGAGAACGCCAGGGGATGGCTGCTCGAAACCGTCGCGCAGCGCCGCATTGCCTGCGAGATCACGACCGGGCTCCTGCATCTTGCCCATCGCCGTGATCGCTTCGACGGTCTGGTGGAGGATGCGCGCCATCTCGCCGCGCATTATGGACGAAAGGACCTCGACATCCTGACCGCGGCCGACCTGCCGCGCATCACCAGCGCGCGCGGCTATGTCGGAGGTGTATTCGACCCGCATGGCGGGCAGCTCGACCCGCTCGCCCTGACGCGCGGCCTTGCCATCGCTGCGATCGCCGCCGGCGTGCGGATCGTGGAGAACGCGCCGGTCAAACGCATCGCGCGCGCCGGCCGGCACTGGGATCTCCACATCGCTGACCGCGTCATCGCAGCGCCTGTCGTGGTCGCGACAGGCGACGGCACGCTCGGCGAGCTTTTGCCCGAAGTTGCAGCGCACGTCTTCGCCATCGCCAATTTCATGGTGGCAACCGCGCCGCTCGGGCCGCGCGCCGCGCACGTTCTGGCCGGCCCCTATGCCGCATCCGACACGAAATATGTCGTGAACTACTTCAAGCGGACGGCCGACGATCGCCTCGTCTTCGGCGGGGGCGAGAGCTACGGCAAGGCCCTGCCGGCAAGCTTTCCACAGCGTGTACGCCGGCGCATGCTCACCGTTTTCCCCGAGCTTGCCGATGTGGAGGTCACCCACGCCTGGGGCGGCCTGCTCGGCGTCACGGCAACGCGCCTGCCCTTTATTCGACGCCTTCAACCCGACCTTTACGTCGCCTCCGGCTTCTCGGGCCAGGGCGTGATGCTCGGTCCCTACACAGGGGTCGCGATAGCGCGTGCGATCGGCGGAGAGAGCGCGGATTTCGACCTCATGGCGAGCCTGCCGGTGCCAGGCTTTCCCGGCGGGCGATACTTGCGGCGGACACTCGTCGCAAGCGCCATGATCGGAGCGGGGTTACTCGACAGGTTGTAAGAAACTTGAGAGTTTAAAGCCCAAAAATCGCGCTCTAATCCTAAACCGGACTATACGATCATTGTTGATCGAGAATTATAATTATGCTTATCTCTTATCCGCTGGCTATCGCTCAATAATGATCGGTTCAGATGCACACTCTGACAAAGCTAGTAGATGAATATTATTTCAGCGCGAAGCAGACGCGCGAGGATTACGACGAATATTCGTATGGGCTATCCCAGCCGCCCGATGGAAAGGCGTATTTCTGGTTCAAGGCCCGCCGCAGGCCGGATTCGCAGGAACCGATCGCGAAAGAGCTCGTCTTTGGGGGCCCAGACGCAGCTGTCGCCATCCTCGACGACAGGGCGGACAAGCTTGAGCGTATCGACGCGACGGCCGTGAGGCATGAATTCGCTCTGAAACTGAGTGCGCAGAACGGCGCCACCGTCCGCCACATCAACGGCAGCGACGGAACCAATGTCATTGATCTAGGGCAAGACTACAAAGCTTGGAATGCCATCAAGCTTGGCGACAGCAATGACGTGATCCAATTGGGACCCAAAGGCGGACAGGTGTTTGCCGGAAAGGGCCGGAATTTCATTTTCGCTGATAGAGGCCGCGACGAAATCATCATCGCAGCGGCCGATGATTCCACATGCACAAGCGCTTCGGATTCGAATCTGACAACGGTCAGGTATTTTCAACAGAGTCAGGACAAACTCAGGCTTTTGTTCGAGACGAAGGGTTGGGTCAGCGACGACGTGCAAGAACGGATTGATCAGGCTCTCTCCGTGCTGCCGGCTGGCACTTCCCTCTGCGGCAGATATAACGCTGCGAAGGACATACGGGGCGTCGACGAAGGCCACGTCTTTCGCTTCAGGCATGGTTACCATGATTACATCGGGGTCGATAACCAAGCCTGTACATTAATCGACCTCGAACCGGGCGTGGCGTTCTTTTCCGGTCCGCCGAGCAATACCGACGTCTTGTTCCTTTGAGCTAGACGTCCCGCCGGTTCCAGCGACACAGCAGGTCCGCCCGCCTTGAGCTCGCCTCAATGCCCTCCGCCGCCAGCCGCGGCACCACGGGCCTGCGGCCGCTTCATCACCGGCAGAATGAGGACGAGGACAAGGAAGAGAAAGGTCAGCGTGTAGAACACGTCGGCGAAGGACATTACCAGCGCCTGCTGGCGGACGATGCCCGCAAGCTGCTTGAGGGCGGCAAGGCTCGCGTCCGATCCGCGCGCCGCCATGCCGGCGGTAATCGATGCCAAGGTCTCTTCGGCCGGCAGGTGTCCCCAGGCGACCTGCTCGTGCAGGCGCGAGAGATGGAGATCCATCCGGTTGTTCAAGACGGTATTGATGATCGCAAGCCCCACGGCCCCGCCGAGATTGCGCGTGAGATTGAACAGGCCCGAGGCGTTCTTCATCGTCTCCGGCGCGAGGGTGCCGAGCGCCACATTGCTGATCGGCACCATGCAGATCATCATCGATACGCCACGCAGGATCTGGGGCACCAACAGCTCCCAGAAGTCCCAATCCGTCGTGATATAGGTCACCTGCCAGGTTCCGAGCGCAAAGCCCGCGAAGCCGAGCCCCATCATGGCGCGCGGGTCGAGCCTGGTCATGAGGCGTCCGGCGAGCGGCGCGGCCATGAACATGGCAAGGCCCGACACGAACATGGTTTCGCCGATCATGAGGGCCGAATAGCCGCGCACCCGTGCCAGATAGACGGGATAGAGATAGGTGAGGCCGTAAAGGCCAATGCCCATCACGAAGCTGAAGCCGGATCCCATCGCGAAATTGCGGTCGAGAAAGGCGCGCAGGTCCACCACCGGGTCGCGCGCCGTCAGCACCCGAGCGAAGAAGGCCACGCAGGAAAACGCCGCGACGATGGCGAAGATCAAAATGACGTTGTCATCGAACCAGTCGTTGGCCGGCCCTTCCTCGAGCACATATTCGACGCTGCCGAGAAAGCCCGCCATGAACAGAAGCCCCCACCAATCGAAGCGGTCGAGGAGCGACAGGTCCGGCTCGTCGAAATCGACCAGCAGGAAGGTCGATATGGCCACGAAGATGCCAGGCACGATATTGACCAGGAACAGCCAGTGCCAGGAGAAGAGATCGGTGAGATAGCCGCCGATGGTCGGGCCGATCGTCGGCGCGAGCGTGGCCACGAGCCCGATGATCGGCGAGACCACCGCCTGCTTGTCGCGCGGAAAAGCACTGAAGGCGGTCGCGAAGACCGTCGGGATCATGCCCCCGCCGATGAAGCCCTGCAGCGCCCGATAGACGATCATCTCGTTGATGGAGCTAGCTGTCGCGCACATGACGCTCATCACGGTGAAGCCGGTCGCCGAAATGACGAAGAGCCACCGGGTCGACAGTGCCCGCGACAGGAATCCCGACAGCGGGATCATGATGACTTCGGCGATCAGATAGCTCGTTTGAACCCACGGAATTTCATCGGCGCTGGCGCTGAGACCGGCCTGGATTTCCGAGAGCGCCGCCGAGACGATCTGGATGTCCAGGATGGCCATGAACATCCCGAAGACCATGCAGATGAACGCAAAGAATTTCCGTGCCGGAACGCCCAGCACGAGAAGGGGCGGCCTGTCCGCGCCCGCAGTCGCCGTTGCGCTCATGATCGCCTCACGTTCTCTGTGGCCCTGCTTGTGAGCCCGAGCGGCTTGTGATCGTCAGTGGGGGAAGCAACGAGCCGGCTGGCCGGCTCCGTCAGGGCTTCACAGAGGCCGTCGCAGCCGTGGCCGCGCCCGGCTCGTGGCGGGTGTCGACGGTCGCGACGACCGACATGCCCGGACGCAGCACATGGTCGCGAAGAGCGTCCGCGGTGAACTGGATGCGCACCGGCATGCGTTGCACGATCTTGGTGAAATTGCCGGTCGCGTTCTCGGGCGGCAGCAGGCTGAACAGGGCACCCGAGGCGGGCGCGATGCTGGCCACCGTGCCCTTGAAGACGCGGTCGGGATAAGCGTCGACGGTGATGTCGACCTCCTGGCCCGGCTGTAGCTGGTCGAGCTGGGTTTCCTTGTAATTCGCGTCGACATAGACGGCATCGAGCGGCACGAGGGCGGCGAGCCGCTGGCCGACCGACACAAGCGTGCCGATCTCCATGGCCTTGTTGCCGACGACGCCCGACACCGGCGCGCGGACGACCGTGAAGGAGAGGTCCCGCTCGGCCTTGGCGAGATCGGTCTTGTCCTCGTCGAGCCCGCGCTGGGCTTCGACGCGCTGGGCATTGAGCACGCCGACATTCGCCTGGGCGGAGGCGAGTGCGGCCTGCGCGCTTGCGAGATTGGCCCGCGACCGGTCCCGGTCGGTGCGCGCGTTATCGAGGGCTTGCTTACTCGCGTAATTACTCTTGGCGAGCTGCGCCTGCCGACCGAATTCCAGCTCGGTGCGCTCGACATCGGCTTTTGCGGCGGCGATCTGGGCCTCGGCCTGCTGAACGGCTGCCTCGGCTGCCTTGATCTGCTCCCCGATGCGGGCGATCGTCGCGTCTTGGCTCGCGATCTTGTTCTGCGCCGACTGCACGGCGAGGCGGTAGTCGCCGTCGTCGATCCGGGCGATCACGTCGCCCTCGCGGACGAGTTGATTTTCCGTGACATCGATTTCGGTGATGTAGCCGGACACCTTCGCCGCGAGCGTCGTCATGTCCGCATGCACATAGGCGTCGTCGGTTTCGACCTCGAAGCGCCCCACCGTCCACCAGTGGTAGCCTTCATAGGCACCGCCGATGAGAGCGAGCGCCGCAACCGACATCAGGATGCGCTTGCGCAACCCGCCTTTCTTGGGCTTTGCCGGAGCGGCCGGCTCGCCGGCGGCAGTCTTGCCGGCCTGGCCGGCATCGCCCTGCCGGTCTTCTCCGGGCTTGCCGCGGGCGGGGCCCTCGGCACGCGCCGTGGCCGGCCCATGTTCTTCGTCCGCAGGCGCGGGAGCATCGGGTGCCGTCCCGGCAGGACGCACCCTCCCCGTTGCGTCCGGCGCGCTGGGTTTGTTGGTCTGAGGCATATCGCTGATGACGAGGTCATACCCGTCGGCCGCATCGTGGCGTCTGTCCATGGCGACACCCTCGCTCCGAGCATTGACCGAACGGTTCGGTCAGAGTAGCGCTTAATTAGATTGACCGAACCGTTCGGTCAATGCACTGTCACGTGCGCCATCGCACGTTCCAATGCATTCTCTTCGGCCCGGCTCGGCCTCATGTTCCCGTCGGCCGCCGGAGAGCAGACCGGCGATATGGAGGCCCAAATCATGGAATCCCTTGTCCTCGCCGCCAAAAGCGAGGAGCGCATGCAGGATGCAGCCAAGCGCCGCGAGATCATGGAGGGCGCAAGACAGGTCTTTCGCGCCCGCGGTTTCGATGGCGCCAGCATGGGCGATATCGCCAAGGCCGCCGGCGTGTCGAAGGGCACCCTCTACGTTTATTTCGACAGCAAGGAGAGTCTGTTCAGGGCCCTCATCAATCTCGACCGGCGCGACGCCGCCGAGCGCCTGTTCGACCTCGACGAGGAGGAGCCCGACGTGCGCGGCGTGCTGGGGCGGCTCGGCAGGAGCTTCGTCTCGATGATGCTGCAGCCGGACCACATCGCCCTGTTGCGCATGGTCATCGGTGCTGCCGAGAAATTTCCCGCGCTGGGCCGGGCCTTCTTCGAAGCCGGGCCTTGCTTCGGCGTGAGCCGGCTATCGGCTTATCTCGCGCGCCAGACCGCCGCCGGCCGCCTGAAGATCGACGATCCCGATCTCGCCGCCGCGCAGTTTCTGTCGCTGGTCCAAGGCGTTCTCACGAAAGGGCCGCTATTCGGCGTGAGCGAACCGCCCACTGCGCGCACGATCGAGACCACAGTCGACAGCGCGGTCGAGGTGTTCTTCGCCGCCTACGGACCGCGCGCCTGACCCCCGGCTTATTTCTCTTCGCGTAGGGCTTCCTCGACGCGTGTTTCGAGCACCTCCGGCCGCTTGATCACCAGCGCCCCCCGCGTGCGCTCGATGAGCCCTTCGGCGGTCAATGTGCTGAACTCGCGTGTCACCTGCTCGCGCCGGCAGCCGATGCGCGCCGCAAGCACATGATGATAGGGCGGCGGCGTCACCACCCTCTCGCCCTCGTGGCCGGCGCGGGTAGTCGACAGGCGCAGAAGCTCCGAATAGAGCCGGTGCCGCAGATCGAGCACCGTGTGCTCCATCAAGCGCGCGTTCAACTCGCGCACGCGGGTCGCCAGAAGCCTCAAGAGGCGCTCGTTGACGACGGGCGATGCGAAGATGATCTCACGAAAGACGGGCGCCGGCATGATGCAGACCTCGCCGCGCGTCAGCGCCGTGACATTGGCCGACCGCTTGATGCCGTCGATCGCCGCAAGCTCGCCGAAGAACTGGCCGGCCCGCATCTCGCCGAGAATCACTTCCTTGCCGGCCTGGCTGCGCACGAGCACCCGCACCTCGCCTGCGACAATGAAATAGACATCGCTCGAGACATCCTCGAAATCGACGAGGATCTCGTCCGTGTCGAAGCGGCGCCAATTGCAGCGCTGCTCGAAGGACGCCAATTCCAGATCGGTGTCCTTGAAAAACGGAACTCGCGCCAGCTGCACCATAACGACGATTCGCCCCTTTGCCGGGATGCATCGTCTCGGTCGCGACGGCCAGGGTCAAGCGGCAACACTATCGGCAGCTGTCCGACAGGGCGAAACGACGGAAATATAGCTGCAAACCGGTGCGGCGCTGCCGTTCAGTCCAACCGCTGCATCCACCCGGCACCGAGATCGACCCCGGCACCCGCATGGGCGCCAAAGGCCGTGGCGATCAACAGAAGGCCCATCACCAGTCCGACGAGCACCACAGCCAGCGCGGGGAGGGAAAAAAGATTGACGTGCAAACGCATGACAGAACCCGAATCACAGCTTTTCCACAGCCCATCCACAGCTTGTCCTGGTCTTGTTCCACGGCGGGATCGCGGCCGGACCGTGTCGAAGAGATGGCAAGCGAGACGCACCTTCGCGGACGGAGCTTGCGGCTGCGGCGACGGCACGGCACAAGACCGCCATGTTGCAGATCAACGACCTCACCTTCCGGCTCGGCGAGCGGCTTCTTCTCGACCGGGCGACCGTGGCCGTTCCGTCCGGCGCGCGCGTCGGCCTCGTCGGCCGCAACGGCGCCGGCAAGACCACGCTCTTCCGCCTCATCCGTGACGAACTGAGCCCGGAGAGCGGCACCATCTCCCGGCCCAAGCAGTGGCGCGTCGGCGCCGTGGCGCAGGAAGCGCCTGGCGGCCCGGAGAGTTTGATCGAGGTGGTGCTCGCCGCCGATATAGAGCGCGCCGCGCTCATCGCCGAGGCCGAGACGGCGGAAGATCCAATGCGCCGCGCCGAGATCGAGACGCGGCTCGTCGATATCGGCGCCCATTCGGCGCCGGCGCGTGCCGCCTCCATCCTGCACGGTTTGGGCTTCGATGCAGCCGCCCAAAACCGCCCCTGCTCCGCTTTTTCCGGCGGCTGGCGCATGCGCGTGGCGCTCGCGGCCGTGCTCTTTACCGAGCCAGACCTGCTGCTGCTAGACGAGCCGACGAACTACCTCGATCTGGAAGGCACCCTCTGGCTCTACGACTACCTCGCGCGCTATCCGCATACGGTGCTCGTCATCAGCCATGATCGCGACCTGCTCGACACCGCCGTCGATTCCATCCTCCATCTCGACCAGGGCAAGCTCGTCTTTTACCGCGGCGGCTACACCGCCTTCGATCGCCAGCGGCGCGAGAAGCAGGCTCTGCAGTCGAAGGCGCGCATGAAGCAGGAGTCGGAGCGCAAGCATTTATCGGCCTTCGTCGAGCGCTTCCGCGCCAAGGCCTCGAAGGCGCGCCAGGCGCAATCACGCCTGAAGCGGCTGGAGAAGATGGAGCCGATCATCGCAGTAGCCGACGAGGAGGTCTTGCCCTTCCATCTGCCCGGCCCGGACCGTCCGCTGTCGCCACCGCTCATCGCCATCGAGAGCGCCGGCGCCGGCTACGATGACCGTATCGTGCTCGACCGGCTCAATCTCACGCTGCTGCCGGACGATCGCATCGCGCTCTTGGGCTCGAACGGCAACGGCAAGTCGACCTTCGCCAAGCTGCTGTCGGGGCGGCTCGCGCCCATGAAGGGGCGTGTCGTCCATTCGCCCAAGCTCAAGACCGCCTATTTTGCCCAGCATCAGCTCGACGAGCTCAATCCGGCGGAAAGCCCGTTGCAGCACGTGGCCGCGCTCATGCCGGATACCCCGCAGGCGAGGCTCAGGGCGCGGGTCGCCCAGCTCGGCTTTCCCGGCGCCCGCGCCGAGACGCCCGTGGCGAAACTCTCGGGCGGCGAAAAGGCGCGGCTCCTGATGGGGCTTGCCGCCTTTGACGGCGCCCATCTCCTCATCCTCGACGAGCCCACCAACCATCTCGATATCGACAGCCGCCAGGCCCTCGTCGAGGCGATCAACGACTTCACCGGAGCCGTCGTGCTCATCAGCCACGATCGCTTCCTCATCGAGGCCTGTGCCGATCGGCTGTGGCTCGTCTCAGGCGGAACGGTGAAGCCGTATGACGGAGATATGGACGACTACCGCCGCTTCGTTCTCAGTGCGGACGGCAAGGCCGGGCGCGAGCCCCCTGCAAACGAGGAACCGAGCGTCCCGAAGCGCCCGGCCGGCCCGCGCGTCGCCCTCGGTCCGCTACGCAAGCGCGTGGATGAGCTGAACCAGCGCATCGTCAAGCTCTCCGCCGTCATCGCCAAGGTCGATGCCGCGCTTCAGGCGCCCGAGGTCTTCCGCGACAATCCGGCGAAGGCGGGCGAACTCGCCCGCATGCGAGCCGAAGCGGCCGAGGCGCTTGCCCGCGCCGAAGACGAGTGGCTCAACGTGAGCGCTGCGCTGGAGAACGCGCAGGGCTGACGGGGCCCACCAGTTTTCCTGCGCCGGCCACATCACGAATTCTGTCGCGATATTGTCCTTAAGGCGTATCGTTTCTTATCGGCATTTACCCGGTGGGAGTGTTCGATATGCAACAGATAATCCGTGCACCGCAAACATTCATCTACATTCCCACGCGTTCGCTGGCTTTAATTAACGCGGCCACCACTTGGAATATAGGCCGTGCAACGGCAGACAAGACGCAGCATCCAATCATCCACAAGCCTTTCGACAAATCGGAGGGGCCCTGGCTCAAAGCCAAACCGCTCGGCCCCGCAATAGTTCAGCCGGATGACAAGCTCTACGTTCTTCTATGTCACGAGGAAAGGAACGAGTTTCAAGACAATAAGCGCCCGCGGATCGGCGCCGTGCAAGACCGCGTTCCCGGTTGGCGCTATTATTTTTCGAAACCTGTGAAGTCGTGGGATCCTGAAGAATTCGCAGAGCATCTTCTCAGTGCCGGCCTCAACCGCGATTTTAGGGATCTAAGACTTCATGTCTCCTTCTCACGTTTTGAAGATGACGAACGAGGCAAGCGATTTGTCCATAAGCTCGCGAAGGCCTTAGCCAAAAGGGGCTTTCACAAAATAACGGTAACGGGATATCGTGGAATTCTTGTTATTCCCTCGTCAATAGGAGGGGATGTTGGTCACCGGCAAGCGATGTTCAGCGGAGGCTGCGCTAAAAAACCCTCCGAAACCAGGTATTCGGAACAATGCAAGGCATCAACTGATGAGACTCCATGGTATAGAGCCCTGTCGGATCGCCTTAAAGCAACTGGAAACCGCGCACAACATCGCATCGGCGAAACGACGAGAAATATCCGACAAGTTCCTGCAAGGATGGCGGTCGCAATCTTCGGTCGCTTGCAACCCTTCGCTTCGGCCAGAGCGGGCTGTAGAGATGCCTGCAATGCTATTTCCAATATGGTCCGTGCGAGCACCAATGGAGCGGATTAGCGTTTACCTCCAAGGCTGCAGCACCAGTACACCATCAAGCATGAATTACTTGCGATTAAGCACGAGGTATCCCCGTGGCGAAAGTTCCTCCTCTTGTACGCGGCGCAGCAAAACGTATCGCGCGAGCGGCCGGCGTGATGCCGCCCAAGAACGCCGGGCCCCCATCAAGGGCCGTCACACACATGCCCCGGGCTGAGCACAGTCGTCGCGGCATGCCCGCTCTCGACTATTCCTCCATGGAGGACAGTTTCGATCAGCCATCCACGTCGTCGAGCTATGATGATGCGCTCGTCCCGTGGGGGCTGAGCCACATCGCGCCTTATGCGGAAGAGCTGCTCAAGGTGCACCAGAAAGATCTTAAAGGTTTTTTTTACATACCACTTCGCTTGAAACGACGCATTCACCGAGAAGAATATAAATATGAGGGGAAGGAATATATCCATAATGCCTATGAAAGCAACGTAGAACATGGGGCACTTATTTGGAATAAATGGAGAACAGTGGCGGGAAAAGCCCCGTACGAATTCATTATCAAGCCTGATTATATGTCGGAGAAACGGTGGCTGCGCTCCGAGCCGCTAAAGGAGCTCGATCCAGCGACAACGAAGCTTTACATTCTCCTCGAAAACGTCAGCGGCTACCAGAACAACAAAAATGTCGTAATCGGTGGCAACGAGGCTCCTATCTGCGGGCTCGGCCCCTTTGGCTGTTTCACATCCGGACAGCGCTTGTGGAACGCTAAGGAATTCGCTGACCATCTTAAGAGATGCCGGCTGAATGAGGCTTACTGCCATATCCGGTTCTACGTGCCCTTTTCCATTTGCTATGACAGCGAATTAGCCGAAAAATTCGCCACCGATTTCGTGAAGGAGATGCATCAACACGGGTATGATTATCTGCGCGTGAGAGTGTATCGAGGAGAACCTTCATTTGATTATAAAGAACTCTCGAACGGCAGAGGTTTTCACCGATATGCGAGATACATTGTCGGGCGAGATCGCTGGGAGGAAGGCCAAGCAAGGCCTAAAGAACTAAGCTTCGAGATCAAGTCTTCGGATGTAGATAGCCGCTCCAACGCGGAAAAAACCATCGATCTGGTCAAGGATGGTTGCCGAAACGCAAAGAAAAAGATCAAGAAGGCGAAAAACGCGATCCAGCAAAAGGCCGCATCTCAGGTCTTGGGCTACGGGTACTCACACATAAAGAAAAAGCATTTGACTTGAACGCGCACGGTCCGCGGCAACCCGATCAAGGGCGCGGGCCTTCGCCCTCCCGCGCCGCATCCCCGGTCACCCGCGCCACGAGCCGCTCGGCGCTTGCCTTGAGCTGCGCGCGCGAGCCGTCGCGCGTATAGAACATATGGCCGCCCGGCATGACCTCGAGGCGGACCCGGTCGGGATCGGTGAGGGTCGCGGGCAGGCGGTTGAGTGCGATCTGCGATTCGAGATAGGGCGTCACCAGGTCGGTGAAGCCATGCGCCACGACCACCGTCAGTTTCGGATCGAGCGCCAGCGCCGCGCGCAAATCGCTCATCGCCTCTGCGGCCTGGCGTCCTGCGCCCCAGGACCAGCGGCGGCTGACTTCGCCGTTCAAGAGTTCATAGGGACGTGTCACCGGGTAATCGAGGACGCGCCGCGTATAGTCCACAGCCGCAGTCGTCAGCGGCGCCCGGCTCGCGTCGAGCACGGGGTCGTCGAAATCGCCGCTCACATCCCAGGGAGTAGGATCGATGCCGGTGACGAGCGCGTCGTAGTAGCTCGCGACCTGTCCCTCCTTGCGCTCGAGCTCATGCGCGATGCTGTTGAGATCCGGCTGTCCGCCGAAACGCGCGAGAAAGGCGCGGTCGAGCCCCGTGAGGTCCGCGACCTTGCTGATGATGCGCTCCACCGCCGCCGTGTCGCGCGGCCCGCTCAATACGTCGGCGATATACGCGCTGAGGGCGTAATGCTCCGCATCTGCAAGCGCCTCGCGCGTCACCGTTTCGCCCCGCATGACGCGAGCGGCGGCCGCGAGCGAGGGCAGCCGCGCCGCGCTGCCGAGCGGCAAGCCGCCCGACCGCAAGCCGAAATCCAGCACGGGTGAGATGATATAGAGGCCGGCGACGCCGACACCGTAGTCACCCTGCAGCGCATGGGCGATCTTGGGCACGCGAAAGCCGCCGTAGCTCTCGCCCGCGAGCAGCTTCGGCGACCGCAGACGACCGTTCTCGGTGAGATAGCGGGTCACGAAACGCGACAACACCTGGATATCGCCGCTGACCGACCAGATCTGGCGCCTGAGGTCCTGGTCGTCCCGGAGGAACCGGCTGTAGCCCGTTCCCACCGGATCGATGAAGACGAGATCGGTAAAGGGCAGCCAGGTATCGGAATTGTCGACGAGCGTCGGCGGCTTCGATGGCCCGTCACCCTGGTTGCCGAAGGCGAGTCGCTGCGGCCCGAGCGCTCCGAAATGCAGATAGGCCGAGGCCGCACCCGGACCGCCGTTGAAGGCGAAGGTGATCGGCCGGGTCGTCGGATCCTGCCCCTCCAAACTATAGGCGACATAGGCGATTTCAGCGGTCGGTCGTCCCGCCTGATCGCTGAGCACGATGCTGCCGGCGGTCGCCGCATAACGCTGCCCGCCGAGCGACGCCGGCAGGACGTGATGGGTTGTGACGGGCGCCGGCAGCCTCTCGTTTTCCTGCCCAGCATCCGCATTCTCGCGCTGGCGCTGGGCGGTGCCCTGCCCCGCCTGCCCTGCCGGCGCGGGTTGAGCCAGTCCCTGCGGGACGACGGAGATCAGCGTCAATGAGATGAGGGCGGCCTGCATGCCCCCGGCGATAGCGGAGGCGCGTCCCGCTCGCCTGCGGCGAGCCGGAACGCCGGACAGATCGATTGATGTGGATTGACTGCCGATGCGGTCTGTCATGACGCCTCCCGAGGAGCGGCGCTGCGCCGCATCAAGCTTTCTTTTCCCAACGCCCGCGCTCGTCCTGCTGCCAATAGGTGACGGCGTGTGCTTGTTCCCGCGCAAGACGCCATTGGCTGCGTGCGAAAGCCAAGGCCTCATCGTCATTGCCGTCAAATAGGACGACAATGCGGTCGTAGGTCGCCGCGCCATCGCCGAGACCTGCGCCGTCCACGAGGAAACGGACATGGGCGCCGTTCGGATTATCCGGCGTGCCGGTCAGGACCACGGGCTGGGCCGCGGCATCCGGATCGGCATCGGTGCCATGGGCCAGGAAGCTCTCCTCGCGATAGGTCCATAGATGATCGTCGAGGGCGGCGAGGCGCTCGCGGCTCGGCACTTCGATCACCGCGCGCCAGCCGCGCTCGAGGCTTCTCTCGACGAGCGTCGGCAACACCATTTCGAGCGGCTGGCGCTGCAAATGATAGAAGAACACCTCGGTCACGGCCGGCCTCCCGCGCCCCTCAGGCTTCGTAGTGATCCCTGACCAGCCGGTCGAGCAGGCGCACGCCCCAGCCGGAGCCCCAGCTCTTATTGATGTCGGACTGCGGCGCGTTCATGCCCGTTCCGGCGATGTCGAGATGCGCCCAGGGCGTGCCGTTCACGAAACGCTGCAGGAACTGGGCGGCGGTGATAGAACCGCCATGGCGCCCACCCGTGTTCTTCATGTCCGCAAATTTCGAATCGATCAATTTGTCGTAAGCGGGCGCGAGCGGCATGCGCCAGACCTTCTCCCCGGTCGTTGTGCCGGCCTGGGCGAGCCGTTCGGCGAGCGTGTCATCATTGCTGAACAGGCCGGCATGCTCCTGGCCGAGCGCGACCATGATGGCGCCGGTCAAGGTGGCGAGATCGACCATGAAAACCGGCTTGAAGCGATCTTGGGCGTACCAGAGCATATCGGCGAGAACGAGCCGCCCCTCGGCATCCGTATTGATGAGCTCGATGGTCTGCCCCGACAGCGAGGTAACGATATCGCCCGGCCGCTGGGCGCGACCATCCGGCATGTTCTCGACGAGGCCGATGAGCCCGACCGCATTGACTTTGGCCTTGCGCGCGGCGAGCGCGTGCATGAGGCCAACGACGCAGGCAGCCCCCGCCATGTCGCCCTTCATGTCCTCCATGCCGGCGGCCGGCTTGATGGAAATGCCGCCGGTGTCGAAGGTCACGCCCTTGCCGATGATGGCAACCGGCTTTTCCTTATCAGCGCCTCCGTTCCAGCGCATGACGACCACACGGCTTTCCCGATGCGACCCTTGGCCCACCCCGAGCAGGGCGCGAAAGCCGAGCTTCTTCAGGTCCTTCTCGTCGAGGACTTCGACCGTCACCCCGAGCTTCTCGAGGGCTTGCGCGCGATTTGCGAATTCCTCGGGAAAGAGGACGTTCGGCGGCTCGTTCACGAGATCGCGTGCCACCGCGATGCCGGCGCCGAGCGCCTCGGCGGTCTTGCCGGCCCGTTTGATCGCCGCCGGATCGGCGGCGAGGATGGTGATCTTGGGCGCCTTCGGCGGCTCCTCGCCGTTCTCTTTCTTGGTCTTGTAGCGGTCGAAGCGATAGGCGCGCAGCTGCATGCCGAGGGCCAGATCGCCCGCCTGCACGGCGGAAAACTCATGGTCCGGCAGGTCGGCGGCAACCGTCGCCCGCTCGCCCTTGAGCGCGCCTTGGACGACGCCCCCGAGGTTCAGCCAGTCGAGCGAAGCAATCTCGGCCGCAGGACCGGTGCCGACGATGATGAGACGATCCGCCGCGAGCCCCTGCGGCGCCGGTAAGATCAGCGTCTTCTTCGCCTTGCCCTTGAAATGCTCGGCGCCGGCCGCACGCGCGATTGTCTCCAGGACGGTCCCGCCGAGGATCTCGGCGGCACGGGCGCCTGTCTCGAGGGCGTCGTTGACGAAAATGACCAGATCGCCGCCGGCCGGGGCACTGAACGGCTTGAACTCGACTTTGATACGCTCGACCATGCGCGCCTCTTCCTCTCCGGCAGCAGTCCCGCCTGATGGGTTCGAGAGGTATAGCATGGTGAAAGGCGTGGCCAGGGGGCTGGTCGCCGCCCCCTACCCCTCCAAGCGCCGCCTTCAAACTGCCGTCCTTACCCCGCAGGGGTTTGCAGGATGCTGCGCACAACCGGCACCTCTTCTTGTGTGCTGCATCACTTGCCGGACGCGGTCCGACAGGATAGCTCCCTGTGTGAAAGTTGAGTTCAAGGCTGATGGGGCTGATCGACCGCTATATTCTCCGCAACGTCACGGGCGCCTTTCTGGCATGCCTGTCGGCGCTGACGCTCGTGATCTGGATCACCCAGATCCTGCGGGAGCTCGACCTTGTCACGGGCAAGGGACAGACGATCGGCATCTTCCTCATCGTGACGATGCTCTCCTTGCCGGCCTTGATCACGATCATCGCGCCGGCCGCCCTGTTCATCGCGACCCTTTATGCGCTCAACCGGCTGAATGGTGATTCCGAGCTGATCGTGATGAGCGCGGCGGGCATTCCCCCAGGCCGTCTGCTGCGGCCGTTCGTCACCGTCACGCTGGCGGTGACCTTCGCGGTCGCCCTCATGACGCTCTATCTCATGCCCCAGAGCTTCAATTCCTTACGCGATCTCATCACCAAGATCCGTGCGGATTTCGTGTCCAATATCGTCAAGGAAGGGCAGTTCACGACGCTCGACGCCGGCATCACCTTCCACTACCGCGAGCGCTCCGGCGACGCCCTGCTGGGCATCTTTCTTCAGGATCAGCGCGACCGCGACAAGGTGGTGGTCTATATCGCCGAACGTGGGCAGACCGTGGACGTGAACGGCAAGAGCTATCTCATACTGGAGACGGGCTCGGTGCAGCGCCAGGAGCGCGGCAGCCGCGATCCCGCCATGGTGACTTTCGATCGCTACGCCATCGACCTCTCGATCTTCGGCCCGGACGGCGCGGACATCATCTATAAGCCGCGAGAGCGGTCGACCTGGGCCTTGCTGACGCCGAATCCCAGCGAGCCCTATTACCAGCAGCAGGAGGGCCGTTTCCGCGCCGAGCTTCACGACCGCTTCTCGGCACCGCTTTACTGCATCGCCTTCATGCTCATCGCCTTCGCCGCCCTGGGTGAGGCGCGTACGACGCGCCAGGGACGCGGCGCGGCCATTCTCGCAGCTATCCTCGGCGTCGCGTTGGTCAGGGTGGCGGGCTTTGCCGCCTCGAGCGCAGTCGTGCGCACGCCGGAGGCCGTTCTCGGCGTCTATGGCGCACCGTTGATCGGCAGCCTTGTTTCGCTCGCCCTGATCTTCTACGGCACCGAGCTGCGCCGATTCATCACCGGCCTGAGGCACCGCCTGTTGGCGCGCCATGGAGGACCGTTCACCGCCACGGGGCAAGCCTGATGCTCATCGGCGCCACGCTCGGGCGTTACATCTCCATTCGGTTCGTGCGCACCATCCTGTCGGTCTTCGCGACCGTCTTCCTGCTCGTCTATACGCTGGATTTCGTGGAGTTGATGCGCCGCGCCGGCGACGCACAGAATGCAACCACCGGGCTCATGGTGCTTCTCGCGCTCCTGCGCACGCCCGCCGTGGTGGAGCAGGTGCTGCCCTTTGCGGTTCTCTTCGGAAGCATGGTCACGCTGCTCAATCTGAGTCGGCGCCTGGAACTCGTCATCGCGCGCGCTGCCGGTATCTCGGCCTGGCAGTTCCTGCAGCCGGGCTTCCTCGTCGCGATCCTGCTCGGCACCGTCGCGGTCACTCTCTACAATCCGCTTTCGGCCATATTGAAGCAACACGCCGGAGTGATCGAGGCGCGCGTCTTCGCGCGCAACAACGCCGCCAATGTCGGGCGCTATATCTGGGTCCGGCAGCGCAGCGTCGATGGACAGGCGATCATCCGTGCCGATACGGCCACCAACGACTCGGCGACGCTCATCAATGTCACCTTCTTCCTCTTCGATCAGAAGGGCCAATTCACCGAGCGTGTGGAGGCGAGCGAAGCTGATTTGCATGATGGTTACTGGCAGCTTAAGGACGCTCGGGTGATGTCCGCGTCGGCTCAGCCGGAGACGCACGAGACATTCCTGGTCGCGACCAGTCTCGACCGCTCACAGGTCCGAGAATCCTTCCTCCCAGCCAGTTCCGTGCCCTTCTGGGAGCTTTCGGCGGTCATTGATCGCACGGAACGCGCCGGCCTCGACGCGACATCCTATCGCCTGCAACGGGACGTGCTTTTGGCGCGGCCGCTGCTCTTCGTCGCCATGGTGCTCGTCGCCGCCTCGGTTTCCTTAAGATTTTTTAGATTTGGTGGCGTGGCACGCATGGTTCTGAGTGGCGTGGTCGCAGGCTTCATGCTTTATGTCGCAACGGAGCTCATGGAGGACCTCGGAGCATCCGGGCTCGTCAGCCCAATGGTAGCGGCTTGGTTTCCAGCCGTTGTCGGGAGTCTGCTCGGTACGCTCGCCCTTCTTTACCAGGAGGACGGGTGATGTCGTCCTGTGCGGATCGGAGCGTGCGGACAAGGAGGACGCGCTTGCATCTCGGCAAAGTTGGCTGGATTTTGCTTTCGCTCTCGGCGGTCGCCGTGCCGGCCCTGCCGTCGGCTGCGCAGGCCCAGACCCTCAATGAGCGCCTCTCGGCCAGGGCCCAGCCGAAGGACAGCGACAAGCTGCTCGTCGATGCGCGCGAGATCGTTTACAACAACGACAGCAACACCGTGTCGGCCGTCGGCGAGGTGCAGATCTATTACCAGGGCCGGGTCCTGCAGGCCGACAAGGTCACTTATGACCGCAACGCCAACCGCGTTCTCGCCGAGGGCAATGCCCGGCTGACGGAAACCGACGGCACGGTCGCGACCGGCGACCGATTCGAGCTCACCGACGATTTCAAGGACGGCTTCATCGACACCCTGCGTGTCGAAACCGCCGACAAGACCCGTTTCTCAGCCCCGCGCGCGGAGCGCACGGCGGGCGAAAGCACGGTCTTCGAAAGAGGCACCTACACCGCCTGCGAAGCCTGCAAGAAGGATCCCACGCGTCCGCCCCTCTGGCAGGTCAAGGCCGCCAAGATCATCCACAACAACAGCGAGCGGATGATCTATTACGAAGACGCCACGGTTGAATTCTACGGCATCCCGCTCGCCTATATCCCCTATTTCTCGGCGCCCGACCCGACGGTGAAGCGCAAGACCGGCTTCCTCGCGCCGCATTACATCTATTCCTCGGCGCTCGGCTACGGCGGCTCCACGCCCTTCTTCTGGGCTATCGCGCCCGACTACGACCTGACGCTCACGCCGACTTTCCTCTCGCGCCAGGGCTTCCTTGGACAGGCGGAATGGCGTCAGCGCTTCCTCACGGGCTCCTACAACATCCGCGCCGCCGGCATCTTCCAGCAGGACCCGGAGGCCTTCCTGGAGCCGCCCTACGGCGCGCGTAACAAGGATTTCCGCGGGTCGATCGAATCGAGCGGCCGCTTCAACATCAACACGCAATGGGCCTGGGGCTGGGACATTGCGCTGATGACCGACAAGTGGTTCTTCGACAATTATAAGATCCACAGCGAGAGCCTGACGTCGACCTTCTTCAACGAGTCGACCTCGACGGTCTATCTGACCGGGCGCAGCGACACCGGCTTCTTCGACGCACGCGGCTACTATTTCCGCACGCTCTCCTTTGACGACTGGCAGAAGCAGCAGCCGGTCGTCTACCCGACGATCGATTACAACAAGCGCTTGCAGGCGCCTGGGCGCATCGGCGGCGAGATCGCCATCGACGCCAATATCACCCATCTCAGCCGCTCGGCCGCGCAGTACCAGCAGGTTCCCGGCATCATCAACGCGACCTTTCCGGTCGGCTCGCCCTACGAAACCTGCACGATCTTCAACCGGTCGGAATGCCTGGTGCGCGGCATCGGCGGCGACTATTCACGCCTGTCGGTCGGCGTGACCTGGCAGCGCGAGTTCGTCGATCCCCTGGGCCAGGTATGGAAGCCCTTCGCGGGCCTGCGCGTCGACGGCTTCTCGACCCAGCTGAACACGACCAGCTACCAGAACGCCGAAATCGGCAATTTCCTCAATCCCGACGACAATATCGCGGCGCGCTTCATGCCGACGGTCGGGCTCGAATATCGCTATCCCTTCGTTGCCACCACGCAGCGCTTCGGCACGCATATCCTGGAGCCAATCGCGCAGATCGTCGTCCGGCCGAACGAGATGCGCGCCGGCGAACTGCCGAACGAGGACTCGCAGAGCCTCGTCTTCGACGACACAAATCTGTTCGAGTGGAACAAGTTCTCGGGCTATGACCGCGTCGAGGGCGGCGTGCGCGCGAATATCGGCGCCAAATATTCCGTCACGACCGATCATGGCGGCTACGGCGATATTCTCTTCGGCCAGTCCTTCCAGCTCGCTGGTGAGAATTCCTACGCCCAGCCCGATATCGCGCATGTCGGCCTTAATTCCGGCTTGCAGGAAAGCCGCTCCGATTATGTCGGACGCGTGCATTACGCGCCGAACGACACCTTTTCCTTCACCGGCCGCGGCCGTTTCGACAATGACACCTTCGCGCTCGAGCGCCTGGAACTGCAATCCAAAGCCGACTTCGGCCGGGTGAGCGCCAGCGCCATGTATGCCCGCTATGCGGCACAGCCGGAACTCGGCTATCCCTACCGCCGTGAGGGCCTGTTGACGTCGGCCAATTTCAAGCTGACGGACCGGTGGTCGCTGAACGGCTCGGTGCTGTTCGATCTCGACCGGTACCTGACGGAACAGCAGAGCTATGTCTATGCGGGCCTGCCGATCCAGCAGTCCAACCGCTGGTCGATCGCCTCGATGTCGGTCGGCGCCCTTTACCAGGACGAATGCACCACCTTCGGCGTGACCTACATCTCGAGCTTCAAGGACGACTCGACGGGCACCCGCCGGCCGGACAAAGCAATCATGTTGCGCTTGGAGCTGCGCACCCTCGGCGAGGTCAACTACAGCTATAATCTCGACTCGGCGAATACCGCCGACGGCATCAGCAATTGAAGACGGACGTAACACGCGCGCCGACGACATCGCAAAAAGCCGGGGTGCTCGCCGTGACCCAGGGAGACCCGGCCGGCATCGGCATCGAGATCACGCTGAAGGCTTGGGCTGCGCGCGAGAGCGTCGCCCTGCCCCCCTTTTTCGTCGTCGCGGATCCAGCGCTGCTCAAGGCGCGGGCGGCGCGGCTCGGGCTCGATGTCCCCGTCGTCGAGACTTCGCCGGAAGAGGCGGGCGGCCTGTTCACGACCGCCCTGCCCGTGGTGGCAAGCGGCCGTGCGGTCGCCGGTGTTGAGCCGGGCAAGCCGACGCCGGATAGCGCCGCATCGATCCTTGCCTCCATCGAGCAGGCGGTGGCGCTCGCATTGGACGGCCGGGCGGCGGGCGTCGTCACCAATCCGATCGCCAAGCACGTGCTCTATGCGGCGGGCTTCCGCCATCCCGGCCATACCGAATATCTCGCGGAGCTGACAGCCGCGGGCGGTGAGGTGCCCCTCCCGGTGATGATGCTGTGGAGCCCCGAGCTCGCGGTTGTTCCCATCACCATCCACGTGCCGCTTGCCGAGGTCCCTCGCCTTCTCACCACGGGCCTCATCGTGACGACGGCCCGCATCGTCGCGCGCGACTTGCGCGACCGCTTCGGGATCCCCTACCCTCGCCTCGTCCTCGCCGGCCTCAATCCGCATGCCGGCGAAGGCGGTGCTATGGGCGAGGAGGACGAGCGAGTGATCGCCCCGGCGGTTGAGGCGCTCAAGGCGGAGGGGCTCGACGTGCGCGGGCCGCTCTCCGCCGACACGCTCTTCCATCCCGCGGCACGTGCCACCTATGACGCGGCACTCTGCATGTACCACGATCAGGCGCTCATCCCGATCAAGACCATCGCCTTCGACGAGGGGGTGAATGTGACGCTCGGCCTGCCGATCATCCGCACCTCGCCGGACCACGGCACGGCCTTCGACATCGCGGACAAGGGCATCGCTCGACCGGAGAGCTTCTGCGCCGCCGTCCGGCTCGCCGCACGTCTTGCCGCATCGGAAGCGCAGACCCACCGATGAAGGCCGCCGACGGTCTGCCGCCGTTGCGCGAGGTCGTGCAGAGTCACGGGCTCATGCCGCGCAAATCGCTCGGCCAGAACTTCCTCTTCGATCTGAACTTGACGGGGCGCATTGCGCGCGCAGCGGGGCCGCTCGAGGGCGTCACGGTCGTCGAGATCGGCCCTGGTCCCGGCGGCCTGACCCGCGCTCTTCTGGCCTATGGCGCCGCCCGCGTCGTCGCGGTCGAGCGGGATGAACGCTGTCTCGCCGCCCTCGCCGAAATCGCCGCGCATTACCCAGGGCGGCTCACGGTCATCGAGGGCGACGCGCTGACCACCGATGTCACGCCCCATCTGGGCGATGGGCCGGCACGGGTCGTTGCCAATCTCCCCTACAATGTGGCGACGCCCTTGCTCATCGGTTGGCTCACCCTACCCGACTGGCCGCCCTGGTGGGATTCGCTGACTTTGATGTTCCAACGTGAGGTCGCCGAACGCATCGTCGCCGACGAACGGCGGCCGAAGGATTACGGGCGTCTGTCGATCCTCTGCGGCTGGCGCACCGAAGCCTCTATCCTCTTCGACGTGCCCGGTTCGGCCTTCGTGCCGCCGCCCAAGGTGACCTCGTCGGTGGTGCGGCTCGTGCCGCGGCGTGATATCGCGCCTGCGTCCATCCGGTCCGTCGAAACGGTCGCACGGGCGGCCTTCGGCCAGCGCCGAAAGATGCTCCGCCAGAGCCTGAGGAGCCTCGTCCCCGACCCGCTGCCGCTCCTCGATGCGGCCGGCATCCTGCCGACGGCCCGTGCCGAGGAGATCCCGGTGTCGGGCTTCATCGCGCTCGCGCGCGCCTATGAGGCGCGTCCGCGGTAGCGGCCGCGCCCACTCAGGCCTACGGCGTGGACAGCAGGCTCTCGACGAAATGCGCTAGCCCCGTCCGGCGCTTGCGCTTCAGTCGCTCGGCTTGCAGGATCGCCACGAGTTGCTCGAAGGCGTGGTTGAGGTCGTCGTTGATGAGCACATAATCGTATGCCTCCCAACGCGCGATCTCGGTGCGAGCGTTCTCCAGCCGGCGGGCGATCACATCGGCGGCGTCTTCGGCGCGCCGGTCGAGGCGGCTACGCAGTTCCGCGAAGGACGGCGGTAGGATGAATACCGTCACCACGTCCTCGCGCATCTTCTCGACGATCTGCTGGGTACCTTGCCAGTCGATGTCGAAGACCATGTCCTGGCCACTCGCCAGCGCCTTTTCAACCGGCTGCCGCGGCGTGCCGTAGAAATTGCCGTGCACCTCCGCCCATTCGAGCAGGTCGCCGCGGTCACGGCGGAACGCGAACTGATCTTTCTCGGTGAAATAATAGTGGACGCCGTCGACCTCGGAGGGGCGCCGAGGCCGGGTCGTCAGCGAAATCGACAGCTGCAGCTGCAGCTCGTTCCGCTCGATGAGGCTGCGGGTCAGCGTCGTCTTTCCCGCGCCGGACGGCGAGGACAAAATCAGCATCAAGCCGCGCCTGGCGATGTCAGTCGACTGCATGGGATTACTCGACGTTCTGAACCTGTTCACGGAATTGATCGATCGTCGCCTTGAGATCAAGCCCGATGGCGGTCAGCGACACGTCATTGGCCTTGGCGCAGAGCGTATTGGCCTCGCGCGCGAGTTCCTGGGCGAGGAAGTCGAGCCGCCGGCCGCAGGCGCCGCCCTCGGCGAGAAGAGCGCGCGCAGCCGCCACATGGGTGGTCAGCCGGTCGAGCTCTTCGCGAATATCGGCGCGGGCGGCGAGGAGAGCCGCCTCCTGATGCAGCCGCTGCGAATCGAGGGCCTGCGAGGCTTCCAGGAGAAGCGCCACCTGCTCAGTGAGCCGCGCCCGGATGGCCTCCGGCCGACGGGCGGGATTGGCCTCCGCCGCGGCGACCGCCGTTGTGATCCGAGCGAGTTGCTCGTCCAGCACCGCCGCCAGCGCGAGGCCCTCTTCGGCGCGAACCGAGACGAGGCCGGCGACGGCCCGCTCGAGCCCGCCTCGCAAGTCGACCGCCAGCGCTTTCTGGAGCTCCGGAGACTCGTCTTCCGCGCCGACGTCGACGATGCCGCGCAGATTGAGAAGGCCGTCGAGCGAGGCCGGACGTATTCCATCAGGCAGCTTGACCCGGTTCAGGATCTCGATGACCGCGGCCAGTGCCGCTTCGTTGATGCGGATCTGCGCCGCCGCCTCCGCGCGCGTGATCGAAAGATTGAGGTGGCACGTGCCGCGCGTGACCGCCTTACCGAGAAGCTGGCGCGCCTCTTCGCCGAAGACCTCATAACCGGTGGGTGTTCTCAGGCGGATGTCGAGGCCACGGCCATTGACGCTGCGTATCTCCCACGCCCAGCGAAACGGCCCGGATACGCCGGCCTCGCGGGCAAAGCCCGTCATGCTCGCAATCGTCATGCGCTTGATCCGCCTCCTCATCGAAGAGGCGGCACCTTAGAGCATGTGCCGCAGAATTGCAGGGCCTTCCCGCGGTCATGCACGTGAAAGGCGGGACGTTCTCCGTGCCTCAGTCCCTCGCTCTCAGTTCATCACCGGCGCGACTCAGAGCCTTTCCATATGCCTCTCAGCGCTTCAGGAGCTCCGCTGGGACTGTCTTCGCCGAATTGAGGTCATAGGTCGTGTTGCGCAGCGGATCGAGCGCCGTACCCTCCGAGGCATCGAAGCCGTGGGCGTTGCCGATGCCCTGTGCCGTTTTGGTCGGCGTGAGCAAGCCGTTACCCGCGTCTCCGCGCGTATCCTCCTTGCCCGGATCGACTTGATCGACCGGCGGTGCCGTCCGGCCGCTGGCCTCGAGCTGGCGCCAGCGCGCCACATTGCGGTTGTGCTGGTCGAGACTGTCGGCGAAGGCGTGGCCGCCCGTGCCATCGGCGACGAAATAGAGGTCCTTGCTCGGCACCGGCCGCGCCACCGCCTCAAGCGCCGCACGTCCGGGATTGGCGATCGGCCCGGGTGGCAGGCCGTCGATGACATAGGTGTTGTAAGGAGTGGCCTGGGTGATCTCGACCTTCTGTATGGGCCGCCCCAGCGTGCCTTTGCCGCCGACGAGACCGTAGACGATCGTCGGGTCCGACTGCAGGCGCATCTTCTTCTGCAGGCGGTTGACGAAGACGCTGGCGACCCGCGGCCGCTCGTCCGGAACGCCGGTCTCCTTCTCGACGATGGAGGCGAGCGTGACGAGATCCTCAGGTGTTTTGATCTGCGGGTTCGGCAATCGTGACCGCCAGACCTCCTGCACAACCCGCTGCTGGTCAGCCATCATCTTTTCGACGATCTGCTGGCGCGTCGTGCCGCGCGGCACGCGATAAGTCTCCGGCAGCAGGCTGCCCTCCGGCGGTATGCTCTTGATCTCGCCGGCAAGCAGATCGTTCTCCATCAGGCGCGCGACGATCTGTTCGCTCGTCAGGCCCTCAGGCACGGTGATCGAGTGCAGCACGCTCTTGCCCGAGACGAGGACGTCCATGACGTCCTTGAGGCTCGACCTCGACCTGAAGAGATATTCGCCGGCCTTGATCTTGTCCTTCACGCCGTAAAGATGCAGGCCGACGACGAACATGAGCGGCTGGCTGATGACGCCTTCCCGCTCCAGCGTCTGCGCGACGGTCTGGCTGCCGCCGCGCACGATGACGACCTTGTCGTCCTGCAGGGGGCCCGGCAGCTGGAATTCGAGTCGCCCGACATAGAAGGCGCCGCCGATGAGGACGGCCGCCAACAAGATGAAGGTCAAGGCGCCGCTCAGCCGTGAAACGAAGCCGCCGCGTCGGCGTTCGCGTTGGATTTTCGGCGGAGGAGGTGGAGCTGCCATGGGCTTGATCGATTCGCTGGGGCTTCGGGGGGCGAGCCGCAGGCCCGCCGACAGATCCGCCGGTTCACCGGACGGAGAAGACTTGTTGGCGCCGCTGTCGTCGCTGCTCATACGGAGGCTCGGCTCTTTCTTAAGCGATCGGACCTCACGCCCGATGCGAAACTAGCGAACAATGTGGCGAAAGCGCGCCGCCGACCGGAACGGCGGCTTGATTCGGCTGGAGCTGATTCGACGGGGGCCCGGGCGACGCCCATCGAGTCTCGCCCCCCTCTTCGTGCGAATCTTAACGATGACGGCACGCGGGATCAATTCCGCCGAAGCGTCCTCCCAGATCATCGCCTCTCAGGATGCGCGCAGCCGACGCCGCCCCTGCCCGGGCTCTCCTGTACGGCCGTGATTTATAAAGTTGCTCGCGTCCTCGAGCGGGTCATATCATCCGGCCGGCCTTCCGTCGCGAAGGCCCTGTGATTCAACAAAGCTGACGCAAGCGAAGGGGGAAAGCCCATGCTGACCGAGGCGTTCGATGTCCGTGACGAGCGATTCTCGTCACTCGTTCTCGGGAATGTGCATCTCGAAAAGCTAGCAACGGGATGCCGCTGGGCGGAAGGCCCAGCTTATTTTCCAGCTGGACGCTATCTCATCTGGTCGGATATCCCGAACAATCGGTTGATGCGCTATGACGAGACCGACGGGTCGGTGTCTGTCTTCCAGCAACCGGCCAATAACCAGAACGGCCATACGGTGGACCGTGAAGGGCGGCTTGTCTCCTGCGAGCACCAGGGGCGCTGCGTCTCGCGCATCGAGCACGACGGCCGACGCACGGTGCTGGCGAGCCACTACGAGGGCAAGCGCCTGAACTCCCCCAATGACGTGGTGGTCAAGTCCGACGGCAGCCTCTGGTTCACCGATCCCACCTACGGCATCGATTCCGAATATGAAGGCGATGCGGCGCCCTCGGAAATCGGCGCCTCCAACGTTTACCGCCTCGATCCCCAGACGGGCCAGCTTGCGACCGTGGCGACGGATTTCGTGAAGCCGAACGGGCTCGCATTTTCGCCCGACGAGCATCTGCTCTACATCGCCGATACGGGAGCGACCCACGTCAAGGACGGGCCGCGCCACATTCGTCGTTTCACCGTGACCGGCGACAGGCTGAGCGGCGGCGAGGTCTTTGCGACCTGCGACGTCGGCCTCTTCGACGGGCTGCGCGTCGATGTTGCCGGCAATATCTGGACGAGCGCCGGCGACGGTGTGCACTGCTATGCGCCCGACGGCGCCCTGATCGGCAAGATCAAGGTGCCTGAGGTGGTCGCCAATGTTTGCTTCGGCGGCCCGAAGCGGAATCGGCTGTTCATCTGCGCCACCACATCGCTTTACGCGGTTTATCTGCGCGTCCAGGGCGCCTTGCGACCGGGGACCTGATGCAGCGGGCGAACCGCGCCCTATCTCTTCCGGTGGAGACTTCGGAAGCGGGGCTCTCCACCTGAAACCTCCCACATGCCGATTCGGGGATGAGATGACGGCAGCACGTTTGAAGGACCGTTTCGCCCTGATCACGGGCTCATCGCGCGGCATCGGCCGGGCGGTGGCCGTCCAATTCGCGACCGAGGGAGCGACCGTCGCCATCAATGCGGTCGAGCCGGGCAAGGCCTCCGACGAGGCGCTCGCGGCCGTTCAGGCCGCGAGCGAGAAAGCGGGTTTCGGCCCCCGCCCGCATCGCATCGCGATCGCCGACGTGTCGTCGAGCGGAGCCGTGGATGGCATGATCAACGACCTCATCGAGGCCTGGGGGCGGCTCGACATCCTCGTCAACAATGCCGGCATCCAGGCCGAGGCTCCGAGCGAGGAGGTCAACGACGAGGCGCTCGCCCGCGTCCTCGCGGTTAATCTCTTCGGCGCCGCCTATTGCGCCCGCAGTGCCATCCGGCACTTTCTGTCGCGGCGGGGTGGCGGCATCGTCGTCAATACGTCGAGCGTGCACCAGATCATCCCCAAGCCGACTTATCTCGGCTATTCCATGAGCAAGGGCGGGCTCGGCAATCTCACACGAACGCTGGCGCTCGAATTCGCCGACAAAGGCATTCGCATCAACGCCGTCGCGCCGGGGGCGATCACCACCGACATCAACGATGCCTGGGTGAACGATCCCGCAAAGCGCGCCGATGTCGAAAGGCATATACCGATGGGCTATGCAGCGAGCGCAGAGGAGATCGCCCCGGTATTCGCGTTTCTCGCGTCCGACGAAGCGCGCTACATGACCGGTCAGACCGTCTATGTCTGTGGCGGCCTCACTCTTTATGGGGATTTCAAGACCAACTGGTCGTCGTGACCTCTACCAGGGCACGCTTCTTCGATTAGTGTAATGGAGGCGAAATGAACGCGACATTTCGCCCTAAAAATCTTTCGCTCCATGGCAGCGTCACTGCCGCTCCCCGCCGTTAACTATATTCACTGTATGGAATCAGCGGAAAAACAAGCCAGGTCAGCCTCTTGTGCAAAAGCATTACGCATCACAGCGACTTGCCAATCGATCCTTACACGGATATATGAAGCTCGAGCGTGACGCCGAGGTCACGTTTCTGCCTTCGCTCGCGCGCAAAGCCAAGCTAAGACAGGGAGGATCATATTTAGAACGAATATGGATTCTCATGTATGCCTGGAAATAGAAATTTAAACGACGAAATGCTTGAGCTGCGCCGTCGCGGTGGTGTCTGGTTAAAATCACTTCGCGAAAGCGCCGGATTATCACAGCGCGATCTCGCGCGTCTTATCAATATCGAGTACTATACGTTTGTTTCGCAAATCGAAATTGGACGTGGACGAATTCCTGCAGAGAAATATGCTCTGTGGGCCAAGGCCCTGAATATCGATATCCACGAATTCATCGTTCAAGTACTGCGCTACTACGAGCCGCTCATCTACAAGCATTTGTTCGGCTCGGAGGCGAGCGGAAAAAAGATCACTGCACCTGCCGCGGCCAGCGGTGTCGATGCGGAAAAATACCTGGCATTGAAGAGCGAGGTTCGGGAGCTGCAACGGCTTCTCGGCAAAAAGACGCTCGAGAACGAGCTGCTGCGTGAGCGCCTGATGCAACGTCAGATCGGGCTGCCGCAGCTCGTTGACAGTTCTGCGGATGCCGATGGGGACCTTGAACCGGCCAACGAAGCGCCCCCCAAACGCCGTCGGCAGCGCTCAGGATCTGAGGACAGCAAGAACTAGATCGTTGCGTCGCTGCCTCCGGCCATACACCTCGAACACAAGAGGTGCGCTGGCCGGCACAAGCGCCTGCTGCAGCCTGTCGAGCGGTGCATATCCACCGCCCGCGAGCCGTATCGTGTCTTCGCGTAACGCTTCGAGGAGCAGGTGAGCCGCCCCTATTGCGGCAGCTGGTCGTCGATCCCTTTGACGAAGAAATTCATCCCGAGCACCTGCGCGTCGGATAAGGCCGTGCCGCCCTTGCATTCCACTTCGCTGCCGTCCTGACGGTAGACGGGGCATTGGAACGGGTTGAGCTTGCCGGACTTGATGTCGTCTTCCGTTTGTTGGGCAAGCGCCGCGACATCGTCGGGCATGTTCTTGAACGGCGACATATGGACCATACCGGCGGCGAGACCGCCCCAGGTGTCTCCGGATTTCCAGGTACCGTCGAGCACCGCCTTGACGCGGCTGACGTAGTAATCGTCCCAGTGATCGACGATGGCGGTGAGCTGCGCCTTGGGCGCGAACTGCTCCATATCGGAGGCTTGCCCGAAGCCGAACTTGCCGCGGGCTTCCGCCGCCTGCAGGGGTGCGGGGCTGTCGGTATGCTGGGCGAGGATATCGACGCCCTGGTCGAGCAGCGCCTTGGCCGCATCGGCTTCCTTGCCCGGATCGTACCAGGTATTGGCGAAGACGACCTTGATCTTGATGTTCGGATTGACCGAGCGCGCGCCCAAGAAATAGGCGTTTATGCCGGCGATCACCTCGGGAATGGGATACGCGCCGACATAGCCGATGATGCCGGACTTCGACATCTTGCCGGCGATGCGGCCGATGACATAGCGTCCCTCGTGGAATTTGGCCCCATAGGTCGCCACATTGGGCGCCCGCTTGAAGCCGGTGGCATGTTCGAAGAAGACCTTCGGGTATTTCCGCGCCACCTTCAGCGTCGGCTCCATGAAGCCGAAAGAGGTGGTGAAGATGAGCTTGTGGCCGGAGCGCGCCAGTTGCTCGATCGCCCGATCGGAATCCGCCTCGGGCACGCTTTCCACATAGGTTGTCTCAACCTGATCCCCGAAAGCCTTCTCCACGGCGCGGCGGCCGACGTCGTGCTGGTGCGTCCAGCCATAGTCGCCGACCGGGCCGACGTAAATGAAGCCGACCTTCAGCTTCTCCGCCGCCGGGGAAGCACTGGGGGCAAGCCCGAGGGCAAGCGCCGCCAGGGCCATGGACAGGAAACGCTTCATAGGATGGTGACCTCGCCTGATCCGTAGGGACGCCAAGGCATGAGCCGCGCCCGAGAGGCTGCTGGGATTGGATGCGCGACATTATATGCGAGCCCCGTGCCAGACAATCAGTCGCCGGTTACCTGTCCGGCGCGAAGGGCGCCCCAAGCGAACCCGGCGCCGGCGAGGCGCCGCGGCGCCCGAGTGAGAGCAGCACCAGCGCCAGGATCGTCGCGAGATAGGGCAAGGCGGCGAGCGCCTGCGACGGGACGCCAAAACCCGCCGCCTGCGCATGCAGCTGCAGGACCGTGGCGGCGCCGAACAAATAGGCACCGAGAAGGAGGATCCCCGGCCGCCAACCGGCGAAGACGACGAGCGCCACCGCGATCCAGCCACGCCCTGATGTCATGCCCGGCGACCAGAAGCGCGTATAGACGAGCGAGAGATAGACGCCGGCGAGCCCCGCCATCGCCCCGCCGAAGAGAATGGCGAGAAGGCGCGTCTTCATGACCGGCAAACCGAGCGCATGGGCGGAGGCGTGATTTTCGCCGATCGCTCGAAGAGAAAGTCCCAGCCGGCTACGGCCGAGGAAAAGGGCGACCAGGATCGTCAGAAGCAGCGAACAGTAAACGAAAGCATCCTGCCCGAAGACCAGCCGCCCGATGACCGGCAGATCGGTCAGGCTCGGCAGGTCGAGTTGCATCACCGTCTCGCGCCGGGCGCCCACGAAGGGTTGGCCGATGAGGCCGGACAGGCCGAGCCCGAGGATGGTGAGGGCAAGGCCTGCAGCGACTTGATTGACGGCAAGCCCGAGCACGGCCAAGGCGAAAAGAAGCGAAAGCGCCATGCCGGCGAGCATGCCGCTGACAACGCCGGCGAAGGTCGAATCGAAGGTGACCGCGCCGGCGAAGCCACAGGCCGCGCCCATCACCATCATGCCCTCGACGCCGAGATTGAGCACACCGGCGCGTTCCACGACGAGCTCCCCGAGCGCCGCCAGGAGGAGCGGCGTGGCAGCCGTGACGATGGTGAGAAGGATCGCCTCGAAAATCGTCATGCGGGCACCCGCCGGCCGGCGACGATACGCAGGCGATAGGTGACGAGGGAATCGGCCGCGAGGATGGCGATGAGCAGGATGCCCTGGAAGGCGCTGGTGAAATCGAAGGGGAGCCGGAGCGCGATCTGCGCCGTCTCTCCACCGAGGATGGTCAGCGCCATCACCAGGCTCGCGACGAGAATGCCGATGGGGTCAAGGCGCCCGAGAAAAGCGACGATGATCGCCGTGAAGCCGTAGCCCGGCGAAATGTCCGGCTTGAGCTGGCCGATCGAGGCCGCCACCTCGATCACCCCGGCGAGCCCGGCGAGGGCGCCGGAGATGGCGAAGACGGCGAGCGTCGTGGCGCCCGGCACGAAGCCGGCGAAGCGCGCCGCCTTGGGCGCCGCCCCGGTGACGCGCAGGCGATAGCCGAACAGCGTCCAATGCATGACGAAGGCGGCGATGGCGACGATGACGACGGCGCCGATGACGCCGGCGTGCAAGCTGGTCTCGCCGAGAAGCGGCATGGTAGCGGCTGGATCGAAGGTCACGGTCTGCGGAAAGTTGAAGCCCTGCGGATCGCGCCAGGGCCCGCGCACGAGATAATCCAGCAGATATTCGGCGACATAGACGAGCATCAGGCTCGTCAGAATTTCGCTTACCCCGAACAGCACCTTGAGCCCGGCGGCGATGAGCGCCCAGGCGGCACCGCCGATCATGCCAAGTATGAGCATGGCCGGCAGCACCCAGCTGCCCGCATCGCTGCCGTGGGTGGCCAGCGCAAGCCAGCCGCCGCAGATCGCGCCGACGATATATTGCCCCTCGGCGCCGATGTTCCAGAGATTGGCGCGAAAGCAGAAGGAAAGCCCGATCGCGATGATGACGAGCGGAGTGGCCTTGAGCGCAAGCTGCTGCAGCGCCCAGGAATCGGCGAGCGACTGCACGACATAGACGTCGAAGGCGGCCGCCGGCGAGCGCCCCATGGCGGCGAGGATCAGGCCGGCAATGAAGAAGGCGACGAGGAGCGCCGCGAGTGGCGCGAGAAGGCGCGCGACGGTCGATGGCGAGCGGCGCGGCAAAAGCTCAATGCGCATCGACCGCCTCGTTCCGACGACTGCCGAGAGCCCCCGCCATGGCGAGGCCAATCGCCTCGCGCGACAGGCTCCGGGCGGGCTCGGCGGCCGTCAGCCGGCCGGCATGGATGACGGCGATGCGGTCGGCGATCTCGAAGAGTTCGTCGAGATCCTGACTGATGACGACGACCGCCGCCCCACGCGCCGCGAGATCGACGAGCGCCTGGCGGAGCGTTGCGGCGGCCCCTGCATCCACGCCCCAGGTCGGCTGGTTAACGACGAGCACGGAGGGCTCGCGCAGAATCTCCCGCCCCATCACGAACTTCTGCAAATTGCCCCCCGACAGCGTCTCCGCACGCGGATCTGCGCCTTCCTTGCGCACGTCGAAGGCGGTGATGATCCGCTCCGCGAGGCGGCGGGCGAGGCCGCTGCGGATGACGCCCCCGGTGACGAGGCCATCGCCCCCATGGAGCGACAGCAGCGTGTTCTCGCCGAGCCGATGCGCAGGCACAGCGGCATGGCCGAGCCGCTCCTCCGGCACGAAAGCGCCGCCGAGTGCCCGCCGCAGGCTGACGTCGCGGTCGCCGACCGGCTGGCCGTTGAGCCGGATCATGTCGTGCGCGGCGAGCCGCTCGCCCGAGAGCGCCGCGAACAGCTCACTCTGTCCATTGCCGGCGACCCCGGCGATGCCGACGATTTCGCCGCTCCTGGCGGTGAGATGAATGTCGTCGAGATCGATGCCGTGCGGCTCCTCCGCCGGAAGAGACAGGCCGGTGACGACCAGCCGCTCGTTGCCCAGGGCATGCGCCGGGGCGGGTTTCACGTCGCCGATGTCAGCGCCCACCATCAAGCCGGCGATATGGCGGGCCGAGACCGCGCCGGGGTCGAGGGTGGCGACCACCCGCCCCACCCTGAGGATGGTCGCACGATGGCAGAGCCGCCGCACCTCCTCCAGGCGATGGGAGATGTAGAGGATCGCGCAGCCCTGGCCGGCGAGCCGTCGTAACGTGGCGAAGAGAACCTCAGCCTCCTGCGGGGTCAGGACGGAGGTCGGCTCGTCGAGAATGAGCAGGCGCGGGTTCTGCAGAAGGCAGCGGGCAATCTCGATGCGCTGCCGCTCGCCGGCCGAGAGCGTCCAGACGGGGCGGCCGAGGTCGAGGTCGAGGTCGAAGGTGCCCGCGAGATCTTCGACCCGGCGGGCAACGGCGGACAAAGCCAGCTCCGGCGCGAGCGCCACTGCCACATTCTCGATAACGCTGAGATTCTCGAACAGCGAGAAGTGCTGGAAAACCATGCCGATGCCGAGCGCCCGCGCCGCGGTCGGGCCGTCGAGCGAGACGACCCTGCCCTGCCAGCGAATCTCGCCGGCGCTCGGCTCCATGAGGCCATAGAGGATCTTCACCAGCGTCGACTTGCCCGCACCGTTCTCGCCGAGCAGCGCATGGATTTCGCCGGCTTCGACGGCGAGATCGATCCCATCATTGGCGAGGAGATCGCCGAAGCGCTTGCTGATGCCGTGAAGCGCCACGAGCGGTGGACCGGCCGGTTGAGGCAGCCCATCGGTCGCGGAGGAGGCATCCTCCATCACGGCAGCAGGACCGTCGCCCCTGTCGTCGCCCGGCTTTCAAGCGCCCTGTGGGCCGCCTCCGCTTCAGCCAGGGGAAAGCGCGCATCGATCGGCACGCGCACGGCGCCGCTCTGCACGACCTGGAACAGGTCCTCCGCCATGGCGAGGAGATCGGAGCGCTTGGCGGTGTAGGTGCCGAGCGTCGGGCGCGTCGCGAACAGCGAACCTTTCTGCTGGAGAATATTGATGTTGAAGGCCTCGATCTGGCCGGACGCCGAGCCGAAGCTCACGAACGTGCCGAGCGGCGCGATGCAGTCGAGCGAAGCGGGAAAGGTCGCTTTGCCGATGCCGTCATAGACCACGGCGCAACCCTTGCCGCCCGTGATCTCCTTGACGCGCGCGACGAAATCGTCCTCGCGATAGAGGATGACGTGATCGCAGCCGTTCTGCCGGGCGATCTCGGCCTTCTCCTTCGAGCCGACCGTGCCGATGACAGTCGCGCCGAGATGCTTCGCCCATTGGCTCGCGAGGCTCCCCACGCCACCGGCGGCCGCATGGATCAGGATCGTCTGGCCGGCTTCCACCCTGAAGGTCCGCCGCAGCAGATATTGCGTGGTCAAGCCCTTGAGCATGATCGCGGCGGCCACCTCGAAATCGATGGCGCCCGGCAATTTGACGAGCTGGGCGGCGGGCGCGAGCCGTTCCTCGGCATAGGCTCCGAGGGCGCCGGCATAGGCGACGCGGTCGCCCGGCAGAAATTCGTCGACCCCCTCCCCGACCGAAACCACCTCACCGGCGCCTTCGCTGCCGGGAATGAAGGGCGTCGGCAGCGGATAGAGCCCGGTGCGGTGATAGACGTCGATGAAATTAAGCCCGATGGCGAATTGGCGGATTCGCACCTGGCCCGGTCCGGGCTCGCCGACATCGACATCCTCGTAGCGCAGGACCTCGGGGCCGCCTGGGGTATGTACGCGTATTGCCTTCATCTCGCGCTCCTCGTCCGAAGAACATGTTAGCTATGCAGATTGAGCAGGAGCAATGGGGATCGCGGCGTTATATATTACAGATCGATTTTGTTATTCAGCCGCCCGGCCGAGTCCCTGTCATGACCACCCTTCCCCAATCGGCTGCAGGCATCAGCCTGTTCACACCCAAACTCGTGACCGCGCTGCGCGAGGGCTATTCGCTCGCCCGGCTTCGCGCGGACGCGGTGGCAGGATTGACCGTCGCTGTTGTCGCACTGCCGCTCTCGATGGCAATCGCCATTGCGAGCGGTGCGTCACCAGACCGCGGCCTCGTCACGGCGATCGTCGGCGGCTTCTTCGTTTCGGTGCTCGGCGGCAGCCGCTTTCAGATCGGCGGCCCGGCCGGCGCCTTCATCGTACTGGTCTCGGCAACCATTCAGCGACACGGCTATGACGGCTTTCTGCTGGCGACGATGATCGCCGGCCTGGCGCTCGCGCTCACCGGCATTCTGAGGCTCGGCACCTATATCAAATATATCCCCCATCCGGTGACGGTGGGATTCACCTCCGGGATCGCGATCATCATCGCCGCGAGCCAGATCCGGGATCTCCTCGGTCTCACCCTGCCCGCTGCGGAGCCGGCAGCTCTCGTGCCCAAGCTCGCCGTGCTCGGCGCGAGCCTCGGCAGCGTCAATCCCGTAGCCGTCATCCTCTCGCTGAGCTCCATCGGGCTCATCGTCGGGTTGCGGCGCTTGCGTCCGCACTGGCCGGGGTTCCTCATCGCGGTTGCGATCGCCGGCCTTGCCACCTCCGTCTTCGGCCTGTCCGTCGAGACGATCGGCAGCCGTTTCGGGGCCATCCCGCAGGGCCTGCCGGCTCCGGCGCTACCCGCCATCTCCATGACGAAAATCACCGAAGTGCTGCCGGATGCGCTCGCCATGGCGCTCCTCGGCGGCATCGAGTCGCTGCTCTCCGCCGTCGTCGCCGACGCCATGAGCGGCCGGCGTCATCGTTCCAATTGCGAACTCGTGGCCCAGGGCACCGCCAATGTGGCGGCCGCCTTGTTCGGCGGCCTCATCGCGACCGGCACGATTGCCCGCACCGCCACCAATGTCCGCGCCGGGGCGACGAGCCCCATGGCGGGCATCCTGCATTCGGCATTCCTGCTCCTCTTCCTGATGGTGGCAGCGCCGCTTATCGCCTATATCCCGCTCGCGACGCTTGCGGCGGTGCTCGCCGTCGTCTGCTGGAACATGGCCGAGCGCCACCAGTTTCTCGCCATTCTGCGCCAGTCACGCGGCGAGGCGCTCGTGCTTCTCGCCACCTTCCTGATCACCGTCTTCGACGATCTGGCGACTGGGATCGCGGTGGGAGTCGTCCTGGGGTCCTTTCTCTTCATGCATCGCATGACGCAGCTCGTGTCCGTGACCGCGGAGGAAGGCGCCGTCACGGCCGGCGAGGCGGACAGGCCCGACAGGGAGACCGAAGCCGATGGCTATGATCCCGCAGTCAACAGCAGCGACGACATTCTCGTCTATCGCATCTCCGGCCCCTTGTTCTTCGGTGTCGCTGCAAGCATCGGCCCCATCCTGGAACGGATCGGACCCTATCCCCGAACGGTTGTTATCGACCTTTCCGACGTGCCGCTCGTCGATTCGAGCGCGGCGCGCTCCCTGAAGACCGCAGTCGACGGTATGCGTGCGAAGGGCGCCGAGGTTGTCATCGCTGCCGCCGAGCCGCAGGTGCGACGCGTCCTGAAACAAGAGGGCCTGAAGCCGCCAGTTGTGCGTTATGCACCGGGACTGGCTGCGGCGCGGGCCGTCGCGATCACCGAAGCGCCAGCCGCGGCCTGATCGTCACGACGGCCGCTGCTTGCCTCGCAACGCGAGGCGCTTGCGCCGGTTGCGCCCCGCCCAGACATTGATGAATTCGACCGCCGCGGCGAAAGCCATGGCCGAATAGATATAGCCGCGCGGCACGTGAAGTCCGCTGCCGTCCGCGACCAGCGCCATGCCGATCAGGATGAGGAAGCTCAGCGCCAGCATTTTCGTCGTCGGGTGGCGGGAGATGAAGGTGCCGACCACCCCGGCCGCGAAATACATGACCGCCATGGCGATCACCACGGCGGTGATCATGATCGAGACATCCTGAGCCATGCCGATCGCGGTGACGATCGAATCGATCGAGAAAACGAGGTCGATCGCAGCGATCTGCAGGACGGCGACAAGAAGAGCGTTGGGTGCGGCAGCCTCGTCGTCCTCATCCTGCTCACCCTCGATCTCGGCGTGGATCTCGTGAGTGGCCTTGCCGATGAGAAAGATGCCGCCGAAGAGCAGCACGATATCGCGCCAGGAGACGCCATGCCCGAAGACGGTGAAGACCGGCTGGGTGAGTGTCAAAATGAAGGTCAGCGTCAGCAGCAGGAGAACGCGGAAGACGAGCGCCAGGAGGAGGCCGATCCGGCGCGCCTGCTCGGCCTGGTTTTGCGGCAGGCGCGAGACCAGCACCGAGATGAACACGACATTGTCGATGCCGAGCACGATTTCCATGGCGGCGAGCGTGACGAGCGCCGCCCAGCCGGTCGGTTCGAAGATCCACTCAAACATAACGCCCCGCGATTCCGTGTGCCTGCTCGGACAATCACGCACGAGCCCCCTTGGGTCCGATGTGAAATCACGATCACGCCGGCCGAAGCAAGCCCGGATACCCGCATCACTTCCGCCATGCCGCCCCTGGCGCGTCCTCATCGGCCGCGCTACCAGAAGATGAACCTCTTCATGAGGATGGAAACTGGCAGACGGATGACGAGAATGATGGGCGATGGCAGCGCAACGGCACCGGACGTCGCGGTGGTCGGCGCAGGGCCCGTTGGCCTTGCCGGCGCCATTGCGCTGGCGCGCCGGGGCCTTTCGGTCACGCTGGTCGGCCGCCCCGAGGCGGGAGCCGCCGGGCGCACCGTCGCCCTGCTCGACGGCTCCGTACGCTTTCTGGCCGCCATCGGCGCCTGGGACGACGAACGGCTCGGCCAGGCGCCGCTGGCCGATCTGTCCATCGTCGACGATACGGGCAGCCTCTTCCGCCTCCCTCCGGTGACGTTCCATTGCACCGAGCTCGACCTTCCCGCCTTCGGCTACAATGTCGAGAATGCCGCGCTCGTCGACTATCTCCTCGAGGTTGCCGCCGGCTGCCCCAGCCTCACGCTCGCCCGGACGCTCGCCACGGGCATGACGATCGCCGACGACCGCGCACAGGTGACGCTCGACGATGGTTCGCGCATTGCCGCGCGGCTTGTCGTAGCCGCGGATGGGCGTAAGTCCCCTATGCGCACCGCCGCCGGCATCGGCGTGCGCAGCCGCAGCCATCGGCAGGTGGCGATCACCGCCATTCTCGCCCATGACCGTCCGCATCGGGATCGCTCGACCGAATTCCATACGCGCCAGGGACCCTTCACGCTGGTCCCCTTGCCCGGCCGCCGATCCAGCCTCGTCTGGGTCTGCGGCAAGGCGCAAGCCGAGCGGATCGCCGCCCTCGACGACATCGCCTTCGCCCGGGCAGTGGAAGGGCAGGCCAAGTCGATGCTCGGTGCTATGCGGCTCGATGGCCCGCGCGGCGCCTTTCCGCTGGCAACAACGACTGCCGAGCGCCTTGTCGCCGAACGTCTGGTTCTGGTCGGTGAAGCCGCCCATGTGCTGCCGCCGATCGGCGCGCAGGGTCTCAATCTCGGATTGCGCGACATTGCCGTTCTTTGCGACGTTCTCGCCGCTGCCGAGGGTGAGGATCCGGGCGCGGGCCGCCTGCTCGCGCGCTATGCCGATCGTCGCGCGGGCGATCTCGCCACCCGCCGCGGCGCCATCGACCTCCTCAACCGTTCGCTTCTGGCGGATTTTCCCCCCGTCGATCTCGGACGGGGCGTCGCCTTGCTGGCGCTCGCTCAGATTGCGCCGCTGCGGCGCCTCGTCATGCGCGAAGGTCTGCGCCCGTCCCTTTTTCCGCCGCATCTGCCGAAGGTCTGGCGGCCGCGCGAGCCAAAGGCCGGAAGGGTCGAGAAATCGTGAAGCTGGCGCCCTCTTTCTACCCCAGAGCGAGCGCAACGAACGCTTGACAGATGTCTATTTCGAGAAAACAACAGCGACGACCTGGGGTATATTTGCTCAATGAAGCACCGCACTGCCAAGTTTTCGATCGGCCAAGTCGTCAAGCACCGCATCTATCCCTTCCGCGGCGTCATTTTTGACGTGGATCCGGTCTTCAGCAATACGGAAGAATGGTGGCAGTCGATCCCGGAAGACCGCCGTCCCGCCAAGGACCAGCCCTTCTATCATCTCTATGCCGAGAACGCTGAATCCGAGTATGTCGCCTATGTCTCGGAGCAAAATCTCGTTCTCGACACATCCGGCGAGCCGGTCCGCCACCCGGAAGTGGACGAGGTCTTCGTGCGCGATGGCGAGGGCGCCTACAAGGCGCGACAGGGCCACGCCAACTAGGCCCCTGGCCTTCCGAGCCGAGTGAGCCGGCACGCGGCCACCGAACCAAGCAGACAAGGACGGCGATCGTAGGCGCATAGCCGAGCGACGGCATTCGCCTGTCCAAAAAAAAAAAGCACTGGATCTCACGATCCAGCGCTTTTTTGACGACACTCGAAGTCCCGACCTTGAAGCCGGGACCCAAATTCGCTCAGCGTGCCGGGGCAGGAGCTGCTGGAGCGCCCGCTGGGGCCGCCGGCGCCGGCGCCTGGCCAGCGGCAGCACCTTGCTGCTCCATGCGCTTGCGCATTTCTTCGGAGCGCTTCTGCAACTCTTCCTGCAACTTCTTCTGCTGTTCCTCGAGCACCTTCGGGTCGATCGGCGGGCCGTCGAACGCCTTGGTGAAGCCGGTGAGCGGCACGGCGAAGGTCACTTCGCGACCCACCTGGTTCTGCACGCTGACGTTCAGCAGATTGCCCTTCTTGAGCGCGTTGATGAAGTCATCCTTCACCTGCGCTTCCGCGAAACAGCCGTTCGGGAAACAGATGGCATATTGCCCCGGGATCGGCTGGCCCTGGTCGGCGACGAAGCGGATGCCCGGCCGCAGCAGGAGCCCGAGCGGCATGAGGAAGCGCACGATCTTGGTGGGGTCGCCCTTCACGTCATAGACGGCGACGGCGAGAACCGGCTGTCCCTGATCGGAGACGAAATCCCGGGTCGTGTAGCAGATTTCCTTGTTCTGGGCCTGATCCTTGCCGCAGACCTTGGTCCAGTCCGTCTGCGAGGGCTCCGGCTTGACCTGCACCACCGTCGGACCGGTGTTCTGAGCCTGCGGCGCCTGCTGGGCGGGCTGCTGTTGTTGTTGCTGCTGTTGCGGACGGGCCGGCTGCCGCGCCTGGGCAAAAGCCGCGGCGGGGGCGAATGCGGTGATGCCGGCCAGCAGTGTCGCTGTGACGCTGACGGACAACCGGATCGGCGTCGATTTTCTCACGCGGGGCATCCGATGTTCCTCTTCAGAGAGTTGATGGGCTCGATACGCGAACAGCGGCTCTCGCGCATGGACCGACGATCCAAGGCAACCCCGGATGCGGCAGAGCAGGTCGCTGCTTCGGCGTGGAATGCGGCGATTGAATGACCTTTCCGGCAGTTCCTTACCGAGTTCCCGCCGATCTTTCCAGATCAAGAGTGGCGTTCCGCTCGGCAAAGGGTGCGCACCGCAACCAATCTCGTCAACCGCAAGCGGGACCGAGGTTCCGCACCGTCAGCCAGCGCGCCGAGCAGGGTGCCCGGATGATCGCCCGTGGCCGCGGCTCGCCGCCGCACCACCTGGACGCGATCGCCACAAACGCAATCGGCTGCTGAGCTTGCCTCATCAAATGCGGTCCTTCGATCAGGCATTGCCGCAAAATCCATCTAGACTGCCCTGCTCCGATTCGCTTGGTGAGTCCTGTACCAAATGATCGTCCCGTGGAGAATTCGCCTTGCCTGCCTTCTGCCGCTCGCGGCGGCATTGGCGCTGCTCGGCGGCTCCGCCCTCGCCGGCAGCCCCCGCACCGATGAGCTGAAAACGGCAATTTCGGCTTACGGGGAACCTGCCCTGCCGCCCGGATTTACGCATTTCCCCTACGCCAATCCCGACGCGCCGAAGGGCGGGACCTTACGCCTGAGCGTTCTCGGCACCTTCGACAATCTGAACCCCTTCGTGCCCAAGGGCATTTCCGCCCAGGGGATATGGTCCGGCAACCGGCAGATCGGCGCACCTGCCATGCTCGTTTTCCAGGGGCTGATGACACGCTCGGAGGACGAGAGCCTTTCACTCTATCCCCTCATCGCGAAGTCCGTGGAGCTGCCGCCCGACCGCAGCTTCATCACCTTTCATCTCGACCCGCGAGCGCATTTTTCCGACGGGGTGCCGATCACATCCGCCGATGTCGAATTCTCCTGGGCTCTCCTCAAGGAGAAGGGCCAGCTCTTTCACCGCGCCTACTACAGCGGCGTCACGCGCGTCACCATCGGCGACGCCCATACCATCCGCTTCGATCTCGACGGCGCCAATCGTGAGACGGCGCTGATGATCGCGCAGATGCCGGTGTTGCCGAAGCATGCCATCGATCCCGAGACCTTCGAATCCACCACCTTCCAGCGGCCCATCGGTTCCGGCCCCTATGTGGTCGCCGCGGTCGACGCCGGTCGCAGCATCACCTTCAAGCGCGATCCCGACTTCTGGGCCAAGGATCTGCCGACGACGCGCGGGCTCTATAATTTCGACGAGGTCCGCCTCGACTATATCCGTGACGTGAACACGCAATTCGAGGCGTTCAAAGCCGGGCTCTACGACATGCGCATCGAGCAGAGCGCCGCGCGTTGGGCCACGGGCTACGACTTTCCTGCGCTCAATGACGGCCGCGTTGTCCGCGAGACGCTGCCGGTCAGTACGCCCAAACCGATGTCGGGCTTTGCCTTCAACACGCGCCGGGCGGTCTTCGCCGATCTCAAGGTGCGGCAGGCCTTGACCGAGGTGCTCGATTTCGAGTGGATCAACCGTAATCTCTATTTCGATCTCTACCGCCGCTGCGACAGCTTTTTCGGCGATTCCGAACTCTCCTCCCATGGCAGGACCGCAGGTCCACGCGAACGCGCGCTGCTCGCGCCCTTCCCCGATGCCGTCCGCCCCGACGTCCTCGACGGCAACTGGTCGCCTCCCCAGTCGGACGGGTCGGGCAGCGATCGACGCAACGCCCGCCGCGCCATCGACCTCCTGGCCGAGGCGGGCTACCGGTTGGACGGCACGCAGATGCGCCGGCAGTTGCCGGACGGCCGGCCCGGTGAGCGGCTCACCTTTGAAATCATGGTGGTTTCCCGCGACCAAGAGCGATTGGCGCTCAATTTCAGCCAGTCGCTCGCCCGCATCGGCGTCGCCGCCCGCGTCCGGCTCGTCGACGAAGCGCAATACTGGAAGCGCCTCAAGACTTTCGACTTCGACATGATCCTCAATACCTGGAACGTCGTCGCCTCGCCGGGCAGCGAACAGCTCAATCGCTGGAGCATGGCGGCCGCCGATCGGGAAGGCTCCTTGAACTATCCCGCGGCACGCTCGCCGGCAGCCGACGCGATGATCGACGCCATGCTGACCGCCACGAGCAAGGAAGACTATGTCGCGGCGGTACGCGCCCTCGACAGGGTTCTCCTCTCCGGCGCCTATGTGGCCCCCCTATTTTACCCACCCGGCCAGTGGATTGCGCGGCATGCAAACATCGAGCGGGCGAAATATGTGCCGTTAACTGGCGCCGTGGTTGAAAGCTGGTGGCAGAGTATGCCGTGAAAAGGCAAACTCTGATGAGCGAATCGCAACAAGGAGTAGAGGTTGGTCGCGCCCCACGCGCCCCTCGACGAGGGCCGGCCGAACATGCCGACGCCGCAGCTGCGGCTGGTGCGCCTGTTGGCGGGTGCCGCTGCGCGTGCGCCCGGCCGGATCGCCTTCTCGTCGCCGCCGACCGATATGGCGACCACCTGGTCGAGCCAGCCGCTGACGGTGGAGGCCGCCGAAGGTCATGTTCGCCGTCTAGCTTCTTTCCTTCAGCATCTCCCGCTCGAGCGCGGCGGCCCACTTGGCATTCTTCTGCCCAACGGCCCCGAAGCCTGCATCACCATTCTGGCCGCCCTGCAGGCCGGCTATAGCCCCTGCCTGCTGCCGCTCGGCTGGCGCGGTGACGAACTCGCCGCAGCGGTCAAAGCCGCCAATGTTCCGGCGATCATTACCCTCGATCGGCTGGGCGAAGTGCGCCCCGCCGAACTCGCCTGCGCGACCGCGGCGAATTACTTGGGGCTGCGCTTCATCTGTTCCTACGGCTCGGATATTCCAGACGGCGTGATTGGGCTCGATGCCGCCCTCGAAGACCAGGTTGTCAGAGAGTTCGAGGAACTCGGGCCCATCGGCCCTCCCGCTCCCTCCCCGGGCCTGATCACCTTCGAGCGCGGGCCCCAAGCCTTCGTGCCGATCTTACGGCCGGAGGCGACCCTTATCGCGGCCAGCTTGCCACTGGTCTTCGCAGCCCGGCTCGGAAGCGATAGCCGCATCATCAGTCTATTGCCGCCGGATGATCTCGGCGGTCTGGCGAGCGGCTTGGTGGCGGCGCTCTCGGCGGACTGCCCGCTGACGATGCAGGCGCTGTTCGACGGCGACGCGCTCGTTCGCGACCTCGCACTCGATCCGCCGGCGACGCTGGTCGCACCCGGCTGGATCGAAGACCTTCTGGCCGAGGCCGGTCTCCTCGACCAGGCAGAACTCACCTGCGTGCTCGTGCACAAGGCCCCCGTCGAGCTGCCCCGTGGCAAGCAGCATGCGGCGCGCGTGGTCGACGTGCTGACGATCAGCGAGATGGCCTTGCTCGCCGTCGCTCGCGCGGGTGCGGGCAGCATGCTCAAGCTCGGCCCCTTCGGCGCGCTGGCACCAGGGGGCGTGCCGCTGCTCGAAGTCGTTGCGGACGAGAATGGCATGCTGAAGGCGCGCGGCGCGGCGACCGGCTGCACCGTTCTCGGAGCAGGCGATCCGCAGAGCGTCGCCCATGCGCCTGACGGCGAGTGGCGCGAGCTGCCCTATGGGGTGAGCCTGGAAGACGGGTTGCTGCGGACGATCGAACCGCGCTGACCGCACGCCGCTCGAAGAGCCCTACCCCACCCAGCCGAGAGAACGTTCGAGTGCCTTGTTCCAGGAGGCGAGCAGATGGTCGCGCGTTCCCTCGGCCATGCCGGGATGCCAGCGTTTGTCCACGCCCCAATTGCGGATGAGATCCTCGGTGCTCGCCCAATAGCCGACGGCGAGCCCGGCAGCATAGGCCGCCCCGAGCGCCGTCGTCTCCGTCACCTTGGGCCGCACGACCGGCACGCCCAGGATGTCCGACTGGAACTGCATCAAGAGCTCGTTGGCAGCCATGCCGCCATCGGCGCGCAGTTCCCGGATGGCGATCTTCGAGTCTTTCTCCATGGCTTCGAGAACGTCGCGGGTCTGATAGGCGGAGGCCTCGAGCACCGCCCGCGCGATATGGCCTTTATTGGCGAAGCGCGTCAGCCCGCAGACCACGCCCCGGGCATCCTCGCGCCAATGCGGCGCGTAAAGGCCTGAGAAGGCCGGCACGAAATAGACGTCGCCGTTGTTCTCGACCGATCGCGCCAGCGGCTCGATCTCGGCGCTGGTGCCGATCAGGCCGAGATTATCGCGCAACCATTGAACGAGCGCGCCGGTGATGGCGATCGCCCCTTCGAGGGCATAGACGGCTTTGGCATCGCCGAACTTGTAGGCGACCGTCGTGAGCAGGCCGCATTGCGAGGCGAACGGATGCTCGCCCGTATTCATCAGCGTGAAGGCACCGGTGCCGTAGGTGTTCTTGGCTTCCCCGGGCTGGAAACAGGCCTGGCCGACGAGCGCGGCCTGCTGATCGCCGAGGATGCCGGCAACCGGCACGCCTGCCAGGGTGCCGCGTGCCTCGCCGTAGATTTCGCTCGACGACACGACCGTCGGCAGGACAGCCTTGGGAATGCCGAACAGGGCGAGAATGTCGTCGTCCCAGGCCAGCCGCTCGATATCGAGAAGCTGCGTTCGGCTCGCATTGGTCACATCGGTGATATGCCGGCCGCCGTCGACGCCACCGGTCAAGTTCCAGAGGACCCAGCTGTCCATCGTGCCGAACAGGACCTCGCCCGCCTCGGCCTTGCGCCTGAGCCCGGGCACATTCTCCAAGAGCCAGGCGAGCTTCAGGCCGGAGAAATAAGAGGCGAGCGGCAGCCCGGTTTTAGCGCGCAGCCTATCCTTGCCACCTTCCTCCGCCAGCCGGTTCGCCATCTGGTCGACGCGGGTGTCCTGCCAAACGAGTGCGTTATGGAGCGGTTCTCCGCTGCGCCGATCCCAGACCAGGGTGGTCTCGCGCTGGTTGGCGATGCCGACCGCGGAAAGATCGCTTGCAGCGAGTTTGGCTTTGGCGAGCGCCTCGTCGATGACCGCTTGCGTGTTGCGCCAGATCTCGGCGGCGTCGTGCTCGACCCAGCCCGGCCGCGGATAGATTTGCGCGTGCTCTTTCTGGGCAACGGAAACGATGCGTCCTTCGCGGTCGAAAATGATGAAGCGGGAGCTCGTCGTTCCCTGGTCGATAGCGCCGACATAACGACCCATAACGTCCTCCCTGAGCGCTCGCCATGCCGACCCGACAGATGCTCGCCGTTCACCGACGGCCTTTTGGTCTCTCGTCAGGTCGCAAACTGGCCGCCGCTTGTAAAGTCCGATCGTTTTCCACAGGCTCCAAACGCTTGGCGAATTAGCAGATAGGCTGATGATCATTCTTCATCAGGCGGGCTGCCATAACGGCAGCGGCGCAGGTTCCGCTACGCTCACCTCGGAAATTCATGATTTAACTTCGTGTATTAGCGAACAAAGGCCGACGCCCATCCGGTCGCCGAACGATCGTCACCGACGCGGCGCTGGGCAATCGCCTGTCGACCGCAGAGGCAGGAATCGCGGCGCTGATGGCGATTGAGGCATAATCATGTCGCTTCATACCGATCCATCTGTTATTATTTCATCATTGTTGCTGAATATTTATTGGAGAGTGCATTGTCCGAGGATGAAGTTGCAGGCCGTTTGGCCGTGCTTGAAGTGATTGCACGTGGCGCTCTCTGGATGATCTGTGGACGCGCCGTGGAAGAAGGTCGAACGGAGCTCGCGGTCGTCTTTCTCAATGAGATGCGCCGCCAAGCCCATGAAAAGAGTGGACAGTTGCAGGGTATGGCGGCCGTCGAAGGTCGCAACTACGCCGATCACCTGATCTGGACGCTCGCCGACGACATGGAAGAGCCGGAGGCGCTGCCCCACTAGGGTTCGGTTTCGCTGCAAGCCGCAGATCTTGCTTGGTCACTGAGCGAGTCCGGCGTTGACGGCAGCCTCATCCGCCTAGAAGCTGTCCACAGAAAGCGGGCATCGGACGAGCCGATGACCCGTAGTCGGGTTTCGCAAGTCGTCGAACTCGGCCATTCTGATGGCCCTTGCGCGTTGCATCTCGACGTTACGCGCGCCGACAGTCAATCAGCGGATGAACTCATGAAGGTTGCGGCAAGTATCGCTTTCGCTTTCGCCCTCGCCGGCGTCATCGGCCTCGCCAAGCCTGACGCGGCGCGAGCCCAGGCAACACCAGGGAGTGAGGCGAGGCCCATGCGCCCCGGCCAGATCACCATCGTCGGCGAAGGCACGATGGCCGCAACACCTGACATGGCGACTGTTTCGACGAGCGTGGTCACGGCGGCTAAGACGGCCAAAGAGGCCCTGGATGCCAATACCGCGGCCCTGTCGGCGGTGATCGACCGCTTCAAGGCCGCCGGCATCGCACCAAAAGACCTCGCCACCAGCGGCTTTTCCGTACAGCCTCGCTACAGCTATCCCAAGCCGCAGAACGGCTCCACCGAAGCACCCCGCATCGACGGCTACGAGGTTCGCAACGGGGTCACCATCCGTGTCCGCGACCTCGGCAAGCTCGGCAGCATTCTCGACACCGCGGTCACGGCCGGTGCCAATCAGATCAGCGGCATCGCCTTCGACGTCGCCGAGCCCTCCGCCCTTATGGACAAGGCCGGCGTTGCCGCCATTGCCGATGCGCGCCGCCGCGCCGAACTCTTCGCCGAAGCCGCCGGCGTGAAACTCGGGCGGGTTGTGGCCGTCTCGGAACCGTCGCTCGAGGCGCCCCGCCCGAGGATGATGGTGCAATCGGCCGAATTCGCAGCCAAGGCCGCAGCCGTGCCGATCGAGACCGGCGAGCGCGAGTTCAACGTGCGCGTTCGCGTAACCTGGGAAATCGCTCAATAGCCGCCTCGCCCGGCTTGAGTAACGGACTTCGAGGCGGCCTGAACTCAGCCCCCGCTCCGTTGCCATTGCGGCCGTCCCCCCAAAAGATCTTGGCGCGGGGATGGCCGGCGGATGGTGCTCGAAGCTCGGCCGCAGCAGGAAACAAATGCCAAGCTCGCGCGTTTGACCTGAGTGCCAGTTGCAGTTGGACCTCCTTGACGGCGAGGCTTGCATGCAGCGGGACGTCAAACACCGGCGAAACCGTGCCGTCGCGAGAATGCCATGTCGACCGTACTGCTCATCATATTGATTCTGCTCGTTGTCGGTGCGCTGCCCACCTGGCCGTACAGCTCCGGCTGGGGCTATTATCCAAGCGGCGGCTTAGGACTGATCCTCGTTATTCTGCTCATTCTCGTGCTTATGGGACGGCTATAGCCTTACTGAGAGCGGCATGGGGGACGTCCATTGGTCATCGATCTTTGCCGCTGACGGGAGAGAGACATGAAAACAGCCGTCGAGACAAAAGCGGCCATGCGTCGGAACGTTCTGAGCGCAGTCCCGGTTTTCGGTTTCGTTCTGTTATCGACTGTGGCTTTCGCGCAGGGCGCGGGCTCATCGGGCGGCGCTGGGGGAACGGCTTCCCCCGGCGCGGGAACCGAGGCGGCGCCCTCGGCCGGCCCGAGAGCGCCTGGTACTCCACAGGCACCGGCACACCGCCAGCCTCGCCCGGCCGACGTCAACCGGAGCCTTCAGGCGACTGGCGACGCGCCCGACCCGGCAGCTGCAGCGGAGCAGCGCCTCCAAGACAGAAGCCGCCGGGCGATCAACAGCATCTGCCGCGGGTGTTGAGCTGACTGCGTATGCGAGCTGCTGCGCCTGTTTGACCCTAGCGGCGCTCGTTATCGGTGCTTCCATTCAGCCAGCCGAGGCCACCCCGCCCCGGCATGCGCCCCTACCGCCACCCCGGCCGGCTCCCGTCGAAACGCCGGCAGCGTCTGCCACGGCGCCCAACGGCGGTTCAGCGGCAGCGATCCCCTTGCCGGTACCGCGTCCGCCCGGTCTTTCCGGCGGCGGCGCGCTCTCCCTGCCCCGGCCGCCGTCCGTTCCGCCTCCCGACCTTTCAGAGCCGCCGAAAGCGGCGCAGCAAGCGCCGTGCGAGGGCGCGCCGGCGCATATGATCGTCACTCCTGCCGAAGAGGTTCCACAGACCGGAGCCTGCGGCGTGAAGCGCGCCGTAAGGCTCGAAACGGTGATCCTCGACGGGGGGCGCCGTGTAAAACTCGTGCCGCCCGCCGTCCTCGCCTGCCGCACGGCTGAAGCTGTGGCGGACTGGGTGCGCACGGACCTGGCGCCGCTCGCCGATCGTCTCGGCTCGCCGCTGGCCTCACTGGCGGTCGCCGATTCCTATAGCTGCCGGCCGCGCAACCGTCGCGCCGGCGCCAAGCTCTCGGCTCACGGCAACGGCCTTGCGATCGATCTCGCTGCCATGACACTCGCCGACCGCCGCGTGTTTCCCGTAGTCGGAAACCGTATGCCTCTATCGGCCCGCCAAGCGGTCAAGGCCAGCGCCTGCGCGCGCTTCGGGACAGTGCTCGGACCTGGTTCCGACGGCTATCACGAGAGCCATCTACACGTCGATCTCATTCCCCGCCGGCCCGGTCGGGGTATCTGCGAATGGAATTTGGACGCCTCCGCCAAGTCGCCCTGAGGCAGGGGCGCAAATGCCTCCGCGCAATTGCGACTGTGGTTCACTTGGCGGCGGCGGCCTCGATATAGGCGTTACGCGTCGCGCGCGCTGTAACCTCCCAGGTGCGGACGGCCGCCGCGACCCGCCGCATGTGACGCGCCGCAGGATCATTGCTCTGCATGTCCTGATCAGCCCTGATCAAGGCCTCTGTCCAGGCTTCCGTATCGAGAGGGTCGACCAGAAGTCCCATCCCCACCGCGGCTTCCTCGGTTGCGCCGCCGCCCGCGACGATCACCGGCGCACCGCAGGCCAAGGCCTCGGTCACCGGCATGCCATAACCTTCGTAAAGCGATGGATAGAAGAACCCTGCCGCGCCGCGATAAAGCGTACGCAGAACGATGTCGTCGACATAGCCGGTGAACCTGATCTGGCCGGCCCGTACGAGTTCGTCCGTTCCTTTGGGCCAGTCCAACTCGCCCCATCCCTCCTGACCGACGAGCACCAGAGGCAGATTTGCCCGCACCCCGGCAGGGAGCCTCCCATAGGCATCGACCAGCGTGCGGAGGTTCTTGCGCGGCTCCAGCGTGGAGACGCTGAGCGCATAGCGAAACCGCTCCACCCCGAACCGCGCGAGAACGGCGTCATCCGCTTCCGTCTCGGGTTCGAAAAAACGTCGGTCCACGCCGGGGTAGGCGACACGGATCCGTTCCGGCGCAATGCCGAGGAGCGTGGAAATCTCACGAGCCGAGAATTCGGAAGTGGTGAGGATGCACGGCGCGGACAGAATTGATCCGATATGCCGGTCGAACCATCTGACCCGTTCAGGCGGGTGGTACTCCGGATGGCGCATGACCGAGAGGTCGTGGATAACAGGCACTACCGCCGAACCGAACGGCACGGGTGGAAAGAAGTTGGTCGCGTGGAAAACGTCGTAGCGCGACCGGCTCCGGACCCTATGATAACGCCGGACGGCGGCGCCGCCGTAATGGTTGACGATGGCGCGGGCACGCACACCGAAATGCCGTTCCCTGCGGTTCGCCGCAAACGCCGCGTTACGGTTTTCACGACGCTCCATGCGGTCGAGGAAATCCCTCAAGGGGCGTGGGCGGAAACCATCAAACGCGTCGAGCGTGATGCGCGCCTCTTCCTCCGCCGGGGGCATTGCCTCGGGACGCAGCTTTTCGAGGGCCTTGACGACCTCCAGGGTGTAGTGACCAACTCCCGTGAGTGTGGACCTCAGGAAACTCACATCCACACAGACCGAGATGACCATGCTATTCCGAACTCCTCCAGCGCCTCGGGTTGACTGCGCAGATGGCTCACTGTGAAGTTCACTGTTATTAAATATGTTAACGCCTGTCGACGCGAGCAAGACACATACGGCAGAAGCGGTGTCGCCCTATGACCAGTTCTGGCTGGCTCCCGTGGAGCGCATGCAGGCTTGATTGCCGCGACTGAATGAAACCAAGCGGCCATGAGCGCGCGCATCTGGCCGGATATACCGGAGGCGTTGATCGGTGTCCGTGATCTTTCAGTTGAAAAGCCACGTGGCGCGGATCCCGATCGTCGGCCCCCTCGCCCGGCAGCTCTACCGACTGCTTTTGGCGCCCGTGACGGTCAATCGGTTGTCGCGGTACGAAGTACCTCGATTGCGCACCGAACTCGCCGATGCCACAGCGAGACTGAACGGCCTCGAGCTTGAACTGCAGCAGACTCACGCGCGACTGGCGGGGTGCGAGGCACTCATCCTCAGCCAGCACGCAGCGCTCGAGGAAAGACTTGGCGAGAGATTTCGCCAGCTCGATCTGGGCATGCAGGGGCTCGACGCGCGCCTCCGCGAAGCGGCCGAGCGGGCCGAGGAAGCGGCCGAGCGGGCCGAGCGGGAATGGGGCACATCCCGTCGGTCATACACCGAGCTCGCGCATCGCCTCTCGCTTCTCCTTGAAGCGATCCGGCGCGATCCGGCGGGTGCGGCCGGTCGAGAAGCCAAGGAGGTGCTCACCACCTCTCCGGATCCCTTGCTCACCACCTTCTATGCCACCTTCGAGGACCGGTTTCGCGGCTCCCTCGAAGAAATTCGCGAGCGCGTGGCGGTCTTTCTGCCTGATGCGCGAAGCGTGATTGCCGCAACCGGAAGCGAGGGGCCGATCGTCGACCTCGGCTGCGGTCGAGGCGAGTGGCTGGATGTGCTGTCGCAAGCCGGCATTCCCTGCCTCGGTATCGACAACAACGATGCTCAGCTCGCGGCGGCGCGCAGGCGGGGATTGCCCGTCGTCAGCGCCGATGCCCTGACATGGCTGAGAGCGCAGCCACCTGCCTCCATCCCGATGATCTCGGCCTTCCACCTCATCGAGCACCTGCCCTTTCCGTTGCTCGTGCAATTCGCCGCCGAGGCGCTACGCGTTCTCACGCCCGGCGGCGTTGCCTTGTTCGAAACGCCGAACCCGGAGAACTTGAAGGTCGGGGCCTTTACCTTCAATTTCGACCCGACGCATGTGAAGCCGCTTCCGCCCGGCCTGACGGCTTGCCTCATGGAGGTCCTCGGCTTCACACCCGTCGAGATACGGCCCCTGCATCCCGATCCCGCACGCGACCACTATATGCGGGATGGCACGCTGCCCACCGAGGTAGCCGAACTGTTCTTTGGCCCGCGCGACTACGCGGTGCTCGCCTATAAGCCCAGCCCGTGAGACGGTGACACGGGGATTTTCACTCCGGGCGACCTTCGCTGCCAACGGCGACCCACGCTGAGGGCGAGAGATGCTGGCCGCAGCAACTCCCCTCAGACGCCGCGGATATCGTCGCGCACGCGGCGCATGTCGGCTTCGACCATCATGGCCACGAGGTCTTCGACCGCCGTCTTGGCCTTCCAGCCCAGGCGGGTTTGCGCCTTTCCTGCATCACCAATCAGGAGATCGACCTCCGCAGGCCGGAAATAACGTGGATCGATCCCGACGATGATCTGGTCCGTCTTGGTATCGATGCCCACTTCCTCGAGCCCCTTTCCTCGCCAGACGAGGCTAAAGCCCGCGGCCGCGGCCGCCATTTCGACGAAGTGTCGGACAGACGTCGTGCGGCCGGTGGCCAGGACATAGTCCGACGCTTCGTCTTGCTGCAGCATGCGCCACATACCGTCGACATAATCGCCGGCAAACCCCCAATCGCGCTGTGCATCGAGATTGCCGAGGTCGATGCGGTCGATCTCCCCGGCTCGCACTCGCGCCAGGCCATGCGTGATCTTGCGCGTCACGAACTCGCGGCCGCGGACCGGCGATTCATGGTTGAAGAGAATGCCCGAGGTTGCGTGCAGGCCATAGCTCTCGCGGTAGTTCACCGTCATCCAATGGGCGAAGAGCTTGGCGACCGCATAGGGACTGCGCGGATGAAACGGCGTCGTCTCGCTCTGCGGTGTGCCCTGGACCTTGCCGAACATCTCAGAGGTCGAGGCCTGATAGAAACGTGTGCCCGGCACCGCCGCGCGGATGGCTTCAAGCAGGCGAGCGACACCGAGTCCGTCGATTTCACTGGTATAGAGTGGCTGCTCGAAGGAGAGACCGACAAAGCTCTGCGCGGCGAGATTGTAGATCTCGTCCGGCTTCACCCGCTCCAATGCGCGAGCGATATTGCTGAATTCGAAAAGATCGATATCGATCAATTCCACCGCACCGGCGACCCCGAGTTCGCGCAGGCGGAGCGGTTCGGATATCGTGGTCCGGCGCATGGAGCCGACAACGTGATAGCCTTTCTCGAGGAGGAGCTTCGCGAGATAGGCGCCATCCTGGCCCGTGATACCCGTTATCAGCGCGCGTCGTGTCATCCGTTTCGACCTCATGAACAGGGGGCATTCCAGCAGTCACCTCCCCCGACGGCGCGGCCAGTTGGCCAGCTTTCGAATGCGGCTCCGCTGCGACTAGCCCATCATTGCTGCCGACTCAAGTTTGGCTTATAGGCGAAGGTTCTCTCGCCCCAGCGAGACTTGGCCTTCGAGCTCATGAATTTCTACGATGTCAGCCATTCGATCTGGCGCCGCCTGCCAAAGCGGCCTCGCCAAGCGGCCTACGCGCGGCTGTCGGCCTGGCTGAGCCCGCAGCCGGACCGGCATGCGCCGACACAGCCCCGGCCTCCCTGGATCGTCGCGGGAGTCTTGCGCGCGCCGACGGGTTTGGGTCAAGCGGCGCGGCTTGCCGTCGCGGCGCTCCGGGCCTCCGGCGAAACCGTCTTCATTGCCGACGTAACCGCGGCGCTGCGTCAGCCGGAAGCGCTGCCCGTGCCGGATACGGATGCGATCCCGGAGGGCCCGGGGACGGTGTTGCTGTTCGGCGTGCCACCCACCACCGGACATGCGCTGCGCGCGATCGGCAGCAAGGCGCTCGCCAGCAAGCGCATCATCGGCTGCTGGATCTGGGAACTGGAGCACGCGCCCGATTTCTGGGCAAGAGATGCCGCGCTGGCGCACGAGATCGCCGCAGCGTCACCATTCGGCTGCAAGGCTATTGAAGCCACAATAGGCCGGCCGGTGCGCCACCTCATTCATCCGGTCATGGCCGAGCTGCTACCGGCGGTGGCGCCGCCCTCCCCGCGCACGACCTTCCGCATCGGCTTTGCCTGCGACTTCGGCTCGACGACCGCGCGCAAGAATCCACTCGCCGTTATCGCTGCTTTCGAAAAGGCCTTCCCTCGCGATTCCGACGTTATCCTGACGCTCAAGGTTCGAAATCCTGCTGCTTCGCCCACGGTCGCGGCCACCCTGCGTGCGGCCGGCGAACGCCTTGGCCGCCGCTTCGAGCTCGTCACGGGCGATCTTGCGCGCGCTGATAGCCTCGCCTGGCTCGCCGATCTCGATCTTTATGTCTCTTTGCACCGTTCCGAGGGCTTCGGCCTGCCTATCGCCGAGGCGATGCGCCTCGGCGTCCCTGTCGCCGTGACCGCCTGGTCGGCACCGGCGGAGTTCGTCGACGAGAGTTGCGGCTATCTCGTCCCTTACCGCCTCATCCCGGTAGAGGACGAGAGCGAACTTTACGCACTCCCCGGGGCGCGCTGGGCCGAGCCGGATATCGAGGCCGCAGCGGAGATCATGCGCCGCGCCCGCCGCTCGCCAACGGAGCGTGCGGCAAAAGCTGCAGCAGCCCGCACCCGCATCGCTGAGCGGTATAGCACCGAGGTTTTCATGACGCAGTTGTGTGGCCCGTGACCATGCACAGGATCGACACGCTCGTATGGTTCTGGGGCAGGCGCGGCGGCGGACCGGTGTTTGCCCTGAAATTCGCCGCCTGGCTGAAGGAATTGGCGGGTGCCGACCAGCACCTGATGCTCTCGATCTCGGAGACGAACGAGGAACTGGCGGCAGCGCGCAATCTCGACCTGCCGCTCGCGGTGGAGCCGGATCCGCGCAATGCCGGTTCGGCGCTCGCCAAAGCGCAGGCCGTGCTGGCGATGACCGGACGGTTTCGCCGGGACATCAAGCGGCTGGCGCCGCGGCGGGTCATCATTCCGATGAATTTCGCCTTTGCCTGGCCGCTGGTGCATTTTGTCCCGCGCAGCAGCCGGGTCGTTTATGTCGTCCATGACGATACGCCCCACCCGGGCGACTATGCCCGCCGGTGGCAGGCGGAGACACAGAAGCGCCTTATCGCTCGGGCCGACCGCGTGCTCGCGCTCTCTGAGGCCGTGGCGGCGGAGGTCGCCACCCACCATCCGCGCGCTGTCGACCGGCTGAAGGTCTTACCCATCAACGCCTTTTATGCCGACCGGCCCACCTCGCCCAGGACGGCGGACGACATTCAGCGGCCGCTTGCCCTCCTCTTCGTCGGTCGGCTCATCGCCTACAAGGGTCTGAGCCTCCTGCGCGCCGCGCTCGAGCCTCTGCGCGAGCGCAGGGATTGGCAGCTCACGATCGCTGGCCACGGGCCCGACAAGGCCTATGCCGACGAAGCCTTCCGGGATCTGCCGCAGGTCACGCTGAAGACCGAGTGGCTGTCGCAAGCGGAGCTGCAGGGGCTCATCGCCTCCGCCGACATGCTCGTCTGTCCCTATGTGGAGGCGAGCCAATCGGCGATCATCCCGGAAGGGCTGGCGCTCGGGACTCCGTCCATCGTTACGCCGGTCGGCGCATTGCCGGAGCAGGTTGGGCATGGCGAGGCGGGCATTGTCGCGGCGGCCGCAACGGCAGAGGCCCTCGCTGAAGCGATCAAGGGCGCGCTGGATGACCGCGTGCAGGTGCATGCTCTGCAACAGCGCGCGACCGCCTTCATCCTGGCAACCCGGGCTTCGACCGATCTCGATGGTGCGCTCGCCTGAAACACCGGTCACGATTCTTTTAACGAAACGTTAGCGTGGACGCGGCTGTTGGGTGGAACCGTCAGCCGTTGCGGAGGTTCTTTCTTCGTCCCGATTGCCCTGTCCTGGCTCAAGAGCTGCATGGGCAGGGGCAATCGGCGCAAATGGAGAAAGGATCGCAGCAATGCGTGCCCTTGTTGTTGCTTTTTTGATTGCCCTCGGTGCGACGCCAGCCATTGCCGTCGAACGGACTGATGTGACTGCCGTTCGCCTCACCATTCAACAGCAAATGAATGCCCTGAAGCAGGATGATGCGAGCACGGCCTTCGCCATCGTATCGCCGAAGCTGAAGGCCCGCTTCTCCGACAGCTCGAGCTTCATGGCGATGGTGCGCGAGCAGTTTCCGGTGATCGTCAACCCACAGCTCGTCTCCTTCGACGAGATCCGGCAGACCTCCTATGGCCTCACACAGATGGTGCGCCTGGTGGACAGCAAAGGTGAGCCGTGGCTTGCCTTCTTCATCATGGACCGCGGCAAGAACGGCCGCTGGGGCGTAGCCAATGTGGTGACGGTGCGCATGCCGACCTACGGCGCCTGATCGTCGGGCGCCGCCTCGGATGGCGCCCAGCCGGCGCGGATTTCGCCTGAGACCTCCGCCAGCTTGCTTTCGGTGATGGCTTTGCGCAGGCTCGCCATGAGATCCTGATAATAGGCGAGATTGGCCCAGGTCAGCAGCATCATGCCGAGAATCTCACCGGATTTGACGAGATGATGCAGATAGGCCCGGCTATAGCTATTCGCGGCCGGGCAGGACGAGGCCGGATCGAGCGGAGCGGCATCGTCGGCGTGGCGCGCATTGCGCAGGTTGAGCTTGCCTGAGCGGGTGTAGGCGACCCCGTGGCGGCCGGCCCTGGTCGGCATTACGCAGTCGAACATGTCGACGCCGCGCGCTACCGCCGCGATCAGGTCGTCAGGCGTGCCGACGCCCATGAGATAATGCGGCTTGTCCGCCGGTAGATAGGGCATCACCGTCTCGATCATGGCGAGCATGGTCGCTTGCGGCTCGCCGACTGCAAGCCCGCCGATGGCATAGCCGTCGAACTCCATGCCGACGAGCGCCCGTGTGCTCTCGATGCGTAGCGCTGGGTCTTCCCCGCCTTGCACGATGCCGAACAGCGCCCGCTCCGGCTGGCTGCCGAAGGCGCGTTTCGAGCGCTCGGCCCAGCGCAGGCTGAGCCGCATGGCGCGCTCGGTGTCGGCGGGCGAGGCTGGCAGCTTTACGCATTCGTCGAGCTGCATCTGGATATCGGAACCCAGCAGCCCCTGGATCTCGATGGACCGTTCGGGCGACAGTTGGTGGGTCGACCCGTCGAGATGCGACTGGAAGGTGACGCCGGTCTCATCGATTTTTCTGAGCTGCGCCAGAGACATGACCTGGAAACCGCCTGAATCCGTGAGGATCGGGTAAGGCCAGTTCATGAAGCTGTGCAGCCCGCCGAGCGCCGCCACCCGTTCAGCGCCCGGACGCAGCATCAGGTGGTAAGTGTTTCCGAGCACGACATCGGCGCCGAGCGCCTTCACCTGCTCCGGATACATCGCCTTCACGGTTGCCGCGGTGCCGACCGGCATGAAGGCCGGCGTGCGGATGACGCCGCGGGGCATGCGGATCTCGCCAGTGCGGGCGGCACCATCGGTCGCGGTGACGGAAAAGGTAAAGCTGTCGGCCATCACTTTATCCCCGCGCGGTGGATCAGGCTGGCGTCGCCATAAGAATAGAAGCGATATCCCTGCGCGATGGCATGGCCATAGGCTTCGCGCATCGCCTCGAGGCCGGCAAAGGCCGAGACGAGCATGAAGAGCGTCGATCGCGGCAGGTGAAAATTCGTCATCAGCAGGTCGACGGCACGGAAACTGTAACCCGGCGTGATGAAAATATCGGTCTCGCCGGCCCAGGAGCGGAAGCGGCCGTCGGTGCCGACGGCGCTTTCCAGAAGGCGGAGCGACGTCGTGCCGACCGAGACGATACGCCCGCCGCGCGCCCGCGTGACGTTGAGGGCCTCGGCTGTCGCGGCGCTGATCTCACCCCATTCGGCATGCATGCGGTGTTCGCGCGTATCCTCGGCCTTCACCGGCAGGAAGGTGCCCGCCCCGACATGCAGCGTCACGAACTGCCGTTCGATGCCGCGCGCGGCGAGGCGCTCGAATAATTCCTCGGTGAAGTGAAGGCCGGCGGTCGGCGCCGCGACGGCACCTTCCGCCGCCGCATAGACCGTCTGATAATCGACGCGGTCAGCCGCGTCGTCCGGGCGCTTCGCGGCGATATAGGGCGGCAGCGGCATGTGGCCGAGACTGGCGATCGCCTCGTCGAGCACGGCACCGCTGAAAGCGAAGCGCAGCACCACTTCGCCGCCCTCCCCCTTCTCGATCACCTCCGCATCGAGGCTCGACAGCAGGCAAGCGGTCTCGCTCTCCTCGCCGAAGCGCACGATCTCGCCGACGGCAAGCCGTTTGGCCGGCCGCACGAAGGCGCGCCAACGGTCGGCCGCCTCCCGCTTGTGCAGCATCGCCTCGATGCGCGCGACGGCCTCCGCCCGCCGGCGGACGCCGACCAGGCGCGCCGGAATGACGCGCGTGTCATTGAGGACGAGCGTGTCGCCCGGCGCGAGAAGCTCCGGCAGATCCCGCACGATACGGTCGTCGAGCGCCGGCCCGTCGGGCTTGACAACGAGCATGCGCGCGGCATCGCGCGGCTTCACCGGCCGGGTGGCGATCCGGTCCTCCGGCAGTTCGAAATCGAACAGATCGACGCGCATGGCCGGAGGCTGTGAGCAATCAGGCCGCGTCGGCCAGGATCCGCGCCTTGACGATCCGGTCGGGATCGCGCACGGGCTCGCCGCGCTTGATCTTGTCCATATTCTCCATGCCCTCGATCACCTGACCCCAGACCGTATATTGCTTGTCCAGAAAACGCGCGTCGGCGAAGCAGATGAAGAACTGCGAATTTGCCGAATTGGGATTTTGCGTCCGCGCCATGGAGCAGGTGCCGCGCACATGCGGCTCGGCATTGAACTCGGCTTTGAGGTCCGGCAGGTCGGAGCCGCCTGTACCCGTGCCCTGCGGGCAGCCGGCCTGCGCCATGAAGCCGTCGATGACGCGGTGGAAGACGATGCCGTCATAGAAGCCTGCCCTGGCAAGCTCCTTGATGCGGTCCACATGGTTCGGGGCGAGATCCGGCCGGAGCTCGATGACGACATTGCCTTTGCTCGTCTCGAGGACGAGGGTGTTCTCAGGCGTCGCGGCCATGGTATTTCCTTTCGTGGGAGCAGGTCCGGCGCAGCCGCCGATCGCGTTCGACCGGCTGCGGCGGGTTGGATATGGGGCGCCCGGGCCGGCGGACCAACAAAAATGCCGGCCCGCATGTGAATTCCAGGGCCATTTCAGCGTTCAAGCTGAGGGTTCACTTGGCGTCGGCGGCCATCTGCATCTTGACGATCTTATCGGGATTGACGACCGCGCCATTGTCGTCCTTCGCGCCCTTCTTGATCTTGTCGACGACATCCATGCCTGAGACAACCTCGCCGACCACCGTATACTGGCCGTTGAGGAAAGAGGCGTCGCCGAAGCAGATGAAGAACTGCGAATTCGCCGAATCGGGATCCTGGGAGCGTGCCATCCCGACCGTGCCACGCTTGAAGGGCGTTTGTGTGAATTCGGCGGGAATATCCGGAAGGTCGGAGCCACCTGTGCCCGTGCCGGTCGGATCCCCGGTCTGGGCCATGAAGCCGTCGATGACCCGGTGGAAGACGATACCGTCATAGAAGCCGCGCTTCACAAGGGTTTCGATCTGCTTCACATGCTTCGGCGCGAGATCCGGCCTGAGGCGGATAGCCACCCGCCCGTTCTTCGTATCGAGATAGACGATATGAGGCCCCGTCGCGGCGGGCTTGGCCGCTTGGGCGGCGGCGGGCAGCGGGGCGGCCAATGCCAGGGCCCAGGCAATGGCAAACGCGAATGCAACCGTCAAACGCTGCATGAATAATCTCCGGTGGAGGGACCGGCCTTCTACTTGCCGGCGAATTTCGCCTTGAGCCGATCGGCGATCGGCGGAGGCACGAAGGGCGAGATATCGCCCCCCATGGAGGCGATCTGCCGGACCAAGGTGGCGGTGATGGGGCGGACCTCGGTCGAGGCCGGAAGAAATACTGTGCCGATCTCCGGCGCCAACACGTCGTTCATGCCGGCCATCTGCATCTCGTAGTCGAGATCGGTGCCATCTCTGATCCCGCGGATGATGAGGCTCGCCCCTGCCCTGCGAGCCGCCGTGACGGCGAGATCGGCGAAGGTGACGATCTCGATGGTCGTGCCCGCCGCAGTCGCAACGGGTCCGCAGACCTCATCGAGCATCGCCGCGCGTTCCTCGGCGGAAAACAGCGGTGTTTTGCCGGGATGAACGCCGATCGCGATCACCAGCCGCTCGGCGAGGCGGCAGGCATTGCGCACCACGTCGAGATGGCCGTTGGTGATCGGGTCGAAAGACCCTGGATAGAAGGCAGCCGAGATCGTCATCGGCCGTCAGGCTTACCGGGGCCAGGCGTCGACTGCAAGCGGCCATGGCAGGGCCGGCATCCAGATTCGTCACGCCGGTTTCGCCAAGCTCAAGGGATCGCTATGGTAGCGCGCCACCGATCAGCCGCGAGTCCCCGATGTCCGACAAAACACCGTCCTTCAAGAGCCTGTCGTCCCTCGAGGATTTCATCGCTCCCTATCGCGTCAGCTCCGGCGACCAGTTCAAGATCAAGCACCATGATCCCGCCGATACGCAGGGGCTATCGCTGGAAAAAGGCCGCGCGCGCGACTTCCTCGAGAAGGGCGTGGATGAGCTCAGCTCGATCCAGGAAAGGCTTTACGCCGACAACCGCTGGTCGGTGCTGCTCGTCTTCCAGGCCATGGATGCGGCCGGCAAGGACGGCACGATCAAGCATGTGATGTCCGGCATCAATCCGCAGGGCTGCCAGGTTCATTCCTTTAAAGCCCCGTCGACCGAGGAACTCGATCACGATTTTCTCTGGCGCACCCATTGCCGCATGCCCGAACGCGGGCGCATCGGCATCTTCAATCGCTCCTACTACGAGGAAGTGCTCGTGGTGCGCGTTCACCGGGAGATGCTGGAGCGGCAGGGGCTGCCGCCGCGGCTCATCGGCAAATCGATCTGGGACGAGCGGCTCGAAGATATCGCCGCCCACGAGCGCTATCTCGGCCGCAACGGCACCCGGATCGTCAAGTTCTTCCTCAACGTTTCCCTGGAGGAGCAGCGCCGGCGCCTGCTGGAGCGCATCGATGATCCCGCCAAGAACTGGAAGTTCGACGCCAAAGACTTGGACGAGCGCGGCTTCTGGAAGGACTATATGAAGGCCTATCAGGCGGCGATCCGCGCCACCGCCACGGACGATGCGCCCTGGTATGTCGTGCCGGCCGACCAGAAATGGTTCGCGCGGCTGGTGGTGATGACGGCCGTGATTACCGAGCTCAAGAAGCTCGACCTCGATTTTCCAAAGCTCGACGAGGTCGACCGCGAGAAGCTGCTCGGCATGCGCGAACGCCTGGCCGACGACTAGGCAACCCGGGCGCCCCTGCCTCCCCTCTTCCCGCGAGGAAGCCGGATCGATCCGACTTCCTCGTCGTAACAACGCGCTCGGGGAACACCCGAGCGCGATGGGAGAGGTTATCTCGCTATTCGGAAACCTCGCCGTTGAGGTCGAGCGGTTCGCCCTCCTCGCCGTTGCCTTCATCGCTCAGATGCTCGACGGACACGACCTGCTCGTCGGCGGCCGTGTTGAACACGATGACGCCCTGGCTGGAGCGGCCGACGATGCGGATGCCGTCGACCGGCACGCGAATGAGCTGGCCGCCATTCGTCACGAGCATGATCTGGTCGTTGTCCTCCACAGGGAAGGAGGCGACGAGCTGCCCGTTGCGCGAATTGACAGCCATGGCGACGATGCCTTTGCCGCCGCGGCCGGTCACGCGATACTCGTAGGCCGAGGAACGCTTGCCGTAGCCGTTTTCGGAGAGGGTGAGCACGAACTGTTCGGCTGCGCCCATCCCCGCATATTTCTCCTGGCCGAGTTCGATGGCGTCGCTCGCCTCCTCGGCATCGGTTTCGATGGCGGGCTCTGTCCCCTCGCCGTTGACCGTATCGCCGTTGAGCTCGCCATTCGCGGCCCGACGCGCCGCTCCGGCGCGCTTGAGATAGGCGGCGCGCTCGTCGGCTGTCGCCTCCACATGGCGCAGGATCGCCATCGAGATGACGCGGTCGCACTCGGCCAGCGCGATGCCGCGCACGCCGGTGGAATCGCGGCCCTTGAAGACGCGCACATCCGTGACCTCGAAGCGGATGCACTGGCCCTTGGCGGTGGTGAGCAGCACGTCGTCCGTCTCGGTGCAGATGCCCACGTCGACGATGGCATCGCCCTCGTCGAGCTTCATGGCGATCTTGCCGGCGCGGTTGACCTGGACGAAATCCGACAACTTGTTGCGACGGACATTGCCGCAGGCCGTCGCGAACATCACGTCGAGGGTCGCCCAGCTCGCCTCGTCTTCCGGCAGCGGCATGATGGTGGTGATGCGCTCGCCCGCTTCAAGCGGCAGCATATTGACCAATGCCTTGCCGCGCGCATTCGGCGCGGCGAGCGGCAGGCGCCACACCTTTTCCTTGTAGACCTGGCCACGCGAGGAGAAGAACAGAACCGGGGTATGCGTATTCGCCACGAACAGCCGGGCGACGAAATCCTCGTCGCGCGTCTGCATGCCCGAGCGGCCTTTGCCGCCGCGGCGCTGGGCACGATAGGTCGACAGCGGCACGCGCTTGATATAGCCGGCGTGGCTCACCGTGACGACCATGTCCTCGCGCTGGATGAGGTCCTCGTCGTCGACCTCCGAATCCCAATCCAGAATTTCGGTGCGGCGCGGGGTGGCGAAGGCTTCCTTGACCGCCGCGAGCTCGTCGCGAACGATGCCGAGGATGCGCACGCGCGAGCGCAGGATGTCGAGATAGTCGGCAATCTCCGCGGCGAGCTCGTTGAGCTCTCCGGCGATCTTGTCGCGCTCGAGCGCCGTGAGGCGCTGCAGACGCAGGTCGAGGATGGCGCGCGCCTGGGTCTCCGACAGCACATAGGTACCGTCCTCCGCGACGCGGTGGCGCGGGTCGTCGATGAGCACGATGAGCGCCTCGACGTCCTGGGCCGGCCAATGCCGCGCCATCAGGGCCTCGCGGGCCGAGTTCGGATCCGGCGCCGTGCGGATGAGCTGAATGACCTCGTCGATATTGGCGACCGCGATCGCCAGCCCGACCAGCACATGCGCCCGGTCGCGCGCCTTCGCCAGCAGGAATTTGGTGCGCCGGGACACGACCTCTTCGCGGAAGTCCACGAAGCAGTGGATCATGTCCTTCAACGTGAGGATTTCGGGCCGACCGCCGTTCAGGGCCACCATATTGGCGCCGAAGCTCGTCTGCAGCGGCGTGAAGCGGTAGAGCTGGTTGAGAACGACGTCCGCGACCGCATCGCGCCGCAGTTCCAGCACGACACGCATGCCGTCGCGATCGGACTCGTCGCGCAGATCGCTGATGCCTTCGACGCGCTTCTCGCGCACCAGATCGGCAATCTTCTCGACGAGCGTGGCCTTGTTCACCTGATACGGGATCTCGGTGATGATGATGGCTTCGCGGTCCTTGCGGATCTCCTCGACGCGCGCGCGGGCGCGCATGATGATCGAGCCGCGGCCGGTGCCATAGGCCGAACGAATGCCGCCGCGACCGAGGATCGTGGCCGCGGTCGGAAAGTCCGGGCCGGGCACGATCTCCATGAGAGCCTCGAGGCCGATCTCGGGATCCTCGATATAGGCGAAGCAGGCGTCGATGACCTCGCCGAGATTATGCGGCGGGATATTTGTCGCCATGCCGACGGCAATGCCGCCTGCGCCATTGACCAGGAGATTGGGAAACCCGGCCGGCAGCACGGAGGGCTCCCGCTCGGTATTGTCGTAGTTCTCCTGGAAGTTGACCGTGTCCTTGTCGAGATCCGAGAGCAGCGCCATGGCGGGCTTGGCGAGCCGCACCTCGGTGTAACGCATGGCCGCTGGGGGATCGCCGTCCACCGAGCCGAAGTTGCCCTGCCCGTCGACGAGCGGCAGGCGCATGGAAAATTCCTGCGCCATGCGCACGAGGGCGTCATAGATCGCCTGGTCGCCGTGCGGGTGGTATTTACCGATGACGTCACCGACGATACGCGCCGACTTGCGATAGGCCTTGTCCGGCGTATAGCCGTTCTCGTGCATCGAATAGAGAATGCGGCGGTGCACGGGCTTCAGCCCGTCGCGCACGTCCGGCAGCGCGCGGCTGACGATCACGCTCATGGCGTAATCGAGATAGCTGCGCTTCATCTCGTCGGAGATCGACACCAGGCTGATGTCGCCGCCCGTCTTATCGTCTTCGTTGGCCAAGAGACTGTTCCAGAGAGAGACCGTTCCAGAAAAAAGACACGTCCAAAGGGATGCGAACCGGCAATCGTCCCCGAGGTGCTGCGCAGAGCCGCAGACAACACTTTCGTCTAGCGCATCCGGGCTCGAAAAGCCAGCCTATGCCGCATCGCAGCGCGATTTAATTCACATTACATCTCAAGTAGTTACGGGAGCAGCGCATTGCAAGTGCCGTAAGCGGACAGGCATCCCGCGCAAATCGCCGCGGATGGCGATTCGCGGGCCGTCGTCGCGCTGTTTCCAGCCCCCTGAACAGGCGAGGCGAAATCCTGCTACCCCGAATCGCCCGGCCTTGTCATGCGGTCGTAACGAGGGCCGGCTAGCCTGCCGCGCCGAAGAGGAACAGTGCGCATGCTCCGTTCGGCCCTCCGTATCGCGATCCTGCTCGCCTTGCCCGCCCCAGCGCTTGCCGCGGGCGCGACGGCGACGGGAAGCGGCGGGCTGCGGCTCATTGGCGAACAGGTCCTGCCCAAAGGCCTCGACGTCGCCGGCACACGCGTCGGCGGGCTCTCCGGCCTTGCTTTCGACGAAACCAACGGCCGCTGGCTGGCGCTCAGCGACGACCGCTCCGAAAACGCCCCGGCCCGCTTCTATGAACTAGCGCTCGCCTATGATGCCACCGCCTTCCGCGGCGCGGCCGTCACGGGCGTGGTGACGCTCTCCGCCGCCGCCGGCAAGCCCTTTCCGACCGGGACCATCGACCCCGAGGCGCTGCGCCTTACCGGAAACGGCGATCTCTATTGGACGAGCGAAGGCGATGCCCGCGCGGGCTTCTCCCCCTCGCTCAACGCCAGCAAGCCGGACGGACGCTTCCTTCGCGGTTTCTCCTTGCCCGCCCGCTACCACAACGGCGACGGCACTCACGGCCCGCGCGACAACCTCGCCTTCGAGGGGCTTGCGATCGCGCCCGACGGCAAGACACTGATCCTGGCGCTCGAGAACGCGCTCATCGAGGATGGGCCGAAGGCATCCCTCGAGGCGGGCAGTCCGGTGAGAATCGCAACTATCGATGCGGCTTCGGGCGAGCCGGGACCGGAATGGGTCTATGTCACCGATCCCATCCGGCAGGCGCCTGCGAAGCCCGGCGGCTTCGCCGACAACGGCATCTCGGAGATCCTGCCGCTCGGCAATGACGCCCTCCTCGTATTGGAACGCGGCTATGTCCAAGGCCGGGGCAACAGCATTCGGCTCTATCGCGCGGAGACCGCGGGCGCGACCGACGTGTCGCATCTCGACCATCTCGCCGGCACCGCTTGGCAACCCTTGCGCAAGACCCTCGTGCTCGACCTCGCCGGCCTCGATGTGAAGCTCGACAATTTCGAGGGCATGGACTGGGGGCCCGGTCTTCCCAACGGTCATCGCAGCCTTGTCCTCGTGTCCGACGACAATTTCAACGACAGCCAGGTCACCAAATTCCTGGTGTTCGAGGTCACCGATCCGGCCTTGGCGCCCTAGTCGCATTGCGCGCGAGGCGCACAGGCCGGCACGATGCCACGCGGGTGAAGGACGGGATTAGAACGGAATATCGTCGTCAAGATCGTTGGCAAAGCCGGGGCTCGCCGCCGGACGCCGGTCGCTCACCGCGGGCCGCTCCATGGGCGAAGCCCGGCCGAAGTCGCCGCCACCGCGGGCGCCGTAGCCCCCTTCCTCGTCCGCCGCGCCCTCGCCGCCGCCACCACGGCTGTCGAGAATGGTCAGTTCGCCGCGGAAGCGCTGCAGCACGACCTCGGTCGTGTAGCGCTCCTGCCCATCCTTGTCCTGCCACTTGCGAGTCTGCAGTTGGCCCTCGATATAGACCTTCGTGCCCTTGCGCAGATACTGCTCGGCGATACGGGCCAAGTTCTCGTTATAGATGACGACATTGTGCCATTCGGTGCGCTCGCGCCGCTCGCCGCTCGCCTTGTCGCGCCACGTCTCCGAGGTCGCAATGCGCAGATTGATGACAGGATCGCCGGAGCTGAGCCGGCGCGTCTCGGGATCGCGCCCGAGATTGCCGACGAGAATGACCTTGTTGACGCTACCCGACATGATCGCCCTCCACGGCAAAGCCTGTCAGCCCGGGTGGCTGCCTCCGGCAAGAGGCAGGCCCGGCCGGTTGCGCAAGCGCCACATATCCCAGCAAGATGTGGCCTCGCATGATGAAATCGAGGCGGACACTAGCCGATCGCTCCATGAGCGTCGCCCGATGCGGGCGGCTTGTCCACATGGAATGGCCGCATCCCCCGGCGGTTTGGATCCCATGATTAGATGTTCTCACTCTGTTCTAGACAATCGGCCGCAGTTCTGCAACTGTCCCTGACGCCGACCGTGCATTTTTGCCATAACCTCGCCGATCCCGCCCGGTCTCCTGGCGCGGTCGCCCCTGTCCCCTATCGTCCGTCGTGACCCATGGCTCGGAAGCAAAACAAGCACGATCTCCTCGATGCGCCTCGCCGGAGTGACCCTTCGGCGCGGATGATCACCATCCGCGGCGCCCGCGAGCACAATCTGAAGAATGTCGATCTCGCCGTGCCGCGCGACCGGCTCATCGTTTTCACGGGCCTGTCCGGCTCCGGCAAGTCGTCGCTCGCCTTCGACACGATCTATGCCGAGGGTCAACGCCGCTATGTCGAGTCGCTTTCGGCCTATGCGCGCCAGTTTCTCGAGATGATGCAGAAGCCCGACGTCGACGAGATCGACGGACTGTCGCCGGCCATCTCCATCGAGCAGAAGACGACCTCGAAGAACCCGCGCTCCACGGTCGGCACCGTCACCGAGATCTATGACTACATGCGCCTTCTCTGGGCGCGCGCGGGCGTGCCTTATTCCCCGGCGACCGGCCTGCCCATCGAGAGCCAGACCGTCAGCCAGATGGTCGATCGCATTCTCGCCCTGCCCGAGAAGACGCGGCTTTATCTGCTTGCGCCCGTCGTGCGCGGGCGCAAGGGCGAATACCGCAAGGAATTGGCCGAGTTCATGAAGCGCGGCTTCCAGCGCGTGAAGATCGACGGCGCCTATTACGAGATCGCCGATGCGCCGGTTCTCGACAAGAAGCTGAAGCACGATCTCGACGTGGTCATCGATCGGCTGGTCGTGCGGCCCGACATCGCGGCGCGCCTTGCGGAATCGATCGAGACGGCCCTCGAGCTCGCGGATGGCATCGCCCTCGTCGAATTCGCCGACGAGGTGGATGCCAAGGGCCAGCCGCGACGCGACGTGCTGTCCTCCAAATTCGCCTGCCCGGTCTCGGGTTTCACGATTCCGGAGATCGAGCCGCGGCTCTTCTCTTTCAATAATCCCTACGGCGCCTGCCCGGCCTGCGGCGGCCTTGGCCATGAGATGCGCATCGATCCCGTTCTCATCGTGCCCGACGAGACGCGGACCTTGCGTGCCGGCGCCATCGCGCCCTGGGCGCGCTCCACCTCGCCCTATTACGGACAGACGCTCGATGCGCTCGCGCGGCACTTCGGCTTCTCGGTGACAAAGCCTTGGGCCGAACTGCCGGAAAAGGCGAAGGAGGTGATCCTCTACGGCAGCGGCACGACGGCTGTGCGCTTCGCCTATGAGGACGGCCTCAGGGCCTATGAGGTCAACAAGCCGTTCGAAGGTGTCGTGCGCAATCTGGAGCGACGCTGGAAGGAGACGGAAAGCGACTGGGCGCGCGAGGAAATCGGCCGCTACATGAGCGAGACACCGTGCGAAGCCTGCGGCGGCCATCGCCTCAAGCCGGAGGCGCTCGCCGTCAAGATCGGCCACCGCCATATCGGCGAGGTCGCGCAGCTCTCCGTGCGCGAGGCGCGTGAATGGTTCGAAGCCGTGCCCCAGGCGATGACGCCGAAGCAGAACGAGATCGCCGGCCGTATCCTCAAGGAGATCCGCGAGCGGCTCTCCTTCCTCCTCGACGTCGGCCTCGACTATCTCACCCTGGCGCGCGCTTCGGGCACGCTGTCGGGTGGAGAAAGCCAGCGCATTCGGCTGGCGAGCCAGATCGGCTCGGGTCTGACGGGCGTACTTTATGTGCTCGACGAGCCGTCCATCGGCCTTCATCAGCGCGATAACGCCCGCCTTCTCGACACCTTGAAGCGCCTGCGCGACCTCGGCAATACGGTCATCGTGGTGGAACACGACGAGGACGCGATCCTGACCGCCGATTACGTGGTCGATGTCGGCCCCGGCGCCGGCATCCACGGCGGCGAAATCGTCGCTCAGGGCACACCGTCCGATATCCTGGCCGATCCCAATTCCCTGACCGGCCGCTATCTCACCGGCGAGCTCAGCGTGCCCGTGCCGGCCAAGCGTCGCAAGCCGCAGAAGTCGCGTCAGCTGACGCTGGCCGGCGCCCGCGGCAACAATCTCAAGAACGTCACGGCCACCGTGCCGCTCGGCACCTTCACCTGCGTCACCGGCGTGTCCGGCGGCGGCAAGTCGACCCTCGTCGTCGACACGCTCTACAAGGCCGTGGCGCGGCGGCTGAACAACGCGCTCGAACACCCCGCGCCTTTTGACACGATCGAGGGGCTTGAACATCTCGACAAGGTCATCGACATCGACCAGTCGCCGATCGGCCGCACGCCGCGCTCCAATCCGGCGACCTATACGGGCGCTTTCACGCCCATCCGGGAATGGTTCGCGGGCCTCCCCGAGGCGAAGGCGCGCGGCTATCAGCCGGGGCGCTTCTCCTTCAACGTCAAGGGCGGGCGTTGCGAGGCCTGCCAGGGCGACGGCGTCATCAAGATCGAGATGCACTTCCTGCCGGACGTCTATGTCACCTGCGACGTCTGCAAGGGCAAGCGCTACGATCGCGAGACGCTCGAAGTGAAATACCGCGGCCGCTCCATCGCCGATGTGCTGGACATGACCGTGGACGAGGCACGCGACCTCTTCCATGCAGTGCCTTCGATCCGCGAGAAGATGGAGACGCTGTCGCGGGTCGGCCTCGGCTATATCAAGGTCGGCCAGCAGGCGACCACCCTGTCGGGCGGCGAGGCGCAGCGCGTCAAGCTCTCCAAGGAGCTGTCGAAACGCGCCACCGGCCGCACCCTTTATATCCTGGACGAGCCGACGACCGGCCTGCATTTCCATGACGTGGCCAAGCTGCTCGAAGTGCTCCACGAGCTGGTCGAGCAGGGCAACACGGTCGTCGTCATCGAGCACAATCTCGAAGTCATCAAGACGGCCGACTGGGTGATCGACATGGGGCCGGAAGGCGGCGACGGCGGTGGCACCATCGTCGCGCAGGGCACCCCCGAGACGATCGCCAAAGCGCGCGATAGCCATACCGGCCGCTTCCTGTCCGAGGTACTCGCACGGCGCCCTCTTCGCATGCGCAAACAAGCAGCTGCGGAATAGCTCGATCAGCTTACCGAGCGAAGTTCTGCCGATTTGAATGCGAGTGTAACTAAATATTTGCCATATCGGCGTCAGAGCCATGCCCTGAACGCGGGACTGTCATACTGATTTCCCTCTCCCGCACAGGCGCGCAGCCCCTTATATGCTGCGTTGCAACAACATGGTGTGTGTCGTTGCTCGGTGCCCCTGAACGACACCGCAAATAGGAGAACTCCAATGATCGTCACCCATATCCTTGCACGGATCCGCAGCTGGCTGCGTTATCGCGAAACCGTTCGCGAGCTGTCCCGCCTGTCGGACCGTGAACTGAGCGACCTCGGCTTGGCCCGTTGGGACATCCCGTTCATCGCTCGCAAGCACGCCAAGGTCGAAGCCTGAACGCTTCGCCCTTGTCGATTTTGCCCGTAACGCCCGCCGCATAGGCGGGCGTTCGTGTTTTTTGGGCCCGACGCGCCCTCCTCTCTCGACCGCGACTTGACGCGGGTAGCCGCCGTCCACACAACAGCGGCATGATTAAATCAGCTGACCTACGCCCCGTTCACGTGATTGGGGGTGGCCTCGCCGGCTCCGAAGCCGCCTGGCAGATCGCCCAGGCAGGCGTGCCGGTCGTCCTGCACGAGATGCGCCCGTCCGTGACGACGCCGGCGCATAAGAGCGACGGCCTCGCCGAGCTCGTCTGCTCCAATTCCTTCCGCTCCGATGACGCCGAGACCAATGCCGTCGGCCTGCTGCACCAGGAAATGCGCGGCCTCGGCTCGCTCATCATGGCAACCGCCGATCGGCATCAGGTGCCCGCGGGCGGTGCGCTCGCCGTCGACCGCGACGGCTTTTCCGCCGCGATCACCGTGGCTCTGGAGGCGCATCCCAATATCACGATCAGTCGCGGCGAAGTCGCGGGCCTGCCGCCCGAGGACTGGGACACGGTCATCGTGGCGACCGGCCCCTTGACCTCGCCTGCCCTGGCGGAGGCGATTCGTGCGCTCACGGGCGAAGGCGAGCTCGCCTTCTTCGATGCCATTGCGCCGATCGTCTATCGCGACTCGGTCGATATGGAAATCGTCTGGGCGCAATCCCGCTACGACAAGGCGGGCCCGGGCGGCAGCGGCGCCGACTACCTCAACTGCCCTATGACGCGCGACGACTATGAAGCCTTCGTCGACGCCCTGCTCGCTAGCGAAACCGTCGACTTCCGCGACTGGGAAAAGGACACGCCCTATTTCGACGGCTGCCTGCCCATCGAGGTGATGGCGGCGCGCGGCCGCGAGACCCTGCGCCACGGGCCGATGAAACCGGTCGGCCTCACCAATCCACGCAAGCCCGACGAGAAGCCCTATGCCGTGGTGCAGCTGCGCCAGGACAATGCGCTCGGCACGCTCTTCAACATGGTCGGCTTCCAGACCAAGCTGAAGCATGGTGAGCAGTTGAAGGTGCTGCGCATGATCCCTGGCTTGGCCAAGGCTGAATTCGCGCGGCTCGGCGGCCTCCACCGCAACACCTTCCTCAATTCGCCGAAGCTGCTCGACCCCACACTGAGGCTGCAGGTCATGCCGCGGTTGCGCTTCGCCGGCCAGATCACCGGCTGCGAAGGCTATGTGGAAAGCGCCGCAGTCGGCCTTTTGGCCGGACGGATGGCGGCGGCCGAGCGCCTCGGGCAGCCCTTCCATGTGCCGCCGGCCACCACGGCGATGGGCGCGCTCCTCAACCACATCACCGGCGGCCATGTCGTGACCATCGATGCCGGCCCGCCGTCCTTCCAACCGATGAACGTCAATTTCGGGCTGTTCCCGCCGCTCGACGTCGCGCCCAAGGGGCCGGACGGCAAGCGCCTGCGGGGGCCTGCAAAGACACTGGCCAAAAAGCGGGCTCTCACCGACCGGGCGCGGGCGGATTTCCAGGCCTGGCGCGACGGACTGGACCAGTCTGCAGCGGCTTGATGGTGAAGTGCAGCGCGAGTGGTGGTGACGTTGCTCTCGAGCCTCACCTCAGCCGCCGCGCCGCCCGCCACAGCAGCCACTGCTTGCGCCACTGCGGCAGATCCACGATCGACCGAAATGGGTCGTAGTCGGGGCGGCTCATGCGCTTGAGATAGGCGGGCACGAGCATCGTCGGCAGATAGACCGGCCGCACCGCCAGCGGCACCATCGCAAGATAGTCGAGCCCGGCACGATAATGGCGGTCTGCCAACCCGCGCAGTTCCGCAAGGGCCACGTCGAGCGACGGGGAGCGCTGCCCCGCCAGTACCTCCTCGCGGGTCGCACCGGCCCGGGCGAGGACATCGGCCGGCAGATAGAGCTGTCCGCGTCGCGCATGCCAGGGCAAGGCACGCAACAGTCCCGTCACCGCCTGGGCAACACCGGCGTGCCCCGCCGCATCGGCGGGACCTGCATCGCCACCATCGGCCAGGATGAGTGAGGCGAGCCTGATCAGCGACGAGGCGGTCTCGCCCGCATAGCCCTCGAGGTCGCCTATGCTGAGCAGGGGATCGTCATAGAGATCGAAGACGCGCGCCTCTATGAGATCGATGAGCGCCTGACGCGGCAGACGAAAGCGCGTGATGGTGGCGAGGAGCGCGGCGGCGACCGGGTGGGCAGCGACGTCGCCGCGCGGCTCAGGCTCATCCAATGCGTCGCGCCACCACTGGTAACGCATCTCGCCCGGCAGCGGCATCGAGACGATCTCGCGCACACGCGCGATCTCCAGGGAAAAGGCGTAGAGCGCCAGGCAATAGGGCCGCTTGTCGGCAGGAATGAAGAGGCTCGCCAGGAAGCGATCGGCATCCGCCTCCCGCACCATGGCCTCGCAATGCGCGAAAGCCGGCCCGAGCCTCTCGTCCTCGTCCTCGGAGAGATGATCTGCCATCACGACAGAAGGTGGCGCACGAGAGACCCGCTTTCAATCGACCGCGATGAGCGCCGCCGCCACATGCCGGTCTTCGGCGAGCAGCACATTGTAGGTCCGCGCAGCCGCCCCTGTCGGCATGACCTCGACCGACATGCCGGCCTCGCGCAGCTTGCGTCGCAGCGCCTCGCGGAGGGGCATGAGGTCGTTACCCGTCCCGACGAGCAGCAGCTCGATGGAGGCCGCTTCGGCGACGACATCGGCGAAGTCTCCGGTCGACAGGGTCTCGGGCGCGGACACATGCCAGGCCTTGATGCCGGAGGGCAGCACCAGGATGGAGCCGCGATGCGACATGTCGGCGAAGCGGAAGCCACCGTTGCCATAGGCTTCGAGGCGAAAACGCCCGGGAACGAAGCCCTCGTAGCGACGCCCCTCGGCCATCGCACAATCCTCAGGATGCCGGACGCGGCGCCTTCTTGCCCTCGGATGCCTGCTTCGGCCCGGCCGGGGCCGCCGCTGGCGCACGTGCATCGCGCAGGCCGAGGTAGATGAGCACCGGCGTCGAAACGAACATGGCCGAATAGGTGCAAACGATGACGCCGAACAGCATCACCTGCGCGAAGCCCTGGATCGCTTCACCGCCGACGAGCACGAGCGCAGCCAGCGCCAGAATGGTCGTGGTGGCCGTCATGGAGGTTCGCGACAGGGTGGAATTGAGAGAACGATCGAGCAATTCCTCGACAGGTATGGCCTTATAGCGGCGCATCAGCTCGCGGGTGCGGTCGAACACCACCACCGTTTCGTTCAAGGAATAACCGATGATGGTCAGGATCGCGGCGATCGAGGTCATGTTGAACTCGATCTGGGTGACCACGAAAAAGCCGATCGTCAGCATGATGTCGTGCATCGTGCCGATGATGGAGCCGATGGCGAATTTGAGCTCGAAGCGGAACCACAGATAGGCGAGCACGGCGACGATCGAGAGCACGACGCCGAGCGTGCCCGATTGGACGAGCTCACCGGACACACGTGGACCGACGGTCTCGACGCGGCGGAACTCGTAATCCTTCTCGAAAGTGTCGCGTGCCTTCTGCACGACGGCGCTCTGCGCCGCCTCCCCGCCGTCCTGCAACGGAAAGCGCAAGGAGACGCCGCCTGACGACCCGAACTCCTGAACCTCGGAGCTCCCGAATCCGAACGAATCCGCCGCCTGGCGGATAGCCCCGACATCCGCATTCCCCGAGCGGGCCTGCAGCTCGACGAGCGTCCCGCCCTTGAAGTCGATGCCGAAGTTGGGCCCGACCGTAAGCGCAAGCGTCACGATGATGAGGGACAGGGCGGCCGAGAACGGAATCGTCACGCGCCGGAAGCGGACGAAACCGAACGTCGTGTTGTCGGGAACGATGCGGAGAAGGCGCACGCGCGAAAAGCTCCGATTCAGAAAGGCAGCTGCTTCGGCCGGGCGATACGATACCAGAGCGCGATCATCATGCGCGTCATGGTGAATGCCGTGATCACCGTGGTCAGGATGCCGAGGAGGAAGACGACGGCGAAGCCCTTCACCGGCCCGGATCCCAGAAAGAACAGGATCACGGCCGCGATGGCCATCGTCGAATTGGAGTCGAAGATCGTGGCAAAGGCCCGTTCGAAGCCCGCCTCGATGGCCGATATGATCGATCGTCCGCTATGCGCCTCCTCTCGGATGCGCTCGTAGATCAGCACGTTTGAATCGACCGCCGTGCCGATCGTCAGAACGATGCCGGCGATGCCCGGCAAAGTCAGCGTGGCGCCGAGCAGCGACATCAGCGCCAGGATAAAGACGACGTGGATGAGGAGCGCTGCATTCGCGAAAAAGCCGAACAGGCCGTAGGTCGCGAACATGAAGACCGCAACCAGCGCCGCCGCCACATAGACGGCCTGGGTCCCCGACTCGATCGAATCCTGGCCGAGGCCCGGCCCGACCGTGCGCTCCTCGACGATGGTGAGCTTGGCAGGCAATGCGCCGGCACGCAGCAGAACGGCGAGATCATTCGCCTGCTGGACGGTGAAATTGCCGGAAATCTGCCCCTGGCCGCCGGTGATCGGCGTCTGGATGCGCGGCGCGGAAATCACCTCGTTGTCGAGCACGATGGCAAGGAGCCGCCCGACACCGGCCGAAGTGGCCTGGGCGAAGCGCTGCGCGCCACGGACATTGAAGCGGAAATTGACGATCGGCTGCGCGGTCTGCTGGTCGAAGGCGGGCTGGGCGTCGACGAGATCCTCGCCCTCGACGATCACGCGCCGCTCGACCGGCACCGGCTGGCCGGCATTGTCGCGCGAGACCAGCATTTCGGTATCAGCCGGATTGGCGCCCGGCTCGGCGATGAAGCGGAACTGCAGCTTGGCGGTGCGGCCGAGGATGTCCTTGAGGCGCTGCGGATCCTGCAAGCCCGGCACCTGCACCAGAATGCGGTCGGCGCCCTCGCGCTGGATGTTCGGCTCGGTGGTGCCGAGCGCGTCGACGCGCCGGCGCAGCACTTCGATCGCCTGATCGACGGCGCGGCGCACACGGTCGTTTACGCCGACATCCGTCAGCGTCACCTGGACGAGGCCATCGTCCGTCTGGGTCACCGCAATGCTGTTGGTATTGGTTCCCGCCCCGAGCAAAGCCAAACTGACCGGCTGCGAGAGCTCGTTGAGGCGCGTCACGAGGCGCTGGCGCTCGGCCGCATCCGGCACGCGCATCTGCACCCCGCGCGGCAGCGCGGTCATTCCCCCCTGCGGCGCAATGCGCGTCTCGCGCAGGATGCGGCGCACGTCGTCCCGGAGGGTATTCAGCTGGGTCCGGACCAAGTCGTCGCGGTCGACCTCCAGCACCACATGCGAGCCGCCCTGCAGGTCGAGCCCCAGCACCATGGCACGGTGGGGCACGATCCAGCTCGGGAGCCAGCCCGGCACGGATGCTGCGATGCTGGCGCGCGTCTCCGGCGACATCAGGTTCGGCGCCGCATAGACGAAGCCCAGCAGCGTCAGAACGAGAATCGAAATTATCTTAGCTTTGGAATAGCGCAGCATCGGCGTTGGCTTTGCCTCAGCTCTTGACCGGCTCGGCCTTGGTCCGGACATCCGAGATCATGCCGCGCACGATCCTGACCCTTACCCCTTCGGCGATTTCGGCCTCGACTTCCCCGTCGTCCACCACTTTCGTGACCTTGGCGATGAAACCGCCGGAGGTGACGATTGTATCACCGCGCCGGACGTTTTTGATCATCTCCTGGTGGGCCTTCGCCCGCTTCTGCTGCGGCCGAAGAATAAGGAACCACATGATCACGAAGATGAGAACGAAGGGGGCGAATTGGATGAGCATGTCGCCCCCGCCGGCAGGTGCCGTAGACTGGGCGAAGGCTGGCGTGATCACGAGAAATCCTCCGGGTCGAGCGTCTGACCGCACAAACGGTCGAGAGATCGCATTCTTCTATGCGGCGCGGACTATACCGATCGACCGAGGGAAAGCAATCCACGGCCGAGCGGCTGTTCATCGCGGCCACGCCATGCATTCAGAGCATGGACCCTGTCGCCGAAAAACTTTATCCACCGGCTCGCACCAATACGCCGACGGAGTATGGGCCATGGCATCGCCACAACAAAGCCGGACGGGACAAGCCTCGTCCGAGGACAACACCATCGCGCCCCTGCTCGAACGCATCGCGCTTGCCCTGGAGCGGCTGTCGCCGCCGCCCGCCCCGCCGATCGATTTCGACGCTGCGGACGCCTACGTCTGGCATCCTCCCCGTGAGCTCGTGCCCGTGCCGCGGGTCAATCGGGTGGATATGGCGCTCTTGCGCGGCATCGACCGGATGCGCGACACGCTGGCGGAGAACACCGAGCGCTTCGCGCGCGGGCTGCCGGCCAACAATGCCCTTCTGTGGGGGGCGCGCGGCATGGGCAAATCGTCGCTCGTCAAGGCCGTACATGCCGAGGCGAACAAGCGCCTCGCAGCGGAAGCGGGCCAGGCGATTCTGAAGCTGGTCGAGATCCACCGCGAGGACATCGAAAGCCTGCCCAATCTGATGGCCTTGGTGCGCGGCGCCGCCTACCGCTTCATCATCTTCTGCGACGATCTGTCCTTCGACGGCGACGACACCTCCTACAAGTCGCTGAAGGCGGTGCTTGAAGGCGGCATCGAGGGCCGGCCGGACAATGTGGTGTTTTACGCCACCTCGAACCGCCGCCACCTTCTGCCGCGCGACATGATGGAGAACGAGCGCTCGACGGCGATCAACCCGGGCGAGGCGGTCGAGGAAAAGGTGTCGCTGTCGGATCGTTTCGGCCTGTGGCTCGGCTTCCACAAATGCAGCCAGGACGAGTATCTCGACATGGTCTTCGGCTATGCCGGCCACCTCGGCCTCGCCTACGACGAGGCGGCGCTCAGGGCCGAGGCGCTGGAATGGGCGACGACCCGCGGCGCCCGCTCCGGCCGCACCGCCTGGCAGTTCGTGCAGGACCTCGCCGGACGGTTGGGCAAGCCGATCGGGTAGTTCCAGCGCCGATCCCTCCCGGGAGGGGAGGGTGGATCCGAGCGAAGCTCGGAGCCGGGTGGGGCCCAAGACGGCGGCGATGTCCCCCTCCGGCGCCACTTCGTGGCGCCACCTCCCCCTTCAGGGGAGGATCAGAGGCGCAGTAATCGGCATATGCGATAGCCCTGCCCCGACCGGGGCAACTGGCGCTTAGTTGCGGTGCGACGTCCGGCTTTCCAGACGATCGGAACCGGCGGCTTACAGCCCCGCCAGATGGCTCATCGGATCGACCGGGGTCGAGCCCTTGCGCAGCTCGAAGTGAAGCTGCGGCGAGGAGACGTTGCCGGTCTGGCCGGATTTGGCGATGGTCTGGCCGCGCTTCACCTTCTCGCCGCGCTTCACCAGGATTTCGCTGTTGTTGGCATAGGCCGTCACCCAGCCATCCTCGTGGCGGACGAGCACGAGATTGCCGTAGCCCTTCAACTCGTTGCCGGCATAGGCCACCGTGCCGCCCTCGGCCGCCTTCACGGGCGTGCCTTCAGGAACGGCGATATTGATGCCCTCGTTGCCGCCCCGGCCGCCGAAGCCCTGGATGACGCGCCCACGCGCCGGCCAGCGGAAATCGGTCACGGGATCATTCGCCTTGGGCAGGCTCGCGGTCGTCTCCGGCTCGGCCGGCTTGGCTACGGCGACCCGCTCCCGATCGTCCGGCGCAGGCTTCTCGGCAACCGACTGCTTCACCTCGACGGGCTTTGCCGCTTCCTTCACCGGCTCGGGCGCACGCGCCACAGGCTTTAGTGAATGCGTGCTGGGCTCAACTGCCTTCGCGGCTGCATGCCTCGGCGGAAGAGGCACCTGCGTCGGCCGCGCGGGGGCCCGCATGGGCTGCTGCAGGCTCGCCTGGCGCTGCGGCTGCGAGGTCAGCGGCGGTGCAGCGAAATGGCCCGTGGATCCGGCCGAACGAGAAGCGACGGTCTGCGGCGCCGAGGGATTATAAACCGGGATGATGATCTGCTGGCCGGGCGACACGCTGTTGCCCTTGAGCCCATTGGCCGCGGCGAGCGCCGCGACCGGCACGTTGTAGCGCCCGGAAATGCCGGCGAGGGTATCACCCGTTCCGACGACGAAAGGCGTCCCGCCTTGCGCGGTCCAGCCCTTGGCGCTACCGCCGACAGCCTCGGGCGGTGCGACCGAGGCCCGGGGTGCCGAAGGCGCCGCAAGCGGGGCGCTCGTCACGGGAGCAGACCGCGAGGGATAGGCGCTCGGCGAGCCATAGGATGCCCCGCCGACCGGTGCCGAGGGTCCGATGCTTCCCGTCGCCATCTGATCACCGGCATTCGCCTTGAAGGGATCGGTGAAAGGATTTTGCACGAAGCGCATGGTGTCCGTGCCGCATCCCGAAGCAACGCTCGCGAGCAACCCGACAACTGCCACCCGCGACAACAGCCGCGGCCGCAACGACGCAACACGATGACGCATCGATACATCCATCCCATACGCAACAATCCGCAAACTGATTGAAAGCGGATTCTGGTTAAGTATCCGTTGCTGCGCTGGTAGTTTTGTAAGTTTTGAGGGCGGGCTGTGCAGGACCGCACTCTCTCGGAAAGAATGACCGGGCCCTCGAGGCTCCCGCTCACGGGTTCTCGCGAGCGGTACGAAGGGTCTAGATTCGCCGTTACAAAGCCCGTGCGATGCCCGAGACGAGCGGCGGCAGGCGAAGGAGACCGCCGAGTTCCTCCTTGAGCGTGCCGTCGGGCTCGCGCTCGATCCGCATGAGCTTCAGCTCGCCTGCGGCGAGCCGCGCCCCGACAAGGCGCCCGCCGGACGCGAGCGCACCCGTCAGCGTCGTCGGCGGAAAGGCAATAAGCGCTCCATTCAGCAGAATGCGATCGTAGGGGCCGCGCAGCCCCGCTTGCCCGGCGCCGGCCATCAGTCCGTCCGCGGTGATGATCTGCACATTCTCCAGCCCCAGGTTCGCAACCCGCTCGGACGCCGCCATGGCGAGCGTACGGAAGCGCTCGACCGACACGACTTCGGCACCGAGATGCGCCAGCACCGCCGCCACATAGCCGGAGCCGGTGCCGACCTCCAGGATGCGATGGTGATCTTCTATCCCGAGCGCCAGCAGCATGGTGGCGATCACGGCCGGGGCGGTCATCGTCTGCCCGCAGGGCAAAGGCAGGGACACGTCCGACCGGGCGAGATCGCTGAAACGCCGCGGCGCAAAGAGATCGCGGGGCACCATTTCCATGGCCCGGAGCAGGCGCGTGTCGCGGATGCCCTTGGCTCTGAGGCTCAGCAGAAAGGCAACCGTCTCCTCGGCCTCGGAGATCGGCCGCTCCAGCTCCTGCGCTGGCGTATCGCTAAGCGAAGAGTCGCGCATAGCGCGTCATGGTGGGCTCGTGCGTCAGGTTGATCTGCAGCGGCGTCACCGAAATACGCTGCTCGGCGAGCGCCGTCAGGTCCGTGCCGGTCGAGAGTTCCGGCTTGCCTTTCAGGATCGACAGCCAGAAATACGGCACGCCCCGCCCGTCGACCCGCTCGTCGATATCGAGCAGCTCGAGGCCGCGGCGGCCTTGCATGGTAACGGCGACGCCGGCCACCTCCTCGGGCGCGCAACCCGGGAAATTGATATTGACCAGCGTGCCGGCATCGACACCGGCTTCGAGCAGCTGCCGGATCAGGGGCGCGGCATGGGTCTGCGCGCAGGCCCAGGGCACGTTGCTGCGTCCGTTCGGCCCGAAGGCCTGCGAAAGGGCGAAGGCCGGCAGGCCGAGAAGAGCGCCTTCCATGGCGCCCGCCACCGTGCCCGAGTAAATGACATCCTCGGCGACGTTGCGGCCGCCATTAACGCCGGAGAGCACGAGGTCCGGCGCCTTGCCGGCGAGCACCTTTCGCACGCCCATGATGACGCAGTCCGTCGGCGTGCCCTTCACGGCAAAACGGCGGTCGCCGAGCTGCCGCAAGCGCAGGGGGTCATGCAGCGACAGCGAATGCGACACACCGCTCTGGTCGGTTTCCGGCGCAATGGTCCAGACGTCGTCGGAGAGTTGACGGGCGATAGTCTCCAGCACCTCGAGGCCGGGGGCGTGAATGCCGTCGTCGTTCGTGACGAGGATGCGCATGAGCTGGATGTCTCTCTGCAGGGGCTCAGCTTGCCCGTTCGATTGTGGTGACGCCACCCATATAGGGCCGTAGCGCCGACGGAACGGTGACGGAGCCGTCCGCATTCTGCCAAGTCTCGAGCACCGCGACCAGGGCACGGCCCACCGCCGTGCCCGAACCGTTCAGGGTGTGGACGAGCCGCGGCTGCTTGGCCCCGGCTGGCCGGTAGCGTGCCTGCATACGCCGGGCCTGGAAATCGCCGCAGACCGAGCAGCTCGAAATTTCGCGATAGGCCCCCTGCCCCGGCAGCCAGACCTCGATGTCGTAGGTCTTCTGCGAGGCGAATCCCATGTCGCCCGTGCACAGCGTCACGACCCGGTAGTGCAGCTCCAGGCGTTTCAAGACCTCCTCGGCGCAGGCGAGCATGCGCTCGTGCTCGTCGCGCGAAGCCTCGGGCGTGGTGATCGAGACGAGCTCGACCTTGGTGAACTGATGCTGGCGGATCATGCCGCGCGTGTCGCGGCCGGCGGCCCCAGCCTCCGCCCTGAAGCAGGGTGTGAGCGCCGTGAATCTTTTTGGCAGCTCTTCCTCGGAAAGGATTGATTCGCGCACAAGATTCGTCAGCGGCACCTCGGCCGTCGGGATGAGCCAGAGGTGGTTCGTCGCACCGGCAGAAGGCTCGTCCAGACCTGCGTGAACCGAAAACTGATCCTCCCGGAATTTCGGCAGCTGTGTCGTTCCGAACATGGCATCGTCGCGCACGAGAAGCGGCGGATTGACCTCCGTATAGCCGTGCTCGCCCGTGTGGATGTCGACCATGAACTGCCCGAGCGCCCGCTCGAGCCGCGCGAGCTGGCCCTTGAGCACCACGAAACGCGCGCCCGAGAGCTTGGCCGCCGTTTCGAAGTCCATGAGGCCGAGCGCCTCGCCCACCTCGAAGTGGTGCTTGGGCTCGAAGGCGTAATTGCGCTTCTCGCCGTGCCGGTGGCGCTCGACGTTGGCGTGCTCGTCGGCGCCGTCCGGCACCTCTTCGAGCGGTGTATTGGGGAGGGCGGCGATTTCGGCGTCGAGCGCGGTGAGCGCGGCACGCTCCTCGGCTTCGAGCTCCGGCGCCCTTTCCTTGAGCGCCGTCACTTCAGCCATCAGCGCCTGGGCGCGGGCCTCATCCTTCGCCTTTTTGGCCTCGCCCACCTCGCGCGAGAGCGCATTGCGCTGCTCCTGGACGGATTGCAACGCGGCGATCGCGGCCCGGCGGCGGTCGTCGAGCGCGATCAGCCGATCGAGGATCTCCTGCGCCACCTCCGGCGGGGTGCCGCGGCGGAGAAGTCCCCTCATAAAGGGATCGGGATCGTCGCGAATGAGGCGGATGTCGTGCATGGGCCCAGTCGTCTTGCGCCGCCGAGGAATAGGCGGCGCGCCGCAAGGCTCACGTCGCCGCGCGTGCGGCCTCGGCTTCCGCCCGCTTCTTCTCGACCATGCGGACGGAGAAGATGGAAAGCTCGTAAAGGAGGAGCGTGGGCAGGGCAAGGGACGTCTGGCTGATGATGTCCGGCGGCGTCAGCACGGCCGCCACGACGAAGACGCCGACGATGGCGTAGCGCCGCTTGCTCTTCAGGAAAGCGCTGTCGACGAGCCCCGCCCGCGCCAAAAGCGTGAGCAGCACCGGCAGCTGGAAGCACAGGCCGAAGGCGAAGATCAGCGTCATGATCAGCGAGAGATATTCGCTGACCTTCGGCAGCAGCTGGATGGCCGCGACGCCGTCGCCGCCCGCCTGTTGCTGGCCGAGCGAGAAATTCATCACGACCGGCATGGCGATGAAATAGACCACCGCCGCGCCCAAAATGAAGAAAAGCGGGGTGGCGACGAGATAGGGCAGGAAGGCCTGCCGCTCGTTCTTGTAGAGCCCCGGCGCGACGAATTTGTAGATCTGCGTCGCAACCACCGGGAAAGAGAGAAAGGCCGCCCCGAAAACCGCGATCTTGATCTGGGTGAAGAGATATTCGAGCGGCGCCGTATAGATGAGGCGCACGTCCGCGCCCGACCCTGCCGCAAAGACATAGGGCCAGACGAGGATGTTGTAGATCTGCTTCGCCAGAAGGAAGGAGAGGAAGAACATGATGATGAAGCTGATCAAGGCCTTGATCAGCCGCGACCTCAGCTCGACGAGGTGATCGATCAGCGGCGCCCGCGACGCCTCGACCTCATCTCCCTCGGCTTCCGGAGTGGGCTTCTCGGTCTGGCCTTCTGTCACCGTGTCGCTCATGACGAGCTCCCCTCGCCGGAGGAGCCATCGGGGGGCGCCACAGCCACCTTCTTGCGCGGCGCGCGCCTGGTGGTCGTGCCGGCGGCCGCGTCATCCGCCGCAACCTTGCGCGTCCGCGGCTTCCGCGGCGTCGCGGGGCCCACTTCAGCCAAGGCGGTGAGTTCGTCGGGAGCGCCCCTGGCCGTGCGTTTCGCCGGCGCCTTCCGAGCAGGCTTTGTCGCGGTCGCCTCCGGCGGCGCTGCAACGGGGGGCGCCTCGGCCGCGATCACCTTTGCCGGCTCCGGAGCCGGCGGAACAGCGGGCAGCGACAGATCGGCAACCGGCTGGGGCGTCGAGGCGATGTGATCGGCCGTCCCCGCATCTGGAACCGCGTTCTGCACCGTGCCGGGCGCTTCCACCGTCCCATCCGCGGTCACGGCGGCTTCCTCCGAGACAGGCGCTGCCGGCGGCTTGGCTTCGATCGTGTTGCGCAGCTCCTCGCGCACGGTTTGCAGCGGATTGAAGCTCTTGGTCGTCTCGCGGACGCTCTCGACGCTGCGTCTGATGTCGTCGAGCTCGGCCTCACGCATGGCCTCGTTGAACTGGCCCTGGAAATCGGCCGCCATGCGCTTGAGCTTGGTGGTGAACTGGCCGAGCGTGCGTAGGGCCCGCGGCAGATCCTTCGGGCCAATAACCACGAGCGCGACCGCACCAACCAGGAGTAGCTCGCTCCAACCTATGTCGAACATGTTAGGCCTAACGGCGTCCGCCGGTCCGATCGCAAGAATTCAGCAATGCAGCGTCGCCGCCGGTTTCAACGGGCTCAGCCCGCCTTACGCTCACCGACGCCGCTCTCGACCGGCGCACTGGACGTCTGCTGATGTCCGATGGGACGCGGCGGTTCCGCAGCCGTAGACGGCGGCGCCTTCTCGTCATCGTCGCTCATGCCCTTCTTGAAGGCCTTGATGCCCTTGGCTACGTCGCCCATCAGGTCCGAGACCTTACCCCGTCCGAACAACAGGAGAACGATCACGCCGACGACGATCCAATGCCAGATACTTGCTCCACCCATCACCATTCTCCGAAGCGCCTCGTCGGACGCATCACTCGGGCCCGCAAAAGCGGGCGGGAAATTTCCCCGAAACTAGGCGCCTGGAGCGGGGAAAACAAGGACTTCATCATCGTCGGGGCTCAAACCGCCCGGCCGGTCCCGCCGGACGCCAGCCGAGCTCTCGCTGGGTCAACCCTCGTCGTTGCCGCCGGAATCGCCGGCCTGCATGTAGAGATCGTCCTCAAGCGGGCCCTCATCAAGGGGATCTTCGTCTTCGGCGAGCTCAGGAGCGTCACTCGGCAGCGGCACGGAGAAGGATGGCGGCAGGCGTCCATCGATGAAGCCGGCCCCCTTCAATTCATCGAGACCAGGCAGGTCATCGATCGCATCGAGCCCGAAATGGGCGAGGAAAGCGGGCGTCGTGCCGTATGTCACCGGCCGCCCGGGGGTGCGGCGCCGGCCGCGCAGGCGGATCCACGAGCTCTCGAGAAGCGCGTCGATGGTGCCGCGCGACGTGGCGACGCCGCGGATATCCTCGATTTCGGCGCGTGTCACCGGCTGGTGATAGGCGATAATGGCGAGCGTCTCCAGCGCCGCCCGCGACAATTTGCGCGGCTCCTCGATCTCCCGCGCCAAGGATGCGGCGAGGTCCGGCGCCGTGCGGAAGGCCCAGCCCCCGGCAACCCGCACCAGATTGATGCCGCGACCGGCATAGGAGGCCTGAAGCCTGGCGAGGACGGCCTGAAGATCCGTATCCGGCGGCAGGCGGCTCGCCAGATCGGCCTCGCTCACCGGCTCGCGCGAAGCGAAGAGCACGGCTTCCGCGGCCCGCATGGCCTCGGAAAATCGGTGAGCCTCGTCGTGATAGCGGCTGATGCGCTCGATAACGGCTGTCATTTCACCTCCTCCGCAACGGCCAGCGCCTGCGCCCCGCGCCTGCGCACCCAGAGCGGCGCAAAGGCGCCGTCCTGCTGCACGTCGAGAATGCCCTCCCGCACCATTTCGAGGGTCGCCGAAAAAGCCGAGGCCCGGATCGTCGCGCGCGAGCTCGGCTCGACGGCATAGGCCAGAAGAAAGTCGTCGAGCTGGGTCCAGCTACCGGAAATGCCGACGAGGCGCTCCAGCGCCTCGCGCGCGTCGACGAGCGACCAGACGAAACGCTTGCGCAGGGTCATCCGCGCATTCACCCGTTTCAGCCGCTGCCGGGCATAGGCGCTGAGCAGGTCGTAGAGGGTTGCCTCCCAGCGCGGCTTGGAGATGTCGCCGATGGGCTCCGGCGCGCCGCGCGCGAAGACTTCGCGGCCGAGCTGAGGCCGCTCGGCGAGCTTCTTGGCGGCCATACGCATGGCCTCCAGGCGCCGCAGGCGCAGCGCCAACGCCGTGGCGAGGTCGGCTGCGCTCGGCTCGGCCTCCTGCTTCGGCTGTTCGGGCAGAAGGAGCCTGGACTTCAGATAGGCGAGCCAGGCAGCCATGACGAGATAATCGGCCGCGAGCTCGAGCCGGAGGCGCCGCGCCGCCTCGATGAAGCCGAGATATTGTTCGGCCAGCGCCAGAATGGAGATGCGCGTGAGGTCGACCTTCTGCCGACGCGCGAGTTCGAGCAGCAGATCGAGCGGCCCCTCGAAGCCGTCGACGTCGACGATCAGCGCGGCGTCATCTTCGCCGCGTTCCGCTTGCAAGACATCGTCGAAAGCCAATTCGCGAGCCACGACTTCGCTCCCGAGGCAGTGATTCGCCTGAAACGCCAGCTTCTGCGGCTCAGGCCGTCGCGGCAAGTGCAAGCGTCAGGCTCGCCAGCCCGTCCACAGGATCGAAGGGTTCGGGTCCCCCTGCGGTCCGGGCGAGCGCCGCGGCGGCGCGCTGCGCTCCCTCTCCGACCAAGGCAGGCGTGACCTCCGCCACCCGCTGCATTTCGTCGAGACGGCCGCTGCAGTGCAGGACGATATCGCAACCGGCCGCGAGCGCTGCGGCCGCCCTCTCTTCTGCAGAGCCGGACAGCGCGTTCATGGCGATGTCGTCGCTCATCAGGAGGCCGCCAAAGCCGATCGCTCGACGGATGACGCGCGTGATCACGGAAGCCGAGGTCGTGGCCGGCTGCCGGTCGTCGATGGCCGTGTAGACGACATGCGCCGTCATGGCGAGCGGCATGTCGGCCATCAGCCGGAAGGGCACGAAGTCATGGCCTTCGAGCTCCGCCAGCGACGCTTCGACCACAGGCAAGGCGTGGTGGCTGTCGACGCCCGCGCGTCCATGGCCGGGGATATGCTTCATCACCGGCAGGACGCCGCCAGCCATCAAGCCCTCGGCTGCCGCCCGTCCGATCTCGGCGACCATTTGGGGATCCGGGCCATAGGCGCGATCGCCGATGACGGCATCTGCCCCAGGCGCTGGAAGATCGAGCACGGGCAGGCAATCCACCGTGATGCCGAGCTCGAAAAGGTCATGCGCCATCAGCCGGGCGCCGAGCCGAGCGATCTCCAAGCCGAGGGCGGGATCGCGCGCATAAACCTCGCCATAGGCACGCCCCGGCGGATAAGCCGGCCAATGCGGGGCCTTCAGGCGCTGCACGCGACCGCCTTCCTGGTCGACCAGGATGGGCGCCTCGTCACGCCCTACCGCTTCGCGCAGTTCGGTCGTCAGCGCCTTCACCTGCGCGGGCGATTCGATATTGCGTTTGAAGAGAATGAAGCCCCAGGGGTTCGCCTCTTGGAAGAAGAGACGCTCCTCGGCCGTGAGGCGAAGGCCCGCGCAACTGGCGATCATCGCACGCATGCTGGAGACCTAGCTCGGATGCTTCGCCGTCACGCGCAGACGCCCCTCGCCATCAGTTGCGCGCCACGAAACATTGCCCGCCGGAGGCCTGCAGTCGCGTGCACAAGGATGTGGCATCCTCCCGCGAGAAGGGTCCGATGCGCAGGCGATAAATCGTCCGGTCGTTGACCTCGGCCTTGCGAATGAAGGGCTTGTAGCCGCTGAGGTCCGCATAGCGACGCTGCAGCGACGAGAAGAGCTCGCGCGCGTCCTTCTCGCTGCTGGGTGCTGCGAGCTGGACAGCGAAGTTGCCGCTCGTGCTCGTCGGCGCCGCGTTCGTCTGGCGGGCGGGCGGGACCTCGATCGGACCGGCGGGCGTGGGCGCGATCGGTGCGGCCGAGGCCACGCGCTGCGCCGGCGGTGTGATCCGCAGAGGTGCACGGGTCGAAGGCCGCGCAGGCGCAGGTGGCGCAACATGCGGCGCTTCGGCAAGCGGCTCGTTCGCTGCAACCTGGGCCGCCGGCGGCGTGGCATTGGCCGGGGTCGGGTCCGCCGGCATCACAGGCGCCGGCTCGGGCGTCGGGGTTGGCGCATCCGAAATGATGCTGCCGTCAGGCCGAACCGAGACCGTCTTCACACGGCGCGGCTCGCCGAGGATGTCGGTCGGCGAACCAGCCCCAGGCGGCAATACGGCCGGCGCGGTCTGGTCCGATATAACGGGCGGGGCAATGGACGCGACCGACTGGTCGGGGCCACCGGCCGGCCCGATCGCCCCCGTCGCCTGCGTGGTATCAGCGGCGGCCGGCGCGGACGAGGCCTCTTGGCGCAACGCCTGATTGACGTCGAGCGGCTGCTCCTCCCGCGAGACGATCTTCGTCGTCGCTGCGACCGGATCGCCGATGTGATCGTAGATGGCGTTGTTCTGAGCCGGCACGTCGACGCCGCCGGGATTCTGCGGCTCGACCTTGACGGGCTGGTTGTCGGCGGTGATGAGCGGCGGGCCGTCACCGGAGGCGCCCGTGCCGCCACGGAAGACGAGAGCCGATGCGACGCCGACGGCCGCCATGCACAATATGAGGGCGACGGCGATCAGGCCCTTGCGCGAACGTCGCTCCGGAAGAGCCGTATCTTCGTAATTGGCCGTCTCGTCGTAGTTGTCGGAGGCGTAGCCGTCGTCGGGGTGATAGTCGTCGTCCCGTTGGCCGTAGCCGTCATCATAGGCGTAGGCGCCGCGCGGGCCATACTGACCGTCCGCCGGGTGAAGGTCCGGATCGGCCACCGCAGGATGCTGAAACCCACCGTTCTCGTTCGATCCGCCTGCGGGCAGCGAGCCGCGCAGCAGGGGATTGTCATCAAAGCCACTGTCCTGCGGGTTGGAGTGCACCGCCCGCAATGGTGGCCCAGCACGAGGAGGAAGCGGCTGCGCGGGGCGCCCGCCATAAGCTGCGATCGGGCCGTCATCAGGCGGCGCCCGCCTGTCGTCGGCCAGGAGACCGCGGAAGGGATCGTCCTGCCCAACGATGCGCGCCAGCTCGGCAAGCGGATCGTCGCCACCGGGCAATTGGGTATTGCCGGTCGAAGAGAATCTCGGTTCGTTGCCCTCGAATGGGAAATCCCGGGCGAAACGAGCTTTGTTTCTGTCAATCATGGGCGCAGTCCGAACTCGCGGCGCAGCCGAAGGAGCCGCCCCTTTCAAACCTCTCGCTCAGCCTACGACCTTTTGGGCGAGTCAGCGACTCGTTGTCGCAGTTCCCTCTTAGGACGCGGCTAGCGCATCTCTTCCGGTGCCGCAACGCCAAGTATTGCAAGACCAGACGCAAGGACCGACCGAACAGCTAGGACTAAGGCCAACCTTGCTGAAGTCGACTCTCGATCGTTAGAATTAATAAATCGTAATTGCGGGGCATCTTTGCCCTTATTCCATAAACTATGAAAGGTACTTGCCAACTCATACAGGAAAAAGGCGACCCTATGCGGCTCATGGGACGCGGCTGACGCCTGAACGATCCTGGGATATTGAGCGAGCGTCCGCAGGAGATCGATCTCGGCCTCGTCATTCAAGCGAGAAAAGTCGGCAAATGCAAGGGCCTCACGCGAGAAAGGCACATCGACCGCCGTCTCGGCGGCCTGCCGGAACACCGACGCGCAGCGGGCATGGGCATACTGCACATAGAAAACGGGATTGTCCTTCGACTGTTCGACCACTTTGGCAAGGTCGAAATCCAAAGGCGCATCATTCTTGCGGAAAAGCATCATGAAGCGCACCGCGTCGCGGCCCACCTCGTCGATCACCTCACGGAGCGTGACGAAATCGCCGGAACGCTTCGACATCTTCACCGGCTCGCCATGGCGCAGCAGGCGCACCAGCTGGCACAGCAGCACCACCGCCCGTGCCTCGCCCCCGCCGATAGCCCGGGCCACCGCCTGCAGGCGCTTCACGTAGCCGCCGTGATCGGCGCCGAGCACATAGATGAGCTCGCGAAAACCGCGCGCATGCTTGTCCTCGAGATAAGCGACGTCAGCCGCGAAATAGGTGTAGCTGCCGTCCGACTTCATCAGCGGGCGATCGATGTCGTCGCCGACCTCCGTCGCCCGGAAAAGAAGCTGCTCGCGGTCTTCCCAGTCTTCCGGCAATTGCCCCTTCGGCGGCGGGACCCGGCCGCGGTAGACATAGCCCCGCTCCGTCAGGTCATCGATCGCCTGTTTAATGGCGCCGCCGTTTTCACCATGCAGCGTGCGCTCGGAGAAAAACACGTCGTGGTGGATGCCGAGCGCGGCGAGATCGTCGCGGATCATCGCCATCATCGCGTCGATGGCGGCATCGCGGATGATGGGCAGCCATTCCGTCTCGGGCATCGTGGTGAGGGCCGGGCCGAAGCGCTCGGCAAGCGCCGTGCCGACCGGCTTTAGGTAATCGCCCGGATAGAGTCCCTCGGGGATGGCGCCGATATCCTCGCCCAGCGCCTCGCGATAACGCAGAAAGGCCGAGCGAGCGAGAACCTCGATCTGTCCGCCCGCGTCGTTGATGTAATATTCGCGGGTGACGCTATAGCCGGCGAAGGCAAGCAGGCTCGCCAAGGCATCGCCGAAAACCGCGCCGCGGCCGTGGCCGACATGCAGGGGGCCGGTCGGGTTGGCGGAGACATATTCCACATTCACCGGCCCGCCACCGGCCGGCGGCGCGGCACGTCCGAAATCCGTTCCGGCGGTGAGGATCGCCTTGAGCACATCATGATAGAGGCTCGGCACGAGCGTCAGATTGATGAAACCCGGCCCTGCCATCTCGGCCTGCGCGATGCCCGGGGTCGCGGCGAGCGCCTCCGCCAGCATAGCGGCGAGCGCGCGCGGATTGGTTTTCGCCTCTTTGGCGAGCACCATGGCCGCATTGGTCGCCAGATCGCCGTGGCTCGCATCGCGCGGCGGCTCGACGACCACACGCGACAAATCGAGGTTCTCCGGCAGACGGCCCGCGGCCGCCAGATCACCGACGACGGCGGCGACGCGCCGCTGAAAGAGGTCGAACAGGTTCATGCTGCTTTCCGGTCGAAAGGCACTGTCGCCTCTGCCTTGGCATGCCTCATGGCCGGCCACCAGCCGCGCGCGGCCCGTCGCGACCTCAAAGCTTGGCCACAATGCCTTGATTTTGCAGGGCAATCCTATGGATTGCACGTGTCCTCGGCTGTTCCCTAACGCAAATCCGGTGTTGCGTCAAACAACCGGCGGTGCTCGTCGAGGGCGTAGCGGTCGGTCATGCCGGCAATATAGTCGGCAACCCGGCGGGCGAGCCGTGCGCCACCGGCACCAGTGAGATCCGCCGCCCATTCCGCCGGCATGAGGCCGGGATCGGCGACGAAGCGCCGAAAGAGATCGCGCACGACCTGATCGGCCTCGCGGCGCACCGCCATCACCCGCGGATGCCGATACATATGCGGATAGAGAAAGGCTTTGATCCCGGCCTCCGCATCGGCCATGGCGGGAGAAAAGGCCACGACCGCGTGAGGCGCGGCCCGTATGGCATCGGCGCCGGCCGGCGCGAGCGTCGCGATCCGCCGCTCGCTCTCGCCGATCACATCCTCGACGAAGCGCGTGATGATGCGGCGCACGAGTTCGTGGATGACGCGCGAACGTTCCAGCCCTGGATGCAAGCGATCGATCTCACTCAGAATGGCACCGAGGAAGGGCACCTTGCGCATGTCGGCGAGATCGAACAGCTCGGCGCGCAGGCCATCGTCGATGTCATGGGCGTCATAGGCGATATCGTCGGCAATCGCCGCCGCCTGGGCCTCGGCACTGGCGAAGGTGGCGATTTCGAGATCGTGAAGGCGGCAGTAATCGAGGATCGCGCCGGGCACGCCCTCGTCCCGATAGCGCCCGGTCGGTTGCCCCGCCGCATCGAGGAGCGGTCCGTTGTGCTTGACGAGCCCCTCCAGCGTCTCCCAGGTCAGGTTGAGCCCGTCGTAGGCCGCATAGCGGCGCTCCAGCCTGGTGACCAGCCTGAGCGCCTGGGCATTGTGGTCGAAGCCGCCGAAGCCAGCCATTTCGGCGTCGAGCGCCTCCTCGCCGGTATGCCCGAAAGGCGTGTGGCCGAGATCGTGAGAGAGGGCGAGTGCCTCGGCCAGATCCTCGTCGAGGCCGAGCGCACGGGCGAGCGCCCGGGCGATCTGGCTCACCTCAATGGTATGCGTGAGGCGCGTGCGGTAATGGTCGCCCTCGTGATAAACGAAGACCTGCGTCTTGTGCTTGAGGCGCCGGAAGGCCGTCGAATGGATGATGCGGTCGCGATCGCGCTGGAAGGGGCTGCGCGTCGGCGAATCGGCTTCCGGGAAAAGCCGGCCGCGGCTTTTGCCGGGATCGCAGGCATAAATCGCTCGCCATCTCTCGCCGTGAGGTCGCACGCTCGGCTCCGCCGTTGAAGGATGATCCACGGGCACTTATCTTGGCGGTGGAATAGGATGCAAGCGTGACCGCGTCGCAGCGAGCGGCGGGATGGGCCACGGGCGTCAGACCCAAACGAGCAGGTGCAACGGACATGAACGCGATCACCCTTACCGACCGGGCCGTGGCGCGTATCAACCAGGTGCTCTCGCATGAAGAGGCCGGGGCGATGCTGCGCATCAGCGTCAATGGTGGCGGCTGCTCCGGTTTCCAATATGCCTTCGACGTCGACCACGCCCGGCAGGATGACGATCTCATCCTCGAGCGCGACGGTGCGGTCGTGCTCGTCGATCCGGTCTCGCTCGAATACATCGAAGGCTCGGTCATCGACTTCGTGGACGATCTCATCGGCCAGTCCTTCAAGATCGAGAATCCGCACGCGACCGCTTCCTGCGGCTGCGGCACCTCCTTCTCCCTCTGACATCACCGCGCCGAAACGCACAGAAAGACCGTCTCGTCCGATTTGAAGCGGCGGCGGTGGTTCTCGCCGTCATCCGGGCAGGATAGTGTGGTCCACATTCATTTTTGAAGGACCGCGTCATGCCCCGGCGCTCGAAAGCCCTGTTCCTCTCCGCCGTTTCTTTCGCCGCCCTCGTCGGGCTGGCCCCGCTAGGCACCAAGCTCGCAACCGAATGGGTGGTGGCGCAGCTCGCCCGTCAGGCGGGCGCGACCGTTGCAGACATCAGCGCCGATCCCTTCACCGGGCGGGTAACCCTGGGCGGTCTCGCCCTGCCCGTCGGTACGGGCAGCCTTGCGGTCGGCAAAGTGGCGCTCAGCGGCGGTTTCGCCCTGTTCCCGCCAGCTCAGGCGGCCGAGGACGTGACGCTCGAAAATGTCTCGCTCACCTTCGGACCGGCCACCTACCGCATCGCTCGCGTCGAAGTCGCCGGCTCCAGTCTGGATCGCGCCGGGCTGCAGGCCATCTTTGACGGCTCCTCGGCCGGCGAACCGCTCGCGGCCCGCTTCGCCAAGCTGTCGGCGACGAGCGCGACCATGCCGGAGGTCCAGTTCGAACAGAGCTTGACCTTCGGTTCGGTCACGACGACGTCCAAGGGCCGCTACGAGAATGTCGTCGCGCGCGATATCGTCGACGGACGGGCCGCTCTCATCACCGTCGAGCGCGCCTCCACGACAACCACCACCGAGGACGCCGCCAAGCCTGCCAGCGGCGAGCAAACGTTGGCAGAAAAGCCCTCGGAAACGTCTGCGACCATGGGTGTCTTCGAAGTCCACGACGTGGATCTGGCCTTTCTGATCCGCCAGTACACCGAGGGCGCGGGCACCGGCCCCAATCCTCCGGTCCGCGTTTACGGGCCCTTCAAGCTGAGCGGAGTGAGCCAGATCACGCGCCAGGGAACCCAGGACATCAGCAAGGTCGAGATCAGCGAGATATCGGGCGATGGCTTCACCGGCCATCTGAGCGAAAAGCCGTGGCTGTCGCTGATCGAGAATTTGAAGCGGGAGTTTGGTGACGCAAACGCGTCTGACTCCACTCAGCCAGATCAAGCCTTCGACATGCTCCACAGCCTTGGAGACATGATGAGCAGCATCGATTCGGGCGCGGCGGCCATCAAGGGCATCTCGGTCGAGCAGATCATGCCGCAGCCGGTGAAATTCCAGATCGGCGCCTTTGAAATGGGCTTTTCACGGGAGGCTCCCGCGCAAGGTGCGAGCCCGCTTTACCCCGCCCAAGGCGGCGTGCGTTTCGCCTTCGACAAGATCGCCTTCAGTCTGCCGCAGGATGCCAAGGCCGACATGACCCAGCACCTCATCGCCATGGGGTACAAGGATTTGTCGCTTTCCCTTGCCTTCGAAGGGCGGTTGAACGAGGCAGGCGAGGAACTGGTGATCAACGATTTCTCGCTGTCCGGCGAGAACATGGGCAAGGCGACGGTAAGCGCCCTGCTCGGCAATGTGACCGACGACCTCCTCTCGACCGACGAGGCCGTGCGCCAGACTGCGATCATGGGGCTGACAGCCAAGAATCTGGCGGTCACGGTGCAGAACGGCGGCTTCTTCGACCGGCTGTTCTCGGAACTCGCCGCCCAGCAGAACAAGACGCCGGACGCGCTGAAAACCGAATACAGCATGATCGCCATGGTCGGCGTGCCCGGCTTTCTCGGTGGTTCGGCCGATACGAAGGCGCTCGGCTCGGCCATCGCGCGCTTCATCGCCAAGCCTGGGGAACTCGACGTCAAGGCCGTGGCCAAGGATCCTGCCGGCTTCGGCCTCGCCGATTACGGTGCGACCGGCGGCCGGCCCGCCGACATTCTCGAACAGCTCGAGATCAGCGCCGAGGCGAAGTAGCCGCTCGCTCCGGCGCGGGCGCCTGGTCCGCCGCCTGCGCCTCAACCACGGCCACCGCCGTCATATTGACGATGCCGCGCGTCGTCACCGACGGCGTGAGGATATGGGCGGGCTTTGCCGGGCCGAGGATGATCGGCCCGACGGGCAGCGCATCCGCCAAGATCTTGGTGAGCTGGAAGGCGATATTGGCCGAATCGAGATTGGGCATGATGAGGACATTGGCCGCGCCCTTGAGATGAGACGACGGCAGGACCTTCTCCCTGATCATCTGCGACAGCGCCGTATCGGCCTGCATTTCGCCGTCCACCTCCAGCGACGGCGCGCGATGGCGGATATAGGCGAGCGCCCTGCGCATCTTGAGGGCGCTTTCGGTGTCGGCCGATCCGAAATCCGAATGGGCGAGCAGCGCGATCTGCGGCTCGATGCCGAAGCGCCGCACATGTTCGGCGCACATCAGCGTCATCTCGGCGATTTCTTCGGCGCTCGGATTGTCGCGCACATGGGTATCGGCGAGGAAGTAGTGGCCCTGCGAGGTGATGATGAGGCTCATCGCCGAGAGCGCGCGCTGGCCGGGCGCCAGGCCGATGATGTCCTCGATATGCCTGACGCGGGATGAGAAGCGCCCCTCCAGCCCGCACAGCATGGCGTCCGCCTCGCCGCGCACCACCGCAAGGGCCGCAATGACGGTGGTATTGGTGCGCACCAGGGTCTTGGCCGCATCCGGCGTGACGCCGCGGCGGCCGGCGACTTCGAGATAGGTCGCGACATAATCCCGGTAGCGCGGATCATCCTCCGGATTGATGAGCTCGAAGTCCTTCTCCACCCGGATCGAGAGGCCGAAGCGCTTGAGCCGCGTCTCGACGACGCTCGGGCGGCCGATCAAGACCGGCCGGGCGATGCCCTCCTCGATCACCGCCTGGGCGGCGCGCAGCACGCGCTCGTCCTCGCCCTCGGCATAGATCACACGTTTCGGATCGGTCCGCGCTTGGGCGAAAACCGGCTTCATGATGAAGCCCGAACGGAAGACGAAGCGTGTGAGCGATTCGGCGTAAGCCGCCATGTCGCCGATCGGTTTCTGCGCGACGCCCGAATCCATGGCAGCCTGCGCCACCGCCGGCGCGATCCGCAGGATAAGGCGAGGATCGAAGGGATTCGGAATGAGCGAATCCGGGCCGAAGGTGTGGAGTTCGCCGCCATAGGCGCGGGCCACCACATCGGAGGGCGCTTCCCGTGCCAGTGCCGCGATGGCCTGGACAGCGGCCGCCTTCATGGCTTCGTTGATGGTGCGGGCACCCACGTCGAGCGCCCCGCGGAAGATATAGGGGAAGCACAGGACGTTGTTGACCTGGTTGGGATAGTCCGACCGCCCGGTGCAGATCATGGCATCCGGCCGCACCGCCACCGCCTCCTCCGGCATGATTTCCGGATAAGGATTGGCGAGCGCGAGAATGAGCGGCTTTTCGGCCATGAGCTTCAAAAGCTCGGGCTTCAGCACGCCGCCGGCGGAGAGGCCGAGAAAGATATCGGCGCCGCCGATGACGTCGGCGAGCGTGCGCGCCGTGGTCTTCTGCGCATAGACCGCCTTCCAGCGGTCCATCAGGGCCTCGCGGCCCTCGTAGACCACGCCCTCGATATCGGTGATCCAGATATTCTCGCGCTTTGCCCCCAGCGCGACCAGAAGATTGAGGCAGGCGAGCGCCGCTGCCCCCGCTCCCGAGGCGACGATCTTGACCTCGCCGATCGGCTTCTGGGCGAGCGCCAGCGCATTGGTGACGGCGGCCGCGACGATGATCGCGGTGCCGTGCTGGTCGTCATGGAAGACGGGAATGCCCATGCGGGCTTTGAGCCGCTCCTCCACCTCGAAACATTCGGGCGCCTTGATGTCCTCGAGATTGATGCCGCCGAAGGTTGGCTCGAGCGCGGCCACCACATCGACGAGCTTTTCGACATTGGTCTCGGCGACCTCGATGTCGAAGACGTCGATGCCGGCGAATTTCTTGAAGAGGACGGCCTTGCCCTCCATCACCGGCTTGGAGGCGAGCGGCCCGATATTGCCGAGGCCGAGCACGGCGGTGCCGTTCGAGACGACCGCCACGAGATTCTGGCGGGAGGTGAGCTCGGAGGCCTCTGCCGGATCGGCGGCGATCGCCTCGCAGGCGGCAGCCACACCCGGCGAATAGGCAAGGGCGAGGTCGCGCTGGTTGCCGAGCGGCTTCGTCGGCTGGATCTCGAGCTTACCGGGACGTGGGTAGCGGTGGTAATGGAGCGCTCCGGCCTTCAGATCCTTGGATATCTCAGCAGCCATCTCGCAAGCTCCCGCCCTGCCGGTGGACAACATCGTTTAGTTCAGGTTCTTGTGCGCGTGAAAGCGTGACCGCGTCAATGTCGCTCAAGCTTGTGCGAGCGTCGCAGGCGGGAGAGGAACGGACGGATGCGGCTTCTCGACAAGCTGACGGCACGGCGCAACCCGCATAACGAGACGCGCCTGCATCTGGATAAGCTCGTTCGGCGGCACGGCGCGTCCGTCGGCGCCTATTCCTACGGCCGCCCGAAGGTGCGCTTTGCCGACTGGGGCGGCAAGCTCACCATCGGCCGCTACTGCTCCATCGCCGACCAGGTCGAGATCATGCTCGGCGGCAACCACCGCGGCGATTTCATCTCCACCTACCCCTTCTCCGCCTTCCGCGAGCGCTGGCCGGAGGCGCCCGCCGGCAACGACCATCAGGGGCCGGCCGGCGATGTCGTCATCGGTCATGACGTGTGGATCGGCTCGGGTGCGCTGATCCTGCCGGGCGTCACCATCGGCTCCGGCGCCATCATCGCGGCGCGCGCCGTGGTCAGCCGCGACGTGCCGCCCTATGCGGTCGCGGCCGGCGTGCCGGCCCGCGTCATGCGCCGGCGCTTCGACGATCAGGCGATCGCGGCCCTTCTCGATTGCGCCTGGTGGGACCTGCCGCGCGAGGAGGTCGCCGCCCTCATTCCACTCCTCCAGAGCTCTCGCGTGGAGGAATTCGTGGCCGCCGTCAGATCCCGACGGAGCCGGGCGCCTTGAACTTCTCGCCCAGAAGCCGCGCCTTCAAGGCGAGCGCCGGCTTCTCAACGCCATACCAGGACAGCGCCGCCACCAGCAGCGTGAGCAGGACCGCGATCGGCAGCATCACCGGAATGGCCACATCCGGGAAATATTGCTGCAGCGTCTGCTGGATCGGCCAGCCGTAGAGATAGGTGCCGTAGGACAGATCCGCCTTGATGTTGAAGGCCGGCGACGACAAGCCCGGCGCGACGGCGAGATAGATGAAGCCATAGGCTTCGGTGATGAAGAGCAGCGCCTTGTAGAAGGCGCCTCCATGGGCGAGCCAGGTCGCGACGACGAGCACGGCCAGCAGCACCGCCGAGACCCGCACCCGATCCCGAAACAGGTAGAGCACGGCCCCCGCGCCGAAGAGCAGCGGCAGGCGCAGCGATGTTTGCGCGGCCTTGCCCGCATCCGGCACCAAGGCATCGAGCAGCACGACGGCCACGGCGAGACCCGCGACGATGGCGAGCGCGAGCAGGCGCCGCTCGACGCCGACAGCGACCCCGAAAGCGAGCACGCCGAGATAGCAGAGCACCTCGTATTTCAGCGTCCAGACGGTCGCGAGCGGAAAGGGCATGGGGTTGTCGGCGAAGACGCCGGGCAGCGCACCGGCGCTCTTGAAGGCTGTGAGCGTCGTCACGACGAAGCGCGGCACCCGGGGGTCGGACCAGTATTCGGCGGCGCTGAGGGTGGTCAGCGCTGCACCGCATAGCGTCATGACGAGGGTGACGACGATGAAGGCCGGCGCGATCCTGAGCGTGCGCGCGACGATATAGTCGCGCCAGCCGCGCCGCGCGAAACTCATCGTGACGAGAAAGCCGGAGATGGCGAAGAAGCCGTTGACCGCGTGCTCACCCAAGGTGAAGTCAGTTGTGATGTGAAGCGGCTCGTTACCGCCGGTCGAGACGCTGAAGGCATGCGAGACGACCACCGCGAGCGCCAACATCAGCCGCAGCAGGGTGAAGTTGTCGTAAGGCCGTGCCATGGCGGTCGCGAGCGTCGGCGCGGCGGAGAGAAACTTGGCCGGTGCGGCGGAAGTCGTCGTTGTGGATGTCATTGCCGGCAAAGATGGATGGTGAAATCAGCCCGGCACGCCCCCTGCGGGCCGGCTTCTCCGCTCACCTGTGACCTGTGACGCCCCGGCATGCAACCCCTATTCCCCGAGCCCCTCGCGCGCCAAGGCATCGGCACCGCGCCATGCAGCAAACGCCCCGGCGGCCGAGCCGCCGTAGCGCGCCATGCGGCGGCGATTGAACACGAGGGCGGCCCCAAGGGCCTTGACGGCGTTCCTGGCCAGCATGGCGGGTGCTGGATCGGCCAGGCCGTATTTCCGACTGACATAGGCGCGCGACCAGGCCTGATGCCAGCGCGCGCGATAAATCCGCCCCGGCGCCGGCGCGCTGGAGCCGCCGCGGCCATGGCGTGCAACGGCCGCATGCACGTGGACGAGCGCGTGGCCGGCGTCGGCCATGCGGCGGCAGAGGTCATCGTCCTCGTAGAAAAGGAAGATCTTTTCGTCGAAGCCGCCGAGCGCCAGAAAGGCATCGCGGCGGACGAGAAGCGCCGCGCCGGAAAGAAAAGGCGCGCAGCAGTCCCCCTCTGGCAGGCGCAGGATGCCCGCGTCGTTGTGCAGATAGGGCGACAGCAGCGACCGCGGCTGAAAGAACAGCCGCCCATCGGCCTCGACGAGCCGCGGCGCAAGCAGGCCCGCTTCGGGATAGCGCCCGGCAGCGGCGACCAGCGCGGCAGCCGCCCCTTCGTCGAGCACGACATCCGGATTGACGATGAGGACGAGCGGCGTGTCGGCGGCGGCAACGCCGCGGTTGTTGGCCCGGCCGTAGCCCTCGTTCATCGCATTGCGCAAAACGCGAGCGCCCAGCCGTTCCGCCAATTCAGCCGAACCGTCGCCGCTTGCATTGTCGACCACGATGGCCGGCACCCCCTCCCACTGCAATGCGCCGAGACAGTCCGGCAGCGCATGGGCGCTGTCATAGGTCACGACGACGGCGGTGAGCGGGGAGGCATTCACAGCCGTTGCGTTCCGGATACCGCCTCGGAGAGCACAGGACCATCAATCGAATGCATCAAGGTCGAATGGGGCTTCCTGAGCGGCGATCGAGAGCGCCTCTCTCCCCCCTTGAGGGGGAGAGCTGGAGAGGGGGGTGACCAGGGAAGGCATAGAGCGCGGCTGCGGAAAGATCCGGCGGCACTCCCAATACCCCCCACCCTACCCTCCCCCTCAAGGGGGGAGGGATTGCGCGGTAGCAGCCGCCAGGCGGTCATTCGCCCGATGGTGCGGTTCGATAGCACCGCGAGCCCGTCACTTCGTCTCCGGCAGGTTCAGCCGGATGTGCAGCTCACGCAGCTGCCGCGGTGAGACTTCCGACGGCGCGCCCATGAGCAGGTCGAGCGCCTGCTGGTTCATGGGGAAGAGCGAAATCTCCCGCAGGTTGGTCACGCCGCAGAGCAGCATGACGATGCGGTCGACGCCCGCCGCCATGCCGCCATGCGGCGGCGCGCCGTATTGGAAGGCCCGGTACATGCCGCCGAAGCGCTCGATCACCGTCTCCTCGCCGTAACCGGCGATCTCGAAGGCCTTGAGCATCGTGTCCGGCCGGTGATTGCGGATACCGCCGGAGGCGAGTTCGTAGCCGTTGCAGGCGATGTCGTACTGAAAGGCCTTGATGGTCAGCGGATCCTGGCTCTCCAGCGCCTCCAGCCCGCCTTGCGGCATCGAGAAAGGGTTATGCGAGAAGTCAACGCGCTTTTCGTCCTCGTTCCATTCATACATCGGGAAATCGACGATCCAGGCGAGCTCGAAGCGGTCGTGATCGACCAGATTGAGCTCCTCGCCGACCTTGGTACGCGCCGCGCCTGCAAATCTGACGAACTTCGCCGGGTCGCCCGCGACGAAGAAGGCGGCGTCGCCCTCCTTGAGACCGAGCTGGTCGCGAATCGCGGCTGCCCGCTCTGGCCCGATGTTATTGGCGATGGGACCGGCCCCCTCCCCGCCCTCGCGCCAGAAGATATAGCCGAGGCCGGGCTGGCCTTCGCCCTGAGCCCAGGCGTTCATGCGGTCGCAGAAGGCGCGCGAGCCGCCGCTCGGGCCGGGAATAGCCCATACCTGGTTCTTCTGATCTTCGAGCAGGCGCGCAAAAACCTTGAAGCCCGAGCCGCGGAAATGCTCCGACACGTCCTGCATCACGAGCGGGTTGCGCAGGTCCGGCTTGTCCGTGCCGTATTTGCGCATGGCCTCGGCATAGGGGATGCGCGGGAAGGACTGGGTGACCGGCTTACCCTCGGCGAAATCCTCGAAGACACCGCGGATGACAGGCTCGACGGCCGCGAAGACATCCTCCTGCGTCACAAAGCTCATTTCGAGGTCGAGCTGATAGAACTCTCCCGGCAGCCGGTCGGCACGCGGGTCCTCGTCGCGGAAGCAGGGCGCGATCTGGAAATAGCGATCGAAGCCCGACATCATGATGAGCTGCTTGTACTGCTGCGGCGCTTGCGGCAGCGCGTAGAATTTGCCGGGATGGAGCCGCGACGGCACGAGGAAGTCGCGTGCCCCCTCCGGCGAGGAGGCGGTGAGGATCGGCGTCTGGAATTCGAAGAAGCCCTGCCCTTTCATGCGCCGGCGCATCGAGTCGATGACCGCGCTACGCGTCATGAGATTTTTGTGGAGCTTCTCGCGCCTGAGATCGAGGAAGCGGTATTTGAGCCGCGTCTCCTCGGGATAGGGCTGATCGCCGAAGACCTGCAACGGCAGTTCCGCCGCCGGGCCGAGCACCTCGATTTCGGTGACATAGACCTCGACAGCCCCGGTCGGCAGATCCGGATTGTCGGTGCCCTCGGGCCGGGCGCGGACTGTTCCGTCGACGCGCACCACCCATTCGGCGCGCAGCGCCTCCGCCGCCTTGAACGCCGGCGAATCGGGATCGATCACTGCCTGGGTGAGGCCGTAGTGATCGCGCAGATCGATGAAGAGCACGCCGCCGTGGTCGCGGATGCGATGGCACCAGCCGGACAGGCGAACTTTTTCGCCGATGTCGGTCGCGCGGAGCGCGCCGCAGGTGTGAGTGCGGTAGCGATGCATGTCCGATGCCGCCAGAAGCTGCGGGGCCTCGGCCCCGGGAGTGAACCGTTGCAGCGCGGACGCGCTGTACGGATGAAGCGCCGGAAAAGTCCACGAGACGTCGATCTTGTCAAGGATGGGCGCGACAAGTCGCTCCGGCTCGGCTATAGCGCGGTTTCATGGATCTGATCGACACAACTGAAAAGCTCAAGGCTGCCTGCGCGCGGCTCAGCCAGCACCGCTTCGTCACCGTGGACACCGAGTTCCTCCGGGAGACGACCTTCTATTCGAAGCTTTGCCTGATCCAGATGGCGAGCGACGAGGAAGCGATACTGGTCGACCCCCTGTCGCCCGAGCTCGACCTCGCCCCCTTCTTCGCCTTGATGACGGACGAGGCGGTGGTCAAGGTTTTCCACTCGGCCCGACAGGACGTGGAGATCGTCTGGCAGAAGGGGGGCATCATCCCGCACCCCCTGTTCGACACCCAGGTCGCCGCCATGGTCTGCGGCTATGGCGATTCCGTCTCCTACGAGCAGCTCGCCAATGACCTCGCCAAGGCTCGCATCGACAAGTCGTCGCGCTTCACGGACTGGTCGCACCGGCCGCTCAGCGAGCAGCAGCTCGCCTATGCCCTGTCCGATGTCACGCATCTGTGCACGGTTTATCAGGCGCTGTCGGCCGAACTCGCCCGCACCGGCCGGGAAGCCTGGCTCGAAGAAGAGATGGGCGTTCTCACCTCCCCCGCCACCTATGAGATGAAGCCCGAGAATGCCTGGATGCGGCTGCGTGGGCGGGTGAAGAAGGCGCGCGATCTTGCCGTTCTCATCGAGGTCGCCGCCTGGCGTGAGAAGGAGGCGCAAGCGCGCGACGTGCCGCGCTCGCGCGTGATGAAGGACGACACCGTCATCGATATCGCCACGCATACGCCCCGCAGCATCGAGGCGCTCGGCGGGTTGCGGTCGGTGCCGAACGGCTTCGAGCGCTCGCGCGGCGGCGCCGACGTGCTGGCTGCGGTCGAGCGTGGTCTGTCGCGCGATGCCAAGACTGTCCCCGCCATGGAGCGGCCGCGCGGCAAGGCGGCGAACGGCGCGGTCCTCGAAATGCTCAAGGTGCTCTTGAAGGCGATTGCCGAGAACGAGCGCGTCGCCCCAAAAATACTCGCTACCGTGGACGACCTCGAAGCGATCGCCGCGAGCGACGATGCGGACGTGCCGGCGCTGCGCGGTTGGCGCCGATCGCTCTTCGGCGAACGGGCGCTCGCCCTGAAACACGGCCGCCTCGCGCTCGCTGTCCGTCGTGGCCGGGTGGCTTTGCTGGACTGCTGAGCCGGTGTAGCGAACGCGTGCGACTGCGGACGTGCAGCCGGTGCCAACTCCGGCTCTGCCGCGTTGATGCAGCCCCGCCCAAATGTGACGAATAACAGTATTTTACAGTATATTTTCATGCAAACCTCCACCTCTGATGATTAAGAGAAAGCCTGTCCCAAATACGCCGCATCTCGGGCGCAACTTTGCCGAACACTTCGGGCATAAAATTGTCGACTGCGAAGTAACTCGGGATGTGAAATGTTTGAATATTCAAAAATACAAAGAATCGAAAAAATAGACCCAACCGGCGACAAAAGTATTGATGCATTTCTAGGGAATTTCTACGTAAATTCTTTTGAAAAAACATACTCCTTCCCTAGGAAGGAAGAAATGACCCACCTCCCCTTCACGACCGAGAATGGCATCGAATCCGAGCTTGGCGAGGATGAGGAGGATTTGTCGGGGGCTTATTTGCCGATGCCGCCGGACGGACGGCAAGCCATTCGTTTTGCGCTGAAGCAGATTACGGAACTGGTCCACGTCCGGTTCGTGGAGGAAACGCAGTCACCGGCCGATGCCGATATCCGCTTCGCATTGACCAAGGGATTGACCCATCTCGGGAGTACCGACCGCGCTCTTCCTGTCAGCGTTCAGCAGGATGTCTGGCTGGACGCAAGACCGCTTGCGACCGCATCCTTTCTCGGCAGCGGCTTCCACACAACAGCCCTCCATGAGATCGGCCATACACTCGGCCTGAGCCATCCTCAAGGCGACGGCAGCTCTCAGTGGGCGGTAGCGACGCCGGACGCTGACACGCAGAGCAATGCCATCATGACCTACACGGGCCAGATGGCCTACACCTTGAAGTCCCCGCCGACCACCGACCAGCTATTCGGCGAAAAACGCGAATGGCTCAACGCGCTATCCATCTGGTTGCCCCAGTCCCCGATGCCCGGCGACGCCGCGGCCCTCTGGGCGCTCTATTCTCCCAATTACACGACCCGCAAGACGGATACGGCCTACAGTTTTAGCCCGGAGACCGGCGAAGTTTTCGCCGACAAGGTCGGTTTCGGCGTGCCGCAGGTGCCGAAGCCCTATCTGATGATCTGGGACGCCGGCGGCCGCGACTGTTACGATTTCTCCAACTGGAGCCACCGCCTCGTGGCCGACCTGCGTCCAGGCGAGGCCACGACCCTGCACACCCTCGTTTCCGACCTCAGCTTCCAAGGGCTCGATATCGTCGCCCGCATCGTCAACGCGCCGCTCTTCAAGGACGATCCCCGCTCGCTGATCGAAGACTGCATCGGCACGCCCGAGGACGACCGCATCCATGGCAATGCTGGCGCAAACCGCCTGTGTGGACGTGGGGGCGACGACGTCATTTCAGGCGATGCAGGCAGCGATACCCTGGTCGGTGGCGAAGGCGAGGATATTCTCTATGGCGACGACGGCAACGACACCCTCATAGGCGGCCGCGGTCGAGACATCCTCGTCGGAGGCGAGGGCGATGACCTGCTCTACGGCGGCCTGGGTGACGATGAACTCGATGGCGGCCGAGGCAACGACATCCTCTTCGGCGGCCCCGGAAACGATACCTTGGCCATAGGCAGCGGAACGGACCGGCTGAGCGGCGGCCCCGACAGCGACACTTTCGTGCTACGCGCAATGACCGGGATAATCACCATCGCCGATTTCACGCCTGCCAGCCGCGGCAAGGACCGCGACGTCATCGGGATCGCTAAACACGGAGGTGGCAAAAGCGACGCCGAACGGCTGCTGGCCACCGCCCGGCAAACAGGCCAGGATGTAGAAATACCGATGGACGATGGCGGCAAACTCGTGCTCGCGAAGGTGGGACTTCCCGAGCTCTCGCTCGCCGATTTCGAATATGTGGTGCCGCTGTAGACACATGCCCGCAGGATGGGGCGCCGGCTCGCGAGGTCATCGTCCTCTCGTTTTCATGACCTTGGCAGACCACAGACGGCAGAAGGGCTTCGCTCGCCGTGAAGCCCGGCTACCTGAAAGCGAAGCGCCCCAAAAAGCCGTGCAGTTCGCGCGACGAAGGATGCGAGCTCAGGGATTGAATTCCCGTTATCGAGAGATCGCGCGGCAAGGCGGCGAACAGCGCCGTGGCGCTTCGGGAAAGACGATCACGCCTGTCCCCGCGGCTCCCCCGGCAATCGACGGCCGGCGGCCCCACACCGTAGCGCCCCTCGATAACGCAAGCTGGCTTCCGTCTGTAAGCGTGGGGCGCGACGCCTCATGCATCTATTGGAAGGCGCAGCCAGTCGGCGGCTGACGTGGCCTGTGGCTGGTCGCGCTGCTTGCCGTACGCAATCATTGCCGTTTGCCAGCGGCGAGTTGAGGGTCGCGCGCGACGAAGCGCGCGAGCTGCTTCAGCCGGTTGCGCAGCCGGTCGCTCGCGAGATCCGCGAGGTCCGGTGGCAAGATGAGCTGGAGCTTGTGCCCGCTGGCGACGAGCGGTGTATGGGGCAGCGTTCCCGGCATCCCCGCCGAGAGGAGATAGCCGAGGCGCATGGCCCCCGCCAGAATACGCGCCCGGTCGAGAAGCCGGGCGGTCATCAGCTCGCGCAGCCGGAAGCCGTCATCCCCGGCAAACCCGACGTGCCGAAGGAAAACCGCCAGCGCGACAAAGGCGCGGCCGGGATGGTCGATGCCGACGAAAGCCGCCTGGGCGATGGACGCGAAGCTTTGATCACCGCGATAATCGGGGTGCGATCGCCAGCCGATATCCGATAGCAAACAGGCTGCATGGCGCAGGCGACGCTCCTCGGCGGTCTCGTCGAGGTGGAGCGAACTGGCGAGCTGATCCGTCCAGGCGATGAGTTCCTCGGCATGCGCCGGTGACCGTGACCGCAAGCAATTGACCTCGCGCGCGGCGTGCAGCAGCGGGTCCTCTTTCTGGGCTTCCGGATCGAGCTTGGCGAAGAGCAGTCCCTCGCGTACGCCAGCCGCCGAGAGGACGACCGTTTTCGGCCGGCCACGCCGGACGATTTCCTCGAGCACGAGCGCTCCATAGGGAAGGAGCGGCCGCCGTGCTTCCGACACCAGCTCGACTGAGGCAAGCGCCTCCGCGCCGACACGTTCCACGATCTTGGCGAAGTCGATGGTCTCGCCAGGCATGATCGAATAGCCGTGCAACACGTGCAGCGGATAGCCTTTCTGCCCCATATGCAGCCGGGCAAGGGCGCGCCAGGTGCCGCCGACCGCATAGAAAGTGCGGCCGCGCAAGGCATCGAGCGGCGCCGCATCGCGCAGTGCCTCGCGTACGATGCGTTTGGCCTCCCGCAGGGAACCCTTGGCAACGTCGCGCAAGGCAAGCCCCCCAACCGGCAGCGTCACGCCGCTCGCGAGATTGGTGCCCTTCACGTCGATGAGCTCGAGGCTCCCGCCGCCGAGATCGCCGACCACCCCGTCCGGTCCGTGGAAGCTCGATATCACGCCATAGGCGGAGAGCTCCGCCTCCTGAGGTCCCGACAAGAGTTGCACCGGCTCGCCGATCGCTGCCTCCGCCGCAGCGAGAAAGGCCGGACCATTGGACGCATCGCGGGCGGCAGCCGTGGCGAGCACATGCACCGCACCGACCTGCATATGTGCGCAGATCACGCGAAACCGCTTGAGCGCCCTCAGCGCCTTGCCGATCGCCCCCTGATCCAGCTGACCCGTCGTCGCGACATTGTCGCCGAGGCCGCAGAGCACCTTCTCGTTGAACAGCGGCGAGGGTGCGCGCGTCAGCCCTTCATAGGCGACGAGGCGCACGGAGTTCGACCCGATATCGACAATGGCGACGGGAGGTCCGACGTCCAGCCGCCCGGGAATACCCAAGTCGTCAGCGACTGCTTCGGCCGGTCTTCTTAGCCAAGGTTCTGGGGCGTGAATCTTTGAGTGATTTTCCACGTCCGGACAGGCTCGGGTTGGTCATGAAATACTGATGCGCGTTGAACTTCAGCTCACCGCGCTGAGGCACGACTCTCTGGCTCGTCCCGTCCGGGAGTATGGTCCAGCTCTGCTCATTGTCGAGCAGATTCGCCAAAAGAATTTGATCGAGAATCTGCTGGTGAACCGTCTCGTTGGTAATGGGGCAGAGCGTCTCCACGCGCCGATCAAGGTTGCGCGGCATCAAATCCGCCGACGAGATGTAGAGGTGAGCCTGCGGATGCGGCAAGCCATGGCCATTGCCGAAAGCAAAGATGCGGCTGTGCTCCAGGAAACGTCCAACAATCGATTTCACGCGGATGTTGTCCGACAGCCCGTTGAGTCCTGGCCTCAGGCAGCAGATTCCGCGGATGATGAGATCGATCTGCACGCCGGCGGAGCTCGCCTCGTAAAGTGCGTCTATAATGACCGGATCGACGAGCGAATTGCACTTGCCCCAGATGGCGGCAGGCCGACCTGCCTTCGCATGGGCCATCTCTTCGCTGATATGGTCGAGAATACGCGGCTTCAGCGTGACCGGCGAGACGGCCATACGCTCGAGACCGGCAGGCTCCGCATAACCGGTGATGTAGTTGAAGATGCGGCTGACGTCGCGGGCGATTACCGGATCGGCGGTGAAGAAGGAGAGATCCGTATAGATGCGCGCCGTGATCGGGTGATAGTTGCCCGTGCCCACGTGGCAATAGGTCACGAGCTGGTTGCCCTCGCGGCGGACCACAGACGACATCTTGGCGTGCGTCTTCAACTCGATGAAGCCGAAGACCACCTGCACGCCGGCCCGTTCGAGGTCTCGCGCCCAGCGGATATTCGCCTCTTCGTCGAAGCGCGCCTTAAGCTCAACCAGCGCGGTCACCGACTTGCCGGCTTCGGCCGCCTCGGCAAGGGCCTTGACGATGGGGGAATCCGACGACGTCCGGTAGAGGGTCTGCTTGACCGCGACCACATCCGGATCCCGCGCGGCCTGTTGCAGGAACTGCACGACCGCGTCGAAGGATTCGTAGGGGTGGTGGACGACGATGTCCTTCTCGCGGATGGCCGCGAAGCAATCACCGCCATGTTCGCGAATACGTTCGGGAAAACGCGGATTATAGGGCTTGAACTTCAGGTCTGATCGATCGAGCGAGACGAGCTGGCTCAATTCGTTGAGCGCCGGCATGCCCTCCACGAGAAAGACCGCGTCCTGCTCGATTTTCAGCTCTTTCACGACGAAGGACCGCAGGCTGTCCGGCATCGCAAAATCGATTTCGAGGCGGATCACGCTGCCGCGCCGACGCCGCTTCAAGGCCGTCTCGAAGAGACGCACCAGATCTTCGGCCTCTTCCTCCACCTCGATGTCGGAATCGCGGATGACGCGGAAGCCGCCGCCACCCGTGACCGTATAGCCGGGGAACAGCCGCCCGGTGAACAACAGGATGAGTTGCTCGAGCGTGACGAAGCGCGCCGCGCCGGTGTCGGCGAAATCCGGCAGGCGCACGAAGCGCTCCACCTTGTTCGGCACGCGGATGAGCGCGTTGAGCACGCGGTTATCACTCTTGCGAAAGAGCGACAGCGCGATCGAGAAGCCGAGGTTGGGGATGAAGGGAAAAGGATGAGCCGGATCGATCGCGAGCGGCGTCAGCACGGGAAAGACGTGGTCGAGGAAATAATCCTCGAGCCAAGCCCGTTCCGCCGTCGTGAGATCCTCGCCCTCGACCAGGACGATGCCGTTAAGCAGGAGGTCTTCCCGGAGCTCCCGCCAACGCTGTTGCTGATCAAAGGCGAGTGAGGACACCTCGGTACTGATACGCGCCAGTTGCTCGGCCGGCGTCAGGCCGTCCTGTGAGGCGAGTTCCACGCCCGAGCGCACCTGGCCGCGCAAGCCCGCCACGCGCACCATGAAGAATTCATCGAGATTGTTCGCCGAAATCGACAGAAAGCGAAGCTGCTCGAGCAGCGGGTGACTGCGGTTCGAGGCCTCCTCGAGCACGCGCCGATTGAACTGGAGCCAGGAGAGTTCCCGGTTGATGAAGCGCTCCGGCGAGCCCGCCAGCGGGTTGCCCGTCGTTTCCGCTCCACGGGTCTCAACAACTTTCTCCGCGGCGGCTGGCTGCGAGGCCATCACAGCCTCTTCCGCAACCTGATGCGAAACTTCGACGCTCACCAATGCCTCCCGGGATTGTAACCGCTGCTCTGCAGCGATTGTCCCAAGTTTAAGCGACGATTCCAAGACATCGGCATCGTTTGTCGCGCTGGTGGCCGGATCGCCAAGCCGCGGCGCCGGCTCGGCGAGCTGCACGGGCCGGCGCCGCGGCTTGGCGATCCGGCGGGCGCGGGGCTTCGAAGCGGGGGTGGGTACCTTCACGTCATCTCCTGCAGGATGGCGGTGGCCATGACACGCGTGATCCGTCGCCCGCGGCTGAGCGCTTCCCTGTCGAGGGCTGCCACGATTCGCTGGGCGGCTGCAAAGGAACGCTCCATCCTGAGAAGGAGGGTTTCGATCACGCCGGCATCGACCACCAGCTGGCGATCGACGAAGAGCTTCACAAGGACCGCGCGCAAAAGCGCGTCGTCCGGCGCCCCCATTTCCGCGACGGGCGCCAGGCGCAGCCGCGACAGGAGGTCGGGCGTCGCGAGCCCCCAGCCGCCTGGCAGCGTCCGCGCCGTCAGCAGGGCATGGCCCTTGGCGCGCATGACATTGAGCAGGTGGAAGAGGCCATGTTCGTCGAGCGCTCCCCGGTCGCAATCCTCGACGAGGACGGCGTCGCGGTCGTCTTCGGTGAACACCGCCTCGTCGATCGTCCCGGCCGGAATGGCGAGCGCCCCTGCCCGCTCGCGCCAAATGGCAGCGAGATGCGTCTTGCCCGATCCCTCGGGTCCGACGAGCAAGACGACCCTGTCCGGCCAGTCGGGCCAGCGGTCCACGAGCGCATGAGCGGCCGCATTGGGCGGGCCGACGAGAAAATCCTCCGCGCCGTAGCGCGCCGCCACAGGCAGGTCCAAAGGCAGTTGGCGAGGCGTTTCAGGCATTCTTTTTGGATCTCGGCCGCGCTGTCGCGACGAGCGGCTTCGCCCCTACGGGCGCGGGCGGTAAGGGCTCTGCCGGCAAGGGCTCTGAAGGTAAAGGCTCCGCCGGCGCGTCGTAGAGCGGGCTGGTCAGATATTGGCGAAGCGCGAAACGGACGATGACGCCGATGGAGGCCGCGATCGGTACGGCCAGGAGCAGGCCGAGGAAGCCGAACAGCGAGCCGAAGGCGAGCAGCGCGAACATCAGCCAGACCGGATGGACGCCGACCGCATCGCCCACGAGTTTCGGCGAGAGAATATTGCCCTCGACGAACTGGCCGATGAAGAAGATGGCGAAGGTCGCGGCGATCATCGGCCAATCCGGCCAGAACTGCACGATGGCCACTCCGCCCGAGAGGACGAGACCCGTCAGCGAACCGACATAGGGAATGAAGGTGAGAAGGCCGCTGACAAGGCCGATCAGCGTCCCGAAATTCAGGCCGACGATCGTCAGGCCAACGGCATAGAAGGTGCCGAGGATGAGACACACCAAGGCCTGCCCGCGCAGGAAGCCGGCGATGGCGTGGTCCATTTCGCTGGCGAGCATGCGGATGGTCTCGACATGGCGGCGCGGCAGCCAGCTGTCGACCTTCGCCACCATCCGGTCCCAGTCGACCAGGAGATAGAAGGCGACCACCGGAGTGATCACCAGAAGCGAGAAAATGCCGACGATCGCCTGACCGCCGGACCAGAGCGACTGCAGGAAAGCGCCGAGCCAGCTCGCGCCCTGCGTCATGAGATTGCCGAGCGAGCTCTCGACGTCGTGCAGTGCGCCTGCTCCACCGAAGCGCTCGATGAGCGGCCCGCCATGCTCGACCGCCAACTGCTGCAGCCGGCTCACCGTCTCCGGCATCCTGGCGACGAAGGCCGCGAGCTGGTTGACGAGCACCGGCACGATCACGACGAGGCCGAGGATCAGCAGGAGCACGAAGACGCAGAGAATGGCCAGCGTCGCCGGCAGGCGCGCGATGCCGAGCCGCTGCAGCCGGTCTGCCAGGGGATCGAGCAGATAAGCCAGAACCAGGCCGGCGACGAAGGGCAGCAGAATGCCGCGCAGCAGCACGAGCGCGAGAACTGCGATGACGAGCGCCGTCAGCCAGAAGCCGAGCTGTCGCTGAAAACTCATCGCCCGCCCATTGTCCTTCTGCATCAGGTCGCCATGTGGCGCAGCCAGACGGCGAGATAGGCTCCTGCGGAGACCACCGTCAAGCCGGCGACGAGCAGCATGACGACGTCAATGAGCGGATCCAGCGCCAGGCCGAAGCCGCGCGAGCCAAGCACCAGCGCCGCAAAAGCGATCTGCAGCCCGGTATTGATCTTGCCGACCATGAGCGGCTTGATCTCCATGGGCTTGCTCATGAACCACGAAAGCATCACGGCCATCAGGATCATCACGTCGCGCGATACGACCACGATCGCGAACCAGCCCGGCAGAACTCCGACCACGGACAGGGTCACGAAGATCGAGACGAGCAGCGCCTTGTCAGCGAGCGCGTCGATATAGGCGCCGAGCTCGCTCTTCATGTCGAAGCGTCGGGCAATGAAGCCGTCGACCCCGTCGGAGATGCCCGCCACCACGAAGAGAACGAAGGCGGTGTGCCAGCGTTCCGCGCTGATCATCGCGATGACGATAGGCACCAGGATGAGCCGCGCGATGGTGATGAAATTGGGCAGGGTCATGCGAGTGAGCGGGTCATCGGCCTTGGGACGCAGCGAACCCAATATGTAGGGCGAGCATTCACAAAGCGCGAGGGGCTTGACCGGAGCGGCAAGGGCCGGATCGCCCGAAACCCCTCGCCAATCCTCTCGCCGAATCCCCTTGCACCCCGGCCATTGCCGTCGTACTCGCGAAGCGGGCCGGGATTGGCCGGCCCAGGACGCAGCACCGGGCCGCTCATGTCGAAATCGCCTAAAAACGGACTGACCTATGCCGAGGCGGGCGTCGATATCGACGCCGGCAATGCCATGGTCGAGGCGATCAAGCCGCTCGTCCGTTCAACCCGCCGGCCGGGCGCTGATGGCGAGATCGGCGGCTTCGGCGGGCTCTTCGACCTCAAGGCGGCGGGATTCAAGGACCCCATTCTGGTAGCGGCCAACGACGGCGTCGGCACCAAGGTCAAGATCGCCATCGAGACGGGCATCAACGACACGGTCGGCATCGACCTCGTTGCCATGTGCGTCAACGACCTGGTGGTGCAGGGCGCCGAGCCGCTCTTCTTTCTCGACTATTATGCGACGGGCCGGCTCGACCCGGCCGTCGGCGCGGCGATCGTCGCCGGCATCGCCGAGGGCTGCCGGCAGGCCGGCTGTGCGCTCATCGGCGGTGAGACGGCCGAGATGCCCGGGCTCTACGAAGGGGCGGATTACGACCTTGCCGGCTTTGCCGTGGGCGCCGCAGAACGCGGCCGGCTCCTGCCGCGCGGCGATATCGCCCCCGGCGACGTCCTGGTCGGCCTTGCCTCCTCAGGCGTCCATTCCAATGGCTTTTCCCTGGTCCGCAAGGTGGTCGCCGCGGCCGGGCTCGACTGGCAGGCACCCGCCCCCTTCGCCACGGGTAAGGCACTCGGCGCGGCCCTGCTCACGCCGACCCGCATCTATGTGAAAAGCCTGCTTGCTACACTGCGCAAGACCGACGCCATCAAGGCGCTTGCCCATATCACCGGCGGCGGCTTTCCCGAGAATATCCCGCGGGTCCTGCCCGTGGGCCTTGCCGTGCGGCTCGATCTCGATGCCATCCGCCCGCCGCCGGTTTTCGGCTGGCTCGCCCGCGAGGGCGGCATCGCCGAGGCCGAGATGTTGCGCACCTTCAACTGCGGCATCGGCATGGTCGCAGTCATCGCACGCGATGCCGAGAAGGACGTCATGGCGACCCTCACCGAAGCCGGAGAGGCGCCGGTGGTGATCGGCGAGATCGTCGCGGCAACAGGCAACGGGCCGCGGGTGGCGACCACGGGCCGCCTGCAATTGGACTGAGCATGAGCAATCCGTCCATGCGCCGCCGCGTCCGTACCGCCGTCCTTATTTCCGGCCGGGGCTCGAATATGGTCGCCTTGGTCGAAGCGGCGCGTGACCCGGCCTTCCCGGCAGAGATCGCGCTCGTGCTGTCGAACCGTCCCGATGCCGGCGGGCTCGATCATGCCCGCCAGGCGGGCATCGCCACCGCCGTCATCGACCACAAGGGCTTCGCCGGCGACCGCGGCGCCTTCGAGGCGGCGCTCCATCAGGTGATCGCCGATAAGGATATCGAGCTCGTCTGCCTGGCGGGCTTCCTGCGCGTGCTCACGCCCTGGTTCGTGACGCGCTGGACGGGCCGGCTCCTCAATATCCATCCGTCGCTCCTGCCGGCCTTCCGCGGGCTCGACACCCACGCGCGTGCGCTCGCCGCCGGCGTGCGCATCCACGGCTGCACCGTGCATTTCGTGACGCCCGAGCTCGATGAGGGGCCGGTGATCATGCAGGCGGCGGTGCCGGTGCTCGCCGGCGACACGGCCGAGACCCTCGCCGCGCGCGTGTTGGCGCAGGAGCATGTGATCTATCCGGCCGCCCTTGCCCGCGTTGCGCAAGGCACCGTTCGCCTCGTCGACGGCCGGGTCGCGGCCGACGACGATGACACCCCTTCAACGGCGCCCCTGATCGTTCCGGGGCTGCCCGAGCGTTAGATGTATCAGGTCCGCACGCCGGGATACCGCAAGCGGGACCAGGCGATGCGCTGGGCCCTGCCCGACCGCGTCTTCTTCGCCTGCGGCGCCTGCCACATCCTCGCCTATGCTTTCCTGGAGCGTTACGGCACGCCGGAGATGACGGCGCTCTGGATCAAGCCGGACCCGGGTTTCACCGGCAATCACATCGTCGTTGCCACCGACGATTGGGTCTTCGACTACCACGGGCTCTCGCGGCGCGAGCCCTTTCTGGCGCATAGCTTCGCGCGGGCGCGCCGACAATGGCCCGGATGGAACGCGAGCCTCGTCGAACTGCCTCGCGACGTCCTGATTTCGGAAGAGAAGTCGCGGCGCTATGAGGGCCTGTGGCTGCGGGAGCCGGCACAATTTCTGCACGACGCATTGCCCCGCGCCCGCCGCTTTCTCGACCGTGTCACCTGCGGCGCGACGGCCTACCCCGCGGACCGGCTCAGCGCGTGACCCTGCAGGCGGCGAGCGCCGCTTGGGCCTTCGGCCGGGTCACATCGCTGAAATAGCCGGTTGCGCGGAAAGCGTCGAATTCCTGCGGCGCCATCTGGGCGGTGACGCGCCGGGCATAGCAGCCGCAGCGATTGGCATAATCGTCCCGCGATGATGTCGCCTTCTGCCACTGGCCGACCACGCAGGCATCGACGATGGCCGTGCGCACCTGATCATTGGTCATATTGGCATAGTTCGGTCCGGCGGTACCGGCCGGCGGCCGCCCACCGGATTGCGCACCACTCGCCACCATAATCGTCATCGCGCAGCCCAGGGCCGCAGCGGTCAAGACACGAATCATCGTCCCATCCTTGTTTCCGAAGGACTATCGCATCTGGAAAGGCCCCGATCCTAGATCGAGGCCTCCTTGAAGGTCTTGAATCTTCAGGCACGCGGCTTCGCTGCCACAATCGGCCGCCAGCCTCGGGTCGGGTCAGCCGACGATCTCGTTCCCGGAAAAGAACTGGGCGATTTCGACGGCCGCAGTCTCCGGTGCGTCGGAGCCATGAACCGTATTTTCGCCGACCGATTTGGCGAATTGCTTGCGGATGGTGCCCTCCGCAGCATTGGCGGGATTGGTCGCCCCCATTACCTCGCGATAGCGGGCAACGGCATTCTCGCCTTCGAGCACCTGAACGACCACCGGGCCGGAGGTCATGAACTCCACGAGTTCGTCGAAGAAAGGCCGGCCCTTGTGCACGGCATAGAAGGTCTCCGCCTGCTCGCGCGTGAGCTTGACGCGCTTCTGCGCGACGATGCGCAGCCCCGCGGCTTCGATCACGGTATTGACGGCGCCGGTGAGGTTGCGGGCGGTGGCGTCGGGTTTCAGGATGGAAAAGGTGCGCTCGGTGGCCATTCTTACCGTCTTCATTGTGCGTTGCGGCGATGGCTCGGCTTATAGCGAGCACCCGCCGGTGAAACAAGGAGCGCCGGCTCGGAATTGACGAATGGCTTCCGTCTTCAGCCGTCGCTCTCGCCGCGCTTGCGGCCGTCGCTGCCGACGGCAAGCCCCCGCTGCACCGCCGGGCGCGCCTTGATGGCCGCGAGCCACCGCCCGATCGCCGGAAAGCGCGCGAGATCGATGCCCTGCCTGTCCCAGAGCTTCACCCAGCCGAAACAGGCGATATCGGCGATCGTGTAGTCCTCGCCGGCGAGATAGGGATGGGCGGAGAGACGCCGGTCCATGACGCCGTAGAGCCGTTCCACCTCGGCGGTGAAGCGATCGATCGCGTAGGGGATTTTTTCCGGCGCATAAATGCGGAAGTGATGCGCCTGGCCCGCCATGGGTCCAAGGCCCGACACCTGCCAGAACAGCCATTCGTCGACCGCAACGCGGGCCCGCAAGTCACGCGGGTAGAAGAGCCCCGTCTTCTCACCGAAATAGCGCAGGATCGCGCCGGATTCGAAAATCGTGATGGGCGCACCGTCCGGCCCGTCCGGGTCGATAATGGCCGGGATCTTGTTGTTGGGCGATATCGCCAGGAAGTCGGGCGTCAGCTGCTCGCCTTTGCCGATGTGAATGGGGCGGACCACGTAGGGAAGCCCGCATTCCTCGAGCATGATCGTAATCTTCCAGCCATTGGGGGTCGGCCAGTAAAAGACCTCGATCGGTTTGGCGTCGCTCATGAAAGCTCCGTTGGACTGCCCGGCTGCCCCTCGGCCATCCAGCACAGACGAAACGTAAGAGACCGTAGCAAGGATACCAAGTGACACGGCGCACAATGTCGCCGCAAGCATTAACATCGCCGCATCGGCGGCGTTCAATTGCCGTTCAGAAAACGTGGCGCAGCATCCCTGCCTTCCCCGAAGGGAAGATCTCGCGCAGCTGATGAACGCGAGACAATTGCGAGGATATGTTGATGGTCAAGACCTTGCTCAGCGGCTTTGCCGCCACCGTCGCCCTGACGGCTTTCATCCATTCCGCCAGCGCGCAGACGGCACAGCCGCAAGCGCCCGCAGCGGGCCAGCCCTCTGCCACCGCGCCCACCAATCCCGGCACGATGGGCAAGCGGGCGGCCACGGCCCACACCAGCACCAAGCCGTCGACGGCTGCGAAAAAGCCGCCGAGCCAGGCACAACTCGCCGCCCGCAGCCGCATGAAGGACTGCGCCGCCGAGTGGCAGAAGGCCAAGGCAGCCAAAACGACGGGTGGCAAGACCTACCGCCAGTTCTCCAGCGCGTGTATGAAACAGCACTGAGCTGCACGAATAGGGAAGCGGTGCGGAATGGCAGATAGATCTTTCGATCCGCACCGCTTCCATTCCACCGTTCCATTCTATGCCCGTTATCGGGTCCCCTACCCGGCTGAGCTCATCGCCTTCGTCGCCGACCATGTCGCCTTGCCGGCGGGCGGTGCCGTCCTCGACCTCGGTACGGGTCCCGGCTTGCTCGCCACGGCCTTCGCCGGCCTGGGCTTTCGGGTGACGGCGATGGACCCTGAACCGGCGATGCTCGAAGCCGCCGGACAATATGCCGCAGAGGCCGGTGTGACCGTTGCGCTGCTGCGCGGCTCGTCTTTCGATCTCGACCCGACCGCCGGCTCCTTCGATCTCGTGACCATGGGCCGGTCCTTTCATTGGATGGACCGGCAGGCCACGCTCGCCACCCTCGATCGCATGGTCACGCCCACGGGCGCCGTCGTCCTCTTCGGAGACCGCCGCATCCCCTCGCCCGGGCAGGACTGGCGCGCGGTGATCGAGGCGCTGGTCGAGACTTACGCGCCGGACGCCATCCGGGATCGCCGGCGCCGCCGCACAGAGGCCCGGCATGAGACCGTGCTCGCCGCCTCTGCCTTCTCACGCCTGGAACATTACGGCATCGTGGTCAGCCGCACCGTCGACATCGATGCCGTCGTCGGCCGGACGCTGTCGATGTCGGGAACCTCCCCGGCCGTTCTCGGCGACCGGCGGGAGGCCTTCGAGGCCGAGCTGCGCCGCGCTCTTGCCGCGCTTTCGCCGACCGGGACGTTTCAGGAGCTCGTCGAGACCAAAGCGCTGATCGCGCGGCGACCGGCCCACTCTCCCTGAGCGTAGTCAGGCTGGACGGGCCCCACGGCGTCCTCGCCGTGTGCCGCCCCCATGACCACATGGGCCGGTCACGGCATCACTCGATGCCGAGCTTTGCCTTGAGGAGGGCGTTGACGGCCTGCGGATTGGCCTTGCCGCCGGTCGACTTCATCACCTGCCCGACGAACCAGCCGAGCATCGAGGGCTTGGCCTTGACCTGCTCCACCTTGTCGGGACTGGCGGCGATCACAGCATCAACGGCCTGTTCGATGGCGCCGGTGTCGGTGACCTGCTTGAGGCTGCGCTCCTCGACGAGCCGGCGCGGGTCGCCGCCTTCGCTCCAGACGATCTCGAACAGGTCCTTCGCAATCTTGCCCGAGATGACGCCCTCGCCGATGAGATCGACGATGGCGCCGAGCTGATCGGCGGAGACCGGCGAATTACCGATCGTCAGCCCTTCCTTGTTGAGGCGGCCGAAGAGCTCGTTGATCACCCAGTTCGCAGCGGCTTTGCCATCACGGCCCTTTGCCACGGCCTCGAAGAAATCGGCCGTCTCGCGTTCGGCGACGAGCACGGCCGCGTCATAGGACGACAGGCCATAGCTTTCGACGAAACGGGCCTTCTTCTCGTCGGGCAGTTCCGGCAGATGCCGCTTCAGCTCTTCGACATAGGCCTCCTCGATGACGAGGGGCAGAAGATCGGGATCGGGGAAATAGCGGTAGTCATGCGCCTCCTCCTTGGAGCGCATGGACCGCGTCTCGCCCTTGTTCGCGTCGAAAAGCCGCGTCTCCTGGTCGATGACGCCCCCGTCTTCCAGGATGTCGATCTGGCGGCGCGCCTCATATTCGATCGCCTGGCCGATGAAGCGGATCGAATTGACGTTCTTGATCTCGCAGCGCGTGCCGAGCGGCTTGCCGGGCCGGCGCACCGACACGTTGACGTCGGCGCGTAGCGAGCCCTTCTCCATGTCCCCGTCGCAGGTGCCGAGATAGCGCAGGATGGTCCTGAGCTTCGTCACATAGGCTTTGGCTTCTTCCGACGAGCGGAGGTCCGGCCGGGAGACGATCTCCATGAGCGCGACGCCCGAGCGGTTGAGATCGACGAAGCTCATGGTCGGGTGCTGGTCGTGCAGCGACTTGCCCGCGTCCTGCTCGAGATGCAGGCGCTCGACGCCGACCGTGAAGCGCGAGCCGTCGAGCATGTCGACGATCACCTCGCCCTCGCCGACGATCGGGCTCTTGTACTGGCTGATCTGATAGCCCTGCGGGAGATCCGGATAGAAGTAGTTCTTCCGGTCGAAGACGGAAACCAGATTGATCTGAGCCTTGAGCCCGAGCCCGCTCCGCACGGCCTGGGCGACACATTCGGCGTTGATCACCGGCAGCATGCCCGGCATGGCCGCATCCACCAACGAGACATGGTCGTTCGGCTCGCCGCCGAATTCGGTCGAGGCGCCGGAAAAGAGCTTCGACTTCGAGCTCACCTGGGCATGGATCTCCATGCCGACGATGACCTCCCAATCGCCGGTCGCGCCCTTGATGAACTTGGCCGGCTCTGCGGCCCGCATATGCGCGTTCATGGTGTCAGCCTCGTCTGCAACACGTGTGCCCTTCGCTTGGCCCGGCGAGCGCCTGTCCGTCAAGTGTGGAGCACCCACTGTCACGCGGCGGCGAGGGCGAAACCGTCTCGCGATTCCCCCATCCGGGTCGCTCGATCAAGCTGATTTTTGCTGACGCATCAATATTTTAGAGATTAATTAGGCTTCCGGGGTTGATCTTGAAGGGATACCGCCTTAATTTGGGCGCAAATCGCCAACCGACGCACTGACATTTTGCTGAACACGATGCGCTCGTGCTCGGTATTACTTCTTTTGTTCGATTAGTGATTAGTTCGACTGATCTACATTCGAAATATTTATCCCACATCAACCAAGGAGAACATGATGAAGTTCATCCGATCCGCGGCAGCGGCGCTTCTTTTTGCATCCGGGGCTGCCCTTGCGCCCGCCCCCGCTGCAGCGCAGGGCTGCCCGATCGACCGGCCGATCGTTTTCGGCGACCTGGATTGGGATTCCGCAGTTTTCCACAATGATGTGGCCCGCTTCATCCTGGAGAAGGGCTACGGCTGCAAGACGGATTCGATCCCCGGCACCACCGTGCCGCTCTACGCGGGCACCGTGCGCGGCGACATCGACGTGATCATGGAGATCTGGTCGAACACCTCACCCGAGGTGTGGACCAAGGGTCTGGCCGACGACAAGGTGCGGGAAGTCGGCGTAAACTTTCCCGATGCGTACCAGAACTGGTTCGTTCCGCGCTATCTGGTCGAGGGTGACGACGCTCCCGCCAAGGGGCTGAAGTCCGTCGCCGATCTTCCGAAGTTCAAGGCGCTGTTCACGGATCCGGAGGAACCGAGCAAGGGCCGCTTCTACAATTGCATCTCGGGCTGGGCCTGCGAGATGGTCAACACCAAGAAGTTTCACGCCTATGGCCTGGACAAGGATTTCGTGAACTTCCGCCCGGGCACCGGGGCAGCCCTCATCGCAGCGGTCGAGGGTAGCATCAAGCGCAAGAAGCCGATCGTGTTCCATTACTGGGGCCCGACCTGGCTGCTCGGCAAGCTCGGCGACCAAGTCGTGGCGCTGGAGGAGCCGGCCTATGACGATGCCGCCTGGCAACAGCTGATGGACGCCAAGTCGCCCGAAGAGGTGAAGAAGGCGACCGCCTATCCGCAGATCTCGGTGAAGATCGGCCTGAACGCGGGACTCGCGGACAAGGCAGGCGATCTGGTCGCCTTCCTGAAGAACTACAAGACGACCAGTGCGCTCGTCTCGGAGGCGCTCGCCTACGCCCAGGACCATGACGGCTCGATGGAAACGGCCGCTCACCACTTCCTCGAGACCCGACAGGACCTGTGGACGAAGTGGGTGCCTGACGATGTCGCCAAACGCGTCAAGGCGGCGCTCTAACGCCGTTTCGGTGCCCCGCCTCAGGCGGGGCGCCCTTTCATTTGAGATGCTTCATGACAATTGATCTTTTCCCAGACCTGCGAGCGCCGCTCGCGCGCATGACAAATGATGCGGTCGATGCGCTCGTTACCCAGTACGGCGCACTTTTCGAGACCATTTCTACCGCCATTCTGTCGGTGCTCCTCGTTGTCGAGCACGGGCTGCGGGCCGTGCCGCCGGTGGTCCTGATCGCCGCGGTGGGGGCAATTGCCTTCTATGCGAGCCGCAAGCCGTTCTTTTCGGTGGCGGCAGCCTTGGGCATGTGGCTCATCGGCGCCCTCGGGATGTGGGATCAGGCCATGCAGACGCTCGCCATCATTCTGGTGGCTGTGGCGATCTCCGTCGTCATCGGCATGCCGCTCGGTATCGCGGCCGCCTCTTCAGCGGCGGTGCGACGCATTCTGATGCCGTTGCTCGATCTGATGCAGACCATCCCGAGTTTCGTCTATCTCATCCCCGCCGCGATGCTCTTCGGTCTCGGCAAGGTGCCCGCGATCCTGGCCACGGTGGTCTATGCGGCCCCACCCTTGATCCGCCTCACCGATCTCGGCATCCGCGAGGTCGATTACGCCGTCGTGGAGGCGAGCCGAGCCTTCGGCGCCACCCGTTGGCAGATCTTGAGCGGGGTCCAGATTCCCTTATCGCTGCCCGCAATCATGCAGGGCATCAACCAGACCACCATGCTGGCGCTGTCCATGGTCGTCATCGCCTCGATGATCGGTGCACGCGGCGTCGGCGAGACGGTGTTGCTGGGGCTGCAGCGCAACGATTCCGGAATGGGCCTCGTTGGCGGCCTGACGATCGTCGTGCTCGCCGTGGTCATCGACCGCATCACCCAAGCCTACGGCCAGCGGCTGCAGCGCCACCGCAAGGCAGGAGCGTGAGCCGAATGTCTCTCATCGAACTCGATCGCGTCACCACCATCTTCGGCAAGGCACCGCGCGAGGCGCTCGCCCGTCTGCGGCAAGGCGCGGACAAGAAGACGCTGCTCGACGAAACCGGCCATGTGGTCGGCCTGCACGACGTCTCGCTGTCCATCGAGGCAGGCGAGATTTTCGTCATTATGGGCCTGTCAGGCTCGGGCAAGTCGACCCTGGTGCGCCACATCAACCGGCTGGTCGATCCAACCGACGGAGAGGTGCGTATCGACGGCACGAACATCCTTTCGTTGTCGCGCGCCGAGCTCATCCGCCTGCGCCGCAAGCGGATCACCATGGTCTTCCAGCGCTTCGGCCTTCTGCCGCACCGCCAGGTGATCGAAAACGTGGCCTACGGCCTGGCGATCCACGGCGTTCCCAAGAAGGAGCGGCTGGCTCGGGCTCGGGAGTGGATCGAGCGTGTCAGCCTCTCCGGATACGAGACCCACTATCCCGACCAGCTTTCGGGCGGCATGCAGCAGCGGGTGGGGCTCGCGCGCGCACTCGCGGCCGATACCGATATCATTCTCATGGACGAAGCCTTCTCGGCGCTCGATCCCCTGATCCGCAGCGAACTGCAGGACGAGGTGGTCAACCTGCAGCGCAGCACCGGTAAGACGGTCGTGTTCATCACGCATGATCTCGACGAGGCGCTGCGTCTCGCCGATCGCATCGCCGTGCTGCGCGACGGCGCTCTCGTCCAGGTCGGCACGCCGGCCGACATCCTGCTGAAGCCGGCCGACGCCTATGTCGAAAGCTTTGTGCGCAACGTGAACCGGGCCCGTGCGCTCACGGTCGAGACGCTGATGAAACCGCCTGCACTGCGTCTAACGGCCGAGTCGATCGGCGAGGCGCTGGCTGCCATGCGACGCATGCGCACCGATGTCGGCTACGTTGTCGACGACGGGCGCTTTGCAGGCGTCGTCACCAAGGACGTGCTCGAGCGCGCCGCTAACGAGCAAGGCAGGACGACTGCCGCGTCCGAAGTCGCCGAACACTTGCCGTCGGCAACGACGGCTTGCGCGATCGAGACCGTGCTGCCGGCGCTCCTCGAACATCAGCACCCGATTCCGATCGTGGACGAGCGTGGCGACTTTGCCGGTGTCCTACGCCCGGAAGACGTCGGCGAGATGCTGGGCAGCGATAGTCCGTCGAAGGAGGAGGAGCAAGCCGAAAGCCCCGCCGAAGCACTGAAGCACGCGCAGCCGGCCGCCTGACCGGCGGCCTCGCCACCGCAGCTTGCGACGGATCAGGGCGAGGGCCGCGGGCGAAGCTGGGCATCCTCGTAAGCGATGACCCAGTCCATCATGGTCCGCCATAACGTCTCGGCAAGGTCCGGCGGTGCGCCGCGATGCGCGGCCTCGGCGCGGACACGGGCCGCAACGTCCTCGACCCGGTGGGGAATGAGTGCCGGCAGGCCCTGCGCGCGCTTCACCGCAATGACCCGATCGACGACCGCCATGCGCCGCGCGACGAGGGCCACCATCTCGGCGTCGATCGCGTCGATCTCGGCCCGAAACGCAGCCAGCACCGCGCGATCGGACGTGGCCTCCGCCATCACGCCCACCACGCCTCGGGCAGCTTCATGCGGCCGGCCGCCGCCTCCACGACCTGCCCGGCCGCGAAGAGCGTCTCCTCGTCGAAGGGCCGGCCGATGAGCTGCAGGCCGAGCGGCAGGCCCTGGGAGTCGTGCCCCGCGGGCACGGATATTCCGGGCAGGCCCGCCATATTCACGGTCACCGTGAAGACGTCGTTGAGATACATCTCGACCGGCGAGGCCGTTTCCATTTCGGCAAGACCGAAGGCGGCCGAGGGCGTCGCCGGAGTCAGGATGGCATCGACCCCGTCGCGGAACACAGTCTCGAAGTCCCGCTTGATCAAGGTGCGGATCTTCTGCGCCCTCAGATAATAGGCATCGTAATAGCCGGCCGATAGCACATAGGTGCCGATCATGATGCGCCGCCGGACCTCCTTGCCGAAGCCCGCCGCGCGCGTGTTCTCATACATCTCGACGATGCCCTGCCCCGGCACGCGCGCGCCGTAGCGCACGCCGTCGTAGCGCGCGAGATTGGAGGAGGCCTCGGCCGGCGCCACGATATAATAGGCCGGCAGCGCATATTTCGTATGCGGCAGCGAGATGTCGACCACCGTCGCGCCCGCATCCTCCAGCCACTGCCGCCCTTTCTGCCAGAGATCGGCGATCTCCTGCGGCATACCTTCGACCTGATATTCCTTCGGGATACCGATCTTGAGGCCTTTCACGCCGCGGCCGACCGCCGCCTCGAAATCCGGCACGCGCACGTCAGCCGAGGTGCTGTCCTTCGGATCGTGGCCGGACATGGACTTGAGCAGCACCGCGCAGTCGCGCACCGTCTTGCCGATCGGCCCTGCCTGATCGAGAGAAGATGCGAAGGCGACGATCCCCCAGCGCGAGCACCGCCCGTAGGTCGGCTTGATGCCGACGGTGCCGGTGAAGGCTGCCGGCTGGCGGATGGAGCCGCCGGTGTCGGTGGCGGTCGCGCCGAGGCAGAGGCGCGCGGCCACCGCCGCCGCCGAGCCGCCGGAGGAGCCGCCAGGCACGAGCGCGGCGTTCGAGCCCTGACGTCGCCAGGGATTGACCACCGGCCCGAAGCGGGATGTCTCGTTGGACGAGCCCATGGCGAATTCGTCGTTGTTCAGCTTGCCGAGCATCACGGCGCCGTCACGCCAGAGCTGCGCGGTCACCGTCGACTCGTAGGGCGGCACGAACTCGCCGAGGATCTTCGAACAGGCGGTGGTGCGCACCCCGGTCGTGCAGAAAAGGTCCTTCACCCCGAGCGGAATGCCCTCGAGCGGCCGGGCCTCGCCGGCAGCAATACGGCGATCGCTTTGGGCAGCCTGTTCCAGCGCTTTTTCCGGTGTTTCCAGCACATAGGCGTTCAGCGGCCGCGCCGCCTCGACTGCGGCGATATGCGTCTCTGCGAGTTCCTTGGCCGAGAAGCGCTTGGCGGCCAGGCCATCGCGCGCTTCGCAAAGGGTAAGGTCCGTGAGTTCGGTCACTGGGTCTCTCGTCATTGCGCCGGTTGATGCATGGCCCGGAGATCGGCGCGGCCATCCACTCGATAATCGGCTGTGCCGCACCACCTGCTGTGCGCGCGTGCGCCAAGGCTCACTCGACGACTTTGGGCACCACGAAAAAATTGTCTTCCGACACCGGGGCATTGGCCAGGATCGCCTCCGGGGAGCCACCGTCCGTCACCTCATCCGGCCGTTGCCGCAAGGCCATGGGCGTCACCGACGTCATTGGCTCCACGCCCGTGACATCGACCTTATCGAGCTCTTCCACAAAGGCGAGAATGGCATTGAGCTCACCTTGCAGGTGAGGGATCTCCTCGTCTGCGACGGCGATGCGCGCAAGATGCGCGATGCGGCGAACGGTCTTCTCGTCGACGGACATGAACGCGGACCGGGATATGATTGCGGGTCGACGGGCTATAGCACCCGGACATTTCACGCCGCAACCCGCGAACGGTCAACGGCGGCTGGACGGCGACGCACCCGGCATGAACTCGCCCTCGCCCCTGTTCTGGACGGCTGCCTGGTTGAGGGCAGCGGCATCGAGTTCCCGCTGGCGCCGCCGCACGGCGAGCGCCCATTTGCGGGCACGCTCGTCCTCGCCCGTCCTGGCTTGTCGGGTCGAGGCTCCGGAGGTTGCGCCCAGACTCACGATGCGATCGGGCGGGATCGTTCCGGCAAGAGCTTCATCGTCCGACATCGTCGCAGCATCCCTGGGCGGCTCAGGCGGAACCGCGCTCGCGATCGGCTGGAGGACCGACATTCGACCGAAACCGCCTCCAACCGAGCCGCCATATGTCCAGGACATGAGGCGCGCATGCGGCAGCGGAACGAAAGGTAACGACTCGAGATCGACCGCGATCCAGGCGCCCGTCAGCTCGGCATCGTCCACGACGAGGCCGGGCTGTCCCATCGCCGGGTCGGCGACCCGTTCTGGCAGGGGTTCGGCGCGCAGATGTCTCATTCACCGCCGTCGGGGTAAAGACTTCGTAAACAGGTTATCGCACCAAAACCCGGCCAATGCGACGACGAGCTGACGGCAAGGTTAACCGCCGCCCGTCCCCCGGCCCTTGCCTCAAACCGTGAAGGCCTCGTTCTTCGTGGGAACGACGACCTTCGTGCCCTGGTCGTGCATCGCAGCAACGAATTTATCCGCATTGGGCTCGATGATCGGAAACGAGCCATAGTGGCAAGGAATAACGCATTTGAGCTTGAAGAAGCGGCGCACCGCGAGCGCTGCCGTCAACGGACTCATGGTGAAGCGATCGCCGATCGGCACCATAGCGACCTCCGGTTCGTGAATCTCGGCAATCAGCGCCATGTCGCCGAAGATATCGGTATCGCCCATGTGATAGACGGTCGGCTCGCCGGGCGCCTTGACGATCACGCCATTGGGGCTGCCGAGCGGGACATTGACGCCCTGTTCGGTGAGGCCGGCGGAATGGTCGGCCCGCACGAGGCTCACGCTGAAGCCGCCGAGGTCCACCGTGCCGCCGGTATTCATCGGCTCGAAGCGCTCGAGCCCCTGAGAGACGAGCCACATGCCGAGATCGAAATTGGTGACCACCGTCGCGCCGGTCTCCTTGGCGATGGCGAGCGTATCGCCGATATGATCGCCGTGGCCGTGCGTGACCAGGATGTGGCTCACCCCGGCCATGGCCGTCTTCGGATCCTCGGTAAAAGCGGGATTGCCGGTGAAAAAGGGATCGATCAAGACGGCCTTTCCGGCGAAGTCCAGCCGAAAGGCGGAATGTCCGAACCAGGTGATCTGCATGGCGCACTCCCGTATTACGATGCCAGTTGCGGGCGACCATAGGTCAACTGTGCCGAGGTCGGAAAGCGGGATGTCCGTCAAACCGGCGCGAGACGGCGATGCGGTTCCGGCGGCAGTTCCATCCGGATGGGATCGCCGGGGCGCACCAGGCCGCCACGCTGGACGATGCCCATGACGCCGGACTTGCGCAAGAGATTGCCTTCGGCATCGCATCCGAGTACGGCCTTCATCAGACCAGGCTGGAAATGGTCGAGCTGAGCGCAAGGGTTGCGCAGCCCGGTGACCAGAACAGCGGCCTCGTCACCCAGGAAAAGCAAGGTGCCGACCGGCAGGCCGAGAAGATCGATGCCGCGCGTCGTCACATTCTCACCCATGGCGCCGGGCGATACGGCAAAGCCCGCCGCAGTAAGCTCCTCGTGCAGCTCGGCATGGATGAGATGGACTTGGCGGAGATTGGGCTGACTCGGATCGACTTTGACGCGCGAGCGATGCTTGACGGTTTCGCCGCAATGGGCATCGCCATCGACGCCCTGCCCGACAACGAGCCGGATCGCATCGAGATTGGGTTTGCTGAACCGGTGTTCTCGATCGCAGCTGACCGCCGTCACAACCCCGCTCATCACGAATCTCCTTCTGCGAGCATTTGCCCCTAGCGACGCGCGTGTTAGCACGAAGCGATGGCGACGATCGTATCGATTGAGAGTTTCAGGGATCTGGAGCCCGGGCGAAGACTGCTCGGTCTCGATCTCGGCACCAAGACCATCGGGCTCGCGCTCTCCGACGTGAGACGCGTGGTCGCCACGCCTCTCGAGACAATCCAGCGCACGAAATTCACCAAAGATGCCGCGCGGCTCACCGCCATCTGCACAGAGCACGCGATCGGCGGCCTCGTGGTGGGCCTGCCCCTCAACATGGATGGCTCGGAGGGACCGCGCGCCCAGGCGACCCGCGCCTTCATCCGCAATCTCGGCCCCCTTCTCGACCTGCCCGTCGTTCTCTGGGACGAACGACTCACCACCGTTGCTGTCAATCGCGCGATGATCGCCGCCGATACCTCGCGCGCGCGCCGTGCCGAGGTCGTCGACAAGGTGGCCGCCGGGTACATTCTCCAGGGAGTTCTCGACCGGCTCTCGGAGCTCAGCAGACGCGGCCGCGATCCAGCCCAGAACGATTGATTGGACCGTTTTTTTGTTCGCGAATCCCAAATATATGTGCTACATTTTTGCCATAATTCTACTAAGGTCGTAATGCGTCAGTGCTTAGTTATTTTGATAATCCCATAATTCCATGAACACCAATTTTTGATGGATATTAAACAAATGCTTATGGAAGAACATAGACTACGACAGGGCACTCAACACGATTACGATACTTCTCTCCCCAGTCCGCAAGACAACATAGATCCCACCGAGATCGCGATCTATATTGCCCAGCTTTCGGGAGAACTAGCTGATATGTCGCGCAAGGCTCGCCTCGATGTGATCGCCTATTTCCTCGAAATGGTGCGCGAGGAGGCTCGAAAAACCGCACGACGCGGCCGCCCCGTCACGGAAATAAGAGCACAACTGGCGAGATGATTAACAGATGACGGAACGATTAGTTGTATCTGCTGAGGATGTCATGCAGGTCCACTGACCGTCAGCTGAGCCTACTAATAAACCGGCACGCGCGCCGATTTTCGCGACCTTGCCGTCTCCGCGGCGGCAGGGGCGCGGCACGGGCGTGTGACGGCTTGGGCCAGTGCGCGGCTGAGCACGTTTCAACTTGTCTGCATCAGGGAAGATCGACCCCGAAGACCTGCAGCAACAGAACGCTATTGAGAGTGAGGACCACGATTGCCCCGACGATCGCGGCGATATCGGTCAGCCGACCATTGGCGAACTCGCCCATGATGTCGCGCCGTCGGGTGAAGACGACGAGCGCGATCATCGGGATGGGAAGCGCGAAGGACAGGATGACCTGACTGAAGACGAGTGCCTCCGTCGCATTGACGCCGAGCCCGACCACGACGAAAGCGGGCAGCATGGTCACGAGGCGCCGGATGACGAGCGGAATACGCACGCCGATAAAGCCCTGCATGATCATCTGGCCGGCCATGGTGCCGACCACCGAGCTCGATATGCCCGAGGCGATCAGGGACACGAGAAAGACGGCAGCCGCTGCGCCCCCGAGAAGCGGCGTCAAAGTATGATAGGCGGTCTCGATCTCCGCCACCTCGGCATGACCTTCGTGGAAGGCAGCCGATGCCATCATCACCATGGCCATATTGACGAGGCCGGCGACTGCCAGCGCGAGGACGACCTCCCAATTGGAAAAGCGCAGCAGGACGCGCCGCTGGCGGTTGTCGCGCGCCGGGGCGCGCTTCTGCGTCAGGCCGGAGTGGAGATAGACGGCATGCGGCATGACCGTCGCGCCGATAATGCCGACTGAGATGGCGAGCGCTTCGCCTCCGGGCATGCTGGGCTGGATGATGTGCAAGGCAGCCTCGCGCCAGTCCACCGGAGCGATCAGCATCTCGACGAGATAGCAGAGGCCGATCAAGCCGACGAGGAGCCCGATGATCATCTCCATCGGCCGGAAGCCGCGCCCCTCGACGAGCAGGATGGCATAGGTCAGGACCGCCGTGACCCCCATCCCGGCCATCAACGGCATATGGAACAGAAGCGACAGCCCGATCGCGCCGCCGAGAAACTCGGCCAGGTCGGTCGCCATGGCCGCGACCTCGCTGACGCCCCACATCACCCAGACGAGCGCCTTCGGGCTCTCGTCGCGGCAGACTTCCGCGAGGTTGCGGCCGGTGACGATGCCGAGCTTGGCCGATAGCGCCTGGAACAGCATGGCGATAAGATTCGCCATCAGCACGACCCACAGGAGGCTGTAGCCATATTTGGCGCCGGCCTGGATATTGGTCGCGAAATTGCCCGGGTCCATATAGGCGATGGACGAGACGACCGCGGGGCCGGCGAAGAGAAGCATCGATCGGATGCCGCGCCGCTCGCCGCTCAACACGTCGCCGATGGCCGCGGCCGTCCGGTCGCTCAAGCTGGATTTGGCCGTCACATCGCGCATCGTGCTGTCTGGCATCGAAGAGGAATGTAGCCTAAGCTACATTTTTGACAAGAAGGTATAAATATTGGGCCGATGCTTCATCGGGCAAGGCCTTGAGGGGAGGACGAATGCAGGGAAGGCCGGACAGCACCGCATCGCCACGGGAGCAGGAAGCGGCCGAGGCGGAGCGCTTCGGGCAGGCCCGCCGTGCACGGTCGGCAGCACTGGCGGAAGATTATGTCGAGCTCATTGCCGACCTCCTGGAGGTCGATGGCGAGGCGCGGCCCGTCGACATCGCCCGCCGCCTCGGCGTGTCGCATGCAACCGTTATCAAGTCGCTCGGCCGGCTGCGACGCGAGAACCTCGTCAGCGGCAAGCCCTATCGCGGTATCTTTCTGACCGCATCGGGAGAGGAACTGGCCAAGCGCGTGCGCGCCAGGCACCGGCTCGTGGTGGAACTGCTCGTTGCGGTCGGCGTGCCGCGGGACGATGCGGAGACGGACGCGGAGGGCATCGAACACCACGTCTCAGACAACACGCTCGCCGCCTTCGCGCGTTTTCTTGCCGCCCGGGACTAGGCCGGATACTTCAAGGATACGCCGTTGCCGGCGTGGCGCATGACATAACCGGCAAGTTCGAGTTCGACGACCGCCCGCTGCACCTCGCGCGCGGCGAGCCCCGACTGCCGCGCAAGATCGTCGAGCGGCACAGGCGACGGGCCAAGGAGCGCCAGCAGCCGCCGGCCGTGAAGCGAATGCCCATCGGCGAGCGGCGTCTCCGGGCCGATGCCCGAGCCTTGCGAATGGCTCGCGAGCGTGATTTCTCCCGACAGGATGGCTGATCGGTCGCGCGATGGCGCAACTCCATCCTGCAGGCCGTCATACGAAAACCCGAGAGGGGCGGTCGGCGCCGGTGGCACGTCGGCCATGTCGAGCTCATCCCACAGCGGCTCACCCGCATCCTCCCGCGACTGGTCGTTCCAGGCCTCCAGCGGCGGTCGTTCGGCTTCGATCAAGGGCGCGAGCGCGGAAACGACGTGCTCCACATCGGCGCAGAGCGTCGCCCCCTGGCGAATGAGATCGTTCGTCCCCTCCGCCCGCGGATCGAGGGGCGACCCTGGGACGGCAAATACCTCCCGTCCCTGTTCGAGTGCGAAACGGGCGGTAATGAGCGAGCCAGACCGGCGGGCGGCTTCCACCACGACGACGCCAAGGGCCACGCCGGAGACGATGCGGTTGCGCCGTGGAAAGTCGCGGCCCCGCGGCTCGTAGCCCATGGCCATTTCCGAGACGACGGCCCCCTGCCCCGCGATGCGCTCCAGGAGCTCCTGATTCTCCGCCGGGTAGACCCGGTCATGCCCGCCGGCCAGCACGGCCACGGTGCCACTCGCCAGGCTCACGGCATGGGCGCGGGTATCGATCCCCCGTGCGAGGCCGGACACGACGACGAAGCCGGCCTCGCCGAGCCCGGCCGCGAGCCGCTCAGTGAATTTCAGACCGGCGGCGGAGGCGTTGCGCGATCCGACGATCGCAACCATGGGACGGGCGAGAACCACCGCCTCGCCGCGAATGCCGAGGATCGGCGGCGCGGAATCGATCTCCTTGAGCAGCCGTGGATAGTCGGGCTCGCCGAGTGCGACGAAGCGGACGCCGAGATGCTGCGCCCGCTCGATCTCGCGCTCGGCCTCGGCACGGGTCGTGATATGAATGGATCGCCCCGTCCGGCGCGCCACGTCCGGCAGTGCTGCCAAGGCCGCCTCGGCACTGCCGAAACGCCCCAGCAAGCTACGGAAGCTGCGGGGGCCAATGCTTTCGGAACGCGAAAGCCGCAGCCAGCTCAGCCGCTGCTCATCCGTGAGACGAAGCTCCCCCAAACGCCCCTCTCCCCCGCCTCTAGCCCTTGCTGCCTATTCGGCTTTCCTCGCCTCTGAGGAGGCGCTGGATATTGGCCCGGTGCCGCACCCATAGAAGCGCGGCGAGCCCAACGAAGAGCACGGCCGCCGGTGCATTCCCGAGGGTGAAGAGCACGGCTGGCGTGACGGCGCTCGCAACGAGCGCGGCAAGTGACGAGTATCGGACAAGGAAGGCCACCGCCAGCCAGATGATGGCGAAGGCGAGCGCCGCCCAGATATTGAGGCCGATGAGGCAGCCGATGAAGGTGGCAACCCCCTTGCCGCCTTTGAAGCCGAGCCAAACCGGAAAGAGATGGCCGAGAAAGGCGCCGAGCGCCGCCACCAAGGCCGCGCCCTCGCTCCAGCGGGCAGCAATCAGCACGGCGACCGTGCCCTTCAGTGCGTCACCGAGAAGCGTCGCGGCAGCCAGGAGCTTGTTGCCCGTGCGCAGGACATTCGTGGCGCCGATATTGCCTGAGCCGACGGCACGAATGTCGCCGAGCCCGGCGATACGCGTCAGCAGCAACCCGAATGGGATCGAACCGAGCAGATAGCCGAAAACGAGTGCCACCAGCACCTGCGGCCATGCCCCGATGTCGCTCATCTGTGGCTTTCCCCCGTCGCCTTACCGAAGGTAGCGGTGCACGAGCCGCCCCGCAACATAAGTCATGAGAACTCTGCCCTGGAGCCGTGCCTCGTCGAAGGGCGAATTCTTGCTGCGCGAGCGCAGCTCACGGGCATCGAGCGTATAGGGGTCGTCGGGATCGAGGAGAATGAGATCGGCGGGCGCACCGCGCGCCAGGCGCCCCTGCGGCAGGCCGAGGATGTCCGCCGGGCGCACCGCCAAGGCCGCGAGCAATCGCGCGAGCGGCATCCGCTCGTCATGGACGAGGCGCAGTCCCGCTGCAAGCAGCGTCTCCAGGCCGATTGCGCCGTCCGCGGCCTCCGCGAAAGGCAGGCGCTTGGTCTCGACGTCCTGCGGATTATGGTCCGACACGACCACATCGATGGTGCCGCGCGCCAGCGCCTCGATGACCGCCTGCCGGTCGTCCTCGGCGCGCAGCGGCGGCGACAGCTTGAGGAAGGTGCGATAATCGCCGATGTCGAGCTCGTTCAGCGAGAGATGGTTGATGGAGACGCCGCAGGTCACCGCGAGCCCCTCGTCCTTCGCCCGCGCCACCAGCGCAACCGACTCGGCCGTCGAGATCATCGCGGCGTGATAGCGGCCGCCGGTCAGCCGCAGGAGCCTCAGATCCCGCTCGAGCATGATGATTTCCGCCTCGCGCGGAACACCGGTAAGGCCGAGCCGCGTGGCGCGCTCGCCGGCATTCATCACCCCCTCGCCGACAAGGTCCGGCTCCTCGGTATGGTGCAGGATGAGCACGTCGAGATCGCGGGCATAGGTGAGCGCCCGGCGCATCACCTGGGCGCTGGTCACGGAGCGCGCCCCATCGGTGAAGGCGACAGCGCCGGCATCGCGCAACAGCCCGAATTCCGTCATCTCACGGCCCGCCAGCCCCTTGGTGAGGGCCGCCGCCGGACAGACATTGACGATGGCGGTGTCGCGGGCCCGGCGCCGGATGAATTCGACGATCGCCGGATCGTCGACGATCGGATCGGTGTCAGGCATGCAGACGATGGTCGTGACGCCACCGGCAGCCGCCGCCTCGCTCGCGGTCTTGAGCGTCTCACGGTGCTCAGCCCCGGGCTCGCCCACGAAAGCGCGCATGTCGACGAGGCCTGGCGCCAGCACGGAGCCGGCGCAATCGACGATCTCGGCCCCCTCCGGCCCCTCAGGCGCGGTGCCCCAGGCAATGTCCGCGATCACCCCGTCCTCGACGAGGAGCGAGCCCGCGCCGTCGCGGCCGGTCGCAGGGTCGACCAGGCGTGCATTCCTGAAGAGAAGGGCTCGGGCAGACATGGCAATCCTCTTGCGAACCGTGCCTTTAGCGGATCGTGCCTTTTGCAGACCGGCCGCTCGCACGCGCTCAACCGTTCGGCAAATGGCTGCCGAGCGCTTCGAGCACCGCCATGCGCACGGCAACCCCCATTTCGACCTGCTCGCGGATAAGCGACTGCGCGCCGTCCGCGACCTCAGAGTCGATTTCAACGCCGCGATTCATCGGGCCCGGATGCATGACGAGCGCATCGGGCTTGGCATGGGCGAGCTTCTCACGGTCGAGCCCGTAGAAGTGGAAATATTCCTTCACCGAAGGCACGAAGGAGCCGTTCATGCGCTCGCGCTGCAGGCGCAGCATCATCACGATATCCACATCGGCGAGCCCCACGCGCATATCGGTGAAGATGTCCACCCCGAACCGGTCGAGCCCGGGCGGCAGGAGCGTCGAGGGGCCGATGCAGCGCACACGCGCGCCAAGGGCCTGGAGCAGCAGGATATTGGATCGCGCGACGCGCGAATGCAGGATGTCCCCGCAGATCGCCACCTGCAGCCCTTCGATGCGGCCCTTGTTGCGGCGGATCGTCAGCGCGTCCAGGAGCGCCTGCGTCGGATGTTCATGGGCCCCGTCGCCGGCATTGACCACCGAGCAGTCCACTTTGCGCGCGAGCAGATGGACCGCGCCGGCCGCGTGGTGGCGAACGACGATGATGTCCGGTCGCATGGCGTTGAGGGTCGCGGCCGTGTCGATGAGCGTCTCGCCCTTTTTCACGGAGGAGGACGCGACGGGCATATTCATGACATCGGCGCCGAGACGCTTGCCGGCGATCTCGAAGGACGATTGCGTGCGTGTCGAGGGCTCGAAGAACAGATTGATCTGGGTGCGGCCGCGCAGCGTGGCGCGCTTCTTTTCGACCTGCCGGCTGACCTCCACGGCTGCTTCCGCCCGGTCGAGAAGACCGATGATCTCCCCGGGCGTCAGCCCCTCGATTCCGAGGAGATGGCGATGAGGGAATTCGGGCGGGCGATCGGCAGTGCGGGCGGCTGTCATCTTGAAGCCATCGCTATAGGCGGAGTCGATCTGGGCAACAAGATCACTCGTGGCTGAATCGACAGTTCGCTACCCACGCCCCAGGCTCAAAGCGGTGATCGGACTTGACTTCAATGCGCGAATGCCGCATCTCCCAGTTAAGCATGGCTGGGCGGCGCCCGGCCCTTTTCATTTGCCCCGCGGGCGACCGCGCAGATATTCGCCGAGAGGTGCTTCGCCATGGCCAAGGCCACGACCATCAAGATCAAGCTCGTGTCGACGGCCGATACCGGCCACTTCTACGTCACGAAGAAGAACGCGCGCACCATGACCGACAAGCTGACGATCAAGAAGTTCGATCCGGTCGCGCGCAAGCACGTCGAATACAAGGAATCGAAGATCAAGTGAGATCCGCCACCCGGGTCTGACGCTTGTGGGCGTGTTCAAGGGACCGCCCAGCTTCGACAATAAAAAAGGACGCCTCAGGGCGTCCTTTTTTATTGCGGTCGTCGTTGAAGGTGGCCGGCCGGAAACAGCGTGCGAGGAGGCCACGTTCGCCGTTTCCAGGCCGGCCGAACCCCACGGGTCCCAGGAGATGCGGCGGACCTGAGCATTCCGTAGGGTAAGAGAGGGGTGCGCAGTCGCTGCACACCGTCATTTCGAAAACACTAGCGATCCCCCCGACGAAAGCAATGCTCTCATCACTTTCCCGGTGAATAAGTATGCGTCAGGGTTAAGTTTGCAGGAGTTGCACGCCGAAAGGCAGCGCGGCCCAAGTTCTGGAAAACCTCAGGCTGCCGCGGCAACCACCCTGTTGCGGCCGGCTTGCTTGGCCTGATAGAGCGCGAGGTCGGCGCGCTTCAGAAGGTCCGCAGGGGTCTTGTCGGACGGCAGCCGGGACGCTACTCCGATGGAGACCGTCACGCCGATCTGCTGGGCGCCGCCGCGGATCGGGAATGGTTCCGATTCCACCCGTTCGCGAATGCGCTCGGCCACCGCTTGCGCCGCCTCGAGCGTCACATCGGGGACGAGGATCACGACCTCCTCGCCGCCGAACCGCGCGACCACATCGACGCCGCGCGTGTGGGTTCTGATCCGGCCGGCGAATTCCTTGAGCACCTCGTCTCCGACGTCATGGCCATGGCCATCGTTGATGGTCTTGAACCGGTCGATATCGAGAACGAGGAGGACGAGTTGCCGGCCGGCAAGCTCCGGCGCCTCGAAATAGGCCGCGAGATGGCTGTCGAGATAGCGGCGGTTGTAGAGCCCGGTCAAAGCATCGATGACGGCGAGTTGAAAGGATGCCTGGACGCTCTCGCGCAGCCGATCGGCGAAACGCTTGCGCCGCACCTGCGTGCGAACGCGCGCCACCAGCTCGTTGCGGTCGACCGGCCTGAGCAGATAGTCGTTCATGCCGATGTCGAGGCCGCGCAGGATGCGCTGCTTGTCCTCGGCGCGGGCCATCATGAGCACGACGGCATTGCGCGTGGCCTCGACGGCGCGTAGCTGCCCGCACAATCTCAGGCCGTCGAAACCGTCGATGTCGAGATTGGCGAGAATGACGTCATAGCTCTCCTCGGCGGCGCGCGCCAAGGCCCGCTGCGGGTCGGCTTCGCTGTCCACGCGATGGTAAGGGGCGAGTGCTGCGACGAGCCGCTCGGCGGTCGCGGGGCGATCCTCGATGACCAGAATGCGCGCATTCTGGCCCGTTTCGGCCGTGGCGACCGCGAGCGGATCCCGAAAGCCATACATCGGCGAGGCCATCACGCGGCTGCGCAATTCGTCGGTCACAGCCTTGAGGCGAACGAGACTGCGCAGGCGAGCGATCAGCGCCATGTCGTCCACAGGCTTCGTCAGGAAGTCGTCCGCGCCGGCTTCAAGCCCCCTCAACCGATCGCTCGGCTGGTCGAGGGCGGTGATCATCACCACGGGGATGTGGACGGTAATAGGCTGCGTCTTGAGTGTCCGGCAGACCTCGAAGCCGTCCATGCCGGGCATCATCGCGTCGAGCAGCACGATATCGCAGCGATTCTGCTCGCAGATCGCCAGAGCCTCCGGTCCGTCCGAGGCGCTGATCACGTCGAAATACTCGGCCGACAGCCGCGCCTCGAGCAGCCTCACATTGATGGGCGAGTCGTCGACGACGAGCACACGGGCGGACATTGCTTTCTCCGCTCAGGCCGCGTCGAGATAGTTACGCACCGTCTCCAGAAAGCGCGAGACGGAGATCGGTTTCGACAGGTAAGCTTCGCAGCCGCCTTCCCGAATCCGCTCCTCGTCGCCCTTCATGGCAAAGGCCGTCACGGCAATGACGGGAATAGCCTTCAGCTCGTCGTCGGCCTTGAGCCAGCGCGTCACCTCGAGGCCGGAGACCTCGGGCAGCTGAATGTCCATGATGATGAGATCGGGCCGGTCGCTGCGCGCAAGCTCCATGGCCTCGATTCCGTTCGACGTCTTCAGCGTCGCGTAGCCATGGGCTTCGAGGAGATCGCTGAACAGCTTCATGTTGAGCTCATTGTCCTCGACGATGAGCACCGTCTTGCGCATCAGCAACCCCCATACCGCAGATCGCGATGGATGAGGATCGCATCGATCTCAATCCATGCACGTGACCGATTCCAAGACGCAAGAGCATGATGCCGCCCATGAGCCGATGTCCACCTTATCACGGCCGGGACTTTCGCTTCAGCATCATCCGGTGGTGTAATCTGCGCGGCAACGGCATCGCCGATCATTAGCACGGACCCGTTGACGAAACACAAACTTGAGCCCCACATCAAGGCAGGACGAGACCATGGCTACCCATCGCACCGCCCCGCCCCCCGACCCCGAGGAGATCGCCGTCCAGGCGCTGTCGTTCCTTGCGAGCGACCCCGAACGCTTGGGCGCCTTTCTCGCTGCCACTGGACTTGGGCCGGAGACGATCCGCGCCAGCGCCCGGCAGCCCGGCTTCCTCTTGGCCGTGCTCGACCATCTCGCGTCCGACGAGGGCCTTCTCCTGACCTTCGCCGCCAATCTGAGGCTCGATCCGGCGGCGGTAGCGAAGGCACAGCTCCAGCTCGCTGCAGCCGTCGATCGAGGCCGGCGTCCGTGAGCACCCTGGCGACACGCGCCCTCTGTCGCGATTGTCTGACCGATACAGCCGCCGTTCCGCCCCCTCGACGGTGCGCCAGCTGTGGCAGTCCCCGCCTCATCATTCATCCTGAGCGCGACGCACTCGACATCGCCCATGTCGACTGCGATGCCTTCTATGCCGCGATCGAAAAGCGCGACGACCCTTCGCTCGCCGTCAAGCCCGTCATCATCGGCGGCGGCAAGCGCGGCGTCGTATCCACCGCCTGCTATGTCGCACGCACTTACGGCGTCCGTTCCGCTATGCCGATGTTCCAGGCATTGAGGGCCTGCCCCGACGCGGTCGTCATAAAGCCGGACATGGCCAAATATGCCCGCGTCGGTCGCGAGATCCGGCAGATGATGCTGGAGCTCACGCCCCTGGTGGAGCCCCTGTCGATCGACGAGGCCTTCCTCGATTTGAGCGGCACGGCCCGGCTTCACCATGCGAGCCCCGCCGTCACCCTCGCCCGTTTCGCGCGACGGGTGGAGCAGGAAATCGGCATCACGGTCTCGGTCGGGCTGTCGGTCAATAAATTCATGGCCAAGATCGCTTCCGATCTCGACAAGCCGCGGGGCTTCACGATCATCGGCGCGGCCGAAGTCGAGAGCTTTCTCGCGGACAAGCCCGTCTCGATCATCTTCGGCGTCGGCGCGGCCATGGTGGAGAAGCTTCAACGCGCCGGCATTCGCCGGATCAGCGACCTGCGGGCGGCCTCCCCGGCGACCCTTCTGGCCCTCATCGGACGTGAAGGCGCGCGCCTCAAGCGGCTCGCGCATGGCCTCGACGACCGTCGCGTCAGCCCGGACCGGGAAGTCAAAGGCCTCTCGGCGGAAACGACCTTCAGTGAAGATGTGAGCTCGGCCGAGGCTTTGATCCCCATTCTCTGGCGCCTCAGCGAGAAACTCTCGGATCGGCTCAAGAAGGCGGAGTTTGCCGGCCGTTCCGTCACGCTGAAGTTGAAGACCGCCGACTTCAAGCTGCGCAGCCGCTCACGCTCCGGCCTGCCCCCGACGCAGCTTGCGGGACGCTTGTTCGAGGTCGGACGCGAGCTCCTTCTGCCCGAATTGACGGGCACCCGCTTTCGCCTGATCGGCATTGGCGCTGCCGACCTCTGCCCAGCGGCCGACGCCGATCACGGCGATCTCGCCGACCAGACGGTGAAACGCCAAGCGCGCATGGAACGGGCGGTCGACGATCTCAGAGCCCGCTTCGGCACCGACGCCGTTTTCAAGGGCATCGTCTTCGACCACCGGCGGAAGCACTGAGCAACGCCCGGCGGCATCGGCTCGGCGCGGACGAAGCTCCCGCCGACCCTGCCGGCCATGATCAGTCGCAGGTCGAGGATTTCAGGAGCTGAAGCTGCTTCAGCTCACCCTTCAGGGTAAAATCATTGTACTGCAGCGCCAGCGAACGGGCGATCCCATTCTCGTAGAGGTCGAAGGACACGACATAGGTCGGAAGGCTCTCGCCCCTGAGCTTTGCCGGCCCGAAATAGCTGACCGACACCGGCCAGTGGGGCACATTGTCGAAAGCGGCGTTCATGGCTTGAGACGTCGTCTTGCCGGTTTCCACGGTGGCTCCCCCGGCCGCCGTTGCGCCAGACCGCCCGATCACGGCCAGCGTGTCGTAGGATTTTCGCCCGTCGTCCGACCCGTCGAAGACGCGTGCGGACACCAGCCTCTCTCCGCTCTTGGCGGCGCCGATCAGTTTCGCCAAATGCGCCATGGGAAAGATGATATCGCCGTTCAACTGAACCTTGCCGCGGCGTGGCTTCGTCAGCCTCACCGCGAGACCGTCTCCGCGACGAACGGCGTCGCCGTCGACCACCTTGCGCGCCTCCCGGCCGTTGCGCGTCTCGGTCTTGAAGCGGAATTTAGCCCCGCGCGGGTCCTCGAAGGTGGTGGTCCGCATGTCTGTCGCGACGGTGCCGCTCTCGCTTTCCAGCACGAGGACCTGGCGGGTTGTCGAGGCATATCCCTCGCAAGCGCCGCCCGTGACCTCGTAGACGATTCGCCCCCGCGCCGATTGCACGCTGCCGCTGTCGTCGGCGAGCGACAAATCATAGACCGCGCGATGCGCCGCAAGCGGAACTGCGGGGCCCTGCGCCTGCGCCGGGACGATCAGCCACACTGTCGCGAGAGCTGCAGGTGCAAGCCATACTCTTGTCATCACAGGATCCTTCAATGCCCCGCCCGATATTAGAGCTTGAGGACACCTGATCAATGATGGCCTTGCGAAGCGGGTGTGGCTGAGCGACAACCCCGAACGAGACAACGAACGGCTTCGTGCCGCAACGCCTCATTGCAAAGGGACCCTGCTTCATGAGCCGCATTGCATCCAAGCTCGCCGAACTCGGCATCGTCCTTCCAACGCCGGCCGCGCCCGTGGCGAACTATGTGCCCTATGTTCAGAGCGGCCGTCTGCTCATCATTTCCGGCCAGCTCTGTCTCGGCCCCGACGGCAGGATCGCGGATTCGTACAAGGGCAAAGTCGGCGCCGAGGTATCGCTCGAAGCCGGACAGGCGGCGGCACGGCTCTGCGGCATCAACCTTCTCGCCCAGGTGCATGCCGCGCTGGGCGACCTCGATCGCGTACGACGGGTCGTACGGCTCGGCGGCTTCATCAATTCAGCCCCGGACTTCGGCGCTGTGCCCGGCGTGATGAATGGCGCCTCCGACCTGATGGTGGAGATCTTCGGCGATCTCGGGCGCCATGCGCGCAGCACCGTCGGCGTGGCGCAGCTCCCCCTCGACGCCGCCGTCGAGGTGGAGGGCATGTTCGAGGTCGCGTAACCGATGGCCGCCCCCGATTGGCTTACCGCCCGACCGGTTGCCCATCGCGGTCTGCACGACCGCAAGCGCATCATCGAAAATACCGCCGACGCGGCCGAGGCTGCAATCGCCAAAGGCTTCGCCATCGAATGCGATGTCCAGCTGACGGCAGACGGCGAGGCTGTCGTCTACCACGACTTCATCCTCGATCGCCTGACCGAGGGGTCGGGCCGGCTCGACGCGCAAACGGCCGCGGCCCTGGCAGCCGTGCCCTACAAGGCGACCGGAAACCGCATCGAGCCACTCGCGGCCTTTCTCGACCGGATTGCCGGGCGTGTGCCCGTCGTCATCGAGATCAAGAGCCGCTTCGACGGCAATCTGACCCTCCTTCGTCGAACAGTCGAAGTGGTCCGGGAGCGCTCGGCGCCTCTTGCCCTCATGTCTTTCGACCCGGATCTGGTGGAGGCCCTGCGGGACCTTGCGCCTTCGGTGCCGCGCGGCGTCACCGCCGAGGCAACCTATGACGACGCCGATTGGGGCCATCTCAGCCCCACGCGCCGGCGCGATCTCGCGCATTTTGCGCATGTCGGGCGTACGCGCCCGGATTTCATCGCCTGGCATGTCACAGACCTGCCGAACGGCGTGCCGACCATGGCGCGCTATTTCGGCATGCCCGTGCTGACCTGGACGGTGCGCAGCCCGGCCGACCGGGAGCGCGCTGCCGCCCATGCCGACCAGATGATCTTCGAGGATTTCCTACCCTGATCGGCAACAGCGCCGTTTCCTAAAACGACGCGTGGCCGTTATGCTGCCATGATGCCGTTCTTCCGTAACGGGATGTCCCTCAATCGCCAACCGCGGCGGTGGCTTCACCCATGAGCAGCCCATTGTCCATCAGCGCGACGGGCTCGATCGCCAGCGTCGCTGCGGCGGATTGGGATCGCTGCGCCAATCCCGCCTCTACGGCCGAGATCGCGCTGGAAAGATCGCCTGCAAGCATCGGCCAGGACTCGGCAAATCCGGCTGGCCCTGCAGGCCCGAGACCGCCATCCCCCCGCTCCGTTGAATCGCTCTCTGAAGATCCTGAATCCAGCTGTGAGACGACTAAATCAAAGTCTCAGCAAGAGCGGCATAACCCCCTCATTAGTCACGCTTTTCTCAAAGCACTGGAGGATTCGGGGTCGGTTTCGCCGAAGACCGGCTGGGCGCCTGCCCATGTCCTGGTACACCGCGCCGGTGAGCTGATTGCCGCCGCCCCCACCTACATCAAATCCCATAGCCTCGGCGAATATGTCTTCGACCACGCCTGGGCCGATGCCTATGAACGCGCCGGCGGCGATTATTATCCGAAGCTCCAGGTCAGCGTGCCCTTTGCGCCCGCCACCGGTCGCCGCCTCCTCGTCCGCGCCGGCATCGATCAAGGCGAGGCGCGGACCACCCTGGTCAAGGGTTTGCGTGCGGTCAGGGAGCGCCTCGGCGCTTCCTCCATCCACGTCACCTTTCTGCCCGAAGACGAATGGCAGGCGCTCGGGGCCGCTGGCTTCCTGCAGCGCACGGACCGGCAGTTCCATTGGGACAATGAGGGCTATCCGACCTTCGACGACTTCCTCGGCGCGCTCGCCTCACGCAAACGCAAGACCATCCGCCGCGAGCGGCGTGATGCCCTGGCGCCTGGGATAGAGGTCGAGTGGCTCACCGGGTCGGATATCCGCGAAGCCCATTGGGATGCCTTCTTCACCTTCTATCAGGACACCGGCTCGCGGAAATGGGGGCGGCCTTATCTGACCCGGCGCTTCTTTTCGCTGGTTGGCGAAGCGATGGCCGATCGCATCCTGCTCGTGATGGCACGACGGGCGGGCGCCTATATCGCGGGCGCGCTTAATTTCATCGGCGACGACGCGCTCTACGGCCGCCACTGGGGCGCCATCGAGGAGCATCCCTTTCTGCATTTCGAGCTGTGCTATTATCAGGCGATCGACTTTGCCATCCAGCGCGGCCTGAAGCGCGTGGAAGCCGGCGCGCAGGGCGAGCACAAGCTGGCGCGCGGCTACCGGCCGGTCCTGACCTATTCGGCTCATGATCTCGCCGACCCGGCGCTCCGCCGGGCGGTGGCCGCCTATCTCGAGCGCGAACGTCTCTATGTGGCGGAGGAGGCCCGCGCGCTCGATGACTTCACGCCCTTTCGTCACGCGAGCGATACCGAGCGCCAAGAGTAGGCGCATCCCCACAGATGCTCTTGACGCTGCCCGCGACGGCTGCGACTCCTTGCTGACCAGCGAGTAAGGGGTGATTGTCGTGACGGCCTATGACCCGAATAATATCTTCGCCAAGATCATCCGAGGGGTCCTGCCCTGCGAGCGTGTCTTCGAAGATGAGCATACGCTCGCGTTCATGGACATCATGCCGCAAGGCGACGGCCACGTCCTCGTCGTGGCGAAATCGGCCTCACGCAATCTCCTCGATGCCGATCCGGCCGTGCTCGGGCCGCTCATGGTGACCGTCCAGCGCCTCGCCAAGGGCGTGAAGGCGGCCTTCGGCGCCGATGGTGTCACCATCATGCAGTTCAACGAAAGCTCCGCCGGTCAGACCGTGTTCCACATCCACGTCCATGTCATCCCGCGCTGGAACGACGTTCCGCTGCGCGGGCATACCGGCGAGATGGCGGACCCCGAATTGTTGCGGACACAAGCCGACAAGATCCGGCGCACCATCGGCTTCGTCGGTTTCACCGGCTGACCGGCCTTGATTTTGGCGGATTCGGGAGCTGGGCGGAAAAATAGAAGCGGGACGGCCGCACAAGGCAAGCCATCCCGCTCGGGAGCAACGGATTACGGCACGTTGTTGCCGCTGCCGCTCGTGAGATCGCGAATGAGCGCCCGCGCCGGCTCCTGGAAGGCTCCGTAGAGCTGGGTGCCGACCCACCACGTCATGATCACGACCATCGGCACGACGATCCAGGCAACAATTTCCTCGAAACGTTGCCGGCTGCGCCGCCGCTCGCGGCGGCGCTGAAAGTAAGACGCCACGAGGTCAGCTCCTGATCAGGGGCACCTTCGGCACAGTACGCACCGCTAGCGCCCCGCCACCACCGTCATCGCCCGAGCTTTTTGGCCGACGCGGCTTGCCCGCGCCCGGCTTTTTCGGCGAAGACGACCGCGGCTTGGCACGCTTTTTCACAGCCTCCGCGACGTCGGGCTCCGGCTTCGGCGTCACCGGTCCCTCGGGGAACTCGAAGCCGAGCGTCTTCGTGCCCTTCTCGTCCGTCTCGACGACAACCTTGACGGCGCCTCCGCCGCGCAGCCGCCCGAATAGCACGGCATCGGCGAGAGGCGTCTTGATCGTCGACTGAATGAGACGGGCCATCGGCCGCGCGCCCATCGTCTCGTCATAGCCGTGCTCGACCAGCCACTCACGCGCCTCTTCGCTGAGCTCGATCGTGACATTGCGATCGGCGAGTTGCGCCTCGAGCTGCAGCACGAACTTGTCCACCACCTTGGAGACGACCTCCTTGGGCAGGTGGCCGAAGGAAATGGTCGCGTCGAGCCGGTTGCGGAACTCCGGCGAGAATAGCTTGGAGATCGCCTCCTGGTCGTCGCCTTCCCGCTTGGTGCGCGTGAAGCCATAGGCAGGCTTCACCATGTCGGCGGCGCCCGCATTCGTCGTCATGATCAGGATGACGTTGCGGAAGTCGACCTGCTTGCCGTTGTGGTCGGTCAGTTTGCCGTGATCCATCACCTGCAGGAGCACGTTGAACAGGTCCGGATGCGCCTTCTCGATCTCGTCGAGCAGGAGGACGCAATGCGGATGCTGGTCGACGCCGTCGGTGAGCAGCCCGCCCTGGTCGAAGCCGACATAGCCGGGAGGCGCACCGATGAGCCGCGAGATGGTGTGGCGCTCCATATATTCCGACATGTCGAAACGCAGGAGCTCGACCCCGAGCGCATGACTGAGCTGACGGGCGACTTCCGTCTTGCCGACACCGGTCGGTCCCGCGAAGAGATAGCAGCCGATCGGCTTCTCTCCGTCGCGCAGGCCGGCACGGGCCAGCTTGATGGCCGACGAGAGCGCCTGGATCGCCGTGTCCTGGCCATAGACGACCCGCTCCAGCGTCTCATGCAGATGCTGCAGCACCTCGGCATCGTCCTTGGAGACGGTCTTGGGCGGAATGCGCGCCATCGTGGCGATCGTCGACTCGATCTCCTTGACGCCGATGGTCTTCTTCCGCCGGCTTTCCGGGACCAGCATCTGCGAAGCGCCGGTCTCGTCGATGACGTCGATGGCCTTGTCCGGCAATTTGCGATCGTGGATATAGCGCGCCGAGAGTTCCACCGCCGCCTTGATGGCGTCGTTGGTATAGCGCAGCTTATGGAAATCCTCGAAATAGGGCTTGAGCCCCTTCAGGATCGCGATCGTGTCGGGGACGCTCGGCTCGTTCACGTCGATCTTCTGGAAGCGACGCACCAGGGCCCGGTCCTTCTCGAAATACTGCCGGTACTCCTTGTAGGTCGTCGAGCCGATGCAGCGCAGCGTTCCCGAGGCGAGGGCCGGCTTCAGAAGGTTGGACGCATCCATCGCCCCGCCCGAGGTTGCACCAGCGCCGATCACCGTATGGATCTCGTCGATGAACATGATGGCGTTGGGATGGGCCTCGATCTCCTTCATCACCTGCTTCAGGCGCTCTTCGAAATCACCTCGATAACGGGTGCCGGCGAGCAGAGTGCCCATGTCCAGGGAAAAGACCGTCGCATCGGCGAGCACGTCTGGAACGTCGCCTGTCACGATCTTGCGCGCCAAGCCTTCGGCGATGGCCGTCTTGCCGACACCGGGATCGCCCACGAGCAAGGGGTTGTTCTTCTGCCTACGGCAAAGAACCTGGATGGTGCGCTGGATTTCGGGCTCGCGCCCGATCAAGGGGTCGATGCGCCCGTCCCTCGCCTTCCTGTTCAGGTTGACGCAATAGGCTTCCAGGGCATCCCCCTTCTTCTTGCGCTGGCCCTCGGCCTCCTCGGTATTGGCAGATCGGCTGTCGCTTTCCTCGTCCGTCCCGCGGGATGGCCGATTTTCCGACAGCCCCGGCCGCTTGGCAATGCCATGGCTGATGTAGTTGACCGCGTCGTAGCGCGTCATGTCCTGCTCTTGCAGGAAATAGGCCGCATGGCTCTCGCGCTCGGCGAAGATGGCGACGAGCACATTGGCGCCTGTCACTTCTTCGCGACCCGAGGACTGCACATGGATCACGGCCCGCTGGATAACGCGCTGGAAGCCGGCGGTCGGCTTTGAATCCTCGCGTCCGTCGGTCACCAGGTTCGTGAGCTCGGCGTCGACATATTCGTGGAGATTACGGCGGAGCGCTTCGAGATCGACATTGCAGGCGCGCATCACCGCCGCCGCATCCTGATCGTCGATCAGGGCGAGAAGCAGATGCTCGAGCGTGGCATATTCGTGATGCCGCTCATTGGCAAATGCGAGAGCCCGGTGCAACGCCTGCTCTAGGCTGCGAGAAAATGTGGGCAACGTCGAATCCTCTTGCGGTGGTGGCCGCTACTTCTTTTCCATCACACATTGCAGGGGATGCTGATGCTTGCGGGCAAAATCCATCACCTGCGTCACTTTCGTCTCGGCCACCTCATAGGTGAACACGCCGCACTCGCCGACGCCGTTGCGGTGCACATGCAGCATGATACGGGTCGCCTCTTCACGATCCTTATTGAAAAAGCGCTCCAGCACGTGAATGACGAACTCCATGGGGGTGTAGTCGTCATTCAGCAGTAGAACTCGGTACATGCTCGGGCGTTTCGTCCGAGGTCGTGTCTTCGTCAGAAGGGCAGTCCCGGGCCCTTCTGGGCCGACCGAATTGCCACGGCGGCGCTCCGCCATGCCGGTCGGCACAGCTTTGCTTGTGTCAGCACTCGCAGTTATCGTGACCATCCAACAATCGATCGGAATCCATTTCATTCGGTCGAGATTGGCGCGCCTTCGACCCCGCGGCAACCTCCAGCCGCCTCCTCCGCTCTAATCTAATGTCGCGACGGGTTTGGCGCCAGTGCGTTCACACGCCACACTCACCAACTTCAACGCCCCGTGAAGCTTGCGCCGGATTGCCTGCGCTTCGCAAGCGCTAGCCGAGCAACGGAAAAAGCCCGGCGTAGCGCCGGGCTTTGGGTCTCTATCGATCGAGAAATTTGGTTCACAACCGCGAAATCGCGCCGGCATGTGGCAGCCGGATGCGGTAGCGAACCGGTAACGAGGCCGGTCTATCCGGCGTCGGCGGCCAACCCGATCAAATTTGATGTCGGGCAACCGAGCAGTTCGGGAATTTTCGTGATCAATGCCGAAGCGTTCATCGCGCGGGGCTGAGCAGCCATCGCGACGACCGGCTCAGTTCGCCGCGTTATTCACCTTGGCATAAAGCCCTTCATAAGGCTTGAACATTTCTTTGGCGAGATCGGCATAGAGCTCGCTGAGCTTCGTGGACTGAGCGATGAAGCCCTCATAGGCGGTCTTCATATAATCGGTCTGAATCTCGACGGCCTTGTCGAGAGTCTTGGCACCGACAAGCTTCTCGATCGTTGCCGTGCTTTCCTCGAAAGACTTCTTCGAGTAATCAGCCAGCTCGACGGCAATATTCTGCGCGCCCTTGGACACGGATCCGAATGTCTTCAGAGTAGCCTCGACCTGTTCTTTGCCGAGCTTCTGAAAATTATCGAAGGGAACATTCATAGTGAGCCTCCTAAGCCCGCAGGGCGCCTTGCAGTGTGGCGACGGCACGCCAATGTGAACCGACGTCACTTGCTGGCCTTATATAGGTGCACCGCACAATGAAAGTCAAGACGGTTGCTGCGGCGCAAAATAGAACCGAATGAGACGATCAGGGAAGCACCCCGCCCGCCCAGATGCCCGGCGCGTGTCGCCCCCTTCCAGCACGCGTCAACCGCCCTCCCGACGAGAAGACACCGCCCCGGCAGAGGAGCCCCCGCCCTATGAACCGCCGCACATTGCCCACCCTTGAAGCACCTCGAACAAGCTTAACAAAGTATAAATATACTTTTTCTCGCCAATACGTTCATCACTACACCCTATTAACTCATCCGTAACCGCACGCACCTAGCGTCATTGACCGTGCCGCGCATGTAACGGTCTCAACGAAGGACCGACGCGCAGAGTAACTGTTTATCGAGTCGGGGACAGACGAATATGGTCTGGGGTTGCGTTGCGACCAAGCGCCAACGCCCTATGGCGCTTGCGGGTATCATCGGTGTCGTCACATTGTCCATGCTTGCGGCTTCGCCTGCAGAGGCGCGCCGCAAACGGGCACCCGCCTATCAACCTCCCTTCGCCGCGCTCGTGGTCGATGCCAAGACCGGCCGCGAGCTCTATGCGAAGAATGAGGACGCGCCGCGTATTCCGGCGTCCCTGACCAAGGTCATGACGCTCTACCTTCTGTTCGAGCGCCTCGACGAACGTCGCATCTCCCTCAACACGCCTTTGCAGGTTTCGGCCAGGGCCGCCAGCGAGCCGCCGACGAAGCTGGGCGTGCGCCCCGGATCCACCATCGACGTCGAGGACGCGATCAAAGCGATCGTGACCTTGTCGGCCAATGACGTGGCCACGGTGATCGCCGAAAACCTGGGCGGTTCGGAGGAGGATTTCGCGCGGATGATGACGGCCAAGGCACGCGCCTTGGGCATGAGCCGCACGACCTTCCGCAATGCCCATGGGCTGCCGGACAATCCGCCGAACGTCACCACGGCTCGCGATCTCGTGCTGCTCGGCCGGGCCATCCGCGAGCGCTTCCCGAACTACTTCAGCTATTTCGAAACGCGCGCCTTCACCTATAAGGGGCGCACCATCCGCGGGCACAACCGCCTGCTCGGCCGGATCGATGCGGTCGACGGTATCAAGACCGGCTATACCCGGGCCTCCGGCTTCAATCTCTTGACGTCGGCAAAGTCGAACGGCCGCGAGATCGTCGCCGCCGTCCTCGGCGGGCGCTCCGCCGCCCAGCGCGACAATATCATGGCCTCGCTCGTCACCAAGAACCTGCCGCGCGCCTATGCCGGCACTCGCCAGTCCTCGGCACTCGCCTATGCCGCACGTGAACCGGAGAAGCCGGTGCGCGTCGCCTCGGCCGCCGCGGCGGTGCTCGACGACACGACGAGTTCGATCTCCCCAACCCCGCGGACCAAGGCGCTCAATCTCGCCAGCATCCGCCCGGTGGTCGCCTCCGCCTCCGGCTCGGCAGTCACGCCTTCGCAGAGCATGCAGTGGTCACGCGGCGCCCAGCCGGTCCGGACCGCGGCGCCGGCGAAAGTTGAGGCGCCGGCTCAAAAGGTTGCGGCGCTGACGACTGTCGCCAAGACGGACGTGAAATCCGACGCCGATGACGAACCGTCAGTCAAGCTGACCCGGTCCAGCGGCTGGGTGATCCAGCTCGGTGCGACTGCCGATGCTGACAAAGCCAAGGACATTTTGTCGGAGGCCAAGGCCAAGTCGCGGGGCGTGCTCGCGAAGGCTTCACCGTTCACCGAGAAGATCGTCAAAGGCGGCACCACGCTTTATCGCGCGCGCTTTTCCGGCTTTAACCCCGACAGCGCTCAAGCGGCGTGCAAGACGCTCAAGCGCAAGGGCTTCTCCTGCTTTGCCACGCGCGGCTGATATGGGGAGAGCTGCCATCCAGCCGCGGCCCTCGGCTCAATCGAAGACAGTGATCCGGGGCGCGCGCATCTTGAAGCTGCAATGCGACGCAGCGTATGACATGATAAGCTTGGCTGCCGCCGATGTGCGAGCGGAGCGTTAGTGATGCCGGTTCAGCAGGACATCCTTGGCCTGGTTCACGCGGGAAGCGAGATAGGTCGAGCCCCCCTGGTCGGGGTGGAGTTTCTTCATGAGGGAGCGGTGCGCACGACGGATGTCGTCATCGCTCGCTCCCGGCGCAAGACCGAGTATCTGAAGCGCTTCCTCTTCGGTCAGCGTTCGCGTGCCACGGTCGCCACCGCGCCGCGCGTTCACGTCCGCCTCAGCGTTTTCACGCCAGGCGGGAAACCGGCGGTCCAGATAAGCCTCTAGCAGGCGGGCGCCCTCAGGGTCGGCTCCCAACGCCTCGCCGCGCAGGGCGATCAGTTCACCCTGTGCGAAGCTGGCGAGATCACGACCCGCCAAAGGACCGGCGGTGATGCGGCCCAACATCTCGCCGGTGTCATGGTCGAGTTCCATGGTGACCGTCGCCGAGCGCACCGAGGAGCGCCGCCCGGGCTTGGGTGCTGTGTCGCCGCGCCCCACCCCGCCCCAGCCCGGCAGGCTCAGGCTGCGGCCACTGAACAGCCACCAGCCGAAGCCCGCGAGCGGCACGGCCATGTCGAATCGCCCGCGCACGAGAAGAACTGCGGCAACGCCCATCGCCAACACGCCGCCGCCACGCCGCATCAAGTTCGCCAGCTTCTTGGGATCGGCGCGCGTGTAGTTTTGGCCAAGCCAACAGAAGAAAACCAGGGCGAGCACCCCTCCAAGCAGCGGGATCATCGCTCTTTCCCGAGTGTCGTGAGAAGGCGGCGGGCTGTCGGGTCGGATCCGGCGAGCCGGCTCAGGCCGGAAACGCCGCCGCTTGCATAGACGGCAGCCGCCCGCAACAAGGCCGCAAGCGACTGCGGCGCTCCGCTGTCGAAGCGCTCGTGCACACCGCCTGTCAGCCGCGCGACCTCGGCGAAGGCCCGTTCGGCCTGAGGATCATTGCCCTCTTGGAACATGAAGGCCTTGACGCCGACAAGGCCGAGCTCGCCCGCCGCCGCGCAGATTGCGTCGATATTCTCTTCCATCGCATCGCCGACGAAAACCAAAGCGCCGACGCGGGTGCGGGCGGCCTGAACCTTGACATGGCTCAGAACCCGCTCGAGCTGCGTGCGCCCTCCCCTGCAGTCGATGCGGTTCATCAAGGTCGTCAAAGTGCTCGCGTCGTCGAGCCATCGCGACGCCCGACACTCGCCGAAGCCGCGGAAATAGACGAGCTGCACGCGCAAGGCGCCGGTGCCGGCGACGGCCTCGAACATGCCGGCCTGGAGGCGGCAGGCGAGATCCCAGGTCGGCTGCCGGCTCATGGTCGCGTCGAGCGCGAAGACGAGATGGCCCTTGCCCTCGCCTGCAGGGGCAAGGGCTGTGGCTTTCTCCAAAAAGACATCGATCTCAGAGCCTTGACCGGTCGTCGGCGGTCTGTTCTTGCCTGTCATCGGCACTCCCCGGCCGGATGCGCTCCGTCCATCAACGGTTGAACGAGCCTTCGGCTCGCACTTGGCCGCCGATGCGGATCTCCGTATTGCCGAAACGCATGAAACCTGGAGTGCGATCCCCGACCGGCCGGTCGGCCCCACGGGCCGTATGAGGCTCGACGAAGCCCTTGCAGCCGGCAGCGGTCTTCCGGCCGTCGGCCTGCCACGCGGCGGGCGACCGCGACGTCGCCGATACGCCAGGTAGTACTTCGAACTCCGGGCAGGATGCAGCAAGCGCGACGGAACTCCCCATCGACGCCGCAAGGGCCGCGATGGCAATAACGCGAGGCAGCATGACTTGAACTCCCGGCCTGACCCGTTTGGCCCTCAACCGGTTCGAATCTACGCGAGGCGCAGCGCCGAACCAAGCATTCTCCTGCATCTTAGAGGAGACCGAGGCTCACGAGTTCGCGCCGCATCGGTTCGGGCATGTCCTCGGCGGCATCGCCACCAAAGAGGTCCTCGGGGGAATCCTTGATCGCGAGATAGCGCCAGCCCTGGAAGGGGCGCATCGGCCGAGGACGAAGGCGGGTCAGGATAGGCTCCAGCACGAGCGCGCACCGCCCGATCCCGTCACCATCCGTGAAGACGCGGACGTCGAGGAGCTTCTGGCGGCAGGCGATCTGCCCCTTGATCACCCAGAAGAGCGAGCCGCCGGACAGGAGCTCGTCGACGCGCTTCGGTGCCATTCGCGTAATATGCGTATGCTCGACGGGTTGACCCAGTCGCTTCTTGTCGGCCAATCGGCGCGCGATCCAGTCCTCGAGCTCCTGGATCGTCTCGACGCCGACGCATAACTTGATCAGATTGAGGGCCATGGATCCATCATCGTGGAGATGATCGGGCGAGACAACGGCCGCCCTGGAACGTTCCACGGAATATTGTCGCTGATGCGAGGCGCTCATTTCAAGGATCGGCTGGACAGCCACCAGCCCTCGCCCTTCAGGATGCAGGTGGCCGGATCGGCGTGAGGACCGAGGAACAGCGACCTGACACGCCGCAAACGGCCCTCTTCCGCCGCCGTGGCAATATGCGGGCTCGCCAGGTTGTCGCGGCCACCGACGAGCGGGATGAATTGAACAGATCCCAGGCAGCGAGCCGCAAAGGCATCCGCCATGGCCCGGCGCTCGACCAGCAGCATCACGCCCGTTCCGTCTTCGCCGGTCAGCGGAAACATGAGGCGCCCCTGCTCGCGAAGAGCAGCGATCCAGGCCGTCAGCGGCCCCCCGGCACCGGCGCTCACATAGATGGCATCGGCGTCGGGCAGCGGCTCGTCGCACTCGGCTGGATCGTGAATTGTCACGTTGCTGCGGTCGGCGAGATGCCGCGCAGCGAGCGAAGCAAGCCCGGCATCGATCTCGTAGCCGTGCACCTGGCCTCCGGCCCCGACCAGTTCCGCCAGGATCGCGGTGTAATAGCCGGTGCCGCAGCCCACATGCACCACACTATCGCCGCTGCCGAGGCGGAGTGCCGCCATTGCAGCCGCATGCAGCGACGGCTGGCCGTTGTTGAGGCGCCGAACGGGATCGAGCGCCACGAGCACGTCGTCGTAGATATGGGCGGGATCGGCGTCGGGCGTGCGGATATAGCCCTCACCGACGCGAACGAGCCACGGTCCCGGCCCGACGAAACGCTCCCGCGGCACGCGGGCAAAAGCTGCCACGAGCCGCGCATCGGGCGGGCGCACGCGGCCCGTGATGCGCTCCGCGAAGGCGAGGCGCACCGCCTCCAGACGTTCGAGCTGCCGCGGCGTCCTCGCCATGATGGAAGTCGTCCGCCGGCGCCCTTGCGAGCCCGGCGCCGGACCGCGCCGCGATCAGCGGGCGGCCACGACCATGATCTCAACGAGGATGTCCGGCGCGGCAAGCTTTGCCTCCACCGTGGCGCGTGCAGGCGTATGCCCCTGCGGCACCCAGGCGTCCCAGACCTCGTTCATTGCGCCGAAGTCCTTGATTTCGGCCAACCAGATATTGGCCTTCAAGATCTTCGTCTTGTCCGTCCCGGCCTTCGCCAGCGTCTCGTCGATGGATGCCAGGATCTGCCGCGTCTGGTCCGCGGCGCCCTGGCTCCGGTCGTTGGCGACCTCGCCCGAGAGAAAGACCAGATTGCCGTATGCCACCGCCTCGCTCATACGGGGGCCGACACCGAAACGCTCGATTGACATGAAGCTCTCCTAAAAAGCGGAGCCGATCGTCGATCGGCATCCGAAGACATGCGGATTTGACCCTTGTCCAGCGCGGCTCAGCCGCGGCCGACGAAGGGCATCTTGGTGGCCATGATCGTGATGAACTGGACGTTCACGTCGAGCGGCAGATTGGCCATCTGCAGCACTGCTTCGCCCACATGGGTCACGTCCATCAAGGGCTCGGGGCGAATTGAACCGTCCGCCTGCGCAACGCCCGTCGCCATCCGGCTCGCCATGTCGGTGGCTGCATTGCCGATGTCGATCTGGCCGCAGGCGATGTCATATTTGCGCCCGTCGAGCGACGTCGACTTCGTCAGGCCGGTGATGGCATGTTTCGTCGCCGTATAGGGCGCGGAATTGGGCCGCGGCGCCGTGGCCGACACCGAACCATTGTTGATGATGCGCCCGCCCCGCGGATCCTGATCCTTCATGATGCGGAAGGCTTCGCGCGTGCAGAGGAACGGGCCGGTGAGATTGACGTCGACCACTTCGCGCCACTTCTCGACGGGCAATTCCTCGAGCGGGACGCCCGGCGCATTCGTGCCGGCATTGTTGAAGAGGACGTCGAGGCGGCCGAAGCGGTCCTTGGCGGTCGCGAACAGGGCGGCCACCGAATCGGCGTCGGACACGTCGGTCGGCACGGCCAGCATGCGGTCGCCGGTCGCTTCGGCGAGCTTGATCGTCTCCTGAAGCGCCTCGGCACGCCGGCCGGCGAGCACGACCTGATATCCGTCGCGCGCGAAGGCGAGCGCCACCGCCCGGCCGACGCCGGACCCAGCGCCCGTAATGATTGCCACCTTGCCACTGCTCATGCGCCTCTCCCCGAACTCTTGTCGCGGTAACCTTCGCCCAGCTTATCGGCCGAGGCAACGGCAGGATGCAAGAGCGTTTAGGCCCGGACGAGATCGCGCCCCGCCGTCGCCGTCGGACCGAATTGGGTTTCGAAGGTAGCGCGCAGCACCTGGTCGACCTCCGGCATGGTCACTGGAATGCCGAGATCGACCAGGCTGGTGACGCCGTGCTGCCTGACGCCGCAAGGGACGATGCCGGAAAAATGACCGAGATCCGGCTCTACGTTCAGGCTGATGCCATGGAAGGTCACCCAGCGGCGAACACGGATGCCGATCGCCGCGATCTTGTCTTCGGCCATCACGCCTTTGTCGGGGCGGCGCACCCAGACGCCGACCCTGTCCTCGCGCCGCTCGCCGCGGATGTTGAAGGCATCGAGCGTTCCGATCAGCCAGCCCTCGAGCGCCGACACGAAGAGGCGCAGGTCCTGCGCCCGACGCCTAAGGTCGAGCATCACATAGGCGACCCGCTGGCCAGGCCCGTGATAGGTATATTGGCCGCCCCGCCCGCTCCGATAGACGGGAAAGCTCCCGGCATCGACCAGGTCGGCATCATTAGCTGACGTGCCGGCCGTATAGAGCGGCGGATGTTCCAAGAGCCACACGCATTCGCTCGCCTCGCCGTCCGCGATGGCGGCCACGCGCGCCTCCATCGCCGCAACGGCCGCCTCGTAATCGATCAGGCCGTCGCTCACCGTCCATTCGACCGGCGGCCCGGGCGAAATCGGCAAAAGGGGATTGGCGAGGCTGTCGCGGGATCGTTCGGTAAGCGTCATCGCAAGTGGCTGCATGTGAACGGCGGCGCGCCCGTTAGGCGACCGCGTCGGCAGCCCCTAACTTGGGCTTCGCTCGCGCTCGCGGCAACCCCTTGCGCTTGCGCCGCTTCGGAACGGCGCACGTCATCTCCGGCGCGCCGTTGCGGAAAGTCTCCCGAAAGCGGCGCGCTGCTCTTGTGGACCCTACATCGATCTGTTACATCGACGCCCGCTTCGGCATCGACCGCCGAAGCACTGCGGTCGTGGCGGAACTGGTAGACGCGCTACCTTGAGGTGGTAGTTCCCAAAAGGAGTGGAGGTTCGAGTCCTCTCGACCGCACCATCACATTCGACGTGATGGTCCCGCCAAAATCTTTCAAACAGACGCGCTTTGCGGATTTGCCGCCAATTCCCGGCTGGCAAGTTGGCCTGTCCGGCCCATTGAGCCTGTCCGGCTCCATGGCCGCGTCTTGCAGTTGAGCGCGGCCATCGAATTGCCACGTCGATGCTGTTCTCGGGACCGCCGCTGAAGCTGTCAGGTCCTTGCAATGTTCGTCACCCGCCGAGCCGTTCTTCTCGTCTGCCTTCTCGTCGCCGCCTGCGCCGCCCCTCGCGCCCACCTCAATGTGGACGAGGTCACGTCGCGTGATGCCTCCGCGGCGGCCGAGGCGGTCTCACAGTTCCGCAAGGCCAATGGTCTCGGGCCAGTCACCGTGGACCCGCGTTTCAACGAGGCGGCGCAGCGCCAGGCGGAAGCCATGGCGGCGAGCGCGACCTTGTCGCATACGGTCGCCGGGAATTTTTCCAGCCGCATGAAGGCGATGGGCTTTACCTGGGGCTACAGTGCCGAAAATCTCGGCATGGGCTATGCCGATGTCGCAGGCGCGATACGCGGCTGGCGCAAATCTCCCGGGCACCGCGAGAACCTTCTGATGCCGCAGGTAACCCGGATCGGCTTTGCCATGGCTGGTGCCGGTGGGCGCAAGTACTGGGCCCTCATTCTTGCAAGTCCGGATATGACGCCCACCGGCCAGCCGCGACTGTTCTGACGCGCACATTCGCGGCCAAAATTCTGTGAACGGCAAGGGAAGACTAGCAATCCGGCTTGGTCAGCGCCTATAGGCAGTTCGACAGCCCGTCCCGACAGCGAAGATCGGAAGTGAAGCATGGCTGACGTCGAAGAACCGGCGGCTGAGGCGGTCGTCTTTCGCGATGACGAGGGACGGATTGCGCCTGACTATGTCGAGCAGGCGACCTCCGCAATCCGCGCTCGGGACGCCGAGCGGTTGCGGACACTCGTAACCGATCTGCACGAGGCCGATCTCGGCGGCTTGATCGAAGCGCTAGAGTCGGACGACCGTGGGCATCTGATCCAGCTCCTCGGCAAAGACTTTAATTTCGCCGCGCTGACCGAAGTCGACGATTCGGTGCGCGAGGAGATCCTCAGGGATCTCCCCACGGAGACGGTCGCCGAGGGCGTCCGCGATCTCGATATCGACGATGCCGTCTACATCCTCGAAGACCTCGACGAGGGCGACAAGGCGGAAATTCTCGAGAAGCTGCCGGCGCTCGAACGCGTCGCGCTGCAGCGCAGCCTCGATTACCCGGAAGAGACAGCCGGACGGCGCATGCAGACGGACTGCATCGCCGTGCCGCCGTTCTGGACCGTGCGGCAGACGGTCGACTACATCCGCGACACGGCCGATCTGCCTGACACCTTCTACGAGGTCTTCGTCGTCGATCCCGGCTATCGCCTCCTCGGCACGGTGCCGCTCGACAAGCTGATGCGCGCCCGCTGGGCGGAGCGTGTCGGCGATATCGCTTCGTCCGATCGCCATCTTGTACGGGCAACCGACGACCAGGAGGAAGTGGCGCGCCTGATGCAGCGCTACAACCTCGTCTCGGCGCCCGTCGTCGATGACGGCGACCGGCTCGTCGGCGTCGTGATGGTGGATGACATCGTCGATGTCATCGAGGAGGAGGCAGACGAAGACCTGAAGGCGCTCGGCGGCGTCAACCGGCACGAGGAACTGACGGACCGGGTCTGGTTTATCGCCCGCAGCCGGTTCAGCTGGCTCTTCGTCAATCTGCTTACCGCCTTCCTCGCTTCGAGCGTGCTTGGGTTGTTCGAGAAGCAGCTAGAGCAGATGGTGGCCCTGGCGGTGCTCGCGCCCATCGTCGCGAGCCAGGGCGGGAATGCCGCCACGCAGACCATGACGGTCGCAGTGCGCGCCCTCGCCACACGCGAACTCGGCCGGGCCAACGCGATGCGCATCACATTGCGCGAAGTGCTCGTCGCGGTGATCAATGGCTTGGGCTTTGCAGTGATTACAGGAGCCGCCGCCGCCCTGTGGTTCGGCATGGTCGGCCTCGGCCTCGTCATCGGCGCGGCCATGATGGTCAACCTCGTTGCGGGGGCGCTCGGCGGCATTCTCATCCCGCTTGCGCTGGAGCGCTTCAAGGCCGATCCGGCCGTCTCATCCGGCACTTTCGTGACGACTGTGACGGATGTCGTCGGATTCTTTTCATTTCTGGGGATTGCAACGCTCTGGTTCGGCCTCTCGTAAAGAGAAACTCAACAATTTGCATCAAATCGTCTTGTCATGGTCACGCTGTATTCAAAACCCCTCTTCGCCGTCCTTGCCACCATGCTCGTGCTGGGCGTCGCCGCCTGCGCCACCTTCGAGAGGGAGCCGGTCCCGGAGGACTACCCGATCCACGGCATCGACGTCTCGCGATATCAGGGCGACATCGATTGGAATGCGGCGAGGCGAGGCGGCGTGGCTTTCGCTTGGATCAAGGCGACCGAGGGCGGCGACCACAGCGACCCGAAATTTCTCGAAAACTGGTATGAGGCCAAGGCGGCCGGCATGCCGCGCGGCGCCTATCACTTCGCCTACTGGTGCCGCCCGGCGATCGAGCAGGTGGAGTGGTTCAAGCAGAACGTGCCCTATGATCCGGACGCGCTGCCGCCTGTGCTCGACGTCGAGTGGAATGGCCATTCCAAGACCTGCCCGAAGAAGGTCTCCCGGTCCCAAGCCCGCGCTGAGATGCGCATCATGCTGGCGGAAATGGAGCGCGCCTATGGCAAGCGCCCGGTCATCTACACGGATATCACCTTCTTCAACGACGTCATGAAGGACGACTTCGAGGCCTATCCCATCTGGGTCCGCAGCATCCGCCGCTACCCGACGAGCCGCTTCGATCACCGCAACTGGTGGTTCTGGCAGTACACGGCAGTCGGCAAGGTGCCCGGGATCAAAGGCAATGTGGATCGCAACGCCTTCTTCGGCACCGCCAGCATGTGGGAAAAATTCCTCGACGGCCGCCTCTGACGGAGACCTGCCCCGCTCTCTCGTGCGATGACTTCGCTTGCGCCGGCGCTTAGACTGCTGGTCAAGAACGGACCACCACGGAGGACGCCGCCATGCTCGCCAATGCCACTGTGGGTTTGCGGTTCGACCTCGGCGAAGTGGCCGATGCCATTCGCGAGTCGGTGCGGTCCTTTGCCGCCGCAGAGATCGCGCCGCGCGCCGCCGAGATCGACCGCAGCAATGTCTTTCCCCGTGACCTCTGGCCGGCCATGGGCGCGCTCGGCCTGCATGGCATCACCGTGGAGGAGGAATACGGCGGCGCCGGCCTTGGCTATCTCGAGCATTGCATCGTCATGGAGGAAATCTCCCGCGCCTCCGCCTCGGTCGGCCTGAGCTACGGCGCCCATTCCAATCTCTGCGTCAACCAGATCCGCCGCAACGGCACGGAGGCGCAGAAGACGCGCTATTTGCCCAAGCTCATCTCCGGCGAGCATGTGGGCGCGCTCGCCATGTCCGAGCCCGGCGCCGGCTCCGACGTCGTCTCGATGACGACTCGCGCCGAGAAGCGCGGCGATCGCTATGTGCTGAACGGCCGGAAGATGTGGATCACCAATGGTCCGGTCGCCGAGACCCTGGTCGTCTATGCCAAGACCGATCCGGCGGCTGGCCCGCGTGGCATCAGCGCCTTCATCGTCGAGAAAGGCATGGCCGGCTTCACGACCGCCCAGAAGCTCGACAAGCTGGGCATGCGCGGCTCCGATACCTGCGAGCTTCTGTTCGATGATTGTGAGGTGCCGGCCGAGAACATCCTCGGCGAGGAGGGCCATGGCGTCCGCGTGCTGATGTCGGGACTCGACTACGAGCGTGCGGTGCTGGCAGCCGGGCCGATCGGTATCATGCAGGCCTGCCTCGACGTGGTCGTGCCCTATGTCCACGAACGCAAGCAGTTCGGCCGGCCGATCGGCGAGTTCCAGCTCGTCCAGGGCAAGCTCGCGGACATGTATGTGACGACCAATGCCGCACGTGCCTATGTCTATGCCGTGGCCAGGGCTTGCGACCGCGGCGACACCACCCGCGAGGACGCCGCCGGCGCTATTCTCTATGCCGCCGAGCGGGCGACCCAGTGCGCGCTCGACGCTATTCAGCTCCTCGGCGGCAACGGCTACATCAACGATTATCCAACCGGGCGGCTGTTGCGAGACGCCAAGCTCTACGAGATCGGCGCCGGCACGAGCGAGATCAGGCGCATGCTGATCGGGCGCGAGTTGTTCGAAGCCTCGAGCTGATCTGCGCGGCCGACGAGCACAGGCGCCCTCCACGATGCGCCAACTTGAACTTCAGCCGAGCTAAGGCAGCCATCCGCGACGATCTGTGGAATTTGCGTGCAAATGCAGGATCATGGCATTGTCGCCCAAATGGCTGCTGAAGGCATTGTAATCGCCGGGGGATCGCCGCGGCCCCCTCGCCGAGCCAACACGCGTTGTATCAACGGACTTCGCACAATGAACGCACCCGTGACGACCAAGCCGACGATTCAGTCGGCAACGACCGAGGCCCAACAAACCTTCGGCACCGAAGGCATCGCGCCCATGGAGCGCCCCAGCCTCGTCACCCGCATCCTCATGGCTGTGGTCGCCTGGGCAGAGCGCCTCAATCTGAAACATTCGAAGGTCGGCAATCCGCCCGTCTACGACAACGCGACCTTTCCCTGGGCGGCGGAGATCGAGAAGGAATGGCATCTGATCCGCGCCGAACTCGAGCGCGTGCTGGTACGCCAGAGCGAGTTGCCCTCGTTTCAGGATATATCGACGGACGTAAAGACCATCAGCCAGGACACTGGCTGGAAGACCTTTTTCCTCGCCGGCTACGGTCTGAAATCGGAAAAGAACGTCGCCCAGTGCCCCGAGACCTGGCGTATCGTGCAGAAGATCCCGGGTCTCAAGACGGCGATGTTCTCCATCTTCGAACCGGGAAAACATCTGCCGGCACATCGCGGCCCCTATAATGGCGTGCTGCGGTTGCATCTGGGCTTGATCGTGCCCGAACCGCGCGACAAGCTCGCCATTCGCGTCGAAAATCAGATTTGCCACTGGGAGGAAGGCAAGGCGCTCATTTTCGACGACGCCTTCAATCACGAGGCCTGGAACCATACGGACAAGACGCGCGTGGTCCTCTTCGTCGATTTCGTAAAGCCGCTGGGTTTCCCGGCGCGCTTCGTGAATTGGGCGCTGTTGAACATCGCCATCTTCACGCCCTTCATCCGCGAGGGGCTCGACAACCACAACGAGTGGGAAAAGCGGTTCTATGCCGAGGCGGAAGCCTTCCGCAACCGCGCAGCATCCTGATCGGACGGATAACCATGGCAGACAGCATGACTTCGGTCACCACGCCGGTCGTCGAGGCGCATGGTGCGAAAATCCCGGTGATCGGTTTGGGCACCTGGCGTGCGGGCACGGATGTCGCTGCAGCGGCCGTCGCGGCGGCGCTGCAATGCGGCTATCGCCACATCGACACGGCGATCGCCTATGCCAATGAGGAAGCGGTCGGCGAGGGGCTGCGTTCAGGCGGCGTGCCTCGCGACGAGATTTTCATCACGACGAAGATCCCGCCTGACCAGATCGGCTTGGGTGCGCTCGAACGCGCGGCGGAGGCGAGCCTGAAGCGCCTGAAGCTCGATCAGGTCGACCTCCTCCTCATCCACTGGCCGAATTCCGCCATTCCGCTGAACGACAGCATGCGTGCGCTTTGCGCGGCCAAGCGCGCCGGGCTCACGCGCCATATCGGCGTCTCGAATTTCCCGGTGGCGCTCCTCGACGAAGCGGTGCATCGCGCCGACGAGCCGCTGGTGACCAACCAATGCGAATATCACCCGCGGCTCGGTCAGACAGCGCTCATCGAATCCTGCCGACGGCACGGGATCGCCTTCACCTCCTACGCGCCGCTCGGCCGCACGCAGATCCTCGACGACGCGGTCGTGACCGCGATTGCCGCCCGGCTGCAGCGCACCCCCGCGCAGGTCATCCTGCGCTGGCACATTCAGCAGCCCGATGTGGTGGCGATCCCCAAATCGCAGTCGCCGGCGCGCATCAAAGAGAATTTCGAGATCTTCGATTTCGAGCTGCCGCCGGAAGATATGGCGGCGCTGTCGGCGCTCGCCCGCCCGGATGGACGCCTGGTCAATCCCGCCTGGGCGCCGCGCTGGGATTGATTGCCCAACCGAGAGCTGTGCCATGATCTTGCCGCGCCTGAGTGGCATAGCAGTCCGCATGAGACGATTGTCAGCGCTTTTCGCCATCTTCGCCCTGGTGCCGTCGATTGCTCTGGCGGCCGAGACTGCGGCACCGACGACGGCACCCGTCGAGGCAAAGCTCGTGGCCGGCCCCACCGACCAGGAGGCAATCGCCAACTGCTTGGCAGAAAGCGCCGATTCGCCCTACGCCTGCATCGGCTCGATCGCCGTCGTGTGCGCGCGCCTGGCGAGCAGCCGAGGCGATGATCCTGCCCTGACCTGTACCGAGCGCGAGGAGGCCATCTGGCGGTCCAGGCTCGATACCGCGGTTTCCGAACTGCGGCGCTCGCTGCCGGCCAGCGCGTTCCATCGCTTCGTTACCCTCCAGCAGGCTTGGCAGAACTATTATGCGCTGAAGTGCTCCTTCCTGGGCGAAGAAGGCGGCAGCCGCGCCGAACGCAGGAAGAATGGCTGTGAGCTGCGCGAGGTCGCCATGCGCGCCATCGAGGTGGATCGCTACCTGCGGCGGCAGAAGAAACAGCGCAGCTGAATGTTCTTCTATGCCGCGAAGCTGATCTGGTTCCTCGCCGCTCCTTCCACCCTCCTGACGCTTGCAGCCGCTCTCGGCGCCGTCCTTCTCTTCACCCGCTTCTTTCGTATCGGCCGCGTGCTCGTCGCGATGGCGGCGGCGGGTTTCGTTCTGTTCGGCTCAAGTCCCCTGCCCCGCCTGATGATCCGCAGTCTGGAAAACCGTTTTCCCCCCGGCGCGATGGATCCGACCCAAGTGGTTGACGGCATCATCGTGCTCGGCGGAGCGCTGGATTACCGACGCGGGCAGATGCGCCTGACCGACTCGGGCGTCCGCATGACGACGGCGCTCGCCCTCGCCCGGCGCTATCCGGAGGCCCGCGTCGTCTTTACCGGCGGCAGCGACGCGATCCTGCTGCGCGCGCCCGTTTCGGAAGCGGAGATGGCGCAGGCGCTCTTCCGCGACGCTTCGCTCTCCGGCAGCCGCGTCGTCTATGAAGGCCAGTCGCGCAACACGCACGAGAACGCTCTCTTCACCGCCCGCCTGGTGAAGCCGCAGCCCGGCGAGCGCTGGCTCCTGGTGACCTCGGCCTTCCACATGCCGCGTGCGGTCGGCACGTTCCGCGCCGCCGGCTGGCCAGTGGTCGCCTATCCCGTCGATTTCCGCTCGGATGACAGCTCCGACGACCTGCGTCCCTTCCGCATGGTCTCCGAGGGGTTGCGCATCACCGATGTCACGGTTCGGGAATGGCTCGGGCTCCTCGCCTACCGGCTGAGCGGCTATACCGACGCGCTCCTGCCCTCCCCATCCGATCCGGACGAGGCGACACCGGTCAGTCCGGCGGCGGAGGGCCCAGCCGGTAGACGCCCTTGAAATCCGCAGGATCGACTGGCCGGCCCTTGCGATAGATGACGAGCCGCCCCTCCTGGGCGAGCTTCACCGCCGCCCGCCGCACCGGCTGCATCATGCGCCCCCAGGCGTCCGGCGATGATCCTGCGACGGCGCGGGCCACCTCCGCCGGATCGATGGTTTTTCCAGCGCCGCGTTCAGCGAGCAGCGCCAACATGACGCGCGCCAGATCTTCATCGGAAGTCTGATCGGCCGACACTCAATTTCCCTCGCTTACTGGGCGCGCGGGCGGATCGTCATCTTCGGAGCCGAGCGCGGCGAGCGCCTCGGACGAGAATTGCCGCCGCCACATCACGACGAGCACGCCGCCGGTCGTGATGATGAGCGCATAGGGATTGATGAACCAACCGAGATAGGCCAGCGCGAAGAAAATGGCCCGCTGGCCGCGATTGAAATGGCGGGCGGCCGCGATACTCATGAGCGCTGCCCGGCGCGCAGCGGCCTGGGCCTGCGGTTCGTCCTTGTCGATCGCCATCGGCGTCGCGCCGATCAGGATCGCCGAATAGTTGAACAGCCTGTAGGACCAGGCGAATTTGAAGAAAGTATAGCCGAAGATGACGACGAGCCCGACGACCTTGGCCTCCCAGGCGACACGCGAGACAGGCACTCCGAGCGGCAGGTCGCTCAAGAGGGTCAGAGCTTCCTCGCCGGACCGCAGCAGCGCCAGCGCGCCGCCGAGCGCAATGATCGAGCTCGAAGCAAAAAAGGCCGCGCCGTTCTGCAACGTGCCCATGATCGCCGTATCGATCATGCGCAGATCGCGGTTGAGCATCTGATGCATCCAGGCATGCCTTGCCCGATGCATCCGGCTGTTGAGTCCCCGCCCCGCGAAGCGCGATTCCTCCACCGCGAAGCGGTAGCCGAGCCATGCCGTGATGAAGAAGGCGAGCCCCACATAATCGGCCACGGTCAATGGTCGATCTCCCCGGCTGTTCCCTGCCCGGATGGGCCATACACCCGTCGAACGAAGACTGCCACAATCCTCCGGTGAGCGCCCGCCGAATTCCGGCTGCGTCAGGCGGCCACGACTTTGCGCATGGGCCTGCGGTACTGGGCGAGATCCTCGACGGTTTCGGGCATGCCGCGCTGGCTGCGCAGGATGAAGGTCAGCAAGGTCTCGTCGACCTGGGCCGCCTCGCGCACGATCTCATGGGCGAGGCGCAGCGCCGTCTGGGTCGGCCCGCCGCCGGCTCCGAGCGACACCACCAGCCAATGCGCATCCTCGCCGCGCACGATGCCGCTCGGCCGTTCGCCCCAGACCACGTAATCGACGATGAGCGCCGTCATGACGTCGCTCCATGCCCGGGACTTCGGTGCCACGATCCGATCCACCGCGATAAGCGCATCAGCCTCTGCGCGGGTGGCAATGCCGTCCGTGAGGATGTCGCGCTCCAGGCGCTGCACGTCCTCGTCGGAGATGCTGTTGTGGTCGAGTGCCCTGTCGACGAACTCGCGAAGCTTTTTGTTGATCATCGGTCGACGCCTCCGCAGCTTTGATTTTTTGCCGCTTGATTGCCTTTGATGCGTCAACCTTCGTGCAAGCCTCCTAGCCAAGACGTTAATGGGAAAGTGTGACCGGATTTTCAGGTTAAGCGATGCTGATCACGCGTGGTTGATCATTCCTTGTCATTCCTCGCGCCACCGCACGAAACCGACGCTTTTCGTATCGGCTGTCCGCAACGCTTGCGCTATTCTGGTGCGGGCCGATCCCGATCGGCGCGGTGGGAATTGCGGCAGTCATCCAACAGGAGAAGAACCATGGCCCATGCGCTCCAGGGCTCGCGGACCGGCAAGGATGCTGCCCTGCAACGGGCCGAGCGGCTGCTCGAGACCATTCCCCTCGTCGACGGTCACAACGACCTTCCCTGGCTCATTCGCATCGACCGCACAGCGCGCGGCGACGTCGCCGCCTATGATCTCACGCGCCATCACCAGGGCACCGACACGGACATCCCCAGGCTCATCGCCGGCCGGGTAAGCGCCCAGTTCTGGGCCGCCTTCCTGCCGACCTCCGTGCCGCATCCGGCTCGCGCGGCACTGGAGCAGATCGATCTCATCCGCCGCATGAACGAGCTTCACCCGGACGTCTTCCTGCCGGCGACGCGGGCAAGCGACATCGTCAAGGCGAAGCGCCTGGGCAAGATCGCCTCCTTCATGACGGTGGAGAGCGGGGTCGGCCTGGAGAACAGCTTGGCGCCCCTGCGCATCTGGTATGCGGCAGGCGTGCGCCTGATGACCCTCTGCCACAACGAGACGCTGGACTGGGTCGATTCGGCGACCGACGCGCCGCGCCACGGCGGCCTCACCGCCTTTGGGCGCGCTGTGGTTCGCGAGCTCAACCGCCTCGGCATCGTCGTCGACTGCGCCCATGTCTCGGCCGATGTCATGCACCAGGTGCTCGACGTCTCGACCGCGCCGATCGTCTTCTCCCATTCCAACGCGCGTGCGCTCTGCGACCATCCGCGCAATGTGCCGGATGACGTTCTCACACGCGTCAAGGCCAACGGCGGGCTCGTCATGGCGACCTTCGTGCCGGATTTCATCAGCCAGGCAGCGCGGGACTGGACGCGGCCCTTCAAGGACGAATTCGGCAAGACGCTGCCGGGCGTCGATATGGCGGCTGTGCGATCGCGCGCCCGCGACATCGGCCCCCAGCCGCGTGCCACCCTGGAGCAACTCGCCGATCACATCGTCTATATCGCCGACAAGGTCGGTCCGGCCCATGTCGGCATCGGTTCCGACTTCTTCGGCGGCCCTGTGCCCGACGGCCTCGAAGACGTGAGCCGCTTCCCGCATCTGCTCGCCGAGATGATCCGCCGCGGCTGGTCTGACGAGGCGGTCGCCGGGCTTGCCGGCGGCAATTTCCTGCGGGTTTTCCGGGCCGTCGAGCGGGAGAGCAAACGCTTGCGCGAGACCGAGAAGCCGGCGATCGGCACGACCAGCGACCACGACGGCTGACGCAAGGCTGGTCCGGCTATGATCGACGTCGCCATGTCGCCCGGGGCGAACCGGGCAGCCGTCTGCCTCACGCCGGATGCGCGCTATTTCCGCGTCGCGGTTTTCGTCGCGCAAGCGCTGCTCGCCCAGGAGCCGGAGGGGCAGTTCGACATCCTGATCCTCTGCGAGGGCAAAGACGTGGCCGCGGGCTATGGTGATCTACCGGCGGGCCTGCGGGCGCAGATCACCCTCTTGCCATGGGCCGAGGCGGGAGCGACTTGTGGTCTTCCCCTCGGCCGCCATATCACTCCCGCCGCCTATCGCCGGCTCTTCCTGCCGGCTGTCCTGCCGGAGCGCTACGAACGCATTCTCTATCTCGACTCCGATGTGGCCGTCGTTCGCCCCGGCATGGCCGACGTTCTGCAGGTGCCGCTCGGCGACAAGCCCCTTGCGGCGGCGATCGACATGATCTTCCTGAAGGATTTCGAGAACGGCCCGCTGACGGCAGAATTTCGCGCCTATCGAGCCGGCCTGGGGCTTCCCGTCGATACGCCCTATTTCAACTCCGGCGTTCTTCTCATCGATCGGGCGAATTGGCAGCGCCGGGATGTGACCGGAAAGGCGCTCGCCTATCTGAGAGAGAATGCGGACCGCTGCCTGTTCCACGACCAGAGCGCGCTCAATGCCGTTCTGCGCGATGACTGGCTGGCGCTGTCGCCGCGCTACAATTTCATGGGCGACTTTCTGCGGCTCGATGTCGAGACGGCCCTCGCACCGGTCGTGCTGCACTTCGTCAATCACCCAAAGCCCTGGCATTTCGACGCGTGGCAGGGCGAGCGGCGTTTCGCGGAGATCTACCGCGCGTTCTTGGCCGCCACGCCTTGGGCAACCGAGGCCAAGCCCGCCCTGGAAGCGACAGGCGGCCTCGCGCTGCCGCTGACGCCGGAATTCGCGCGCTTCCGCAAGCGGCTCCTGGCCTTTCTCGCGAGCCAGACATTTATCGATTGCCCCGGCGGACGCCTCCGGCTTCCTTCAGCCGCCGAGCCGGCTGGAAAAGCGCAGCTCAGCTTGCGTCCTGCGCGAGCCTGATGGCAGTTGCGGCCGCCGCGAAATCCCGCCAGCGCGCCTGACGACGCGCGGTCGCCTCGGCATCCTCGCCCCAGAACTCGATCTGCACGTCCTCGTCCACATGGGCCGCGGTCCAGGCGTCTTCGGGGGTGAGGCGTCCGTCCGCGACCGCCAGCGCGAGCAGGACGGAGCCCGTCAACGTCGTCATGATGTGAAGCGCAGCCAAGGCAAAGGGCGAGGAATAGCCGGCGATCCTCTGCCGGATCGCCTCCACCGCGGGCTCCGGCTGCTCGACGAAGATCACTCCCTCGGCCAGGATAAAGCGGGCGCCGAGCGCCTCCTGCGCCCAGCCGAGCACCGGATCCCAGAGCGTGTTCTGGCGGGCGACGAGCTTGTCCGGATGACCCGCGCGATAACAGAGGAGGTCGGAAGCGGCATATTTGGCGACCTCGCCCGACACGGCCGCGACCGCCTCGCCCACGCCGTCGAGCGCTGTGTTGGCGAGCCGGGTCAGCGGCATCCGCGCGGGATCGATCGCCCCCTCCTGAGCGCTCCACTCGCCGGCGACGGCCTCCGCCAAAGCCCGGGTCGGCACCACGAGAGGCTTGCGCCCCGGCGTGCGCGCGCTGCGCCCGTCGAGCATGATCGCAAAGCCCTCGGGATGAGCCTCAACCGTCACCGTCTTATAGAAGCGCTTCGGAAGTTCGGTGTTCATCTCACCTCGAGCCGGTCTGCGGCACTACTTGCCGTGTTTGGCGAGCCAGGACTGCATGAAGGCGATCTCCTTCTCCTGAGCCGCAATGATCTCCTGCGCCAGCTTCTTGATCTCCGGGTCCTTGCCATGGGCAAGCACGACCTTGGCCATGTCCACGGCCGCCCGATGATGCGGCATCATCTGCCGCACGAAATCCACGTCGGCATCCCCCGTGAAGGGGATGTTCATGGCGCGATGCATCGCCTCGTTCGCCGCCTTGTAGCCTTCGGTCGATGCCGAGGAGGTCTGCGCCGACCCCATCGGCATGCTGTGGTTGGAGTGAGGCGTCTGCTGTTGCGAGAGGGCTTGTTCGCCGAAGGGGGCGATTGCCACGAGGGAAGCCAGAACCGCAAGCACCACGTATTTCATATCAGGATGCTCCTTCAACCGTCCAATGGTCGAAACGCTTGAGGCTTCCCTCGTGGCAAGGTCAAGAACCCGCCGAGCTGACGGTCGTTCCAGCCTCACTCCTCCGGCGCTTCGACGATCGGATCATAAAGGCTGGTATCGAAACCGAGCAGGTTCCAGGTCTGCTGCATATGCGGCGGCAACGGCGCGGTCACGTCGATCGGCTTACCCGTGCGGGGATGGGGGATCACGATGCGGCGGGCGAGCAGATGCAGCTTCTTCTGGATGCCGCCCGGCAGTTCCCAATTCTCGATCTCGAAATATTTGGGATCGCCGACGATGGGATGCCCCATATGGGCGGCATGCGCGCGCAACTGGTGAGTCCGGCCGGTGACCGGCTTCAGCGACAGCCAGGCGAGCTTCTGGGCCATCGTGTCGACCACGGCGTAATAGGTCACCGCGTGGCTCGCCCCCTCTTCACCGTGGCGCGCAACGCGCATGCGGGCGTCCCCGTCCATCACCTCTTCCTTGGCGAGATAGGTCGAGATCCGCCCTTGCTTGACGCGTGGCACGCCGGCGACGAGCGCCCAATAGATCTTGCGCGCCGCCCGCGAACGGAAGGTCTTGGCCAGCGTTGCCGCAGCAATGCGCGTCTTCGCGACGACGAGGCAGCCGGCCGTATCCTTATCGAGGCGATGAACGAGCCGCGGCTTCTGGCCATCCGCATCGCGCAGCGCTTCGAGCAGACCGTCCACATGGCGCGTCGTACCGGAGCCGCCCTGTACCGCAAGCCCCATCGGCTTGTTCAGCACCATCACGTCCTTGTCCTCATAGAGCGTGATGGACTTGAGAAAGGCGCTGTCCTCCTGATCGCGGCCCGCCGCGCGCACCGGCGCCTTGCGTTCCTCCAGTTTCAGGGGTGGCACGCGGATGGCCTGACCAGCGGCGAGCCGATCATTCGGCTTGGCGCGTTTGCCATCGATGCGCAGTTCTCCCTTGCGAACGATGCGCTGGATATGGGTGAAGGCGAGTTGCGGAAAGCGGGCCACGAGAAAGCGGTCGAGGCGCATGTCCGCCTCGTCCGGGGTAACGGTGAGCGTCTGCACACCGCTGGTCAGTGTCTCGGTCGCTGCATCCTTCTGCTGCCGCTTCGATGGCTTGGGCTCTGCAGCCGATGCAACGCGCGGCGATTTGCCCACCGGAGCCGCCCGCTTGGCTGCCGCATGGGGCGCCGCAGTTTTCGGCGGCACGCGATCGCCTCGTTCGGATGCGCGAGACCCGGACGGCGATGCAGCCCTCGCGGGCCCCTTGGTCATCGACCGCGCAGCGGTCTGCTCCGACCCGGCACGCTTGCCGCCAGCCGGCCGGCTGGTTCTGCCCGTCCCTGTGCGGCCGCGACCGGTCCGCCGATGTTCATCACTCATGCAAAACTTCTCACGACGGCGAGCCCAGCCGCGAGCGCCAGCACGGAGGCGACCACGGATCCGACCATATAGCCGAATGCGGCCCCCACGTCTCCCCGCTCCCAGAGCAGCACCGCATCGAGCGAGAAGGTGGAGAACGTGGTGTAGCCACCGAGCACCCCCGTTGCCAGGAAGAGGCGCAGGCCTTGCGTCCAGTTCACCCCGGACTTGAAGGTCAGCCAACCCGCCACGAGGCCCATCATCAAAGAGCCCGTTACATTGATCGCGAAGATGCCCCAGGGCCAATCGGTCCCTAAGAGGCGCCCGACGCCGATATTGACGAAATGGCGCAGGCATCCCCCAAGGCCTGCACCCAGGAAGACGAAAATGGCAGCTTGCATGGAATGGACACTGGTTCGCAGCGGCAAAGCCATCGTTTATCCCGTCTCGACCGCTGCCGCCAGTGCGGCACGGAAACGCTCCCTACGAGGCCATGCGCGGGCGCTGCATCGAAGCGCCGTGCCGGGCGTGCTTGAGATCAGCTCCCTTTATGGAGCTATCCATGGACATTCGACCTGTTCTTGCCACCCTGCTTTTTCTCACCGCCTGCGCCGGGCGTGAAGCCCACCCGGTCGCCGTGACCAAGATCACCGATTCTGCGCTCGACTGCATGAGCATCGCCCGCGAATTCGAGGCGAACGAGGCGAGAATCATCGCGACCGTCCGCGAGCGCGACGGCCAGAACATGAAGAACGCGGCACTCGCAGCCGGCGCCGTCATCTTCCTGCCCACACTCTTCTTCATGGATCTGAAGGGCCCCGAACGCATCGAGCTGCAGGCGCTCAGGGGGCGCAACCAGGTGCTGATGCAGCTCGGCGCCCATAAGAAGTGCCACATGCCGGCGCCGCGCGTGCAGGGCTTGTACGACAACAGCGCCCTGTAACCCGGAAGACGTGATCAGCCCTGCCGTTCCTGCCGGAGCTTTTCCCACCATTCCAGCCGCTTACGGATCTCGCGCTCGAAGCCACGCTCGACGGGGGCGTACACACGCTGCCTGCCGAGCGCCTCCGGCCAATAGTCCTGGCCGGAGAACGCATCCGGCTCGTCGTGATCATAGGCATAGCCTGAGCCGTAGCCTTCGCCCTTCATGAAACGTGTCGGGGCGTTCAGGATGACCTTCGGCGGCATCAGCGATCCCGCCTCCTTGGCGATCTTCTTGGCCGCGCTGAAGGCCTTGTAGACGGCGTTCGACTTCGGCGCCGTCGCCAGATAGACGACGGCCTCCGCCAGCGCGAGTTCCCCCTCCGGCGATCCCAGGAAGTCGTAAGCGTCCTTCGCGGCATTGGCGACGACGAGCGCCTGCGGATCGGCGAGCCCGATATCTTCCACCGCCATCCGCACGATCCGGCGGGCGAGGAAGAGCGGATCCTCCCCGGCATCGAGCATGCGCGCGAGGTAATAGAGTGCGGCATCTGGATCCGACCCGCGCACCGTCTTATGCAAGGCAGAGATGAGATTGTAGTGGCCTTCCTGCGCCTTGTCGTAGATGGGCGCGCGCCGCTGCACGATCTCCTGTAGCGCGGCCGCATCGAAGACCTCGCCCTCCCCCGCCGCACGCCAGACTTCCTCCGCGAGCGTCAGCGCCGCCCGGCCGTCGCCGTCGGCCATGCGGACGAGGACGGCCCGGGCCTCGTCATCGAGCGGAAGAGGTTTTCCTTCGATAGCCTCAGCTCTTGCGAGGAGTTTTTGAATCGCTTCCTCATCGAGCGCGCGAAAGGTCATGACGCGCGCGCGCGAGAGCAGTGCCGCATTGAGCTCGAAGGATGGGTTCTCCGTCGTCGCGCCGACCAGCGTGATGGTGCCGTCTTCCATCACCGGCAGGAAGGCGTCGAGCTGGGCGCGGTTGAAGCGATGGATCTCGTCCACGAAGAGCAGCGTGCCCTGCCCTATGGCGCGCCGCCCGCGCGCCACGTCGAAAGCTTTCTTGAGATCGCCGACACCGGAAAAGATCGCCGACATCGGCTCGAAGACGAGGTCCGTCTCGTTGGCGAGCAGCCGCGCGACCGTGGTCTTGCCGGTACCGGGCGGGCCCCAGAACACCAAGCTGCCGATGGTACCCGAACGCAGCAGCCGCGTGAGCGCGCCCTCAGGGCCGACGAGGTGATCCTGGCCGACAACCTCGCTCAGCCGCCGCGGCCGGAGCCTGTCGGCGAGCGGCCGCGGTGCGGATTTGTCGAGACCGGCGGAAGCGAAGAGATCGGGCATGAGATGTTTTCGCTCCCCGCCGGCCGGACGGCAAGAGCCACCAAGCGCTCAACCGCCGAACATGGTGGTGACGACCTGCCCTTTACGGTCGAGCGTGATCTGCCAATAGCCGGCGCGATTGCGCATCGCTCGGTCGAGATCCCGTGTCGTCTCGACCTTGCGACCATTGACCGCCAGAATGACGTCGCCGGGCTGGAAGCCGAGCCGGCTGGCCGGTGAATCGTCCGGCACCTCTTGCAGAGCCACGCCCTGTTCAGCCCCCTGGATCGACATCTCCTCGGCAACGGCCGGCGACAGATTGACGACGGTGGCGCCGCCGAGCGGCGAATTGGCGGCGATCTTCACCGGATCGCGGGGCGGCTGTTCCGGCGCCACCGCAAGTTCGATCGGCACCTCAACCCGCTGACCACCGCGGAGCACGGTCAGTCGCGCCGTGGCGCCGAGCGGCCGCGTCGCGAAGCGATAGCCGAAGCTGTCGGGATCATCGATCGGCTGCCCATCCATCGCGATGACGACATCGCCCGGCTTGAGCCCGGCAGTGCGCGCGGGGCTTCCAGCCACTGTCGAGACCACCAGCGCGCCGGTCGGGCGCTCGAGGCCCAAGCTCTCGGCGATCTCGGACGAGACCGTCTGCAGCTTGGCGCCGAGCCAGGGCCGCCGGACGGACTTGCCGCCGGTCTTTGCCGATCCCAGGACGACCCGCACCATAGCCGCAGGAATGGCAAAACCGATCCCCATGCTGCCGCCCGAGCGCGAAAAGATGGCCGTGTTGATGCCCACCACCCGGCCGCTGGTATCGACCAGCGGTCCGCCGGAGTTGCCCGGATTGATGGCGGCGTCGGTCTGGATGAAGGATTGATAATCGCTGATCCCGACCTGGGTGCGTGCAAGCGCCGAGACGATGCCCTGCGTGACCGTCTGCCCGACACCGAAGGGATTGCCGATGGCGATCACGAAGTCGCCGACCTCCATGGCGTCATCGCCGCCCAACTCGGCGGTAGGAAAGGCGCCGTTGCCTTTGATGCGCAGCACCGCCAGATCGCTGCGCGGATCGCGCAGCACGATCTCGGCCTCGAACTCGCGCTTGTCGGCGAGCGCGACGCGCACCTCCGTCATGTTCGCGATGACATGGTTGTTGGTGACCACGAGACCAGCCGGATCGACGATCACGCCCGAGCCGAGCGAGCGTTGCACCCGTTCCTGCGGAACCCCGAAGCCCTCGCCGAAGAAGCGCCGGAACATCGGATCCGCGAAGAAAGGGCTTTGGCGCTGTGTCTCGACCCGCGTGCCGTAGACATTGACGACAGCCGGCGCCACCCGCTTCACCACAGGAGCGAGCGAGAGCTGAACCTGGGCGCGCGAGGCCGGAACTTCCCGTGTCTGTGCATGCAGGCCCGAGTTGCTCGCAAGCATCATCAGGACGGCAAAGGTCGGGGTGAGACGGGGCAGAACGATTGCTTTCAGCATTGCGGGCTCCGCTATCTGCCGCAGATATAGGACAGGGCCAGCAGCAAGCAAATCGTCGGCGTGTTCCCCGCGGCAATTGCTCCGCCGAGGCGAGCCCATGAAAAAGGGCGGCCGAAGCCGCCCTGCGATCTCGCGATGCACTGCCGCCTGCCGCTCAGGCGGCCGCGTCGCTCTCGACCACTTCATCCTTCTGCGTCGGGCCCGAATCCAGGCCCTTGGCATCGACGTCGCGATCGACGAATTCGATGACCGCCATGGCCGCACCATCGCCGTGGCGGAAGCCCGCCTTCAGCACCCGGGTATAGCCACCGGCACGATCCTTGTAGCGTGGGCCGAGCACGTCGAAGAGCTTCTTCACCAGCGTGACATCACGCACCGCGGCGATCGCCTGCCGGCGCGCGTGCAGGTCGCCGCGCTTGCCGAGCGTTACGAGCTTCTCGACGACAGGACGCAGATCCTTCGCCTTCGGCAGCGTCGTCACGATCTGCTCATGCTTGATGAGCGCCGCCGACATATTCATGAACATCGCCTTGCGATGCTCGGACGAGCGGTTGAACCGCCGATGGGCAAAACCGTGACGCATTGGCTCTCTCCTTGCTTAGACGGCCGCCGTGCCACGGTACGGCCGCTGCTGGTGCCCGGACGCCGCATAAGCGCCGGCAGCTTTCTCAGATGGACCGCAGCCGAAGCTGGCGGTCCAATGGGTCAGTAATGCTCCTCGAAGCGCTTGGCGAGCTCTTCGATATTGTCCGGCGGCCAGCCGGTCACTTCCATGCCGAGATGGAGGCCCATGGACGCGAGAACTTCCTTGATCTCGTTGAGCGACTTGCGGCCGAAATTCGGCGTGCGCAGCATCTCGGCTTCCGTCTTCTGGATGAGGTCGCCGATATAAACGATGTTGTCGTTCTTCAGGCAGTTCGCCGAGCGGACGGACAACTCCAGCTCGTCCACCTTCTTGAGGAGAGCGGGATTGAACGGCAGCTGCGGCGTCGAGATCGACGTCTCTTCCCGGCGCGGCTCCTCGAAATTGACGAAGACCGCGAGTTGGTCCTGCAGAATGCGCGCGGCATAGGCTACGGCATCCTCGGCCGACACCGCACCATTGGTCTCGACCGTCAGCGTCAGCTTGTCGTAATCGAGGATCTGGCCCTCACGGGTGTTCTCGACCCGATAGGAGACCTTCTTGACCGGGCTATAGAGCGCATCGACGGCGATAAGGCCGATCGGCGCATCTTCCGGGCGGTTCCGCTCGGCCGGGACGTAGCCCTTGCCGGTATCCACCGTGAATTCCATGCGGATTTCCGCGCCCTCGTCGAGGGTGCAGAGCACGAGATCGGGATTGAGGATCTGCACATCGCCGACGGTCGCGATGTCGCCGGCGAAGACCGGGCCGGGGCCCTGCTTACGCAGTGTCATCCGCTTCGGGCCTTCGCTCTGCATCTTGATGGCGACCATCTTGATGTTGAGCACGATGTCCGTCACGTCCTCGCGCACACCGGCGATCGAGGAGAACTCGTGGAGAACGCCGTCGATATGCACCGCCGAGACGGCAGCCCCCTGCAGCGACGACAGGAGAATACGACGCAGGGCATTGCCGAGGGTCAGGCCGAAGCCGCGCTCGAGCGGCTCGGCGACGATCGTCGCAATCCGCTTGGGATCGTCACCGGGGGTGACGTCAAGCTTGTTCGGCTTGATCAATTCTTGCCAGTTTTTCTGGATCACGACCGCACCTCATGCCAGTCTTGCGGAGAACGGTGCCGTCCATCGGGCCCCGTTCTATCAAATTTATCATTGCGGCGGCTCTCGGCCGCCCGACGCATTCGGCGAGCCATCCGGCATCGCCATATCTGCGTCACTTCAACGGATATCGGGCATGTCCCTCCAAAGGCCCAAGAGGCCCGAAGGGACAGGCCCGACGGCCGTCAGACGCGCCGACGCTTGCGCGGACGGCAGCCGTTGTGCGGGATCGGCGTCACATCGCGGATCGACGTCACGGTGAAGCCGACCGACTGCAGCGCCCGAAGCGCCGACTCACGGCCCGATCCGGGACCGGACACCTCGACCTCGAGCATGCGCATGCCGTGTTCGGAAGCCTTGCGTGCCGCATCCTCGGCCGCCACCTGCGCCGCATAGGGCGTCGACTTGCGCGAGCCCTTGAAGCCCATCGAACCGGCCGAAGACCACGAAATCGTGTTGCCCTGGGCGTCGGTGATGGTGATCATGGTGTTGTTGAACGAGGCGATCACATGCGCGACGCCGGACACGATATTCTTGCGTTCGCGGCGGCGGACGCGGGCGACTTCTCTTGCCATCTTCTCTTATTTCCTATCCTTCAAGCGCGCCCGTCATGCCAGGCGCTCGGGATTGCCTTGGGCAGTAGCTGATAGGCACCGGTAATCGGAGCGAATCCGACTCCCACTGCCCCTGCCGTTACCTCTTCTTGCCAGCGATCGGCTTGGCCTTGCCCTTACGCGTGCGGGCGTTGGTATGCGTGCGCTGGCCACGGACCGGGAGGCTGCGCCGATGGCGCAAACCGCGGTAGCAGCCGAGGTCCATCAGGCGCTTGATATTCATGGAGACATCGCGGCGAAGATCGCCTTCGACCGCATAGTCGCGGTCGATTGTCTCACGAATCTGCAGCACTTCCTGGTCCGTCAGCTGATTGACGCGTCGGTCGGACGGGATAGCGACCTTCTCGCAGATCTCCTGCGCCTTCCGCGACCCGATGCCATGGATATACTGAAGCGCGATAACGACGCGCTTGTTCGTCGGAATGTTGACGCCTGCGATACGGGCCACGTTCCTGTCTCCTCAACCCTTGTCCTGCGAAGCCTCGGCTTCGTGTCATTCGATCCATGCCGCCCCGGCCTAGCCGGAGATTAGTTTGCGAACGGCCCATACGACAACACCGGCCGGTGCCCTGTTCCAGGATACCGGCACGGTCACGGACTATCGTCGGCAGAGTCCCGTATTTAGGGGTTCGCGCAACTTTCGTCAACCTCTTGCCCGCACCAGCCGATCACGCACCGATAGCGGTGCGGATCGCCTCCGTCACCTCGTCGATCGGCGCCATGCCGTCCACCGACCGCAACTGCCCCTTGCGGCTGTAGTAGTCCACGAGCGGTGCCGTCTGCTGCCGGTAAGCCTCGACCCGTGTACGGAAGACCTCCGGATTGTCGTCCCGCCGCACGGGTTCGCCGCGTTCTTCGGTTTCCTTGGCGCGTCGGACGATCCGGTCGACCAGAATGTTCTCGTCGACCCTGAACTCGATGACGGCATCGAGCTGGATGAACTTTTCCGCCAGCATGCGGTCAAGCGCTTCCGCCTGCCCCACCGTGCGCGGGAAGCCGTCGAGAATAAAACCCTTGCGGGCGTCCGGTTCCTCGATGCGGGCCGCGACGATGGCCACGACCACCTCGTCGGGTACGAGCGAGCCCCGGTCCATGATTTCCTTGGCTTGGAGGCCGACGGGCGTGCGAGCCTCGACTGCCGCGCGCAGCATGTCGCCGGTCGACAGCTGCGGAATGCCGAGACGCTCCACCAGTCGAGCCGCCTGCGTTCCTTTTCCCGCGCCGGGCGGCCCGAGCAGTATCAGCCTCATCTGCGCCTCGCCCCTTTCAGTTTCGACTTCTTGATGAGCCCCTCATACTGATGGGCCAGGAGATGTCCGTGGACCTGCGCCACGGTATCCATCGTCACACTGACCACGATCAACAGCGAGGTACCACCGAAATAAAAGGGAAGAGAGGCGTAGGAGATCAGAATCTCGGGGATCAGGCAGATGAGCGCGAGATAGGCCGCACCGATCACCGTCACCCGCGTCAGGACGTAGTCGATATATTCGGCCGTGCGCTCGCCCGGACGGATGCCGGGAATGAAGCCGCCGTGCTTCTTGAGGTTGTCGGCCGTCTCGGTCGGGTTGAAGACGATCGCTGTGTAGAAAAAGGCGAAGAACACGATCAGCGCGACATAAAGGACCATATAGAGCGGTCGTCCATGCGCCAGATAGGTCGCGATCGTCGACAGGATGCCCGTGCCTCCCGCATCCGGAGTGGCCTGGGAGAAGCTTGCGATTGTCGTCGGCAGAAGCAGAAGCGACGAGGCGAAGATCGGGGGAATGACACCGGACGTGTTGAGCTTCAGCGGCAGGAACGAGCTCTGCCCTTCGTACAAGCGGTTGCCGACCTGGCGCTTCGGATAATTGATCAGCAGCCGGCGCTGCGCGCGCTCCACATAGACGATGACCGCAATAACGGCGATCGCCATGACGATGACGCCCAGGATCACGGCCGTCGAAATCGCACCCTGACGGCCGAGTTCGAGCGTGCCGGCGATGGCCCGCGGCAGTTCCGCGACGATACCGGCGAAGATGATCAGCGACGTACCATTGCCGATGCCGCGCGACGTGATCTGCTCGCCGACCCACATCAGAAACATGGTGCCGCCGGTCAGCGTGATCACCGTCGAGATCCGAAAGAACATCCCGGGATCAGCCACGACATTGCCCGACCCTTCGAGGCCGACCGAAATGCCGTAGGCCTGGAAAATCGCGAGCACGACCGTGAGATAGCGCGTGTACTGGTTGATGACCTTGCGGCCCTGCTCGCCCTCCTTCTTCAAGGCTTCGAGCGAAGGCAGCACGCTGGTCAGAAGCTGAACGATGATCGATGCCGAGATATACGGCATGATGTTGAGCGAGAAGATCGCCAGACGGCTGACCGCCCCACCCGAAAACATGTTGAACAGCCCGAGAACGCCGCCTTGCGTCTGCCGAAAGATCTCGGCCACCGCCTCGGGGTTGATGCCGGGCAGCGGGATGTAGGTCCCTAGCCGATAGACGAGAAGCGCACCCAGCGTGAACCAGATGCGCTTCTTGAGTTCCTCGGCCTTGGCCAGGGCTCCGAAGTTGAGATTTGCTGCAAGCTGTTCGGCTGCCGACGCCATCGATCACCAATCCCGCAAATGCTTAGTGGCGGCGCCGAGACCCTTCGGTCCGACTCCGCCACAGGCTGAAATGGGGCTTCCCTTACTCGCCCGCAGGGGCTGCGCCGATAATTTTTACCGAGCCGCCCGCCTTCTCGATCGCCGCGACGGCCGATTTCGACGCGCCGGCCACCTCGAAAGTAAGCCCGGCCTTGAGTTCGCCCTGCCCGAGGATCTTCACACCGTCGCGCGCCTTCGAGACGACACCCGCCGCGATGAGCGCCTCTGCGGTAACGGGACCCGAAGCGTCGAGCTTGCCCGCATCCACAGCCGCCTGCACGCGCCCGATATTGACCTCGTTGAGATCGCGCGAGAAGGGGTTCCAGAAGCCACGCTTCGGCAGTCGCCGATGCAACGGCATCTGGCCGCCCTCGAAGCCCTTGATGCTGACGCCCGTGCGGGACTTCTGCCCCTTCACGCCGCGTCCAGCTGTCTTGCCCTTGCCGGAACCGATGCCGCGGCCAACGCGCATGCGTGCCTTGGTCGCCCCGGGATTATCTCTGATATCCGTGAGTTTCATGGGACGCCCTCCTCACCGCGCTGTCGGCGTGTCGTCGACGACGCGCACCAGGTGCTTGACCTTGGCGATCATGCCGCGAACGGCCGGCGTGTCTTCGAGCACCGAACGACGGTGAAGTTTGTTGAGACCAAGACCGATCAGAGTAGCGCGCTGCGCCGCCACACGGCGGATCGGGCTGCCGATCTGTTCGACCGTCACGGTCGCCTTCGTCGAGGATTGAGCCATCGGTTCACCTCCCCTTACGCTTCAGCGCCGGCCGCATCGCTTTCGGCGTCGCGGCGGCGGGACTGAAGGGCGGAGACCTTGAGGCCACGGCGGGCAGCAACCGAGCGCGGGCTGTCCTCGTGCTTCAGGGCATCGATCGTCGCGCGCACCAGATTGTACGGGTTGGACGAACCGAGCGACTTGGCGACGACATCGTGCATGCCGAGCGTCTCGAAGACAGCACGCATCGGGCCACCGGCGATGATGCCGGTACCGGCAGGCGCTGCCCGCAGGATGACCTTGCCCGCCCCCCAACGGCCAGCGACATCATGATGCAGGGTGCGGCCTTCCTTCAAGGGAACACGCACGAGCGCGCGCTTGGCGGCTTCCGTCGCTTTGCGGATCGCCTCCGGCACTTCGCGCGCCTTCCCGTGCCCGAAGCCGACACGCCCCTTCTGGTCGCCCACGACGACCAGCGCGGCAAAGCCGAACCGGCGGCCGCCCTTGACCACCTTGGCCACACGATTGATATGCACCAGCCGATCGACGAATTCGCTGTCGCGGTCGTCGCGATCACGCTGCTGCTGACGTTCTCTCGCCATCCTTCATCTCCACTTTCGCAGGGCGGCGGCCCCGCTCGCTTCGATCGCCACCTAATCCGCCGCTTGGTAACAACCTGTCATGTCACCCCCGGCATAGGCCGAATGTGACCGACGAGGCAAGCCTCGCTCAGAAGTTCAGCCCGCCTTCACGCGCCGCATCGGCCAAAGCCTTGACCCGGCCGTGATAGATGAAGGCGCCGCGGTCGAAGACCACATCCTTCACCCCGGCCGCAATGGCACGCTCGGCAATCAGTTTGCCGATCGCCACCGCAGCGTCCGTATTCGCGCCGGTCTTCAGGCTCTCGCGCATCGCCTTCTCGAGCGTCGAAGCCGCCGCGAGTGTGCGGCCCTCCGCGTCGTCGATGATCTGCGCATAGATCTGCTTCGACGAGCGATGCACCGACAGACGTGGACGGCCGTTCGCCGCCTCCCGCAGGGCTCGCCGGACGCGTGCCTTCCGGCGATCCGTGGATCCGAGTTTCTCCGCCATCGTCCGACCCTTACTTCTTCTTGCCTTCCTTGCGGAAGATGAACTCGTCAGCGTATTTCACGCCCTTGCCCTTGTAGGGCTCGGGACCGCGAAACCTGCGGATCTCGGCAGCTGCCTGACCGACCTTCTGCTTGTCGATGCCGGTCACGACGACTTCCGTCGGACGCGGCGTCGTGATCGTCAGCCCCGCCGGGATCTCATAGTCGACGTCATGGCTGTAGCCGAGCGACAGCTTGAGCACCTTGCCGGCAACCGCGGCCTTGTAGCCGACGCCGCTGATCTCGAGCTTCTTCTCGAAGCCCTTCGACACACCCGTTACGAGATTCTCGACTTGGCTGCGCGACATACCCCAAAGCGCACGGGCGCGTTTGGTCTCGTCGCGCGGATCGACCTTGATCTCGCCGTTGTCCAAGGCAACCGAAACGTTATCCGGAACAACAAAGGACAACTCGCCCTTCGCGCCCTTGATCTTCACCGTCTGCCCCTCGACCGCCGCGGTGACGCCAGCGGGGACGGGAACGGGCTTTTTACCGATACGAGACATGCTGGTCTCCCGTGGTTCTCGTCCGTGCCGCGCGATCAGAAGATCTTGCAGAGCACTTCGCCGCCCACGTTACTCTCTCTGGCCTGATGGTCGGCCATTACCCCGCGAGGGGTGGAGAGAATGGTGATGCCAAGTCCATCCGCGACACGCGGCATGGTGTCGACGGAGGCATAGACGCGACGGCCGGGCTTCGATACGCGCTGGATCGAGCGGATGACCGGAGTGCCGTCGAAATATTTGAGCTCGATTTCGAACTCCGTGCGTCCGTTGCCGTATTCCGTGGTCGTATAGCCGCGGATGTAACCCTCTTGCTGCAGCACATCGAGAACACGTGCACGCAGCTTTGAACCCGGGGTTCCCACCTTGCCGCGCCGCCTCATCTGGGCATTGCGGATACGTGTGAGCATATCGCCCAGCGGATCATTGATGGACATCGCCGATCCTCCTTACCAGCTCGACTTGACGAGACCGGGGACGAGCCCCTGCGATCCGAGCTCACGCAGCGCGATACGCGACATCTTGAGCTTGCGGTAGAACGCGCGCGGACGCCCCGTGACCTCGCACCGATTGCGGATGCGCGTCGGATTGGAGTTGCGCGGCAGCGCGGCGAGCTTCAGCCGTGCCTCGAAGCGCTCTTCCACGCTTTTCGACTCGTCATTGGCAATCGTCTTCAGCCGCAGGCGCCTGCCCGCATACTGCTTGGCAAGCCGCTCGCGCCGCTTGTTCTTCTCGATTGAACTTTTCTTAGCCATGTATGTCTCCGGTGTCCGCGTCTGAGAGAATTCTCACTGCCGGAACGGGAAGTCGAAGTGCTTGAGGAGCGCACGCGCTTCCTCATCGGTCTTGGCCGTGGTGCAGACGATGACGTCCATGCCCCAGATAGCCTCGACCCGATCATAGTTGATCTCGGGGAACACGATATGTTCCTTGATCCCCAGAGCATAATTGCCGCGCCCGTCGAACGACTTCGGGTTCAGCCCGCGGAAGTCGCGCACGCGCGGCAAGGCGATCGTGACGAGCCGGTCGAGGAACTCGTACATGCGATCCTTGCGCAGCGTCACCTTGGCGCCGATCGGCATCTGCTCGCGCACCTTGAAGGTGGCGATCGCCTTGCGAGCCCGGGTGACGACCGGCCTCTGACCGGCGATCAACGCCAGATCCGCAGCCGCGACAGTCGCCTTCTTCGAGTCGTTGACGGCCTCGCCCACGCCCATATTGAGGACGACCTTCTCGATGGCCGGAACCTGCATGGGGTTCTTGTAGCCGAACTCCTCGACGAGTTTCGGCCGCACGACCTCATCATAATGCTTCCTCAGGCGCGGCAGATAACCTGCGCCGAGATCTTGAGCCGCCTCAGCCATCGATCATTTCTCCCGAACGCTTGGCAACACGCACCTTGCGCCCGTCATCCAACACCTTGAAGCCGACGCGGGTCGGCTTGCCGTCCTTCGGATCAGCCACCGCGATATTCGACAGATGCAGCGGTGCTTCCTTCGAAATGATGCCACCTTCGGCATTCGCGGTCTGGCGCTGGTGACGCTTCACGAGATTGACGCCGCGCACCAAGGCCCGCTCTTCCTTCGGCAGGACCTGGACCACCTCGCCCGACTTGCCCTTGTCGCGGCCGGTGAGAACGACGACCTTGTCGCCCTTCTTGATCTTCGCGGCCATCACAACACCTCCGGCGCGAGCGAGATGATCTTCATGTGATTGCGGGCGCGCAGCTCGCGCGGCACCGGCCCGAAGATACGCGTGCCGACCGGCTCCTTCTGGTTGTTGATCAGCACGGCCGCATTGCGGTCGAAGCGGATCACCGAACCATCGGCGCGGCGAATGTCCTTGGCGGTGCGAACGACGACCGCCTTCATGACGTCGCCCTTCTTCACGCGGCCGCGTGGAATAGCTTCCTTCACCGACACCACGATGATGTCGCCGACACCCGCATATTTGCGCTTCGAGCCACCGAGCACCTTGATGCACATTACCCGCCGGGCGCCGGAATTGTCGGCGACGTCGAGATTCGTCTGCATCTGGATCATGGCAACGATCCTTTCTCTGTCTCAGGTCGGTTTCCGGCTCCTGCCGGACTACGACTGACGGGGATCTGTGGTCCCCCTGCCTCTATGACGCCTCAGGACGCGGTCGCGCTCTCGAGCACGACCCACGTCTTGAGTTTGGAGATCGGACGAGTCTCCTCGATCCACACCGAATCGCCGACCTTGAACTTATTGCCCTCGTCATGGGCATGGTAGTTCTTGGTCCGACGAACCGTCTTCTTGAGAAGCGGGTGGGTGAACCGGCGCTCGACCTTCACGACGACCGTCTTGTCCTGCTTGTCGCTGACAACGACGCCCTGCAATACACGTTTCGGCACGGAGGCCTCCTCAAACCTGGCGTGCTTCAGTCAGCTTGCGCTGCTGAAGCGTCCGCACACGAGCGATCTCGCGGCGCACCACCCTGACCCGGCTCGTATTCTCGAGCTGGCCCGTGGCGCGCTGGAAGCGCAGGTTGAACTGCTCCTTTTTCAGCTTCAGGAGTTCGTCCTGCAGCTGATCCGGCGACATCGCGACGAGGTCGGACAAACGTTGTTTCGTCTTCATTATAGGCCTCACTCGGCAATGCGCTGAATGAACCGCGTCTTGATCGGCAGCTTGGCTGCGCCGAGCCGCAGTGCCTCGCGCGCGATCTCTTCCGAGACGCCGTCGAGCTCGAACATGATCCGCCCGGGATGGACGCGGGCCGCCCAATATTCGGGAGCACCCTTGCCCTTACCCATACGGACCTCGGTCGGCTTGTCCGTCACCGGAACATCCGGGAAGATCCTGATCCACACGCGGCCCTGACGCTTCATCTGACGCGTGATGGCGCGCCGGGCGGCCTCGATCTGCCGCGCCGTCACCCGCTCGGGTTCCAGCGCCTTCAGACCGAACTGACCGAAATCGAGATTCGTGCCGCCCTTGGCCGTTCCGTGGATCCGGCCTTTGAACTGCTTACGAAATTTCGTCTTCTTGGGCTGCAGCATCGTCTGCCTCCTGAAGCGGCTTTACGCCGCAGCCTCTCTGCGGCCATGGCTGCGCTGGCCGGCGCCTTCCTCAGCCATGCGCTTGTCCTGGGCCATCGGATCATGTTCGAGGATCTCGCCCTTAAAGATCCACACCTTGATCCCGCACGTGCCATAGGTCGTGAAGGCGGTGGCCGTACCGTAATCCACGTCCGCGCGCAAGGTGTGCAGCGGCACGCGGCCTTCGCGATACCACTCCATTCGCGCGATCTCGGCGCCGCCCAGGCGTCCCGAGCAGTTGATACGGATGCCTTCCGCGCCGAGCCGCATGGCCGACTGAACGGCCCGCTTCATGGCGCGGCGAAACGCCACGCGACGCTCGAGCTGCTGGGCGATCGATTCCGCGACGAGCTTGGCATCGACTTCCGGCTTGCGCACTTCGATGATGTTGATCGCAACATCGGCGTCGGTCATCTTGCCGACCGTCTTGCGCAGCTTGTCGATGTCGGCGCCCTTTTTGCCGATCACCACACCCGGACGCGCCGAATAGATCGTCACCCGGCACTTCTTGTGCGGACGCTCGATGACGATTTTCGAAACCGCGGCCTGCTTCAGCTGCTTCATGAGAGCGCGGCGGATCGCCATGTCCTCGTGCAGCAGCTTGCCGTATTCGATCTTGCCGGCGAACCAGCGCGAATCCCAGGTCCGGTTGATGCCGAGTCTGAGGCCGATCGGATTGACCTTCTGTCCCATCGTATCCTCCTCAGGCCCCGCGGCCGGTTTCCTGCGCCACTTCGCGAACCACGATGGTCAGGTTCGAAAAGGGCTTCTCGATGCGCACGCCCCGTCCACGGGCACGGGCATGAAAGCGCTTCATGACCAATCCCTTGCCGACAAAGGCTTCGGCAACGACGAGATCGTCCACGTCGAGCTCGTGGTTGTTCTCGGCATTGGCGATGGCGCTCTCCAGCGTCTTCTTGACGTCGATGGAGATGCGCTTGCGGCTGAACTCCAGATCCGCCAAGGCGGTCGAGACCTTCTTGCCGCGGATGAGCGCCGCCACGAGATTGAGCTTCTGCGGGCTCACCCGCAGATTGCGCGCCACGGCCTTCGCCTCGTTATCCTTCAGCGCGCGAGGATTTGCTGGCTTGCCCATCGCCTACCTCCTCTTCGCCTTCTTGTCGGCGGCGTGGCCATGGAAGGTCCGCGTCGGCGCAAATTCACCGAACTTGTGACCCACCATCTCCTCGCTGACGAAGACGGGAATGTGCTTCTGTCCATTATGGACGCCGAAAGTCAGGCCCACGAACTGCGGCAGGATCGTGGAGCGACGGCTCCAGATCTTGATCACTTCGGAGCGCGCCGAAGCACGTGCCGCCTCGGCCTTCTTGAGGAGGTAGCCGTCGAAAAACGGACCCTTCCAGATCGAACGTGCCATCGCCCGCCCCTTATCTCTTCTTCCGCTGGTGACGCGACGTCACGATGAAGTCGTCCGTCCGCTTGTTCGAACGTGTCTTCTTGCCCTTGGTCGGCTTACCCCACGGCGTCACCGGATGACGACCGCCGGAGGTGCGTCCCTCACCACCACCATGCGGATGGTCGATCGGGTTCATTGTCACACCGCGGTTATGCGGCCGACGACCGAGCCAGCGCGAACGCCCGGCCTTGCCGACGGATGTGTTCATGTGGTCGGGGTTCGACACCGCACCGACCGTCGCAAAGCACTGACCGTGAACCAGCCGCTGCTCGCCCGAATTGAGCCGCAGGATGACATAGCCCTGGTCGCGCCCGACGATCTGCGCATAGGTGCCAGCCGAGCGCGCCAGCGCGCCACCCTTGCCGATCTTGAGCTCGACATTGTGCACGATCGTGCCAACCGGGATATTGCCGACCGGCATTGCATTGCCCGGCTTGATATCGACCTGGCTACCCGCGATCACGGCGTCGCCGACCGCAAGCCGCTGCGGCGCCAGGATATAGGCCAGCCCGCCGTCGTCGTACTTCACCAGCGCGATGAAGGCGGTGCGGTTCGGATCATATTCGATCCGCTCGACCTTGCCCGGCTGCTCCAGCCGCTCACGGCGCTTGAAGTCGACGAGACGGTAGGTGCGCTTGTGGCCACCGCCACGGAACCGCACGGTCACGCGGCCCGTGTTGTTACGGCCGCCCGCCGACGACTTGCCTTCGGTCAACGCCTTGACCGGCTTGCCCTTGTAGAGCTCGGAGCGGTCGACGATCACCAGCTGTCGCTGGCTCGGCGTCACCGGTTTGAAGGATTTCAAAGCCATAGGTTCAGTCCTTCACCAGCCCTTAAAGGCCCGTCGTCACATCGACGCTGTGACCCTCTGCGAGGGTGACAATCGCCTTCTTCACATCCGAGCGCTGGCCAAGCGTGTTGCGGAAGCGCTTCACCTTGCCCTTGGTCACGAGTGTGTTGACGCTCACGACCTTCACGTCGAACAATTTCTCAACCGCCGCCTTGATCTGCGGCTTGGTCGCCTTGGGCGACACCTTGAACACCACCTTGTTGTGCTCCGACAGCGTCGTCGCCTTTTCGGTGATGACCGGCCCGAGGATCACATCGTAATGCCGCGGATCGAGCGTCTTGGAAGCCTGGCTCATTTGAAGCGCGCCTCCAGCGCATCGACGGCGGCCTTGGTCAGAACGAGGGTCTCACGCCGCAGAATGTCATACACATTGATGCCCTGAACCGGCAGGACATCGATATTCGGAATGTTGCGCGCGGCGAGCCGGAAATTCGCCTCAACCTCCGCCCCATCGATCACCAGGGCATTTGCGAGCCCCAGCTTGCCGAGGCTCACCTTCAAGGCCTTCGTCTTCGGCTCGGCGACACTCGCCTTGTCGAGCACGACGATGGCGCCGTCCTTGGCCTTGGCCGAAAGAGCGTGGCGCAACGCAAGCGCCCTCACCTTCTTCGGCAGGTCATGGGCATGGTCGCGCACCACCGGGCCGAAAGCCTTGCCGCCGCCGCGAAACTGCGGCGCACGAGCAGCGCCGTGGCGCGCATTACCCGTGCCCTTCTGGCGATAGAGCTTCTTGCCGGTGCGGTTGATCTCCGACCGGCCGAGCGACTTGTGCGTTCCCGCCTGGCGCTTGGCAAGCTGCCATCGCACATAGCGGTGGATGAGGTCGGCCCGCGGCTCCAGGCCGAAGATCGTCTCGTCGAGATCGATCGCGCCGGCCGTCGCACCGTCGAGCGTGGTCACGTCGAGTTTCATCACCCGTTCTCCTGCCCTTCGGCGGTTGGGGCAGCCTCAGCCGGAGCGGCCGCAGACTTCGGCTCGCGGAACTTGCCCGGAAGCGGAGCTTCCTTCGGCAACTGCCGCTTCACCGCGTCGCGCACCAGGATCCACCCGCCGGATACGCCCGGCACGGCGCCCTCGACCAGGATCAGCCCGCGCTCGACATCCGTCTGGACGATGCGCAGGTTCTGCGTGGTCACGCGCTCGACACCGAGATGCCCCGGCATCTTCTTGTTCTTGAACGTCTTGCCCGGATCCTGACGGCCGCCGGTCGAACCGATCGAGCGGTGCGAGATCGACACGCCATGGCTCGCGCGCAGGCCGCCGAAATTCCAGCGCTTCATGCCGCCCGCGAAGCCCTTGCCCGTAGACGTGCCCGTCACATCGACGAACTGGCCGGGAACGAAGTGATCGACCGTGATCTCGGCCCCGATCGGGATCATGTGATCGGGGTCGACGCGGAACTCCGCGAGCTTCTTCTTCGGCTCGACACTGGCGACGGCAAAGCGACCACGCTCGGCCTTCGAGACGTTCTTGACCTTGGCCTTGCCCGTGCCGACCTGCAGCGCGGTGTAGCCATTTGTATCCACGGTGCGGTGGGCGACGACCTGGCAGCTGTCGACCTTCAGAACCGTTACCGGGACATGTTCACCCGCGTCCGTGAAGACACGTGTCATCCCGACCTTCTGTGCGATGACGCCTGAGCGCATGAGCGTATCCTCTAAGGCGTTCCGTTACCTGACCTGCCCAAGGGCGAGGTCAGAGCTTGATTTCCACTTCCACGCCCGAGGCGAGGTCGAGCTTCATGAGCGCATCGACCGTCTGCGGGGTGGGCTCGACGATGTCGAGAACGCGCTTGTGAGTGCGCATCTCGAACTGCTCGCGCGACTTCTTGTCGATGTGCGGCGAGCGGTTCACCGTGAATTTCTCGATACGCGTCGGCAACGGAATAGGCCCCCGTACCTGCGCCCCGGTCCGCTTGGCCGTCGACACGATCTCCCGCGCCGAAGCGTCGAGGGCGTCGTGATCGAACGCCTGCAGGCGGATACGGATATTCTGGTTGGTCATGACTTACGCCCTCGGGCCTGAAATGGTCGCCCGGGAGCGCCATGGCTCCCGGGATAGATGTCAGCTTTATTCGATGATCGAGGCGACGACGCCGGCGCCGACGGTGCGCCCGCCCTCGCGGATGGCGAAGCGCAGCTTCTCTTCCATCGCGATCGGCACGATCAGCGTCACCTCCATG
>NZ_JBHTDB010000006.1:0-163345 GCF_042666455.1 Chelatococcus sp. GCM10030263 | reverse complement strand
CCGTTGCCTCCACCGTTACCGCCGCCATTGCCCCCGCCGTTACCGCCGCCATTGCCTCCGCCGTTACCGCCACCGTTGCCGCCGCCGTTGCCGCCGCCGTTGCCGCCGCCGTTACCACCGCCGTTTCCGCCGCCGTTGCCCCCGCCATTGCCGCCGCCGTTACCGCCGCCATTGCCTCCACCATTGCCCCCACCGGGATCGGCAAGGGCCTTGATGGAGCCGAAATGCAGATGAAGGCTGTCCAGCGATGAGATCTGCAGGCTGACAGGCAAGGCCGCGGCAGCAACGGCCAGAACCAACAAACTAGGCTTCACACGCATCGTCGCTGCCTTCGCTCTCGCCTGTTTCCAATCTACGCAGATCCGCGGCCCGGCCGTCGTTTCGGGCCTAGCCAAGCACGATCATCGCCCACTGACTAGGCAGGCGATCGTGTGCAATCACTGCCAATAACGAGATAGGCGCCAGAAGGATCCGACAGATACGAAGCATGAAACCAGTTGGCGGCTAGAATCGTTGAGCAAGCTGGCGCGCGCTGCTCAAGCTGCTGGTTTCGCGACGCCGACGGAATAAAACTGCCCCTCCAACGTTAGTCCCTCATACCGACGCGGGAAACATATGGCGCCGACGATCGGACACGAACTGGTGAAGCTTCTGCCTCGCCTCAGACGCTTCGCTCTGGCGCTTTGCCGCTCTCCATCGCTGGCCGATGATTTGGTCCAGGGTGCCTGTGAACGGGCTTTGGCGAGTGCCGGCAGTTGGACCCCCGGCACGCGTTTCGACGCCTGGGTGTTCCGCATCCTGCGCAACTATTGGCTGGATAATCTCCGGCGGCAGAAAACGGAGGGTCTGAAGGGCGGGGTTGCCGGAGACGACAAGATCGTGGGGGATGTCATGGGCGAAGACGGTGAGAAATCCCTTCTTCACAAACTGACTCTGGCCGACGTTCGCCGTGCCATAGACGACCTTCCGACGGAGCAACGGGAAGTGCTCGTGCTCGTCTGTCTGGAGGACCTCGCTTATAAGGAGGCAGCTGAAATCCTGGGTGTGCCCATCGGCACGGTGATGAGCAGGCTCGCGCGAGCCCGCAAGACACTCGTCGAGGCGACCAAAGCTGCCTGACCACCACAAGCGCATCACCTTCGAGTATTGCCATGTCAAGCATCCACCTTCGCGACGAAATTCTGATGGCCTTTGCCGACGGCGAGCTCGACGAAACCGTCGCGGCCGCCGTCGAACAGGCCATGCGCGACGATCCTGCCGTGGTTGCGCGGGTGGTGAATTTCGCTCGCAGTCGGCGCATCGCCCGCAGCGCCTTCCTCGCCGAAGTCGCTCCTGCGCCGTCGAGCGCCCTCGAGGATGCGGTCCTCGCGCAAATCCGCGCGGTCGAAGGGGGGCCGCGGCCGGCGAGCGGTCGAACCGGCAGGCAAGAGGGTGCGGCCCAAGGCTGGTCAAGGCGGATCTTGCCGCTCGCCGCCTGTCTTGCCGCCGTCGTTGCGGGCGGCCTGGGCTATCTCGCCGGCACGCGCTCCGGCCCGGCAGCAGGCCATGTCGGCCTCGTGGCCGACCTGCAAAGTCCCACCGTGACGGAACGCCTCGACCGGATCAGCTCGGGTCATGAGGAAGACACCACCTCGGGACGCCTGCGGGTCGTTTCGACCATACGGACGGCCAACGGCGCGCTCTGCCGGGAGTTCGAGCTGGCGCAGGCGCCCCGTAAGGCCGACGCCATTGCGTGCCGGCAAGGTGGCGAATGGGGTGTGACCCTTGCCGTCATCGGCGAGGAGAGTACCGGCTATAGGCCGGCTGACGGCAGCGATGTGGTCGGAAACTATCTGCAGAGCGTGGGCGCCGGCGCGCCGCTCACCGGGCCCGACGAGGTCAAGGCGCTTGCCGAACTGACGCGTTGAACGACGGACGCGGCTACGCCGCTCGAGCGACGCGGGTGCCGGTTCGCGTCTAAGAAAACCCCATCATCAAAAATCGAGAGCTCTGTCGCGACCAACGAAGCGCGAACCGGCTCTCGCGGGCTCTTCATCGGCAGCGTGGCCGGACTGCACCCCCACGCCTGCGTCATACCGTTGAGCAGGTGGGGAACAAAACCTGTCGCATCGCGTTAAGTCTTTCACGCTTTTTTATGTGCTTCTTTATAGTTCAATTTACCGGGATAACAGAAACCATTTCGTCATCTGCGCGTTAATACTCTCACGCTTTTCAATTCATGAACTAACCTATGATAATAATCGAAAACAAACGGGAATAAAATCTTTTGTTGCGCGTTTATCCTACATCAGAACTAGATGGAGGATAACAGCATGCGTTCCACCAAACTGTTGACTGCCGCCGCGGTCTTCACCGTCGGACTGACGTCTGCGGCGATGGCCCAATCGGGCACGGTTCCCGGCGCAGTCGGCGGCGCCGCCGCCGGTGCGGTGGTTGGCGGCCCTGTAGGCGCGGCCGTGGGCGGCGTTGCAGGGGCTACCCTCGGCGCGATCACCTCGCCGCCGCCGGAAGTGCGGACCTATGTGATGCAGGAGGACGTGCCGTCCGTGCGTTACGAGGAAGAAGTGACCGTCGGCACGGTTCTGCCCGAGACGGTGGTGGTTCACCCCGTCCCGAAATACGAAACTTATAGCTATGCGGTGGTGAACGATCATCGTGTGATCGTCGACCGCAATACCCGCAAAGTGGTGCAGGTCGTCGAATAACGGCCTTTTGCGCCCTCCGGGAGCGGGCCGAATAGTCCGCTCCCGGAGTATCTCGAACGCCCGAAGCCAGCCCGTCGATGCGGACAACGGCTATGGACAAGATGCTTGCAACAAGCCTCGCCTTGATCGTTGTCGGCGCATTGGCTTTCACATCGGCCGGCGCGAGGGGGGATGCGTCTCAATGCACCGCGGATCTCGCCTCTCCCGCCAGTGCCGAGGGTATGAGCGCGACTGAGATGGCGGCCTCGATCGAGCCCGCCGGCCTCGTCGGCGACGCAAGCCTCGCGGAGCGTGCGAGCCCGGCAGAGGGCGAGCATACGGGAACAGGCGAGGGCGGGGCGGAGCTGGACGGAAGCCTGCCGACAACCATCGCGCTGCGGCCGATCCCGGCGCGCTATGCCGCGGGCTACGCGATTTACGAGCGCTATCGCTATGCGGTGTTCGACGGAGACGAGGTCATCGTCGATCCTGCCACGCGACAGATCATCGCAAGATTACGCTAGCGCTCCAGAAGTTTCCGGCCTGAAGATTAGAGCATCCTGCTTCTTCTCATAGGCGAAGTGCGCTCTCTTCGGGAAGACCAGAGGACGTCTAGACCATAAGCGGACAACGCCTAACGGACGGAGATCAACATGACCAAGAGCAAATTTTTGTTGGGGGCGGCCGTTTCGGCGCTCGTCCTCTCCGGAGCGGGTGGGACGGCATCCCTGACATTGATGCTGTCGCCCGCCGCGGCTCAGGCCCAGAGCACCCGCGTCGAGACGACCACGACGACCCAGGGGGTGAGCGCCGACGGCTTCTTCGACCGGCTGCAGCCCTACGGCGAACTCGTGCGGGTCGATACGCTCGGGGAAGTCTGGAAGCCCGCCGACGTGCCGGCGGACTGGAAGCCTTATTCGAACGGTCAGTGGATCTATAACGAAGAGGTCGGCTGGTACTTCGAATCGAAAGAGCCGTGGGCGGAAATCACCTATCACTATGGTCGCTGGTACGACGATCCCAACCAGGGCTGGGTGTGGGTGGCAGGCACCGAATGGGCGCCGGCCTGGGTGGAATGGCGCCGCAGCGACCGTTATGTCGGCTGGCGTCCCCTGCCGCCGGACAATGCGCCGCGCCGCACCGCCCGCCGCTCGACGACGACGGTGACCCAGAGAGGCGCGCCGGAAGAAACGGAGACCTGGGTCTTCGTGCCGGCAAACCGGATCGTCGGCGAGCCGATCAGCCGGGTGCGCATCCAGGAGGACGAACTCGTCCAAGTGTATCGGGAGAGCACGGTGATCGGCTCGGTGGAGCGCCGCAACGGCTATGCGGTCAATCTCGCCTTGCGGCCGCAAATGATCGAGCGTGGCGCCAGTGTGCGCATCACGTCGCAGAACCTGCCACGGCCGGACCTCGCCCCCGTGCCGGACGCCGTGCGCCAGATCTCGACGGAGACACGCTCCACCACGCGTGTCAATCGTGAGACGCGCCAGACGGATGGGGCGCAGCCGAATGGCACGACGACGGGTTCCATCCGCCAGGACGGCACTCAGGACTCGACGCGTCAGGACGCGATCACGCGTCAGGGTCAGAACAAGCTCGATCAGGATCAGGCGACGACCACCGACCGGACAGTCACCGATCGTGAACGCACCCGCCAGGGTCAGCGCGAGCAGGGCCTGTCTACAGAGAGCACGCGTGGCACCGCGACCGGGCCGCGTTCAACCGACGAGACGGCGCAGGACGACGTGCGGATGCGCGAGAACGGACGCACCCGGACCGAGAGCACGGATCGTGCGACCGAAAACAAGGGTCGCAGCACGACCGATCAGACCGATCGCATGACCGGCGAGCGTGACCGGGCCGGAGCTACGGGCGCCCGGCAGGCGGAGGAGCGGCGCAGCACGACGACATCCGAGCCGCGCCAGCGCGCCAATCGCGAGCGCAAGGATCAGGATATCACCGGGTCCACCTCGCCGGACCGCCAAACCCCGGCCAACCCCGGGCTCAGCGGCAAGCAGAGCGGCGATGGCGACCGTATGGGCGCACAGCCGCGGGCCGCAGAGCCGGCGGATCGGGGCGGTGGCAACAAGCCGCGTGCCGATCGCCAGGATGGGCCGGGCACCTCGGCGGGCCGGAGCGATAGCGATCGTGCGACGGGCTCGACCTCGCCGTCCGACCGGCGCAGCGGCAGCACCGTCGGCCAACAGCAGCCCATGGAGCCGGCAAACCGCAACGGCGGCGGCATGCCGCGCGGCGAGCGCCGTGGTGGCGCGTCGGATGACGACACGACCGGGTCGATCACGCCGTCCAATCGCCAGCCCGGTGGGCCGCAGGCCATTCCGGAGAAGATCCAGCCCGGCCCCTCGGGCCTGGGGCAGCCTTCGCCCGGCCAGAGCGGCCGCTGACGATCAGACGCGGCGCCTCGGCGCCGCGTCACCCCACAACCCGTGATGACGGGCGGGCCCGCGCAAGCCGTCTCGCTGCTCACCACGGGCCTTTCTCGTCTTTACGGCTCGCCGTCGCGTCGTCTCGACGCGAACGGCGTCTACTTTGCTCGGGAAAAGGTTCTAAGATGCTTGCGGGAAGCAGACCCGTGTCTTCGTGCCGATCTCGACCTCGTCGAGGACGGCACGGCCGCCGAGTTGCAGCGCAAAGGTCTCCAAGAGCTGCAGGCCGAGGCCGCCGGGTCGAGGTGGCCCCATGCCCTTGCCGTTGTCCTCGACGGTCAGGCAGGCTTCCGCCCGATCTGGATAGACCGCGAATGTGACGTGGATCACGCCGCCCTTGTCGCCGAAGGCATATTTCAGCGAATTCGTAACAAGCTCGTTGACGATCAGCCCCACCGAAACGGCTCGGTCGATCGGCATGATGGCAGCCATCGCATCGACCTCGATGGCCACATTATCCCGCTGCGGGTCGATATTGGCGCAGAGCGCCCGCAGGTAATCGGCGAATTCCACCTGGCCGTGGCCTTCCGTCAGGGACAGCTGGTCATGGGCGAGCGCGATCGCCTGCACGCGGTCCATGACGTTGCCGATGCGCTCGCGGCCCTCGGGCGTGGTGAACTGACGCCGCTGCAAGGCCAGGATCGACAGGATGATCTGAAAGTTGTTCTTGACCCTGTGCTGCAGCTCGCGAAGGCGCACATCCACCTGTGCATCCTTGAGAGCCTCGTTCGCCTTGGCCTGCGTCGCCCGCTGCTGTGCTTCGAGCCGTTGAAGCGAGTTGCCCAGGACGCTCGCATAGGCGGTGAGAAAGCCCACGTCGGCATCATCGAAGATCCTCGGCTGTTCCGAATCCACCTCCAGAAGCCCCCAGAGCCGTCCGTCGACCATGACCGGGACATTCACGAGCGAAACGATGCCGTGTTGTTCCAATACAGGTATGATTCGGAATTCCGATTGCTCGGTATAGTCCTCCACGATCACGGGCGCGGCGGTCTGGATTGCGCGGCCGGCGGGTGAAGACCTGTCGATAGCCAGGCTGCTGTGTCCGACGATGCCCGGCTTCCAGCCGACGCCCGCCACTGTCAGCAGGTCGCCCCGTGCGGGCCGGTAGCACAGCGCCTTGGTGTGGTTGATGCCGGTGACATTCGCGACATGCGCGACCGCGTAATGCAGCAGGCGCTCCTCGGAGAGCCCCTCCGAACCGATGCGCAAAAAGGCGGCGAGCGCCCGCTGGTAATCCAGCAGACGGGCCAGTTTTGCCTCGAGATCAGTCGAACTCTCTTTCCGGGACATGGAAGCCTAACGATCCGGCCTGATGCGAGTTCCTCCAGCTTCGATCAGCGCCGGCCGCAGCCGGCGATTCCGTGCGCGAGGGGTTGCGAGCTGTGTGATTGGGCGGCGATCGTCCGTGGCATGGATCCTTCGGCATCGTCCGGCCGTTTGTCACCCAAGTGGCTGCGGTTGCGCTCGTCAGTTTCCGGTCGACGTGCCGGAACGGCGGCGAGCAGGAGGAGGAGAGGGATGAAGCGCATGGTCTTCATCGCCGGAGCGGCAGCGTCGACGGCCGCGGCCGTTCTCGTCGCGCCGAACCCGCAAACGGGCGCCGGCAATCTGTTCACACTCTGCCTCACCGCGACCTCGTCGGTTGCGGCCGGAGGGCTCTGGACCGCCTGGAGCTTCGCGCCGGCTGTGCTCGTTCCCCTCCTCGCCCTGGGGCTCGGCTACGCCGGGCACGCCCGCGCGCATGCCGCCGATCCACAGCGGGCGATGCTATTTGCCAGCGGCTATCTGGCGCTCGCCGCCGCCGTCGCGTCCCCGCTTTGCCGCATGGCCGCGACGCTCGCCTCGGCGCATATGATCCAGCATGCGATCCTCGTCGCACTGGCGCCGCCGCTTATCCTCCTCGGTTTCCAAAGGGCGAGGGTTGGCAATGCTGCGGTCGAGAACCGGCCGCTCGTCACCCACCCCGGCTGGGCGGCCGTGCCTTATGGCGTCTTCATCTGGTTCTGGCATGTGCCGCGCCTTTACGAGGCTGCGCTCACCGACGTCTACGTTCATCTCCTGATGTATGCGTCGCTGCTCGGCACCGGGTTCTTGTTCTGGAACAGCGTCATGACGGCGGTGCGATCGCGATCCGCCCTCCAAGGGTGGGCGATCGTGGCACTTATCGTGACCTTCATTCACACGGGGATGCTCGGCGCGCTGCTCACGTTTTCCGGTCACCTCTGGTTTCCGATCATGGCGCCGGGGGCGCTGATCTTCGGGCTCACGCCTCTCGATGACCAGCAGCTCGCCGGCCTCATCATGTGGGTGCCGATGGGGCTGGTCTATGTCGTGGCGGCGCTTTGGGCCTTTGGCCGCGTGCTCGCCGAGATGGAGGCCCCTGCTGCCTTGCGACAATGATCCCGTGGCCCGGAGGGAGGCGATGAGCCCGTCGAAATCATCGGTCGAGAACCTCTGGCAGCCGGCGGGGCTCGTGCGCGTCACGCTGATCGTCGGCGGCCTCGTCGTCCTCGCCCTCGTCCTGTGGCAGCTCCTCAACGTCCTCCTCCTGATCTTCGGGGCGATCGTCGTCGCGATCATCCTGCGCAGCATCGCGGGTTTTGCCGAGCGGCACCTGCCGATCGGCAATAAGGGCGCGCTCGCTCTCGCCTGCCTCTTCATCCTTCTCCTCGTTGCGGCCTTCACGATCCTCCTCGGCGCGCAGATTTCCGGCCAGGTGGCGACGCTCTCGCAGGAACTCCCGAAACAGCTGTCGGCGCTCGGCGACCGCGTCGGCATCAGCGCGCTGCCGGAGCGCATCAGTCGCCAGGCCGAGGACTTTGCCGCACGCAGCAATGTGGTGCAGAGCGTAGCCGGCTACACGACAGGTCTCGTCGGTGTGCTCGCCAATGCCGTGCTGGTCGTCGTCGCTGGCGTCTATCTGGCGGCGCGGCCGCGCTTCTATCGCGACGGCTGCCTGCTGCTCTTCCCGCAGGGGATCAGGGATCATGTGGCAGCTGCGGCCGATAATGCCGGCGCCGCCTTGCAGTTGTGGCTCATCGGGCAGCTGATCTCGATGGTTCTCGTGGCCGTGCTGACGACCGCCGGGCTCTATCTCATCGGCATGCCCTCGGCGCTGGCGCTCGGCGTGCTCGCCGGCTTTGCTGAATTTGTGCCGGTCGTCGGGCCCATCCTGAGCGTGATCCCTGCCGTGCTGCTCGCTTTTGCGCATGACGGCACGAGCGTGATCTGGGTGCTCGGGCTCTATCTCGTCATCCAGCAGGTCGAGAGCAACGTCATCCTGCCCTTCGTGCAACGGCGAACGGTCGATCTGCCGCCGGCCTTGACGCTCTTTGCGCTCGTTGCCTTCGGTGTCCTGTTCGGGCCCCTGGGTATCCTGCTCGCGACACCCCTGACGGTCGTCTCCTATGTCGCCGTGAAGCAGCTCTATCTGCGCGATGCGTTGCAGGAGGAAACGAGCGTCCCCGGCGAGGATGAGGCCGCCGCCTCGTGAACGCCGGCTCTTGTGGTGAAGGACGGCTCTTGGGCAGCAGATTTTTCGGCACGCACGCAGCCAATGCCGCCCTGGCGCGTTTTCCCCCTCGTGAGGTGAATATCATGGACAAAAAGCCGAAGATCACCACCGGTCTCAACGACCGGCCGCGAGACGAGACGATCAGCCAGACAGGGGCGGGCCTGCCCGACGACACGAGCCACCCCGTCGATGTCGACGATGCCACCGTGGAGCGGGTGCGCCGGCAGTTGCTGGCAGGCTCGCAACAGGCCGAAACTGGGAATGCCGATGCCGTCCCACCGGGTACGCCCGGCGCCGGCGAGAACGTTTGCCGCCGCTGCGCGGGAAGCGGCGAGGTCGACGGCGCCCCCTGTCCCGATTGTGGCGGAACGGGCAAAGTCACGACGCCGATCGGCGGTGCTTGAGGTCCACGCTTCAGCTATCGATGCGCAGCGCGTTCAGGCAGCCGGACGGCAGCCCCGCGCCGCTGACGAGAATGGCGCCGTGCCGGAAGAGACCCCAGCCGGATCGTCCGTCTCCCACCCGGATGACGACGAGCTCGTCGCTGCGGTCGGCCCAGACCAGTTGTCCATCGGCCGCAGCGATGGCTGCAAAGACCGTCTGTGGGGAGGTTCCCGGCCGGAACAGCACCGTGGTGAAGTCGCTGCCCGGCACCGGCTGCAGCGCCTGCGCACCTGCCCCGACGACCAGCAGCGTGGCCAGCAACGGCACGACGGCCCGCAGCACCGGCCGACGGGTACCACCGCCGCCCTGACCTTTGCGCATCAACAAGCCCGCGAGGAGCGGAATGATGCCGAACAGGGCGAGCCACAGAAGATCCCACGCCAGGGGGCTGCCGCTGTCCATGCGAATGCGATGGATGCCCAGGAGCCAGTGGGAGAGGACGGCATCCACCACGTGCCAGCTGCCGAAACCAATCAGCATGGCGGCAAAGAGCCGACGTCCGGCGCGATGGCCGGGGCTGCGGAGCGCCGTCCAGAGCAGCCACAGGCCGATGGCGGCAATGACATACATGATCGCATGGAAATAGCCGTCCGCAGCGACCTGCAAGCGGATGTCCATGCCGCTGATGGCACTGAGCAGATGATGCCACTGCAGGATCTGATGCAGGAGAATGCCATCGAAGAAGCCGCCGAGAGCAAAGCCGAGGAAGTAGCCCGACCCGTCGAAGCGCGTGCCAATGCCTTGAGCCATGGCTTCCTCTGGTGAACACGGCCTCGGCGAAAGCACCCGGCGGCCAGATTAGACTACGTGTTGTTGTCGCGGTCGGCGGAACCCGAGGCGCTGCCGCCGGTCGCTCCCCCACCGGTGCCGATGCTCCCCACACTGGCGCCCGGGCCGCCGCCCGGGGTCGTTCCGCCGGGCTGCAATCCGGTAGACAGGCCGCCAGCGCCAGCCGTGCCCGCCCCACCTATCGATCCTTGGCCTCCAGCCGATGATTCGCCTTCCGATGCCTGGCCGCTCCCCATCTCGTCATCGAGCTCGCGGCGGGCCTGCTCCCAATGTTCATGATCGCGGCCTTCCGGCCGCCCCTCGCGCTCCCAGATCTCGTGCGCGCGTGCTTTAATCCGCTCCTCGTGATCGGCATTCATGGCGCTTCCTCCCGTCGTCGCCGCAACGACCTTGCGGCGGGCTGCCCACGCCGAGAGAACGGGCGCGCCCGTGAGTCGTTCCCAAAGCTCGATGGCCTTCCGCTGTCATAGAGAAGTTACGCGGAACCTGGATCATGAAGCGGGCGTTGGATGCGCGGGTGTTCCGGTAGGGCGCCGGCCGCTCTCGCAATTGCGCGGCCTCGGGAGGTCGCGGGCCCCGAAGGGAGACAGGCGTGAACAATACGGCTCTGAATGACCTCGACGGCGCGGCGGTCGATCGCGCCTACCAGCTGTGGGCGCCGGTTTACGACGTAGTCTGCGGCGGCATCTTCGAGCAGGCGCGGCGGTCGGCGGCAGAGGCAGCCCGGTCCGTCGGCGGCCGCATCCTGGAAATCGGCATTGGTACGGGTCTTTCGCTCGACCACTACAAGGACGCCGGCGTCCAGCTGCACGGCATCGACCTTTGCGCCAAGATGCTCGCCAAGGCCCGCGAAAAGTCCCGCTCTGGGCGCTATCCGCATCTGAAGCAGCTCGAGGTGATGGATGCCCACAAGCTCATCTATCCGGACAGCTATTTCGACTGCACCGTGGCGCAATTCGTCATCACGCTGGTCGCCCGGCCGGAGCAGGTCCTGTCCGAATGCGCCCGCGTCGTCCGTCCAGGCGGCGAGATCATCCTGGTCAATCATTTCTATTCCGAGCAGGGCTTTGCCGCCGCCGTGGAACGCATCGCCGCGCGGCCACTGCGCAAGGTTGGTCTGCGCCCGGAATTCCCGCTCGCCCGGCTCGAGCAATGGGCGGAAGAAGACGGGCGCACCAAGCTCATCGACACCCGCAAGGTTGGTCTTCTCGGCAGCTACACGCTCGTGCGCTTCCGCCGCGTCTGAGCGCCGTCAGCCCACCGCGATGATCACGCCCTCGTCGGCACGCAGCGCCAGCCGGCCGGTCACGCTCTCGCCCTCACGGTCGAGATGGGTCGAGAGCAGGATGCGGCCCTGGGCCAGCCGCTCGCCGAAGTCGACGGTCTCCGGTTCGGGGCCGAGATTGAGCGCGACGACGACGCGTCCATCCTCGCTCACCCGCTCGAAGGCGAAGAGGTCCTTGGTCATCTCGATCGGCACATAGCTGCCCGCAACAAGTACCGGCGTTGCCTTGCGGAGCGCGATGAGGCGCCGATAGAGCGTGAGCAGCGAGCGCTCGTCCTCGGCAAGTGTCGCGACGTTGCGCTCCCGCCAGTCCGGTGAGAGCGGCAGCCAGGGCTTGCCCGTTGTGAAGCCGGCATTGTCGGAGCGGTCCCACTGCATGGGCGTGCGCTGAGGGTCACGGCCGAGGCCGAGGCCCGGCTCGTTCTTCTCGGCGGGATCCTGCACGAGATCGGGCGGGATCTCGGCGTCCTCCAGCCCGATTTCGTCGCCGTAATAGAGCGTCGGCGTGCCGCGCAGGGTGAGCAGCTTCATGGCCGCGACGCGGGCTTGCGGCTGGCCGACGCGCGAGGCGATGCGCGGCCTGTCATGGTTGCCGAGAACCCAGTTCGGCCAGCCGCCGGCGGGCAGCGCGCGCTCGTATTCCTCGACGATGCGCGCCAATGTCCGCGCATTCCAGGGCGATTCGACGAGCTGAAAATTGAAGGGCAGATGCGCGCCCTTGAGATCGGCGCCGTAATAGGCGACGAGCCTTTCGAGCGGCAGATAGATCTCGCCGATCAGCACGCGCTCGGCATAGCCGTCGAGAACGTGGCGCATCTCGGCGATGACGTCGTGAATCTCCGGTTGATCGGCGGAATAGACCTCGAGATAACGCCGGATCTCCGGGTCGCCGGGCTGGAACCCCGGATTGGGCGGATTATCGCGGAATTCGGCGTCTTTCATCAGGTGCCAGATGACGTCGACGCGAAAGCCGTCGGCACCGCGGTCGAGCCAGAAGCGCATAACGTCGTAGATGGCTTCGCGCACGGCCGGATTGCGCCAGTTCAGGTCCGGCTGCTCCTTCAGGAAGGCGTGGTAGTAGTACTGGCCGGTCGCCTCGTCGAATTCCCAGGCGCTGCCCCCGAAGTTGCTGCGCCAGTTGTTCGGTGGCCCGCCATCCGCCGCCGGATCGCGCCAGATATACCAATCCCGCTTGGCGTTGTGGCGCGAGGCGCGACTTTCCTCGAACCAGGGGTGCCGGTCGGAGGTGTGGTTCGGGACGAGATCGAGGATGAGCTTCAGGCCACGCTGCCGCGTCTCTTCACGCAGGCGGTCGAAATCCGCGAGCGAGCCGAAGATGGGATCGACGTTGCAGTAATCGGCGATGTCGTAGCCGAAGTCGGCCATGGGCGATTGATAGAAAGGCGACAGCCAGACGGCGTCGACGCCGAGACAGATGAGATGATCGAGGCGTCGCGTGATGCCTTGCAGATCGCCGATGCCGTCACCGTTCCCGTCCTGAAAGGAACGGGGATAGATCTGGTAGATGATACCGCTCTGCCACCAGGCGAGCTCCGCCATGTCGGATCTCCTTCCGATGTCGTATTGCGCATGCTAGCCGCCGCCCTGTGATGGACGTGCGACGGCGGCGGGACGCCGGTCAGAAATGGGCCGTCCGGATGAGAAGACCCTCGTCGGGCCTGAGTTCGACCGTTCCGGCAAGGCCTTCGCTCTCCCGGTCGAGATGGGTCGTGAGCACGAGCTGGCCCGGCCGGGGCAGGCTGAAGCGCTGAGGCTTGTTTCCGGTGTTGAGGAGAACGAGCAATTCCTCGCCGTGCAGATGGCGCCGGAACGCGAGCACATCGCTCGCTGGGGGGAGAATCTCGCATTCGCCGGCCAGCAGCACCGGCTCGGCCTTCCTGATCGCGATGAGCTGGCGATAGAGCGCCAGCATGGACCGGGCATCGGCCTCCTGCACGGCCACATTGCGCGCGGCGATGCCTTCGCCCACGGGCAGCCATGGCGTGCCGGTGGTAAATCCCGCCTGCCGCCCGCCATTCCAACGCATCGGCGCGCGTTCGGGATCGCGGTTGAGGTCATAGCCGGGAACAAGGCGCTCGAAGGGGTCACGCGCCTCCTCGCTCGGAACGGGCACGATCTCGACCCCGATTTCGTCCCCGGCGTAGAGGATCGGCGTGCCGGGCAATGTGAAGGCGAGCATGGCCGCGATCCGCGCCTGCGCCTGGCCCATCCGGCTTGCGATGCGCGGCTTGTCGTGGCTGCCGATCACCCAGTCCGGCCAGGCGCCGTCGGGCAATGCGTCGAGATAGGCCTCGATCGCATGCGCGAGCTCCGATGCCGACCAGGGGGCGTCCATCAGCGCGAAGTTCAGCGGCAGGTGAAGGGCCGGGCGCTCCTTGCCGTCGAAGGCGCCGATGCGCTCGGTTGCGCCCTGCGTCTCGCCGAGAAGAACGCGGTCGGGGAATTCGTCGATGACACCCCGTAGCTCCTCGATGATCGCCAGCGTTTCCGGCCGGTCATCCGTATAAACCCGCTTCAGCCGCTCGGGCGGCGGCGTCTTGCCCTCCTCGAAATCGGGATTGGGAGGATCGTCGCGGAAACGGTCGTCTTCGAGCAGCACGGCGCTCGCGTCCATACGGAAGCCGTCGGCGCCGCGCTTCATCCAGAAGCGCAGCAGGTCCGCCATGGCGGCCTTGACCTCCGGATTCCACCAGTTGAGGTCCGGCTGCGCCTTGAGGAAGGCATGGTAGTAATACTGGCCGGTCGCCTCGTCATAGTCCCAGGCGCTGCCGCCGAAGCGGCTGAGCCAATTGTTCGGCGGCCCGCCGTCCGGCGCCGGATCGTGCCAGACATACCATTCGCGCTTCGGGTTATCGCGCGAGGCGCGGCTCTCCTTGAACCAGGGATGCTGGTCGGAGGTATGGTTCGGCACAAAATCCACGATGAGACGAATGCCGCGCTCGTGCAGGGCCGCGACCAGCCGATCGAACGTCTCCATCGTGCCGAAGACGGGATCGATGCCCGTGAAATCGGCAATGTCATAGCCAAAATCGAGCATGGGCGAGGGATAGATCGGCGACAGCCAGACCGCATCGACGCCGAGCCGTGCGAGATGGTCGACGCGCGCCAGGATCCCGGCGAGATCGCCGATGCCGTCGCCGTCGCTGTCCTGAAATGAGCGCGGATAGATCTGGTAGATGACGGCGTGCTGCCACCAGGTGAGCTCGCCGGCGCCCGCATGGGCACCCCGGCCGTCCTCGGTCGCGGCTTGGGGCAGCTGTGCCAGCTCGTCGATCGGCGCGCCGCCGCTGCCGGCCATCTCGATCCTCATCCCCGTACCTCCACGGTCTGCGCGAAGGGAACGGGCGAAGACAGGGATTGTTTCGGGTCGCCCGCCTCAGGCTGCGCGCGCGGAACAAGCGGGGCGAGGTGACCGTTGCCGTTGCAGCCGCACCAATGGGAGGAGCGCCAAAAATGGGTCTCAGAAATCCCGACAGCACGGCAACGATCGGCGGTCATCCGATCCACCCGATGCTCATTCCCTTTCCGATCGTTTTCTTCCTCTCGACCCTCTTCACGGACGTCGTGTTCTGGGCAACGGGCAACCCGGCCTGGGCGACGGCGGGTGTCTGGCTTCTCGGGGCTGGTATTCTGACCGCGCTGGCGGCGGCAATCGCAGGCGTCGTCGACTTCATGGGCGACACACGCATCCGTGCGCTCAACGATGCCTGGCAACATGCCCTCGGCAATGTCATCGCCGTGCTGATCGCGCTGTTCAACTGGTATTGGCGCTACCAGTACGGCGCAGACGCCGTGCTGCCGCTCGGCCTCATTCTCTCGCTCGTGATCGCCGCGATCCTCGGCTTCACGGCCTGGAAGGGCGGCGATCTTGTCTACAAGCACCGCGTCGCCGTCGAGGACGATCCGCGCGCCTAGAGCTCTTGCGGCTCGTCGAGCGCCAAGAGCCCGAGTCGGCGTCACGTGAACCAACCCGCTCGACAACGCTCTCGGTTGCTGGTGGGCGCCCTGATGCCTCTCTACGGCTGATTTGCATTCAGGGGCACGGTATCCGCCCGCGCCGCGGCGTCTGCCGGCAGTCCTTCGGCCTGCAGCCGCCACATCCGCTCGAACAGGCCGCCGCGGCGTCTGAGCTCGACTGCGCGGCCGTCCTCGACGATGCGGCCGTTCCACATGACGATCACACGGTCGAAGGCCGCGATGGTCGACAGCCGATGCGCGACGGCGATCACCGTGCGCCCTTGCATCAGTTCGACCAGCGCGCGTTGGACCTCCATTTCCGACTCGGTGTCGAGCGCGGAGGTCGCCTCGTCCAGGATGATGATCGGCGCGTTCTTGAGGAAGGCCCGCGCGATGCCGATCCTCTGCCGTTGACCGCCCGAGAGCTTCGTGCCGCGCTCGCCCACGATCGTGTCGTAGCCCTGCGACAGGAAGCGGATGAAGCCGTCGCTATGGGCGGCGCGGGCCGCCGCATAGACCTCCTCGTCCGTCGCGTCCGGGCGCCCGAAGCGGATGTTCTCCATCACGCTGCGATGGAATAGCGTGATTTCCTGGGGCACGACGGCGAGGGCGTTGCGCAAGCTGTCCTGAGTCACCGATCGGACCGGCTGGCCGTCGATCAGCACCTCGCCGTCCTGAACGTCGTAGAGGCGTTGGATCAGGCTGACGAGGGTCGATTTGCCGGCGCCCGAGGGGCCGACAATGCCGACCTTCTGGCCTCCCGGAATATAAAGGTTGAGGTTATGGATCGCCTCGCGTCCGTGGCTGCCGTAGGTGAAGCTGACGTTGCGCAGCTCGACGGAACCGGCCTTGGCGTGCAGCACGCGCTGCTCGGGATCGTCGGTCAGCGTCGGCCGCTGGCCGATGACCCGCAGGGTGTCTTCGATATAGCCGAACTGCTGCACGATATCGACGAAGGAGAGCACGAGGTCGCGCGCGCCGTGCAGGATGCGGAAGGTGAGCGCGCTGACGATCACCACGTCGCCAGTCGTTGCCAGGCCCGCTTGCCAGCGGTAGAGCGCCCAGGCGAGCATGCCGGCGGCCATGATCCACAGCATGACGTCATAGAGCAGGCGGGTCTTCTCCGTATACATCCAGCTGCTCTGCTGCACCCCCGCCTCGGTGGTGAAGCGGGTGTCGAGCCGCAGGCGCTCGCGGCCACGGGCAGAGAAGGCCTTGACCGCCCACATGTTGGAGATGATGTCGGTAAGCTCGCCCGCGGCCTCGCCCGCTTGTGCGGCATAGGCCCGGTGGAGCGGCCGACCGCGCTCGCCGAAGCGGATCAGCCCGGTCGTGACGGCGACGACGAAAAGCCCGAGCGCGATCGCCATGGGCCAATCGATGGTGGAGAAGACGATGATGGCGCCGATGAAGTCGACGCAGGGCGGCGCGACCCGCCAGACCACCGCATTGGCGAGCGCGCCGAAATTACCGGCCGTCGCCGTGATGCGTTGGCCGAGCGAGCCGGCGCGATTCTCCGTGAAATAGCGCATCGGTTGACCGCTCAGGTGGTCGAAGAGGTCTATGCGCATATTGACGCCGGCGCCGATGGTCGCCCGGCAACCCAGCCAGCCGCTCAGCCGCCATAAGAGGCTCTCGCCGGCGATAAGGCCGATGAAGATCATCAGCACCGACCAGACGGCGCCCTCGTCCGAAGGGCCGGCCGCCATGGCGTCGATGAGGAGCTTCATCGCATACTGCACGGCAACGGCGCAGGACGCGGCGGCCAGGACGAGCACCGCCAGCGCGCCGAAATGCAAGCGCCAGAGGGCAAGATAATGCCCGATGAAGGCGCCGGGGGAGGTGAGGTGATGCGGCAGGGCTTCCGTGCCCGCGCGCGTCGCGCGCGCCTCCGGCTGGATCACCGCCTCGCGCAGGCTCGCCGTTTCAGTCATTGCTGGCCACCAGACTGAGCTGGCCGCGCGGCGCGGCCAAGCTGGGTAGAGGGGCTCGCGCCGCCTCGATCATGAGCTGTTGACGCTCGAGTTCTTCGAGCAGGGCCTCGCAGACGCGGCGATTGCCATTTTCATCCGGCACGGAAAAAAGCCCCACATCACAGCAGCGTTCGTTTTCCCAGCCGGGGTAGTCGACGATCGGATAGAGGCAGAGGCCGAGGACAGGGACGTCTGCGGCCAGCGCCGCTCGCACCTCACCACAGACATAATGGAGCCATGAGGCCCGAGCGCTGCCCTCCGCCCCGGTCTCCGAGACCATCACCGGCCTGCCGTAACGGGCGTGCGTTTCCGACAGAATCTCGCGGAAAGGGCGATAGCTGTGGTGGCCGAAGGGAATGGTCGGTCCGTTGAATAGCCACTGGTTGTCCGGATAGAAATTCACGCCGACGATGTCGAGATAGTCCGCCCGGCCACCGAGTTCGGGCTCGAGCTTGCCCGAGATGAGGTCGCAAGCCTCGAATTGCAACAGCCTGTAGCCCTCGGCGGCGGCCCGGTCGCTGCGCCGCTTGGAATGGGTGGTGACGTGGATGCCCGGCTCGGCATAGACGAAGCGCGCTCGCCGATCCACGGCACGCACGGCCTCAATCGCCGCTATGGCGGCACGCGCGAGCTGGCGTTTCAACTCACCGCCGCGATGGCGCGTCGCCGGGTTCATGCGCGCGACCTCCCCACCGGCCCAGGCCCAGAAGGACATCTCGTTGACCGGGCAGTAGAAGCGGACAGCGTCGCTCTCCTCTCGCATAATGCGCGCAGCCTCGCCGGCAAAACGCGCGAAGCGGTCCACAAAGGCCGCAGACCAGATGTCGATGTCATCCGGCCAGCCGTAGTGGCAGAGATCCCAGATCACCTGCGTGCCTGTGCTGTGAGCCGCCCGGATCATCGGCAGAGCGCTCGACCAGTCGTAGCGGTGCGGGCTCGTCTCGACCAGGTGCCAGCGCAGTCCATCCCGCACCGTTCTGAGGCCGACGGTCTCTAGGCACCGGTAGTCGGCTTCAGCGAGTTCATCGTGGCGCGTGGCCGCCAGAAGATCGAGACGGGTCCCGTCGCGCCGACGGTGCGTGGAGCATTCGAACCCTCCCATGAAGAAGCTTTCGAACGGACTTTCGACTTCCATCTGGTCATCCCGGCTTGTGCCACCCAGGACTCTGAATGCCCGAGCGGCGGTTCGGTTCAGTGGCGCGATCGGTTTATCGGCCCATGCCCTGGGGCAATAGTTAACAAACAGGAACTTTTTGGGGCAGAGATCGTTAGATCCGAAGCCGAGATCGTTTCGCATCCGGGCCCCCATTCATTAGCCAAGCTTTGCCGACAGGCAGCGCGCCCACGTGGAGAAGTTCGATGTTTCACGCGCAAGCCAGGTCTTGCCGGCCCGATCTTGTGTGCTTTTCGCATCTGCGGTGGGATTTCGTTTATCAGCGACCGCAGCATCTTTTGTCCCGTGCAACTGAACGCTATCGCGTTCTGTTCATCGAAGAACCGGTTTTCGAGATTGATGCAGAGCCCCACTTATCTGTGAGCGATCGGCCGCAAGGCGTCATCGTCGTCGTGCCCGTCCTGCCCCCAGGGCTCGGCGAAGAGGCGGCGGCCGGCGAAATCCGGCGCCTCCTGTCGGCGTTCCTGCAGGATGCGGATCCCACCGGGCGCGTCCTTTGGTATTACACGCCGATGGCCATGGCCTTCAGCCGCGATCTCAGGGCGGATGCCGTCGTCTACGACAATATGGATGAATTGTCCGCATTTCTCGGCGCCCCGCCCCGGCTGCTGGCGCTCGAGCAAGAGCTTTTTGCCAGGGCCGATCTCGTCTTCACCGGCGGCATGAGCCTTTATGCCGCCAAGAGCGGCCGCCACAAGAGCGTTCACGCTTTCCCTTCGAGCATCGACGCGGCCCATTTCGGCGCCGCGCGGCAGGGGCAGGCCGACCCGGATGACCAGGCCGGCATCGCGCGTCCGCGGATCGGCTTTTTCGGCGTCATCGACGAGCGCATGAATATCGACCTCGTGCGCGAGGCGGCCGAGCTTCGGCCCGACTGGCAATTCGTGATCCTCGGGCCGGTGGTCAAGATCGATCCCGCGGTCCTGCCGCGGCAGCCGAACATCCACTGGCTCGGCCCCAAAGCCTATGTGGACCTGCCGCGCTATCTCGCCCATTGGGACGCAGGCTTCATGCCCTTTGCTCTCAATGAGGCGACCCGCTTCATCAGCCCCACGAAGACGCCGGAGTTTCTTGCCGCGGGCGTGCCCGTCGTATCGACGGCGATCACCGATGTGGTGAAACCCTATGGCGAAAGGGGGTTCGTCGAGATCGCCGACGGCCCTGCCGAACTCGTCGCCAAGCTCGATTGCGTGCTCTCCCGTCCGCGCGAGCCTTGGCTCGCCGAGGTCGGCCGGCATCTCCAGACGATGTCCTGGGACAAGACCTGGGCCGGCATGCTCGACCTCATCCAGGCCGCCGCCCGGGCCAATGGGCGCGCACAGGCCTCACCCGTCATCACACCCGTGCGCGCCCGCGCCATGGAAGGAGCTCCACATGTTTGATTGGCTGATCGTCGGCGCGGGCTTCGCCGGCAGCGTTTTGGCCGAACGTCTCGCCACCCAGCGCAATGAACGTGTGCTCTTGATCGACCGGCGGCCGCATGTCGGCGGCAATGCCTATGATCGGCATAATGAAGACGGTCTGCTGATCCATGAATACGGGCCGCATATCTTCCACACGAACAGTGCACAGATTTTGGATTATCTCTCGGCATTCACCGAATGGCGGGACTACAGCCATCGCGTTCTCGCCGACGTCGACGGCCAGCTGGTCCCGATTCCGATCAACCGCACGACCATCAACCGCCTCTACGGCCTGTCGCTGACCTGCGACGAGGAGGTGGAGGCGTGGCTTGCGGCACGCGCCGAGCCGGTCGACACCATCGAGACCTCCGAAGACGTCGTGGTGAGCAAGGTCGGGCGCGAGCTCTATGAGAAGTTCTTCCGCGGGTATACGCGCAAGCAGTGGGGGCTCGACCCGAGCGACCTCGACAAATCGGTCACCGCACGCGTGCCGACGCGGACCTGCACCGACGACCGCTATTTCGCCGACCGCTTCCAGGTGATGCCGAAACACGGCTTTACCCGGATGTTCGAGCGCATGCTGCGCCATCCCAATATCAAGATCATGCTGCAGGCCGACTACCGCGACTTGCGAACGATCGTGCCGCATAAGCGCGTGATCTATACCGGACAGATCGACGAATACTTCGACTTCTGCTATGGCAAGCTGCCCTATCGTTCACTGGCCTTCGAACATGTGACGCTCGACAAGACGTGGCATCAGCCGGTAGCAGTGGTCAATTATCCGCAGACGAAAGACTATACCCGCGTCACGGAATACAAGCATCTCACCGGACAGGATCATCCGAAGACGGCGCTCACCTACGAGTATCCGACAGATATAGGCGATCCCTATTATCCGGTGCCGCGCGCTGAGAACCAGGAGCTCTATAAGCGCTATGAGGAGCTTGCCAACGCGACGCCGGATGTCTGGTTCGTCGGGCGGCTTGCGACCTACCGCTATTACAATATGGACCAGGTGGTCGGGCAGGCGCTTGCGACCTTCCGCCGGCTCGACGAGGTGATCCCGCGGGCCGATCGCCTGCCGGCCGATAAGCGTCTCCTCGGCGTTCTAGCCGGCCAGCGCAGCGCGACCGGTGGGCGAGCGGTCGTCGGCGGGGATTCGGGCCGTCCGGTTCTTCATCGGTTCGAGAGCTGACCGGCGATAATCGGATGAGCAGGGGAACTGGCGGTTGTCGCCCAGTGTTTCCTTCGGTGGCGTAGGGCGGCGGACCAAGCCGGTCCGCCGTCGCTGCCGATCAGGGCAAAGACGGTTATCACCCTGACGGCGTCGCGCCGAGAGGAGGCACCGATGCAAGTCATACCAACACGTACGCACGGGATCATCGATTATATAGTCGGCATCATCCTGATCATCGCGCCATATTTGCTCGGCTTTGCCGACGGAACAGCGGCGCAATGGGTGCCCATGATCCTGGGTGCAACCACAATCGTCTATAGCCTGTTGACGAATTACGAATTGGGGGCCGTTCGTATTCTTCCGATGCCTGTCCATCTGGGACTCGATGGATTGAGCGGCCTTCTGCTTGCGGCGTCGCCGTGGCTCTTCGGCTTCGCCGATCGCGTATTCTGGCCGCATCTCATCATCGGCCTCTTCGAAATCGTGGCCAGCATCTCGACCCGCCGCGAGCCGGACACTCTGACGGGAACGACGGCAAGGGCCCGCTAGCACCGCCGATCGTGCGCCTTTGTGCGCACGATCCCGCTCCCGCGCCGAGGTCCAGAAGTCCAGCCCCAAAAATCGAGCCCAAGACGTCAATCAAGCCCAAGACGTCGCCGTGACACGACGCCGTCTTGGGCTTCAATCGTTTCCTGGGCTTCAATCGCTATGGTGTCTGAAAATAGCCGGCTCAGCTGCTGGTACTGCCCGTGCCGTCTGCGGAGCCGGGCGGGGAGAGCGTGCCCGAGCCCGGCGTGGCGTCCTCATTGGTCAGGTCCGGGTCGGCATGCGGGCCTGCGGCTGGAGATGCGTTGTTCTTCCGGTCGTCCGCTAGCGGCTTGCTGGCCGGCTCGCCCGATCCGTCCTTTTCGACGACATCGGCTGCGCTCCTGTCGTCGGGCCGGTGCCTGTCACCGTCGTTTGCGGCAGTCTCCGGATGGGGTTTGGGCTCGGCCATGAACGTCCTCCGGTGGGACGGCTCGGGCGAGGCGCCCGAGCCAGCCGCTTTACTGCGCCTGCTGGGTGATCGCCTGAATGTGCTCGTAATGCATCTGCAGGGTCGGCAGCGTTTCCTGCGCGAAGGCCACCATCGTCGGATTATCGCCGCCCTGCGAATAAGCGGTGAAGAGCGCGACGGCTTCCTGATGCGCCTGCTGCTGCATCTGCACGTAGAGCGCATCAAACTGCCCTGCGGGGGCCGCGGCGAGTTGATCGACCATGGTCTGGTGGCGAGAATCGAGCGCAGCCGGAGGCGCGGCGATGCCGGCCGAACGGGCGCTCGCCACCATCTGGCGCGCGGCTCTCGAGTGGTCCCGGATCATCTGATTGGCGAAGCGCCGTACTTCGGGATCACGCGATTTGCGCAGCGCGATCCGGCTCGATTCGATCTCGAATGTATTGGAGGCGGTTGCCGTAGGAACGAATTGCGCCGTGCTGGTCATCATCGCCATCGAGGTCGGAGCCGGCGTGCTGACGCAGCCGCTCAGGCCCATGGCCGCGGCTGCCACGACAAAAAGGACTGTCCGTTTCATGGTGAGGTGCCTTTCCTAGGGTCGCGGGATTTTTACCTTTGAAGGCTTGCGGTACCTGAACGCGTGGAAGCGTCGGCAGTTCCGAAGAGATTGGGCGGCGCAGCGCCGCGGGGATCGTCTTTGAACCGCTCGGAGGGCCGGCGGCGGCGATCGAGGCCCGGCGGCCGCGATCGGCTCTAACGGTCTGCGAGAATGGAGACGAAGGCGGTGACCGCCCTGTCCAGAGGCCCGCTGTTGTCGATGTCGACATCGCAGCGCAGGTCGGCAAAGGCTTGGGCGCGATCGAGCCGCGCCGTCAGCGCACCGCCGCTTTCGCGCGCGCGATTGGCGATACGCGCCGCCAGCACGCTGTGGGTTGCGGTGATGCCGACGACTGTCACGTCGGCATAACGCGCACGCGCCGCGTCGATCACGGTTCGCGAGACATTGCACACGACGGTGGCCCCCCGGCCAACGGCAAGATCGATTGTTTGCGGCAGGCCGTAGCAATGGCCGTGGGCCTCCCAGTGCAGCGCGAAGGCGCCGCTCGCGGCGAGCGCCGCGAAAGTGGCATCGTCGACGCTGAGATTGTCTTCGTCCGCCGACGGGGGGCGTGTGACGGTTCGGCGGGGAAAAACGAAACGGGGGGCGCTCGCAAGTCGAGCCATCGCCGCGCGCAAGACGCTATCCTTGCCCGCGCCGCTCGGGCCGACGACCAGGACAACGCGGCCGGGGCCCAGGCGCTGGCCGGCCTTCGCGCCGCCGTCGGACGAGGCGCTTGCGCAAGCAGAGTGATGTCCCATGCGATACCGCCCTGTCGCCCGGATGCGAGCGCGTCAGACTTTCCCGACTGTGCTGCAGCCGTCAAGCCGTTCGAGAGACAGCGCTGGCCGATCGCCTGTCACGGCCTCTCCCCCCGGAGCTCGGGCCGCCGTCAGGTCCTGATTGAATCGAGCATGGCCTTGACGTCGCCGCGCAGGAAAGTCGGGCCGGTCGCCTGCTCCACCTCGCGGATGATGCCCTCGACCTCGGCGTCGCTCATGCGGGAGGCGAGGAAGAGCGGTCCGCCGCGGTATTTCGAGAAGCCGTAGCCGTTGACCAGAACGAGGTCGATCTCAGCGGCGGAGCGGGCCACGCCCTCCGCGAGAATGAGCGCTGCCTCGTTGAGGATGGCGCCGAGCGCCCGGCGCTGGATCTCGCTCTCGGAAAAGCTGCGCGGAGCGCCGCGGCGCGCGGCTTCCTCGCGGACGATGTCCAGGACGACCGGATCGACCTTGCCGCGGCCGCTTCCCGCATCCGTATAGTCGTACCAGCCGGCGCCGGTCTTGCGCCCGAGCCGGCCCAACTCGCAGAGGCGGTCGGCGATATGCACATAGCGCTCGCGCGGATCGCGGGTCGGCGCCTTGCGCTTGCGCGTCAGCCAGGCGATGTCGAGGCCTGAAACATCGGAAACGGCGAAGGGCCCCATCGCAAAGCCCAGCGCCTCCAAGGCGCCGTCGACCTCGTGCGGTAGCGCGCCTTCCTCCAGCATGAATTCGCATTGAGCACGGTAGCGCGAATAGATGCGGTTGCCGATGAAGCCCTCGCAGACGCCGGCAAGGATCGGGAGCTTGCCGAGGGCCTTGGCGACCGCCATCCCCGTATTGACCGCCTCCGGCAGGCTTTGGGCGCCGCGCACCACCTCGACGAGACGCATGCGATGGGCGGGCGCGAAGAAATGCAAGCCGATCACATCGCCCGCGCGACCGCTGGCAACCGCCAGCGCGTCGAGGTCGAGATAGGACGTGTTGGAGGCGATGACGGCTCCTGCCTTGGCGAGCCGGCCGAGGTTCTCCATCACCGCCGTCTTGACCGTCACGTCCTCGACGACGGCCTCGATGACGAGATCGGCATCGGCGAGCGCGTCGAGATCGGCGGCATAGCTGACGCGAGCGGAGGCATCGGCCGCCTTCTCGGCCGCGAGCCGGCCGGATCGCACGAGATCGCCAATGGATTGCGCGATGCGGCTGGCAGCGCGGTTCAGCACGTCCGCATTGGTGTCCGTCAGGGTGACGCCGAAGCCGGCGGCGGTGAAGACCGCGGCGATGCCCGCTCCCATGGTGCCCGCTCCGGCGATGCCGACATGGCGGATGGTGCGCGGCGGGTGGGCGGCTGCATTCTCGATGCGGCCGGCAGCGCGTTCGGCGAAGAAATTGTAGCGCAGCGCCGCGGCTTCCTCGCTGACGCGCAGGCGCTGAAAGACCTTGCGTTCCTCGGCGAGCGCCGCATCGAAGGGCTCGCTGACGGCCCGCTTGATCGAGGCGATGGCCTCACGCACCGCCTCGCGCCCGCGACCGGCCTTCAGACCGGCCGCCTCGGCCGCGGCGATCGCTGCCTCGTCTTCCGCCGGCACGGGAAGGCTGGCGAGGAGCTTCTTGCGACCGCCGAGCCCGCGGGCGAAGGCCGTTGCCGCGGCGCGGAGATCGGCGACGGGGACGACCTGGTCGACGATGCCGAGGGAGGCCGCCTCTTCCGCCTTGATGCGCTTGCCGGCCACGATCAGATCGATGGTACGCGCGATGCCGACGAGCCGCGGCAGACGTTGCGTGCCGCCGGCGCCCGGGATCATGCCGAGCTGCACTTCCGGCAGGCCGACCACGGAGCCTTGCCCCGCGATGCGCGCATCGCAGCCGAGCGCGAGCTCGAAGCCGCCGCCCAATGCTGCCCCGTGAAGGGCCGCGACGACGGGCTTTTCGCAGGCCTCGATGTCGGCGATGACGGCCGGCAGCTCCGGCTGTTGCAGCGGCGCGCCGAATTCCTTGATATCCGACCCGGCGATGAAGGTATTGCCATGGCCGATGATCACGCCGGCCACCAGCAAGGGGTCGGCGGCAAGGCGGGCGATCGCATCACGCAGCCCGGCGCGCACCGGCGTCGAGCCCGCATTCACCGGCGGGTTGTCGATGACGATGACGGCCACATCGCCGTCGATCTCGAAGCGAACGGGCGCAGGGCTGGTGTTGCCGATCGACGTCATGCTCTTTCCTCGCTCTACGCTGCCGTTCTGGAGCGTGCCCCCTGCACGCCCGAACTCCCTCGGTATACCGAAATTCGGCTCATCGCCGCGCCCGGGCCGCGTCGACGCCGTTCAGAACCCGCAGGGGCGAGCCGGCGAGCCAGGCCGTGATGTCCTCGACAGCGTCGGCGAAATAGACGCGATAGGTCTCTTCCGTCACATAGCCCAGATGCGGCGTGGCGACGACATTAGCGAGCCTGCGGAAGGGGTGGTCGGCCGGCAGCGGCTCGCGATCGAAAACATCGAGCGCTGCCCCGCCGATCCGGCCGTTCTCCAGCGCCTCGATCAGCGCCGGCTCGTCGATCAGCGGCCCGCGCGATGTATTGACGATGATGGCGCCGGCTTTCATCAGGCCGATTTCGCGCCGGCCGATGATGCCTGCGGTCTCCGGCGTCAGCGTGAGATGCAGTGTGACGATGTCGGAGACCGCGAGCAGCTCGTCAAGCGAGGCGGCGAAGCCGATGCCGAGCGCCGCGCTGCGCTCCGGCGTATTGGACCGCGACCAGCCGAGCACGTTCATGCCGAAGGCGCGGCCATAGCCTGCCACCAGCTGCCCGAGCTTGCCGATGCCGGCGACGCCGAGGGTCTTGCCCTTGAGGCCGCTGCCCACCGAGATCTGCCAGCGTTCACCGCCGGCGCGAAAATTGGCAACCTCCGCCGGGATGTGGCGCGTGAGCGCGAGCAGCAGACCCCAGGTGAGCTCGGCGGCCGGGCCGACGGTGCCGCGCGTGCCGGCCACCGTGATGCCGAGCTCCGCAGCCGCCTGCATATCGATCGCTGCATTCAACATCCCGGTCGTGAGAAGAAGCTTCAGCTTCGGCAATCGCGCGAGGAGATCGCGGCCGAAGGCGGTGCGTTCGCGCATGGCGAGCAGGATGTCGTAGTCCGCGAGCCGCGCCGCAAGAACCTCCTGCCCCTCGACATGGTCGGCGAAGCGATCGACCTCGACCGCACCTGCGAGGCCACCCCAATCGGCCATGGCGAGGGCGACGTCCTGGTAATCGTCGAGAATTGCGCAGCGCTGGGGCATCGGAATTGTCCGCTCGGTCCGGCGTTCAGAAGGCCGGCTTGCGCTTTTCCGCGAAAGCGGCTTGGGCCTCCTTGGTATCACGCGTCCGCGACAGGTCGTGAGTGATCGTCTGCTCGTAGCGATAGGCTTCGCGCGGCGGCAGGTCTTCGGCCACGGTGAAGCCGCGCTTCACCCATTTGACGGCGAGCGGGCTCTTGGCTGCGATCTCGCGGGCGATCGTGCGCGCTTCGTCCATCAGCGCCTCGCGCGGAACGCAGGCGCTGACCACGCCCTGGCGGTAAAGCTCGGCCGCCGGGATCTTGCGGCCGGTGAAATAGATGAGCCGCGACCAGGAGCGGCCGAAATGCTCCATCATCAGCTTGCCGCCGCCGGCGAGCCCCACATCGAGCTCGGGCATGCTGACCCAGCTGTCCTCCACGCATAGCATGATGTCGCAATAGAGCATCAGCGCGAAGCCGGCGCCGATCGCCGGGCCATTGGCTGCGCAGATGACGGGCTTCGTGCAGTCGGAGACCGCATAGAAGAATTCCCGCGTCAGCCGATTGTGGCCGATATAGGCTCCCGCGTCGGCGGCGAGCAACGGGCGTTCCTTGATGTCCGCGCCGGCCGAGAAGATCTTGCCGGCGGCGGTGAGGATCACGACGCGCACGTCCTCCCGGTCACTGAGACTGTCGAAAAGCCAGGTCATTTCCTCGCGCAGCCGACGGTTCTGGGCATTGACCGGCGGACGGTCCATGGTGACCGTCGCGATGAAATCCGCGACTTCGAGGCGGCAGGTCTGCAAATCCATGACGTGACCTTTCAAGGGGAGGCATGCGCGGCAGCCTGGCCGCCGAGATAGCGCTTGGAGAGGTTCTCGCGATCCATCAGGCTCGCGGCCGGACCTTCCTGGACGAGCTTGCCGCTTTCGAGCACATAGCCATAGGCCGCGTGCCGCAGCGCCAGCGAGACATTCTGCTCGACGACCAGAATAGACAGCCGCCGTTCGGCATTGATGCGCGCGAGGATCGAGAAAATCTCGGCGGCGATCTTCGGCGCAAGCCCGAGCGAGGCCTCGTCCACCAGGAGAAGCTCGGGCATGGCGAAGAGCGCGCGACCGATGGCCAGCATCTGCTGTTCGCCACCGGACAGATAGCCGGCTTGCGAGCTGCGCCGGCGCGCAAGCGCAGGGAAATAGCCGAAAATCTCGTCATAGACCCGGCGCGGCGCCTGGGGCGTCCGCTTGCCCCTGGCGAAGGAGGCGGCTTCCAGGTTCTCCTCCACCGTCATGGTGGGGAAGACGAAGCGCCCCTCACGCACATGGAGGATGCCGCGACGGGCGAGGGCGAAGGAGGGGAGCCCCGCGATCGGCTCGCCGTTGAAGACGATCCGGCCGGCCCGCACGCGGCCGTTCTCGAAGCGGAGCAAGCCGGAGATCGCTTTCAACATAGTTGACTTGCCGGCGCCATTGGCGCCGAGCAGTGCCACAAAGCCGCCCTCCGGCACAGCGAGTGAGACCTGGTCCAAGGCTTCGATCGCCGCACCGTAGACGACGCTGAGACCGGCGACCTCAAGGGCGGCACCCATCGCGGCTACTCCGCCTTCGTCCAGGGCGCCGCTTCCACGACCGTCATCTTCCCATCCTTGAAAGTATAGCGGTAGATGACGCCATAGGGGATGCGGTTATCCTCGAAGCTGATCGGCATTCCGAAAACGCCGCCGCCGTCGAAATCCTTGATCGCCGTCATTTCCTTGATGAGATTGTCGCCGTTGAGGGCGAGATTCTTGTCGATGGCATTGCCGATCGCCTCGCGCAGCAGCAGGGCAGTCGCCCAGCTCTGCATGTAGCCGATATTGGCATAGCCCGTATAAGGCTTGTCCTTCCAGGTTTTCAGATAGCCGTCGATGGTCTTCACCATCGGCTTTTGGCTCTGCCCGACCAGAAGGTCGAAGCAGACCGTGCCGAGATAATTGTCGGCCGCATCGCCGATCGAGCTGATGACCTCCGGCTGCGAACTGAACAGCGTGCCCATGATCTGGGCTTCGACGCGGTAATCGCGCAGGAGCTTCACGATCTCCGGCCAGACATTACCGGCATAGCCATGGAAGATGACATAGTCGGGCTTGGCATTGCGCAGGTTGATGGCATGCGCCGTCACGTCCACCTCGACGAATTTCGTCTCTTGCTCGAGCGCGATGGTGATGCCCTGCTCCTTGGCGCGGGCCCGTATATTCTCGAGGGGATCGCGGCCGAATTCCGTGGCGCTGTAGACGAAGGCGACACGTGGGGCGGCGCTCCCCTTGAAATTCGCCTTGATATAGTCGAACAACATCGCGACCTGGTCCGTATAGGTCGGTCCCACTAAGAAATGGTACTTGTATTTCTTGGTATCGACGAGATCCGATGACGGGCCGGTGCTCGACATCAGCACCTTGTAGGTCTCGTTGTTGTCCGGGCTGATGGCCCGGATGAAGGGCGTGCCGTCACCGCCGGAGAAGATCACGTCGCCGTCGGCCACCGCCTTCTTGAAGCCGGCGACGCCGAGCTCGACCTTGTATTCATCGTCGTAGAAGGAAGCGACGATGTTGCGGCCCTTCACGCCGCCGTTCTTGTTGAGCCAGTCGATGGCATGCTGCCAGCCGATCTGCTGGGCCTGGCCGGTGATGGCGAGCGGCCCCGTCAGCGGCACCGGAATCCAGAATTTCAGCTCGTCTGCGGCAAGGGCCGCCCTGAGCCCGGCGATGGTCGAGCCGGCAAAGGCGGTCGCTGCGGCCATCTGCAATGCAAGTCGTCTCGTCATTCCACGCATTGTCGTTCCCTCCCGTGCCGATGACATCCCGGCCGTCAATGTTCGGATTGCCGTGCCTCGACCGTTTCCGCGCGTCCGAATGCCCGTTCGACGAAACCGACGAGCCCGCGCGGCTCGAAGATCAGGAAGGCGACGATGAGCCCTCCAAAGATGATTTCGCGCAGCGGCGACAGCAGACGCGCCAGATCCGCGCCGCTTCCCGCCATATGTTCCAGAATGAAGCGCAGGATCTCCGGCATGATCGTCATGAAGATCGCGCCGAGGATGGAGCCCAGGATCGATCCGCGCCCGCCGACCACGACCGCGGCCAGAAAGAAGACGGAGACCGGCAGCGTGAACTGATCGGGGTTGACGATGCGCAGGAATGCGGCGAGCAGCGCGCCGGCGATGCCGGCATAGGCGGCGCCGAGCCCGAAGGCGATCAGCTTGGTGCGCACCACATTGATGCCGAGCACCTCCGCCGCGTAATCCTTCTCCCGCACGGCAATGAAGGAGCGGCCGATGCGCGTGCGAAAGAGATTGCGCGCCGCGACTGCGGTGAGGAGCGCCGTGAGCGCTACCGCATAATAGAAGCCGGTATCGCCGAGGCCGAAGACATCCACCTTCGGCAAGGAGAGGCCGCGGTCGCCGCCGGTGACCGAGGTCCACTGCTGGAAGACGAAATAAAGCGAATACTGCGCGGCGAGCGTCGCAATCGCGAGATAGACGCCCTTGATGCGCAGCGCCGGCACGCCGAAGACGAGGCCGATGGCGAAGGCCGCGACTGCGCCGACGAGCATGTTGAGCGCAAGCGGCGTGCCGAGATGAAGCCACATCAAGGCGCTCGCATAGGCGCCGACGCCGAGGAAGGCGGAATGGCCGATGGACAGGAGGCCGGCATAGCCGACCGTGAGATTGAGGCCGACCGTTGCGATGACGTTGATCGCGATGAGGCAGGCCATATAGATCACATAGACCGAGCCGAAGGACGGCAGAACGGCGAGGCCGAGGGCGATGAGCCCCCAGGCGACAGCCTCCGTGAGCCCGGACGGCCTGGCGATGGCGGCCGGCGCGGCGGCTGCGGGCGAGGTCAGCTGGCCGCTCATATGCGCTCGATCCGTCGCTCGCCGAAAAGCCCGGTCGGCTTGATGAACATCACAAGAAGCACCACGAGGTAGGGGATGAAGCTCTGCCATGAGGCGCCAAGATAGGCGCCGACGAGGGTTTCCAGCCAGCCGACGAAAAGCCCGGCAATGACGACGCCGCCGACGCTCGTCATGCCGGCGAGCATGACCACGGCGAGCACATTGAGCGCGACATTGCCGAGCTGCGGCGTGACGCCGTTGACCGAGCCGGTAATGATGCCCGAAGCGGCGGTGAGCAGGCCCGCGAGCCCCCAGGACAAAAGAAAGACGGCACGGATGTTGATGCCGAGGCTTTCGGCGGTGATCTGGTCGGTGGAGGTGGCGCGAATGGCCGTGCCCGCGCGCGAGAAGCGGTAATAGGCCATGAACAGGCCGGCGATGATGCCGACGATGATGAAGCCCCAGGCAAGCTTGCCGGGGATGAGAATGTCGCCGAGAAAGAGAGGCTTGCGCGGCAGAATCTCAGTCAGCTGGCGAATATCCGGCCCCCAGATCAGTGAAGCGACCCCGCGCAGGATGCTCGATATGCCCAAGGTCACCATGACGAGCACGACCGCTGGGCGGCCGAGCAAGGGCCTGAGCAGCGAGCGCTCGATCGCCATGGCGAGGACCGCCGATCCGACGAGGGCGCCACCGAGGCCGATGATCCAGCCGAAGCCGAGCTGCGTGTCGACCAGATAGAAGAGATAGGTGCCGAACATCATCATCTCGCCCGTCGCGAAGTTGAAGATGCTGGTCGCCTTGTAGACGATGACGAAACTAAGCGCGGCGAGGACGTAGATCCCGCCGGAGGCGATGCCGACGAGGCTGAATTCGAGGAGCTGGCTCAGCATGCCCGTCTCACTCTCCGCCGAGATAGGCTTCGACGACGGCGGGGTCGTTCTGCACCTCCGCCGGTCTCCCGGCCGCGATCACGCGGCCGAAATTCAGAACCACGATGTGGTCGGACATGCTCATGATGGATTCCATGTCGTGGTCGATCAGGAGCGCGGTCACGTCCGTCTCGCCGACGATCCGGCGGATGTAGCTCGCCATCTTCGCCTTCTCGGGTGCGGGCATGCCGGCAAAAGGCTCGTCGAGCATGAGAAGCTTCGGCCCGCTGACGAGCGCGCGGGCGAGCTCGATGCGCTTCTGCACGCCATAGGGCAGGCCCGAGACCGACCGATCGCGGTATTCGCGCAGATCGAGCAGGGAGAGAATGTCCTGGTCGATGCGCTGTGTAATCGCCTTTTCCTCGCGCCGGGCGGGGCCGAGATAGAGGGCGGCTGCAAAGAGGCCCGTGCGCATCTGGGAGTGGGCGCCGAGCTTGATGTTTTCCTCCACCGTCATGCCGGGGAAGAGCGCGATGTTCTGGAAGGTGCGCGAAATCCCGAGGGCCGAGCGGCGGTGCGCAGGGCAGCGCAGGAGATCCTGGCCCGCGAAGGTGACGCTGCCTTCGTCGGCCGGATAGAAGCCGGAAATGACATTGAAGAGGCTGGTCTTGCCGGCGCCGTTCGGGCCGATGACGGCCGTTACGCGGTTCTCGGCCACGGCGAGCGAGACCGCCGTCAGCGCCTTGATGCCGCCGAAGGCGACGCTGACGCCGGAGAGCGTGAGCAAGTCCCGGCCGGGGCTGCCGTCGGCACGCGCGAGCGTAGCGGATCGTGCCACCGCGTGAGCTGCCGAGGGCTGCATTGCCGGCCCTGTGACGTGGTCTGCGGCCAAGGGCCTCGTTCCTCCTCGGGATATTTTCCTCGGGATATTTTTGGCGGGGGGCTCTTGCCTGGCCACCCCTCGCATGGCGGTGACAGTAGCTCAGCGTGCAAGCCCGGCAAAACAGCCGCCCGTGCAAACCATTATTGCGAGCTTCGTAAAGATGGGCGCCTTATGCGCGGCTATAATCGACAATGTGAAAATGGAGGAAGCCGGTGATCAAGCTGGGCGATTTCGAGATTTCACGGGTGGAGGAGGTGGTGCTGGACGAGCCCACCAGCCTTTTCACGCCGTGGACCGAGGAGGTGCTGGCTGAGCACCGCCACTGGATGGCGCCGAACTTCTACAACGAAGACCGACAGGTTCTCTTCTCCACAATCCAGACCTGGATCCTGAAAACCCCGGAGAGGACCATCGTCATCGATACGAGCGGCGGCAACGACAAGGACAGGCCGCTCTCGCCGCGCTTTCACAAGCTGGCGACCGATTTTCCGAAGAAGTTGCGCGCCGCAGGTGTCGATCCCGAGACGGTCGACATGGTCATCCTGACGCATCTTCATGTCGATCATGTCGGTTGGAATACGCGGCTCGATGGCGACAACTGGGTGCCGATGTTCCCCAAGGCGGACTATGTCGTTTCCGCGACTGAGCTCGAGGTGCGCGATCCCAAACGCGGCGCGGCCGCCCGGCCGCCGGGCTCCTGGAACACCTATAACGACAGCGTCTTGCCGATCCTCGAAGCAGGCCTCGCCCGCATCGTCGGTGGCACCGAGATGCTCCTGCCGGGCGTCGAGCTCGTGCCCATTCCCGGCCATGCGCCCGGCCAGATGGGCGTCAAGGCGCGCTCCGGCGGCCAGGAAGCCCTCTTCATCGCCGACGTGATGCATAGTCCGATCCAGATCTATCACCCGGACTGGAACAGCAAATTTTGCGAGAATCAGGATCTGGCGCGGGAAACGCGCGCCAAGGTGCTGGGCTACGCGGCGGAGACGGGGGCGCTGATCCTGCCCGGGCATTTCGGCTGGCCCTATTGCGGCTATGTGCGCCGGGCGGGCGACGGCTATGCCTTCGAGCCCTCGCCGGTCGTCCCCTGAGGAGCGCGCCATGACGAAGCTTCACGTCGTCACCCGGGGCGACAGGTCAAAGCCCGCCATTCTCTTCGTGCACGCGCTCGGCACCGACCATCGCTTCTGGGACGAGGTTGTGGCCGGCCTCGAAGGCTCCTATTTCTGCATCACGCCGGACCTGCAGGCAGCGGGGAAGACGCCCAATCCGCCGCAGCCGGTCGATGCGGCCGGCCATGCCGCCGATCTCGCCGCCGTCTTGCGCGATCTCGGTGTAGCGCGCGCGGTCCTCGTCGGCTGCGCCATCGGCGGGATGGTCGCAGCGGGCCTGGCCGCGACCCATCCGGACCTTGCGGCCGGCCTTGTCATGACCAATCCCGGTGTGCGCAATGCCGATGAGGTCAAGGGCATCTTGCGGGCACGCGTCGACGAGGTGCGCCAGCACGGCATGCAGGTGCTGCTGCCGGCAGCCCCCGAGCGCTCCTTCCACGGCATGCCGCGGGATGCGCGCTACGACCTCTATGTCGAGCGCTACGTCGCGCAGGACCCAGAAGGCTACGCACTGTCCGTGCTCGGCTTCCTCGACATCGACATCATGCCTATCCTGCCGCAGATCAAATGTCCGCTGCTGCTCATTCCCGGCGGCAACGACGTGCTGATGCCGCGCGACAGCGCCGAGGTGATCGCCGCGCGGGTGGCGCAAGCCGAGATCGTCCGCTTCGAGGAGGCGGCGCATTTCATTCCCTTCCAGGTGCCGCAGCAGTTCCTCGAGGCGTTGCGGGCGTTCCTGGCGAAGGTGGTGAAATAGCAAGAACGCCGGCTAGCTCAGTTCGCGCCGGACGACGCCGGCGAGGAAATCGATGAAGAGACGCAGCTTCACCGAGGTCTGGCGCGATCTCGGAAAGACGGCATAGACGCCGTTCTCGAATTCGATATGGCTGACCTTGTAGTCCGGGAAGAGCCGCACGAGCCGGCCGCTCTTCAGGTCGTCGTGGACCGACCAGTCCGGCAGCAGCGCGATGCCGACGCCGGCGCGCGCCATTTCGACCAGGGCGAAGCCGAAGTCGGTCTGAAAGCTGCCCTTGATCGGCACCTCCTCGACACGCTGATGGGCGTCGAGGAAACGCCAGACCGGGGTGCCGAGATTGATGCGATAGGTCAGGCAATTATGCTTCTTCAAATCCTGCGGGCGCTCGATCGGCTCGTGGCGCGCGAGATAGGCGGGCGTCGCGCAGGCCACGCGTTCGCTCGACAGGAGCTTGCGGGCGATCAGGGAGGAATCCTCCAGTCGCCCGATGCGGATGTCCACATCCGTGCCCTGTTCCATGACCGGCGCGATATTGTTGGATAAGACCAGGTCGACCGAAATCTCCGGATATTGCGCGAGGAACTCCGGCAGATGCGGCACGATGAAGAGCTGGCCCACGAGCATGCGCGCGTGCACCTTGAGCACGCCCTGAGGCTTCGTATGTAGCCGGCTGATGCTTTCATTCGCCTCGGCAAGCTGCTGCAGGATCTGCTCGACCTGGCCGTAATAGAGCTCGCCCGCTTCGGTAAGTGCGAGATTGCGGCTGGAGCGCTTGAGGAGCTGCGTGCCGAGCTGATCTTCCAGCGAGGTGATGTGGCGAGAGACGGAAGCCGGCGAACAGCCGAGCATGCGCCCGGCGCCGGACAGGCTGCCGAGCTGGACGGCGTTCACGAAGGATCTGAGCGTCTGCACCCACTCCACAGGCGAATCTCCCCCGGTACCACGAACTGCCAAGATCGGGGGCCGAATATGGCAATCTTTGCGGATAGTGGAAAGATGTTGTTTGCCTTGTGTCAGTTCCAGCCAAGTTGGGCGCCATGCTAGTCAAGACGCTGGCCCGCTGCGGGAGGCAGCGCCGGGCTCCGCCCGGAAAGACCATAGATAATAAGACAAGGATGCCCGCTTATGGCGACAGGATTGACGGTGGTCGACCTCGACGTCGGCGACGTTCTCGGCCCCGTGGAATATGTGTTGAGCCCGTTCGTCGTGCGTGAATATTGCCATGCGGTGGAATTGCATCACGATCTCTTCCAGGGGATCGCCGATCAGGTGATGCCGCCGACGCTCATTCATCTCGACAAGCTTCGGCTTTACCGGCACGCCTGCCCGGGCGGTACGGGACCGACGGCGCGCATCCACTACGAATATGATGCGGAGATCTTCGGCGAGGTTCGCGTCGGCGATCGGCTGAGCGTCATCGGCCGCATCCGCGAGCGCTATACCAAGAAGGGGCGCGAATACGTCGTTCTCGAAATGGAGCTGACGCGCGTTGCGACCGGCGAATTGCTGATCCGCTACACCGACCGCGTCATTCTCGCCTATCGCGAGCAGGGCGGCCAGGCGGCATAGGGAAGCGAGACGATGAGCGAGCTCAATCTTCAACCCGGCACTGAATTTCGCACCACGCCGCGCCCGATGACGCGTGAGCGCATGCGCTGGTATGTGGACGCCCAGCCGACGGTTGCCGCCGACGACGGCCGCATCCATACGCAAGAGCCGACCATTCACGACGACGACGACTATGCGCGCTCGCAGGGGCTTCCCGGCATCATCGCCGACGGCATGGTCTCGACCAACTGGATCATGGGGCTCCTGATCGACCTCTTCGGCCGCGACGTCACGCGCCGTGGGAGGCTCAGGACGAAATACATCGCGCCGATCACCGAAGATCAGGTCGTCATTGCCTGCGCGCGCATCACCCGCGTGATGCAGGACCCGTCGGGCAACCGCACCATCGAGATGGAAGTTTGGTGCGAAGACGACAGCCAGAAGAAGCTCACGGTCGGCGAAGCCACGGTGGTCCGCGCCGCGGCGTAAGGAGGGGCGCTGCGACGCCCCATTGATGCGATCGGGATCTTCATGGCGCATGTGCTCGACGGCATCCGGGTGGCCGATTTCTCCCGCATCTTCGCGGGCCCGGATGCGACCCAAATTCTCGGCGATCTCGGCGCCGACATCATCAAGATCGAAGACCCGCGTGGCGGCGACGAATGCCGCTATCTCGGCCTCACCCGCGCGGAACTCGAGGCGATGGGCGGCGGGCCGAGCCCATCTTTCCTCTCCTTCAACCGCAACAAGCGCAGCCTGACGCTCGATCTGGCGACCGAGGCCGGGCGCGGCGTCGCGACGAAGCTGATCGCCCGCGCCGATGTGGTGGTAAACAATTTCCGCCCCGGAACCATGGAGCGTTGGGGGCTCGGCTATGAGGCGATGCGCGCGAGCCATCCGGGGTTGATCTATTGCGACTTCCAGGCCTATGGACCGGTCGGTCCGCTCGCCGACATCGGCGCCAATGATCTTGCGCTGCAGGCCTTCTCCGGGCTCATGAGCATCACCGGCGAAGAGGACGGCGGCCCGGCGCGCGCCGGCGGGGCGATCATCGATCTCCATGCGAGCCTTGCCATCGTCAGCGGCATCCTGGCGGCGCTCTATCACCGGGAACGCACGGGCGAGGGACAGCGGCTCGATACCTCGCTGATGCTCAGCTCGGCGCATCTCATGAGCTATTTCTATCAGGACTATTGGCTCACCGGCAAAATGCACCGGCGCATGGGCACGGCCAATCATCTCAGCGTGCCCAATCAGGCCTTCCCGACCAGGGATGGCCATGTCGTCATCATCGCGCCGAGCGACGAGATGTGGCGCCGCTGCGCCGAGGCGCTCGATCCCGCCCGGCTCGCACGGGAGGAATACAAGACGGCGTCCGAGAGGCTCAGGCTGCGCCACGAGGTGGTGGAAGCCATCGCCGCAGTCACGCGCGCGCTCACCAATGCCGAAGTCCATGCCAGGCTCAGCGCGGCCAAGGTCAATGTCGCCGTCGTGCAGACGATCGGCAAGGCAGCGGACCACCCGCAGCTCCAGGCGGTCGGCGGCGTCTTCCATTTTCCGGAAGGTGAGGGCGCGCGCAATTATGTCGGCACGCCTTTCCGGCTGCATGAGACGCCGGCCGAGATGCGGCGTCCGCCGCCCGCACTGGGCGAACACACCCACGAGCTTCTCACCGAGTGCGGATTCAGCCAGAAAGAGATCGACGCGTTGCGGGCCGCCGGTGCCCTCGGCGCCTGAACGCGCTCAATCATAAAACATCAGGGTGGGAACGATGGATGGACGGGAGGCGCGGACGGCATCACTCGATGTCATGTTCAGGGCCCGGAGCGTCGCGGTGATCGGCGCCTCCTCCGATGCGGCCAAGATCGGCGGCAAGCCGGTGGCCTTGATGAAGGAGCATTTCCGCGGCACGGTCGTTCCCATCAATCCGAACCGCAGTGAGATCGCCGGGCTCGCCTGCGCGCCGAGCATCGGTGCCGCAGGGGCGCCGCCCGACCTTGCCGTGGTCGCCGTCTCGGCGTCCATGGCGGAGGGGGCGATTGCCGATTGTCTTGCGGCGGGCGTCAAGGCGATCGCGCTCTTCACGGCTGGTTTTGGCGAGATCGACGCGGCCGGGCTTGCCGCGCAGGAGCGCATCGCGGCGGCCTGCATGGCAAAGGGCGTGCGCCTGCTCGGGCCGAACAGCCTCGGCTTCATCGACTTTCACGCGGGGCTCTACGCCACCTTCTCGTCGGCGCTCGACAATGTCTGGCCGAAGCCCGGCGGGGTCGGCATCGCGAGCCAGAGCGGGGCGGTCGGCACTTATATCATGGCGCTCGCCGCCGAGGCCGGGCTCGGCTTCAGCCACTTCATCGCCACCGGCAACGAGGCCGATGTCGATGTCGCCGACTGCATCGCCTGGCTCGCGGCGGACCCGACCACCACCGTCATCGTCGCCTATCTCGAAGGCTGTCGCGACGGGCGCCGGCTGACCCGGGCGCTCGCTGCGGCGTCGCAGGCGCGCAAGCCGGTCATTGCCATCAAGCCGGGGGCCACGGAGGCGGGGCTTGCCGCCGTCATGTCGCATACCGGGATGTTGGCGGGATCGAAGCAGGTTTTCGATGCGGTGCTCAAGGCGCATGGCGCCTGGCCGGCGACGAGCATCGAAGAGGCTGTCGATATCGCCTATGCCGCGGCCCAGGGCAAATTCCCGCAAGGGCCGGAGGCGGTGATCATCACGCCCTCCGGCGGTGTCGGCATCATGCTCGCCGATGCGGCGGCCGACGCCGGGCTCGTGCTGCCGCCGATCGCGCCGGCCGCGCAGGCGGCGATCAAGCAGGTGGTGCCGCTCGCCAGCACCGGTAATCCGATCGATACGACGGCACAGGTGGCGAATGATTTCCGCCTGTTCGGCAAGGTGATCGATATCGCGGCCGACCAGACGGACTGCCCGACGCTGGTCGTCTTCATGGCCCATATGGGCAAGACGCCGGCCGTGACGGACCTTCTGCGCCCGACACTCGCGGCAGTCGCCGAGCGCTGTCAGGACAGGATCGTGGCGCTCGTGACCCGCGCCTCGCCCGAGTTCCGCGCCGAGATGGCGGCGCTCGGCTATCTCGTCTTCGAGGATCCGACACGCGCCATCCGGGCCATCGGCGCGCTGCGCCAGTTCGCCCAGCATTTCGCGCGGGCTACCGAGCCTGCCGTCACCCTCGATGCGGTCGACCGCGATCTGTTGCGCGAAGCCGCATCCGATGCTGCGGCCGCCGGCCGGCTCGTTGCCCGGCTCGGCTTGCCCATTCTGCCCGTGCTTGCCGTCGCGGACGAGGAGGCGGCGGTGAGAGCCGCCGCCGAGGTCGGCTATCCCGTCGTGCTGAAGATCGACTCGCCCGATATCCAGCACAAGACGGAGGTCGGCGGGGTCCAGCTCGATATTGCCGATGAAGGCGCCCTGCGGCGCGCCTGGGCGACGATGATGGCGAGCGTGCGGGACAGGGCGCGCCAAGCGCGCATAGCGGGGGCAACCGTATCGCCGATGCTGAAGGGTGGCGTCGAGACCATCATCGGCACCCAGAACGACCCGGATTTCGGGCCGGTCGTCATGTTCGGCCTGGGCGGGGTGATGACCGAGGCGTTGAAGGACGTGGTGTTTGCGCCGGCGCCGATCAGCCTGGCCGCTGCGCATCGCATGATCGACGGATTGCGTGCCAGCGCCGTGCTCGCGGGCTGGCGCGGTGCTCCAGCCGCCGATCGTGAGGCCCTCGCGCGGGCGATCGCCACGCTGGCGGCGCTTGCTGCAGCCCATGCCGAAGTGATCGAGAGCATCGAGATCAACCCCTTCGTGGCGCTCCCGCAATCCGGCGCGGCGCTCGATGTGCTGGTTGCCTTGCGCAAGCCCAAAGCGGACGAAGGCGGCCGGCATAGCCCGTGACCGGGTAAGGAGAGGACGGCATGGCGATCGACAAGGCGGCGCTGAAAGAGGAGATCATGCGCGAGCGCGGCTATTGGGCGCGCTTCCACGATGTGCTCCTCGAGCACGCGCCGGAGTTTCTCCAAGCCTATATCGCCTTTCAGGCTGCGCCGGCGCGCTCGCAGGTGCTTGATCGCAAGCTGTGCGAATTCATCTATATCGCGATCGATATCTCGGTGAACCACATGTACGAGCGCGGCGCGCGCCGGCACATGGGCTTCGCGCTCCAGGCCGGCGCCACCAAGGAAGAACTCCTGCAGGTGCTGCTGCTGACCACGGTGATGGCGGCGCAGCAGCCGATCGACAGCGGGCTGGCGATCCTGAGCGAGGAACTGGGGGCTTCCGCCTCGCCGCCACTCGATGCCGGTGAGCAGGCGATCAAGGCGAGCTATGCCGCAGCGACCGGCCACTGGCCGGAGGCCGGCGACCTCCTTCTCGCGCGCACGCCGGATCTCGCCGAGGGCTATATGGCCTACGGCCGCGCCGTCTGGGATGCCGGGCCGCTGACCGCAAAGGAAAAGGAGCTCATCGCGCTCGCCATCTGCGCCTCGCCGACGGCGCTCCATGAGCCGGGCATGCGGCGGCACATCAAGGGCGCGCTCGCGGCCGAGGCGACGCCGGAAGAGATAGCCACCGTGCTGCAACTCGCGGCGGCGATCTCCATCCACTCCTGCACGCTCGGCATTCCCGGCTGGGAAGACGTGATCAACGGCAAGCTGGTGGAATGAAAGCGGAGGCATGCGATGACCGAGGCCGAGTGGATCGAATGCAATGGCGTCGCCCTGCGCTATGCCCTGTCAGGCGCCGGACCAAAGACGCTGGTGCTCGTGCATGAACTCGCCGGCAGCCTGAACAGCTGGGACGACCTGGTGCTGCTGCTCCCCGGCGACTTGCGTGTGCTGCGCTTCGATATGCGCGGCGCGGGCCTTTCCGAGAAGGTGTCCGGCACGCTTACCCTGGACGACGTCAGCGAAGACATACGGGCGCTCCTCGATGCTCTCGACCTTCAGGGTCCTGCAATCGTCGCCGGTGCGGCGCTCGGCGCCGCGGTCGCGGCGCATTTCGCCTGCCGCTTTCCGGAGCGCGTGGCGCGTCTCGTCCTGATCGGCCCGGCGCTCGGCGTGCCGCCCGAACGGCATGCAGCCGCGCTCGCCATAGCCGACAAGCTCGAGAGGGAGGGCATGCGGGCGATTGCCGGCGATGTCTTCCCCAAGGCTTTTCCCGAGGCGCTCTGGCGGAGCGCGGCCGAGAAGTGGAAAGCGCAAGCACGCTGGCTCGGCGCCGACCCGCAGGGCTATGCGGCGGCCTATCGCATGCTGGTCGAGGCCGACGTGCGGGAGCGGCTGGGCTCGATTCGCTGCCCGGTGCTGGCGCTCGCCGGTCGGCATGATCCTTTCGGCACGCCGGAAATCGTGGAGGCGGCGGCACGGGCCATTCCGGATGTGCGTTTCGCCATCGTCGAGGGTGGGCATTTCATGAGCATCCAGACTCCCGAACGGGTCGCCGAGGCCATCACACCCTTTGTGCAGGGCTGACGCAATCACTGCCTTGCAGCGCGCGGCGGAGGAAAAACCGACGCTATCAGGATATCGTCACGATTGCGGAGGATGATCCCCGCCCGGCGGAGCCGACGTCCATTCGGTCCAGGCTCGTCCCAAGCAAGGAGGAAAGACCATGTCCAATTCCCACGGCCGATTTGTCTGGTACGAGCTGATGACGAGCGACCAGTCCGCCGCGGAAGCCTTCTATAAAGAGGTCGTCGGCTGGGGAGCACGGGATGCCGGCATGCCCGGCATGTCCTATACCCTGATGACGGCCGGCGAGAACCCCGTTGCCGGCGTCATGACGGTGCCGGAAGAGGCGAAGAAGCAGGGCGCGCGCCCAGGCTGGATCGGCTATGTCGCGGTCGATGACGTCGACAAACGGTCGGCCGAACTGACCGAGATCGGGGGCACCGTCTATCGCGCGCCGGACGACATCCCCGGCGTCGGCCGTTTCGCGGTGGTGGCGGATCCGCAAGGCGCCGTCCTTGCCCTGTTCAAGGGTACCTCCGAGGAGCCGCCAGCCCCGCCGCGTGGTACGCTCGGCCAAGCCGGCTGGCACGAGCTCTATGCCACCGATCTCGAACCGGCCTTCGCCTTCTATGCTCGCCTGTTCGGCTGGACGAAGGCCGATGCGCTCGATATGGGCCCCATGGGCGTCTATCAGCTCTTCGCCCATAACGACGTGCCGATCGGCGGGATGATGCGGCGGCCGCCTTCTGTGCCGGCGCCCTTCTGGACCTATTATTTTAATGTCGAGGGCATCAATCCTGCGGTCGAGCGCGTCAAGGCGGCCGGTGGGCAGATCATCAACGGTCCGATGGAAGTGCCCGGCGGCAGCTGGATCCTGCAATGCATCGATCCGCAAGGGGCGATGTTCTGCCTCGTCGAACCGGCGAAGAGCTGACGGGCTGCGAAGCGCGGCATTCCTGCCGCGCTTCCTTCATATAACGAAGTCGTCGACCGGACCGTCCGGCGCGACGACTGCCTGGACTGGGATCGGGATGATCCAGTTCGCGGCATAGCCCTCGCGGTCGGGCTGCGGTGCGTCCGGCTGCGTCGCACCGGTCGCGTCGATCGCACGACAGCGCAGGCCATAATGTCCTGGCGCAGGTGGTGTCCAGGCATAGTCCCATAATCGCCAGCCGAAAGGCGTCGCGGGCCCGAGCAGCCGCGCCTCCTGCCATGTCCGCTCATCGGTGGAGACGAGAACTTGCGCAAGACCCGCTTCGCCAGCCCAGGCGGCGCCGAAAATCCTCACCGGCTGGCCGACATGCACGATTGCGCCGCTCACGGGTTGAGCGATTTGCGCCTTCACTTCCATTTCGGTCAGCGGCGCCAGCGTCGGTTCGCCCAGACCATGGTCCCAGCGGATATAGTCCCGGGCCTGCCAATAACCGGTGAAGGGCCGTTCGACCACGCGGATCTCGACGAGCCATTTGACCCAAGCCATGCCGTACCATCCCCCCACGGCCGCCCGCAGGGGAAAGCCGTGCTCGATGCCGAGCGGCTCGTCGTTCATGGCATAGGCGAGGAGCGCGCTGTCGGACATCGCTTTCGCCAGCGGCAGGCTTCGCGCGAAGGCGATGGGGCCGGGGGAGGCGGTCTTCTTCCCCGCGTCGATGACGCCACGGTCGGCGCCGATCAGCACCACCTCGACGGCCTTGGCGCTGACGCCGGCGCGCGCCAGGACCTCGCGCAGCAGCACGCCCGACCACAACGCATTGCCGACGGCTCCGGTCTGCCACTGCAATCCTTCCTTGGGCGGCTCGTAGAAGACGCGGCCGTTGCCGGCGCATTCCATGACGGCGGCAAGCTCTGTCCCCGGCATCGCCTGCAGCGCCGGAAGATCGAGCGTGAGTTCGTTGCGCACGGCGCCGGTGACGGCGAGCCGCCATATGCGCTCGTCGAGGTTGGGGGTGGGGAAATGGTTTCGCACATAGAATTGATCGGCGGGAATAAGCCAGCGCGACAAGGCGGAAAAGGGGTATTCCACGTTCAGCGGCGACTTCTGTCGAACGATCGGCGCAGGCTGATCGGTATTGGGCATATGTCCACCTCGCGGTCGCTCGGGTCGGCGACGAGGTTAGTGCCGCCGCATGGCCCGTCAACGGCGGGTCCGTTGCAGAGCTGTCACCCCACCCGCGAAAGGGGCTCCAAGAGCGCCGGCGGGGTCCGCCGGAACAGCTTGAGCTGCGGTATTACCTGCTGCCACAATTTGACTTGGGCGGCGGTTTCACCCACTTAGGGGGCCCATCGCCCTCTCCTTCGTGCCGGACCGCGTTTCACTCTTTTCGATTGCCCAGGGACAGCCATTCATGAAGGTCGTCGTCGTCGAATCCCCGGCCAAAGCCAAGACGATCAATAAATATCTCGGTTCGGACTACGAGGTTCTGGCGTCCTTTGGCCATGTCCGCGATCTGCCGGCCAAGGACGGCTCGGTGGATCCCGATGCCGATTTCGCGATGGTCTGGGAGCTCGAGGATCGCGGGGCCAAGCGCATCGCCGAGATCGTGCGCGCCGTGAAGGATGCCGACAAGCTCATCCTGGCGACCGACCCGGATCGCGAAGGCGAGGCGATCTCCTGGCACGTCGTGGAGGCGCTCACCCAGAAGAGGGCGCTCAAGGGCGTGCCGATCGAGCGCGTCACCTTCAATGCCATCACCAAGGACGCCGTGCTCGAGGCCATGGCCCATCCGCGCGAAATCGACCAGGCGCTGGTGGATGCCTATCTCGCGCGGCGGGCGCTCGATTATCTCGTCGGCTTCACGCTGTCGCCGGTGCTCTGGCGCAAGCTGCCCGGCGCACGCTCGGCCGGGCGGGTGCAATCGGTGGCGCTACGCCTCGTCTGCGATCGCGAACGCGAGATCGAGACCTTCGTGGCGCGCGAATATTGGTCGCTCGTTGCCGTGCTCGCCACGGCTGCCGATGCGACTTTCGAGGCGCGGCTCGTCGGTGCCGACGGGCAAAAGATCACGCGGCTCGATATCGGCCGCGGCGAAGAGGCCGAGGCCTTCAAGCGCGATCTCGACAACGCCGCCTTCCAGGTCGCGAATGTCGAGGCCAAACCCGCCAAGCGGCATCCGCAACCGCCGTTCACGACCTCGACGCTGCAGCAGGAAGCCTCGCGCAAGCTCGGCCTCGCGCCGGCCCGCACGATGCAGGTTGCGCAGCGCCTCTATGAAGGCGTCGAGATCGGCGGTGAGACGGTCGGGCTCATCACTTATATGCGGACCGATGGCGTCGACATGGCGCCGGAGGCGGTCGCCGGAACACGCCAGGTGATCGCGCAGGAATTCGGCGATCGTTATGTGCCGGGCGCACCGCGCAAATATGCAACCAAGGCGAAGAACGCCCAGGAGGCCCACGAGGCCATCAGGCCGACGGACCTCTCCCGCCTGCCCGCGGCAGTGCGCGGGTATCTCGACGCGGATCAGGCACGGCTCTACGAGCTCATCTGGACGCGTACCGTGGCGAGCCAGATGGAATCCGCCATCTTCGAGCGTACGACGGTCGACATCACCGCAAAGGTGGGCGCCCGCCAGCTCGACCTGCGCGCCACCGGACAGGTGGTGGTGTTTGACGGCTTCCTCGCGCTCTACCAGGAAGGCCGTGACGACGAGACGGACGAGGACGGCGGCCGCCTGCCGGCCATGGCCGCCGGAGAGCGGCTGACGAAGCGCGAGATCCGCTCCACCCAGCATTTCACCGAGCCGCCGCCGCGCTATACGGAAGCAAGCCTCGTCAAGCGGATGGAGGAGCTCGGCATCGGGCGGCCCTCCACCTATGCTGCCGTCCTGGCCGTGCTGCGCGACCGCGAATATGTGAGCCTGGACAAGAAGCGGCTGGTGCCGGACGACAAGGGCCGCATCGTCATCGCCTTTCTCGAGAGCTTCTTTCGCCGCTATGTGGAATATGATTTCACGGCGGATCTCGAGGAGCAGCTCGACCGCGTCTCCAATCACGAGATCGACTGGAAGGCGGTGCTGCGCGATTTCTGGCGTGATTTCATCGCGGCGGTCGACGAGACCAAGAGCCTGCGCATGACGCAGGTGCTCGACGCGCTGAACGAGGAGCTCGGCCCGCATATCTTCCCGCCCAAGGCCGACGGTTCGGACCCGCGCATCTGCCCGCTCTGCGGCACGGGCCGGCTGTCGCTGAAGCTTGGCAAGTTCGGATCCTTTGTCGGCTGCTCGAATTATCCGGACTGCCGCTATACGCGGCAGCTCGCCGGGGCGGGCGGGGAGGGCGAGGGCGCAGGAGAGGTCAATCAGGGCCCCAAGGTGCTCGGCCGCGATCCGGAGACGGAACTCGAGGTGACCCTGCGCGACGGTCGTTATGGTCCTTATGTCCAGCTCGGTGAGGGCGAAAAGCCGAAGCGGCAGACTTTGCCGAAGGGCCTCGCGCCGGATCTCGTCGATCTCGAGATTGCGCTCAAGCTGCTCGCGCTGCCCAGGCAGGTGGCGACGCATCCGGAGACGGGCAAGCCCATTCTCGCCGGCATCGGCCGCTTCGGCCCTTATGTCCAGCACGAGCGAACTTACGCCAATATCGGGCGCGACGACGATGTGCTGGAGATCGGCGCCAATCGCGCCATCGATCTCATCGTCGCGAAGGAGCAGGGCGGCGGGCGGCGCGGTGGTGCCAACGACCCAGGCCGCCCTCTCGGTGAAGATCCCGACGGCGGGGCGCCGATTGCCGTCAAGGCCGGCCGTTACGGCCCCTATGTGACCGACGGGACGACGAACGCGACACTGCCGAAGGGCATGGAACGCGACGCCGTGACCCTGGAGGAGGCGCTCGCGCTTCTCAAAGCGCGCCGCGAGGCGGGCGGCGGCAAGAAGAGCGCTCGTGGCGGCGCGAGGAAGCCGGCCGCTTCGGGCCAGAAGGCTGCGACCAAGAAGGCTTCTGCCAAGAAGACTTCTACGGCGAAGGCTCCGGCCAAGAAGGCTTCGGCTAAGACATCTGCCGCGACGAAGAAGTCTCCGGGCTCCGCCGGTGATGACGCCGCCGATACGGGGGATGCCGCAGAACGCCCGCGGACCAAAGCCGCCATCCGCTGACGATCGAGGACCGATCTACGGAACTCGGTACCGTGCCGAAGTGGGTTTCGGGGCCGACGGATGCTGCTCGGCGTCGGCGCCATATGCTCACGCTCAAGGGAACTTTGCCGCTCGGGGTGCGTTCGTGCCGTACAGTCGAGTTCGATTTCTCGGAGAGCAGGCATGAACTGGGACCGAGTGGAAGGCAATTGGAAGCAATTCCAAGGAAACGTTCAAAAGCAGTGGGGCAAGCTGACTGACGATGATCTCACCGTCATCGAGGGAAGACGTACGGAGCTCGCAGGTAGACTGCAGAAACGCTACGGCTATGCAAAAGACCAGGCGGAAAAGGAAATCGATGCCTGGTTGAAAGGCTCCTCGTAGGGGCACAGGACTACATCGATCTTTTTGCCGCTGGGGTGTGCCCGCGGCGCGTCCTGGTACCAGCGGCTATGTCAGCCCGGGGCGACTTTTACTTGCGCCTTTTCTGATTTCTATTTTGATTTCGGCGGACTATCGGGCACGCTGAGCCGCCGTTACCGAGAGAACGGCCATGCCGTTCGGCGGTCGCCTTGCCTGCCGCCGGGCTTATGACAGTCATCAGGATCAAGCAGGAGTAGCCGATGGCCACAAAACCGAATGAAGGTACCGATTACGGCGCCGACATCGCCACGCTGCGCGCGGATATCGCACGTTTGTCCGACAGCATCGCGCAACTGCTGCAGAAGGAGGCGGATCAGGCCGCCACGCGGATCAAGACCGGCGTGGGCAGGGCAGCCGATACGGTGAGCTCGGTCGCCGATGACATGGCCCGCACGGGCCGCCAGATGGCTGCCGATGCCCAGCAGGGTGTTCGGACGGCGACCTCGGAGCTCGAGGCGAGCATCGAGCGCAATCCAATTACGGCCGTGCTGATCGCGGCAGGCGTGGGGCTCGTCTTCGGGCTGATGAGCAGAAAGGGATGATCGGCCTCATCTCGCGACTGGCGGCGACCGCTTTGGCGCCAGCCAGGTTTGCCGCGCGCCGTGCCCTTGTCGAAGCGGCGCTGATGGCCGCCGCCATTCTGCTCATCGTCATCGCGGCCGTCTTTGCCATCATCGCCCTGACCTGCTGGCTGAGCCTGCAGGTGGGTCTCGTCAATGCGTCGCTCATCATGTGCGGGCTGTTCATCGTCGCCGCGGGCGTGGTGCTGTTGGTGCGGGCCAGTTCGGCGCGGCGGCGGCGGTTGCGCGGGAGATCCGTGCCGCCGCCCGGCCTCTCCGCAGCAGGCAGCGTTCCCGGTGCGGGCTTTCGCCCGGAAGACCTCGCCATGATGGCGACGCGAGACCTCGTGAAAGGCCTCTCACCCTTTCAGCTCGCCCTGGCCGCGGCGGTAGCGGGGTTTATCGGCGGCAGGATGCTGGACAGGAAATGAAGGGCATCGTCTGCCCGCTCGTGGACCGAGAATTTGACGTTTGAAGCCCGTGCCGCCAGCACGCCTTCAAACGTCGAATTCAGGGCTCCACGCGTTTATAGCGTTGCGGGCGGTTCTTTTTGATTCCGACATTTGCTCGTCGCAACCGCGGAGACAAATGTCGGAATCGGATCACTGGGACAGACGATGCCCGTCCAAGGCGAACGGCCGTGGTCAGCCGGTTGCCGCGACCTTGTCGGCGCGGTGGGAGCGCCTGTCGAAGAACAGCGCCTGACTGATGATCGCCTTCACGGCGTCGGCATTGAAGGGCTTGGTGACGAGGAAGGTCGGTTCGGGCCGCAGCCCTGTGAGAAGCCGCTCGGGATAGGCGGTGATGAAGATGACGGGCACTTCGATGCCGGCCAGGATATCGTTCACCGCATCGAGGCCGGAGCTGCCGTCGGCCAGCTGAATATCGGCGAGCACGAGACCAGGCTTCTGCGTCTCGACCGCGGCGAGCGCCTCGCGATGGGTGCGGGCGATGTTGGTAACGCGATGGCCGAGGCTTTCCACCAGGGCTTCGAGATCCATGGCGATGATCGGCTCGTCCTCGATGATCAGAATATCGGTGGCGAGCTGCTGGGAAATGTCCGCGCTGGCCTGCGCAAGAAGTTCGAGCACCCTGTCGCGGTCCGTGTCCAGGGTCGTCGCGATCTGATCGACATTGAGCCCTTCGACGGCCTGGAGCAGGAAGGCCACGCGAGGTTCGGGCGGCAGCGCCTCAAGGCGGCGCTGGGCGTTCGCCTCGGCACCCGAAGACTCCTGCGGATCGACCGTCCCGTTGATCGGTACCGATTTCCAGACGCGCAGCAGGATCCGGTAGAGGGCCACGCGCATGTCTTCACCAGGTTGCAATTCCGTCGGATCGGCCATGATGGCCTCGAGCGTGGCGACTGCGTAAGCGTCGCCGCCGCTCTGAGTGCCGGAAAGGGCGCGCGCGAAGCGGCGCAGATACGGCAGATGCGGTGCAATCGCTTGTGAGAGGGACATGAATGAACCCTTTTTCCTTGCCTTCGACGTTTCTATGAGTCACGAGAGCGGGCGAAGTCTAGCGGCAACGCCTGGGCTCGCGCGAGGGGAAAGCGACTGTCGGTAAGCCAACCTTTGCAAAAACGTGTGACGGACCGAAAAGTTCCAGCTTGCTGGAACCTTTGAGAACCTGCCGCGTTTCCATTCGCGACGATGGATGTGACCATTGAATAGGCTCGACAAAATCGAAGGTCGCGATGGTGCATGGCGGCAACCGGAGGTGCTGATGACCCAGGAGGAACGTCCGCGTCCTAAGCGGATGGTGCCAACTGACGAAAGGCCGCCGACCGAGCAATCCCAAGCAGGTGCTAACCAGCGACCCTCGCAAGCGGGTATTGATAGCAACTTGGAAGCCGAGATCGGTGCACAATTGCGGTCGATGTATGACGACGTCTTGAACGAAGCCACGCCGGAGCGTTTCCTCAAGCTCCTCGAAGCTTTGGACAAAAAGGCGGGTCCGGGCTGAGCGCATGCGCGACGGCGGCCTTGCGCCATGCTTCCCGTGGGACGTGCCGATATTGCCCGTCGCGGGCGCGCTCTGCGGTGGGCCGGGAACGGTCCGGGGCACTGCGGAATTGAGGTCAAGGGCAAGTCTCGCATGTGGCATCGGTTTTCGGTCAGTGCGGTCTGTCTTTGCATCTATGATCTCGGGCTGGATTCCATCCGCACGCGAAGCCCCCACCTCCGGCATGTGACCACCGGCCCTGCGGGCGCCGTGCGATGAGGTTCACCCATAGCCTTCGCAGCCGGATCGTTCTGACGCTCGGGCTTGTTCTGCTGCCGGCAGTGGTGCTCGCCATCGTGTGGATCTTCACCCACGAGCAGACGCTGAGGGAAGCCAAGATCAACAATGCGGAGCGTGCGGCCTCGGCCATGGCCATTCAGGTCAACGAGCCGTTGCGCGACACGCTGCTTGCCGGAGCTGCCCTCGATGCCGCCGCGGAGAAGGGGCCGATTTCGAGGGATACCTGCGACAGCGGACTCGCCGGTTTCATCGGTGCGCAGCCTAATTACGCGGCCGCGGCCATTTTCGACAACTCCGGGCTTTTCTGCTCGGTCGGCGCAACAAGCGGTGACTTCCGACGCTGGATGCCGCCCGAACGGCTCGCTGTCGTGCGGCGGGCCTTCTCACAGGGCGCGCCTCTCGTTCTAGAAAAGCTGGACGAAGACAGCGACAACCTGGTCGCAGCCATGCAATGGGGCAAGAACAAGGAGGCTATCCTCCTCGTCGTCGTGAACAAGGCCCGGGTCGTCTCCGGTCTCGCGATCAGCTTCATGGACATCACGCATGCAGCCGCAATTTTCGATGCCGAGGGCACGGTCCTGGCCGAATGGCATGCGGGCGATCTCAACGAAGGCTGGCTTCCCGCCGCGATGGTGGATAGGCCCGGCAATGTCACTGCGGTCTCACGTTCGGGGGATACTTACCGCTATTTCAAGACCGACCTGCCCAACACCGGCGTTTCGCTGATCGTCGGCTATCCTGAGCGCGCGTTCTTCGCCGCCGAGCGCAACATCCTCTGGGTCGCGCTGTTGCCGCCCTTGGTGATGGTCGGCGCGGCGGGGATCGGCGGCCTGCTCGCCGTTGACCGCTTAGTGATCCAATGGATCGTCTATCTGCAGCGTGTCACCCGCGTCTACGGCAGCGGGCGTTATTCGGTGCGCGCATTGCGGCTCACGCGGGCGCCGCTAGAGCTCGCCGAGCTGGGCTATGCCTTCAACCATATGGCCGACAACATCGCCCATCACGCGACGGCGCTCAGCACGGCGGTCACGGACAAGGAAAGGCTCCTGCGGGAGCTGCATCACCGGGTCAAAAACAACTTCCAGGTCATCGTCAGCCTGCTCAGCCTTCATAAGCAGACGCTCGCGGGACAGCAGCGCGACGACATCCGCTTCATTGAGGATCACGTGAATGCAATGGCCGTCGCCTACCGCGTCGGCTACGGTTATGGCGAAATGGCGGATGCGCCGATTGCCGAATTGCTGCGCGACACCGTCGACGGGCTGAGGCGAACGGCCGATCTGCCGCCCAACAGCGTCTTGGTCGAGGTGCCGCCCGTTTCAGCGACCATCGATCTCGACCGCGCTATCGGCATTGGCCTTTATCTCGCGGCCATGCTGCCGGCCTATCTCGACTCCGTGCAGGTCGAAAGCAGCGTTTCGGCCATGGAGCGATCGCGCGTCAGGGTGAGCGCACAACTCGTCGCTGATGGTCTCAATCTCGCTGTATCGATCGTCCCGCCGGGCGGCTCGGTGCAACTCTCATTCCTGCGCAATCGGTTGACGAGGGCCTATGTGCGGCAGCTGTCGGCGACGGAACTCGCCTCGGATGATCTGAGCGAACGGGCGATTTTCATTCCTCTCGAAACGTCGAGCGTCGAAACGGCTGCCACTGCCCAAGCGCGTAGCTGATCTGCGACTTCGCCGCGTGGCGATCTGCTAACTACGTCTATTTGTTGATCTTCTTGTAAACTTGCATAGGCTGGTGTCCCTTCTGCAGGTCGCGCCACTGGTTCGTTGTTGTTCTCATTGTGGGATGCAGCAATATGCCGCCTCGATCGGGTATTGGAGGTGGTTATGGCTTATAGAATTGGAACAACAACCGATGCGCAACTTCAGAACTTGGATATAAGCAATGAGAAGCAATTGCCTTTATCGGCTTGCCTGCCGCGCCCTTTAGATGGCGCGAAAATCGCAGGCGACCTGAATACCGTTCGTGAGCTGCTGGAGGGGGTCCGTACGTCCTTGGAGAAAGATGACCACTCGTTCGAGAGTAGGATCGAAAGCGTTCGCGACGTCAAGAATACCGTAGCCAAGGTGGCGGATGCGCATGCCAAGGCGGCAGAAGCCTACAGAAAAGCCGCCACTGTTTTAGAAGAGCTGTCGGGCGCCTATTCTGGAGTGGCCGAGAACTACGGAGAGGATGCCAGAAGTTTCGATTTTTACCTTATGCACAAGGCTGTTTCCTCCGACCTCATCACATGCATGGATGTGGCAGGCCAGCCGGTGCCGCATTTCTTTCCCCCCGATCTGCTTCCCTTATAATCGATCCGGTGCAATGGCCGGGTGGCCAGGCCCTTCGTCCCGCCTGAACGAGCGCTCCGTTTCCACGCGTGGCATTCGAGGAGAGAGGCCGCATCCGAGCGGGCATTCTTCAGGCATGTCGTTTGGTCGGCGCCGACGGCTCATCCGCCTTCCGGCCCGCAGTCCTTTTGGCGCTGTCGGCGCCACGGAAGGGAAAGTCTTCTGATGAAAGCGAGCGCTGCCCGAGTGGGTGCGCTCGCCAATGCGGCGGCTCGGCTCCTTGCGGCGCCGAGCCTAATGATCAAGCGAGAATTGCGCCGGGAGGCTCCGCCGCTACAGCGTCGATCGGCGCCCGCGGACGAGGCCGACGATCGCCGAGATCACGAAGAGAACGATCGCGACATAGAAGATCATCTGCGCAATCGACATGGCGGTGCCTGCGATTCCGCCGAAGCCAAGTACTGCAGCGATCAGGGCTACAATGAGAAATGTTATTGCCCAGCCAATCATGATATACTCCTTGTTGAAGCTCTGATTTCCACGAAGTGGCTAATCAAATCGGGACGTTTAGTCCCCGCGAACTCCCTGCTCAGTATTTAAGATGCCGACGAGTTGTTGTGCAAAGGCAACGCCCAGCTTGGCGGGAAGTTCCTTGTCGCCGATATCGGAGCTTGGCAACGTGGTTCCGCCAGCGGCGGCGGCATCGCGGCCGACAGGCCTGTGCCAGCTCGACGCGCCGGCAGTGATGCGGCTATGGACCGGAATGAAAGTTTGCCGCGTGTCTGTGTGGGCGAGCCGAGGAAGCGGAACAACCGCCGGAATCGGAACCAAGGACGGCCGGCAACGGTTCTTCCGTGACAGCCTTGGAGATCTTGGCAGAGAGAGCGCGGGGTATTGGACGATGCAGGACGATCATTCGACGACACCGACCAGGGCACGGCAGGGAAAGTCCGGTCGGCCGGTGTTTCTCGTCCTTGCCGCCGGCCTCACCCTGGCCTGCATAGCAGGGGCTATCCTCTATTTCGGTGGGGTCTGACATCTGCCGAATACGCCGGCACAGCCAACGGCGATTTTCCGTACGAAACGCGGCGGGAACCGAGCTAAGAATGCGTCCCGACAACTTGCCGCATTCAGTCAAAGATCGTTTCCCACCGGAAAGGCGTGGAATTAGCGCTTCTCTCTAACCATCTGTTGAACGGGGACCCGATACACTCGTCCTCATCGAGCGCTTCAGTCTCTAAACGGAACCATTCGCTGCGCGCCGCGTTGCGATGGGGACGGTGTTGGCTTCACTTGTCGTGCCAGCAGAAAGGGCTATCTCGTCCACCGGACGACCGCCGAAGCGAAATGGACTGGAGTGACGACATGGGGGGACTTAATGGTCCCGGTGACGGACAGGCGGGGGACGTTGTGGACGGACTGCAAACATCGCAGGCGAATTCAGCTTCTTCTCAGCACGCGGCGGGATGGGCTCCAGCGGCGGCGCCTGCTGAGACCGGACTTCACGGCGTTTCGGCGCATGTCGCAGATCGCTTGACGAGTCTTTATCAGGCGACCCTGCAGCAGCCCCTGCCGGATCGGTTTCGGGAACTGCTCGAGAAGCTCGATCGCGGGGAAAGCCAAAGGTGATAGATTCAAGCGCCAGCGTGAAGCAGGATCTGCTCAAGGCAATTCCCAATCTTCGCGCCTTCGCCATTTCCCTTTGCGGGAATCCCGAGCGGGCCGACGACCTCGTTCAGGAGACGCTCATTCGGGCCTGGGCCAATCTGACCTCCTTCACGGAGGGCACCAATATGGTGGCCTGGCTTTATACGATCCTGCGCAATGTCTTCTACTCGGAATACCGCAAGCGCAGCCGCGAAGTGGAGGATGTCGAGGGGCGCATCGCCGCGACCCAGGCCTCGCCGCCGCCCCAGGACGGCCACATGAACATGCGGGACTTCCGGCAGGCGCTGCTGGAACTCCCCGACGATCAGCGGGAAGCGCTCATTCTCGTTGGTGGCGCGGGTCTCTCCTATGAGGAAGCCGCCGAAATTTGCGGCTGCGCCTTGGGCACCATCAAGAGCCGCGTCAACCGTGCCCGCACACGCCTCGCGCGGACGCTTGCGGTGCAGTCCGCCCATGAATTCGGGCCGGAACCCGAATGGCAGGCGATCCTCGACCGGTCGGGTTCGTCCCGCGCCAGTCGGTGATCGACGCTTGCGCACAGGCAGATCCCGCATAGCTTGACATTTGCCAACCGGGCGCGCATCTCCGTGAGAATGAACGTTCATTCTCACGGATCGCGTGTTGACCGATTCCTCGCATCTTGATCAGGCCGAACGGCGCGAGCGCATCCTTGATGCCGCAGAGCGCCGTTTCATTCAGGCCGGCTTTCATCGCGCCACGATGCAGGACGTCGCGCGCGAAGCCGGCATGAGCCCCGGCAATCTCTACCGCTATTTCCCATCGAAAGACGCGATCGTCGAGGGCCTCGTCGAGCGCGACCGCGCCGCCTTGATCGAGGATTTCGAGAGCTTTCCGAGCAGCTGCAGGATCGGGACGGTGCTCGGGGCGCTGGCGCGCAAGCATTTTGAGGAGGAGCCGCGCGAGAAGGCGGTGCTCGCGTTGCAGATCTGGGCCGAGGCGACGGTCAACGAGGCCGTCGCGGCGGCGAATGAATCGATCGATCGTGAAATCGTCGTGCGCCTCGTCGAGCTCATCGCTGCGGCCAAATCGCGGGGAGAGGTGGCGGCAGGGGTCGACGAACACGCCACCGCCGAACTCGTCATGGCCATGAGCTACGGTCTTTTCGTGCGGCGGGCGCTGGCTCCGGATTTCGACCCTCGCCGTGAAACGCAAGCCTTGCTGGCGACAATCGAGGGGATTTTGAGGGGCGATATCGCACTCTCCCCGGCGCCGGTGGAGACCTCAATATGAAAGCGAATTATCTTGTCGCCGTCGTGGTCGTCTGCGGCGCGGCGATCTGGATCGGCTCCGGCGTGTTCGGGCGGGAGGCTGATCATTCGGCGAAGCCCGCCCAGGCCGAAGAGAAGGTCGTGCCGCGCTTTCGGGTGGCCGTGGTCAAGACCCGGCAGGAGATGCACGCCCGGCAAATCGTGCTTTCCGGCCGGACGGAGGCCGACCGGCGCGTGACGGTGACGACCCGTGCCAACGGCACGGTCATCGATCTCAAGGTGCGCCGCGGCTCGGTCGTCAAGACCGGCGACGTCATGGCCGTGCTGTCGGATGAGGCCCGCGAAGCAATGGTGGCCCAGGCCCAGGCGCGGCTGGAGCAACGAAAGGCGGAGCTCAAGGCGCGCCTCACCTTGATCGCGCAAGGCAATCTCGCGCCCCTCCAGAGGCCCTCGCTCGAGGCGGAACTGCGTGCGGCGGAGGCGAGCCTCGCCCAGGCTCAAGCAGAGTTCGAGAAAAACGAGGTGCGCGCGCCGATTGGCGGCATCGTCAATTCCGTACCCATAGAGCGGGGCCAGGCATTGGAGACCGGTGCCTCGGTCGCCGATGTCATCTCGCTTGATCCGATGCTGGCCGTCGTCGAAGTCGCCGAGCGCCAGCTTAGCGGCGTGAAGCTCGGCGACAAAGCGACCGTGCGCGTCATCACCGGCGAAGAGGTCGAGGGTCGGGTGCGCTTCATCTCGGCAGCTGCGAGCGCGCAGACGCGCACCTATCGGATCGATGTGGAGATCCCCAATGCGGACCATGGCATCCCCGATGGCGTGACCTGCGAGGTGATGCTCGCGCTCGCCCCCGTGCCGGCAACCCAGGTGCCGCGCTCGGCGCTGACCTTTTCCTCCGAAGGGCGGCTCGGTGTGAGAAGCGTCGGGCCGGACGGCAAGGTCGCATTCAATGACGTCACGATCGTCCAGGACGGTCCGAGCGACGTCTGGCTGAGCGGCGTTCCGGACGGCGCGCGCGTCGTCGTGCAGGGGCAGGATTTCGTCAAGGAAGGCGAGATCGTCGAGGCCGTGCCCGCCGAAACCCTGATCAAGAGCTGAGCCGGGCCCATGCCGGCGCACGCGACGCTTTCGAGCTGAGGCATCGAGAACCATGGCCAATCCGGTCGACTACGCCATCTCGCATGCGCGTCTGACGCTCTCGATTCTGATCTTCCTGCTGCTGGCGGGCTGGTCGGCCTATGTCACCATCCCGAAGGAGGCCGAGCCCGACGTCCAGGTGCCGATGATCTATGTCAACGTCACCCAGCGCGGCATCAGCCCGGAGGACTCCGAGCGGCTCATCCTCCGGCCGATCGAGACCGAGCTCAAATCGGTCAGCAACGTCAAGGAAATGCGCTCCGCGGCCTATGAGGGCGGCGGGTATGTGCTGGTGGAATTTGAGGCCGGCTTCAATTCGGATGCGGCGCTCGCCGATGTGCGCGCCAAGGTCGACCAGGCCAAACGCGACTTGCCGCGCGATGCCGATGAACCGATGGTGCAGGAGGTTAATCTCAGCCTCTTTCCCGTGCTCGTGGTCGCGCTCGGCGGCGACGTGCCCGAGCGCACGCTTCTGCGGCTCGCGCGGGATGCCGAGACCACCATCGAGCAGGTGCCGGGGGTGCTTTCCGCCGAATTGCGCGGCGCACGCGACGAGGCGGTCGAGATCATCGCCGAGCCGATGCTGATGAAGAGCTACGGCATCTCCCTCGATGACCTCATCGCCTCCTTCTCGGCCGGCAACAGCCTGGTCGCGGCCGGCGCGCTGGAGGGGGCCTCCGGCCGCTTCGCGGTCAAGGTGCCGGCGCTCATCGAAAAGCCGGAGGACGTGCTGAAATTTCCCATCGCCGCGACAGGTTCGGCCGTCGTGACCCTCGGCGATGTGGCGGAGGTCCGCCCGACCTTCAAAGACGCGGTCTCGATCACGCGCGTCAATGGCAAGTCGGCCATCGCCGTCGAGGTGGTGAAACGCACCGGCGCCAATCTCATCGAGACCGTGGACTCAGTGAAGAAGGTCGTCGAGGAACTGCGCAAGACATGGCCCGGCACCGTCCAGGTCACCTTCACGCAGGACAAGTCCAAGGACATCCGCTCGATGCTGCACGAGCTGCAGAACAGCGTCATCACCGCTGTGCTGCTCGTCATCGTCATCATGCTCGTGGTGCTCGGCGGCCGGGCATCGCTCTTCATCGGCATCGCGATCCCCGCCTCCTTTCTGGCGGGCATTCTCGGGCTCCAGCTCGCCGGTCTCACGGTCAATATCGTCGTTCTCTTCTCGCTCATCCTTGCGGTCGGCATGCTCGTCGACGATGCCATCATCGTCTCGGAATTCGCCGAGCGACGCATGGCCGAGGGCATGCCGGCGCGGGAGGCCTATTCGCTCGCCTCCAAACGCATGGCGGGGCCGGTGGTCGCCGCCACGGCAACGCGCGTCGCGGCCTTTTCTCCACTGATGTTCTGGCCGGGCATCGTCGGCGAATTCATGAAATATCTGCCGCTGACGCTGATCGCGACCCTGTCGGCGTCGCTCGTCGTCGCGCTGTTCTTCACGCCGACGCTCGGCGCTATGCTCGGCCGCGCCACGCATGTCCATGACGAGCGCGTGGCCGAGCGCGGCCTCTATATGCGGCTCGTCCGCCGGGCGCTCGGCCGGCCGCTCGCGACGCTCGGCCTCGCCGTGCTGCTGCTCGTCGGTGTCGTGGTCACCTACGGACGCTTTGGCCATGGTGTGGAGTTCTTTCCCTCCGTGGAGCCCGACTTCGGCCTCGTGCAGGTGCGGGCGCGCGGCAATCTCTCCATCACCGAGAAGGACAAGATGGTCCGCCAGGTCGAGGAGCGGCTCCTCGGCATGCCGGAGCTCGGCACGATCTATGCGCGAGCGGGCGAAGGTCAGCGCGGCTCCGACGAGGTGACCGAGGACACGGTCGGCACCGTCCAGTTCGAATTCGTGGACTGGCGCCAACGCCGGCCCGCCCATGCGATCATGGAGGAGATCCGGCAGCGCACGAAGGACCTGCCCGGCGTCGTCATCGAGGTGACGCAGCCGCGCGCCGGCCCTCCGACCGGCAAGCCGATCACCCTGCAGATCTCATCGCTCGACCCGGACAAGCTCTTTCCGGCGGCGCGCAAGGCGGCCGCGCTCCTGCGCGCGCGCTCCGACACGCGCGACGTGGACGACGGCCTGCCGCTGCCGGGCGTCGACTGGCGCATGGAGGTTGACAAGGCCGAAGCCGCCAAATATGGCGCGAGCCCGATGACCGTCGGCACGGTGGTCCAGCTCGTCACCAACGGCGTCAAGGTCGCGGAATATCGCCCGAACGACACCGACAAGTCGGTCGACATCCTCGTGCGCTTTCCCGAAGAGCGCCGCAGCCTCGACCAGCTCGACGACCTGCGCGTCAATACGGCCTCCGGCGCCGTGCCGATCGGCAATTTCGTGGTGCGCCTGCCCGAGCAGAAGGTCGGCCTCATCAATCGCGTGGCGGCACGCCGCGTCGTCACGGTCACGGCCAATGTCGCCGAGGGCGTGCAGACGGCTGCCGTGCAGCAAGCCGTGGTGGCAGATATCGCCAAGGCCGATCTCGGGGAGGGGGTGACCTATACGCTCAAAGGCGAGGATGAGGAGCGCGAGAAGGCCGGCGCCTTCCTGGTGAAGGCCTTTGCGGCCGCGATGTTCCTGATCTTCGCCATCCTGCTCGCCCAGTTCAACAAGTTCTCCAGCGTCTTCCTGGTGCTGTCCGCCGTCGTGCTGTCGACGATCGGCGTTCTCATCGGCCTCCTCGTCATGGGCCAGGCTTTCGGCGTGGTCATGACCGGCATCGGCATCATCGCCAATGCCGGGGTGATCGTGAACAACAATATCGTGCTCATCGACACCTACGACCGTCTGCGACGCGAGGGCGTGGCGGCCTATGACGCCATCATCGAAACCTGCCGCGAGCGCGCCCGGCCGGTCGTGCTGACGGCCGTCACCGCGGTGCTCGGCGTGCTTGCCATCGCCTTCGGGGTCAATCTCGACTTCGTCAACCGCGACGTCTCCATCGGCGCGCCCTCGACCCAGTGGTGGATGCATCTATCGACGGCCATCGTCTTCGGCCTCGGCTTCGCGACGATCCTGACGCTCATCGTGACACCCGCCGCGCTTATGGCCTTCGCCAATCTCGCGGCCCGCCGGGACGCGCGACGGGCACGCCGGGCGGCGCGCCGGGGAGGCGGCGAAAGCTATTCGGGCAGCACACCGGCCGAATAGATGCGGCGCATCTCGCGATCAGGACGCGCCGCCGCTCTGGCGCTTTGTTCCGGCCCGCCTTACCTTCTCCGTCAACCCTGAATCGGAGAGGACCATGTTCGACGCCAAGAAGCTTCTCGACGTGCTCGTCGCCTCAGCCTCCGCGCCGCGCCAGCAGGGCGGGTCCGCCCAGCCTGGCTCCGCTCCCTCCGCTTCCGGCGTCGATATCGGCCCCGATGCGAATGCGGGGCTCGGCGGCCTTCTCGGCACCGTGCTCAGCCAGCTCGGCGGCAAGGGCCAGGCTTCCCAGCCCGGCGCCCCGGGCCGTGCCGGGACGCCCAATGTCGGCGATCTCGTCACGCGGGCCCGGGATTTTCTGCAGACGCCGGCCGGGCAACAGACCGCAACCGCCGTCATGGGCGGGCTCGCCGGCCTTCTGCTCGGCTCCAAGTCCGGCCGGTCCATCACGACGTCTGCGGCCAAGATCGGCGGCCTCGGCCTTATCGCCGGCCTCGCCTACAAGGCCTATCAGGCTTGGCAAAGCGGTGATGCCCCGCCGGCCTCCGCCCAAGCGCTGCTTCCTGCCCAGCCGGCGCCTACAGGGTCTGCCTTCGATGCCGGCGCGGCCTCGCAGGATACGGCGCTCGTCCTGGTGCGTGCCATGATCGCGGCGGCGAACTGCGACGGCCATATCGATCCGGCCGAACGCGGGCGCATCGTCGGCAGCCTGCAGCAGACCGGCTTCGACCTGGAGGCGACCCGCTTTCTCGATTCGGAATTCGCCAATCCCGCGTCGGTCAACCGGCTTGCGGCGGCGGCGACGACGCCTGAGCTCGCGGCCCAGATCTATACGGCGGCGCGGCTCGCCATCGAGCCCGATACTCCCGAGGAAACGGCCTTTCTGAAGGATCTGAGCGAAGCCTTGGGGCTCGACCCGGCGCTCGTCGCCCATCTCGATACGGCGGCGGCAAGCACGAAGGTGTAGGTCAAGCCCGCCGGTATTCCCTCCCCCCTCGAGGGGGGAGGTGGGCGCCTCAACTCGGCCGTCGCTCCAGCAGGAAGTTGCGCATGCGCCCGAGCGCTGCGCGGATATTCTCGGCCGAATTGGCATAGGACAGGCGGATGTAGCCTTCGCCGAGAATGCCGAAGTCCGGTCCGCCGATCACCGCCACACCCGCCTCCTCCAGAAGCGCGGTGGCGAGCGGCTTTGCCTTCCAGCCGGTGCGGCTGATATTCGGGAAGGCGTAGAAGGCGCCCTTCGGCGTTGCCGCGCTGACATTGGGCAGGGCGTTGAGGCCCTCGACGACGATCTGCCGCCGGCGGTCGAACTCTTCCACCATCGCGGTCACGCAGTCCTGCGGCCCGGTGAGGGCGGCGAGCCCCGCCCATTGCGCCGCGGCATTGACGCAGGAATAGGAATTGACGGCGAGCTTGCGGGCGGCTTCCAGGAAGGGCTTCGGCCAGACGGAAAAGCCCATGCGCCAACCGGTCATCGCGTAGGTCTTCGACCAGCCGTCGAGCAGGATGAGCCGGTCGCGGATCTCCGGATATTGCAGGAGCGAGACATGCGCCTCGCCGTCGTAGACCATCTGCCCGTAGATCTCGTCCGAAAGGACCGCGACATTCGGATGGGCGGCAAGGCCGGCGACCAGCTTGTCGATCTCGGCCTTGGGCGTCACGCCGCCCGTCGGATTGGCGGGCGAGTTGAGGATGAGGAGGCGCGTGCGCGGCGTGATGAGCCCGAGCGTTTCCTCGGCTGAGAAGGCAAAGCCGTTCTCCTCGCGGATCGGCACGGGAACCGGCGTCGCGCCGGTGAACTCGATCATCGAGCGATAGATGGGAAAGCCCGGATCCGGATAGAGGATCTCGGCGCCCGGCTCGCCGAACATCATGATCGCCATGAACATCGTCACCTTGCCGCCGGGCACGATGATGACGTCGTCCGGCGAGACGGTCACGCCGAGGCGGCGGTCGATGTCGGTGGCCACGCTCTCGCGCAGCGGCAGGATTCCGGTGGCCGGCGTATAGCCGTGGTGGCCGTCGCGCAGCGCTTTGACGGCCGCTTCGACGATATGCGGGGGCGTCGCGAAATCCGGCTGGCCGATGCCGAGATTGATGATGTCGCGGCCCTGTGCCGCAAGCGCCGTGGCGCGGGCAAGGACCGCAAAGGCATTTTCCTCGCCGATGCGGCTAAAGGCCGGAACAATGGATGGCATGAGTTTCCTCCTGACGAAGAGGCCTAGCGCGGCGCGCGGCCGTGTTCAACTCCAACGAGCGGCCGGTCCGCGCGATGGTTTGCAACCGAGCCTTGACGCCAGCGCAATCGTCCGACGATTGATTTCGGGCGCCATTTCTGATGATGATTTAGAGGAAATCCAAAGGAGCGGTCGGGATACCGGCGCGCGGGAGGTATGGCCATGGGCAATTCCGGTGAGGCGCAGCGCAAGCTCAGGTCGCGGGAGTGGTTCGACAATCCGGACAACCCGGGCATGACAGCGCTTTATCTCGAGCGTTATCTCAACTATGGGCTGACGCGCGAGGAGCTGCAGTCGGGCAAGCCGATCATCGGCATCGCCCAGACCGGGTCGGATCTCTCGCCCTGCAATCGCCATCACATCGAGCTCGCCAAGCGCGTGCGCGAGGGCATTCTCGCCGCCGGCGGCGTCGTCATGGAATTCCCCGTTCATCCGATCCAGGAAACGGGCAAGCGCCCGACCGCCTCGCTCGATCGCAATCTCGCCTATCTCGGCCTGGTCGAGGTGCTCTACGGCTACCCGCTCGACGGCGTCGTGCTGACGACGGGCTGCGACAAGACGACGCCCGCCTGCATCATGGCGGCGGCGACGGTCAATATTCCGTCCATCGTGCTCTCAGGCGGACCGATGCTCAACGGCTGGTTCCATGGCGAGCGCACGGGCTCCGGCACCGTCGTGTGGAAGGCGCGCGAGCTCCTCGCCGAGGGCAAGATCGACTACGAGCGCTTCATCGACCTTGTCGCCTCATCGGCACCGTCGGTCGGCCATTGCAACACGATGGGCACGGCCTCGACCATGAACGCGCTCGCCGAGGCACTCGGCATGAGCCTTCCCGGTTGCGCCGCTATCCCCGCGCCCTATCGCGAGCGCGGCCAGATCGCCTACGAGACGGGCAAGCGCATCGTCGAGATGGTGTGGGAAGACCTGAAGCCCTCCGACATCATGACGCGTGAGGCTTTCGAGAACGCGATCGTCGTTAATTCGGCGATCGGCGGCTCGACCAATGCGCCGATCCACATCAATGCCATCGCCCGCCATATCGGCGTCGAGCTCGAGGTCAAGGATTGGGAGACGATCGGCCATGAGGTGCCGCTCCTCGTCAATCTGCAGCCGGCCGGCAAATATCTCGGCGAGGAGTTCCATCGTGCCGGCGGCGTACCGGCGGTGGTCAACGAACTCATGAAGCACGGGCTCATCCGTGAGCAGGCGCTCACCGTCAACGCCCGCAGCATGGGCGAGAATTGCCGCGGCCGAGAGGCGGAGGACCGCGATGTCATCCGCACCTTCGAGAATGCCTTGATGCAGGATGCCGGCTTCATCGTGCTGTCCGGCAATCTCTTCGATTCCGCCATCATGAAGACGAGCGTGATCTCCGAGGAGTTCCGCGACCGCTATCTCACGAATCCAAAGGATCCCAACGCCTTCGAGGGCAAGGCCTTCGTTTTCGACGGGCCGGAGGAGTATCACCGCCGCATCGACGACGAATCGCTCGGCATCGATGAGCACTCCGTTCTGTTCATGCGTGGCGCCGGGCCCATCGGCTATCCCGGCGCGGCCGAGGTCGTGAACATGCAGGCCCCCGCCTATCTCCTGAAGCGCGGCGTGACATCGCTCGCCTGCATCGGCGACGGGCGCCAGTCGGGCACGTCCGGCTCGCCTTCGATCCTCAACGCCTCGCCGGAGGCGGCCGCGGGCGGCGGGCTCGCCCTCCTGAAAACCGGCGACCGCGTGCGCATCGACCTCGGCAAGCGCACCGCCGATATCCTGATCTCCGACGAGGAGCTCGCTCGCCGCCGTGCCGAGCTTCAGCAGGCCGGAGGCTACAAATATCCGCCGAGCCAGACGCCCTGGCAGGAAATCCAGCGCGGCATGGTGGACCAGCTCTCCGACGGTATGGTGCTGAAGCCGGCTGTGAAATACCAGCGGGTTGCGGAAACCTACGGCGTTCCGCGCGACAACCACTGAACGCCCACTGACGGCTCGACGCGCTCGCCGCTCCCAAGCCAGGGGGCGGCGAGTTGCGCGTTCAATGCAAGGCGCCCCTGCTTTGGCGGTGTTGCAGCGCGCCTGGAGCTGTGCTTGATGCGATGGGTCCGGACGTCGGGGTGGGTCCTTGCGCGCTATAATGACTATGGCGCCGTCCGTGCGGACAATGTGAACGCCAATGTCGTGTTGGAGGAAACACGCTGGCGGCTTTGGGGCGGCGGCCCGGCAGGGGTGAGCTACCGACATTGGGAGGAGCCGTGACGACGACCGTTCAGCAGCGGCGGCGGGCTTTGCGCAAGCTCCACGAAGCATCGTCCATCTTTGTCATGCCCCATCCGTGGGACATCGGCACGGCGCGCTATCTCCAGCATCTCGGCTTCAAGGCGCTCGCGACGACGAGCGCTGGCATCGCCTTTTCGCAGGGCTTCCCTGACATGGAATGGGCCGTGCCGCGCGACATGATGCTCGACCACATCCGCGAAATCGTCGCGGCGACGCATCTGCCCGTCAGTGCCGATTTCGAGTCGGGCTATGCCCATGAACCGGAGGGCGTCGCCTCCAACGTGCGCATCTGTCTCGCGGCGGGTGTTGCCGGCCTGTCGCTGGAGGACAAGACCAACGACAAGAACCGGCCGCTCTTTCCGGTCGAACTCGCGGCCGAGCGCATCGCGGCGGCGCGTGCGGTCATCGATGATGTCGCGGCAGGCGCCGTGCTGACCGCGACCACGGACAGCCTGCAGGGCGGGGGCGAAAGCTTCGAGCAGGCCGTGGACCGGCTCATCGCCTATAGCGAGGCCGGCGCAGACTGCCTTTACGCGCCCGGCGCCTTGACCCGCGAGCAGATCGCCACCCTCGTCAAAGCCGTCGCGCCGAAGTCGGTGCAGGTTCTCGCGCATGATCCGATGCTCGTCAGCTTGAAGGAGCTCGAGGATCTCGGCGTGCGCTGCGTCAGCGGCGGCTCTGGGCTCTGCCGCGTCGCCTGGGGCAGCTTCATGCAGGCGGCCCGCGATCTCGCCCAAGGCAATCTCTCGGCCTATGAGACGGCGGTTCCCTTCCAGGAGATCAACGGCTTTTTCCGCCAGGACCTCGCCAAAGGCCGGAGATCGCAGTGATGCAGGCTGCGGCCGGGCCTCGGCCTGCACGCGGTGCGCCGGCGCGTGCGCCGCTTGACGGGCGTTCTTGTCGGCTCGAGCCGCTCGATGCCGCCCGGCACGGCGACAGCCTCTGGGCAGCCGTCGCCGGCCATGACCATCTCTGGGATTATATGCCCTACGGCCCCTTTCCGAATCCGGCCGATTTTCGCACCTTCCTCACGCAACGCGCGAGCCTCGACGATCCGCTGACCTATGCGGTTGTCGACCGCACGAGCGAGCGGGCGCTCGGTTGGCTCGCGCTCATGGAGATAAGGCCGCAGCACGGCGTGATCGAAGTGGGCCATGTGCTCTTCTCGCCTGGCCTGCAGCGGACGCCGATCGCCACAGAAGCCGTCGCGCTGCTCGCGGCTTACGCTTTCGACGACCTCGGCTATCGCCGGTTCGAGTGGAAATGCAACACGCTGAATGCGCCCTCCCAGCGTGCGGCGCTGCGCTTCGGCTTCGTTTTCGAGGGTGTGTTCCACCAGCATATGATCGTCAAGGGCCGCAATCGCGACACGGCCTGGTTCTCGATGCTCGATGGCGAATGGCCGGCACGCCGGGCAGCCTTCGCGCAATGGCTCGATCCCGACAACTTCGATGCCGAGGGCCGGCAGAAGACCTCACTCGCTTCGCTCAACCGGGACGCCTTGTCGGCGCGCGTGAGGCTGCGCCGGGCCGGGGAGGCCGACCGGGAGGCGCTCGTTGCCCTGCAGCATGCCGCCTTCGTCGGCAATCGCGACGTCCTCGGCGTCGAGCCTCTGCCGCTGCGCGAGGACTATGATGCGGTGTTGGCGCGGGATGAAGTCTGGCTCGCGGAGGACCGCGACATACCGGTCGGGGCGCTCATCCTCACGCTGCGGCCGGATGATCTCTATATCGCGAGCGTCGGCACGCTGCCCACTTTCCGGGGGCGCGGGCTCGGCAAGCGGCTCCTCGGCTTTGCGGAGAACCGGGCCGAGGCATCGGGCCGCTCCGTGCTGCGTCTCTGCACGGGCAAGAAACTCACGAAGAATATAGCCTGGTATGCCCGCAACGGTTATGTGATCGAGCGGGAAGAGCAATTGGCCGACCGCATCATCGTGCACATGATGAAGGGTCTGGCGACAGCCTAGGACGAGGAGCAAACGATGGCAGGGCGCCTTTCGAACAAGTTGTGCGTGGTGACCGCGGCAGGGCAGGGCATTGGCCGGGCCTGTGCGGAACTCTTTCTGCGAGAGGGCGCCACGGTCGTCGCGACCGATCTCGACACGGCCAAGCTCGCCGGTCTCGATGGCGCGACCTGCAAGAAGCTCGACGTGCGCTCGACCGAAGCGGTGGAAGCACTTGCCAAGGAGGTCGGGCCGATCGACGTGCTGCTCAATGGCGCGGGCTTCGTCCACCACGGCAGCGTGCTCGACTGTTCGGAAGCGGATTGGGATTTCTCCTTCGACCTGAACGTCAAGTCGATGCACCGCACCATCAAGGCCTTCTTGCCGGGCATGCTGGACAAGGGCAAGGGCTCGATCGTCAATATCGCGTCGGGAGCCGGTTCGGTGCGTGGCATTCCCAACCGCTATGCCTATGGCGCGACTAAGGCCGCAGTCATCGGCCTCACCAAGGCTGTCGCCGCGGATTTCATCAAGCGCGGCATCCGCGCCAATGCGATCTGCCCGGGCACGATCGTTTCGCCGTCGCTGGATGAGCGTATCTCGACGCTCGCCGCGCAGACGAACCAGCCGGTGGAGACCGTTCGCCAGGCCTTCATCGATCGCCAGCCGATGGGGCGTTTGGGAACTGCCGAGGAAATCGGCTGGCTCGCCGTCTATCTCGCCTCCGACGAGGCGAGCTATACCACCGGCCAGATCCATCTCGCCGACGGCGGCTTCGCGCTCTGAAGACAAACGGTGGGTTTGACCCTCCCCGGCATCTCGGGCTTGCCCGAGATGCCATAAAATGCGCAAGTCGGGAGCACCCGACTTGCTATGGGAGGGTCGGCGAGCCAAAGCGAGCCGGGGTGGGGTGGTGAGCGCATCGCGTGCCGATCGGTCGCCCCGACTGTAAGCGTCTTCGCGGTGCTGGAACCACCCCCACCCCTTACCCCTCCCCACAAGGGGGAGAGGCAAACCCGACCGACTGCCTACTATTGATCTACCGCTTCGGCCAGGGCGTTTCAGCGACTGCTGTCACCGGCCCTTTGCCAGCGAACCACGACCTGATGTTGTCGATGACGAGCTGGCCCATGGCATTGCGCGTATGCTCGGTGGCCGAGCCGACATGCGGCAGCAGCACGACATGGTCGAGCGCGATGAGTTCCGCCGGGACCTGTGGCTCATGCGCGAAGACGTCGAGCCCGGCCGACCAAATGGTGCCATTGACGAGCGCGGCGATCAGCGCCTCCTCGTCGACGACCGTGCCGCGCGCCACATTGATAAGGATGCCGTCGGGGCCGAGCGCCTTCAGCACCTCGGCATTGACGAGCTTATCGGTCTCCTTGCCGCCGGGAATGACGACGATCAGAATGTCGACCGCCTCTGCCATTGCGACCAGATTGTCATAGTAGCGGTAAGACACATCCGCTTGAGCGCGGCGGCCGTGGTAGGCGACCTCGAGGCCGAAGGCCTCGCAGCGCTTCGCCACCGCCTTGCCGATGCGGCCGAGGCCGAGGATGCCGGCCTTGCGTCCGCGCAGCGTCGGCGAGAAGGGGAAGGGCTTCTCGAGCCACCGCCCGGTCCGGAGGTAGCGGTCTGCCTGCGGCAGTTGCCGCACGGTGGCGAGAAGAAGGCCCAAGGTGAGGTCCGCAACCTCCTCCGTGAGCACATCTGGCGTGTTCGTGACGATGACGCCCTTTTTGGCCGCATGCACCGCGTCGACCTTGTCATAGCCGACGCCGAAGCTCGCGATGATTTCGAGCGATGGCAGGCGGTCGATGAGAGCCGCATCCACGGCAGTGCCGGTGACGATGCCGCGAACGCCGCCGGCGCGCTCGTCGAGATAAGCGTTCTTGTCGGCCGCCTCCCACAACCTGTGGAGGGTGAACTGCTTGGCGAGCTGCTCCGCCACGATCGGCTGCATGGGGGCGGGCATCAGGAGCTCCACCTTGCCCGCCGGCCCGCCCATTGATTCCTGGCTCACTGATCTCTCCTCGTCGTGGCTGGTGCGGCCTTCCGCGGCCCCTCACACCGAATTGTCCGATTATTGAAATTCGCCGTTGTGATAGCTAGCCTAGCCGTTGCATGATCCCATAGAATGGCCATGCAAGGATCGTGCGGCTCCAGACGCACTCAATAGCAGGGCCGTAAAACGGCACAAGGGAGGCGGCATTCAACCATGGCATCCGTAGAAATCAGGGACGTCCGTAAAGCCTTTGGCGCGACGCCGGTCATTCATGGTGTCTCCATCGACATCACCGACGGCGAATTCGTCATTCTGGTGGGACCGTCCGGCTGCGGCAAGTCGACCCTCCTGCGCATGGTGGCCGGCCTCGAGAGCGTCACCGGCGGTGAGATCCGCATCGGTGAGCGGGTCGTCAATGATGTCCCCCCGAAGGAGCGGGACATCGCCATGGTGTTCCAGAACTATGCGCTCTATCCGCATATGACCGTCGCGAACAACATGGGCTTCTCGCTGAAGCTCAAGAATGCGCCGAAGGCCGAGATCAAGCAGCGGGTCAACCGCGCGGCTGAGATCCTGGGGCTGACCCAGCTTCTCGACCGATATCCCCGGCAGCTCTCGGGCGGTCAGCGCCAGCGCGTCGCCATGGGGCGCGCCATCGTACGCGATCCGCAGGTGTTCCTCTTCGACGAACCGCTGTCGAATCTCGACGCCAAGCTGCGCGTGCAGATGCGCACCGAGATCAAGGAACTGCACCAGCGGCTGAAGACGACGACCGTCTATGTGACGCACGACCAGATTGAGGCCATGACCATGGCCGACAAGATCGTGGTGATGCACGACGGTGTCGTCGAGCAGATGGGCGCGCCGCTCGATCTCTATGATCGGCCGGCTAATCTCTTCGTTGCCGGCTTCATTGGTTCACCGGCGATGAATCTCCTCAAGGGCAAGATCGTCGCCGATGGCCAGCCTCGCTTCGTCACCGATGGCGGCCTCTCGCTACCGGTCAAGGACGTGCCGCAAGGCTCCGACAACCGGCCGGTGGTCTACGGCATCCGTCCCGAGCATTTCGTAATCGATGCGGAACGGGGCATTCCCGCCGAGGTGGTGGTCGTGGAACCGACGGGCTCGGAAACGCAGGTCTTCGCCAAGCTCGGCGGCCAGGATATCGTCGGCGTGTTCCGCGAACGCGTGACGGTCGGTCCAGGCGACACCGTGCCGCTCGCGCCCGACCCGGCTCTCGTTCACCTCTTCGATCAGGAAACGGGCAGCCGCATCTGAAGCGTCGTCGCGGTGCCCCTTTCAGGGTACCGACGTCTTCGATTAGATCGATTGAACTGAGACAACGGACGTGCCGGCGGTCATTATTGCAAATGGGGAAGGCAGAGGGCGCCGGCTCGAAAAAAGGCTGCTTTCCGGAGGAACGCAAATGACGATTTCAAGGCGCGATCTGATGATCGCGGGTGGCAGCTTGGCTGCCGGTGCTGCGGGCCTGCCACTGCTCGGCAAGGGGGCTTTCGCCCAGTCGGCCCCGACCTATACGCCGGAGAAGGGCGCCTCATTGCGCGTGCTGCGCTGGTCGCCCTTCGTGAAGGGCGAAGAGGATGCCTGGCTCGCGAATACGAAGAAATTCACCGAAGCGACCGGCGTCGAGGTGAGGATCGACAAGGAGAGCTGGGAGGACATCCGGCCGAAGGCGGCGGTTGCCGCCAATGTCGGCTCCGGCCCCGATATCGTCTGGGTTTGGTTCGACGACGCCCAGCAATATCCGGACAAGCTTCTCGACGTCACCGAATTCGCCAATTCGCTCGGCGCCAAATACGGCGGCTGGTATCCGGGTCTCGAGGGCTATGCCAAGCGCGACGACAAATTCATCGCCGTGCCGCTGGCGGCCATCGGCAATGCCGTCTGCTATCGCGACAGCTGGGTCAAGGAGGCGGGGTTCTCGACCTTCCCCGACAAGACCGACGCCTTTCTCGAATTGTGCAAGGCTTTGAAAGCCAAGGGCCATCCCGTCGGCTTCACGCTCGGCCATGGTGTCGGCGACGGCAACAACTTCTGCCACTGGGTGATGTGGAGCCACGGCGGCAAGATGGTGGACGAGAGCGGCAAGGTGGTCATCAACAGCCCCGAGACCGTCGCAGCCCTGCGCTATGTCAGCGAACTCTATAAAAACTTCATTCCGGGGACGGAGAGCTGGCTCGACGTCAACAACAACCGCGCCTTCCTCGCAGGCGAGGTCTCGGTGACGGCAAATGGCGTGTCGCTCTACTACTCTGCCAAGAACGACCCGAAGCTCGCGGACGTGGCCAAGGACATCAGGACGACCAATTTCCCGGTCGGGCCAGTCGGCCAGAAGGTGGAACTGCACCAGACGACGTCCGCGGTGATCTTTAAATACACGAAGTTCCCGCAGGCAGCGCTCGCTTATCTGCAGTTCATGTATGACAAGCCGCAGTTCGACGCCTGGCTGCAGGGCGCCAGCGCTTATTGCTGCCAGCCGCTGAAGGCCTTCGCCGACAACCCGGTGTGGAAGGCCGATCCCGTGCATGCGCCTTACGCGCTGGCGTCCGAGACGCTGAGGCCAAACGGCTATGCCGGCCCGCTCGGCTATGCCTCGGCTGCGGTGATGGCCGATTACATCGTGGTGGACATGGTCGCGGAGGCGGCGACGGGTCAGCGCACGCCGGAAGAAGCGGCCAAGCGCGCCGAGCAGCGCGCCAACCGTTATTACAAGGTCTAATACCAGTCTGATGGCGCGGGATGCTTGGGAGATATATTCTCCGGTGCATCCCGCGCCGGCTAACCTGTAGAGCAGCCGGCCGATCGAACGGGCGGTGGAGCCGTCGTCCCTGCGTGCAGACATCCACGGCGCAGGGTGGGCGCTTATGGCTGATCCGATCCTGCTTTGACAGTCGCGATGAGAGATCTCATCGCTGCCCTGATCCCGAGGAGTGAGTATGACCATTGCGGTGACCAGAGCCGAGCCGCGTGCAAGGCCGCGCTTCGACCTGTCCCAGGGACGCAACCTGCTCGGCTTCCTGTTCCTCCTGCCGGCGGCGGTCTTCCTCCTCGTCTTTCTGACCTATCCGCTCGGGCTCGGCGTCTGGCTCGCTTTTACCGACACGCGAATCGGTCGCGCGGGGGTCTTCATCGGTCTCGAGAACTACGAGTCGCTCTGGACCGACACGGTGTTCTGGCTGTCCGTCTTCAACACCATCCTCTATACGGTGGCGGCTTCGATCCTGAAGTTCGCGCTCGGCCTTTGGCTGGCGCTCATCCTCAACCAGCATCTGCCGTTCAAGGCGTTCTTCCGGGCCATCGTGCTCCTGCCCTGGGTGGTGCCGACGGTGCTGTCGGCGATCGCCTTCTGGTGGATCTATGACGCGCAGTTCTCGATTCTGTCCTGGGCGCTCATCAAGCTGGGGCTGATCGACGCAAACATTAATTTCCTCGGCGATGCCACCAATGCGCGCGCCTCGGTGATCGCCGCGAATGTCTGGCGCGGCATTCCCTTCGTCGCGATCTCGCTTCTCGCCGGCCTGCAAACGATCCCGCAGTCGCTGCACGAGGCGGCGACCCTGGACGGCGCGACGCCCTGGCAGCGCTTCCGGCACATCACTCTGCCGATGCTGACGCCGATCATCGCGGTCGTCATGACCTTTTCCGTGCTCTTCACCTTCACGGACTTCCAGCTCATCTACGTGCTCACGCGCGGCGGGCCGCTCAACGCCACTCATCTCATGGCGACGCTCTCGTTCCAGCGCGCCATTCCGGGCGGCAATCTGGGGGAGGGCGCGGCCATCGCGGTCGCCATGATCCCCTTCCTGCTTGCCGCCATTCTGTTCAGCTATTTCGGGCTGCAGCGCCGTCGCTGGCAGCAGGGCGGCGCCGACTAAACGCGCCGCAGGAAAGGTGAAGTAACATGGCCATTGCGACAGCCAACAAAAACGCCGCCGCAATCGAAGGCGACGAAGGCGGCATGCGCTATCTCGAGCGTCTTCCGCGCCGGATCGTCACGGTTTATCTGCCGCTTTTCGTCTTCGTCTTCGTGCTGCTGTTCCCGTTCTACTGGATGGCGATCACGGCGGTGAAGCCGAATTACCAGCTCACCGACTACGAGCACTACAGCCCCTTCTGGGTCGTCCAGCCCACGCTCGAACATATTCGCTATCTCCTGTTCGAGACCTCCTATCCGGGCTGGTTGTGGAACACGATCGTCATCTCGGTGGCGGCCACCGTGGTGTCGCTCGTCACGGCGGTCTTTGCGGCCTATTCCATCGAACGGCTCAGGTTCTCCGGCGCCAAATATGTGGGGCTTGCGATCTTCCTCGCCTATCTGGTGCCGCCGTCGATCCTGTTCATCCCGCTCGCGCTCATGGTGTTTAATTTCGGCATCTACGACACCAAGCTCGCGCTGATCTTCACCTATCCCACCTTCCTCGTGCCCTTCTGCACCTGGCTGCTCATGGGCTATTTCCGCTCGATCCCCTATGAGCTCGAAGAATGCGCGTTGATCGACGGTGCGTCGCGCTGGCAGATCCTGATCAAGGTGCTGCTGCCCTTGTCGGTGCCGGGGCTCATCTCGGCCGGCATCTTCGCCTTCACGCTCTCATGGAACGAGTTCATCTACGCGCTCACCTTCATCCAGTCGTCGGAAAACAAGACCGTGCCGGTCGGTGTTTTGACGGAACTGGTGCGCAGCGACGTCTATGAATGGGGATCGCTGATGGCAGGCGCGCTCATCGGGTCGCTGCCGGTGGTCATCCTCTATTCCTTCTTCGTCGAGCACTACGTGTCGTCAATGACGGGCGCGGTCAAGGAGTGAGCCGAGACCGGGGCTTTCGCGACGATGCGCTCGCGGTGGAGGAGATAGAGGCCCGAGGCAATGACGATGCCTGCGCCGACGAGGGTCATGGCATCGGGCACCTGGCCGAATACCCAGTAGCTCAGTAGCGTCGCCCAGATGATATGGGTGTAGCTGAACGGGGCGAGGACCGGTGCCGGCGCATGGCGGCAGGCGAGGATCAAGAACCAGTGCCCGACCGCGCCGGCGAAGCCGCACAGCACCATCACGCCCCAGATCAGCAGGGAGGCCGGCTCCGTCCAGATGAAGGGAATGATCGGCGTCAGCAGCACGACCCCTGCCGCACCTGAATAGACCATCGTGGTCTCCGGCGGGTCGCGTGCGGCGAGCATGCGCGTCGTCAGCGTATAGCCCGCGCTGGCACAGGCGCTGGCCACCGAAAGCAGGGCGGCGGGCTGGAAGCCGCCGAGACCCGGCCGGGTGATGACGAGCACCCCGAGAAAGCCGACCGCGATGGCGGCGAGCCGTCGCGGCCCCGCCCATTCGCCGATGAGCGGCCCGGCCAGCAGCGCCACCATGAGCGGCGCGGAGAAGGAAATGGCGCTCATCTCCGACAGCTGCAGATAAACGAGCGCCCAGAAGTTCAGGATAGTCGAGACCAGGAGCAGCAGCGAGCGGGTGGCCTGCAGGCCGGGCGCCCGGGTCACGAAGATGCGCGGCCGGCCCAGCGGATTGACGAGCGCCAGAACGAAGACGACGCTGCCGAAATAGCGCACCCAGACGGTCTGCAGCGGATCCATGTACTGGTTGAGCCACTTGCCGCTGGTATCAATGCAGGCAAAGCCCAGAACAGCGGCGAGAGCAAAGGCGATGGCGACCAGCCGGCCGCGATGGCCCGGCCGCTCATGCGCCGGGCCGGGGGGCTGCTGCTCGTCCGGAGCCGTCTTATTGGATGCTGTGGCGTTGCGGCGAAGGGCGGAGGCCGGCCGATCATGTCGCGAACGAAGACGCGCCAGCATGTGTCAGTGCAATCCCTCGCCGGACTGCAAGGCCCAGAAGAACGCGATCATTTGAGCCTCATAGTCGGACCTGTGTGGGCATCCGCGAAAGCCATCAAGCGGCTGGCCTCGGGTCATGCCTCAATGAATATCAAGGATACTGCACGGCCCGATGTCGCACGAGACGAACTGCCGCAACGCTCCCCTGCAAGGGCTGCAGTCCGTGCCGTCGGCGGGCCTGCGCTGGCGAGTAGACGGAGACAGTGCGGAACCATAGAGTGACGGATATGCCGCACCGTCTGCACACTCGCTTGCCGATGCCCTGGCGCCTGCTCTGGAGCGCGCGCTCGGTCGGCTGCGTCGGCAGTCTGTCGGCTACGCATCCGATGCCCAGGGCCTTCGCATGACGTCACCCGGCGCGGAGCGCAGTTGCGGCACCTGTTCCTTGTGTTGCAAGGTTCTCGGCATCGCGGCGCTCGGCAAGCCGCAAGGTGCCTGGTGTCCCCGCTGCAAGATCGGCATCGGCTGCGGCGACTATGACAACCGTCCGCAAGAGTGCCGCACCTTCGCCTGCCTCTGGCTGACCCAGGCCTTCCTCGGGCCGGAGTGGAAGCCGGAGCGTGCCGGTTTCGTGCTGGCCGCCGAGCACGGCGGCGCGCGGCTGGTGGTTTATGTCGATCCGGGCAAGCCGGCCGCCTGGCGCAAAGAGCCTTATTTTCGGCAGATCAAGGCCTGGGCCGCAGCGGCGGCCATGCGGCGTCACCAGGTCATCGTCTTCGTCAACAACCGAGCGACCGCCGTTTTGCCGGACAGGGAGGTCGATCTCGGGCTCCTCAAGCCCGGCGACAGGGTCGTGCACCGCGAGCGCCACGACGCCTCCGGCCGGCCCGTTCTCGACGTGCAGGTCCTGCCCGCCAGCGAGCCGGCACGGCCGCACTGATCAGGTGGCTGCGAACCATCGCACCAGCGCGGGTCAGGCGGCGGCGGTTTCTTCGAATTCGACGTCGTCGTCGCTGTCGCCGGCCAGGTTCTTGGCCATTTTACGTAAGAGCTTGCGCAAGCGCTTGCGGTCTTTGCCGTCGAAGCCCTCGAGCAGTTCGTCCTCGATCTCCCGCCACAGGCTGTCGATCGCGGCCACCTTGTCCGCGCCCGCTTGTGTCAGGCTGACGACGATGACACGCGCGTCGCCCGGCTCGGCGCGCCGTTCGACGAGCCCTTGCGCGGCGAGGCGGGCGACCGTCTTGGATGCCGTCGGCGGCTTGACGCGGAGCACTTGGGCGAGTTCGCCCATGGTCGATGTCTCGCCCGAGGCGAGCGCTTGCAGGACCTGCTCCTGACCGGGAAACAGCCCGATCGCAGAAAGACGCTCGCCAATTCGTGAACGATGCAGCCGGGCCGCATAGACCAAGGCCCAACCGACACTCTTGGCAACAGGATGCTTCATTCCCCCAAGCCCTTTTCCGCGAGTGAGCGGCAATCTTTCAGCTTCACGATGAAACAGTAAAGATTGCCGTCGAAATAATGTGTCGCTCGCCATGACGATGCAATGACATTCGCACAGCGCACGCTCCTAGATCGCCCTGATTGCCCCCTCACGGCCCGGTTTTGCAGGTTGGCCCTTGCCTTGGCGGCATGTTCGTCGCAGGTAACGGCGCACGCGTGAGGAGGACCGCGCCATGCTGCCATCGCCATTCTGGTCGGATTTGACGACCGCGGATATGAGCCGGCTGCCGATGCAGGACGTCATCGCCGTGCTGCCGGTCGCCGCCGTGGAGCAGCACGGGCCGCATCTACCGCTCGGCACCGACGCCATGATCATGGAGGGTTATCTCGCCCGGGTCGTTGCGCGGCTGCCGGCCGATATGCCGGTATCCTTTCTGCCGGTGCAGACGATCGGCCTCTCCGAGGAACACCGGGCTTTTCCCGGAACGCTTACGCTTTCGCCGGAAGCAGCGATCGCCGCCTGGACGCGCATCGGCGAGAGCGTTCAGCGTGCCGGGTGCCGCAAGCTGGTCATCCTGTCGTCGCACGGCGGCAATTCGGCGGTGGTGGACCTCGTCGCGCAGGCCCTGCGGGTGACGCTCGGTCTCGTCGTCGTGACCGTGTCATGGCAGCGTTTCGGCTATCCCATCGGCCTCTTCGGTGAGGCCGAGCAGCGCCTGGGCATCCATGGCGGCGACATCGAGACATCGCTGATGCTCGCCTTTGCACCCGACAAGGTGCGCATGGGCGAGGCGGCGGCCTTCGCCTCGCGCGGCGAGGCTATGGAGAAGGACTTTACCTGGCTGCGGCTTGCCCGGCCGGCAGGCTTTGCCTGGATGGCGCAGGATCTCAACCCGGCCGGAGTGGTGGGCGACGCGAGCGCGGCGACCGCCGCCAAGGGCGAGGCGGCCGCAGAGCATGGCGCCAATGCCTTCATCACGCTCTTGCGCGAGGTGCAGCGGTTTTCGCTGTGAGGTGAGCCGTCAAACGGACGAGCGGAGCTTTGGCTGCCCGGAATGACGGAAGCGTTGTCTCACTCCGCCTTCCAGGGATAGATCCAGGTTTCCGTCAGCGCGCGATTTCCGGTGCGCAGGAAGGCGCGGATATCGACCGCCTGGCCCGGCTCAACCTCGACGTCGATGGATGCTCGCAAGCCGCCGATCTTGGGATTGGGCACGAGCGAGGTGCGCGTTACCCGGCCCGCCGAGATCGACGCGTCGACTTGCACCAAGCTGGGGTCGTGCTCGTAGAAGGCGAGATCATCGCCGGCAAAATCGATCAGGAAACGCCGCGTGCCGGGTTTTACCGGTTCGGGCGCGCCGGTCGCCTTCGCCTTGGTTTGATAGCTGTTGACGGCCCGCCCGCCGGGGTGGAGATCCTCTGCGCTGCTGACCGCAGTAATGCGGTAGCGATAGACCAGCGTCTGGCCGGGTTCGGCCGGGGTCTTCGGCACCCAGCTCGCGACGATATTATCGTTGGCCTCACTGTCGGTCGGCAGTTCCACCAGCTCGATCTGCCCCTCGCCCCAGTCGCCGCGGGGCTCGACCCAATAGCCGGGCCGAAGCTCGTAATTCACCTCGAGATCCTGGTAATGCTCGAAGGCGCGGTCGCGCTGCAGCAGGCCGAAACCGTGGAGCTTGTTGTCCACGAAGGCGGAGATGACCGGTTCCTTCGGATTGCGCAGGGGGCGCCAGATCCACTCGCCTGTGCCGGAGTGGATGAGCAGGCCGTCCGAATCATGCAGTTCGGGACGGTATTCATCGAGGAACCGCCGATCGTTTTCGCCGATGAAATACATCGAGGTGAGGGGAGCGACGCCGAGCTTGTTGACGGTGCGGCGTGGAAAGAGCGTCGCCGTCACGTCCACGACCGTCTGCTTGCTCGGATAGACCAGGAACTGGAAAGCGCCGGTTATCGAGGCGCTGTCGAGCAGACCGTAGATCACAGCACGGTCGGTCCCAGGAGCCGGCGTCTCGATCCAGAACTCGCGGAAGAAAGGAAATTCCTCCTCGCCGCCGGCATTGATCGCAAGTCCCCGCGCCGAAAGACCGTACCGCTGGTCCCGCCCGAGGAAGCGGAAATAACTCGCGCCGAGGAAGGCGATCAACTCATCGGAGCTTCGGGGGTCGTTCAGGGGGTAGTGCAGCCGGAAACCGGCAAAGCCCATGTTGACCGGCAACGGCCGCTCGAATTTGTGCGGCCCATAATCGAAGAGCTGGGTGGAATAGGGCACGGGCGTCGGCACGCCCTCGCGGATGATATTGACCGTGACCGGCCGCTTGAACAGAAAGCCGAGGTGGAACAGCTGCATGCGGAAGGGGCCGCCGCTTGCACCGAGCAGCGCCCGTTCCGGCCTAAAGCGGATGTTGCGATAGCTGTCATAGTCGAGCTGGGCCAACGGCTCCGGCAAGACGGGTTGCGTGCTTTCGAAAGGCACATTGCCGAGCTCGCGCGCCCGGCGCACCACATCGTCATAGAGGAATTGCGGCCTGGGCGCGGCTGCCGGAGGCGGCGGCTGCGGGGGCGGGTTCCCCTGCGGGGCGGCAGCCTGCGACAGAGCAACCGTCGGGGCAAGGCCCGCCGTCGCGGAGAGCATTTCGAGAAAGCGGCGGCGCGAGAGCTGTTTCATGAGAGTGATTTAGCAAGGAAGCGACAGCACGGCATCATTAAAGACATTCCCCAGCCCATGCCATGAGATTTGCGGCATAACGGGGGCCACGGGTGGGCCAGCCGAAGGCCGCGATTTTTTTTCGGCTTTTGTCGTTACAGGTCTTGAGCTTCGGGCCGATCGCATCTATCTACAGCCCTGCCCAATTTCGCACGTGCCTGTGGCCGTGTGCTAGTCGGTGGGCATCCGGACAAGAGGCCGGACAGCCGCCCGGGACACATCGCAAACTCCTCAGGAGGATGCGAGGTGGTTCCGAACCACTTGACTGGCAGCCGGAGGCGAAACCGGCGCACCTCGTTCTCCACGGGGGACGCGGCTTAAAGCAACGACGGAACGGGCTTTTTTGGTCTCTGCCGGCTTTCCAAAGGCCGGCCCGGGCTACCGAAGAGGCTTGTCCATCATTGCCGGGCGTGCGGACGGGATTCTCCCATCCAATCCAAGGCAGCACGGTCGGTTTGCAGCCGTCGCCGTCGTCGCGTCTCCAAAGCGCGTCGGCGCGATCTCTGTCAATCCGCATCATGCCGGGCGCTATGCGCGCCCCTTATGACCTTTGGGAGAGTGCCATGACCGAGCGCATTCGCGAATTCCTGCGCAACCGACGCGAGGACGGCCCCTGCCTGGTGGTCGACCTGGAGGTCGTGCGCGACAATTATCTCACTTTCGCCAGGGCTCTGCCGGACACGCGCGTCTTCTACGCCGTGAAGGCCAATCCGTCCCCGGAAGTGCTCTCGCTGCTGGCTGAGCTCGGCTCCTCCTTCGATACGGCTTCGGTCGCGGAGATCGAGATGGTGCTCGCCGCTGGCGCCGGTCCGGATCGCATCTCCTTCGGCAATACCATCAAGAAGGAGCGCGATATCGCCCGCGCCTATGCGCTCGGGGTGCGCCTTTTCGCCGTCGACTGCGTCGCGGAAGTGGACAAGATCGTCCGCGCCGCGCCGGGCGCGCGCGTTTTCTGCCGCATCCTGTGCGATGGCGCCGGCGCCGAATGGCCGCTGTCGCGCAAGTTCGGCTGCGAGCCGTCGCTCGCCGTCAGCGTGCTCGAGCATGCGCATCGCAACGGGCTCGAGGCCTATGGCGTCTCCTTTCACGTGGGCTCGCAGCAGGGCAATCCGGAGGCTTGGGACCAGGCGCTCACGGCTGCCGCAGAGGTCTTCCGCAACTGCGCGGAGCGCGGCATCCATCTGTCGATGGTCAATCTCGGCGGCGGTTTTCCGGCCAAGTATCTCAAGGAGATGCCGGCGGTCGAGGTCTATGGCAATGCCATCTTCCAGGCGCTGCGCCGGCATTTCGGCAATGCGATCCCGGAGACCATCATCGAACCCGGCCGCGGCATGGTGGGCGATGCGGGCGTGATCGAGGCGGAGGTCGTCCTCGTGTCGACCAAGAGCGCCGAGGAGACGCTGCGCTGGGTCTATCTCGACATCGGCAAATTCGGCGGTCTCGCTGAGACGATGGACGAGGCGATCCGCTATCCCATCCGCACGCCGCGCGACGGCGATGCGGTGTCGGATTGCGTGATCGCAGGCCCGACCTGCGATTCGGCGGATGTGCTCTATGAGCGCGAACCTTATGCGCTGCCGGTCAGCCTCGCCATCGGCGACAAGGTGCTGATCGAGGGAACGGGCGCCTATACGACGACCTATTCGGCCGTCGCCTTCAACGGCTTTCCGCCGTTGCGCGCCTACCACATCTGACGGGCTTCGCACCGTCGGCGAGGATGCCGGCACACCGGCATCCTCTTCCCCCTTGCTCTGGAATTGTCGCGGGCGCGCAGGGCCACAGCCCTGCCGCACGAAGGATGACGGCCATGACCATGGTATCGCCCCTCACCATCCGGACCGAAACGGCTGCCGACGTGGCAGCCCGTGAATTTCTGCTCGACCGCTGCTTCGGCGAGGCTCGGTTCCTGAAGACCTGCGAGCGGCTGCGCGAGGGCCGGCTGCCGGCCGAAGGGCTGGCGCTGACGGCGGATGATGCCGACGGCCGGCTCGTCGGGACGCTGCGCTTCTGGCATGTCACGGCCGCTGCCTCAAATCCGGCGCTGCTGCTGGGCCCGCTGGCCGTTGCGCCCGAACTGCGCGGCGTCGGCCTCGGCGCGGCCATGATGCGTGCAGGACTGGCGCGTGCCGAGGCCCTTGGCCATCGCGCGGTGCTGCTCGTCGGCGACGCGCCCTATTACGCGCGTTTCGGATTCTCGGCCGCTCTGACCGAGCGGCTCAGCCTGCCCGGCCCCTATGAGCGCGAGCGTTTCCTGGCGCGCGAGCTCGTGCCGGGAGCACTCGCCGGCGCCAGGGGCCTGGTGATCGGCACCGGTGCGCTCCTGCCCGTGGCGGAGATCCCCGCTGCCGTGGCGCAGGCTGCCTGACGTCATAAAGGATTGACCTTGATGTCGGAAACGGGGACATGGGGTGATCCCGTGTCCCCAGACTTTTGCCCGTATGCAGGCAGCCTGTCCGCCTGCCTGAGGAGATGAAGAATGACCGATTGGCCCGTCCATGCCCGTTTCGAAGGCCCCATCGTGCTCATCGGCTTCGGCTCGATCGGCCGTGGCGTGCTGCCGCTCATCGAGCGGCATATCGCCCATGACAGGTCGAAGTTCGTGGTCATCGACCCGAAGGACAAGGACCGGCAGCTTCTCGACGAGCGCGGCATCCGCTTCATCCAGGAGGCGGTCACGCGCGAAAATTTCGACGATCTGTTGAAGCCGCTCCTCAAGGTCGGACCGGGGCCCGGGCTCATCGTCAATCTGTCGGTGGATGTCTCGTCGGTCGCCATCATGCGGCTGGCGCGGGAGCTCGGCGCCTTCTACGTCGACACGGTCGCCGAGCCTTGGCCCGGTTTCTACACCGACTCGCGGCTCACAGTGTCGCAACGCTCCAATTATGCGCTTCGCAGCGAGGTCTTGACCCTGAAGAGCGCGCTCGGTCGCGGCCGCACGGCCGTGAACTGCTGCGGCGCCAATCCGGGCATGGTGTCCTGGATGGTCAAGCAGGCGCTCATCAATGTCGCCCAGGACCTCGGTATCGCGACGCCGGAGCCTACGACGCGTGAAGATTGGGCGCGGCTGATGAGCCAAGCCGGCGTCAAAGGCATCCACATCGCCGAGCGCGACACCCAGCGCGCGAAGAAACCGAAGCCGCGCGGCGTCTTCGTCAATACCTGGTCCGTGGAGGGCTTCGTGTCGGAAGGACTGCAGCCGGCGGAACTCGGCTGGGGCACGCACGAGAAGAGCCTGCCGCCGGAAGGGCGCGGTCATGATTTCGGCAGCGGCGCGGCCATCTATCTGATGCGCCCCGGTGCCGCCACGCGCGTGCGCTCCTGGACGCCGACGGCCGGCCCACAGCACGGCTTTCTCATCACGCATAACGAAGCGATCTCGATCGCCGACTTCTTCACGGTGCGCGAGGGCGAGAAGGTCCTGTACCGGCCGACCTGTCACTACGCCTATCACCCCTGCGATGATGCCGTTCTCTCCCTCCACGAGATGTCGGGCGCGCAATGGCAGCAGCAGCCGGACTGGCATATTCTCGACGAGGATGAAATCGTTGATGGCATCGACGAGCTCGGCGTCCTCCTCTACGGCCACGGCAAGAACGCCTATTGGTACGGCTCGCAGCTCTCCATCGAGGAGACGCGGCGTATCGCGCCCTACCAGAATGCCACGGGGCTGCAAGTGACCTCGGCCGTGCTTGCCGGCATCGTCTGGGCCCTGGAAAACCCGGAGATGGGCGTCGTGGAAGCGGACGAGATGGATTTCCGCCGTTGCCTCGAGGTGCAGATGCCCTATCTCGGCCCGGTCATCGGCCAATATACGGACTGGACGCCGCTCGTCGACCGCGGCGTGCTCTTTCCCGAGGACATCGACCGCGACGATCCCTGGCAGTTCAAGAACGTCATCGTGCGGTAGATTTCTCGCTCGCAGTCATCCCAGGGCGCGAGCGTGAGCTCGCGAGCCTGGGATCCAGAACCGATGCGGGACTACGAAGGGGCGAAAACGGCGCTGATAATTTCGTGCGCCATCGTTTCTGGATCCCGGGCCCCGGCGTTGCCGGACCCGGGATGACCAACGGCGGCGCTTGCAGGCTCGACCTGTTTGTGTGGCCGCTACTTCCTCACGAGCACATAGGCATAGGCCGTCATCGCGCGCCAATCGCGCTTGGCGGCGAAGGCATTGAACGCATCATCCAGTTGCCGCGCGAGCGGCAGCCGGTTGAAATAGCCGTGGCCCCAGAAGGGTTGGATCGCGACATCGCTGAAGCCACATTCCTGCAGCATGGGCCCGATCTTGTCTTCGCTGGAGAAACACCAGTCGTAGAAGGCCGGGAATTTGGGGTCGTCGACAGCCTCGCCGCGATTGGGATAGAAGGTCTTGACGATCGCGCTCGACAGCCATTCCGGCGCTATGTGATTGGCGGCGAACGGCAAGGCGTAGAGCGTGGGAAAGAAGGCAAGGGCAATGCCCCCCGGGGCGAGCAGCATGTGGATGTTGCGCCAGGCCTGTCGAACATCCTCGACATGTTCGAAGACCATGCGCGAGAACATGAGATCGAATTGCTCGGGCGCGAGCCCCGCGTGGGAGAGGTCTCCAGCGATATCAAAGCAGGCAGTTGCAAAGCCGGGAGGTGCCTTGGCCAGTTCCGAGGCGCTGATGTCGTTGATGGTGAGGGTAATCCCGAGCTCGGCCGCTTCCTGTGCCGAGAAGGACGGATCTCGTCCACCGCCTATCTCGCACAGGCGGCTGAGGCGATAGGTCCTGATCAAGGCGACGAGCGTGTCCTTGTAGTTGTCCCAGGCCCAGTCGGAATGCCAATCAGGCCGCTGCGCTGCCATGACGGCCGACAGATTACGAAAATCGAGCATCTTGCCCCCTGTGCGAACGAGCGCCGCTTGACGGTTGCAGTTCTGTGCGTTGGAGGGGCAAGATGCGTGCCGCTGCGGTGGGCCTCATGAACCAGGGGATACCCCCGCCGGCGTGCCATTCTGGGAAAAGTCGTGCTTTGGTTTGGACAATCCGCAACTTTTTCGAGACATGCTCTATTTTCGGCATGAGTGAGGGAGATGCCGGCGCGACAAGTTGCGCCTCGGCGTCACGGATCGGAAGCGCGAGTAAAAGCCTATGCCCTTCTTTGAAGAGTTTTACGCGGACAAGCTCCGGGGGGTCATGGGGCGCCATGAGGCGGAGGCGGTTATCGACCTGCGCGGCACGGCGAAGGCCGAGGCGGAGGCGCATGTCGTCGCGCTTCTTTCCGGTCGCGGCGGCCGACCGGTGCGCACTGTCGCGATCCTGATGGATCCCGCGACGCCGACGAGCGGCGAGACCCTGTTCCAGCCGATCGGACGCCTCCTGCTCGACGGCAAGCGCCGCGGCATCGTCGAGCGCCTGCTACCTCTGCCGGCTCGCGACGGCCTCGGCTTCTATGTCGTGTTTCCCCAGATGGAACGGCAGCGTCAGAGCGGTTGATCGCCAGCCGACCGCGGAACCGAATCAGGCGCGCATCCGCCCTTCCGCCCGCAGCCGGCGGCGGCGACTGAGCCGGTGGAAGGGCGTTGCGAGCGCGCGGATGAGGCCGTAGCCGAGGAAGAAGGCGAGCCCGCCGATCGTGAAGCTCTCGATCGTGACCGGGGTCGCCGGCTCGAAGTCGCGCCAGGTATTGGCGACGAGGATCGGATCGGTCCCATGGGCGAAGACGACGAGCCTCTGCAGCGGACCGGACTCGGCAAAGGCGCGTTGCTGTGCCTGGAGGCGCTCCAGCCGTACCGCCGCCTCGCCCATGCTGGAGCCGTGATGGCTCGTGAAGGCGTCGGAACTTTCGGTGAGCCGCCGCATGGCTTCGCTGCGGTCCATGCCCGAGACCGCCGCGTCGGCATCAAACCGTTGCATCACAGTGCGCAATTCGTCGATGGCGCCGCCGAGCCGCTGGCGGTATTGCTGCGCGAATTCCGGCAGCTGCGTGCCGGCAACGGCCGCCAGGAGGCCGGTGGCGAAGCCTAGTGTGCGCGACATCTTCAGCATGGGCGGCGAATCACGTGTTGGGGCTTCGGGCCCGGCTATCTTAACCGGACAACAGCAGCGCGCCCGCTACGTTCCACATCTGCACACAACGCCGACGCTGCCGCCGGTTAGTCGCTGTCCAACGGGAGCCTTCAACTCGCCTTGTCCGCGTGGTCGGCGGCAATGGCGGCTGCGATGTCGTCGCGCGTGACCTCCTCGGCCGCGAGGCTCACCTTGAGCGCACGTGTCGCCCGTCCCGGCTCCATGAGGAGGATGACGGTTTCCGCGCCGGGGCAGGAGGGATCCGCGCAGATGATCTCGTTGGCGCTGACGACCGTCTCGTCGCTCACGCCGGACAGCTCTTTCACCCAGGCCTTGATCTGGACGAGCGCCTGGCTCTCCGGCCGTTCCTTCCGTCCGAAGAGGCCGAAGCGCATCAGGTCGGCAGCGTCAGGATGCCGGCGTCGCCCTCCGCATCGCCGAAGGCGAGCCTGCGGCCGGAGGCATCCCAGGCGAGCGCCGTGACGGGCTTACCGGTCGCCTGCCGCACCGGCAGCTCCGAGGCGTCCGTGAGGCGAATGAGGAGCACCATGCCATCGTCATAAGCGGCGGCGAGCACATAGGCCTTGGGATGGAAGGCGACGCGGGCGACCCGCGAGGTGCGCACCCCGCATTCGCGCGGCGCCCGGCCCATGGGGCCCTGCTTGTCGAAGGGCCAGATGATGGCCGCATCGGCGCCGGAGGTCGCGAGCCACTGGCCGTCATGCGACCAGGCGAGCGAGCGCGTCTTGCCGGGATAGCCCGACATGCGCATGTCCTTGCGGTCCGCCAGTCGCCAGCCGTGCAGAGAATTCTCCTGCATGGCGGTGACGATGTAACTGCCGTCAGGCGAAACTGTGACGCCGATATGCGACCCTTTCCAGGCAAGCACATCCGGCGTTGCATCCGTATTGGGGAACCAGAGGCTCACGCCGTTGTAATGGGCGACCGCGAGGCGATAGCCCTTCGGCAGAAAGGCGAGGCCCTGTGCCGTGGTCGGCGCCGTGAAGCTGCGCAACTGCCCCTTGCCGTCGCGCGCGCGCACCGTCTTGCCGGCGCTCCAGGCGATCGCGCCGTCGCGCCCGACGGCGACCGCGTCGATCCACCGGCCCTTTTCCTCGCCGCGCTCGCTGGTCGAGCCATCAGCAGCCGTGGCGACGATGCGGCCGTCGTCGCCGCCGGTCACCAGCACGTCGCCGGCACCCGCCGCCACCAGGGCGCTGCCGCCGGGATGGGTCGGCACACGCGTCTCCTCGCCGCCGTCGGTCAGAAGCACATGGCCGTCACCGAGCGCGAAGGCGGCCTTCGTCCCGAGCCACGCGAGCCCGGTGACATGGGCGCCGGCCGCGATGGCCTGCACGTGCTCGCTAAGGGACGGTGATGAAGCGACGGTCATGCGTGTTGTCTCGGCTGGTCCGCGAGAAAGCGCCCTAGGCGGCGCAGGCGAGGAAGCCCTTGCGCAGGCTGTCCCGGTCGAGATTGCGGCCAATGAAGACGATCTTCGACGTGCGCTTCTCGCCGGCTTTCCAGTCCTGCGTCAAGTTGCCGTCGAGAATCATGTGCACGCCCTGGAAGACGAAGCGCTTTGGCTCGTCCTTGAAGGCGAGAATGCCCTTGGAGCGCAGGATATTCGGCCCCTCGCGCTGCACCAGCTCGTTGACCCAGGGCATGAACCGCGCCGGATCCACCTCGCCGGGTATGGTGATGGAGACGGACTGCATGTCCTCGTCATGGTGGTGATGGTGGCCTTCCTCGAGGAAGGCAGGCTCGATCTCCAACACCCGCTCGAGGTCGAAGGCATTGCGGCCCAGCACGTCGGCGATGTCCACCGCCGCGCGCTGCGTGCGGTGAATGGTGGCATAGGGGTTGATCGCGCGGATGCGCCCCTCGACGGCAGCAAGTTCCTCCGGCGTCACGAGATCGGTCTTGTTCAGGATGATGACGTCGGCGAAGGCGATCTGGTTCTTCGCTTCGGGCGCGTCCTTCAGCCGCTCGGTCAGCCACTTGGCGTCTGCGACCGTGACGACCGCGTCGAGCCGGGTCTTCTCGGCCACGTCCTCGTCCATGAAGAAGGTCTGCGCCACCGGTGCGGGGTCGGCGAGACCGGTCGTCTCGACGATGATGGCGTCGAACTGCCCTTTGCGCTTCATGAGGCCGTCGATGATGCGAATGAGGTCGCCGCGAACGGTGCAGCAGATGCAACCGTTGTTCATCTCGAACACTTCCTCGTCGGCGCCGACGACGAGCTCGTTGTCGATGCCGACCTCGCCGAACTCATTAACGACCACGGCGAATTTCTGGCCGTGCGGCTCGGAGAGAATGCGGTTGAGAAGCGTGGTCTTGCCCGCGCCGAGATAGCCGGTGAGCACGGTGACAGGGATTTTATCGGACATGGACATTCAGGCTCCGCTGGAGGCCGGGACCGGGCGGGCATAGCGCGCTGCGCTGGCGGCCCGTCGTCCGGAAAAACGCGTCTCGCTTACATATTCACCTGCGCCGGCCGGCTCAAGGGCCGGGTCGTGGCCTCGGCGTCATCCCGGGGCCATGCGAAGCCCGGGATCCGTTGAATACTGCCAGTGAAATCCGGCCAGTCACATTGTTCATGGATATCCGGCTGGCCTTCGGCTGCCACGGAATGACCAAGGCGCAAAAGTCCGGCACCTCACGGCTTGAGCGCGTCGCTGAAGGCCTGAATGTTGTGCTCGATCATGGCGATATAGGTCGGTGCGGGGCCGTCCGACGGCGACAGCGCGTCGGAATAGACGGGCGTGCCGATCTTGGCGCCGGTCTCCTGGGCGATTTGCTGAATCAGCCGGGGATCGGAGATATTTTCGAGGAAGACGGCCGGGATCTTCTCCGTCTTGATCTGGCGGATGATCTTGGCGACGTCCTTGGCCGAGGCCTCGCTCTCGGTGGAAACGCCTTCCGGCGGCAGCACCTTCAAGCCATAGGCTGCGGCGAAATAGCCGAAGGCATCATGGGTCGTCACGATGACGCGCCGGTCGGCCGGAATAGCCGCCATTGTCGCCTTCACCTTGGCGTCAAGCGCGGCGAGCTTGGCGAGATAGGCCTCCGCATTGGCGTCATAGGTTGCCTTGCCGGTCGGGTCGGCGGCGATCAGCCCGTCGCGGATGTTGCGCACATAGGTCTCGGCATTGGCGACAGACTGCCAGGCATGGGGATCGTCATGGTGATGGTGACCATGCCCCGCGCCGGTTTCGCCCTCTTCCTCGGCGCCCTCGATCGGCGTGATGCCCTTGCTCGCGACGACCTCCGGCACCTTGCGGCCGACCGATTTGGCAAGCCGCGGCATCCAGCCTTCGAGGCCGAGGCCGTTGACGAAGAGAAGCTTGGCATTCGCTACCTTGCGCACGTCGGCGGGCGAGGGCGAGAAGACATGCGCGTCGCCGTTCGCGCCGACCAGCACGTCGACGGTGACGCGATCGCCCCCGACATTCTTCACGAGATCGCCGAGGATGGAAAAGGTCGCGACGACCGGCATCGGCTTGTCCTCAGCGCGTGCTGGTGCACCGGCGAGCAGTCCGATTGCAAGCATCGTTAACGATATAACGTTACATTTCTTGCGCATGATGAACGACCTTTTTGAACGACCTCTTGGGTGCAGAATGATGCCTCAGGCTGCGTAATGGCGCTGCGGCAAGAGCCGCCAGACGAGACCACCGGCGGTGCCGAAGGCGAGCGAGAGGATGTAGACGATGCCCGCCACCAGAATGATGCAGGGGCCTGTCGGCAAGCTGAGGTGATAGGACAGGACGATGCCCAGAGCGCCCGCGCCCATGCCGATCAGCGTGGCCGTGATGACGAGCCGCGTGATTTCAGCCGTCCACATGCGCGCGCTCGTCGCAGGCAGCATCATCAGCCCAACGGCGAGCAGCGTGCCGAGCGCCTGGAAGCCGCCGACGAGATTGAGCACGACGAGGGCGAGAAAGATGATGTGGGCCGGCCCGCCGGCGCGGCTGACCGATCGCAGAAAGCCGGGGTCGACGCATTCGAGCACGAGCGGCCGGTAGATGAGGGCGAGCGCGACGAGCGTCACCGACGAGATGCCGGCAATTAAAAACAGCGCGGCGTCGTCGAGCGCCAGCACGGAGCCGAAAAGCACGTGCAGGAGGTCGACATTCGAGCCGCGGAGCGAGACGAGCGTCACACCGAGCGCCAGCGAGACGAGATAGAAGCCGGCGAGCGAGGCATCTTCCTTGAGCGCCGTCAGGCGCGTGACGAGCCCCGAGAGCAGCGCCACCGCGATGCCCACGAACAGCCCGCCGACCGTCATAGCGGGGAGCCACAGGCCGTAGACGAGATAGCCCAGGGCGGCGCCCGGCAATAGCGCATGGGCCATGGCGTCGCCCGTCAGGCTCATGCGTCTGAGCATCAGGAAGACGCCAACCGGGCCCGCGGCGAGCGCCAGCGCCAGCGTGCCGACCAGCGCGCGGCGCATGAAATCGAACTCGAAAGGCGCGACGATCAGGTCGTAGAGCATATCAGGCCGCCGGCCGATCGCAGAAGGGCGCGTCGGGGTTCGATGCCTCGATCATCCGCCGGGCGCGCAGGAGGTTGTCGCCGCCAAGCGCCTCCTCGGTCTTGCCCCAGGCGACAGGCTCGCGGGCGATCAACAGCGTCTGGGGGAAGACGCGCCGCACGAGTTCGAGATCATGCAGCACCGCGACCACGGTGCGCTTCTCGTCGTGCCAGCGGCGCACGAGATCGAGCAGGTCGGCGGTCGTCTTGGCGTCGATGGCGGTGAAGGGCTCGTCGAGCAGGATGATATCGGCGTCCTGCAGGAGAAGCCGCGCGAAGAGCGCCCGCTGCATCTGCCCGCCCGACAGGGTGCCGATGGCGCGTCGCTCGAAGCCGGTCAATCCGACGGCCGTGAGCGCCTCCTCGATGCGCGCGCGATCGGCCTTGCCGATGCCGCCGAAGAGCCCGACGCGGCGCCACAGGCCCATGGCAACGAGATCATAGACGGTGATCGGGAAGCTGCGATCGATATCCATCGCCTGCGGCAGATAGGCGATGGCCGCGCGCGCCTGGGCCAGCTTGATGCGGCCGTCGAGCGGTGGCAGCGCGCCGGCAATGCCCTTGAGCAGGGTCGATTTGCCGGCGCCGTTCGGGCCGACAACGGCCGTGAGGCTCCCCGCCGCGATCTCGCCGTCGAGGTGATGCACCGCCGGATGACGATCATAGCCGAGCGTCAGATCCTCGAAGCGGATGGCATTGTTCGTCGGCACAGCACGCATCGTCAATTCACCACCAACCAGACGGCAAGCCACATCAGGGCGACGAGGCCGAGGCTGATGCCGAGCCGCTGCCAAGCCGACAGTCTGAGGAGCGACGCCGTGGGCGCCGCGGCGATGGGACGGTTCGGAGACATGCGGCCGGCTGATGAGTAAATGTTCTAACGTTACAAAAGTCACAGGCCGGGAGCCGTGTCAACAGCATCCCGGGCGTGGCTGAGGGGCGGTGTGTGCGGACTCACGCCGAGCTGTGTGTCGCCTCACGAGCTCCACACAGCGGTTTTTGCGCTCGTTCCTCGCAGTCTCACCGCATCGGTTCTGGTTCCCGGACAGGCTCGCTTCGCTCGCCTTCCGGGATGACCGATGCGCTCGTCATCCCGGGACGGTGCGAAGCACCGGGCCCGGGATCCAGAACCGATGCCGTTCGACATTGGCCGCGGCCGCAATTGGTCAGCAGCACCGGGCCCAATCTCAAGACCGAGTGTCAGGCCCCCTCAAAACGGATGGTACTGGTAGAGCCAGGTCTCGCTCAGCACCGCGCCGCTGGAGCGCAGGAAAAGGCGCATGTCGACCGGCTCTTTGCCGGAGACGGCGAGGTCGAACTGGGCGCGCCAGCGGTCCGGCGCCTCGCCCGGCACGCGCTGGGTGAAAGCGCCGCTGAAGGTGCCGCGGGACGCCCAGAGCACCGGTTCCGGCGAGACATTCGGGCCGAGATCGGCGAGCGGCTTTCCGGAGAATTCCACCATGAAGCGGCGCACGCCCTCCGGTCGCGGCTCCCCCGCCTTCCCGGCAAGGCCAAGGCGCGTGGCGATGCAGCGCGCCAGCGGCGACGGGAAAGGCTCATCGGCAAGCCAATACAGCCGGTAGGCGAAGAAGAGCTTGTCGCCGGGCTTCGTCGGCTCGGCCGGGTTCCAGTAGGCGACGATATTGTCGTGGATCTCGTCGTCGGTCGGCAGCTCGACGAGTTGCACAGTGCCGCGTCCCCAATCGCCCACGGGCTCCACCCAGGCGGAGGGGCGCAGGTGGTAGCGCACGCCGTCCTGGTAGTCGTCGAAATTGCGGTCGCGCTGCATCAGCCCGAAGCCGCGCGGCTTTTCGTCGGTGAAGCTCGAGATGGTGATGGACGGCGGGTTGTTCAGCGGTCGCCACAGGCGCTCGCCGGCGCCGTTCCAGATGGCGAGGCCATCGGAATCGTGCACCTCCGGCCGCCAGTCCACGGCCGTGAGCTTGGCCGTCTCGGAATACCAGTACATGGAGGTTAGCGGGGCGACGCCGATGCGCTCGATCGCCTTGCGCAGGTTCAGCGAGGCCTCGATGTCCATGATGACGCCGCGGCTGCGGTGCATCAGAAAGCGGTAGGCGCCGGTCAGGCTCGGGCCGTCGAGCAGCGCATAGACGGTCACCGTGTCGCTGTCGGGTGGCGAGGGCTCGAACCAGAAGGCCACGAAGTCGGGAAATTCCTCCGGCACGCCGGCGCCGGGCGTGACGGCGATGCCGCGCGCCGAGAGGCCGACCTGTCCCAGTTCGCCCACAGCGCGGAAATAGGAGGCGCCGAGAAAAGTGGCCCAGGGCTCCTCCTCGCGCCATTTCGGCCCGGGCTCACGCACCCAGAAGCCGGCGAAGGCGGAGGGCTGCGGCGGCAGTTTGCTCGCCACATTGTCCGGGTTCATCGTGAAATAGGACGGCTGGTAGAGGATCTCGCGCGCCTTGCCACCGCTCACCGAGAACATCTGCACGGTCTTGGGGAAGAACCGGCCGACATGCATGAAGGTGATGGGGAAGGGGGACTTGCCTTCGGCATAGAGCGCGTATTCCGGCTTGAACTTCAGCTTGCCATGGGCGTCATAGTCGATCTGCTCGACGATCGCCGGATCCGGACGTGGTGGCGAGACGTAGGGCTTCGCCGCACGCTCTTCGGCGAGCTTCTTCAGCCCCGCATAGGAGAACGACTGCGGACGGCCGAATTTGAGCCCTTGTGGCCCCGCCTGCCCGGACGGTTGCGCCAAGGCTGCGCCGCCAAGGCCGCCCATCCCGGCGTCGAGCGCTTCGGCAAAAAGGCCCGCGACCATGACCTGGGCGAGCATACGGCGAGTGAGCATGGACAAGGCAATACTCTCGGCGGAGTGGCGCAGCGGGACGAGCCGGTTCAGGCGTTCCCGAAAGGATTATATTGGTAGAGCCAAGTTTCGGTTAGAACCCTGTCCTTGGCCTTGAGATAGAGGCGCATGTCCACCGGTTCCGAGCCGGCGACCGTGAAGTCGAACTGCGCCCGCCAATGGCCGGGCACATCGTCCGGCACGGCCTCCGTGAACACATAGGAGAAGGTGCCGCGGGAGGCCCAGAGAACGGGTTCGGGCTTGACGCCGAAGGGCAGATCGGCGAGCGGGCCGCCGAGAAACTCCACCATGAACTTGCGCACCCCCTTCGGCCGGGGCTTGCCGGGCTCGCCGCCATTGCCGAGACGCGTGGCGACGCAGCGGCCGAGCGGGCTCGGAAAGGGCTCGTCGGCGAGCCAGTGCAGACGGTAGCGGAAGTGATGCGTCGAGCCCGCCTTGGCCGGCTCCTCGGGCACCCACATCGCCACGATATTGTCGTGGATCTCGTCGTCGGTGGGCAGTTCGACCAGGGTGACCGAACCTTTTCCCCATTTGTCCAGCGGCTCGACCCAGAGGCTCGGTCGCCGCTCGTAATGGACGCCGTCGAGGTAGTGCTCGAAATTGCGGTCGCGCTGCAGAAGGCCGAAGCCGCGCGGATCGCTGTCGGCAAAAGTCGAGGCGGTGATCCGCGCCGGATCGTTGAGCGGTCGCCAGATGCGTTCCCCGACACCGGTCAAGAGCGCGAGCCCATCGGAGTCGTGCACCTCCGGCCGCCAATCCACGGCGGCCGGCTTGATCGCCTCCGAATACCAGTACATGGAGGTCAGCGGCGCCGCGCCGAAGCGCGCGATGTCCTTGCGCAGGAAGAGCTGCTTGTCGACGTCCATGATGACGCCGGTCTCGCGGCGCATGTCGAAGCGATAGGCGCCGGCGAGGCTCGGCCCATCGAGCAGCGCATAGACGGTGACCGCATCGCCGTCGCCCGTCGGCGTCTCGAAGAAGATATGGGTGAAATCCGGGAATTCTTCGGCTTGGCCGGCGACTGCGACATCGACGGCGATGCCGCGCGCCGAAAGACCGTACTGATAGAGCTCGCCGATCGCGCGGAAATAAGAGGCACCGAGAAAGGCCACCCAATCGTTCTTGCGCCAGTCGAGCTTGTCGCTCAGGCGGCTTTCCTGCAGGCGAAACCCTGCGAAGCCGCTGCCGCGCGGCAGGTTGTGCGCCGGGCTGTCGGGCGGCATGTCGAAATAGCTGTCGTCGTAGACGATTTCCTGCGCCTGGCCGCTCGCCACTACATGCATCCGCACGGGCGTCTGAAAGAATTTGCCGAGGTGGAAGAAGGTTACCGGATAACGCCCGGGGCCGTCGCCGAAGAGCGCGTAATCCGTGTTGAAACGGATCTTGCCGTGTTCCTCATAGGTCAATTGGTCGAGGATGGCGGCGGGGGGACGCAGCGGCGGGACGTAGTCCTTCGCGGCCAGCGCCTTGGCACGTGCGACGAGGCCTTCGAAGGAAAAGTCGGACTTGGCGCCGAGCTTCAGGGCGGCTGCGGCCAGCGCATCCGTGGAAAAGCCGGTCGCGGCCAGCACAGCGGTGCCGGCGGCCGAAGCGAGAAAGGTGCGACGGTCGAGAAGCGCTTTGTTTTCGGTCATGGAGCCGTTCGGCAGCTAGAGAGGACCTTATGGACACCCTGTCGCTGGCAATCGTGGCACGACGATGTCGGGCCTTGCGGTCTCTTCCGTCAGCCCTGGTTGTCCGAGCCGTGGAGCGGCTCGATCTTGAGGGCACTGCGGGCAAAACCGATGATCGCCCAGATCGCTAGCAGGCTGAAGATGCCCATGAAGATAAATTCGATAGTCCGGCCGAGCTGAAAGAGCCCGGCGATTGCCCAGCCGGCGGCAAGAGCAACCGCCAGCACCTCCACGCCGACCAGCACGATCGCACTCGCCACCGTGAGGAGGCTCGACGGCCTGAGCCGGGACGGGTTGGATTCGGGCACTGCTGCTCCTCGTCGGATCGGGCGGATGCGCATCCACGCGCTTTGCAGCTTCCCCACTACCTCAAAGCGGCCTCCTCATGCAAGATTGCGCCTTCTCGTCGTTACCGTCTTGCGGGCACGTCCGGCGGTTGAACCGCAACGATGGTCTGTTTATTCGATTGAACCTCACGCCCGCATCAGTCCGCGTCCCACATGCCGCCCAAGGATCTGCCGATGCCTTTTGATGATCCGCTGCACGCCTTCATGCCCTATCCCCAGGTGCCGGTTGCCTCCGCCGCAGACGGACCGCTCGCGGGCCAGCGGCTCGCAGTCAAGGATCTCTACGACGTAGCCGGTTATCCGACGAGCCTCGGCAGTCCGCTGATGCTCGCCGCCTCCGGCATCCGCACCGCGACGGCGCCGCTCGTCGAGCACCTTCTGCAAGCCGGCGCACGCTTCGTCGGCAAAACCATCACCGAGGAGTTCGCCTTTTCCATCGTCGGCAAGAACGCGCATTTCGGCACGCCCGTGAATGCTGCGGCGCCGGGGCGCGTGGCCGGCGGCTCGTCGTCCGGTTCGGCGGCGGCGGTTGCGGGCGGCCTCGCCGATATTGCGCTCGGCAGCGACACCGGCGGCTCCATGCGGGCGCCAGGCAGCTTCTGCGGGCTCTTTGCCATCAGGCCGACCCAGGACCGTCTGACGCTCGAAGGCGTGGCGCCGATGGCATCGAGCTTCGATACGCCCGGCTGGTTCACGCGCGACGTCGCCCTGTTCGAGACGGTCGGCGAGGTGCTGCTCGGCGACGATACGACCCCGCTCGGGGACGAGCCGGAGCTGCTGGTCGCCGATGATCTCTTCGCCATCGCTGATCCCGCCGCGGCCTCGCCACTGCGCGCCGCGGTGGAGCGGGCGGCGCTGCGCCTCGGCGATTTGCGCGGCTTTGAACTCGATATCGCCGATATCGACGAGATCACCGCTGCGTTTCGGGTGCTGCAGGGCCGCGAGGTATGGACGGCGCATGGCGCCTTCATCGAGCGCGTCGAGCCGCCCTTCGGGCCGGGTATCGGCGAGCGCTTCGCCTTCGCGCGCAGCATCAGCGATGCCGATGTCGAGGATGCGGCGCGGCGCCGGGACATGTTTCGTGCGCGGCTGAACCGCATTCTCGGGTCCGACCGGGTTCTCGTTCTTCCGACAGTGCCGGATATCGCGCCCCTGGTCGCCGCCACCGACGCGGAGCTCGACGACTTCCGCAACCGCTGCCAGAAACTGCTCGTGCCCGGATCGCTGGCGGGTTTGCCGCAGGTCACCATTCCGGTTGCCGATAAGGATGGGGCGCCGCTCGGGCTGTCGCTGCTCGGGCCCGCCGGCTCGGATCGGGCGCTCATCGCGCTCGCGCGCCGTTTTCATCGGGCAGCGGCGGTTCGTATCGCATGAGCGGGGCATTGCCGCAGCCGGCCCGCTACGCGGTCTATTTCGCGCCGCCGCCGGACAGCGCGCTGGGGCGTTTCGGCTCGGCCATTCTCGGCTACGACGCCGAAAGCGGCGCGGACATGGTCCAGCGCGTGCCGGCGGGCATCGATGCGGAGCGCTTTCGCGCCCTGACGACGCATCCGCGCGTTTATGGCTTTCATGCAACTCTCAAGGCGCCCTTTCGCCTCGCGCCGCAGGTCAGCGAAGCCACGCTCCTTGCCGCCTTCGCAAGCTTTGCCGCCAAGCGGCGCCGTTTTCAGCTCGCGCCACTCGCCTTGCGTGCGGTCGGACGGCAGCCCGGCGCGGGCGCCTTCATCGCGCTCGCGGAACGGGAGCCGGCGCCGGCGCTTGCGGCGCTGGAGCGGGCGACCGTCGAGGCCTTCGAGCCCTTTCGCGCGGCGTTGACCGAGGCCGAATACAAAAAGCGCCGGCCGGACAAGCTCACGGGCCAGCAGCGCGCCTATCTCGACCGCTACGGCTATCCTTACGTTTTCGAGGAGTTCCGCTTCCATATGACGCTGACGAACCGCGTGCCGGAGGCCGAGGTGGAGTCCGTCGTTGCGGGGCTTGCCACGCTCTACGAGGAAGTGGTGCCATCGGTCCCCGTCGTCGTGGACCAGCTGGTGCTGTTCAAACAGGAGCAGGCGATGCGAGAGAACGGCGAGCCGGCACGGTTCCGCGTCATCGCCCGACAGGATTTTGAGCAGGTTGTCGCCGTTTAGCTGCCACCGGTCGCCCAGAGGCCCAAAAGAAGCGCGACGCCCGTCAGCGCGACGAAAGCGGCGGCGAGCACCTCCAGCCCGGCGACGACGACGGGGCCGCGGCTGCGGCCGCCGGCAATGCTGAGGGCAAGGCTCTTCATGAAGACCGCGAGCGCGGCGAGCGCGCCGGTCGTCAGCGCCGTGCCGACCGCCATGGCGAGGGTCGCCGCGAGCCCCGCAGCGAAGAGGCCCTGCGCCAGCGCGAAGACGAGAATGATGATCGCCCCCGAACAGGGGCGGATGCCGGCGGCGAGCACGATGCCGGCCATCTCCCGCCAGTTGTGCAGACGGTCGAGGGTGGCAGGTGGCGGGATGTGCACGTGGCTCGGCGCCGCCTCGGCAAAGCGCTTTCGGTCCAGGACGGCGAGAAAGCTGCCCGTCTTGCGCCACAGCACGACCAGCCCGACGACCACGACGACGGCAAAGCTCGTGAGCTCGATGGCCCGGGCGGTGGCGCTGATCGATGCGGCCGTCGCTTTGAGGATTACGGCGAGCGCCGTGACGATGACGATGGCGACGAGCGCCTGCAGGACCGCCGCGGCCCAGCTCAAGATCAAGCCGCGCTTCAGCGATTGGCGGCTGGCCACGATATAGCCGGAGATCACGCTCTTGCCGTGGCCAGGGCCGGCGGCGTGAAAGATGCCGTAGATGAAGCCGATGGCGAGAAGCGTCCAGAAGGCCGCCCCGTCCTGCTTCAGCGCCTGCACCGCGCGGATGAGCGCCTGGTAGAACTCGGATTGCACGTTGAGGATGATGGCGCCGATGCCGGTCGCCGCGGGCGCCGCCTCCATCAGCCCGGTGCCGAAGGGGCTGCGCGGGGCGGGCGGCGGTGTCAGCCAGGCATGGAGCCCGAAACCCACCGCCACGAGCGCAAGGCCGATGACGAGAAGCGCGCCGACCGCAAGGCCGAGCTGCAGGACGCGGGCATGCCGGGCCGGCGGAAGGCCGCCCGCAGCGTCGGGATGGCTGCCGAAAGTCTCGTCGCGGCTCACGGGCAGGCCACCAGAATGCGGTTGGCGAACTGGAAGCCGAAATTCGAGGTCGCGGTCAGCGAGTTGAAGAAGGTCTCCGACAGTTGCTGCTGTTGGGCGGGATCGGGCTGATGCGGTCGGGTAATCGTCTTGGCGCAGCCTTTCGGTGCGCCGGAGGTTTGGACCGCGTCATCGCCATCCGCCATGGTGAAGGAGACGAAATAGGTGCCGTCGTAGATCTCGAGCGCAAAGATGCGGTTGGCTGGCGTCGGCGTCTTCACCGGCAACGTGAAGCTTAAGGTGAGTTGACCGTTGTCTAGGGTGAGGCCGTAATCGATGGGCGAGGCGAAGACGACCGGCTTGCCGTTGGCTTTGCCCTTCGTGAAATAATGGAATTCGCTCAAGGACTCGACATTCACCCGGGCGAGGTCGGCGAGCTCCTCGGGGGAGAGTTTGCCGTCGCCGTTCTTATCGAGCCCTTGCGTGGCATAGCTCGAATAGGCCGGATCGAAGGTCCAGATATGGCGGACGGCCGTCACCTGGACCTTGTCGTCATAGACGATGTCGGCTTTCGCCGTGACCCAGACATGCGGATGGGCAAGCGCCGGGGACGCGAGGCCGGCGGCCAGCGGCAGGATGAGCCAGAGAAGACGTGTGATGCGGCGCATGTCCTGTCCAAATGAGGCGATCGGCCGTGCTCGCGGATTAATGAAGGATTTATGGCGGCCATCGTAGATTGAAAAAGGCTTTGCCGGCCAGTGCGGCGAAAGCAAGACGCAAGAGACTCGAAGACGCAACCCTTGCCGCCAGGCTCGCGCATGCTCATGTCTCATTTGACGGAAATGGCGAGTTATGTCAGCATCACTGACTTAATTCGACGACAACAAGACCGGGAATCGGCACGTCGGGCGCCCTGGGGCGCGGGAGGAGGAGGACATGGCGCGTGAGTCCGATAAACACGGCACTTCGCGGCTTTCTGCCGCGTCGCTTCACGACGTCTCCCTAGACGACAAATACGACCTGTCCAAAAGGCGCGTCTTCATCACCGGCACGCAGGCGATCGTGCGCCTGATGCTGATGCAGAAGGAGCGCGACCGGCGGGCGGGCCTCAATACGGCGGGCTTCGTCTCCGGCTATCGCGGCTCGCCGCTGGGCGGGCTCGACCAGCAGTTCTTCCGCGCCGCGCGTCAGCTGAAGGATGCCGAAGTCGTCTTCCAGCCCGGCCTCAACGAGGACCTCGCGGCCACGGCCTGCTGGGGCAGCCAGCAGGCGGAGATGCGCGGGGAGGGCAAATACGACGGCGTCTTCACGCTCTGGTACGGCAAGGGGCCGGGGGTCGACCGCTCCGGCGATGTCTTCCGCCATGCCAATATGGCCGGCACGTCGCAGCACGGCGGGGCGATCGCCCTGATGGGCGACGACCACACGGCCGAATCCTCCACCGTTGCGCATCAGACGGAGTTCCTCTTCGTCGACACGATGATCCCGATCCTCAACCCGGCCGGGGTGCAGGAGATCATCGACTACGGCCTTTATGGCTTCGCCATGAGCCGCTTTGCCGGCACCTGGGTTGCGCTCAAGGGCGTCAAGGACACGGTCGAATCGACCGCCATCATCGACGGCTCGCTGGACCGGCTCGACATCGTCACGCCCGAAGATTTCCTGATGCCGCCGGGCGGGCTGAATATCCGGCCCTTCGACAAGATCCTGGAGCAGGAAGCGCGCCTCCACGAATACAAGCGCGACGCGGCGCTGGCCTTCCTGCGCGCCAACAAGCTCAATCGGATCATCACGTCAGGCGGGCGAAACCCGAAGATCGGCATCGTCACCGTCGGCAAGAGCTATCTCGATGTGCGCCAGGCCTTCGACGATCTCGGCATTGACGAGGTGCGCGCGAACGATCTCGGCATCCGGCTCTTCAAGATCGCCTGCCCGTGGCCGATCGGCCGGCTGGAGCTCATGGAATTCGCCGCCGGCCTCGACATGATCATCGTCGTAGAGGAGAAGCGCTCGCTCATCGAAGTGCAGGTGCGCGAGGAGCTCTACGGCTCAGCCAATCAGCCGATCTGCGTCGGCAAGAAGGACGAGCAGGGCAACTGGCTGTTCCCGGTCAAGGGCGCGCTCGATCCCAACGACATCGCCATCGCCATCGGTGAACGGGTATTGCGCTATCGCCCGAGCGACGAATTGGCGGCGCGTGTCGCGCGCATCCGCGAGGCGCAGCGCGTCCTCGCCGAGACGGCGGACGCCGGCACTCGCGTTCCTCACTTCTGCTCGGGTTGCCCCCATAATTCCTCGACGGTGGTGCCGGAGGGCATGCGCGCCTATGCCGGAATCGGCTGCCACTACATGGTGCAGTGGATGGACCGCGCCACCGACGGCTTCACCCAAATGGGCGGTGAGGGCGTCAACTGGATCGGCGAGGCGCCGTTCTCGAAGCGCGGCCACGTCTTCCAGAACCTCGGCGACGGCACCTACCAGCATTCCGGCCTTCTGGCGCTGCGCTTCGCGATCGCCACCAAGACCAACATTACCTATAAGATCCTCTATAACGACGCTGTCGCCATGACCGGCGGCCAGCATGTCGAGGGCGATCTCACCGTCGACAAGATTGCCGCCCAGGTGCGCGCCGAGGGCGTGGAGCGCATCGCGCTCGTCTCCGACGAGCCGGACAAATATCCGCCGTCGATCCGCTGGCCGGCCGGACTGACGCGCCACCACCGCGACGAACTGGACGCCGTGCAGCGCGAGCTCGCGGCCGCACCCGGCGTCACCGTGCTCATCTATGACCAGACCTGCGCGGCCGAGAAGCGCCGGCGGCGCAAGAAGGGCACATACCCGGACCCGGACAAGCGCGTCATGATCAACGAGCTCGTCTGCGAGGGCTGCGGCGATTGCGGCGTCGCTTCCAACTGCGTCTCCGTGCAGCCGCTGATGACCGAGTTCGGGCGCAAGCGGCAGATCGATCAGTCGAACTGCAACAAGGACTTTTCCTGCGTGAACGGCTTCTGCCCGTCTTTCGTGACGGTGCATGGCGCCGCACCCCGCAAAGCGACGCCGCCGAAACCCGCCGTTGCCGCGGAGGGGGAGGGCTGGGAGACGAGCCTGCCCGAGCCTGCGCGGCCGGTGCTCGGCCACAAGCCCTACAACATCATCGTCACCGGCGTCGGCGGCACGGGCGTCGTGACCGTCGGCGCCATCCTCGGCATGGCCGCCCATCTCGAAGGCAAGGGCTGCGGCATGATCGACATGGCGGGGCTCGCGCAAAAAGGTGGGGCGGTCTATAGCCACGTGCGGCTCGCGGCGGCGCCCGAGGACATCCATGCCATCCGCGTCTTCGCCGGCGAGGCCGACCTCGTGCTCGGCTGCGATCTGGTCGTCACCGGCTCGAAGAAGGTGCTCGCGGCCGTCAATGAGGGCGAGACGGCGCTCGTCGTGAATACGGCGGAGGTCCATCCCGGCGATTTCACCCGCAATGCCGATTATGTGCTGCCGGTCGAGCGCATCAAGCGCGCCATCAGCGCGGCGACCGGCGACCGCGGCGTCTCTTTCGTTGACGCGACGGGGATCGCGACCGCCGTCCTCGGCAATGCCATCGCCACCAATATGTTCATGCTGGGCTATGCCTATCAGCAGGGCAAGGTGCCGGTCTCGGCGGCGGCGCTCGAAAAGGCGATTACCTTGAACGGCGAGGCGGTCGCCATGAACATCGCCGCCTTCCGCTGGGGCCGTCGCGCCATGCTGGAGCCGGAGCTGGTTGCCGGCCTCGTCGCTCCGGCCAAGGAGCCGACCGCCGCGCGGCATCTTTCGCAAAGCCTGGACGAGATCGTCGCGCGCCGCGTCGAGTTCCTGACGGCCTATCAGAACAAAGCCTATGCGGAGCGCTATCGCGCCCTGGTCGAGCGGGTGAAGGCGCACGAGGCCGAGGTGATGCGGGGAACGGGGCTTACCGAGGCCGTCGCGCGCAACCTGTTCAAGCTGATGGCCTACAAGGACGAATACGAGGTGGCGCGGCTCTATACGGACGGCAATTTCGCCCGCCAGCTCGCCGCGACCTTTACCGGCGAAAAGATGCGGCTTGAATTCCATCTCGCGCCGCCGATCCTCAGTCCGAAGGATGCCCATGGCCATCCGCGCAAACTGACCTTCGGCCCGTGGATGCTGCCGGCGTTCCGCCTGCTCGCCGGAATGAAAATCCTGCGCGGGACGGCCTTCGACATCTTCGGCCGCAGCGCGGAACGGCAACTCGAGCGCAAGCTGATCGCCGACTACGAGGCGCTTCTCGACGAGATCCTGGCCAGGCTCGATGGGAGCAACCATGCGCTTGCGGTCGCGCTCGCTGCCGTCCCCGAGAAGATCCGCGGCTTCGGCCATGTCAAGCAACGGCATCTGGAAAAGGCCAAGCTCGAGGAGGCGGAGCTCCTCGCGCGCTTTCGCAACAGCGAGCCGCCGCTTGCGGTGGCGGCGGAATGAGCGGCCTCAGGCGTGGAGGGGAAGCCCCTTGAGGGCGCGGTCGACGGCGTTCTTCGGCCCATGGATGGCGAGCCCCGCGAGCGACAGGTCGGCGGCGGCGACAGTCGCGACGGCGGCGCGATTGGCGTCGTCATGGCCCGTCGTGAACAGATCGTCAGTGAAGATGGCCATGGTCAGTTCACGCGCGAAGGCCGCCTCATAGGCCGCCCGCATCGCCTCCTGGCCCGGCGCGGCGAAGACCAAGACGGGCTGGCGGAACATGGCGCAATAGCCGCGCCCCGAGCCGTCTCGATAGGGCTCGCCGAGGGTCTCGTGCAGCCGACCGGCGATGCCGCTCGCCAGGAAGGCCGTCATGTTGAGTTTCTGCCAGGTCGGAATATCGTCCCGGACGACAATGGCGATCTTGGTGTCGAATCGCATGGGCTATCCTCGCGTTTGGGCAATCGACCTTTAATGTCTGTCGGTTCGCTCACCTCCCCCTCGAGGGGGGAGGTCGGCCGGCAGAGCCGGCCGGGAGGGGGTGGATCAGGTTGGGATAGGCCTCACCCCACCCCGGCTCGCCAACGCTCGCCGACCCTCCCCCTCAAGGGGAGGGTAAAGCGCCCATCGCGACCAACGGTGAATGTCGATTGGTTCTCGTAATAATGGGACGAGCATGACGGCGTGGCGGCCGCCGGTCTTGTACGCAGGTGCGGGTGCGATGGGCGGGGTTCCTAACGACTGGTTTCACACGCGGCGCGATGAGCAGCGCGGCGTCGAGGCGCTGCGGGCAGGGCTGCACAGCCATGCCTATAGCCGGCACGCCCATGAGACCTATGCCATCGGCGTGACGGAGGCCGGTTCGCAGAGTTTCTGGTGCCGCGGCGTCCGCCACCGCACCCGGCCGGGGTCGGCCATTCTCTTCGCGCCGCTCGACCTGCACGACGGCCATGCCAGCACCTCCGAGGGCGTGATCTACCGCATGCTCTATCTCGACGCGCCGCGGCTCGAAGCGGCGGCGCGCGAGCGGGGCAGGCTCACCGGCTTTCGCGCCGCGGTTGCGGATCATCCGCCGCTCGCCGCCGCGATCCTGCGCTACGCCCGCGAGGTCGATCGTGACGACGATGTGCTCGCGGTGAGCGAGGCCTATTTCAGCCTTGTCGAAGCGCTCGTCGGCCTCGCGGGCGAGGGCCGGCCCCTCGGCGAGCGGCTGCCGTCGACGCTCGCGCGGGTGCGCGAGCTCATGCATGAGGAGATGGCCGAACGGCTCACGGTGGAGGATCTGGCGGAGGTTGCCGGCCTCGGCCGGTTCCAGCTGCTGCGCGGCTTCAGCCGACGTTTCGGCCTGCCGCCGAGCGCCTATCTGCGCACCATTCGCCTCGAAGCCGCCAAGCGGCGGCTGGCGGCGGGTGACGCGCCTGCCGATGTCGCGGCCGCGGTCGGCTTCGTCGACCAGCCGCATCTGACACGCCTGTTCAAGCGTGCCTATGGGATCACGCCCGGCGCCTATCGCCGCGATCTCGGCCTGGCGAGCAGCCCATCCCCATAGCGCGGCGTTGCGGCAGTTGGACTGCGGCCGGGTGCGTCCTACATTGGCAGCAGACGAGCCTTGGAGCCACCGTGTCGCAGCCTTTCGAAACGATATCCGCCGTCGAGCCCATGCGCGCATCCGATGTGCCTCGACGCATCGGCGTTCTCGTCACCAATCTCGGCACCCCCGAGGGCACCGACTATTGGTCGATGCGGCGTTATCTGAAGGAGTTTCTCTCGGACCAACGGGTGATCGAGACGCCGCGCATCCCGTGGTGGTTCATTCTGAACGGCATCATCCTGACGACGCGTCCCGGCCGCAAGGGCAAGGACTACGCCACCATCTGGAACAAGCAGCTGAATGAATCGCCGCTCAAGACCATCACCCGCTCTCAGGCGGCGAAGCTCGAGGCAACGCTGAAGGTGATCGACGACCGCGTCGTCGTCGATTGGGCGATGCGCTACGGCAAGCCGTCGATGAAGGACGGCATCCGTGCCCTGCAGGCGAAGGGCTGCGATCGCATTCTCCTCATGCCGCTCTATCCGCAATATGCGGCGGCGACGACGGCAACCGCCTGCGACAAGGTTTTCGAGGCGCTGATGACCATGCGCTGGCAACCGACGCTTCGGGTGGTGCCGCCCTATTACGACGACCCCGTCTATATCGAGGCGCTCGTCGCCGGGCTGAAGAAGAGCGTCGCTGCGCTCGATTTCGAGCCGGAGGTCTTTCTCGCGTCCTTCCACGGCGTTCCGCAGGACTACATCCTGAAAGGCGACCCCTATTACGACCACTGCGTCAGGACCTGGGAGCTGATGCGCGAGGCCATGGGCCTTTCCCCCGACCGTTTCATGATGAGCTTCCAGTCGCGCTTCGGCCGGGCGGAATGGGTCAAACCTTATACGGATGCCACCGTGCAGTCGCTTGCCGAACGCGGTATCAAGCGCATCGCGGTCGTCATGCCGGGCTTCTCCGCCGATTGCCTGGAGACGCTCGAAGAGATTGCGTGTGAGAATGCGGAAATCTTCCGCCATCACGGCGGCGAGCATTTCGCGGCCATTCCCTGCCTCAACGACTCGCCGGACGGCATGCGCGTCATCGGCCATCTCGCCTTGCGCGAGCTGCAGGGCTGGATCGGGCAGCGGCGCACCTGAGCAGCCGCGCCTGCGCTGATGGTTTGATCGCAGCCGGCCCTTCGCCTTCCCGCGACTAATGGGGAAGGGCGCACGCGTCTCGCAAATTCGGCACCTGCTTACCAACCATTAACTCTGATCGCCTAGCCTTCGTTAACCATGCGAAGCGGCGAGGTGCTGCCTTCGCGCCTTGGCGGGATGTCGATCCCGCCATCAAGCGGTGAGCGTGAAGCCTTGGCGTGCGATTGGGGCCGATTCCGTCCGATGACGTCGATCGCACTTCTGGCCGTGGCTGCCGTTGCCCTCGCCGGCGCGACGACGGGCGCGAGAGCGCAGGATGCCGACGAGAATGACGGTCCCTTCGGCACCCTACGTGGAACCGAGCTGCCGACGTCCTCGTCCTCCTCATCGTCATCGGGTTCGGCCACACGCGCCAATACTGGCGATGACGATCAGCCCTTCGCGCTTCTACGCGGCGATTCCGGGCCGCTTCTGCTGACACCGCCGGCGGATGACACGGCGCCGCTGTTCGATCCCTCGCCGATGATGCTGCGCACGCGCGACATCGGTGGTGGTCCGCTGCGGCCCTCGGTCTACGGCCAGCTGGGACCGCCGTCGTCGACCCCACGCACGAGTGTGCAGAACCGGGTCTATGCAGATCTCAAGGGCGAAGCACCTGCCGCGACGCCAGAACGCAGACGGCCGAGGCGGCCCGCGGACGACCCCTACGAACAGCTCGGGGTCAGGATGGGCGGCCTGATCTTCCTGCCGTCGATCGAGGCCGACATCGGTTACGATTCGAACCCGCGTCGCATCAACACGGGCGTCAAAGGCGCCACGATGCTGCGGACCCTAGGTGAGGTCGACCTCAAGTCCGATTGGGGACGGCATTCGCTCACCGGTTATTTGCGTGGCGCCTATGACGCCTTCGTCGGCATGAGCGATGTCAATCGCCCCTCCGGCGATGGGCTCGTGAACCTCAAGCTCGACGTGCTGCGCGGCACGCAGTTCGAGAGCGAGGGGCGTTTCCAGCTCTCGACGCAGCAGCCGGGCAACCCCAATCTGCCGAACGGCGTCGTCAATCAGCCGCTTACCTTCACCGGCGGTGGCACGGCCGGCCTCGTGCACACGTTCAATCGCCTCTCGGTCGGCGCCTACGGCGATATCGACCGCAGCATCTACGGCAATGCCAAGCTCGCGGACGGCAGCACGCTCAGCCAGGAGGATCGCAACTACACCCAATATGCGCTTCGCCTGCGCACCGGCTACGAGATCAGCCCGTTCTTCTCGCCTTTCCTCGAAGGGCGCCTCGACAAGCGCCGCTACGACAACCGCATCGACGACTCCGGCTATGCACGCAGTTCGAACGGCACAGGTGTCAGCCTCGGCACCACCGTCAATTTCAACGATCTGCTGACCGGAGAGATCGCGGCCGGCTACGAACGCCGCGTCTACGACGACCCGCGCCTCGACGATCTCAACGGCCCGATCGGCCGCGCCTCGCTCGTCTGGAATGCGACGCCCCTGACCACGGTCAAGCTCAATGCATCGAGCACCCTCGGCGAGACGACGGTCCTCGGGTCGAGCGGCGTCGTGGTCCGCCAGGCCGGCATCGAGGTGGACCATGCCTTGCGCCGCAACCTTACGCTCACCGGCATACTTGACCTCACCGACAGCGATTATCAGGGCGTTTACATCAAGGAGCATGGGCTCACCGGTGAAGTCCGGCTCGACTGGAAGCTCACGCGCTCACTCATTTTCCGGGCGAGCTTCACCCACGACCGCCTGAAGAGCACATCTCCGGATTCCGACTATACGGCCAATGTCTTTCTGGTGGGTCTCAGGTTGCAGCGCTGAAGCCGGCGCAACCCCGTGCCTCCTTTCAACCTTTTTGAAAGGTTATCAAGCAACCACTAGGGGAGGTTCAATCAGTTCATACGTCGGAGATCGTGAATGGAGGTCAGAGGGGGGCTCGCCGGCCAACGTGGGACGCAGCGCGGCGCCTTGGCCGCGGGCCTGCGCTTTTCCGCCCTCCTGCTCGTCGGCTTGGGGCAGGTGTCCTGTTCGGCGGTCGGGGAGTTGACGACCTCGTCGATTTCAACGAGCCCGCCGGAAAGCCGATCATCCGTAGTCGCCGAGGGATCCTTGCAGAGACCATCGCGGGAATTCGTCGCCTTCTCCGAAGACGTCTGGCAACAGGCCAAGGCCCGGGGCGTCTCGCGGCGGACCTTCGAGCGTGCCTTCGCGGGTGTCGCCCCTGATCCCAAGGTCATCGCGCTCACGAAGAAGCAGTCGGAGTTCGTCAAGCCCGTATGGGAGTATCTGGCCTCGGCCGTTTCCGAGCAGCGCCTGCAGCGTGGCACGGCTGCCATCGCGGATGCCGCGCCGACCATCGTCAAGGTGGAGCAGGTCTATGGCGTCGATCGCCGCGCGATCGCCGGCGTCTGGGGCATGGAGACGAACTTCGGCTCCAATATGGGCAACAACGACGTCATCCGCGCCCTCGCGACGCTGGGCTACGAGAACTATCGCGGCGACTTCTTCCGCAAGGAGCTCGTCACCGCCCTGGTGATCCTCGAACAAGGCCATGTCGACCGTGACAAGATGATCGGCTCCTGGGCAGGCGCCATGGGTCAGACCCAGTTCATGCCGTCGAGCTTCATGGCTTATGCCGTCGATTTCACGGGCGACGGGCGGCGCGACATCTGGGGTTCGGCGCCCGATGCGCTCGCCTCGACCGCCAACTACCTGAAGAAGCACGGCTGGCAGACGGGTCTGCCCTGGGGCTTCGAGGTCAAGCTGCCGCGCGGCCTCACCTATGGGGCGAGCATGCAGCCGTTCTCGGCCTGGGCCTCGGCCGGCGTGCGGCGGATGGACGGACGAGCGATGCCGGCGGCCGGCGAAGCGCGGATTCTGCTGCCGGCCGGCGCGCGCGGCCCGGCCTTCCTCGTGACGAAGAACTTCAACGTCATCAAGCGCTACAACAATTCGGACGCCTATGCGCTCGGGGTGGCACTCCTCGGCGACAGGCTCTACGGCGGACCGCCCGTTCAGGCCCCCTGGCCGGTGGAGGACCGCCCGCTCGATCGCATGCAGAGCGTCGAGCTGCAGCGGCATCTCCAGGCTCACGGCTATGAGGTTGGCGAACCGGATGGCAAGATCGGCGCGCAGACGCGAGCGGCCATCGCAGCCTATCAGGAGAGGGCGGGCCTGCCCGCCGACAGCTATCCCAGCCTGACGCTCCTGGAACGTCTGCGCCGCAATACGTCCGGCTGAATCGGCGAGCCGCAGGCCATGCGAGACGGCTAGCCCCCGATGCGCTCGCCGAAAGTTGCATTCTGTCCGTTGCGTTCTGCGTTAAAGGTAGACGTGTTGCGCAACCGTTATGGGCGTGAGGGTGTTGCGTCGAGAGTGACCGGGGTACCACCGACCGCCGTCCCCCGCCAACGCACGAGCCGACCATGCGAGCCAGCCCGCGACTTGGAGTATTGTTCGCCGTTCTCGTCGCCGCGGCGGGCATCGGTCTTGGCGCGCTCGCCTTTGCCGGCCTGAACGCCGCGACGGCAACGCCCGCCCTTGCGCAAGCCGATCCCCTCACGCGCTTTCTCGACGGCATTTTCCGGCAGCAGACTCGGCCGCCGCCGCAGCAGATGATGCCGCGCCGCGCGACCCGACCAACGACGCGCCGCAAACGCCCGCGGCGTGCGCCGGCACCGGCGCCGGTCGTCGTGCGCGACCAGGCGCAGGAGCCGAAGCCCCCCGCCGACACCTTCATTTACGTGATGGGCGATGCCTTCGCCGATGATCTCGCCGACGGTCTGCAAGATGCCTTTGCCGAGGTGCCGACGATCGAGGTTTCGCGCAAGGTCAGCGGCAATTCGGGCCTTGTCCGCGACGATTATTTCGACTGGCTGAAAACCGCCCGCGAGCGGCTGGCGAGCAAGGACCCGGTCACGGTCGGTGTCTTCATCATTGGCTCGAATGATCGCCAACTCATGCGCGACGGCGACACCTCCGCAGACTTCGGCTCCGATCGCTGGCGCGAGCTCTACATGGCGCGGATCGACGCCATGGAGGCCGCTTTTGCGGAAAAGCAGGTGCCGCTCATCTGGGTGGGCCTGCCGCCCATGCAGAGCGCGCGCTATTCGGCCGACATGTCGAGCCTCAACGCCCTGTTTCGCGAGCGAGCGGCCAAGGCCGACGAGCCTTTCGTCGACATCTGGGAAGCCTTCGCCGACGACGACAACCGCTTCACAGCCTATGGCCCGGATATCAACGGCCGCACGGTGCGCCTGCGCAGCTCAAACGGCATCCACTTGACCAAGGCCGGCGCGCGGAAGGCCGCACATTTCGTGGAGCTCGAGATCCGCCGAATCCTGGAGGAGCGCAACAACGCCACCGTGCTCGCCCTGCCGCAGTCCGGGGAAGCCGGCGCGAAGGATGGTCAAGGATTGCTCGCGGGCCTGCCGGCACCTCCGGAGCCGGGCGCGCTCGCCATCCCGCCGCCGCCGGTGCTCGCCGGGCCCATCCTGCCTTTGACCCGCCGCGAGATGGCGGCTGGCGGGGCACTGGCGGATCGTCCGCCCGTCCTGTCCGGCTACGGGGGGCAACTCGTCCAGCGGGTTTACGACACCGGCCGCGCACCCGATCCGCGGCCGGGGCGCGCCGACGATTTCACCTGGCCGCCGCCGCAGTAGGCAGGCCGCCGCCCATACCTTCCGATATCCTCACGGAGATCGAGGCGGAGCGCCGTTCACCGCGGCAGATTGGTCGTTCCCATGAGGAATTCGTCGATGGCGCGAGCCGCCTGCCGGCCTTCCCGGATCGCCCAGACGACGAGCGACTGGCCACGGCGCATGTCGCCCGCGGCGAAGACCTTGTCGCGCGAGGTGCGATAGGCCTCCGTATCGGCGAGCACATTGCCGCGCCGGTCGAGGGAGACCGCCGATTGCTCGACCAGCCCGTCCACGAGCGGGCCGGCAAAACCGATGGCGATGAAGACGAGGTCGGCCTTGAGCAAGAACTCGCTGCCGGGGATGGGTTCGCGCTTCTCGTCGACGCGCGCGCAACGCACCGCGGTGAGCCGGCCCTTCGTTCCAACCAGGCCCAGGGTCGCCGCCTGAAACTCGCGTTCCGCCCCTTCCGCCTGGCTCGACGAGGTCCTGAGCTTCGTCGGCCAATAAGGCCAGATCGTCAGCTTGTCTTCCATGACGGGGGGACGCGGGCGGATGTCGAGCTGTGTCACCGACAGCGCGCCCTGACGGAAGGCCGTGCCGACACAGTCCGACGCCGTGTCGCCGCCGCCGATGACGACCACATGCTTGCCGGCAGCCAGGATCGGCTTTTCGTCCGGCCAGTTCTCCCGCCCATTGCGGCGGTTCTGCTGCACGAGATAGGGCATGGCGTAATGCACGCCGTCGAGCTCCTGCCCAGGCAGCTGGGGATCACGCGGATGTTCCGCGCCGGCGGACATCAGGACCGCATCGAATTCGGCTTCGAGCTCGGCGAAAGGCTTGGTCACGCCGACATTGATGCCGTAATGGAAGACGACGCCTTCAGCCTCCATTTGCACGACGCGCCGATCGATGTGGTGCTTCTCCATCTTGAAGTCGGGAATGCCGTAACGCAGCAGGCCGCCGGCCTTGGGCTCGCGCTCGAAGACATGCACCTCGTGGCCGACGCGCGCCAGCTGTTGGGCGGCAGCAAGTCCTGCCGGCCCCGAGCCGACCACCGCGACACGCCGCCCGGTCCGCTCGGCGGGGATTTCCGGCTGCACCCAGCCGCTCGCCCAGGCCTTGTCGGCAATCGCCTGCTCGATCGTCTTGATGGTGACCGGCACATTCTCGAGGTTGAGCGTGCAGGCCTCTTCGCAGGGCGCCGGGCAGATGCGTCCGGTGAACTCCGGGAAATTATTCGTGGAATGGAGGTTGCGCGCGGCTTCCTCCCAGTCGCCGCTATAGACGAGGTCGTTCCAGTCCGGGATCTGGTTGTGCACCGGGCAGCCGGTGGGGCCATGGCAATAGGGGATGCCGCAGTCCATGCAGCGCGCCGCCTGCCGGCCCACGTCCTTTTCGTCGAGGGGCAGAGTGAATTCGCGGAAATGGCGGATACGGTCGCCGGCGAGCTGATACTTCTGCTCCTGGCGGTCGTATTCGAGAAAACCTGTGACCTTGCCCATCGTCTTTTTCCAGTCGTTGCGCGGTCGAACCCACCTTTACCTCCCCCTTGAGGGGGGAGGTCGGCCGCGCAGCGGCCGGGAGGGGGTGAGAAAGCTGAGCCTGCGATCACCCCACCCCGGCGCGCTCTGCGCGCCGACCCTCCCCCTCGAGGGGAGGGTGGACCGCGGGCCTGTTGACTACTCCGCCGCCTGCAGCGTGCGCGCACGCTCCATTTCGCGAATTGCGCGCCGGTATTCAACCGGCATGATCTTCACGAACCTCGTGCGGTAGTTCTGCCAGCCGTCGAGAATAGTCTTGGCTCGTGTCGAACCGGTGTATTTGAGGTGATTGGCGATGAGCTGCATGAGCCGCTCCTCGTCGTGGCGGGAGAGGTCGTCGAGAATATCGATGCGGCCCTTCGTCTCCAGATCGCCGCCGTGGTGGTGGAGACGTTCCAGCAGGTCCTCCTCCTCCTCGACCGGTTCGAGATCGACCATGGACAGGTTGCAGCGCTTGGCGAAGGTGCCATCCTCGTCGAGCACATAAGCGATGCCGCCGGACATGCCGGCCGCGAAATTGCGCCCGGTCTCGCCGATGACGACCACCACGCCGCCGGTCATATATTCGCAGCCGTGGTCGCCGGTGCCCTCGACAACCGCGATGGCGCCGGAGTTGCGCACCGCGAAGCGCTCGCCCGCGACGCCACGGAAGTAGCATTCGCCGGCGGTCGCGCCATAGAGCACGGTGTTGCCGACGATGATCGACTGCTCCGGCACGATCCGCGTGTTGGCGGGCGGATAGATGATGACCTTGCCGCCCGACAGGCCCTTGCCGACATAGTCGTTGGCATCGCCCTCAAGCTCAAGCGTCACGCCGGCCGCGAGGAAGGCGCCGAAGCTCTGCCCGGCCGTGCCCTTGAGCTTGACGGTGATGGTGTCGTCGGGCAGCCCCTCCTCGCCGTAGCGGTTGGCGATCTCGCCGGAGAGCATGGCGCCGGTGGTGCGGTCGGTGTTCTTGATCGCATGCGTCAGAACCACCGGCTCGCCGGTCGCGAGCGCAGGTTCCGCGTCGCGGATGAGGTCGCGATCGAGAATGGCGTCGACCGGATGGCGCTGGCGCTCGGCATGGCGGATCGCCACATGCGCGTCCACCTCCGGCCGGTGGAACAGGCGCGTGAAATCGAGCCCCTTGGCCTTCCAGTGGTTGATCGCCTCCGTCTTGTCGAGGATCTCGGTATGGCCGATGAGCTCGTCGAGCCGGCGCACGCCGATCTCGGCCATCATCTCGCGCACCTCTTCGGCGACGAAGAAGAAGTAGTTGACCACGTGCTCCGGCAGGCCCTTGAAGCGCTTCCTGAGCACCGGATCCTGGGTCGCTACGCCGACCGGGCAGGTGTTCAGGTGGCATTTGCGCATCATGATGCAGCCGGCGGCGATCAGCGGCGCCGTCGAGAAGCCGAATTCGTCGGCGCCGAGCAGGGCCCCGATGACCACGTCGCGGCCGGTCTTCAGCCCGCCGTCGACCTGCAGCGCCACACGTCCGCGCAGGTTCGAGAGCACCAGCGTCTGCTGGGTCTCGGCGAGACCGATCTCCCACGGGGAGCCGGCGTGCTTCAGGGAGGTGAGGGGGCTCGCGCCCGTGCCTCCTTCGAAACCCGAGATGGTGATGTGGTCGGCGCGCGCCTTGGCAACGCCCGCCGCGACCGTGCCGACGCCCACCTCCGACACCAGCTTGACCGACACATCCGCCGACGGATTGACGTTCTTCAGGTCGAAGATGAGCTGCGCCAGGTCCTCGATCGAATAGATGTCATGGTGCGGCGGCGGCGAAATGAGGCCGACCCCCGGCGTCGAATGGCGGACCTTGGCGATGATCGCGTCGACCTTGTGGCCGGGCAGCTGCCCGCCCTCGCCTGGCTTGGCGCCCTGGGCCACCTTGATCTGCATGACGTCGGCATTGACGAGATAATGCGCCGTCACCCCGAAGCGGCCCGAGGCCACCTGCTTGATGGCCGAGCGGCGCGAGCGGCCGTCCGGCAGCGGCACGAAGCGCTCCGGCTCCTCGCCGCCCTCGCCGGTGTTCGACTTGCCGCCGAAGGAGTTCATGGCGATGGCGAGCGTCTCGTGCGCCTCGCGCGAGATCGAGCCGAAGGACATGGCGCCCGTCGCGAAACGCTTCACGATCTCGGCGGCGGGCTCGACATCCGCGAGCGGCACCGGCTCGCGGCCGAGTTCGCGCGCATTCTTGATGCGGAAGAGGCCGCGGACGGTATTGGCGCGGCTGCCCTGCTCGTCGACCAGCTTGGCGAAATCCTGGTAGCGCTCGCGCGCGTTGAGGCGCACGGCATGCTGCAGGGTGGCCACTGTGTCCGGCGTCCAAACATGGTTTTCGCCGCGCATGCGGTAGGCGTATTCGCCGCCGACATCGAGCGCGTTGCGGAAGATCGCCGCATCGCCGAACGCATCGTTGTGGCGCTGCACGGTTTCTTCGGCGACCTCAGGCAGTCCGACGCCCTCGATGGAGGTCGCGGTGCCGAAGAAATAGCGCTCGACGAAGTCGCTCCGGAGGCCGACCGCGTCGAAGATCTGCGCACCGCAATAGGACTGGTAGGTGGAGATGCCCATCTTGGACATCACCTTGAGCAGCCCCTTGTCGATCGACTTGATGTAGCGCTTGACGATCTCGTCCGCGTCGACCTCCTCGGGGAAGTCGAGCGCCTCGTGCATCGAGAGCAGCGTCTCGAAGGCGAGATAGGGGTTGATCGCCTCCGCGCCGTAGCCGGCGAGGCAGGCGAAGTGATGGATCTCGCGCGGCTCGCCCGATTCCACGACCAGGCCGACCGAGGTCCGGAGGCCCTTGCGGATGAGGTGGTGGTGCACGGCCGCGGTGGCGAGGAGGGCGGGGATCGCGATGCGGTCCGGCCCCACCATCCGGTCGGAGAGAATGATGATGTTGTAGCCGCCCGCCACCGCCGCTTCGGCACGCTCGCACAGGCGTTGCAGCGCCCCCTCCATGCCCGCCGCGCCCTGCAGGGCCGGGAAGGTCATGTCGAGCGTCTTGGTGTCGAAGACATCCTCGTAATGGCCGATGCAGCGGATCTTTTCGAGATCCTCATTGGTCAGGATGGGCTGGCGCACCTCGAGCCGCTTCTTCCGTGAGGTGCCCTCGAGATCGAGGATATTCGGCCGCGGCCCGATAAAGGACACGAGGCTCATGACGAGCTCCTCGCGGATCGGGTCGATCGGCGGGTTCGTCACCTGGGCGAAGTTCTGCTTGAAATAGGTATAGATCAGCTTGGAACGCTGCGACAACGCCGAGATCGGCGTGTCCGTGCCCATGGAGCCGACCGCCTCCTGGCCGGTCACGGCCATGGGCGGCAACAAAAGCCTCACGTCTTCCTGCGTATAACCGAAAGCCTGCTGGCGATCGATGAGGCTGACGTCGGTGCGCGATTCACGCGCCTGCACCGGCGGCAGCTCCTCCAGCACGATCTGGGTGCGCTTCAGCCACTCCTTGTAGGGATGGCTCGTGCTGAGCTCCTGCTTGATCTCCTCGTCGGAGACGATGCGGCCCTTCTCCAGATCGATGAGAAGCATGCGGCCGGGCTGCAGCCGCCACTTTTTGACGATCTTCTCCTCGGGTATGGGGAGCACGCCCATTTCCGATGCGCCGACCACCAGATCGTCGTCGGTCACCACATAGCGGGCAGGCCGCAGGCCGTTGCGGTCGAGGGTGGCGCCGAGCTGGCGCCCATCGCTGAAGGCGATCGCCGCCGGGCCGTCCCATGGCTCCATGAGGGCTGCGTGATATTCGTAGAAAGCGCGCCGCTCCTCGCTCATCAGCGGGTTGCCCGCCCAAGCTTCCGGCACGAGCATCATCATGGCATGGACGAGCGAATAGCCGCCCTGCACGAGGAATTCGAGGGCGTTGTCGAAACAGGCGGTATCGGACTGGCCCTCGTAGGAGATCGGCCAGAGCTTGACGATATCGTTGCCGAAGAGGTCGGAATCGACGGAGGCTTGGCGCGCCGCCATCCAGTTCACGTTACCCCTGAGCGTGTTGATCTCGCCGTTATGGGCGACCATGCGATAGGGATGTGCGAGCGACCAGGTGGGGAAGGTGTTGGTGGCGAAGCGCTGGTGGACGAGCGCCAGCGCCGACTCGAAGCGCGGATCCCGCAGGTCGGCGTAATATTCGCCGAGCTGGGTCGCGAGCAGCATACCCTTATAGACGAGGGTGCGCGAAGACAGGCTGACCGGGTAATAGCCGGCCGTGCGCGGATCCTTCATGTCGTAGATGGCGTTCGAGATCACCTTGCGGGCGATAAAGAGGCGCCGCTCGAACTCGTCCTGGTTCGTGGTTGCCGGTCCCCAGCCGATGAAAAGCTGCCGGTGAAGCGGCTCGGTCGGCTTCACCGTCTCGCCGAGACCGGTGTTGTCCACCGGCACGTCGCGCCAGCCGAGGAAGGTGAGGCCCTCTTCGGCGACGACCCGCTCGACGATCTCGATGACGAGCCGAAAACCTTCCGGGTCGCGCGGCATGAAGAGATGGCCGACGGCATAATGCCCGGGTACCGGCAGGTCGATACTGAGCCGGCGGCACTCGTCCTCGAAAAAGCGGTGTGGGATCTGCACGAGCATGCCGCAGCCGTCGCCGGCCTTGGGATCTGCCCCGACCGCGCCACGGTGGTCGAGATTATGCAGGATCGCGAGCCCGTGCTCGATGATCGCATGGCTTTTGCGGTTCTTGAGGTCGGCGACGAAGCCGACGCCGCAGGCATCATGCTCCCTGCGCGGATCATAGAGGCCTTGCGCCGGCGGAAAGCCGACATCCACCGCCGTCCGCGCGGTGCCCGTCGGGCGCGCGCCTTGCAGCTTCATCTCAGCCGGATGCGATGGTGACCGATGCTCTGCCATCTCGACCCTTCCTCCCACGACCCCCGTTCGTCGCACAGGACGCCACGTCGACACCAGAGGTGCCGCCATGCCGATCTCGTCTTCAGGAGGTCCGGTCGCGCTGCGCGCCGCGCCCGCACCTCGGCGGGCTGCAACCGGAAGGGTCGCGGCGCCCGCTATCCCCGCTTTGCGCGGGGGGCGGCTTTCTGGTCTCGTTTCGTCGCTTTGGCGCGTGCCATCTCAGAACCGCGTATCGTCTCGGCCCGCCGCATTCGGCCAAGCCGCTGGAATGGGACAGCATGACTGTCCTAAGTCAGCGGAACATGCCAGATTTTTTTCCGCCGCACAAGCGCCCAATTTAACTGACTGTTACAGAAAATTCCTGCGGACGGCATAAGACGAAAGAATATGGCCGCGCAGGCCCATTTTTCGCAATGATCTTTCGCGGGTAGCCTTTATCCTTGATCGATCGCGGCACTGCAGCCAGCGCATGCCTAAATTTGAGGGGCGCCGAAGCGTCTCATTCCACAAGTGTCGTCCCTTCTCTAATCTCGCTTCCTGCATCAGACAGCGGAGGGGCCGGTGAATTTCGGCAGTGACAATGTGGTCGGCGCGAGCCCGATCGTTATGGACGCGCTGGCGCGCGCCAATCAAGGCGCGGCGGCCGGCTATGGAAACGACACGATCGCAGCGCGCGTGACGGACCGGCTCAAGGCCGTCTTCGAACGCGACCTTTCGGTTTTTCTGGTGACTACGGGCACTGCGGCCAATGCGCTGAGCCTCGCCGCGCTCGCGCCGCCATGGGGCTCGGTTCTGTGCCATGTAGAGGCGCATGTGAACCAGGACGAATGCGGCGCCCCGGAATTCTTCTCCGGCGGGGCCAAGCTTGTCGGCCTTCCCGGCCTCTGCGGCAAGTTGACGCCGGATGTGGTCGCGGCTCATCTCGCGGAGGCCTCGCATGCACCACCGCCCCATGCCGTGAAGCCGGCTGCGCTCACGCTGACGCAGGCAACGGAGGTCGGCACCGTCTATAAGCCGTCCGAGATCGCCACGCTCGCCGATCTCGCCCACAGCCATGGGCTCGCCGTGCATATGGACGGAGCGCGTTTCGCCAATGCGCTGGTGCGCCTCGGGGTGAGCCCCGCGGAACTCACCTGGAAGGCGGGTGTCGATATCCTCTCTTTCGGCGCGACGAAGAACGGCTGCCTCGCCGCCGAGGCGATCGTGGTCTTCGATCCGGCGCGGGCGGATCACCTCGCCGAGCGCCGCAAACGCTCCGGGCATCTCCTCTCGAAAGGCCGCTTTCTCTCGGCCCAGCTCGACGCCTATCTCGCCGACGACCATTGGCTCGCGCTCGCCCGCCACGCCAATGCCATGGCCGACCGGCTCGCCGGCGGCCTCGCGGCACGCGGCATCCGGCTCGGCCTGCCGGTCGAGGGCAATGAAATCTTCGCGGTGCTGCCGACCGGCCTCCATGCCACGCTCAAGGATGCGGGGTTCGTCTACTATGAATGGCCGACAGCAAGTCTGCCGCCCGAGGCTGCGCCGCATGCAGGCGAGGTGGTCGTGCGGCTCGTCACGTCCTTTGCGACCACGGAAGCCGAGGTGGATGCGCTTCTCGGGCATGTGGCACGCGCCTCCTGAGGCGAAGATCGTAAAGAGAGCGTTAACATGCCGTATAGGCGCCTCAATCGACCCTAGAATCGCATCATGACGCGTATGGATCGAGTGAGTTCTTCATGACAGGCGCAGGCATTCGGAAGTCATCTGCTGGAATCGGCCGGCTTGCGGGCGCGATCATGCTTGCGGCCGGCGGCTCGGTTGTGGCCGGCATAGCACCTGCGGCGGCGCAGTTCTTCGACCGCCCGCCGGGATTTTTTCAGCCCTTGCCGCCCGAGCCGATACCGGAGGCTCCTCCGCCGTGGGCGCGGGGGTGGCGGGCCGCTCCGCCTCCCCCCGATGTCTATGGCGACGAACTGATGCCGCCTGAGGCGGTGGTCCGGATGGTCGAACGCCGCGGCTTTGCGGTCGAGGGGCCGCTTCGCCGGCGCGGCGACGTCTATATCGTGCATGCGGTGGATGGGCGCGGAGATCTCACGCGTCTGATGGTCGATGCCTTCGACGGCACCATCGTCAGCCGTCGCGTTCTCGCCTCGGCGTCGCGGGACTGGGAAGAGGAGGAGGAATTGGACGGGCCGCCTCCGCTGGCACGATTGGAGCCGGGGCCTGAGTCGCGCTACCGCGAACGGTTTGCCGCCCGCGAGCCCGCGCAACTGCCCGAACCGCGTGTGATCCCGGCGCCGCCCATGCCGAAGATCGCGGTGACGCCCAAGGTGCCGCATCCGCCGGTGCGCCCGCGGGGGCTGGCGACCGGGACGGAACCGTCCGTAAAACCGGCAGACACGCCTGCACCGGTAGCGCAAGCGACGCCCGCACCGGCTCCCAGCGTGCCCCGGGCCGAGCCCGCGCAGCCGCAGAGGCCGGGCGATGTCGATATCGCACCGCCCGATCTGCCAGAGGTCGGCCCACCGTCCTTCTGACGAAGCCGAGGGGCAGGTCCCGGCCTCTATCCGTAGGCAATAAAAAAGGCGCCCTCGCGGGCGCCTTTGTCGTGTCGGTAAAGGGAGATTACGCGGCTTCCTTGGCCCCGGTCTCGATGACCTTCGCCTTGTCGGCTGCTGTAGCCGCAATCGGGATCAGGCGCGGCTTCTTGGCCTCCGGGATCTCGCGGACGAGATCGACATGAAGCAGGCCGTGCTCGAGAACCGCGCCCTTTACCTGGACGTGGTCGGCGAGCTGGAAGCGGCGCTCGAAGGAGCGCGCGGCGATACCCTGGTAGAGTACCTCCGCCCTCTCGTCATTCTCGGCGACTTTCTTCTCGCCGCGAATGGAAAGGGTGTTCTCCTTCACCTCAACGGCGAGATCGGCATCCGTGAAGCCGGCAACCGCAACAGAGACGCGATAGGCGTTCTCGCCCGTGCGCTCGATGTTGTAGGGCGGATAAGACGGAGTGCTGTCGACGCCCGCTGCCTGGTCCAGCAGCGAGAACAGCCGGTCGAAGCCAACCGTGGAACGGTAAAGGGGAGCGAAATCGAACTGACGCATAAGCATATCCTCCTTCAGAAGCGACATGCGGAGCACCCGCCATCAGGCCGGGTGTCGCGTGCAGCCGGTATGGCCTGCACGACACCGATTTGGGGCGGATGCGGCAGCTTTTCAAGACTGTGAGGCACCGGCGTCATGGCCTCTTTGCGGCCGAGCGAATATAGTTCCAATCCCGAGCCGGAATCGCATGATCGGCTGCATTGAGGCCCTGCCGTGGAGCTCTTCGCCACGCCCGACAATCCGGTGCCGCCCGGCGCCGTCGTTAGCCAAGTGGCGGCGAGCGACGGCGTCAATCTGCGGGTCGCACGCTGGTCGCCGCGCGGCCGCAAGAGCCCGCGCGGAACGGTGTGCATCCTGCAGGGGCGGGCGGAATTCATCGAGAAATATTTCGAGACGGTGACCGATCTCACCAATCGCGGCTTCGTCGTCGTGGCCTTCGACTGGCGTGGCCAGGGGGGCTCGGACCGCCAGGTCGCTAATGCCAGAAAAGGGCATGTGGCCTCTTTCAAGCGCTATCGCCGAGACCTTGATGCGGTCTTGACCGAGGTCGTGACCCGTCATTGCCCGGCGCCCTATTTCGCGCTGGCCCATTCCATGGGCGCGACCATTCTTTTCGACTGCCTCGGCCATGGTGAGACCCGTTTCGAGCGCGTCGTCGCTTCGGCGCCGATGCTCTCGGTCGCCCTGGTGAAACGTCCGAGGCTCGTGCGCTGCCTCGCGGAAGTGCTTGGCGCCATCGGCTTTGCGCGCCAGTTCGTTCCGGGCGGCGGGGCAACGGCCATCTCCACCAAGCCGTTTCGCGACAATCGGCTGACGTCGGATCCCGTTCGCTATGCACGCAACGCGGCGATCACGGCCGCCGCACCGCAGGTCGGCCTCGGCGATCCGACCATCGGCTGGGTGAAGGCGGCCTATCGGCTGATGGCGCAGCTCGGGACGCGCCGTGCCGCCGAGGCGATCAAGGCGCAGGTCCTGATCGTCGCGGCCGGCGCCGACACGGTCGTCTCGACGCCGGTGATCGAGCGCTTCGCGCTACATCTCAAATCCGGGCATGTGATCGTGTTGCCCGGCGCCCGCCATGAACTCCTGATGGAGCGGGACAGCATCCGGTCGGCATTCTGGGCGGCCTTCGACGCCTTCATCCCCGGCACGGATGATCTCGGCCGGCAGCCACCTCAGGCGGACAAGGCCTTGAGCGCCATGGCGTGAACGCGCGGGTCGCCTGCGGCGACCACATTGCCGCCGCCCGTCACCGGGTTCCCCTGCCAGTCCGTGACGATCCCGCCGGCGCCGGTGACGATGGGGATAAGCGGAAGAATGTCGCAGGGCTTCAGGCCGGTCTCGATGACGAGGTCCATATGTCCGGCGGCGAGCATGCAATAGGCATAGCAATCGCAGCCGTAGCGGTGCATGCGACAGGCGCTCTCCACCCGCCGATAGGCCTCGAGCGTCTTGCCTGAGAACATCTGTGGGGTCGTGGCGGAGATGGTCGCCTCGGTGAGGCTGGCGCAGGGCCGTGTGGCGAGCGAACGCTCGCCCGCCGGTCCGCGATAATGGGCGGTGCGACCATCGCCCGCGAAACGCTCGCCCGTGAACGGCTGGTGCATGAGGCCGTAGGTGGGAGAGCCCCTGTGCGTCAGGCCGATCAGCGTGCCCCAGAGCGGCAGGCCGGAAATGAAGGCTTTCGTGCCATCGATCGGATCGAGCACCCAGACGTATTCGGCCTCGGCATTCTCGTCGGCGAATTCCTCGCCGGTGATGCCGTGGTCGGGAAAGGTCGTCTTGATCATATGGCGCATCACCGCCTCACCGGCGCGGTCCGCCTCCGTTACCGGATCGAAGTCCCGCCCGTCGGACTTGTCCTCGGCGGTGAGGGCCGAGCGGAAGAAGGGCATGATCGCCTGGCCGGACTGGGTGGCGAGGTCATCGATGAAGCGGGAGATGTCGACGGCGGTCATGAGGCCTCGCGCTTGGGTGTTGCGGCTGCAACGGGCGTGCCCGTCTTGCTGGTTCGTGTAGTCTATCGAGCTGCCATGGAAAAGCGCGGGGCCATGCGCCCGAAGCCGGCTACCCCAGCTCGCAGCGGCCGGCCTCGCGCCGAAATTAACTGAGGCTTAACCATAATTCAAAAAAATAGGTCAGCGACTCTTGCGTTTTGTGCGGTGCGGTGGCATATTATTGCAATGCGGTACGGCGACGTATCGCTGCCCTCCTTGGGCGTTTCCTCCCTAGACTTGGGCCGTGCGCGTCAGTGTACGGCCTTTTTTCTTGCCTGATGAATTCGGCGACCGCTATTCGGCGGCGATCGGCCGTGGCAGGAGATCGTCCGGCAGGGCGGTGAGGATCTTGGAGAACACGCCGGTCAAATCCACCGCCACCGTGTCGAAATGGGGCGAGCGTTCGAGATCCCGTTCATTCATATAAAGCGCGCGGTTGATCTCGATCTGCAGAGCGTGCCGTCGGGCTGACGGCTCGCCATAATGTTCGGTGATGAAGCCGCCTGCATAGGGTTTGTTGCGGACCACGCGGTAGCCGCGCCGGCGCAATTCCGTCTCGACGCGGTCGGTGATGATGCTCGCGCAGCTCGTCCCGTAGCGGTCGCCGAGCACGAAATCGGCGCGTGAGGGCTCGCCGCGCGCCGCACCAAGTGACGGCATGGAATGGCAATCGACCAGAAGCACCGCGCCGAACTGGCGCATGGTGCGGGCAATCAGCTGGCGCAGCGTGCGATGATAGGGTTTGTAGAGCCATTCGATCCGGCGCAGCGCTTCGCTGACCGGCAATTTGTCGCGATAGATTTCCTGGCCGTCGCCGACGATGCGCGGCACCGTGCCGAGCCCGCCCGCCACCCTGAGGGAGCGGGTGTTGGCGAAGGGCGGCAGCCGGCCGTCGAACATGCGCGGGTCGAGCTCATAGGGCTCGCGATTGACGTCGAGATAGGCGCGAGGAAAGTTGGCGGCGAGGAGCGGGGCGCCGAGATCGACCATGGATGCGAAGAGCGCGTCCACATGGGCGTCTTCGGAGCGGCGCAGGCTGAAGGGGTCGAGCCTTGCGCTGGTGAGAAAGGCGTGCGGATAGATCCGGCCGGAATGGGGGGCATTGAACACGGCAGCCACCGTTTGCTCGGTCGGCTCCGCCAATTCGAAGGGGGATTCGAATTCCGGTTCGACGGGATAGGACATTCCGGCAATCGGCATTATGGGGGCTTCGGCGTTTCGCTCACCCATAATCTGGCTTTTTTGGCAGCGCCTGTCCAATGAATGGCTTCGCTTTCACCGCCTGTTTACGACAGAGCCGCTTTATGGATATGAACTATCCGAGGTGACGCGTACGTGAAGCCATGAACAAAATTCTTCTCGCCGAAGACGACAACGACATGCGGCGCTTCCTCGTGAAGGCGCTGCAGAACGCCGGCTATGACGTGGCGTCCTTCGATAATGGGCTGTCCGCCTATAACCGGTTGCGGGAGGAGCCCTTCGAGCTCCTCCTCACCGACATCGTCATGCCGGAAATGGACGGCATCGAACTCGCACGGCGTGCGACGGAGCTCGACCCCGATATAAAGGTGATGTTCATCACGGGTTTTGCCGCCGTCGCGCTCAATGCGGATTCGCAGGCGCCCAAGGACGCCAAGGTGTTGTCCAAGCCTTTTCACCTGCGCGAACTGGTGCACGAGGTCGAGAAGCTGCTTGCGGCTTGACCTCGGCGGAAAAGCGCGATCACGCGCTTGCACTCGCGGCCCCGGCAAGCTATATCCGCGGCCCACGGGACGTGCCCGTACACGTTCTCGACATCGGCCTTACTGTGTGGCCGTTGTCGTCTCCGCCGACATTCCGGTTTCCGCGCATCGGGGATGATGCGCGAATGCTCGAAAATGACGGCGGGCAAAGTCATTCGCCGGCGAATACGGCCGCTACGGTCGGGTTCGGCAGGCGTTGGGCGCGTAGCTCAGCGGGAGAGCACTACGTTGACATCGTAGGGGTCACAGGTTCGATCCCTGTCGCGCCCACCATCGCTTTTATCGGCCAGGTACCGGACTTGTTCCAGGACCGGCCTGGACGGAGACGAACATGAAGATCCGCAACTCGCTCAAATCGGTGCGCGGCCGACATCGCGACAACCAGCTGGTGCGTCGCAAGGGCCGCGTCTACATCATCAATAAGACGCAGAAGCGGTACAAGGCTCGCCAGGGCTGATCGCCCGCGATCCAGGCATCTGTCTGCAGGCAAGCCCGGCCCGGATGGCCGGGCTTTCTGCGTTGGCGGACCTCACGCGGTCGTGCACGCCGCGGCTTTGACGCTCGCGACCGCCGCGCTACAATAGACCCATGCGTATTTCATCGGCCTTCCTCGCCACGGTCCTGATGCTCGTGCTCGCCGCGCCCACGCGCGGCGTGGCGCAGTCCGCTCCACCGCCGCCGTCGCCGCCCGCGAGCGCCTCTCCGGCTCCGGCCGATTCCGACAATGCCGCGCTCGACCGCCTGTTCGAGCGGCTGGCCGCCTCGCAGGACGAGGACGAGACGAAGGGCATTACGCGGCTCATCGAACGGCGCTGGCTGCAGTCGGGCAGCGACACGGCCGACCTCCTCATGAGCCGGGCGATCACGGCGGCTGCCATGGACAAGGACGAACTGGCGATCGAGTTGCTCGACCGGGTCCTCGCGCTCGAACCGAACTGGGCGGAGGCCTGGAACAAGCGCGCCTTGATCTTCACCTCCCTGGGAGACGAGCAGCAGGCGATCCTCGATCTGCGCCAGGCAATCGTCCGGGAGCCGCGCCACTACGTCGCCTGGACCGGGCTCGGCGTCCTCTTCCGTGAGGTGGGGGACAAGAAGGCGGCACTCACCGCCTACGAACGGGCGCTCGCCATCGCGCCGCATCTGCCGGATGTCGAGAAGGCCGTCGAGCAGCTCAAGATCGAGGTCAACGGCCGCGACATCTGAGCGGGTCGTCAGGCGCTGCCTTCGGGCGTGATGTAGGCGATGCGGATCGTATTCGTCGCGCCGGGCCGCCCGAAGGGGATGCCGGCCACGACGATGACGCGTTGGCCGATCTCGGCGAAACCTTCCTCCCGGGCCATGCTGCAGGCGCGGTCCGTCATGTCATCCATGTTCCGCGCGTCTTCCGTCACCAGCGCATGCACGCCCCAGGCAATGGCGAGGCGGCGGGCGGCGGTCAGATTGGGCGTCAGCGTCAGCACCGCGGTCAGCGGGCGTTCACGGGCGATCCTGAGCCCGGTCGCGCCGGAGGACGTCCAGGCGATCACGGCCTTCAGGCCCAGTGTCTCCGCGATGCTGCGGGCGGCATTGGCGATGGCGTCGGCGGCGGTTGCCTCCGGCTCCGTCCGCAGGCTGTGGATGATCGCATTGTAGGTAACGTCCGATTCGATCTCCTCCGCGATGCGGTTCATCGTGGCGACCGCCTCGATGGGATATTGGCCCGAGGCACTTTCCGCGGAGAGCATCACGGCATCGGCGCCGTCGAACACGGCTGTTGCCACGTCCGATACTTCGGCGCGGGTCGGCACGGGCGCGGTGATCATCGATTCGAGCATCTGCGTCGCCACGACGACCGGCTTGCCCTGGGCCCGCGCGGCGCTCGTGATGAGCTTCTGGATGCCGGGCACCCGTTCGAGCGGCATCTCGACGCCGAGATCGCCGCGCGCCACCATCAGCCCGTCCGACGCCTCGATGATTTCGGCAAGCCGGGCCACCGCCTGCGGCTTTTCGATCTTGGCCATTACGAGCGCCTGGCCGCGCGTCACCTTGCGCACCTCCGCGAGGTCCTCCGGCCGTTGCACGAAGGACAATGCGATCCAGTCCACGCCGATATTGACGGCCGCTTCCAGGTCCGAGCGATCTTTGGGCGTCATGGCCGAGACGGGGATGATCGTATCGGGCAGGCTGACGCCCTTGCGATTGGAGATCTTGCCGGCCACCACCACCCGCGTGGTCGCCTTGCCCTTACCGACGCTTTCGCAGACGAGCTTGATCTTGCCGTCGTCGATCAGCAGCGTGTGCCCGGGCTCGAGAGCGGCCAGGATTTCCGGATGCGGCAGATGGACGCGCTTGGCATTGCCCGGCTTGTCATTGTCGTCGAGGACGAAGCGGTCGCCCTCCTTCAGCATGGCCGCGCCATCCTCGAAGGTGCCGATTCGCAGCTTCGGCCCCTGCAGGTCGACGAGAATGCCGATCGGCCGCCCGAACTTCTCCTCGACGGAGCGAATGGCCGCGACGCGTTCGGCTAGATCCTCACGCGACGTATGGCTCATATTGATGCGGAAGACATCGGCACCGGCTTTGAAGAGCCGGGCGATCATGCTGGGATCGTTGGACGCAGGGCCGAGAGTCGCGAGGATCTTTACGCGGCGCATGCGTCTCATCGTGTTCTGCTCCCAGGTCTGTTGGCATCGGTGAGCTGTACGGTCCAGCTCTTCTGCTGGCCGGTATCGACCTCGAAAAAACCGGTCCTGTCGAAGCCGCGGGCAAGGCAATCATTCGTGCCGCGAACGCTGAATTCCCGCTCGCGCGTGCAGAGATAGGAACGGCCGGTCCATTCGCCGCCACGGTCATAGTCCACGGCATAGACGTAGTAGTAGCGGGCCGCGAGCGGGCCGCGCAGCAAGGTCTGGCAGCTGCGCACCCCAAGATTCCACCAGCCTTCGCTGATCCAGCCCTGGCCGTCGCGGTAGCCCAGCGCGACACCGACCCGGCTCGACGTCATGTTGCACAGACGCAGATCGGCTCGCGCCGGCGTCGACAACAGGGTAGCGCCCCCGGCCAAGGCGAGCAGCAGGAGCACCCCCCGGGCATGGGACAGGAGATCAGTTTTCATGGCGAAGCAGAAGCGTTGCAACTGGTGCTCATGTGCCCGCTTTCGGCAGGGCGTGTCAACGCGCTGAGAGCGCGGCGGCAAAGGAGCAGGAGACAACGACGAAGCCGCATATATCCACCATGAAAGCGAGTTTTGGCGACCTCATGACACTCGCCGGCAAAGATGGGCTGTGGCACTTTGCGTCAACTGCCAAATTCCCTGCTCAAGTTCCCTGCCAGATCTTCCTGCCGCGTTTCCCCTGCCGAGCCGACGATGAACCGCCTGCCATCTTTTTCGTCTCCAAGTGCCCTCGCACCCCCGGCGGAACATCCCGTCGAGGTCATCGCGGGCGATCTCGCCACCGGCGTGCTCGTCCTGTGCGATCATGCCGCCAATACCATTCCCGCCGACTATCATGCGCTCGGCATGCCCGCCGCCGAGCTCGAGCGTCATATCGCCTACGACATCGGCGCGGCGCCACTTGCGCGGCGCCTGGCGATGCGGCTTGGCGCCCCGGCCGTCCTCACCAACTTCTCCCGCCTGCTGATCGATCCCAACCGCGGCACGGACGATCCTACCTTGGTGATGCGATTGTCGGACGGTGCGGTCGTGCCCGGCAATGCGCGGGTCGACGCGGTCGAGGTCGAGCGGCGCATTGCCCGGTTCTACCGGCCCTATGACGCAGCGATCACCGCCACGATCGACGCGTTCTTCGCGCGAGGGATCGCGCCGGTCGTCCTGTCGGTCCACAGCTTCACGCCTGTGTGGCGGGGCTGGCCGCGGCCGTGGCAAGTCGGAATCCTCTGGGACGCAGACCCGCGGCTTGCCGTTCCGCTCATCGAGGCGCTGCGCGCCGAAGGCGATCTGACCGTCGGCGACAACGAGCCCTATGACGGCGCCTTGCGCGGCGATGTCGTCTTTCGTCATGCGACGGTTCATGGCCTCGCCAATGCGCTCATCGAAGTGCGCCAGGACCTGATCGGCGACGACGCTGGGGCAAATGCCTGGGGCGACCGCCTCGCCAGGGTCGTTCTGCCCTTGCTCAGGCCGGTGATTCGCAGCGGCGCCGTCCCGCATCCGAGCCGCACGGATCGCCAGGGCTCTGCGGCGGCGGCGATTGCATGCGCCCGCTGAAAGGCAATCACGGCGTTCGGCATGGCAGGCCGTGACGGCCGGGCGCCATTGGCAAATCATCAACCTTTACGGGACATCGTCCAGAACGTTTCCCATTCCCGTCAAACCGGGTAAAGCCTTCAATCCAGCGGATCAGTCGGAGAGCCGAGGTCGAGCGTCCCTCGGCTTTCAGAGAGAAAAATGGCGGTGACAAGGATATGGTGACAGACGTTGCGGAATCGGGCGTGGCGGCCGACGAACTGAAGCAGTTCATCGAGCGGATCGAGCGCCTGGAGGAGGAGAAAGCGGCGATCGCCGGCGACATCAAGGAGGTCTACGGCGAATTGAAGGGCCGCGGCTTCGATGCGAAGGCTGTCCGCAAGCTGGTGCAATTGCGCAAGAAGCCGCCGGATGAGCGCGCGGAAGAGGACGCGATTCTCGAGCTCTATATGCAAGCGCTCGGCATGAACAGATAAGACCCGCTCCGATCGGCACCCCGGCGAAGGCCGGGGGACGAGCGGAGCGATGTTACTCGCTTGCTGTATCAGCAAGCCGCTCGGGTCGCCCTTATCGCGATGTGAATTGCACGGTAGGCAGGGGCTTCACGGCCGGCCCGGTGAAGGCGCCGAAGCTGAGATCCGACGATGGGCTCTTTGCGAAGGAACTCGCCACGACCTGCCGCGGCGCCTGTGCGACCGGACGATCGGCGACGGCAACGAGCCGGGCCTGAGCGACGACCACATTCGGATTCTGCGCGGGCCGAACGCCCGTGACCTCAGCCCGGAACAAGGGCTGCAGCGGGTTGGGAGCCGCCCCCTGTCGCGCGCTGCTGCCTGGTGAGCGCGCTGCCTGCGAGGAAGCCTGAGCCGGAACGGCCGGGCGGGCCGGCGGCACCGCATGGCTAGGCGGCGCATAGGACATGGCCGCTACCACCGGCGCGGCAGGCGACAGCGCGCGCTTCGGCTGGGCCGGAGCCGTCGTCGCCAAGGCAACGAGTGCCTCCATCGACTCTGGGCTCGCCGGGGCTTTGTCCGCCGTGTGCGGGGGCGGGGCAGCGACGGCCGGTGCCGATGAGGCCGTTGGCGCGAGCGCTGCAACGACGGTCGGGCGAGCCGGCGGCGTGGGAACGTCGACGAGCCGCGCCACCTGGGTGTCCTGCGGCCGTGGCGGCGGCAAGGGCATAGGCATTTGCTTGGGCATGGGCATTTGCTTGGGCATGAGCGCCGCGACCCCCACGGGAGCGGCATCGGCTGCCTCCGGTGCCGGAGCGGCGGCGGGGAGGAGATCCGCCGGCCGGGGAACCGGCAACTGCGTCGGCGCGGCCGGTGCGGTATCGGCGAGGGACGCGACGGCGACCGGAGCGGGCTGCCGGGCAGGCTGCGTCTCCGCAGGCTCCCTACGGGCTGCCGGCGATTGTCGCAGGAAGAAGCTGCGGGTCCCGGCATCGTCGCCGGAGCGGGCATCCGCCACACGCTCCGCCTGCGGGGCCGGCTGGCGTGCCGCGACAACGGTGCGTCCGCGTGCCGGGACAGGGGCGGTGTCCTCCTCCTCTTCTTCTCTGCCGCCGAAGAGCCTGGCCCAGAGGCTGCGGCCCTGGCCGCTCGAGGTAGACTGGGCCTCCGCATAGCTTACCCCGGCGACCGCATCGCCGCGGCGGAGAATGTCGGCCCGGGCGAGGTCGTAGCCTGCAAGCGGCTTGCCGTCGCTCGGAAGATGGACGGTGCGCCCGTCCGGAAAGAGGCGGGCGAGCTCGACCCGGGGCATGCGCGGCCAAGCGCGGACGCTGCCTGTGTCGAGATGAACGAAGGGCACATTGGGATAATAGCCGACGCCGCCTCGCTGCAAGCGCATGCCGATCGCCCGCACCTTGGCCATGGACACGTCGGGCAGACTGAAGTCGATCGCTTTCCCCAGCATGTGCTGGCTGTGCTCGGCAACCGCGCGCGAGCGCCGCCGCAGCATGGCGTTGGTATTGGGCGACCGGTAAGCGGAGAGCACCTGGATGGGGCCGCGCGAACCCGCTTCCCGTTCGACCGCCCAGAGCATGTCGAACAGTTTGGGGTCCATGGTGGTCATATCCTGGGTGCGCCAGTCGCGCAGGAACCAGTTCAGTTGCTTGAGGCCATCGCGATCGTAGCGTCCGTCGCGTCGAAAGGTGACGGTCAAGCTCTCGTGTGAATTCAGATGGACCAGTGAAATGGTGCGCGTGTCACCATTCGCCACGGCGTTCTGAAGACCGGTCGTTCCCGAAACAAAAGCGCCGCAAGCAACTGCTAAGCTGCAGATGATACGAGACAATCGGTTCCGCGCCGGAACCTGGGCTGCGTCCATTGATCGCAAAAGTGAACTCGTCTGTTGCGAGGCTACATGCCCGGGACCGCGGATGGGCACCGGGGACCATGCGGCGGCTGAACAATAGGCGAACTCTTGCCGAGAAGAATTAAGGCCACGTTAACCTCGCCCTCGCGAAGGGGCAAGACGTGCTTTTTATGCAGCAATGGCGATAAGGGGAAATGATGCGCGTCGAGGCTGATGGTCGGTTTGACCAGCCTCGCGCAAAGCGACTGCGTTCTGTCCGGCTGGCGGGCCTGCCGCGCCCGGGCCGATCACCCGCGTCGAGGCGTCAGCCGGTGAGGCCGAGCGCCTGCATCAAGCGGCGATCAAAACCGTAGATGTCGTCGCGGCTCGTGACCTTGCCGTCCTCATCTACGGACAGCGTAAAATAGACGAGGTGGATCGGCAGGGGATGGGCGAGCTTGATCAGCCGTTCACCGCGCCCGACAAGCTTCTTGACCTTGGCCTCCGTCCAGCCCGTGTCCGCGCCGAGCACGAGTTCGGCAAGACGGAAAGGATTATCGACGCGAACGCAGCCGTGGCTATAGGCCCGCCGTTCCGTTTTGAACAGGTTGCGGCTCGGCGTGTCGTGCAGATAGACCGCATAGTCGTTGGGGAACATGAACTTGATATGCCCCAGGGCATTACGGTCGCCAGGGGGCTGGCGAATGATGATCCTCTTGCCGCGACGGATGACCTCATAGCCACGCCGCTCCGCATAACCGGGATCCTTGGCCATCGCCGGCAGGAATTCCTTGCGGATGATCGACGGCGGCACCGTCCAGTAGGGATTGACGATGACGTGCTGCATGACATGCGAGAAGACGGGTGTGGGCGTCTGCGGCTTGCCCACAACAACCCGGGCGCTGTGTTCCACCTTGCCGTCCTGGATCAGGCTCAGCGTGTAGGCGGGGATATTGACCATCAGATAGCGGTCGCCGAGGTCGGCCGGCAGCCAGCGCCACTTCTCCATATTGACGATGATCGCGCGCTCGTCGGGCAAGTCCTTGTGAGCGGGCGCGAGCGCCGCCACGGTCTGGCGGTTGAGAACGCCGCTCGCCGGCAGCCCTTGCTCCTTCTGAAAACTTGCGACTGCCGCCGCAACCTGTTCGTCATAGGTGCTGTCGCCGGAGTCGAGGCCGAAACGGGCACGCACCAGCGGCACGCGTGGATCGCGCATGCCGACCTTCAGCACCGGTCCATTGGGCACACGCACCATGGGGGCGGTCGGGCGGGCGGCCCTGACCTCCGCGAGCTTCGTCTTGAGCGCCTTGTACGCGGCCTGTTGCGGATTGTACCCCTCCAGCGCCGTGCCAGGGTCGGCCGCCTGCGACAGAAGACGCAATACCGTATCGGCCGAGGGCTGATCGAGGGTGGGGGCCAGAAGCGACGAAACCCGGCGCGGATTGAGACGGCCGCCACGGGCGTCGCGCGCGTAGGTCACCGCTAAGGCCGACAGCTTGATGTCCGCCTCGGCGAGCGCCTCGGCTCTATCGGCCTTCGGCAGCACGTCGATGATCGGGATGGGATAGTCGGAGCTGTAGAGACCCTCGTCATCCGCCTGTTCGAGCGTGGCGATGACGCGACGAGCCCCGGCGGTCCACTGATCGCCGGTGAGCCAGAGCGGCATAAAGGCGCGTTCGGCGTAAAAGGCGGCGATCGCCTCGCGTTCGGCCTTGTCGAGTCTGGCCGACCTCGGAACGTCGTGGCTTTCCAGATAAGTGGCGATACCGGTCTTGGGCGGTGCCGCCGGAAAGCTGACGACGACGTCCGGAACCGCGATCTGCGGAAAACCGTCGGCGGGTGCCGCTGGCGGTGTGGAGGGCTGCGCGGCGGCGGCGGTGGCCGGAGCCGCGCCCTCATCCTTGCTCGGCGCTGCCTCCTTGGTCGCGGCGGACGGGGCCGCTTCCTTGTCGGCCTCAGTAGGCGGTGTCTTCGCGACGGCATCGCCAGGGGCGGCTTCGCGAGTGCCTTGCTTATCACCCGTACCTTGCTCGTCGGTGGAGGTCGGGCTGGAGGCCTCGCCGGGTGTTTTGCCTGGGGCCGCTTCGGCGTTAGGCGCAGTCTCAGCGGGATCAGCGTCACCGCTGGCCTTGCCTAGTTCGTCGAGCTTGCCGTCGACGCTCGGGCGCAGATCGGAAATGCTCCCGGTCGTCGCCGGCGCCATCTCCACGGTGGTGGGCGAGAGCTTGTCGGCCGGGCCGGGAAGATCACTGGGCAGCCCCGCTGCGAGGGCGACTGCTGGAAAGGTCAAGGCGATGCCGAGACTGAGAAAGGCTGACCTCACGACCACAGTCCGCATCACAACTTCCCCGCTGGCGCATGCCATACCGAACCTCTTCATGTCGCCCCCGGGTAATCGAAACAAGCCGTTGAGCTAGACCGTAGGCCCCGAAGCGCAAACTCTCCGGCAGCGTGTCCAAACGGTCACGGTTCAGGCTGCGTCGGTTGCCGGATCCGGTCCGTCCTCATTCTCCACTAACCCCATATCCTTGAGTTTTCGGTAAAGAGTGGAGCGCCCAATGCCCAGCTTGCGCGAGACCTCCGACATGTGACCGCGATAGTGGCGCAGCGCGAATCGGATGGCTTCCGCCTCCACCTCCTCGAGCAGACGCAGTTCCCCTTTCTCGTCGAGCAGCGGAATTGAGTTGGGATCGCGCACCTCCACCCTGACGACCTCGGGCGAGGGGGGAGCGGAGGCAGCCACGTCTGCCGGCGGCACGGGCGGAACGCGCACCTCGAAGCCCTGCATCTGGGCCGCGATCTGCGGAAATTCGGCCGTGGTCAATTCATCGCCGTCGGCGAGGACGACGGCGCGGAACATCACGTTCTCAAGCTGGCGCACATTGCCCGGCCAGGTGTAATTGGTCAGCATCTCCAGGGCTTCGGCCGCGATGCTGCGCACGCGCTTGCCTTCCTCGGCGGCAAAGCGCGCGAGGAAGGTCATGGCAAGCCCCGGGATGTCCTCCCGCCGCGCGCGCAAGGGCGGCAGCGTCATGGGGAAGACATTGAGGCGGTAGTAGAGGTCTTCCCGGAACTTGCCCTGTTTGACGAGCTCGAGCAGGCTCTTGTTGGTCGCCGAGATGAGCCGGATGTCCACCTTCACGGACTTGCGCCCGCCGACCGGGTCGACCTCGCCCTCCTGAATCGCGCGCAGGAGCTTGACCTGGGCGTCGAGCGGCAATTCGCCGATCTCGTCGAGAAAGAGGGTGCCACCGCTCGCCTCGACGAACTTGCCGACGTGCTTTTCGGTCGCGCCGGTAAACGAGCCCTTTTCGTGGCCGAAGAGAATGGACTCAACGAGATTCTCGGGGATCGCGCCGCAGTTCACGGTGACGAAGGGCTTGCCGCGGCGCTCGCCGGAACCCTGGATGGCGCGGGCGATGACCTCCTTGCCGACGCCCGATTCCCCCTCGATCAGCACCGGGATCATGGATTTCGCCGCGCGCTCGGCGAGGCGCAACGCCCGTGCCATGTCGGCGCTGCGCGTCGAGACATCCTTGATCGACAGCGCGCCGGCGGCGCGCTTCGACATGCGCCGGATCTCGCTTTCGAGCGCACCGGTCCGCAGGGCATTCTTGATGGAGACCTGCAGGCGCTCGGCGCCGACAGGCTTGACCACGAAATCGGCAGCGCCGGCACGCATGGCCGAGACGACCGTCTCGATCGACCCATGCGCGGTCTGGACGATGACGGGAACCTCGATGCCGCGCTCGCGCATGGCGCCCAGGACGCCGATGCCGTCGAGTTCCGGCATGACGAGATCGAGAATGACCAGATCGAAGGGCGATGAGGACGGCGCGCTCAACCGCTCGATAGCCGCCTGGCCCGTTTCAACGATGGAGGCCTCATAACCAAACCGGCGGATCATGCCTTCGAGAAGGCGACGCTGGACAGGATCGTCGTCGACGATGAGGATGCTCGTCATGCCGGCCGTGACAGGTTGGAGAAATGGGGAGAGGGCAGTGGTCCTACGCAGGCGGTGACGGGACAGCGTGCGTTCCGTAGCGACGGAGCTGAGGTGATCAGGAGCGCTTTCGCCTTCGCCACACACCCTCCTTTCTGCCGAATCGCGCTGTATCGTTTCGGCGCAATGCTCGGTGACAAGTGTAAAGCTCTTGTTAATGACGTCCAGGAAAAGCGCGGCTGATCGAGATTGCACCAACAGCCGTTGATCAAGCCGGCACAAGACGCCAGATATCGTGAATCCCATCCTGTCGCCGGTGCCACCGGCGACGACGCCGTCCAAGAAACGAGATGCCATGACGATGAACGAAAGCGCGGGAACGGTGGCCGCCGATCCTTCAGAGGCCCTTCCGGAATGGGACCTGTCGCATCTCTATCCCGGCATGGCTTCGCCGGAATTCGCGGCCGATCTCGCGCTGGCCGAGGCGGACAGCAAGGCCTTTGCCGAGAGCTATCGCGGGCGGCTCGACGAACTGGTGAGGGGCAGCAATGCGAGCGAGGCGCTCGCCGAGCCGTTCAGGACCTATGAAGCGCTGGAGGATTTGCTCGGGCGCCTGATGTCCTATGCCTCGCTGCTCTATGCGGGCGACACGAGCGATCCGGCGCGCGCGAAATTCTACGGCGACACGCAGGACCGGCTGACGGCGGCGAGCTCGCATCTCCTGTTCTTCACCTTGGAGCTCAACCGGCTGGACGAAGGCTTGCTCGCCGCGGCCACGGGGAGTGAGCCGCTCGCCCATTGGCGGCCCTGGATCGAGGACATCGCCAAGGACAAGCCCTACCAGCTCGACGACAAGCTGGAGCAGCTCTTCCACGAGAAGGCGGTGACCGGCCGCGGTGCCTGGAACCGTCTTTTCGACGAGACCATGTCGGCGCTGCGCTTCCGGGTCGGCGACGAAGAGCTGACGCTCGAGCCCACGCTCAACAAGCTGCAGGATCCGGATGGGGCGGTGCGCAAGGCCGCCGCCGATGCCCTGGCAGTAGTCTTCCGCACCAATCTGCGCACCTTCACGCTGATCACCAATACGCTCGCCAAGGACAAGGAGATCTCCGATCGCTGGCGCGGCTTCGCGCATGTGGCGGATTCACGCCACCTCGCCAATCGTGTCGAGCGGGAGGTGGTCGATGCTCTGGTCGCCGCCGTGCACGAGGCCTATCCGCGCCTGTCGCACCGCTACTATGCGCTGAAAGCCCGCTGGTTCGGACGCGAGACCCTCGACCATTGGGACAGGAACGCACCGCTGCCGAAGGTGGCGACGCCGACGATTCCATGGGACACGGCGCGCGAGACGGTGCTCACGGCCTATGGTGACTTCTCGCCGCGCATGGCCGACATCGCCCGCCGCTTCTTCGACGAGCGCTGGATCGACGCGCCGGTGAGGCCAGGCAAGGCGCCGGGCGCCTTTGCCCATCCGACGGTTCCGTCAGCCCATCCCTATGTGCTGCTCAACTACCAGGGCAAGCCGCGCGATGTCATGACGCTCGCCCATGAGCTCGGCCACGGCGTTCATCAGGTGCTGGCGGCGCCGAATGGCGCGCTGATGGCGCCGACGCCGCTCACGCTCGCCGAGACCGCCTCGGTCTTCGGCGAGATGCTGACCTTCCGCAAGCTTCTCGCAGCGACGGCGAACCCCCTGCAGCGCAAGGCGATGCTCGCGGCCAAGGTCGAGGACATGATCAATACGGTCGTGCGCCAGATCGCCTTCTATACCTTCGAATTGAAGGTCCACACCGAGCGGCGCGAGGGTGAGCTCACCTCCGAGAGGCTCGGAGAGATCTGGCTCGACGTGCAGCGCGAGAGTCTTGGGCCGGCGATCCGATTTGGCGAGGGCTACGAGACCTTCTGGAGCTATATTCCGCATTTCATTCATTCGCCCTTCTATGTCTATGCCTATGCTTTCGGCGACTGCCTGGTGAACTCGCTCTATGGCGTATACCAGCGGTCCCAGGACGGCTTTGCCGAGCGATATCTCGCCATGCTCTCGGCCGGCGGCACCAAGCATCACACCGAGCTGCTCGCCCCCTTCGGGCTCGATGCCCGCGATCCGGCCTTCTGGCAGATCGGCCTATCGATGATCGCGGATCTCATCGGTGAGCTCGAGGTGATGGAGGACTGAGGGCGGCGCTCGTCTTCTCGGCGAATGCATAAATTCTAGGCAGATCTGTCTGCTCGACGGACATCGGCGAGCAGACAGGCCGGAGCACCTCGGCCATAGCCCCAGCGAAAGCGAGCGGCGCCTTGGATGGTGCCGGTATCGCCCTATTGGCATGCCGTTTGCGACCTCCTATCCTGGGGCAGCCACTCGGCTGCCGACGACGGAGGGCGATCCATGACGGCCTTCGACGAGATGCACGGCCTGACTGCCGGGGCCAGCAGTGTCCGCACGGCTTATGAGCGGCTGAAGCAGTGGCTCGACAGCGCGCCGCGCGATCTTCTCGCCACCCGCCGTAGCCAGGCGGAGCTTTTCTTTCGGCGTGTCGGCATTACTTTCGCGGTCTATGGCGAAGCGGATGCGAGCGAGCGTCTCATTCCCTTCGACATCATCCCGCGCATCCTCGTGAAAGAGGAGTGGCAGGGGGTCGAGCGCGGCCTGCGTCAGCGGGTCAACGCGCTCAATGCCTTTCTGCGCGATCTCTACGGGCCGCGCGAGAGCCTGAAGGCCGGCGTCGTGCCGCCGGACCTGATCTATCGCAATCCGTACTACCGGCTCGAAATGGTCGGCCGGCCCGTGCCGCACGGCATCTATGTCCATATGGCCGGGATCGATCTGGTGCGCGTCGACGAGGGCACCTTCTACGTGCTGGAGGACAATGTCCGCACGCCGTCGGGCGTCTCCTACATGCTGGAGAACCGGGAGGTGATGATGCGCCTCTTCCCGGATCTCTTCTCCGAGCACCGGGTCGCGCCCGTCGAGAACTATCCCGATGCACTGCTCGCCACCATGCGGTCGGTCGCCCCGAGTGGTGCCAGCCGCGATCCAACCGTCGTGCTGCTGACCCCCGGCCAGTATAATTCGGCCTTCTATGAACATTCCTTCCTCGCCGACAAGCTCGGGGTCGAACTGGTGGAGGGGTCAGATCTCTTCGTCACGGACGACATCGTCTATATGCGCACGACCGACGGGCCGAAGCGCGTCGACGTCATCTATCGGCGCATTGACGACGATTTCATCGATCCGCTCGTCTTCCGGCCGGATTCCATCCTCGGCGTGCCCGGTCTGATGAGCGCCTATGAAGCGGGCAATGTGACGCTCGCCAATGCGGTTGGCACCGGCGTCGCCGACGACAAGGCGATCTACAGCTACATGCCGGCGATCATCCGCTTCTTCCTCGGCGAGGAGCCCATCCTGAACAATGTCCCGACATGGTGCTGCCGCGAGAAGGACGCGCTCGCCTATGTGCTCGACAATCTCGGCGAACTCGTCGTGAAGGAAGTCAACGGTTCCGGCGGCTACGGGATGCTCGTCGGTCCGCATGCCAGCGCGACCGAAATCGACCAGTTCCGGCGCAAGCTCAAACATTCGCCTGACGGCTTCATCGCCCAGCCGACGCTGGCGCTCTCCACCTGTCCGACCTTCGTCGCTGCCGGCATCGCGCCCCGCCATGTCGATCTCCGGCCCTTCGTGCTGACGGGCACGGATGGGGTGCGGATCGTCCCGGGCGGGCTCACACGTGTTGCGCTCAAGGAAGGCTCCCTCGTCGTCAATTCGAGCCAGGGCGGCGGGACCAAGGACACATGGGTGCTCGATGCCTGAGGTCGAGACCATCCGTCCGAGCCATGCCGGCGCGGAGCTGATGTCGTCCTCGCCATTGGCTCGCCCGGCCCACAACAAAGTTCAACCGATGCTGTCGCGCACTGCAGACAATCTTTTCTGGACCGCTCGCTACGTCGAGCGGGCGGATTTCCTCGCACGCATTCTGGATGCGACGCTGAGGCTCACCTCGCTGCCGTCGAGCTACGGCGCCACGGGGACGGAGTGGGAGAGCGCGGTGGCGACCGCCGGCGTCGCCGGCGCCTTCCACATGCGCTACGACACGGCCAACGAATTCACCGTGCGCGAATTCCTGGCCTTCAGCCCGGATAACGCATCCTCGATCCGCTCCTGCCTCGCCGTGGCGCGGGCCAATGCGCGGGCCGTGCGCACCGCGCTCACTGTGGAGATGTGGGAGGCGATCAACGACGCCTGGCACGAATTGCAGCGCTTCGATGGAAAATCCATGCAGCGTGAGGATTTCACGCGTTTCCTCGACTGGGTGAAGGCGGTGGCGCTCGCCTTCGACGGCTCGGCTTCGCGCACCATGTTGCGCAACGACGCCTATTGGTTCCTGCGTGTCGGCTCGGCGCTGGAGCGCGCCGACAACACCGCGCGCATTCTGGATGTCAAATACCATGTCCTCCTGCCCGCGACCGAGCAGGTGGGCGGCAGCCTCGATTATTTCCAATGGACGACCATTCTGCGCGAAGTCTCGGCGCTCACCGCCTATCGTTGGGTCTACCGCGAGGCCGTGAAGCCCTGGCTCGTCGCCGATCTCCTCATTCTGAACCGGCAGATGCCGCGCTCATTGACCTATTGCTATGATTCCATCGTCGGGCATCTCGACCTGATGGCAGACGCCTATGGCCGGCGAGGCACAAGCCAGCGGCTTGCCGGCGCGGCGCTCGGCCGACTGACCAACACTCGGATCGAGGACATCTTCCAGTCCGGCCTGCATGAGTTCATCACGGCCTTTCTGGCCGAGCATAACCGGTTGGGCGCAGCCATCGCCGATCAATATCTGTCGTGATCGCCCTCGCGGTGTGTGGCCATTCCCGATGCTCCGGCTGACGACGACGGTGCGGGCCTTTGAGGCATGGGCTTCGATCGCAGCGGATTTTCGCGCCGAAACCTAGTATTCTCCTGGTGCTCTGACGGAGACCCCATGCGTATCCGCATCGCTCATGCGACGACCTATGCCTATGACGTCCCGGCGCGGTCCGTGGTGCAGATCCTGCGCCTGACGCCTCGGCCCAACGAGGGCCTGCGCGTGTTGCGCTGGCGCGTCGAGGTGGATGTCGACAGCCGCATCAGAGCTGGGGAGGATTCGCTCGGCAATATCACCCATACGCTGTCGCTCGCCGGTCCGCTTGCGGGCTTGACCGTCCTCGTCAATGGCGAGGTGGAGACATCCGATACGAATGGCGTCGTCCGCGGCAGCGTGGAGCGCTTTCCGGATACCGTCTTCTTGCGTTCGACGCCACTCACCGAGGCCGACCCGGCGATCTGCGATTTCGCCGATGCCATCGCGGCGGAGCATGGTCCGGACCGACTGAGCATACTGCACGGCCTTTTGCGCGCCGTGAATCGCGAGGTCGCCTTCGACACCTGCCCGACCGAGGTGACGACAACCGCGACCGAGGCTTTCGCCATGCGGCGTGGGGTGTGCCAGGACTTGAGCCATATCTTCATCGCTGCAGCGCGCCATCTCGGGATTCCTGCCCGCTATGTCTCCGGCCATTTCGCCCGGGCCGACGGCATGGTCGAGCAGGAGGCGGCGCATGCCTGGGTGGAGGCCAAGCTGCCCGACATCGGCTGGGTGGGCTTCGACCCGGCCAATGGCATCAGCCCGACCGACGCGCATGTCAGGGTGGCCATCGGCCTCGATTATCTCGGGGCAGCCCCGGTGCGTGGCAGCCGCTATGGTGGCGCCGGCGAGCATCTCAATGTGAAGCTGACCGTCGAGGATGCTGCTCAGCGCCAGTCGCAAGCTTGAAAAGCTTGCGCCCGTCAGTCACATAGCCGGCCAACGCCGCGACCAGGGACCTTCAGATGACCTATTGTGCCGGCCTCCTGGTGAGGGACGGGCTCGTGCTCATTGCCGACACGCGCACCAATGCAGGCCTCGACAATGTCTCGACCTTCCGCAAGCTGCACGTGTTCGAGACTGCCGGCGAGCGCGTGATGGGCGTTGCGACTGCGGGCAACCTTTCCGTCTCGCAATCGGTTCTGGCACTTCTGCAGGAAGGCGTCGCGCTGCCGGGCGTCGCCGAGCGTGAGACGCTTCTCACCGCGCCGACGATGTTCCGGGCAGCCCAACTCATCGGCCATGCGGTGCGGCAGGTGCTCCAGGAGATCGGCCAAGCACTCGACGACGCGCATGTGTCCGCCGACGTGTCCTTCTTGCTCGGCGGCCAGATTCGCGGCGGGCCCATGACCCTTTTCATGGTCTATTCCGCAGGCAACTTCATCGAATGCGGGGCCGATGCGCCCTTTCTGCAGATCGGTGAGAACAAATATGGCAAGCCCATTCTCGACCGGGCGATCGCCTCCGACACCGACCTCTACGACGCCTTGAAGATCGGGCTCATCTCGATGGATTCGACGATGCGCTCCAATCTCGCGGTCGGCCTGCCGATCGACCTGCTGGTGATGCGCCGCCACACGCACAGGATCGAGCTCGCGCATCGCATCGAACCGGGCGAACCCTATTTCACCGATCTCAGCCAGCGCTGGTCGGATGCGCTCAAGGCGGCGCATATGGCGATTCCGAAACCGCCTTATGCACCCTCGTCGGGCTGAGGCTGTTACACTGCCGCCTTGCGCCGCCGCAATGAGGCGGCCGCCATCAGCCCGGCGCCCGCGCCGCAGCCGGCCAGCGTGGCGACCATCGGCAATGTCGTACCGTCGAAGAAGAACGAGACGAGACTGCCGGCAATGGTGCCCGAGCCGAACTGCAGGGCGCCCAAAAGCGACGAGGCCGCTCCGGACCGCGCGCCATGCGACTCGAGGGCGAAAACCGTCGTCGTCGGCATGATGAAACCGAGCGTGCTGAAGCACAGGAAGAGCAGCCCCACAAACACCGGCAGCGGAGCCATGTCGGTGAGCGTCAGCCCAAGAAGGAGCACAGACGCAGCGGCGAGTGCGCTGGTTGCGATGCGAATGAGTCGCTCCAGGCCGATGCGGCTGATGAACAGCGAATTGAGCTGGGCGCCGCCGATGAAGCCCACCGCATTGGCCGCGAAGATGGCGCTGTAGAGCACCGGCGGCACGCCGTAGATCTCGATGAAGGCGAAGGGCGAGCCGGCGAGATAGGAGAGTATGACGCCCTGCGTGCAGCCAACGACCAAGGCGGCACCGAGGAAGCGCAGATCGGTGACCAGCACGGCATAGGCGGCAAGCGCGGACCTCAAACCGCCCCGCGTCCGCTTTTCCGGCGGGTGCGTTTCCGGCAGGGACCGCCACATGAGCCAGGCGCAAAACAGCGCGCCGGCGGCAATGACGAAGAAGATGATCCGCCAGGAGGCGAACTCGACCAAGAGGCTGCCGCCGAGCGGCGCCAGCATCGGCGAGACGGAGAGCACGAGCATCATCAGCGAGATGAGGCGCACCGCATCCCGTCCCGTGTGCAGATCGCGCACGATGGCGCGGCTCAGCACCATGCCCGCACAGGCGCCCAGCCCCTGCACGAAGCGCAGCACGATCAGCGCTTCGACGCTCTGGGCCATGCTGCAGCCGATCGAGGCGACGACGAACAGCCCCAATCCCGCATAGAGCGGCCTCTTACGGCCTATGGCATCCGAAATCGGGCCATAAATGAGCTGGCCGACCATCAGGGCCGCGAAGAAGCTGACGAGGCTGAGTTGTACCCGGCCGACGTTGGTGTGGAGGCTCTCGGCGATGGCCGGAAAGGCCGGCAAATACATGTCGATCGCCACCGGCCCGATCGTCGACAATATGCCGAGGACGAGCGCCGGGCGGGTGAGAACACGTTCGCCAGGCACGGGAACCGCCTTTCCGCTCGGATTCGCTTCCGCGCCGGTTGCGTCAAACGCAGGAGCAACCTTGGACCGGCTCGATCCAAAGCCATACTGATCGACTGGCGCGCTCATGGGACAAGCTCGTTCCCGGCACATCGACGCCGTGAGACGTGGATGCAGAGCCGGAAGGGACGTGGGGTCAGGCGGGCCGGCGCAAAATGATCATGCGCAGCAACCCTTGGCGCCTTTCTAACGGCGCCTTCGCGGTTGCGAAAGGGGCCCCGCTGCATGGGAGCAATGACGGCCAAGCAGTTGATGCATGCGCGCGCATGGGGCGCCGAGGCCCAGCCGCAGCTGGGGGCAGTTCCGAGAAGATGATCGCGAAAGCGGGCCAGAAACAAAACGCCCGCCCGCGGGGGGTGCGGGCGGGCTAGCTTGCCGCGCCTGCGCGGGGGGCACGTAGGCGGGGAAGGGTGCTCCTTGGGGGGAATAAGCACCGGACGGAAAACCGCGGGTCCAGCGATTGGTTCCGCACTGCCACAAAAATTTTTTGAGCGTGGCGGAACCGCCTATGGCTCGAGTTCCGTATCCCAGTAGAGGTAGTCGAGCCAGCTTTCGTGCAGATAGTTCGGCGGAAAGTGGCGGCCGTTGTGGTGCAGGTCGTGAACGGAGGGCTGGTAGGGGGCTTGTGCCGGCCACATGCCGACGTCCCGCGGCAGACGATCGCTCTTGCGCAAATTGCAGGCGGAACAGGCCGTCACGACGTTGTCCCAGGTCGTCTGTCCGCCCTTCGAGCGCGGTATCAGGTGATCGAAGGTGAGGTCGTCGCGGGCGTTACAATATTGGCAGGTGAAGCGATCGCGCAGGAATACGTTGAACCGCGTGAAAGCCGGCTGCCGCGACGCCTGGACATAGGTTTTGAGGGAGACGACCGACGGCAGGCGCATCTCGAAGGTGGGACTTCGGACCATCGTCTCATATTCAGAGACGATATTGACCCGATCGAGGAACACCGCCTTGATCGCATCCTGCCAGTTCCAGAGCGACAGCGGATAGTAGCTCAACGGCCGATAATCGGCGTTGAGTACCAGAGCTGGGCAACCCTCCGGCGACACCGGATTGGGGACGTGGATCGTCACCGCACCGCCTCCTAAGCGAATCGCTCATTGGCGAACACCGAGACCAAGCACGTGGTAGTGTATGAGCTGTGTCGCTATTGTGAAAGGTGCCAAACGCGCGCTCATGGCCGCAGGCGCGATCGGTGCCTTCCACACAGCCACGAGGCCGGTCTCCCGGCCGGGGCTCGTATCACCCACCATCAGCGGGTCGGAACCGGCTTGTCGCCGCGATAATCGTAGAAGCCGCGGCCGGATTTGCGGCCGAGCCAGCCCGCCTCGACATATTTCACAAGCAGTGGGCAGGGCCGATATTTGGAATCCGCCAGGCCATCGTAAAGCACCTGCATGATGGACAGGCAGGTGTCGAGGCCGATGAAATCGGCGAGCTGCAGCGGCCCCATGGGATGATTGGCACCGAGGCGCATGGCCGTATCGATGGAGTCCACCGAGCCGACCCCCTCGTAGAGCACGTAAATCGCCTCATTGATCATCGGCAACAGGATGCGGTTGACGATGAAGGCCGGGAAATCCTCCGCCACCGTCGCCGTTTTGCCGAGACGGGCGACAAAATCCAGGATCGCCTTGAAGGTGGGATCCTCGGTCGCGATGCCGCGGATGATCTCCACGAGCTGCATCACCGGCACGGGATTCATGAAGTGAATGCCGATGAACCGCTCCGGACGATCCGTCGCGGCGGCAAGCCGTGTGACCGAGATCGAGGAGGTGTTGGTGCCGATGATCGCATCGGAGCGCAAGGCGGGGCAGAGGTCGGTGAAGATCTTGCGCTTCACCGCTTCCTTTTCCGTCGCCGCCTCGATCACGAGATCGCAATCGCCGAACGCCTCGAAGGAGAGCGACGTCTGGATGCGCCTCAGCCCTTCCTGGCGGCTCTCCTCGGTGATGAGGCCTTTCGAGACCTGCCGTGCCGTGCTGCCGCTGACGGTGGCGAGGCCGTTGTTGATCCGTTCGTCGTCCACGTCATTGAGGACCACGTCGTAGCCCGCGATAGCGCAGACATGGGCGATGCCGCTGCCCATCTGTCCGGCACCGACGATGCCTATCTTGCGAATGTCGATCGACATGACACCAGCCTCATGGTTTGCCGTTCACGTGGGTCATGACCGAACGTCGGCCATCTCGCATGCTCGAAAGGCACTCACCGTCCGATCTTCGCGATCTCCTCGGCCAATTCGGGCACGATCTGAAAGAGATCGCCGACCAGTCCGTAATCGGCCACCTGGAAGATGGGAGCTTCCTCATCCTTATTGATGGCGACGATGACCTTCGAGTCCTTCATGCCGGCGAGATGCTGGATCGCGCCAGAAATGCCCACGGCGATGTAAAGTTCCGGCGCAACCACCTTGCCGGTCTGCCCAACCTGCCAGTCGTTGGGTGCGTAGCCTGCATCAACCGCTGCGCGGGACGCGCCGATGGCGGCGCCGAGCCTGTCGGCTAAAGGCTCGATCACTTTTGCGAAATTCTCCGCCGAACCGAGTGCCCGTCCGCCGGACACGATGATCTTGGCCGAGCCGAGTTCCGGCCGATCGGTCGTTGCGACTTCCTCGCCCTTGAACTGCGACAGACCAGGATCGGTGGCCGGCTGAGCCGTCTCGATGGGTGCCGAGGCGCCTGCAGGCATCGCCGAAAAGGCCGCCGTCCGCACGGTCAGAACCGTTTTGGGCTGGTTCGTCTCGACGGTCTCTACGGCATTGCCCGCATAGATCGGATGCTCGAAGGTGGTCGGGCTCACGACCTTGGTGACGTCGGAGATCTGCGCGATATCGAGCAGGGCCGCAACCCGCGGCAGAACGTTCTTGCCCGAGGTCGAGGCCGGCGCGACGATCGCGTCGTATGACGAGGCGAGCCCGACGACGAGCGCCGAGAGCGGCTCGGCCAAGGCATGGGCGTAGATCGCGTCTTCGGCCAGCAGAACCTTCTCCACGCCCTCGAGCTTGGCGGCGGCTTCGGCGGCCGGCCGGGCAGCCGCGCCGGCAACGAGGATATGCACGGGGGCGCCGAGCTGGCGGGCCGCGGTCAGGGCGCGGGCCGTTCCGTCGGAAAGAGTGGCGTTGTCATGGTCGGCGACGAGCAGCGTCGTCATATCAGAGAACTCCTGCCTCGTTCTTGAGCTTGTCGACGAGTTCGGCGACCGAGCCCACCTTCACGCCGGCTTTGCGGCCCGTCGGTTCAGTCGTCTTCACCACCGTCAGTCGAGGCGCGACATCCACGCCGAGCGTCTCCGGGCTTATCTCCTCGAGCGGCTTCTTCTTGGCCTTCATGATATTGGGCAAAGAAGCATAACGCGGCTCGTTGAGGCGCAGGTCCGTCGTCACGATGGCCGGCAGCTTCAGCGACACGGTCTGCAGGCCGCCGTCGATCTCACGGGTGACATCGACCACGCCGTCGCCGATCACCACCTTGAAGGCGAAGGTGCCTTGCGGCCAGCCGAGAAGGGCGGCCAGCATCTGGCCGGTCTGGTTGGCATCGTCGTCGATCGCCTGCTTGCCGAGGATGACGAGCCCCGGCTCCTCCTTGCCCACCACCGACTTGAGGATCTTGGCCACGGCGAGCGGCTCGACGCGCCCGTCCACCTTCACATGAATGCCGCGATCGGCGCCCATGGCGAGCGCCGTGCGGATGGTCTCGGCAGCCTGCGCCGGGCCGATGGAGACGGCCACGACCTCGCTCGCCTTGCCCGCTTCCTTCAGCCGCAAGGCCTCTTCAACGGCGATCTCGTCGAACGGGTTCATCGACATCTTGACATTCGCGAGGTCGACGCCCGAGCCGTCCGCCTTCACCCGAATTTTAACGTTGTAATCGACCACGCGCTTGACGGGCACAAGGATCTTCATCGAGCCACTCTCCTTCGCGCATCCTCGCTTGCGGCAGGTTTGCCCGCCCGCCTCCGAGCGAGAGGACGGGACAGGATTGTCGGCCGGCGTCAAACTGAGCTCGGCCCTCCCGGACGGGAGCGCCCGAACGATCTAGCGCTTGGCCGAAAGTTTTGAGCGACGCATGCGCCCGCCAGCGTTTAACGCGCCGCGCGACCGTAACGATGCGTCTTCCGGCTTGTCAACGGCGCCTTACCTTTCGATTACACATCGCCGGTGAGTTGCGGGCCGTCGCCGGCACCGAGCAGCGGCTGGTTCTTGCGGCGCAGGACGATGACCAGCAGAGCGCCGGCCGCAAAGCCGCCGATATGTGCGAGCCAACCGACGGAGTCGTCGATATTGAGCCAGATCTCCGCGACCTGGATCATCAGCCAGAAGCCGATCGCCCAAAAGGCGCGCAGATGGAGCGGGATGCGGAAGAAGAACAATCCCCAGACGCGCACGCGCGGATGCAGAATGAGATAGGCGGCGACCACCCCCGCGACGGCGCCGGAAGCCCCGATCAGCGGGCGCTCCGAATCCGGTACCGAAAAGGCATAAGCCAGGCTGCTCGCCAAGCCGCACAGCAGGAAGAAGACGAGGAAGCGCAGATGCCCCAGCGCATCCTCGACATTGTCTCCGAACACCCACAGGAACAGCATATTGCCAGCGAGATGCAGTAATCCCGCATGAATGAAGAGGCTCGTCACCAGCGTCGAGCCGGTCGGCAGCACGGGCAGTCCATCGGGCAAGACGACGCTGCCGAAAAGAACGGCCGGGATCAGGCCGAAGCTTGCCGAGATCGATTCTTCCGGCATCGGCAGGAAGTCGAGCCAGATGGCGAGGTAAGCGATCGTCGAGAAGGCGATGATGCCATAGGTGACGTAAGGCGTGCGCATATTGCGCATGGGCACGCCGTCATAGAGGGGGAGAAACGTCATCTATTCTGACCCGGCACCCACAGCACGTCACCGGCTCCCTTGCCGTTGGCGTGCCGCGCCAGGACGAACAGAAGATCCGACAGGCGGTTGAGATAGATCAATGCGGGGCGCGAGACCGTTTCGCCGGGCGTGTCGGCGAGCGCCACAACCAGCCGCTCGGCCCGTCGGCAGACCGTGCGCGCCACGTGCAGCGCGGCGGCGGCCGGCGTGCCGCCGGGCAGAATGAAGGACTTGAGCGGCGAAAGCTCCGCATTCAGCCGGTCGATATCGGCCTCGAGGCGTTCCACCTGGCTCGCCGTGACGCGCAGGTCTTCGCCCTTCTTCGCAGCGTCTTCGGAGGCGTCGCCTTCGGGGGTCGCGAGGTCGGCGCCGAGATCGAAGAGATCGTTCTGGATCCGGGCGAGAATGGCGTCGGCTTCCACGGCGAGGGGCTGCAGCCGCGCAAGGCCGATGAAGGCATTGGTTTCATCGACGCTGCCGAAAGCGGCAACCCGCGGATCGTGTTTGCGCCGCCGGCCGCCCCGCGCAAGACCGGTCGAACCGTCGTCGCCCGTCTTGGTGTAGATGCGGTTGAGCCGGACCATTTGCCTCCGATGCCCTAGAAGGAGTAGCCGATGCGCGCACCGACATTGGTGAGACCGCGGTTCTGCTCGCACAGCCCTGCGTTCGAGAGATGTTCGATCGTCGCCATCACGCTCCAGTGCTCGTCGAATCGCCAGCCGATCGATGCCGATTCACGGAACAGCGGCGAGCAGCCGAGGGCACTGTGATCGCGGCCCACGAATTCGCCCGTCTCGCCATTATGGATCGCCCCGCCGAAGGTGGCTTCCACGAATAGCGCCTGGGTGATCGGCACCGTCCAGGTGAAGCCGGCATAGGCGAAGCTCGTCTGGCCCGCCGTATTGGCGCTGCCGCCCACGTGGAAACGCGGAATGAAGAGATCGAGCGTGGCGCTCTCGGCCGTGAACAGCTTGCCCGTTAGGACTTCGCCGGTGATGTTGACCGAGCCTTCCTCCGGGCTCCAGGGGTCTTGCGCACTCACCCCGAAACGCAATTCCGAAAGGAAACGCGGCTGCATGATCGTGGCTGGTGCCGGAGGCGGAGCTTCGGGGGGCGCCGAGCGGGAGGGGAGGTCCGCAGCTTGCACTTGGCCTGCCATCGCGGCCGAGACAATCGCGCTAATCAGGGCGGTCGATAGCAATCTCATCAGCTACTTCCAACAAACGCTGACGATATCGTTACCAACCGCCGCACACAGCGGCCAGAGTTCTTCTCACGCTCGCTCGATTTCGCACAGCTACGTGGCGCAACTGCAACGTTTGCGCCACCATCCGCGCAAACTGCCATATGGGTACGGCCACGCTGGCTCGCTTGTCCTCAGCCGTTGCGCATCCAGATGACGGCCATGATGACGAGGACGGCGATGAATTGCAGAAGCACGCGCATCTGCATGAGCTTCTGCGAGCGCTGGCCGCTGCCGCCGCGCATCATATTGACGAGGCCGAGCACAAGCACGACCGCCACGGCGCCGATCGCGATGGGAACGGCTGCTAACATGGGATGATCCTCTCAGGCTGGCGTCCAGAGCTTTCGCATTTCCGCTGAAATGCGAAAGGAGCTGCTCCGACGCCGTCGGACCGGGCGCGTGGCGCCCGGCTATCCTCTCCATGTAGAGCCTCCAGGACCGGAAAACGAGGGTCCTGATGGTCCTGCGACCTATTGGTTTCTCAGCAGGCGTTCGAGATAGTCGAGCTCCTCGCGCGGCCTGAGCTGATCGCCGAGGCGCCGGCGCAACTCGTCGAGAATGCGGCGGGCCCTGACAGTGGCCGATTCTTCAGCCGTCGGGATGCGCACGCGCCCATCCGACCAATCCCGGTTGCGGGTTGGCCGGCCAAGGGGGTCAGTGTCGCGCATGCCGCTCTGCCTGCCGCTGCGGCCGGGCTGGCCGTTGCCGGCCTGTTCGTTGCCCTGACCGTCGCCGGGCTGCATCTGCTGCGCCATGCCTTGGGCACCGCGTTGCAGACCTTCGAGCGCCTCGCCTTGCGAATCGAGCGCTTCGCCCGTTTCGCCCTGGCCGAGCTGGCCCTCCGCGTCGCGCATGGCCTCCTCGGCGCTGTCGAGCCCCTCCTCGCCTTGCATCCCCATGCCTTTCATGCGGCGCTTGAGCTCTTCGAGGCGCTGGCGCAAGGCCTGCTGCCGCTGGGCGAGTTCCTCGCTCGACATGCCCTGCTGACCCTGCTCGCCCTGTTGGCCTTGCTGACCTTGTTGCCCCTGCTGACCCTGCTGGCCTTGTTGACCCTGCTGGCGCCGGCTGTTGCGGCCGCGGCGGGGCGGGCTGAGCTCGGAGTTTTCCCCGCCGTCCTGGCGGTAGGTGTCGTCACGCAGTGCTTGCTGGTCGCGAATCATCGAATCGAGCTCGTTGAGCGACTGCTGCATCTCGCGGCCGAGAGGATCCTGGCCGGCCTGCTGCGACCCTTGCAGGTTGTCCAGAATATCCTTCATCTGGTCGAGCAGGTTCTGGGCTTCGGCTGTTGCACCCTCGCGCGCCATTTGCTCCATGCGGTCGAGCATGCGGTTCAGATCGTCCTGCGTGATCGTCCGCGATGGATCTTGGCGCGCCGATTGCTGGTTCTGCGGCTGCTGCATCTGCTGCTGCGCGAATTCGTTGAGGAAGCGATTGAGCGCCTGGCGCAGTTCGTCGGTAAGACGCTTGATCTCCTCGGGGCTCGCGCCGCGCTCGAGCGCCTGACGGAGCGCCTCCTGCGCAGCCTTGAGGTCACGCTGGGCCTGGGTGAGGTCGCCGTCCTCGATCTGAACCGCCATCTCCCACAGGAATTCGGCCACGTCGAGGAGGTCCGGGTCGCTCTTGGCTTTCGCGAGTCGATTGTCGACGATGGTCAGGCCGAGGTATTCACTCTCCTTGGGCGTGAAGTCCTCCGGTGCGACCATGAGGGCCTCGATCGCCGTGCGGACACGCTTCGTGTCGTCCGGATTCATGATGAGGTTGCGGCGCTGCTCCACCAGAGCGCGCGCCAACGGCTTGGTGAAGGGCCGCTGCGGGAGCGTGACCAGAACCGTCTGGCTGCGGCTCTCCTGGCCAGCCTCATCGCGAGCGACGAGCGTCATCCTGAGACGGCCGCCAGCCCAGGCATGGGCGGAGAGATCCGTCGTCGTGCGGGTGTCCTCGTCCGCCGCGGGATCGCCGGGGAGAGCGAGCGGAATGCGCGGCGGCGGCACGAGGGACCGCTTGATCGTGCCGTCCTGGGGCTCGAACACCGCCTCCGCCGAGGCGATGCCGTAATCGTCCTTGAGGCGATAGGCGAGGGTGAGCGAGCCGCGGCCATTGGTTTCCGGCTCGCCGCTCAGGCGGATTTCCGGCGGGTGGTCCGGGATGGCGGTGATCGCGAGCGAGGCCGCTCCGTCCGGTCCGTCGAGATCGAGCCGAGCATCACCGGTGATCGTGAACCGGTGCTCCTCGATGCCGGGTGCGGCGTCAGCCGCGGCAGGCACCGCCGCCAGTCCAGCGCCGGGCTTAAGGGTAATGCCGCCCTGGCCGGCAAAGCGCAGCACGAGCGTGCTTTTGACCGGCACACGCACCGGGTTTCCGTCCGCACGCGCCAGATCGAGCATCACCGGCGGCACGCGGGTGTAGAGCGGCGGATCGATCCAGCCGTCGATGCGGAAGGCGGGACCAGCGTCCGGCGCATTGCGCCAGTCGAAGGCGGTGAGCAGCCGTGAGCCGGCGTCGGGCCCAGCGACGAAAGCAGCCGCGATAAGGGCGAGGATGGGAATGGCGCGAAGCGCATAGCGGTCGCGCCCGGTCATGCCGGGGCGCGGTGCCCTCACCGTGAGCCTGTCGATGGCAGCGCGCGTGCGCCGACGATGCACTTCCCACAGGGCGACCGTCGCCGGATCGCCGCGGCCGATGGCAAGGGTGTCGTCGAAGGTGCTCGCCGGGCGATTGGGAACGGGGGAATCGCGGTCGAGACGATGGAGCGCGGCCGACCGTGAAGGCCAGCTGAGACGGGCCAAGGGCCAGAGCGAGGCGATGAAAGCGAGCGCGAAAAGGCCGACGCCCGCTCCGCGGTAGCCGGCCGGCACGATCGCCCAGAGCCCGAGCCAGGAAGCGACCAGGAAGAGCGCCACGACAGCAGCGGGTGGCCAGAGCGCCGGCCAAAGCCGCTCCCATAAGAGAGCAAGGCGCGCGCGCTGCACCAGCTTTTCCAGGCGCGTCAAAGCGCGGTCCGATCCGGCGGCCGGCGACGGAGGCGGTGGAGCGTCCTGCATTCCTGGATCTCCTGAGCAGGGTCCGGAAACTGTGCCGCGCTTCCGACAGACCTGCCACTCACATTACAGACAAAACGGGTGATGCACGGGCCCGCAGAGCCGCCATTTTAAAGAGCGCCCGCATCCTGCGCTCTCAATCGACCCGAGCCCCGACCCGAATTCCATCTCACGTCATCGGCCTGGATCGGTGCCATCCACAGCCGATCGGTCCCTCGGGCGCCCGCCGACACGCGCAACACCCAAGCCGACCAAAAGATCGAGCCCTTTTTAAGGTAGCACGTCAGAAGCTGAGGAAAAGCCCGGGGCCGATCACAGCCACGCGGGTAGGCGGTCGAGACCGATCAACGCCTCGAAGCTCGGCCGAGGTCGCACCACGGCGTAGTCATCGCCGCTGACCATCACCTCAGGGACGAGCGNTCGCCCGCCGCAACCGGCGGCATGTTGCGGCCGAGCGCCAGATAATCGCCGCTCTCGCAGACCGGTCCGACCACGTCGGCCTGGATCGGTCGCGCGTCCGGGGCGGATGCCACCACCGGCTTGATGTCATGATACGCCTCGTAGAGCGTCGGCCGGATGAGGTCGTTCATCCCCGCGTCGCAGATCACGAAAGTCTTGCCCTCGCCGCTCTTCACATAGGTGACTCGGGTGACCAGAATGCCAGCATTGCCGACGATCATCCGTCCCGGCTCGAAGAAGAGCGTGAGCCCGAGACCCTTCGCATGGCGCTTTATGATGGCCGCATAGGCGGCGGGGTCGGGAGGCGGGTCCTTCGCCTCCTCATAAGGCACGCCGAGGCCACCGCCGAAATCGATGTGCTCCAGCGGATGTCCTGCCGCCATCAGATCGCGCGCTAGTTCGACCAGCAGTCGGGCGGCGTCCTCGACCGGGCCGAGATCGGTGATCTGGCTGCCGATATGCATGTCGACGCCGCGGACGACGAGGCCAGGCAGGGCAGCGGCCCCGGCATAGACTTCCCGCGCCCGGGTCAGCGGGATGCCGAACTTGTTCTCCGAGCGGCCGGTCGAGATCTTGGCATGGGTGCGGGCATCGACATCCGGATTGACCCGCAGCGAAACCGGCGCCGTGCGCCCCATTCCGCTCGCGACCTCGGACAGCGCCTCGAGTTCGGGCTCCGACTCCACATTGAAGCAGCGAATGCCGGTCTGGAGCGCGAAGGCCATCTCGGCCTTCGTCTTGCCGACGCCGGAAAAGACGATGCGTTCGGGGGGAATGCCGGCCGCGAGGGCGCGCCGCAATTCCCCCTCGGAGACGATGTCGGCGCCGGCACCGAGCCGCGCGAGCGTCGCGATCACCGCCTGGTTGGAGTTGGCCTTCAGCGCGTAACAGACGAGCGAGGGCACATCCGCGAAGGCGTCCGCAAAGACCTTGTAATGACGCGTGAGCGTTGCCGCCGAATAGCAGTAGAAGGGCGTGCCGACCTCGGCCGCGATGCGGCGGAGATCGACGCCCTCGGCGTGCATGACCCCGTTCGTATAAGCAAAATGGTGCATGAAATGCGCTCGGACGGCAGACAGCGTCTGTCCGCCCTTCTCCTACAGGATCTTGTCGAGGATGAAAGGCTTGTTCGGCACCACATAGCCGGTATTGCGCCGCTGCTGCTGGGTGGGAACGGGCGTCAATGTCGGCGTCTGCGGCCCCGTCTGCTCTTCCTGCTTCGGCGCGTTCGGATCGGGCGGCATCTCGAGCGGCCCGCGTCTGCCGCAGGCTGCGAGAGCCCCTGTCAGGACGGCCGCGAGGAGCGCGGCACGGGCGAGGGCGCGAGGGCTCGGCAGCATGGGTCCAGTCACTAGGGAATCTCCGAATGGCGGCGGCACTATAGCGAAACCGTGAGCGAGCGCGAGCCCTGTCAAGATCATGCTCGCGCCGGCTCGTCGTGGCGATGGCCAACGCGGCGATGTCAGCCCCGGCGAGCATGGTCGTGGCGCTACGCTCGTCCTGCCTCAGCCGTTGCGGCGCCGATCACGATCGCGTGCGAAGGCCGGACTTGGCCACGCCCCACCGCAGCCTGCGCCGGTCGGTCACCTCGATTTCGCCGGACGCTGCCCTTATAGGAGGCAGACATTCGTTACGTCCATCGCTGATTTGCCGAAGGCTATCCATGCGCTTGACCACATCGCCGCGCCTGCGGATCCTGGGTGCCGTCCTTGCGCTCGGCGTCGTCGCCGCAGCTGGCACTGCCGTCTACCACTGGCGCGCATCCGCGGGGGAGGGGGGCGTCTGCCAGGCGGCTCGGAGCACCGCCGCCGCGCTCGGCCCGCTGGCGCGCGGCGAAGTTGCCGCCGTGCAGGTTGAAAAGACGCCGAGGCCAATGCCGCAGCTCACCTTCCGCGATGCGGAGGGGGCGACGCACAGCATCGCCGATTTCCGCGGCAAGACCGTGCTTGTCAATCTCTGGGCGACCTGGTGCGTGCCCTGCCGGCGCGAGATGCCGGCGCTCGATGCGCTGGAGACGAAGCTCGGCGGGGAGGACTTCCAGGTCGTGGCGATCAATATCGACACGCGCAATACCGACAAGCCGCATGCCTGGCTCAAGGAGAACGGCATCACACGGCTCGCCTATTATGCCGACCCGGAGGCGAAGGTCTTCCAGGCGCTGAAGGAGGAGGGGAAAGCCTTCGGCATGCCGACGACGGTGATCGTCGACCACAACGGCTGCATGGTGGCGAGCCTTGCGGGGCCGGCGGAATGGGCCTCGGACGACGCGCTCGCGCTTATCCGGGCGGCGCTGAAGTCCTGAACTTACGCCGTTCTGGGCGCGCGCCTGAGATCCAGATCTGGCCACGAATTGGGATCAGCCGCGGACGCAAGGTCAGCCGCGCGGGCCTGCGTCCGACGGCATCGTTTCGGGATCCCGGGCTCCTCGCTTGGCTCGGCCCCGGGATGACTCGGCGTTGCTTTGCCGAAGAAGCTACGCAGCGCTTTACGCCGCCGGCTGGCGAACCTGGACGCCCTTGTCGGCGAGGTGGGTCTGCAACTCGCCGGACTGGAACATCTCGCGCACGATGTCGCAGCCGCCGAGGAACTCGCCCTTGACATAGAGCTGCGGGATCGTCGGCCAGTTGGAATAGTCCTTGATGCCCTGGCGGATATCGGCATCGTCGAGGACATTCACGCCCTCATAGGTCACGCCGATATAATCCAGGATCTGGACGACCTGGCCGGAGAAACCGCACATCGGGAACTGCGGCGTGCCTTTCATGAAGAGCACGACGTCATGCGTCTTGACGGCGTTGTCGATTAGGGCGCGGGCATCGGTCATGGGTCTTACGTCCTTTACGAGGCGCCAAGCGTGTAGGGCGCCCTTAGCATGTGCTCAATCTTGTGGTGCGCTCGTCGTCAGCGCAAGGGCATGCAGCACGCCGCCCATGCGGCCTTGCAGCGCGGCATAGACCATCTGGTGCTGCTGCAGGCGGGTCTTACCCTTGAAGGAGGGCGAGACCACCGTCGCCGCATAGTGGTCACCGTCACCGGCCAGGTCGCGGATCTCGACGACGGCATCGGGTATATGGGACTTGATCAGAGCCTCGATGTCGTGGGCATCCATCGCCATGGCAGTTTACGTCCTCCAGAAGCCTGTCTTCAGAGCTTACCCGCCATATAGTCCGGCAGCCAAGCTTCGTGACGGCTTTTCAAGGCATTGATTGATATGGGGGCTTCACCGGGCAGCTGCAACGCGTCGCCACCGGTGGTGCCGATGAGGCCGACCGGGACACCGGCTGCCGCGGCCCCGTCCATCAGCGCGGCGATCTCTTCCTGCCGGACCGTGAGAAGATAGCGGCCCTGGTCCTCGCCGAAGAGGAAGGCATGCGCCGGCAACCCGGCCGGCAGGTTCGGGATGGTCGCGCCGATACCGGAGGCCATGGCCATTTCGGCGAGCGCCACGGCGAGCCCACCATCGGAGAGGTCATGCACGCCGGTGACGCGGCCCGCAACGATAAGGCCGCGTACGAAATCGCCGTTGCGGCGCTCGGCGGCAAGGTCGACCGGCGGCGGCGCGCCTTCCTCGCGGCCGCAGATGTCGCGCAGATAGACCGATTGGCCGAGCCAGCCCTTGGTCTCGCCGACGAGGAGAATGGCTTGGCCAGCTGCCTTGAAGGCGAGGCTCGCGGTCTTGGTGACGTCGGCGACAAGGCCGACGCCGCCGATGGCCGGTGTCGGCAGGATGCCGCGCCCCCGCGTCTCGTTGTAAAGCGAGACATTGCCGGAAACGACGGGGAAATCGAGCGCGCGGCAGGCCTCGCCGATGCCGCGGATCGCCTCGACCAGTTGCCCCATGGCGTCGGGCCGCTCGGGATTGCCGAAATTGAGATTGTCGGTCAGCGCAAGCGGCGTCGCGCCGACGGCGGTGAGGTTGCGCCAGGCTTCCGCCACCGCCTGCTTGCCGCCCTCGGCGGGATCGGCCTCGCAATAGCGCTGCGTCACGTCCGTCGTCAGCGCAATGCCCTTGGGCCCGTCCTCGATACGCACGACGGCAGCGTCGCCGCCCGGTGTCTGCACGGTATTGCCGAGGATGATGTGGTCATATTGTTCCCAGACCCAGCGCTTGGACGAAAGGTCGGGCGTGCCGAGGAGCTTCACGAGCGCCTCGCCATTCGGCATGGGGGCGTTGACCGCCTCGGGCGCGATGACCGGCAGCTTCGGCGGCACGGCATGGGGACGGTCGTAAATCGGTGCTTCGTCGCCGAGTTCCTTGATGGGGAGATCCGCCATCACCTCGCCCTGGTGCTTCACGACGAAGCGCAGCGTGTCGGTGGTGCGGCCGATCACCGCAAAATCGAGGCCCCATTTGCGGAAGATCGCCTCGGCCTCGGCCTCCTTGGCCGGGTCGAGCACCATGAGCATGCGCTCCTGGCTCTCCGACAGCATCATCTCATAGGCCGTCATGCCCGCCTCGCGGCAGGGCACCTTGTCGAGGTCGAGCTCGATGCCGAGATTGCCCTTGGCGCCCATTTCGACGGCGGAGGAGGTGAGGCCGGCGGCCCCCATGTCCTGGATGGCGATGACACAGCCCTTGGCCATGATCTCGAGGCAGGCTTCGAGCAGGAGCTTTTCGGCGAAGGGGTCGCCCACCTGTACCGTCGGGCGCTTCTCCTCGGCATCGGCCTCGAAGGCGGCCGAGGCCATGGTGGCGCCATGGATGCCGTCGCGGCCCGTCTTGGAGCCGAGATAGACGATGGGACGGCCGATGCCGGTCGCCTTGGCATAGAAAATCTCGTCGGAGCGGGCGAGACCGACCGCCATGGCATTGACGAGGATATTGCCGTCGTAGCGCGTGTGGAAATTCGCCGATCCACCGACCGTCGGCACGCCGAAGGAATTGCCGTAGCCGCCGATGCCGGCGACGACGCCGCCCACCAGGTGGCGGGTCTTGGGATGCTCGGGCGCACCGAAACGCAGCAGGTTGAGCGCGGCGATCGGTCGTGCGCCCATGGTGAAGACGTCGCGCAGGATGCCGCCGACCCCGGTCGCCGCGCCCTGGTAGGGCTCGATGAAGGAGGGGTGGTTGTGGCTCTCCATCTTGAAGACGATCGCCTGGCCGTCGCCGATGTCGATGACGCCGGCGTTCTCGCCCGGTCCCTGGATGACCCACGGCGCCTTGGTCGGCAGGCCGCGCAGATGCAGGCGCGAGGACTTGTAGGAACAGTGCTCGTTCCACATGGCCGAGACGATCCCGAGCTCCGTCAGCGTCGGCTCGCGGCCGATGAGCGCCTTGAAGCGCTCGTATTCGTCGGGTTTCAGCCCATGCTCGGCCACGAGCTGCGGCGTGATGGCAATGTCGTTGCGGAGCATCGGTTGCTTCAGCCTGTTCCCTGTCATGGCCGGGGAATGGCACCCCGACCTTCCGTCACGAGGTCATCCCGGGGCAAGCCGCAGGCTTGAGCCCGGGATCCAGAAACGATGGAGCCGAGGCGAGAGGCGCGACGATGCCGGCGCCCTCCGCTATATGGCATCGGTTCTGGATCCCGGACACCTCGCTGCGCTCGGGTCCGGGATGACCGAAATGTTCCAGCCAACGGCCGTGATGGTGAGCCTCTTACCCTAGCCGCTCGATCATGGCCATGGCAGCGGCGGGGTTTCTCACCTTCGCGCCGCTGATGAAATAGAGGAAAACGTCGCGCGGCCCGGCCTTGTCCTTCGGCAGGGGCTCGACGCGGTCGAGGTCCGCCGGCTCGCCGCCCTCGGCCCAGAGGCGGGCGCGCTTCGCCCAGACGTCGAGGTCGTTTGCGGCATAGCCCGTCGGCTCGTTGTCCTGCGAGCGCTCCAACCGCAGATAAACGAAATCGGCGGTAACGTCGGGCAGCATGGGATAGTCGGGATCGTCGATGACGACGGCCGCCATGTTGCGCGCCTTGAGAAGGGCCAAGAAAGCCGGGTCGCGGAAGCTCGGGTGGCGCGCCTCGATGACGTGGCGCAGGCGCACGCCCGCGTGTTCGGCTGGCAGAAGGTCGAGGAAGGCCTCCATATCCGACGGCTCGAAGCGTTTCGTCCCGGCGAGCTGCCAGAGGAGGGGGCCGAGCTTGGCCCCGAGTTCGGTCACACCGCTCTCGATGAACCGCTCGATGGAAGGAGCCGCCTCCGCCAGCACCTTGCGGTTGGTGGCAAAGCGCGGGCCCTTGACTGAAAAGACGAAGCCGTCCGGCGTCTCCTCCGCCCAGCGGCGGAAGCTCGCCGGTTTCTGCGAACCGTAATAGGTGGCGTTGATCTCGATCGCTGTCACCTGGCGGCTGGCGTACTGCAGCTCTTTGGCCTGGGTGAGCCCCTGCGGATAGAAGACGCCGCGCCAAGGCTCGAAATTCCAGCCACCGATGCCGACGTGGATGCGGCCTTGCGCTGCGCTCACGGCTCAGGCCGCCTGCGCCAGGCCGTGGAAGAGCCCATAGCCATCGGTGCCGCCGACGAGGTCATCGATCAGGTTCTCGGGATGCGGCATCATGCCGAGCACGTTGCGGCCCGGCGAATAGATGCCGGCGATCGCGTTGATGGAGCCGTTTGGATTGGCCATCGCGATGTCGCCCGCCGCGTCGCAGTAGCGAAAGGCCACCAGGCCCTCACCTTCGAGCCGGGCGATCGTCTCGGGATCGGCGACGTAATTGCCTTCGCCATGGGCGATGCAGACATCGACGACCTGGCCGGGCTTGTAAGCGCGCGTAAAGGCCGTGTCGGTGCGCTCCACCTTGAGGCACTGCCGCCGGCAGACGAAATGCAGGTCCGAATTGCGCATGAGGATGCCCGGCAACAGCCCGGATTCGCACAGGATCTGAAAGCCGTTGCAGATGCCGAGCACGAGCCCGTCGCGCGCGGCATGCGCCCTGACGGCATCCATGATCACCGCGCGGCCGGCGATTGCCCCGCAGCGCAGATAATCGCCATAGCTGAAGCCGCCGGGCAGCACGACGAGGTCGGTGCCGGCCGGCAGCGCGGCATCGGCATGCCAGGCCATGGCAACCTCGGCTCCCGCCACGGTCAAGGCGCGCGCGACGTCACGGTCGCGATTCGAGCCGGGGAAGACGACGACGGCGGCTTTCATCGGGTCAGGCTCCCACCTCGATGCGGTAATTCTCGATCACCGTATTGGCCAAAAGCTTTTCGCAGGCCTGCTTGAGGGCGGCCTCGGCGCCCGCGGCGTCGGAGGTTGCGAGCTCCACGTCGAAGACCTTGCCTTGGCGCACGCTGGCGACGCCCTCGACGCCGAGCGAGGCGAGCGCACCCTCGATAGCCTTGCCCTGGGGATCGAGCACACCCGATTTCAAGGTGACGATCACACGCGCTTTCATCAAGGCTCTCCGGGCGGGGCTGACCAAGCCCATCGCATAGAGAAAAACGCGCGCGGGCTCAAGCGTTGGCGCATCAAACCCCCTTGAAAGAGGGAGCGGCATTGTCAGCGAGCCGCCGCTCCCGCCGTGCTCGTGCCCAATGCGGCAAAGGCGTTCTCCTTGGCCACGGCTTCGGTGAGCGCGATGGAGAGGACGAGCTCGGTCTTGCCTCCGGACGGGCGCTCGGCGAGGACGGCGACGACCGAACGGGCGGGATCGGCCTTGGAGCGCATGGTCACTTCCATGCCGCCGGTCTGGCCGGCAGCCAGCTTGCGGACGACGATCGTGCTGCCCGGCTTTTTGCCTCTGTCGGCGCCGCTTTGCCCAGTCCCAAAACCCTCGAGCAGACGGCGCCGCAGGGCCTCGAGCCCGCCGTCGACATCGCCGTCGACGGTGAAGCGGGCAACCACCGCATCATGCGGGCAGTCCGGGCGCTGGCAGATCGACATCTTGTCGGGCACAAGCCCGTCCACCAGCCAGTCCTGCACGGGCAGCGCCTCCCAGCCCGCCGATTCGGGCAGGCCGACAAAGCCTTCGGCGAAAGGCATGCAGGCGGCGAGCGCGACGGCGGCCCCCAAGGAGAGGAGAGCGCTCGGCCTGCCGAGCCCGAGCCAAATGGAACGGGGGCCGTCGGGCCCCCGTTGTCGCCGTTTCTGCAAGGCGTAGGCGATCACTGCACGAGGCGTGGTGCCGCGTGGCCGGGATTTTCGTTCTCGCCGAGGATGCCGAGGCGGCGGGCCACCTCGGAATAAGCCTCGATGAGGCCGCCGAGATCACGCCGGAACCGGTCCTTGTCGAGCTTGTCGGCGGACTTGATGTCCCACAGCCGGCAGGAATCGGGAGAAATCTCGTCGGCGACGACGATACGCATCATGTCGCCTTCCCAGAGCCGGCCGGTTTCCATCTTGAAGTCGACGAGGCGGATGCCGACGCCGAGGAAGAGGCCGGAGAGGAAGTCGTTGACGCGGATGGCAAGCGCCATGATGTCGTCGATTTCCTGGGGAGTCGCCCAGCCGAAGGCGGTGATGTGCTCCTCCGAGACCATCGGGTCGTTCAGCGCGTCGTTCTTATAATAGAACTCGATAATCGAGCGAGGCAGCTGCGTGCCCTCCTCGATGCCGAGACGCTGCGACAGCGACCCCGCAGCGACGTTGCGCACCACCACCTCGAGCGGAATGATCTCCACCTCGCGGATCAGCTGCTCGCGCATATTGAGCCGGCGGATGAAATGCGTCGGCACGCCGATGTCGTTGAGGTTCTGGAAGACATATTCGGAAATGCGGTTGTTGAGCACTCCCTTGCCGTCGATCACCTCGTGTTTCTTGGCGTTGAAGGCGGTCGCATCATCCTTGAAGTGCTGTATCAAAGTGCCAGGCTCGGGTCCCTCATAGAGGACCTTCGCCTTGCCCTCGTAGATACGACGGCGGCGATTCATCGGCGTATACCGTGTTTTGAGGAAGTCCATGGACTGCCGTGGCTCCTAAGAAATAGTCCGCGGCTCGATAGGGGCGGGGAGCCTTCGAGGCCTTGGCTCTGAACGGACATTGCCCTCGCCCGCACCGCGCAACCTAGCTGATTGGCCGCAATTGCACAATGATGGCGAAAGGCCGTGGCAGCTGCTGCGCTGCGATATGGCCTCTGAGGCAAGCCGATCAAGCGGGGGTGGCGATCCGGCGCACCCCCGGCGTAGGGCCGAGGCTTTCCCCGCGCTCGCCCTCTGGTGCTGGACGGCTCCTGCGGCTATATGCGGCTTGAGCCGATCAATGGAGGAGGAGCGGGTAACCATGGCCAGTATGGACGAGCGCAGGGACGCCGCGGAAAAGAAATTCGCGCATGACGAGGAGCTGCGTTTCAAAGCAATGGCGCGGCGCAACAAGCTGCTCGGCCTATGGGCCGCGGAGAAGCTCGGCAAGTCCGGCGCTGATGCCGAGGCTTATGCCAGAAGCGTCATCATGGCTGATTTCGAGGAGTCCGGTGACGAAGACGTGTTCCGGAAGATCCGCAAGGACTTCGACGAGGCGAACGTGTCCGAGTCCGACGACGCGATCCGCCAGATGATGGAGGAATTGTTGGCGAAGGCCAAAATGGAGGTTCTCGCCGGCTGAGCGAGCCGGCGGGCGCCTCGCCCGATTCGCGCCTAGGCGGGATAGCGCAGCCCGAAGGCCCGCGTCAGGAACAGGCCTCCGTGACGCAGGCCTTCGCCGTCGATGCCGTGGCCGATCCCGGTGGAGAGATGCCATTCGCAGGCCACGTCGCGCTTGGCGAGGGCATTTGCTGAGAGAAACAAGGCGGCGGCGGGGATGACCTCGTCCGCGTCGCCATGCACCAGAAGCACCGGCGGGCGGGCGAAGGGTCCATCGGCGGCCGGATCCGGCACCGACGCTTCAGGCTCGACGAAAAGCCCGGAATAACCCAGGACGGCGGCCGGCGCGATCTGCCGCCTCAGGCCGACGTGCAGCGCCATCATCGTGCCCTGGCTGAAGCCGACCAGTGCGAGCTTGTCCGGGCTGAGCTGATGGCGGGCGAGCTCGGCATCCAGGAAAGCGTCGAGCGTCGGGCCGGCATGGCATACGCCCCGCCAGCGCTCGTTCGGGTCGCGGAAGGTCAGTGGAAACCACTGCCGCCCCATAGGCGCGCCGGCGCAAGGCTCCGGCGCATGCGGCGACACGAAGGCGGCATCCGGGAGCCAAGGCTGCCACTGTCGGCCGATTTCGATAAGATCACTGCCGTCGGCACCATAGCCATGCAGGAAAACGACGAGCTGCTTGGCCGTGCCGCTCTTGGCAGGCAATCTCGGTCCATTCAGGTCTTGAGCCATGATGTCCAGGCTGATCGGGCGCATGAGGGGCTCGGAAGGCTCCTGGCGAAGCGCTCCGACGAGCGTCCTGCTTTATCATGCCGGTTTGGGATTGGCAGCCCCACGTCGCCGGCCCTTCGCGCCGGTTCGGCCTGCCGCGGCATCACTGGTCGCGACCGGGGTCGCCGGGACGATGCCCTCGCGTCCCTTGGCCAGGCGGTAATAGGCCCAGAGCACGCGCGCCGCCGTGCCGCGCCAGGGGCGCCAACGCTCGCCGATCGCGCGCAATTCCTTGTCCGTCGGACGCCGGTCGTGCGGCCACTCGGCGCCCAGCGCCAGTCGTGCCGCCTCTTGCAGAGCAAGATCACCCGCCGGCAGGATGTCCGGATGTCCCGTGCAGAACAGCAGATAGACTTCCGCCGTCCAGCGGCCGATGCCGTGCACGGCCACGAGCGCCCGCTCAGCCTCTTCAGCGGAGAGGCGATGGAGGTCCTCCAGAACCAGGTCGCCCGCGGTTATTGCAGCAGCGAGCGCCTTCAGCGTCTTGATCTTGCCTGCGGAGAGCCCGGCCGCGCGCAGCTCCGCCTCGTCCGCCGCTGCGATATCGGCCGGCGCGAGATCGGGGAAGCGGGCGGTCAGGCGCTTCCCGATCGCGTCGGCGCTCGCCGTCGAGAGCTGTTGTGCGATGATGATGGCGACCAGATCCGCAAAGCCCGCCGTCCGGCGGCGCAGCGGCGGCTTGGCGCCGGCCGTGACGAGCCGGCCAATCAGCGGATCTTGGACGATCAGGGCGTCGAGATGCGCAGTGAGAACGTCTTCGGAATCGATGATGGTCATTGGGGACTTATAGATGGGATGACTTATAAGGGGAGCGATGGATGAACCATGGCCCATCCGCCGGCCGGATGCAGCCGATTTTCCGTTTCGCGCCCAGTCCGAACGGCTATCTGCACCGCGGCCATGCCTATTCCGCTCTCCTCAATGCGGAGCTCGCTGCGGGCTGGGGCGGGCGCTTTCTGCTGCGCATCGAGGATATCGACGCCACCCGCTGCCGCCCGCATTTCGAAGAGGCGATCTACGAGGACCTCGCCTGGCTCGGGCTGAGGTGGGAGACGCCTGTGTTGCTGCAGTCGGCGGAGGGGGCCGTCTATGCGGCCACACTGGCGCGCCTGAAGGAGATGAGGCTGCTTTACCCTTGCGCTGCCAGCCGGCAGGATATCGCGGCGGCGGTTGCCGCCCGCGAGGCGGCGACCGGCCGGTCCTGGCCGCGTGACCCGGACGGCGCGCCGCGTCATCCCGGGCTGGTGCCGGCGCTCGATCCGGCGGAGGCGGAGGCGCGGATAGCGGCCGGCGAGCCTGTCGCCTGGCGCCTCGACATGGCGCGCGCCCTGGCGATGGCGGGGGCTGTGCTCACCTGGCGCCGCTTCGACCCCGCGGGCCATGAGGAGGATGTCGTCGCCGACCCGGCTCGCTGGGGCGACGTCGTGCTGGCGCGCAAGGACATCGGTACGAGCTATCATCTCGCCGTCGTTGTCGACGATGCCCGCCAGGGCGTGACCCATGTGGTGCGCGGCGGCGATCTCGAATCAGCGACCGATCTCCACCGACTGCTCCAGGTGCTGCTCGACTTGCCCGCGCCGCGCTACCATCACCACGCGCTCGTTAGCGATCCCGTGGGAAAGAAGCTTGCGAAGAGCCGGCGATCCGAGCCCTTGCGTGATCTGAGGGCAAGAGGCGTCACGGCAGACGCGCTGCGCCGTGCGCTCGGCTTTGCGCCGCCCGGTTAGTTAACGCAAAACGACGGCCGAAGAGCCCTGGCTCAGCGCGTTTCGGCCACCACGTTGCTGGTGGGCGTGGCCTTGGCGAGGAGTTCGCGCGTCTGGTCGCGCTGGCGCCGGAATTCGACGAGCAGGTCGCCGTCGAGTTCATGGCTGCGCGGTAGCTTGATCTTCAGCGGATTGACGAAATGGCTGTTGACCATCACCTCGTAGTGCAGGTGGGGCCCGGTCGCGAGCCCGGTTGCCCCGAGATAGCCGATCACCTGGCCTTGATGGACTTGGACGCCCGGCTTGATGCCGCGCGCGAAGGCCGACTGGTGATTATAGGTGGTGACATAGCCGTTGGCGTGCTGGATCTCGATGCGCCGGCCATAGCCTGACGCCCAGCCTGCCTTGATGACCACGCCGTCGCCGGCGGCGACGATCGGAGTGCCGATCTTGGCAGCCCAATCCACGCCGGTGTGCATCTTGGAATAATGCAGGATGGGGTGATAGCGCATGCCGAAGCCAGAGCGCATGATGCCGGCGGAGATAGGCTTGCGCAGAAGGAACTTCTTCAGAGAACGACCCTCCTGGTCGAAATATTCGACGGAGTTGTCGTCCGGCGATTGGAAGCGAAAGATCTGCTTCGTCTCGCCGCCTACGCTCAGCGACGCGTAGAGCACCTCGGGCCGCTGGCCGTCGTCATCGTCGCCGTCCGCGTAGAAGATCTCGACCGAATCACTCGGATCGACGCGGTGCTGGAAATCGACGTCCGAGGCGAAGACGCGCACGAGTTCGGCGACGACCGGGGCGGGGATACTGTTCTTGAGCGCCGTTTCATAGAGGCTGTCATAGAGGCGCGTGCCGCTGCCGTCGTCCTCTTCTGCCTCCTCGTCCACCGCTGCCGTCTTCGCGTCGGGGCTGCTGTCCTGGGCGACTGCGACCGGCACGAAGATGCCCTGATCATTGACGGCGGCGATCGCCTCGACGGCGCGCTGGTCGAGCAGGGTGACCCTGACGATGGTCGCCTTGTCGTCACCTGGGTCGAGCGGCGCAATGAGCAGCTTGACCTGCTGGCCTTCGCCGAGCGCCCGTATCCGTTCGGCGCCGCCCAACGCGGCGATGATCGCCTCGATCCTTTCGGGTGTCGCGCCGTTGGCCTTCAGCACGTCCTCGAGCGTCTCGCCGTTCTTCAGGACGATAAGGCTTTCTTCGGTCGACGACCCCTTGGCCGGTGCGTTCTCGCCTTTCGGCGCGACCGTCACATTCTCCGGGATGACGCGGACGTCGAGCCCGGTAAAGGGCGCGTCGCCGGGGCTCGCATAGGCGAGCGCCGTTGTTTCGGCAGGCTGGCCGAGCGTACGCGTCAGCATCAGCTGCGGCGGAAGCGGCAGGGCGGGGCGTGAGCCGCTCTCCGCGGTGAGGCGCACATCCTCTTCCGCCTGGGCGATGGCTTCCTCGTCGGACAGATGCGGGGCGCTGTCCGGCACCGTCACGCCGGCCAGATCGCTCTTGACCAGGGAGACGTCCGCATCGGCGGTTTCCGGCGCCGGTTCGGCCGTTGGTTCGTCGCCCTGATCGTCGGCGAGGAGCTGCATGGGGTTAAAGGGTGGAATATCGGTCGCGTAGGTGCCGCTCGTCATGGACAGATTCGTCGCGAGCCGCACGAAGGAGCGGACCTTGATAACCTCGCGGTTGCCGACGCGAATTGTCATCGGCGCCTTGAAGCTCTGCTTGGCGGCGATGAAATCCTGCGTGCGGACGAGCTTGTCGCCGCGACGCACATCGCCGTTGCCGTCGCTGCTGGTCTGGTGGAAGGCGGTCGGGCCGACCGTCTCCGGCAGGGCCGCAAAGCTCGTCTCACCCTGCAGCGAGACGAAGATCGCCGCACCCAGAAGCGCCGTGCCGCTCACCCCGGTGAGCACGCTGCCCACCAGCCAACGCAGGTTCATCGCCGGGCGGTCCTGGCGCGCCGAAAGCCCGGCCGGCTCCAGGGGCGGCTCTTCCCCGAGATCGACGACCTGATAGCCGCGCTCGCTCCGCTCGCGGGTCGAGTCGGTGAAATCACCTATGGGGTGACGGTGAAACGTCAAGGCGAGTGGTGCTCCCTCCGGCGGGTTCCGAGCATGCAGACTAGGTTCACGTATAGCAATCGCCAGCGCGCAGGCAACGCGCTTCGTCCGTGGAGCAAAATCCGTTTGATCGGCCGGAGCTTCACGAGGAGCTTGGAACTATGTGATCCGCGCGGCTGCGAGCCGGCGATCTCCTGAATCTGCATCGTCTGCCGGAGGGGTCGCTCGATATGCCAGTCGCTATCCTAGGAACGGGGTGACTGTGGCCTGAGTGAGGCGTCCGCGGCCGACGGGCGGGCCAGAGGGAAAATGGGTGGGCATTCCGGGGCGATCGTCGCTTTGCACAGGGAGCACGTCTGGAATCATGAGGCTTTGCAACGGGTTGAACTGAGGCTGGCATCTCTCGGTGGTTTTCGTCATGAAAGCGTCACGGGCGTGTTGACAGCCTCGGAAGAGGTCCTTATATACCCCATCACTGGCGCTGGCCGACGACGGTTTCAGCGACGGACTTCTTCCCAAGAGAGACGGGGCGCGATGCCCGACATTCAAAGTCGGGACAGCTTCTCGTCGGCTTAGTTAGAAGGTGCCGGCTTCGGCCGGACTGCTCTTTGACAATTATATCTGAGAGGAAGAGAAGCGTAGGCGGCGGTGTCCTTGCGGGTTTCTTCTGGTTTCGGGTTTGGGTTTGATGCGGGTTTCGGCTTGTGT